>CBFCYM010000004.1:0-302499 GCA_965602485.1 uncultured Rhodospirillales bacterium | reverse complement strand
AATCGTGGAACGGACTCTAACTTATAAGCGGGAACATTTCTGGGGAGCACGTCAGTGTCGCAGGCGTGATGTCAAACACCCATAGCATGAAAGCGCTCACCCCAAGTCCAATACCCAGCGCGGCTAGGCCAGCAATAAAACGCGATAGGATCATGATTGCATCATGTCTGGAATTGTTGCCATTGAAGGCGAAAGCCCAACATCATCTAGGCGCTCTATCGTCGCAAGATAATCCATCATATGAATAAGTGACCTTGGTTCCTGTGCTCCCGATATGATATTGCGTCGACCAAATACGAATGAAGGAACGCCATTGATGCCCAAGCGATGGACCCGGCTATTCTCATTCAGAACCTGATTAATCATATCATCCTGACCAATCCGTTTGCGGATCAGGTCTTCATCCAACCCATGCTCTACGCCTATTCGGGCCAGCACATCAAGTGAATCTATATCCTGCCCATCAACGAAGTAGGCATAAAATATATCTTCTGCTACATCGAGAATCACGTCATCTGCTTTCTCTGCTGCAAGAGAGATCAGGCCATGCCCGTTTAAGGAACTCGGCGTGAAATCCGTATCTTCAAACGAGAATGGTACGCCCACGTTCAAGCCTGCAGTATCAATAGCTTCATAGAACTGACGTACACGGTCCTGACTGCCGAAGACGCGCTTTAAATAATCTGTCCGTTCAATTTTTCCATGATGCAAATCCGGGTTAAGCAGGAAAGGGCGCCACTGCATCTGAACCAAGTATTGAGGGCGTTGCGCCATAGCCTGTCGCAGGTGTCGGAGCCCAATAAAACACCAGGGACAGGCCACATCAGCAATAAACTCAATTAACATGGCTTAAAATTATTCCCTTTTACCGGAAAGTGCAGCTCTGAATATGACCATAGAAAACTTTAAATATGCTATGATAGTACACTGAAAGCCCTGACTTTAGCCATTTAGTTGAATTCCAGTATCGTTAAAACGCATTTTATGATATGCATTAAGCTTTAGGTCAGGTTCTCATTATATGTTGAGCCCTGACGTTAGGAAATTGGGCAGAGAATAAGCTGCCCCTAGGTTGCAACCGTGTTCTCAACCATTGCACAACGTGCAATGCTGCGATGCACAAAAAAATAATGCGTGTTTGCAAACATTATGTTAGATAGTCGCCTATTCTGGGTTCCAAAAAGGAAATGCACTATGAACCGTGCTGATCTTATTCAGTATCTGGCGTCCTCAGCGGAGGAACTTGTTTCCAGCGCTGATAGCGCTGATTCTGGCTTTGCCGTTGAAATGCTTCGCGAAGCTACAGAGCTCCTCTCTTTAGGGGCACGTATGTTAGCGCGTAATGATTCACCAAATTTTTCTGTAATTACTAAGGAGGCTGCATAAATGTCCTCTTCACGAGACACCAAGAAACCAACTGCTGACTACACTGAGCAGAAAAAGCCCCGCAAATGCCTTATGTGTGGCGATAAGTTCCATTCAAATCACTATGGCGAACGTGTTTGTGCAGCCTGTAAAGGCACCGCGGCATGGCGTGAAGGTCAAGCTGCCTGATCAGGCGCTACCTTCTCCATAGTAAATAATAAAACCTCCCGTCAGTCATGACGGGAGGTTTTATTATTTTTACCCCAAAAAGCAAAAAGGGGAGAGTCCGCCTTTTATTTATCCGCAAGCAGTTGCATTTTTACACTGAATTGTGTAGCATAGTAGCTGAGTTGTTTTAATGGCGTGCAATGTATGTACGCTTAGAGACTTCGGCAGAAGGTCGAGGGGTATGATAGAAAGCATTCAAGAACCAGTCGAAACACGGCAAGCAAGTGTTGCGGTAGCGGCTTTTCAGACGGCGATCCGTCAACAGGAATCGTTTGAACGCACTGCGGAGGAGCAGCGCGAGAAGAGCCAGCGCGTGGCCGAGTCTAGCCGTGAGCAGAGAGCGCAGGAAGAGGATAAACAGCAGCAACAAAATGAGCACGAAGTTGACTTTGTTGTTGGATCTTCATCTGGAGGCGCAGGTTCTAACGATCCGTTGGAACAACGTGGCATGGCAGTTGATCTGAGCGCATAGGGTATTAAAAACGCCCCGTCCGAAGGTCTGACGCTCCACAGCACATTATCTTTGTGCCACCCCATTTACCTCACCCATTTTATATCTTTATCGACCACAGTCTTATATCTGCCATGTTCAATGCACCTCTGGAATAATGAGCAGGGGTATTTAGCTGATTCGAGAGTCTTTAGGTTAGCCCAATGAACATTCGTACAAAGCAAACGGCTCTGTTGTTGGCCCTTATATCGGCAATCGGGTTAACCAGCATAAATGAAGCAGGGGCTACCACACGTAGCGACAAGGCGCAGTATGGACGTACAACTTCCCCTTATTGGGTGATCGGAACACCAGACAAGCATTTGTCACGGGCCTGCCAGCGCCGTGAATTCAGTCAAAAACGCCAATTGCGTTATACCATAGCATTCGTCGGCACCAAGGGGCGCGCGTTGACTGGAATCGCGACGATCAATTGGAATTTATTTGATCCAAAAGGTTTTGCTGAACCCCTCAAAACGTATCATTTTTATAATGACGGGCTTTCCAATTGCGCGGTTTATGTATCGCCTCAGCCCTTGAGGTAATAAGTATGGAAATTCCAAAAGAAGGGTGCCCGGTTAGTTAATCACCGCACCATCGGGTATGGTTTCGTCTTCCATTAGTTCATCAACGGCACGTGCTACGCGCAGCCAAACGGTTTGGCCGGATGTGTCTCCAGCCAACTGGCACTGGTCAACCTTGATCGCGGCACCAACAGGTGCCATTTCCCCATATGTCTCGATCAACAGATTTGCCGTACGATAAATTTCAGACGCTGTAGCCATTCATGCACTCCGGGCGAGTTCTACTTGGTTCGCCGTTTAACGGTTTCCGTTATTGTCACGCCGAGTTGCTCTTCGAGAACCACAATTTCACCGCGCGCCACCAATTGATTATTGGCGTGAATCTCAATATCCTCACCAACCCGACGATCCAGTTCGACCACAGCACCACGACCAAGTTTGAGAATCTGGCTGATGGGCATCATAGATGTACCCAGCACGGCAGACACTTCAACTGACACCTCAAAAATGGCACCAGTATCTGTATCGTCGTTTGCGTCGTCAGCATTATTTTCGGCCACGTGGGATCTCCTGATTGACGTTGCTTACCATATCACACCAACATGGTTTACTTTGAGTTAACAGCACTGTGGTTATCGACCTGATTTTCCCCTTGGATCATCCATAGCATCAGATGATCCAGTTTTTTTTGGTGACAGTCCTAGGTTATTCCGATCTATGGCTGCAGCTTTGACCATAGCAAAGACCTTTTGTCCGGGTTTCAAGCCGAGATCTGCAATAGAGCGTCTAGTAATACGGGCAATGATCGGCACGCCAATATCGATCAGAACATCGGCTTGTGATTCGGGCCCACCAGTCTCAATTTCACTTACCGTTCCAGAAAAAACATTCAGTACGCTCGTCATCCTGGGGCGCTCAAGGGCGAGAGAAACATCGCGCGCCCGTATACGCAAACGTACTTTTTCTCCTGGTTGCGCTTCGGCACGCGGCACAAACAGGCTTCCCGCTGGAAATTCCAGTTCGCTCAAACTATAGGTCAGATCATGCTTTTTTATAGTTGCAGAAATTACGGCTCCGGCTTCGTATCGCCCTGTTAAAGGCCGCAAGTCGAGCCGCGCCATAATATCTTCAACTGATCCGCTGGCAGCAAGCTCTCCACCGTTCATGACAACCATTGTATCGGCTAACCGAACCACCTCATCAATAGAGTGACTGACATAAACAATGGGGATGCCTGCTTCATCACGTAGCCGCTCAATGAATGGTAAAATTTCGGCTTTGTGCATAACGTCCAGTGAGGCCAGTGGCTCATCCATAAGCAACATGCCCGGCCCAGATAGCAGGGCACGTCCGATCGCAACACGCTGTTTTTCACCACCCGATAGCGTTGCCGGGCGACGCTTAAGCAGCGGAGCAAGCTCCAGGAGGGAGACAATATCTTTTAGGTTGTGACGTCGACGCGATGGTGGTGCCAGTTTCATGCCATAGGTCAGGTTCCGCTCAACGTTCAGGTGTGGGAACAGGCGGGCATCCTGAAAGACATAGCCAATGCCGCGTTTCTCAGGTGGCAGGTTAATACCTACAGCAGAATCAAATAACACCTGACCGTTGATAGAGATATGCCCAGAAGCAGGTTCTTCCAAACCAGCCAAAAGATTAATTAGTGTGGTTTTACCACTGCCTGAGCGGCCAAATAAAGCCGTCAGCCCCGGTCCGGCCGTCAGGTCCACGCTGAGGTTGAAATCCTCAAGATTGTATTTAATGGCAACCTCAAGCACGGCTTACCCCTTTATCTGCCGCTGCATGCGTCGCGCCAAAATTTCAGAGGCAAGCAAAGCAATCAATGACAACACCACAGCAGCTAAAACCAGGCGCATGGCACCGGCTTCACCACCGGGCATGTTGACCAATGAATAAAGTGCGAGTGGCATCGTCTGGGTTTCACCGGGAATATTAGAAACGAACGTAACCGTCGCGCCAAATTCTCCGAGACTGCGTGCGAATGCCAAAAGGCATCCGGTCAATAGTCCTGGCGCGGTCAATGGGAGAGTGATCGTCAGAAAAACCCTGAACGGGCCCGCGCCCAGCGTCCGTGCTGCTTGCTCATGGCCCTGGTCAACAGCCTCAATGGAAAGCCGAATGGCTCGCACCATTAATGGAAACGCCATGACCGCAGCTGCCAATGCCGCGCCCTGCCATGAAAAAGCAAATGAGAACCCAAAAGCATCATCAAGAAATGCACCGATAACTCCACGTCGCCCAAACAGCAAAAGAAGCACATACCCAACGACAACAGGCGGCAAGATCAAAGGCAGATGGACCAGTGCATTGAGCAGTGTCTTGCCGGGGAATTCAAAGCGTGCCAAAACCCATGCAATCAGCACGCCCACTGGCAAGCTGGAGAGTACTGAAATTGCTGCAACCCGCAGACTCAACCAGATGGCATCGCTTTCCA
Source organism: uncultured Rhodospirillales bacterium (assembly GCA_965602485.1). Lineage (GTDB taxonomy): Bacteria > Pseudomonadota > Alphaproteobacteria > Rhodospirillales > Casp-alpha2 > JABJOR01. Next base: position 297,437 of record CBFCYM010000004.1, on the reverse strand, counting down.
TCGTGTTCAGTGCCCACATGTCTTGTTCCATCATCGTGCACTCATTACTGGTCTACAATTGGTGAGCGAAAGCCGTGCTCCGTTAGAACTTTAGTGGCCTGCGGCGAAATCAGAAACACCATAAATTCAGTGACCGCAGGACGCTGGTGTCCAGTTACAACAGCTGCCGGATAACGAATAGGGGCGTGGCTATCGTCTGGCAGGTTGCCAATAAGCTGTACGCCCGAAGCATATCGGATGTCACTGGCATAGACTACGCCAAGTGAAACTTCACCGCGCTCTACCATGGCCAACGCAGCGCGCACACTGGGCATGGGCACAAGTTGCTCACGCACCGGTTCCCATAGTCCGAGTGCCTCGAGGGATTGGCGTGCATAAATGCCCGATGGAACATGTCCCGGATCACCCAAAGCGAGACGCTGCCCGGCCATGATGCGGGCGAGGGGATAGTCCGCGCTAATCGTATCTGCTTTGGCTAGCGGGAGCGTCACAAACGAAGATGCGACGAGGACCAGACGATTGCCTGCGATGATACGTCGACTTGCTGCAATAATCGCACCCTTGCTATCAGCCTCATCCATCCATGCTGTATTGGCCGAAATAAATACATCAGCAGGCGCACCGCTGATGATCTGACGTGCAAGAACCGAACTGGACGCAAAAGATGTCCGTATTGTATGGCCGCTATCACGTGAATACTGATCGGCCAAGGCGTTCACGGCATCACCCATGCTCGCTGCTGCGAATATTGTAATGGTTTCCGCACGAGCGAGTGAACTCGTGCAAAGTGCTGCAACAATGCACAGCGCTCGCAAACCAAGCGATGAATATAATTGCTTAAGTTGGTGCGTAAAGCTCATCGGGGTCCGTCTCGACCTCGGCAATGACAGTAGGGTCACCGTCGCGCACAGCATTGAAAAAACATGAACGGCGCCCGGTGTGACAGGCCACACCTTTTTGATCGACAAGCGCCAGCAATGTATCGCCATCACAATCCCAACGCAGATCCACCAAGTTCTGAAACTGCCCCGAACTTTCACCCTTGCGCCATAATTTTTGACGCGAGCGTGACCAGTAGCATACCCGCCCGGTGCGCAAGGTTTCAATAATCGACTCTGCATTCATCCAAGCCATCATCAGAACCTCGCCGGAGTCATGCTGTTGGGCGATAGCGGGGACAAGTCCGGCCTCGTTAAAAATGATTTTACCGAGCAAGGTATCGGGATCATTTAAGGAAATGGCATCTTGAATATTGTTCATGGCGATAATCTAACGCCCCAAAAGCATAAATGCCATCATCACGATGGAATGCATGACGCCACACCATAAATGTTATAGTATAACATTTATTATCTAATCCTCAGCAACGCTCAGGGCTCCAAGCATGACTGCAACCTTTCCAGACAAGCGCCATGACCATCAAGCATGTATTCGCTCAGCCCTTACGGATGCTGATCGTTTATGCCGCGATCATGGCGTACGACTAACAGCCATACGTAAACGTGTACTGGAACTGGTATGGAGCGGTCACAAACCAAGTGGAGCCTATGATATCCTCGATGCCCTGAAGCGTGACGGGCAGGGCGCAGCGCCACCAACGGTCTATCGCGCACTGGAATTCCTTATGCACAATGGTTTGGTACATCGCATTGAGTCCCTGAACGCTTACGTTGGATGCAATGCACCGGGTCATGCCCATGACGGTATGTTCTTGATCTGCCGATCTTGCGGTATGGCCGCCGAAGTTGAGAGCCAAAACGTTGACATCGCAATCAACACTATCGCCAAAGGCAACAATTTTACGCTCGACGCGGTGAGTCTGGAAGCCATCGGGCAGTGCCCGGATTGTCGCAATGCCGGCATGGTTGGAAGTCAAAATAATGTCTGATCCAAACACCGCATCCCGTGCTGAAGAAGAATGTCTGGCTGGCATGCAAGATGTCGATGTACATATCGGTGCTCGCCGAATTTTGGAGACTGTTTCGGCTAGTATTCACAGCGGCGAGATCGTCACGCTGATCGGCCCTAATGGTTCGGGCAAGACGACCTTTGTACGCGTGCTGCTCGGTCTCATCGAAGCAAGTGCTGGCACGATTACACGCAAGTCAAATCTGCGAGTGGGGTACGTGCCACAAAATCTGATCATTGAGCCAAGCCTGCCGCTGACCGTTGGGCGTTTTTTACTGTTTGGGGTTGCTCGACCAAACCGAAAACACGGACGGCGTGCCGCTGTATTGGAAGAAGTCGGCGCACCGGATTTATTGGATGCCGACATTCAGGGTTTATCAGGCGGTGAATTACAACGCGTTATGCTGGCGCGCGCGCTGTTACGCGACCCCGATCTGCTGGTGCTCGATGAACCGGTGCAGGGGGTGGACGTAAACGGTCAGGCAGAAATATACGACTTGATCACGCGCATCCGCGACCGACGCGATTGCGGTATCTTGATGGTATCGCATGACCTGCATCTGGTGATGGCATCAACTGACCGAGTGATTTGTCTCAATCGCCATGTCTGTTGCGCCGGACAGCCCGAAGTCGTCGCACGCGATCCTGCGTTTCAAAATATCTTTGGCGCCGATATAGCTGAGCGTCTTGCTGTTTATCACCACCACCATGACCATGTTTATGATGCCGATGGTCACGCCGTACCGATCGGCGACCATAATGAAGAGAACCATCATGCCCACTGATCTGATCATGCCGGATTTTATGTGGCGCGCCCTGTTTGCAGGGATCGGGGTCGCCATACTGGCCGGACCGCTTGGCGCGTTCGTCGTCTGGCGGCGCATGGCTTATTTTGGTGAGGCACTTGCCCATTCGGCTCTGCTCGGCGTGGTGCTTGGTGTTGTATTGGGCGTTATGCCGTGGGTCGTGATTATTCCTCTGTGCGTGTTGGTCGCCTTGGCTCTATTTTTACTCGAGCGTGGGGCACGTACGACGCTTGATTCTGCTATAGCCCTGATCGCTCATGGTGCGCTGGCCATTGGTCTTGTCGTATTGGCGTTTGTCGAAACGGCACGGGTTGATCTGTTCGCCTATCTGTTTGGCGATATCCTAGCTGTGACAACACAGGATCTATGGCTGATCTTTATTGGTGGCGTGTTGGTGCTGGGTGTCCTCGTCGCTTATTGGCAGCCCTTGCTTTCAATTATCGTCAACGAAGACGTTGCCCACGTGGAAGGCGTCAACGTCACCCGTGCCAAGATCGTTCACCTTTTACTGCTGGCTGTTGTTGTCGCTGTTGCAATGAAGGTGGTTGGCGTACTGCTGATCGTCGCCTTGTTGATTATACCGGCTTCAACAGCACGTCAGATTGCCCGTTCGCCAGAGAGCATGGCAATCATTGCCGCGCTTTGTGGCGTGCTCTCGGTTATTGGTGGATTATGGATGTCTTACCGAGCTGATACGCCGGGCGGTCCGTCCATTGTGGTCAGCGCTATTATTCTGTTTGTACTGGCACTGATGTTCGGCAAGTTGCTCAGGTCGCGGCACTAAGCCGCGATAGTCCTTCAGCCAGATCATCACGCAGGTCTTCGAAATTCTCCAATCCGGCGTGAATACGCAGCATCGGTGTTGTGTGCGTCCAGTTTGTCGCTGTACGCATGGCACCTGGGTTTGCAGGCACGAGCAAACTCTCATACCCGCCCCAACTGTCGCCGAGCCCGAACAGTGCCATACCATTAATCATGGCTTCGAGGGCTTGAGATGAATAATCCTTAAGCACCACACCAAACAATCCTGATGCACCGGTAAAATCCCGCTTCCAGATATCATGCCCAGGGCACGATGGCAGGGCAGGGTGTAATACAGTTTCAACTTCATCGCGCGCGGCAAGCCATTCGGCAAGTTTCAAACCAGTTTCGAAGTGCCTTGGCATACGCACATCAAGCGTACGCATTCCACGCAAACCAAGATTACAGACATCCGGCCCGGCGCACGTGCCGAAACGTACAGCCATAGTCTTGACCTGTTTATAATGCTCGTCGCGGGTAATGACGAAACCAAGCATGGCGTCAGCGTGTCCACCGATATACTTGGTCGCAGCCTGAACCGAAACATCCACACCGTGCTCGAATGCACGGAAATAATATCCAGCACTCCAGGTGTTATCGAGGATGCTGACAATACCGCACTCTTTCGCGACCGCACATACGGCGGGGACATCCATGACTTCGAATGTCTGCGAGCCTGGAGATTCAAAATAAATCGCTTTTGTCTCATCACGAAACAGTTCACGTACCCCCGCGCCAATCATGGGATCAAAATATTCACACGTAACGCCAAAGCGTCGCAGCACGTCCTTGCAAAATTTTCGTGTCGGGCCATAGACATTGTCTGCTACGAGTAAATGATCTCCAGCACTGACAAATGCTGTTAATGCACCAGCAACGGCAGCCAGCCCTGATGGGTAATTCACGGCTCTGTCGCCGCCCTCGAGTGCAGCAACGGCCTGTTCCACCGCACGGGTGGTTGAGGTTCCAATGCGGCCATAATTGTTAACATCAAGTGCATCTGGCCCTGTGCGTTCGCGGTAACTCTGAACGTCGGGGAATACAATTGTTGAAGCATGAAAGACCGGTGGGTTCACCACGCCCTCAAAGCGTTGCGGATCGCGTCCGCTGCGTCCCAGGATGGTTTCACGTCGTAAAGGGGAGGTGGGCTTCTTGCTCATGACAACTCTACCTAAATGTTACATCTTCCAGATGTTATGGCGCGCTTTTGCCGTGCTGTAAAAAACAATTCCTCAAATTAAACGTTTGGAGTCGCGTCGCATCAACACCCGTATTTCATGCAATGACATTGCAGAAGGCACATGTTGCGTGTGATGTCCAAGTAGACACTTGCAATAGCGGCATACCCCCATAAACGTACAAGCAATCGATGTGTCAGAAGGATAATAACTCGCAATCGAAAACTGACCATTTGGTAAAAGCTTGAGCCTGATGGTCAAAACATGTTACGGATTCACTATGTTCGCTGATTAATTCAACGAACTATTCAAGAAACTCAAAATAATTGCTGTCAGGGAGTTCTATCAATGAAGAAAACATTTAGCGCTATTGCTGCGTTTGCCACAGCTGCCGTTGTCTCGGCTGGTGTGTCCGCTTCGACGTTGGATGACGTCAAAGCAAAAGGCTTTATCCAGTGTGGCGTGAGCCAGGGCCTTCCGGGTTTTTCCAATCCCGATGAAGCTGGTAACTGGACAGGTATCGATGTTGATGTCTGCCGTGCTGTTGCCGCCGCCACGCTTGGCGATGCTGGTGCCGTAAAATTCTCACCGCTTTCGGCTAAAGAGCGTTTCACCGCACTTCAGTCCGGTGAAATTGACATTCTTTCGCGTAACACCACCTGGACCCTTACACGTGATACCGCACTGGGCCTGAACTTCGCCGGCGTAAACTATTACGACGGTCAGGGCTTCATGGTTCGCAAGGATCTCGGCGTTAAAAGCGCATCTGAACTTGATGGTGCCGCAGTTTGCACCAACACGGGCACAACCACCGAGCTCAACGTCAGTGACTATTTCCGCGCCAACAGCATGGAAATGAAGCTCGTCGCTTTTGAAAAAGCTGATGAAGTTGTTGCTGCCTATGACGCCGGTCGTTGCGACGTCTACACCACCGATCAATCCGGTCTTGCTGCCCAGCGTCTTAAGCTGAGCGATCCCGCCGGTCACATGGTTCTGCCGGAAGTTATTTCCAAAGAACCACTCGGCCCCGTGGTTCGTCACGGTGATGATCAATGGCTCGATATCGTTAAATGGACCCTCTACGTCATGCTTGAAGCAGAAGAAGCTGGTGTTGATTCCGTTAACGTTGACAGCCAGAAGTCTTCCAAAAACCCAACCGTTAAGCGTCTGCTCAACGTCGAAGGCGACCTTGGTAAGAACCTCGGTCTCGACGGTGATTTTGCTTACAACGTGATCAAACAGGTCGGCAACTACGGCCAGAGCTTTGAAGCTCACGTTGGTCCGAACACCCCGCTGCAATTGCCGCGTGGCGTGAACAATTTGTGGACCAATGGCGGGTTGATGTACCCGATGCCTGCTCGCTAAGAGCTGTAACGGTATGACGCATGCACCCAAATTTGGGTGCATGCGTTCACCGTTATCGTTTTTATAAAAGACACTCTTGCGACGGGGGGAAATCGTGGCGAGCGATCAATCAGTCAACACGCGTTCGGAACCAGACAGAGCACCACCGCCAAGTCCCAGCATTTTGAATAATCCGGTCTATCGGGCCATATTTTTTCAAGTTGTTGTTCTGGGTGCCATCATCTTTGGATGCGTCTTTGTTATCGGCAATACGCTCGATAATTTAGCAAAAATGGGCATCGCCTCTGGCTTTGGATTTCTTGATACCACTGCCGGTTTTGCCATCATTATGCACCTCGTTGAATATAGCGAGGAAAGCACCTATGGGCGGGTCTTTATTGTCGGCCTACTCAACACCATTGTGGTGTCTGCCGTTGCGATTTTCTTTGCAACCATTCTTGGATTTATCGTTGGCGTAGCGCGGCTATCCAATAACTGGATCGTTTCCAAAGTTGCCACGGTTTATATCGAAACACTGCGCAACATCCCATTGTTGCTGCAAATTTTCTTCTGGTACTTTGCTGTATTGCGTCAATTACCAGGTCCCAAGCAAAGCATCACCCTTTTCGAGAGCTATTTTCTGAACAACCGTGGGCTTTATTCCCCCAATCCAATCCCCGAAGCTGGCTTTGGTTTGGTCCCCATTGCACTGGCCATTGGCATCATCGCCACCATTGCGCTCAAGCGCTGGGCGACGAAGCGTCAAGAACTCACCGGTCAACAATTTCCTGTTTTCTGGAGCGCAATTGGCCTGATCATTGGCCTGCCTATATTGGCATTTGTCGTAACAGGTTTTCCGCTGGCTTGGGAATATCCGGAATTAAAGGGCTTCAATTACCGTGGCGGTCTGGTCATCATTCCAGAGTTCGCCTGTCTGGTTATTGCGCTGTCACTCTACACAGCATCCTTTATCGCCGAGATTGTACGCGCTGGTATTATGGCAGTCAGCAAAGGGCAGTCAGAGGCTGCTCATGCATTGGGGCTACGCAATGCACCGACACTGCGTCTTGTGGTCATTCCCCAGGCGCTGCGCGTCATCATCCCACCGTTGACCAGTCAGTATTTAAACCTGACCAAAAATTCATCGTTGGCTGTTGCCATCGCATATCCTGATATTGTTTCCATCTTTGCTGGTACCACGCTCATGCAGACGGGACAGGCCGTTGAAATTATCGCCATCACCATGGGGGTTTATCTAAGCCTCAGCCTGATAATCTCGATGTTTATGAACTGGTACAATAACAAGATGGCCTTGGTGGAGCGTTGATGATGGCAAACGAAATCAACCGTGATTATGTGGTCGGAGAACACCCTGATCTTGAACCGCCGGGTTCAACCGTTGGGATTATCGGCTGGATGCGGGAGCACCTTTTTTCATCCCCCATCAATACTGTTCTGACAGTACTGACCGTCTACATAATTTATATCATCGTACCGCCGGTTATTGATTGGGCGTTCATTTCAGCAAACTGGAGCGGTGACACCAAGGATGCCTGTGTTGATGACGGCGCATGCTGGGTGTTCATCAGTGTGTGGAAAAAGTTCCTCATGTATGGGCGTTATCCCGACGCGGAATTATGGCGTATCCAGCTTTCATATGTGGTTGGCGGGTTACCACTTGCAGCGCTGATTATTCCCGGTGTGCCGGGTAAAAAATGGCTCGCTATCTTCCTGTTGTTCGTTTATCCGGTCTTCGCCTATTTCATGTTTGTCGGTGACGCGTTCGGCTTGAAACATATTGAAACACCTTTATGGGGCGGGTTTTTCCTGACCTTGGTTGTTGGTGTCACTGGTATCGTTGCCTCATTACCGCTCGGTATTGTCCTGGCATTGGGGCGTCGGTCCGATATGCCGATCATCCGCGCTATCTGTGTGGCCTTTATCGAGTTCTGGCGCGGCGTGCCACTCATCACTGTGCTCTTCATGTCATCGGTGATGTTCCCGCTGTTCCTGCCCGAAGGCATGAACTTCGATAAACTGATCCGTGCACTTGTCGGCGTGGCGCTTTTTTCATCAGCTTATATGGCCGAAGTTATTCGAGGCGGATTGCAAGCCATCCCCAAAGGACAGTACGAAGCTGCTGCTGCCATGGGCCTGAGTTACTGGCGCATGATGGGTTTGGTAGTCCTGCCTCAGGCGTTGAAGTTGGTCATTCCAGGTATCGTGAACACCTTTATCGGTTTGTTCAAAGACACCACGCTGGTCATGATCATTGGCCTGTTTGATCTTCTTGGTTCTGCTCAGGCAGCGCTGACAAATCCGAACTGGCCGGGTTTTTCAACGGAAGCCTACGCATTCACCGCATTCACCTTCTGGATATGCTGTTTTTCCATGTCACGCTACAGCATGCATCTGGAACGTAAACTTCATACCGGGCACTAAGCCCGCCCCGGATGCTGGTTAAATATGCATCCGTAAAAACAAGGACCGGAGGAAAATCATGTCTGAAGGCGTATCAACCGACACTGCACAGGTGCCCGCCAGCAAGATGGCAATCCATGATGACGTCATGATCCAGCTCGATGGCGTGCATAAATGGTACGGCGACTTCCATGTGCTCAAGGACATCAATCTGACCGTCAACAAGGGCGAGCGTATTGTTATCTGCGGACCGTCTGGCTCTGGCAAGTCGACCATGATCCGTTGCATCAACCGACTGGAAGAACATCAGCAGGGCAGCATTCTTGTCGACGGTAACGAACTGACAAGCGATCTCAAGCAGATCGACGCAGTGCGTCGCGAGGTCGGCATGGTGTTCCAGCACTTTAATCTGTTCCCGCATCTCACCGTATTGGAGAACTGCACACTGGGGCCTATCTGGGTACGCAAGACACCAAAAGCCCAGGCTGAAGAAGAAGCCATGCATTTCCTCGAGCGTGTAAAAATCCCCGAACAGGCGCTGAAATTTCCCGGCCAATTATCCGGTGGTCAACAGCAACGTGTCGCCATTGCGCGCTCACTGTGCATGAATCCGCGCATCATGCTGTTCGATGAACCAACCTCGGCACTTGATCCTGAAATGATCAAGGAAGTGCTCGATACCATGATTGAACTGGCGCATGAAGGCATGACCATGATCTGCGTGACCCACGAAATGGGCTTTGCGCGTACCGTGGCAAACCGCGTGATATTCATGGATGGCGGCGAGATCATTGAGCAGAACGAACCGGAAGAATTCTTCAACAATCCGCAATCTGATCGAACCAAACTATTCCTGAGTCAGATTTTGGCCCATTAAACAGTAACGTCGGTCACAATCAAAAACGCCGGATCATTAGATCCGGCGTTTTTTTATGGATCAGGTTACGTCGTTGGCCGCTGGACTATGCGTGGAATTTTTAAATTCTGAAAGGTGCCGGGGGTTATCAATAATCTCGGTTTCCTGTGCATACGGTTGGAAGCCGACTTTCTGATAATTGGGTAAAGCAGCAGCATGATCTTCGCTGCATGTATGCACCCAGACCCGCTCCGGCGCATGGGTCCATGCCTGATCAATAGCCCAGCGCAGAAAATACCCGCCCAATCCGCGACCAATGTAATCATCCATCAAACCAAAATAGGCCAATTCCACATCATCGCGCTTGCGACAGTCGAGCTCAGCGTAACCGGCCGGGACACCACGCACGTAGAGCACATAAACTTCGATTTTTGGGTCACGAATAATATCGCGCAATGCATCATCATCCATCACGCGACGTTCCCACCAGAGCCACCGTTCACCAATGGTGTTATAGAGATAACGGTAAAATGACAGCGACGGGTTTTCCGCGCGCATGATAGCGATCTTCTCAGCCGGTAGTGTTGGCGTTGGTGACGTTGGAGCTTCGCGCATCTCAAGATAAGTAACGATGCTTTCTACTTTTTCCGTGCTCATAGGCGTATCAGTTTCCTGTTTCAACAGGGCAGGCGTCATCGCCACCCCATTCACTCCACGATCCGTCATAAACGGCAACATCGTCACAACCGATCAGGTGCAGCGCAAAGGCCAACACTGATGCTGTCACGCCCGAACCGCATGACGTGACAATGGGTTTGCTCAAATCCACCCCTGCGTTCTGGAATGCCGCGTGGATCTCATCCGCTGAACGCATACAGCCATGGTTGACCATATCAACCACCTGCTGGAAGGGCACGTTCAAGCTGCCCGGTATGCAGCCCGAGCGTACCCCCGGGCGCGGCTCTGCAACGCTACCGACAAACCGTTCTGACGAGCGCGCATCAATAATCTGCTCGCGCGAGGTTTCCAGATTTGAAAGAACCTGATCACGTGAACGAACCAATGTGTTGTTCATGATGGCGCTGAAATGTTTTTGCATGGGTGCCGGGGGTAAGTCCTCAACCGCACGCTCCTCGGCCAACCACTTGGGTAATCCGCCATCCAGTACGCAGACATCGTCATGACCGAAAACGCGCAATGTCCACCACACACGCTGCGCCGCCATGAAGCCGCCATTGGCGTCGTAAACGGCAATCCGGTTCCCGTCACCCAGTCCAAGTTTGCGCATGCGCGATGAAAACTTTTCAGCACTCGGCAGCATGTGGGGCAGGGGACTATCGCTATCGGCAATATCATCGATATCAAAGTAGACAGCGCCGGGGATGTGGCAGGTATTATATTCCGCACGCGCATCTCGGCCTGCACCGGGCATAAACCACGTCGCGTCGACAATACGTACGTCAGGCGCATCCATATGCTGGGCGAGCCATTCGGTAGAAACCAATGCATCTGGTTTGGCGTAATTCATAAGGGCCTCTCGGCTAGTGTCGGCTCAGAATAATTCGAACATACCGAGCAAGAGCACACGCGCCAAGCACTAGCTAATAACAAATCCTCAATTTAGTTAGTCTAACCAATCTGGCGTGGGCAGGCCTTTGCTACGCAGGAATTGCGGATTAAACAGCTTGCTTTGATAGCGTGTCCCCAGATCACACAACGCGGTGACAATGGTGTGCCCCGGCCCCATCTGTTTGGCCAGACGAATAGCGCCTGCCACGTTGATACCGCTCGAACCGCCAAGACAAAGCCCTTCTTCCTTGAGTAGAGCAAAAATAATTTCAATTGCTTCAGCATCCGGAATCTGGAACGCCTCGTCAATGATCGCTCCATCCAGATTGGCCGTGATGCGGCCCTGTCCGATACCTTCCGTAATGGATGATCCTTCTGACTTCAGCTCGCCGTGTTTATAAAAATTATAAAGCGCGGCTCCCATAGGATCAGCCAAGCCAATAATGATATCCTTGTTGCGTTCTTTCAGCCCCAAAGACACACCTGATACGGTACCACCTGTACCAGCAGCACAAATAAATGCATCGACCTTACCCTCAGTCTGTTCCCAGATTTCCGGTGCAGTCCCCTCGATATGAGCGCGACGATTGGCAATGTTATCGAACTGGTTGGCCCAAATCGCACCATTGGGCAAACTCTCGTTCAGTTCCTTGGCCAGGCGACCTGAGTACTTCACATAATTATTGGGGTCTTTATAAGGCACGGCAGAGACCTCACGCAGATCCGCCCCGGCCAGACGGATCATGTCCTTTTTTTCCTGGCTCTGGGTGTCTGGAATGACAATGACAGTTTTGTAGCCACACGCATTCGCAACCAACGCCAGACCAATACCGGTATTTCCAGCCGTGCCTTCAACGATGGTACCACCGGGCTTTAGTGTGCCGCGTTCTTCTGCATCCTTGACGATGAAGAGCGCGGCGCGGTCTTTCACCGAGCTGCCAGGGTTGAGAAATTCAGCCTTGCCGAGAATCTCACACCCCGTTTCTTCCGATGCACGCTTCAAGCGGATCAGGGGCGTATTGCCAATGGTATCAACAAAGCCATCACGTACATCCATAGGAATTACCATTTTCAAATGTTAAATATTCATATTTCACGAATATAACCGAGACAATGAAGCGCACAACCCCAAGCAGAACGGATTATATATGTTATTGTGCCCAGCGTTTGCGCAGCGTGTCGTAATTCAACAGAAACCATTGCATGGCGATAATGGTTGTTGCATTGGCAATGCGCCCCTCGGATAACCATGCCGCAATGTCATCACGGCCAAGGGTAAATACCCGGATGTCTTCATGTTCATGATCCAGGCCGTGGACACCTTCAGCCGCAACGCTATCGACCTTGGCGCAGTAGAAGGCAATGGGTTCATTCACAGCACCGGGGCTGGCGTGCCAGTCAGCAACGTGAAAAATATCGAGCGAATCGCAACCAGATTCTTCAATCAATTCACGTTTGGCGACGTCTATGGGCGCTTCGCCGTCTTCGACCACACCGGCAACAACCTCAATCAACCAAGGTGAGGCACCGCTCAGGATTGGTTCATCCTTTGACGCTACATAGGCCCCCATACGGAACTGTTCAATCAAGACCACACGGTCGAGCACAGGATCATAGGGGAGTACCGCGACCACAGCCTTGCGCTGGAAAACCTCGCGTTGCAGGACGTCGCTCCAGCCGCCTTCGAACAACCGATGTCGTAATCGATAAGCTGTCGTTTCAAAGTAATTTTTAGCAACGGTTTTTTCTTCGGTGATTTTGACATCATCGAGGTTCTTATTAAAACCCATGATTCGATGGCCCTTTGGCTACATTTCGAATTTCGTCAATTAAATCGTTCAAGCGTTAAACCGTCCAGGGCTATAGCAGGTTGCAACCCACCCACGAGATCGGCAATCAGTCTCGCGCTACCAGCTGCCATGGTCCAACCCAACGTACCATGTCCGGTGTTAAGCAATAGATTTTCAAAGCGTGCGGGGCCAAGTACAGGGACGCTGTCTGGTGTTTGTGGGCGTAGGCCCGTCCATACGTTTGTCTCCGCTGCACAATACAACTGCGGGAACAGACCATAGGCCTGTTCGCTTACCAGCGCAGCACGTCGCGCATCAATCTTGAGATCGTACCCTGCCAACTCGGCCATACCAGCCACCCGTAATTGATCGTCGAGGCGGCTATAGACCAGTTTACATTCATCATCAATCAGACTGAGAGTCGGCGCGGCCGCTAACGGATCAGCCGGTATCGTTATGGAATATCCCTTGGCTGGATAAACCGGTAATGCAATGCCAAGTTTTTTCAGCAACGGTGCGCCATAACTACCCAATGCCATGATAATGGCATCGGCCTGATAGTCTGCACGGCTCGTACGCACGCTTGTTATACGCTCATGCTCAGCGGTGAGCGCCGTAATACTTTCATCATAATGAAATTGTACCCCGCGTTCGTGGCATACCTGTTCGATCTGCACCGTGAAGCGATAGGCGTCACCACTTTCATCATCATAGCAGTACACACCGCCGGACAGTTGATTACGTACCGGGGCAAGAGCGGGCTCAAGAGCAATGCATTCCTCAACCGTTACGGGGCGACGTTCACAACCCAGGGAACGCACAAGGGCGGCCTGTTGAGATGAACGTGCCAAAGCATCTGGGTCGCGGAACACATGCAAAATACCGTTTTCGCGCAGGCCGTAATTGAGCGGCAGTTCATCGCGCAAGACATTGTAGCGTGCCCGGCTATAGAGTGCGACGCGCAGCATACGTTCGGTATTTATGGCTACCCTGTACGTGGTGCAGTTGGTGAGAAACTGCCAGCACCAACGCAATGCAGTCAGATCAAGCCCGGGGTTCAGGCTCAGCGGTGCATCACCACGCCACAACCACTTGATCGCGCGCCGAAGGTTATCTGCTGAGGCCCAGGGATCGGTATGGCTAACTGAAATTTGACCGCCATTGGCGAAACTGGTCTCCAATCCCGGTCCCGAGGCACGCTCAATCACCGTGACGTCGTGGCCGTCACGGGCAAGTTCATATGCTGTTGTCACGCCAATCACACCGGCGCCGAGAACCAGAACCTGCATAGATAATTTCCGGGATCACATATTGAAATTGTTATTTGCGCGCGGATCATAGTGTCCCGCCATCAAAGTTGCTTCAAAAATTTCAATTATCTGACAGCTTTTTCTGATCCATGACGCGGGTTATGCTTAAAACCATGGATGAGCCCAGGATAAAAAAACAAAAATCGCTCAATGTTCTGTTGAGTGTGAATGAAATGTACCGCGCCGACGCTCTGGCCACAGCGTCTGGCATTAGCGGTATTGATCTCATGGACTGCGCTGGTGCCGCCGTTGCTGATGTGCTGCGTACTCGTTGGCATAAGCAACAGGGAAAAAGTGCCGTCGTGGTGCTGTGCGGCCCGGGTAATAATGGTGGCGATGGATTCGTGGCCGCCCGTTATTTATGCCAAGCCGGATGGTCAGTGCGATTGCACTTGCTCGGCAGTATGGACGATCTGCATGGCGATGCGGCGCACCAAGCCCGAAAATGGAGTGACGAGACGGCAGATACGGTACGTTCAATGGACGGTGTCTCATTCGATGATCGCCCCATTGTTGTCGACGCCCTGTTCGGTGCCGGGCTGAAGCGTCCAATCGAGGGGGATATCGCAGTACTTTTTGCACGCTTTGAGAACGAAACAACCGGATGCATCAGTATTGACCTGCCCAGCGGCGTTGCAGGTAACAGTGGTGCGGTGATGGGGCATGCACCGCGCGCTGACGTTACAGTGACATTCTTTCGAAAAAAGCCCGCACACTTGCTGCTTCCCGGTGCAGAACTAGCCGGCACTGTGATCGTCGCCGATATCGGTACACCACCGGATGTGCTCAACGAAATTGCGCCAAAAACATATGAAAATGGCCCTCAATTATGGCAGCAGGGTTTTCTGATACCTAAGGCGGATAGCCATAAGTACACCCGAGGCCACCTGCTAATCATGGGTGGGGCACGTATGACAGGGGCTGCGAGGCTTGCAGCGCGGGCGGCGCGTCGAATGGGCGCCGGTCTATCGAGTATTGTCAGCCGACCTGAAAGCTTCGAGATTTACGCCGCAGGCGACCCCGGCACCATTATTGAAACAGCAGCCAATGTTTCAGACTTCGAGGCTCTCCTCGCCGATGAGCGACGCAACGCCGTTGTTATTGGCCCCGGTGCAGGCATAGATGTGCGGACCTGTGAGTTCGTTCTGGCATCTCTCAAGGTTGAAAAATCCGTTGTGCTGGATGCTGACGCGCTGAGCGCTTTTCGTGATCGGACTGACGACCTGTTCAACGCCATCCATTCAGGCGCAAAACAACAATGCGTGCTGACACCGCATGCTGCCGAATTTACACGGCTGTTTCCGGCACTGGCAGCGCAATATCCCGATGACAAGCTTTTGCGCGCACGTGCCGCCGCGACGCTCAGCGGCGCAGTCGTCCTGCTCAAAGGGGCAGATACCGTTATCGCAGCACCAGATGGGCATGCTGCCATTAACGTAAACGCACCACCTGATCTGGCGACAGCCGGGGCAGGGGACGTTCTTGCCGGTATTATCGGAGGTTTGTTGGCACAGGGCATGAATGGATTTGAAGCGGCATGCGCAGGGGCCTGGATTCATGGCGCACTGGCAAACGAAATTGGTGCAGGGCTGATTGCCGAGGACCTTTGTGAAGCAATCCCGGTTGTTCTGCGCCGCTTGCATAAACAATTTGAGGCCGTGTAATTGCAAAACAACAATCGCAGGATGATCTATAAGGTGCCTGAAACCAATGTGGATATATACGTGACGCCATGAGCCAAACAGAAACGACCGGTTTTATCGACGGCACCCTGCGCAAGGTTCGAGTCGCGTGGCAGAGAATCGCAGGCGGCGAATACGACGCCGAGACGGCCAGCCTGCGACCAGACTTGCCGCGTGATGATGCGACCAAATTACGCAAACAAATGCATGAATGCCTGGAATCACGCGGCGGTGAAGTATCCGCGCGGGCCAAAGCGGCAGCGCTGGGGCGCGTCTACATGGCGCTCGACGCAGAAGGGCAAAATGCATTCCTGAATATACTGGCCAAAGATTTCGACGCCGATCATGACAAAATTCGTGAAACCGCAGCAACACTAGCAAATGCTACGGATAACAACGCTATACAAGAGTCTGAAATGCAGTTGCGAGCCTTGTTACAGGCCCCACGCATCAAGCTACTAACACAATTCAATGCCTTGCCGGAAGGGGTCAAGTTTTTGGTCGATATGCGAGCGGAACTGATACCGCTAACGCGTGGAAATGACGCACTAAAGGCATTGGATCATGACCTGAAGGGATTGCTCTCACACTGGTTCGATGTCGATTTTCTGGAACTGCGGCGTATTACCTGGAACGACTCTTCGGCCGCGTTGCTGGAAAAGCTCATCGCCTATGAAGCTGTCCATGCTATCCGTAGCTGGGATGATTTAAAAAACCGGCTGGATTCTGACCGGCGCTGCTTTGCTTTTTTTCATCCCCGTATGCCTGAAGAACCATTGATTTTTGTTGAGGTCGCATTGGTCAATGGGCTAGCGACCAACGTGCAGGCCTTGCTTGATGAAAAGGCACCGGTCTTAAATCCGGTTCAGGCTGACACGGCAATTTTCTATTCCATTTCCAATGCCCAAAAAGGGCTGGCTGGCATCAGTTTTGGTAATTTTCTGATCAAGCGCGTGGTCGAACAGCTTTCTCATGAATTTCCCGCTATCAAGACCTTTGCAACGCTCTCTCCTATTCCGGGTTTTCTGCAATGGCTGGAAAAATCCCTTGGCTCGGGCGAGGAAGGTTTGTTAACCCTCGCCGAACATAAAGTTCTAAATACCCTGAGTGGCAGTGGGCGTGGTGCAAAAGGTGAATTGCGCAAGCGACTGGAAGCCGGTCACTGGCCTGATGACAAAGACGTTGTCAAAACGCTCAAAGGACCGCTGATGAGTTTGTGTGCACGCTATCTCGCACATGAAAAGCGCGATGGGACTGTGTCACTTGACCCCGTCGCGCATTTTCATCTGAGCAATGGCGCGCGCATGGAATCCCTCAACTGGATGGGAGATCGCTCGTCAAAAGGCCTGGGCCAGTCCGCCGGAATGATGATCAATTACCTGTATAAACAGGACAGAATTGAACCCAACCATGAGGGATACAAGAGCGAGGGTGCTATCGCTATGTCATCATCCATGACATCACTTGCCAAGCCTTAGAAACGTGCCCCGACGAGGCAGGCTAAATCCCCCGGAAACCCTGCTAAAAGCGTGCGGTTTCACACTCTCTCATCGGAATTGACACTGTCTTCTAAATGTATAGAGTGGCGCACCCGCGCGGTAGTCGTACGGATGCGGGCGTGGCGGAATTGGTAGACGCGCTGGTTTTAGGTACCAGTGATGCAAGTCGTGGGGGTTCAAGTCCCTCCGCCCGCACCAGTTAATGACTACGGCGCAACAGTATTTGCCGCGATTGCATTTGCACGCGGCTTCATTCTTATCGGTTGAGGAAGCATGCAGGTATCAGAGACCAAGGTCGAAGGCTTACGGCGCGAATTTAAAATCACGTTGCCCGCCGCCGACATCGACGAAAAAATCACCGCCCGTCTTGAAGATATTGCCAAGACGATCAAAATGCCCGGCTTCAGGCCCGGTAAGGTACCCGTATCCGTCATTCGCAAGCGACATGGCGATGCCCTGCGCGGCGAAATTCTGGAGCAATCGGTCAACGATTCATCGAATCAGGCGCTCACGGAACGTGCTTTGCGTCCGGCCAGCCAGCCCAAGATCGAGGTAACCTCGTTCGAAGTTGGTGGTGATCTGGAATACACCATCGAATTCGATATCATTCCGGAAATCACACCGTGTGACTTCTCGAAACTGAAAATCGAACGTCTCGTCGTTGAAACGGACGAGAAAGAGATTGATGAGGCCATCGAACGACTAGCATCCATGCACAAGTCGTCCGAACCGATTTCCGGCAGTCGCAAGAGCAAAAGCGGTGATGTTGCCGTCATTAATTTCGTCGGCAGCGTCGATGGCGAGAAATTTGATGGCGGTTCGGCTGAAGATTACGAGCTCGAACTGGGTTCCGGTAGCTTCATTCCCGGTTTTGAAGACCAGGTTGTCGGTGCGAAGGCCGGTGACAAGCTTGAGGTCAAGGTAAGCTTCCCCGCTGAGTACGGTGCCGCCGAACTCGCTGGTAAGGATGCCGTGTTCGAGGTTGAGGTCAAAGAACTGCGCGAAACGACCCCGGCCGAGATCAACGATGAACTTGCCACGAAGTTTGGTAAGGAAACCGTCAAGGAACTGCGCGAAGCCGTGGGCGAAGAGCGCCAGCGTGAATTCGCCGAAGTTTCACGCATGCGCCAAAAACGCGCTTTGCTCGACTCACTTTTCGATGCGCATGATTTCGAAACACCTGAAAGCCTCGCTACTGAGGAATTCAATGCAATCTGGCAGCAGTTTGAACAGCAGCGTGAAGCTGGTCAGCTTGAAGAAGAAGATGCTGACAAGAGCGATGATGAGCATAAAGCTGATTTCAAGGAAATTGCCGAGCGCCGCGTACGTCTGGGTCTGTTACTTTCCGAAGTTGGCCGCATCAACGAAATCCAGGTTAGCCAGGACGAAATCAATCAGCGCCTGTTCCAGGAAGCCCAGCGCTATCAGGGTCAGGAACAGCAGGTTCTTGAGTTCTATCAGAAAAACCCGCAGGCCATGCAGGGCCTAACCGCACCGATTTACGAAGACAAAGTCGTAGACTTCATCCTCGAACTGGCCAAGGTTGAAGATCGCACGGTCTCGCTTGAGGAACTTCTCGCCGAGCCCGAAGAATCCACGAAGCCTGCGGCTAAGAAGAAGCCAGCGAAAAAGGCTGCGGCGAAGAAATCTGATGCGGACACGGATAAGAAGCCCGCCGCAAAGAAAAAAGCGCCTGCGAAGAAAAAGAAAACCGAGAATACTGAGTAAGTGCCTTAATGGCACGGGGGAATACCATGAGAGATCCTATCGATACTTACATGAATACGCTGGTCCCGATGGTGGTGGAAACCACCAATCGGGGCGAACGCGCGTACGACATCTATTCCCGACTGCTGAAGGAACGCATTATTTTCCTGACCGGCGGGGTAGAGGATCACATGGCGAGCGTTATCTGCGCTCAGCTTCTTTTCCTTGAGTCGGAGAATCCTACGAAGGATATTTCCATCTATATCAACTCCCCTGGCGGCGTTGTGACCTCAGGCCTGGCGATTTATGACACCATGCGCTACATCCGGCCGGACGTCTCGACTGTGTGCATTGGTCAGGCTGCCAGTATGGGCTCGCTACTGCTGTGTGCAGGTGCCAAGGGCAAGCGCTACGCATTGCCCAATGCTCGCGTTATGGTCCACCAGCCCTCAGGTGGCTTTCAGGGGCAAGCAACAGATATCGAGATTCATGCCAAGGAAATCCTTTCCCTGCGTGAACGTCTCACCAATATCTACGTCGAGCACACTGGTCAGAAATTCGAAGTGATCGAAGATGCTCTGGAACGTGACAAGTTCTTGAATCCCGAAGATGCCGTTGAATTCGGCCTCATCGATGAGGTTGTTATCGATCGTCCTACGCCCGAGGAAGATATCCCCTCGACATCAGACGAGAAGACCAAGGACTAAATTCGTTAGGGGAACTTTAACGATCCCCGGGCATTTTATAAGCGATCCGAAATAGGATCAGTCTCGCATTTTGCACACGAGCGTGCTGTTGCGGAACTGCGGTGGCCCTTGTCAAAATGGGCTGTCCAATGCTGTATGCAGCGTCTATCATAGCGGAAGCCATGATGATGGTGACGCGCTTTCGAACGGAGTACCCATGAGCAAGAACAGCGGCAGCGACTCGAAAAATACCCTGTACTGCTCGTTTTGCGGTAAGAGCCAGCACGAGGTCCGCAAGCTTATTGCCGGACCGACCGTATTCATTTGCGATGAATGCGTCGAATTGTGCATGGACATCATTCGCGAAGAGCACAAGACCAGCCTGATCAAGTCCGGCGATGGCGTACCGAGCCCACGTGACATCAATACGGTGCTTGATGATTACGTCATCGGCCAATCTCATGCCAAACGCGTTCTGGCTGTCGCCGTACACAACCACTACAAGCGGTTGACCCACGGCCAGAAAACAAACGACGTTGAACTGGCAAAGTCCAACATCCTGCTCGTTGGCCCAACCGGTTGCGGCAAGACATTGCTGGCACAGACTCTGGCTCGTATTCTCGACGTACCATTCACCATGGCTGATGCCACGACACTAACCGAGGCCGGTTATGTGGGTGAAGACGTTGAAAACATTATTCTCAAGCTTCTGCAATCCGCCGACTACAACGTCGAGCGTGCCCAGCGTGGCATTGTCTACATTGATGAAGTCGACAAAATTTCGCGTAAGTCCGACAATCCGTCGATCACACGCGATGTTTCGGGTGAGGGCGTGCAGCAAGCATTGCTTAAGATCATGGAAGGCACGGTTGCCAGCGTCCCACCTCAGGGCGGACGCAAGCACCCTCAGCAGGAGTTCCTGCAGGTCGACACCACCAATATCCTGTTTATCTGTGGTGGTGCGTTCTCAGGCCTTGAAAAGATCATCTCCGAACGCGGCAAGGGTACCAGCATTGGCTTTGGTGCCGACGTACGTTCATCAGAAGAGCGTCAGACAGGTGACATCTTGCGCGATGTCGAACCAGAAGATCTCCTGAAGTTCGGCCTAATCCCTGAGTTTGTTGGTCGCTTGCCTGTACTGGCAACGCTGAATGATCTCGATAAGCCTGCATTGCTCGAAATTCTCACGGCACCGAAAAACGCATTGGTGAAACAATATCAGCGTCTGTTCGAGATGGAATCCGTCAAGTTGTCGTTTACCGACGGTGCGCTAGATTGCATCGCCGAGAGGGCTGTGGAACGGAAGACTGGTGCACGTGGCCTGCGTTCCATTATGGAAAACATCCTGCTTGATACCATGTTTGAACTGCCGGGCATGGAAGGCGTTGAGGAAGTGGTCATTAATCGCGAAGTTTCCGAAGAGAACGCCAAGCCGCTTTATATTTATGCTGAACGTCTCGATGACGTGGAAACCAGCGCCTGACGCCGAGTGCGTTCTTTATCTACATAAAGACGCATCCGCGCATATAAATTGACGATTTCCCCGGCATTGCCACTTGCATAACCGGGGAAATCATCCCACCTTTGTTGTAGATTTGACCTTGGCTGGGCTTTGCCCGGCTCCCCGACACAATATATAGGGACCACTAATGCCGACGACTAAGTCCCCGACCCCGTATCCTATCCTTCCGCTACGCGATATCGTGGTGTTTCCACATATGATCGTTCCCCTATTCGTGGGGCGTGAAAAATCCGTACGCGCGCTCGAAGACGTCATGAAGGAGGACAAGCAAATCCTTCTTGTGGCACAGAAAAACGCGACTCAGGATGATCCCGGGGCCGACGACATATACTCGGTCGGAACAGTCTCTACCGTTTTGCAGTTGCTTAAACTGCCCGATGGCACGGTCAAAGTGTTGGTAGAAGGGACTGAACGCGCCCGGATCGTCAATTACTCGGATAACCCGGACTTCTTCCAAGCCGAGGCCGAGATCATGAATGAGGAAGATGGTGACGAGCAGGAACTCGAAGCCTTATCGCGTTCTGTTGTCACGCAATTCGAACAGTACATAAAGTTAAACCGCAAAACTCCACCAGAAGCCCTTGTTTCAATTAATCAAATTGAAGACCCAAGTAAGCTTGCCGACACGGTTGCATCGCATCTTGCGCTGAAAATTTCTGAAAAGCAGGAATTGCTTGAAACCGATACAGTCGCGGAACGCCTTGAGCGCGTGTATGCCGCAATGGAATCGGAAATCGGTGTCCTGCAGGTGGAAAAGAAGATCCGCAATCGCGTCAAGCGGCAGATGGAGAAGACTCAACGCGAGTACTACCTGAACGAGCAATTGAAAGCCATTCAGAAAGAACTTGGCGACAGCGATGACGGTCGTGACGAAAACAGCGAACTTGAAGAAAAGCTCAAGGCCACCAAACTTTCCAAAGAAGCCCGCGAAAAAACAGATGCGGAGCTGAAGAAGCTTAAATCCATGAGCCCCATGTCAGCTGAGGCCACGGTTGTGCGCAATTACCTCGACTGGATTGTGTCTCTGCCATGGAAAAAGCGTTCACGTACCAAGAAAGACCTTCGAGAAGCTCAGGATATCCTTGATGCCGAGCACTATGGTCTGGACAAGGTTAAAGAGCGAATTCTTGAGTATCTTGCCGTTCAGCAACGCGCCAAGAAACTCAAAGGACCGATTCTGTGCCTCGTTGGCCCTCCCGGTGTGGGCAAAACCTCCCTTGGTAAATCCATTGCTTCGGCAACCGGACGCAATTTTGTGCGCATGTCGCTTGGCGGCGTTCGTGACGAATCAGAAGTCCGTGGACATCGCCGAACCTATATCGGCTCCATGCCAGGCAAGGTCGTTCAAGGCATGAAAAAAGCCAAGACCTCAAACCCGCTATTCCTTCTCGATGAAGTCGATAAGATGGGTAACGACTGGCGTGGCGATCCTGCCTCGGCACTGCTTGAGGTTCTTGATCCGGAACAGAATTCCACATTCAATGACCATTATCTGGAAGTTGATTACGATCTGTCTGACGTCATGTTCGTTACCACAGCCAACACCATGAATATGCCAGGTCCATTGCTTGATCGTATGGAAATCATTCGACTGGCCGGTTACACCGAAGATGAAAAGATAGAGATCGCTAAACTCCACCTGATTCCGAAGCAGATTGAAGCTCATGGCCTGAAAGATGGCGAGTGGAGCATTTCAGATTCGGCCGTGCGCGATGTGATTCGCTACTACACACGTGAATCCGGTGTTCGTAATCTGGAACGCGAGTTAGCGAATCTAACGCGTAAAGCCATCAAGGAAATCCTGATGGGCGATTCAAAAACCATCGCCGTGACCGTCCGCAATCTAGAAAAATATGCCAGCGTTCGCAAATACCGCTTTGGCCTGGCCGAAAGCGATAGCCTGGTCGGTGTAACCACTGGCTTGGCGTGGACAGAAGTTGGCGGCGAACTGTTGTCAATCGAGGCCGTTATGGTGCCCGGCAAGGGTAAGATGACCATCACCGGCAAGCTTGGCGAGGTGATGACAGAGTCCATTCAGGCCGCGCGTTCGTTCGTACAATCACGATCAACTGATTTCGGCATTCCACCGCCCGTATTCCACAAAAAAGACATCCACGTTCACGTGCCCGAAGGCGCTACACCCAAAGATGGTCCATCTGCCGGTGTTGGCATGGTGACATCCATTGTCTCTGTACTGACAGGGATAGCCGTCAATAAAGATGTGGCTATGACGGGTGAGGTGACATTACGCGGCCGTGTGCTTCCCATCGGAGGCCTGAAGGAAAAACTTCTGGCTGCGCTTCGTGGTGGCATCAAGACTGTGCTGATCCCCGCCGACAATGAAAAGGACCTCGTCGATATCCCCGACAATGTGAAGCGCGGCCTCAAGATCATTCCCGTATCGCATGTGGAAGAAGTCCTGAAGGAAGCTCTGGTTCAGCCTCTGGTCGCAATCGAGTGGGAAGAAGAGGACATGATGGCGAAGGGTATCGTATCTTCAAATAGTGATGATGAGGACACAGATACCGGCATTGTTCGCCACTAGAATCGATATCACCATGCGAATCGCGATTCGCTGAAATTCATAAAAAACCCCGCCGGATTTCACCGGCGGGGTTTTTTAATCCCGATTCGTTATGGTGCGAATCGGGCTAACACCCTGAAAACCGCAGAAATCTGGGGAAAACTCATCATTTTCGAGGTTCTTTGATTGACGCTACAACCCCCCGGAACGTAGACTCTGCGCATCCCACAAACGTGGGTTTTCAGTTATTTTCATCCTTCTTTTATAAGGCAGAGGGGACTTCCATTGAACAAGAATGATCTCGTTGCAGCCGTCGCAGACGGCTCAGGTTTATCAAAAGCTGACGCAGCCAAAGCGGTTGATGCAGTTTTCGATTCCATCACCGGTTCCCTGAAGGGCGGCACCGAGGTTCGCCTCGTTGGCTTCGGAACCTTTAGCGTCGCTAACCGCGCCGCTACCACAGGTCGTAACCCACGTACGGGTGAGACCATCCAGATTAAGGCTTCCAAGCAGCCTAAGTTCAAAGCTGGCAAAGGCCTGAAGGATGCGGTGAACTCTTAATTCACCCATTTCAGACCTGTTTTTGGAAACCGGCTGTCGGGAAACCTTCAGCCGGTTTTCTTTTGCCCACGGCATACTTGCCCCATGATGCTCGAACGCCCTGAACGGGCAGGGCGTTGGTCTGTAAAAAAAAAATTATAAAAATTACGTCACAAGACACGCTCTTGTCTTGTAATCCCCCATCTATTGAAGCACATTGTCGCGACTCAAGTGGGGGCGATTAGCTCAGTTGGTAGAGCGCCACGTTTACACCGTGGATGTCGGCAGTTCGAGCCTGTCATCGCCCACCATTTACCTGTTTTTTTAATTGTTAATTTCTGATTTTTTACGCCCCGAAAGCCCTGAAAAGGGTGGCTCTGGCGGCAGAAAATGTTATTTTAATTTAACGATTGAAAAGATTGAAAATACTGACGTGACAATGCTTGACACTCATCTAGGCGGTAGACTAAACCTTCGCCACCCAAGCGGTCATATGTTGTTGCGTTTTGGGGGTGTAGCTCAGTTGGTTAGAGCGCCGGCCTGTCACGCCGGAGGTCGCGGGTTCGAGTCCCGTCACTCCCGCCATCGCCCAATGTTTGCGTAAAGGATGATAACAGTGGATGCTTTGCTCCTGGATTATCTGCCCATCCTTGTGTTTTTGGGCATCGCAATTGCCATCGCAGGCATTGCCATCACCGCATCTCTGATTGTCGCGCGCCAGCATCCCGATGCTGAGAAAAATTCCGCCTATGAGTGCGGTTTTGACGCCTTCGTTGACGCGCGCCATAAGTTCGATGTCCGCTTTTACCTCGTTGCCATTTTATTCATCATCTTTGACCTAGAAGTCGCCTTCCTTTTCCCTTGGGCCATATCGCTCGGTAAAATCGGCGTATTCGGTTTCTGGTCAATGATGCTGTTCCTCGGCATTCTCACTGTTGGTTTCATCTATGAGTGGAGAAAAGGGGCCTTGGAATGGGAGTAGAGCGCACCATAACCGCAGCAGAAGGTACTCCGGTACCTGCAGGGCTGGAACAGGACGAAATTCTACGTCGCGTAACCGGTGAACTGAGCGATCAGGGTTTCGTCGTCGCCAATCTCGATAAACTCGTAAACTGGGCACGCACCGGCTCACTATGGCCTATGACGTTTGGCCTAGCATGCTGCGCCGTGGAAATGATTCACGCCTATATGCCACGCTATGACCTGGACCGATTCGGTGTTGTGCCACGGCCAAGCCCCCGCCAGTCCGACGTTCTGATTGTTGCTGGTACTCTGACCAATAAAATGGCCCCCGCATTCCGCAAGGTCTACGACCAGATGGCCGAGCCACGCTACGTAATTTCCATGGGCTCATGCGCCAACGGCGGTGGCTATTACCATTATTCATACTCGGTTGTCCGCGGCTGTGACCGCGTTGTGCCCGTTGACGTTTATGTGCCCGGATGCCCCCCCACCGCTGAAGCGCTGGTGTACGGTATTTTGCAATTACAAAAGAAAATCCACAGAACAGGAACACTCTGGCGTTAAAAAGCTGAACGAGGCTATTAAACGACGTTGGAGAGGGAACACAACGCAATGGAAGCCGCACTTAAAGATTTGGGAGAATTGATAGCTGTATCGCTATCTGATTCGGTGGCCTCAACAGAGGTCGCCCATAGCGAGCTCGTGCTCCATGCCCGTCGCGATTCTATTGTTAAAGTCCTGACCTTCCTGCGTGACGATGTAAACTGCCAGTTCAAGCAACTGGTTGATGTTTGTGGTGTCGACTACCCCGAAGATGAAGAACGTTTCGAGGTTGTCTATAACCTGCTTAGCATGACCCATAATATCCGTGTCCGCGTTAAGGTTCGTACCAATGAAGACGAACCGGTTCCGAGCGTGCTTGGCGTCTTCAATGCAGCCAATTGGTTCGAGCGCGAAGCATGGGATATGTATGGCATCTTTTTCTCTGGCCATCCGGATTTGCGTCGCCTGTTAACCGACTATGGCTTTGAAGGGTATCCGCTCCGTAAGGATTTCCCGCTGACCGGTTACGTGGAGCTGCGTTACGACGATGAACAAAAACGCGTTGTCTATGAACCCGTCAAGCTGACCCAGGAGTTCCGTTCATTCGATTTTCTCAGCCCGTGGGAAGGTGTACAACGCCAACTGCCCGGCGATGAAAAGGCCGAAGACGCTGCGGAAGGGGATGCCTCCTGATGGCTGAAACCGAAATCAAGAACTTCAATATCAACTTTGGCCCCCAGCATCCTGCGGCCCACGGCGTGCTGCGCATGGTGCTTGAGATGGATGGTGAAGTCGTTGATCGCGCTGATCCTCATATTGGCTTGCTGCACCGTGGCACAGAGAAACTGATCGAATACAAAAACTACCTGCAGGCCGTGCCGTATTTCGATCGTCTGGATTACGTTGCGCCACAGAATCAAGAGCACGCCTTTGCGCTAGCGGTTGAAAAGCTACTGGATATCGAAGTGCCGCCGCGTGGTCAGTATATCCGCGTTCTATATGCCGAAATCGGTCGAATCCTGAACCACATTCTCAATGTTTGCTCCTACGCCATGGATGTTGGGGCGATGACCCCCATGCTGTGGGCATTCGAAGAGCGCGAGCACCTGATGGAGTTCTGCGAACGGGTCAGTGGCGCGCGCATGCATATGGCCTATTTCCGTCCCGGTGGCGTGGCTTTTGATATGCCCGCTGGATTGTCTGAGGACATCATGGCCTGGGCAGATCGCTTCCCGAAATTTATCGACGATCTGGAATCCCTGCTGACTGAGAATCGCATCTTCAAGCAGCGCACAGTCGATATTGCTATCGTCAGCCAGGAACAGGCGCTGGACTGGGGTTTTACCGGCCCTAATCTGCGTGCTTCGGGACTGGCTTGGGATCTGCGTAAATCGCAGCCCTATGATGTTTACGACAAGATGGATTTCGATATTCCCATTGCCAAGCACGGCGATTGCTACGACCGTTACCTGATCCGCATGGTTGAAATGCGCGAAAGCGTCAAGATCATCAAGCAGTGCCTTGAGCAAATGCCGCTCGGCGCAGTCAAGGTCAGCGACAACAAGATTGCGCCGCCATCTCGTGGCGATATGAAGCAGTCCATGGAATCGCTGATTCATCACTTTAAACTGTATACCGAGGGCTACCACGTACCCGCCGGAGAAACCTATACAGCCGTCGAAGCGCCCAAGGGCGAATTCGCCGTGTATCTGGTGTCAGACGGCACCAACAAGCCCTATCGTTGTAAAATCCGTCCGCCCGGTTACGTTCATCTGGCGGCCATGGATATGATGTCAAAAGGGCACATGCTGGCAGACGTGGTTGCCATCATTGGTTCCATTGACGTCGTGTTTGGTGAGATTGATCGATGAGTGCGCAGAGCGATAATATCGAACAGCCGAAGAGCTTTTCCTTTACACCCGAAAATGTAAAACGGGCAGGGGAAGTCATTGCCAAGTACCCCGAGGGTAAACAAGCCAGTGCTTGCATGCCGTTACTCGATCTTGCGCAGCGCCAGCATGATGGCTGGTTGCCACGTGCAGCCATGGACCATGTGGCTGAATTCCTTGGTATGGCTCCAATCCGGGTCTACGAAGTCGCAACCTTCTATACGATGTACAACCTCAAGCCGATCGGGAAACACCACGTTCAGGTGTGTACCAACCTGCCATGCTGGCTGCGCGGCTCTGATGAAATTGCTGCAACTTGTAAGCGCGTTAGCGGCACAGACTTCGGCGGCACCTCGGAAGATGGCATGTTCAGCCTGACAGAGACCGAATGCCTCGGTGCTTGTGTGAATGCCCCCATGGTACAGATCGGGGATGATTATTATGAAGATCTAACGCCTGAGCATGCCGAGATGATCCTCACTGCGCTGAAGAATGGCGAAACGCCTAAGGCCGGTCCACAGAATGGCCGGAAATCAAGCGAACCCGCTGGTGGCCTGACCTCGCTAAGCGAAGCGGAGGACGCCTGATGTTAAAAAACAGTGATCGCATTTTCACCAATATCTACGGCCTACGCGAATGCACATTGGCGGGTGCGCAGTCACGTGGTGATTGGGATGGCACCAAAGCGCTACTTAAAAAAGGTCGCGAGCAAATTATCGAAGACGTGAAGGCTTCCGGCCTGCGCGGACGTGGCGGTGCTGGCTTCTCCACCGGTATGAAATGGTCTTTCATGCCCAAAGAAGTTGGTGATCGTCTGCACTATCTGGTGATCAATGCCGATGAAGGTGAACCCGGCACCTGTAAAGATCGTGAAATTCTTCGCCATGAACCGCACAAATTGATCGAAGGTGCGCTTGTCGCCGCTTTCGCCATGCAGGCGCACGCTGCCTATATTTATATCCGCGGTGAATTCTACCGCGAAGGCGAAGCCATGCAGCGCGCCGTTGACGAAGCTTATGCCGCCGGACTGATCGGTAAGAATGCCTGCGGTTCGGGCTGGGATTTTGACTTCTATGTCCACATGGGCGCTGGCGCATACATCTGCGGCGAAGAATCTGCTCTGATCCAAAGCCTGGAAGGCAAGAAGGGCCAACCTCGCCTGAAGCCTCCATTCCCGGCGAATGTTGGTGCTTGGGGTTGCCCAACCACGGTTAACAACGTGGAATCCATTGCCGTGGTACCGGAAATCCTGCGCCGTGGTCCTGATTGGTTTGGCGCGCTTGGTCGCCCCAATAACACAGGGACCAAGCTTTTCAATATCTCCGGACACGTAAACAATCCGTGCACCGTAGAAGAGGAAATGGGCGTTTCGCTCAAGGAACTCATCGAAAAGCATGCCGGTGGTGTACGCGATGGATGGGATAATCTGTTGGCTGTCATTCCGGGCGGCGCGTCGGTTCCGATGTTAAACAAGGGCCAATGCGACACCGTACTGATGGATTTTGATTCCTTACGTGAAATGCAGTCTGGCCTTGGCACCGCTGCCGTCATGGTCATGGATAAATCCACCGACCCGATCAAGGCGATTACACGCCTCTCACGTTTCTATATGCACGAAAGCTGCGGCCAGTGTACGCCGTGCCGCGAAGGTACCGGCTGGATGTGGCGCATGATGGAACGGATGACGGCGGGCAATGCAGCTGTTGAAGAAATCGATCTGCTTGAGGAAGTCACCCGTCAGGTCGAAGGTCACACGATTTGCGCTCTCGGGGATGCAGCCGCATGGCCGATCCAGGGTTTGATCCGCCAGTTCCGTCCACTGATGGAAGCGCGCATCACCCAAAACCGTGAAGCGGCGGAGTGAAGGTAAAGATATGCCCAAGCTAACAATTGACGGACAGGAAATTGAAGTAGACGCCGGTTATACTGTGCTTCAGGCCTGTGAAGAGGCCGGTGCAGAGATTCCACGGTTCTGCTATCACGAACGCCTGTCCATCGCTGGCAACTGCCGTATGTGTCTGGTCGATATGGAGCGCGCACCAAAACCCGTCGCGTCGTGTGCCATGCCCGTTGCTGATGGCATGGTGATCCGCACAAACACCCCGGAAGTGCAAAAGATGCGCAAGGGTGTGATGGAATTCCTGCTGATTAACCACCCGCTTGATTGCCCGATCTGTGATCAGGGCGGTGAGTGTGACTTGCAGGATCAGGCTATGGGCTATGGCGCTGACCGCTCGCGCTACACCGAGAACAAGCGCGCAGTCAAAGACAAGTACATGGGGCCGTTAATCAAGACCATCATGACCCGCTGCATTCACTGCACGCGCTGCATCCGTTTTGCGCGTGAAGTTGGCGGCGTGCCCGAATTGGGTGCAACCGGTCGCGGTGAGCATCTCGAAGTCGGAACGTACGTCGGAAAGGCGCTTACGTCTGAGCTTTCTGGCAACCTGATTGATCTATGTCCTGTCGGCGCGTTGACCTCGGCACCATATGCCTACCATGCGCGCTCATGGGAACTGAAGAAAACCGAATCCATTGACGTTATGGACGCATTGGGTGCGGCAATCCGCGTTGATAGCCGTGGTGCGGAAGTCATGCGTATCATGCCGCGTCTGAACGAAGACGTGAACGAGGAATGGATTTCCGACAAGAGCCGCTTTGCCTGTGACGGCCTGCGCAAACGTCGTCTGGATCGCCCTTATGTGCGTGAAGATGGCAAGTTGCGTGAAGCCAGCTGGCAGGAAGCCTTTGATGCCATTGCAGAACGCCTGAATGGTCGCGATGGTACAAAAGTTGCCGCTCTTGCTGGTGATCAGGCGGACGTAGAAACCATGACAGCATTGAAAGACCTGCTCGGTGAACTTGGTTCGGCAAACATGGATTGTCGGCAAGACAGCGCAGCGCTCGACCCAAGCTGTCGCGCTTCCTATCTGTTCAATTCCACGGTTGCGGGCATTGAAAGTGCCGACGCCTGTGTGCTGATCGGCACCAATCCACGCCTTGAATCTCCGGTTTTAAACGCACGCATTCGCAAACGTTACCTCATGGGTGGGTTCCCCATCGCGGCTATCGGCTCTGATGATGATCTGACCTATCCGGTTACGCATCTCGGTGCCGGTGCAGAAACGCTGCGCCAGCTTGCAAACGGCGAAGGTGATTTTGCTGAAACCCTCAGCAAAGCCGAACACCCCATGCTGGTTATCGGTATGGGTGCGATCAACCGCGCAGATGGTGCCGCCGTTATGGCATTGGCGCGCAGCGTGGCAGAGCGTTACGGCATGGTTGTTGATGGCTGGAATGGCTTTAACGTATTGCACACAGCTGCGGCACGTGTTGGTGGCCTCGATATCGGTTTCGTGCCGGGCGAGGGTGGCCGCGATACAGCCGGTATTCTGGCTGGTGCCAAGGCTGGCGAGATTGATACTGTATTTCTGCTCGGTGCCGATGAAGTTTCGACCGAAGACCTCGGCGATGCATTTGTCATCTATCAGGGCCACCATGGAGATCGCGGCGCACACGATGCGGACGTAATCCTACCGGGTGCTGCCTACACCGAGAAATCAGCGACCTACGTTAATACCGAAGGCCGGGTCCAGAACACGCATCGCGCCGTCTTCACCCCCGGTGACGCGCGTGAAGACTGGACCATTATTCGCGCCTTGTCAGAGGTTCTCGGTAAGACGCTGCCCTATAACTCACTTGAGGCCCTGCGTGAACGTATGAGCACGGCCAATCCGGTATTTGCCCATAGCGATAGCATTGCATCAGCAAACTGGGGCGAATTCGGCCAAAGTGGTGAGACCGAGGCAGCGCCGTTTGCCTCACCGATTGAAAATTTCTATATGTCCGACCCCATTTCGCGGGCGTCCGACACCATGGCAACCTGCACTGAAGTGCTTGGTGGCGAAACTGAAGGAAAGACCGGTACCGATGGTTGAACTTTGGGTTAGCTACATCTGGCCTCTCGTCTGGATGGTCATCAAGATCGTTGCGATCGTGATCCCGGTGATGCTGTCGGTCGCCTACCTGACACTTGCCGAACGCAAGATCATCGGCTCCATGCAATTGCGCAGAGGCCCCAACGTGGTTGGCCCGTTTGGCCTATTACAGCCGATTGCTGATGGCCTGAAGCTGTTTCTGAAAGAAACAATCATCCCTTCGGGCGCCAATCGCGCCGTGTTTATTCTTGCGCCGTGCGTAACATTTATTCTGGCGTTGGTCGCATGGGCAGTCATTCCTTTCGACGAAGGCATGGTGCTGGCTGATATCAATGTTGGCATCCTGTTCCTGTTCGCTATCTCATCTCTTGGTGTCTATGGCATCCTGATGGCTGGCTGGGCTTCTAACTCCATGTACGCCTTTCTTGGTGCGCTGCGTTCTGCTGCACAGATGGTGTCTTACGAAGTGGCCATGGGTTTCGTTATTATTACCGTGCTGATGTGCGTTGGCTCATTGAACCTGAGCGATATCGTCCTTTCACAAAAAGGCGAATACGGCATGTTCAATTGGTACGTATTCCCGTTATTTCCCATGGCGGTCATCTTCTTTATCTCGACACTGGCGGAAACCAATCGTCACCCGTTCGATATGCCCGAAGCAGAGGCCGAACTGGTTGCTGGCTATAACGTTGAATATTCAGCTATGGCATTCGCGCTGTTTTTCCTGGGTGAATACGCCAACATGATCCTGATGTCTGCTATGACATCGGTGTTGTTTCTTGGCGGCTGGTTACCACCCTTTGATATTGCACCGTTTAACCTGATCCCCGGTCCGATTTGGCTGGCATTCAAGATTGCGTTCTGCCTGTTTGTCTTTATTTGGGTTCGCGCCACATTCCCGCGCTATCGCTACGATCAGCTGATGCGCTTGGGTTGGAAGGTGTTTCTACCTATTTCGCTCGCCGCTGTGGCTATTGTCGCCGGTATTCTTGTGGCATTCGACCTGGCCCCTGTGGTCGGTTAACTGGAAGGTTGAGGAAACCAGATCATGAGCTTTATTGATCGCGGCATACGCTCAGTCCTGCTTTCGGAGCTTGTCTCCGGCATGGCTCTGACGTTCCGGCATCTCTTCCGCCAGAAGGTCACACTTAACTACCCCTATGAAAAGGGGCAGTTAAGCCCACGTTTTCGTGGCGAGCATGCTCTGCGGCGTTACCCAAATGGTGAAGAGCGCTGCATTGCGTGCAAGCTGTGCGAAGCGATCTGCCCGGCACAGGCAATCACCATCGAAGCCGAACCACGTGATGACGGCTCTCGCCGCACCACACGTTATGACATTGATATGGTGAAATGCATCTACTGCGGCTTCTGTCAGGAAGCCTGCCCGGTAGATGCCATTGTTGAAGGTCCGAATTTTGAGTTTGCCACAGAATCACGTGAAGAGCTCATGTATAACAAAGATAAACTCCTCGCCAACGGCGACCAGTGGGAAACGGAGCTCGGGGCACGCATTGCCGCTGATGCTCCGTACCGCTAAGGGTGCCGGGTAAAGGAAAGACAGGAAAATGATCCAGGCTTTCGCATTTTATATGTTCGCGCTTATTACCATTGCCTCTGCAGTGATGGTGATTTCGTCGCGTAATCCCGTGCATTCGGTTCTGTTCCTGATTCTGGCCTTCTTTAATTCTGCCGGATTGTTCTTGCTGCTGGGCGCTGAGTTCCTGGCCATGACTTTGGTTATCGTCTACGTCGGCGCTGTCGCAGTTCTATTCATGTTCGTTGTCATGATGCTCGATATTAACTTCGTCGAATTACGGCAAGGTTTCCTTCAGTACTTACCCATTGGTGCACTGGTCGGACTGATCCTGCTGGTTGAATTGGTCATGGTACTGGGTAGCTGGGTCATTGCCCCTGAAGCAGCAGCATCCAGTGCGACACCTATTCCAAGCGGAGTAACAAACACTCATGCTCTGGGTGCCGTGCTGTATACGGACTATCTCTACCTGTTCGAAGCCGCTGGCATGATCCTGCTGGTTGCTATGATTGGCTCGATTGTGCTGACGCATCGTCGTCGCCCGGGCGTTCGCAAACAGGTTATCGCAGATCAGGTCGCACGCCGTCCGCATGACACGATCGAAATACGCAAAGTTGAAACAGGGAAGGGCATCTGATGTTTGAAATTGGCCTCGCCCATTATCTGAGTGTTGCAGCCATCCTGTTCGCGCTGGGCATTTTCGGTATTTTCCTGAACCGCAAGAACGTGATCGTCATCCTGATGTCCATTGAGCTAATGCTGCTTGCGGTAAACATCAATCTGGTTGCGTTTTCAGCATCGCTGAACGACTTGGTTGGACAGGTTTTCGCCATTTTTGTGCTCACCGTCGCAGCGGCTGAAGCCGCCGTCGGTCTCGCAATTCTGGTCGTTTATTTCCGTAATCGCGGTTCTATCGCGGTTGAAGACATCAACATGATGAAGGGCTGAGCAGAGAGCATGATTACCGCCGTCGTCTTCCTGCCGCTCATCGGCGCTATTATTGCGGGCATCCTTGCCTTCATGCGCCATGGCGCTGATAGCGAACGCAGCAAATCCATCGACAGCATGGCCCACTGGGTCACCTGTGGTGGATTGCTGGCATCCGCTGGCGCTGCCATTTTCGTTTTTGTCGATGTTGCCCTGAACGGCAATGCCCGCACCGTCGAACTCTTCACATGGATTGATTCCGGTGCGCTTGAAGTCTCTTGGGCGCTTAAGGTCGACACCCTGACCGCTGTCATGATGATCGTCGTCACAGTGGTCTCTGCCATGGTGCATGTCTATTCCGTCGGCTATATGCACCATGATCCGCATGTGCCGCGCTTTATGGCGTATCTCAGCCTGTTTACCTTCTTCATGCTCATGCTGGTAACCGCCGACAACCTGATCCAAATGTTCTTTGGCTGGGAAGGCGTCGGTCTGGCATCCTACCTATTGATTGGTTTTTGGTATCAAAAACCAACGGCCAATGCTGCCGCGATCAAGGCTTTTGTGGTCAACCGCGTGGGTGACTTTGGCTTTGCGCTGGGTATTTTCGCGGTCTTCGTGATCTTCCAGACCGTGCATCTCGATACGATCTTTGCCTCTGCGAGCAATTACACCGATGCTACTATCGTAGTGTTCGGTGGTGAGTTCCATGCTCTGACAGTGGCCTGTCTGTTACTGTTCGTGGGCGCTATGGGCAAATCGGCTCAGTTGGGACTACACACATGGTTACCCGATGCCATGGAAGGCCCAACCCCGGTATCTGCTTTGATCCACGCTGCTACAATGGTGACCGCAGGCGTCTTTATGGTCGCACGGCTTTCGCCGATTTTTGAATATTCTGACACCGCATTGACCGTGGTGACCATCGTCGGTGCATCGACCGCAATTTTTGCCGCAACCGTCGCCTGTACCCAAAACGATATCAAGCGAGTCATTGCCTATTCGACCTGTTCGCAGCTGGGATACATGTTCTTTGCATGCGGTGTTTCGGCCTATTCGGCTGGCATTTTCCACTTGATGACACACGGTTTCTTCAAGGCGTTGCTGTTCCTTGGTGCCGGTGCGGTTATCCACGCCATGTCCGATGAACAAGATATGCGCAAGATGGGCGGCATCTGGAAGCTCATTCCGGTAACGTATGCGCTCATGTGGATTGGTAATCTCGCACTTGCCGGTATCCCACCGTTTGCCGGTTACTTCTCGAAAGATATCGTGCTTGAGGCCGCATGGGCTTCGCACACCGGTGTCGGGAATTATGCCTTCTGGCTCGGTCTGATGGCCGCGATGCTGACAGCGTTCTATTCATGGCGTCTGCTCTTCATGACCTTCCACGGTGCACCACGTGCCGATGAAAAGGTTATGGCGCACGTCCACGAGAGCCCCAAGGTCATGTTGATCCCGCTGCTGGTACTGGCAACCGGTGCCGTGCTTGCAGGGCTTGTTGGCTATAATTCCTTTGTAGGTGAGGGCGCTGTTGAATTCTGGGGGAATGCCATCCTGATTTTGGACAGCCACCCGGCGCTTGAAGCCGCGCATCACGTACCAGCATGGGTCAAGTATGCACCTCTGGTCGTGGGCGTCATCGGCATCTCAGCGGCTTATATCCTTTACATTAGGGCGACCGATCTTCCACACAAGATCGCCACGCGCTTCAGCGGGATATATCAGTTCCTACTCAACAAATGGTACTTTGACGAACTTTACGATTTTCTTTTCGTGCGCCCAGCGTTCTACATTGGCCGTAACCTGTGGAAGGTTGGCGACGGATCGCTCATTGATGGCATTGGTCCCGACGGGATTTCCGCCGTTGTGCGCAATGTGGCACGCCGTGCCGCAGCCCTTCAGACAGGCTACCTTTATCACTACGCGTTCGCGATGCTAACCGGCGTAGTGGTCTTGATAACCTGGTACTTGTTCTCGAACGTGGGATAATCCGATATGGGTGAGTTTCCG
The DNA here is from genome assembly GCA_965602485.1 of uncultured Rhodospirillales bacterium. Lineage (GTDB taxonomy): Bacteria > Pseudomonadota > Alphaproteobacteria > Rhodospirillales > Casp-alpha2 > JABJOR01. The sequence goes on along the minus strand of CBFCYM010000004.1, from coordinate 261,487 downwards.
TTATTGCTACCTTTGATCGGCCTTCCACTAGTGGGCGCGGGCTTAATATTATTTATCCGTGGCGACGCCGACGTTGTTGCACGCAATGCACGCAACGTAGCGCTGTGGACGTCCAGCATCACCTTTGTGCTCTCACTATTCCTGTGGGCACGATTTGATCAGACAACACCAGCCTTCCAGTTCGTTGAGAAGTATGAGTGGATGCCAGCCTTTGGCATCACATTCCACTTTGGCGTTGATGGCATTTCAGTGCTGTTCGTGCTGCTTACGACCCTGTTGACGCCGCTATGTATTCTCGCCAGCTGGACATCGATCAAGGATCGGGTGAAGGAATACATGATCGCCTTCCTGATCCTGGAAACCATGATGGTTGGCATGTTCAGCGCGCTCGATATCGTGTTGTTCTATATCTTCTTCGAAGCCGTGTTGATCCCGATGTTCCTGATTATTGGCGTCTGGGGCGGCAAACGCCGCGTTTATGCTTCATTCAAGCTGTTCCTCTATACGCTGCTGGGCTCTGTGCTCATGTTGCTGGCTATCTTTGTGATGTACTTTGATGCTGGCACGACCGACATGACCGTTTTGCTGACGCATACTTTCCCGGCGTCCATACAGCCCTGGTTGTGGCTGGCGTTCTTTGCATCATTTGCGGTCAAAGTCCCCATGTGGCCGGTCCATACCTGGCTGCCTGACGCTCACGTCGAAGCACCAACGGCAGGCTCTGTGATTTTGGCTGGTGTGTTGTTGAAATTCGGCGGCTACGGATTTCTGCGCTTCTCACTTCCCATGTTCCCCATTGCGACCGCTGATTTCACACCGCTGATCTATGCACTCAGCGTCATTGCCGTTGTCTACACCTCGCTGGTGGCTCTGGCGCAGGAAGACATGAAAAAACTGATCGCGTATTCCTCTATCGCCCACATGGGCTTTGTCACCGCAGGTACGTTCACCCTGACAGTGCAGGGAATCGAAGGCGCGATCTACCAGATGCTAAGTCACGGCGTGGTTTCTGCCGCACTCTTCCTGATCGTCGGCGTGGTCTATGATCGCATGCATTCGCGTGAAATTTCTGCCTACGGTGGCCTGGTCGAGCGTATGCCGGTCTATGCCCTGATGTTCATGGTATTTATGCTGGCTTCAGTAGGCTTACCCGGTACAGGTGGGTTTGTTGGTGAATTCCTGGTGCTTGTCGGCCTCTTCAAGGTCAACACGTGGGTCGCAGCATTTGTTGCGCTCGGCGTAATCCTTGGTGCGGCCTACATGCTCTATCTCTATCGCAGGGTTATATTCGGTCAATTGACCAAGGAAAGCCTGACCCAGATTGCCGACATGACGCCGCGTGAAATCATGGTTTTTGCGCCATTGGTCCTGATTACCTTATGGATGGGTATTTATCCGCCAGCATTCCTCGATTTCATGCACGTTTCGGTGCAAAACCTGATTGATCATGTGGAAGCAGCCCAGGCTGCAGCCACCACAGCCATCTCTATGGCGCAGTAAGCGGAGCAAGATGTCCCCATGCCGTTGAGCGAAATTCCCAACTTGGCGCCGGCACTGCCCGAGATATTTCTCGGCTTCGTAATCATGGCATTGCTTATGCTAGGAGTGTTCCAGCGCGCTGATAGTGCCGCCGACACCACCCGCATCAACCGGCAAATATGGATGCTCAGTATCGTCTCTATGGTGTTGACCGGGCTGTTGGTGCTGACTGTTTCAAGTTCAGGTGGCACCATGCATACCTTTGGTGGGCTGTTTCTCACCGATACGTTCGCCAGTTTTACCAAAGTTTTGGTGCTTGCTGCGGCAGCTTTGACCTTACTGATTTCACGCGATTATCTTGAATTGCATGAAATGGGACGCTTTGAATTCAGTATTTTGGCCGTATTCGCCACCCTCGGCATGATGATGATGATCTCTGCTAACGATCTGATTTCGCTCTATGTCGGGTTGGAAATGCAGAGCCTGTCGCTTTACGTGCTTGCAGCATTTCGCCGTGATGATCAGCGTTCCAGCGAGGCCGGGTTGAAGTATTTCGTCCTCGGTGCACTGGCTTCGGGCATGCTGCTATACGGTAGTACGCTGATTTATGGCTTTGCCGGCTCAACCAATTTTGACGTACTGGCAGAAACCTTCCACCATTCGCTTGGTCATAGCCCGTCCGTTGGCGTGATTATTGGTATCGTCTTTATTCTGGCTGGTTTGGCGTTCAAGGTATCAGCCGTACCATTTCATATGTGGACGCCCGATGTTTACGAAGGCGCGCCCACACCCGTAACCGCGTTTTTTGCCGTCGCACCCAAGATTGCCGCTATTGCGCTGCTGCTGCGGGTTATGGTCGGACCGTTCGGTGATCTGGTCGCACAGTGGCAGCAAATCATTGTTCTGGTGTCTATAGCATCCATGCTGCTAGGCGCATTTGCTGCGATCAACCAAACGAACATCAAGCGCCTGATGGCCTATAGCTCCATTGGGCACATCGGCTACGCGCTGATCGGTTTGGCAGTTGGAGACGAAGCTGGCGTAAACGCCGTTCTGGTTTATCTAGGCATTTATCTGTTCATGAACGTTGGTATGTTTGCCTGCATCCTGTGCATGCGCCGTGGCGAACGCATGGTCGAGCAGATATCTGATCTTGCTGGGCTGTCCAAGACCCAGCCATTACTGGCACTCGCCATTGCCATTTTCATGTTCTCCATGGCAGGCATACCACCATTGGCTGGTTTCTTCGGCAAGCTCTATATTTTCCTCGGCGCTATTGAGGCAGAACTTTACGCACTGGCTATTATTGGTGTGCTTTCTAGTGTTATCGGCGCGTTCTATTACATTCGTATCATCAAAGTTGTTTATTTTGATGATCCTGCCGATGCTTTTGATCAACCCATATCACGGCCCATTACTTTGGTCATAACCGGTACGGCGGCGTTGATGGTGTTCTTCATTCTGTATCCGACACCGCTTCTTAAGCCTGCGGCAGCGGCTGCGGCGGCGCTGTTTGGCCACTAATGACACAGACACTTAATCTGCCAGGTATCTACAATCTGGTTACGTTTGATAGCGTTAGCAGCACCAATGATGAAGCCAAAAAGCTAGCCGAACAGGGCGAAGACGCCGCACCTGATGGCACGCTTGTCTGGGCGCGCAGCCAGAGTGCTGGGCGCGGACGCCGTGGCCGTGAATGGTTCGGTGCAGAAGGCAACCTTTACTGCTCACTGATCCTGCGTCCGGATGCTCCGGCCATAGAAGCCACACAATTAGGCTATGTCGCGGCACTGGCAATTTATGACACCATTGGTGAACTGTGCCCGCCCGGATACGAAGCCCATTGTAAATGGCCGAACGATGTTCTGCTTAACAGCAAGAAAGTATCTGGCATTTTGATGGAATCATCGGGTTCATCGCCCGATGGCCATCTCGACTGGCTGATTCTCGGCGTCGGTATTAACGTTGCCACGCACCCGGACGATACACCGTATCCTGCGACTTCATTTGCTGCAGAAGGTGCACGCGATATTAGCGTTGAAGATACGCTAGCGTCTTTTTCACGCAATTTTCTGGTCTGGTGTCGCCGTTGGATGGAAGATGGCTTCGAGGGGCTGCGCGAGACCTGGGTCTGGCGCGCCGCAGGTTTAAACGAAGAAATACTGGTACGGCTGGAAAACCAGGAACTTTCCGGTATCTTTGCGGGCATTGATGAAAATGGTGCGTTAAGACTGCGCCAGAACGAAAACGAACAGACCATCACCGTCGGTGACGTTTTCTTCCCAAACCACAAGACCTGAAAACAAAACGAGTAAACCGGCATGCTGCTCGCCATTAATGCCAATAACACCAACATCAAGTTTGCCATCTATGATGGTGATCAGGTGGTTGGCCAGTGGCGCATCGCCACGGACCCGGCGCGTACGGCTGATGAGTACGCCGTATGGCTTAGCCACCTTATGGCGCTGCGTGATTTGTCGCCGAGCGACATTACCGACACGATCGTCGCCATAGTCGTCCCCCAGGCGCTTTACGAAATCAAGCTCCTGTGCCGGACTTACTTTGATTGCGATCCATGGGTCATTGGCGAAGCATATATTGATCTTGGTATAGGTGTCTTGATTGACCGCCCTGAAGAGGCCGGTGCAGACCGGTTGGTCAATGCTGTAGCTGGCTATACGTTGCATGGCGGCCCATTGATCATCGTTGATTTCGGTACGGGTACCACATTCGACATCATCAACGAAGACGGCGATTATATTGGCGGTGTCATTGCGCCGGGCGTTAATCTAAGCGTCGAAGCCCTGCATATCGCAGCAGCAAAGCTACCGCGTATTGCTGTCGAACGCCCTAAACGCGTTATAGGCAAAAGCACCGTAGAGGCTATGAAATCAGGCGTCTACTGGGGATATGTCGGACTTATTGAGGGGCTCATCGCGCGTATACGCAGCGAATATGGCCGTGATGACATGAAGGTCATCGTAACCGGCGGACTTGCACCATTGTTTGCCGGTGCAAGCGACATCTTCGACGGAATTGACCCTGACCTGACCATGAAAGGGTTACTTGAAATTTTTCGCCGTAATACCAAAAAAAATGAGGCACGCTCTTGAGCCCGCATTCATCATCTTCGCCTGACGAAGATCTTTTGTTCCTGCCACTTGGTGGTGCGGGCGAGATCGGCATGAACCTGAATTTATACGGACTTGGTTCTGCCGATAAGGCACAGTGGCTCATGATCGATCTGGGCGTGACCTTCGCTGACCCCAGTATGCCGGGCGTCGATGTTATGATGCCTGACCCAACATTCATCGAAGATCGCAGCGAAGACCTGCTCGCTCTGGTACTGACTCACGCACATGAAGACCATCTTGGTGCCGTACATCACCTGTGGCCCAGATTGCGCTGCCCTGTTTATGCCACACCATTCACCGCCGCCGTACTGCGCCGAAAACTTGGCGAAGTCAGTTGGGGCAATGATGTTCCTATTATCGTCGTTGAACTCGGCTCAACCTTTGAGATCGGCCCATTTAAACTTGAACTTGTGACCCTGACGCATTCCATACCGGAACCCAATGCCATTGCAATCACCACACCACATGGCACGATCCTGCATACCGGTGATTGGAAATTCGACCCCGATCCGGTGGTTGGCGATAGCGCTGATACGGACCGTCTGCGTGAACTTGGTGACCAAGGCATATTGGCTATGGTGTGTGATTCCACCAATGTCTTTTCGCCTGGCGATTCAGGCTCAGAAGGGGACTTGCGTGAATCATTGGGCCGCGTCATCGCTGAATGTCCAAACCGGGTGGCCGTTGCATGTTTTGCGTCCAATATCGCGCGCCTACAAACGATTGCGGAGGCCGCACGTGACAATGGCCGCGATGTGGTTCTGTCAGGTCGTTCATTACACCGTATGGTCGAAGCCGCGCGCGAAACCGGCTACCTGTCCAAGGATCTTGTTTTTCTCGATGAAGACGATGCGGGCTACTTGCCACGTGAACGCACGCTGTTGATCTGCACAGGCTCACAGGGTGAATCTCGCGCCGCACTGGCGCGCATTGCACATGGTGATCACCCCCGTGTCAGCCTTGATAGCGGTGACACTGTCATCTTTTCCTCGCGCGTCATTCCGGGTAACGAGGTTTCCATTTCACGGCTACAGAATCAGTTAGCCATGCGCGGCATCCATATCATTACGTGGCAAGATGCCTTCGTGCATGTATCGGGACATCCTGCTCGTGATGAATTGACTGAGATGTATCAACTGGCCCGCCCGCAGATTGCCGTGCCCGTGCATGGCGAACAGCGTCACCTGATTGAACACGCCAGTCTGGCGCGTGAATGCCAGGTACCGGAAAGCGTGGTGGCTGAAAATGGCTCTGTCGTTTGCCTGAGCCCCAATAAAGTTGGAATCATTGATCAAGTTCCATCAGGGCGTCTGGCATATGAAGGCAATCGATTGGTCCCACTCAACGGTGACCTGGTACGCAATCGTCGCAAAGCACTCTACAATGGTTTTGTTGTTGCAACGGTGGTCCTCAATGACAGCGGCAAGCTGTATGACGAGCCACAAATATCAGCGAGCGGGTTACTGGAAGTCGGTGAAACTGACCTTGAAGATGAAATTTATGATGCTGTAGAATCCGCCGTTAAAGGCCTGTCCAAACGTGAACGTGAAGACGATGAAGCCGCTGCCGAAGCCATCAGGATAGCGCTGCGTCGTATCTTCCGTAACATGCTGGATAAAAGACCGGTGACCAAAGTGCACTTGGTGCGTGTCTAAAGGAAAAAGAAAAATGATCGGCCGCCTCAATCATGTTGCAATCGCAGTGCCAGATATGGACGCCGCCATTATCATGTACCGCGACACGCTGGGTGCGAACGTATCGCCCATCATGGATGAACCCGATCATGGCGTGCAGGTGGTCTTTGTTGAGTTGCCAAATACAAAGATAGAACTGTTGCACCCCTTGGGTGAGAATTCGCCAATTACGGCTTTTCTCGATAAAAACCCTACTGGTGGCATGCATCATGTCTGTTATGAAGTGGATGATATTTTGGCGGCACGCGATCACCTCGTCGCATCTGGTGCGCGCGTATTGGGTAACGGCGAACCAAAGACTGGCGCGCACGGTAAACCCGTACTCTTCCTGCACCCCAAGGATTTTTGTGGCACACTCGTAGAATTAGAACAGGCGTAAGTAACCATGTCGATAAGCAGCTCTATTGCAATCTATCTCATCCTTTGGTGGCTCGTCCTGTTTATGGTCCTGCCATTTGGAGCCAAGGCGAAAATTGATGCTGCCGACGTTACCGAAGGTCAGGATCACGGCGCACCGAAACGCCCCATGATGTTAATCAAGGTTGTTATCACAACACTGGTCTCCATGGTGTTCTTTGCCATCTTCTATTTCGCATATGTTGGCGGCTGGATCGACTTGCGCGGATAAATTTTCAAAGTTAGTCAAAGGGGCTATCACCGCATGAGTTCCACATATTGTGACTTCGCCAGCGGCAATGATATTCACGGTTATTACCACGATCATGAATATGGTTTTCCCGTCAGTGACGAGGCTATATTGCTGGAACGTTTTGCACTGGAAATTTTTCAGGCCGGTCTATCGTGGGAAATCATCCTGAAAAAACGTGCAACGACCCTTGAAGCCTTTGAAGGCTTTGATGTCGATACCGTGGCATCTTATGGCGAAGCTGACGTCGAGCGCCTGTTGGGCAATGCCGGTATTATCCGAAATCGCCTGAAGGTGAACTCCATTATCGATAACGCCGGCCGCATACGCGACATGCGTAGCCAAGGCGGTCTAACGGCATGGCTGGCACACCATCACCCACTTAATCGCAAGGAGTGGACCAAGCTTTTTAAGAAGACATTTCGTTTCACCGGAGGCGAAATCGTCAATGAGTTCCTTATGAGTATTGGTTACCTGCCGGGCGCGCACGTAGAAACGTGCGCAGTCTATTCACAGATAGCAGAGCTCAATCCCGCATGGAGCCAAGTGGAGGCCGGCGTCTTCACCACCGACTGACGATTATAGAGCGTCGAGTGCGCTTTCCATGGCCTCGAGGAAGATATCGGCGTGTTCACGGCGGAATGCCAGCGGTGGACGAACCTTTAGGATATTGCCTGCACGGGTTTCACGCCCAACCAGAACACGGTTCTCGCGCAAGTGGTTGCGTAACTTATCAGCGATATCAGCAGCAGGTTCCCTGGTCGTGCGATCACGTACAATATCAACGCCAGTGAACAGCCCTTGTCCGCGTACATCACCAATGACCAAATGCTTGTTGGCAAGTTCGCAAAGGCCCTTGCGCATGTAGTCGCCAGTTACTCTGGAGTTCTCAACAAGACCCTCTTCTTCGATGACATCAAAAACCGCATGGGCCGCAGCAGACGCAACGGGGTTTCCACCGAACGTACTGAAGAAATCAATCTGCTCACCAAAACGACCACGTATATCAGGCGTGGTAATCATAACGCCCAGTGCGATCCCGTTGCCGACAGGTTTTCCAACTGTAACGATATCGGGGACAATGCCCTGAGCCTCAAAGCCCCACAAATGCGAGCCACACCGGCCAAAACCAATCTGGACTTCATCGGCAATAATCAGACCACCTGCGGCACGCACCTTTTCGACCACGGCGGGAAGGTATCCTGGCAAGATAGGCAGGATGCCATTGCTGCTAAAGGACGAGTCGATCATGAACGCTGCTGTGCCGTGCCCGCTTTCACGCAGACTTTCAATGGCTACATCCGCACTTTGTGCATAAAGCTGTGCAGCATTTTCGGGGTCATCTCTAAAGCGCCCGCGATACATATCGGGTGCCTCAAGTGTCCGCACGCGTGGAGAGAGAGCAGGGGGCTCCGCGCCGTGATATGCAGCAGGCGACAGCTCATCAATGGATTCCGTAATGCCGTGATAGGCATCTTCGATGATAATCGCACCCTGATTGCCTGTTAGCGTACGTGCAACCCGCATGGCCGCGTCATTTGCTTCGCTGCCTGAGTTGACAAAGATGCAGCTGCCCAGATCACCGGGCAGGGATGCAGCCAGTCGTTCGGCGTAGGTCACCACATTATCAAACAGATAACGTGTGTTGGTGTTGAGAGCGCCGATCTGGCGGCTCACAGTCTTCACCACATGGGGATGACAATGACCCACGTGCGGAACATTGTTATAAACATCAAGGTGACGATGGCCGTCGGCATCATAGAGCCACACGCCTTCGCCGCGCACCACGTGAAATGGTGTGTCGTAGACCAGTTCCAGAGCAGAACCGAGCGAGTCCTTACGGCGCTTTAGCAAGGACGTCACATCATCGGGTTTCTCATCAGGGACCGCGACGGCGCCTGTGGGGCAATAAGATGGGAAGCGGCACGCATCGCGCAACTTCGCACGCATGCTTTGGTGCCCGATCGTCAACAGTTGATCGATGACCGTTTCATAAGACTTTTCATCGCCAAGAATATAGGCCGAGGCATCAGGCGTTTCAGCACGGCGCTTGGCCGCGATCAACAGTTCCTGTGCAATACGGCCAACGGCCAAATGCGACAGGATATTAATTTCGTCTTCCTCAAGTGGCAGGACGCCATCATATCCCATGGCAACCTGACACATGGTTTCCAGAGAATCCGGGCCGTCCAATGTCATGGACCCTGCAGAAACCGCCAAATCAAAAATAAGTGGTGCATGCATCATGTCACCGAAGTCCACAAGACCGGTTATTTTTGTCGGCTCTGCCGGGTCGACAATCAGGTTATGGATGTTGCCATCGTTGTGAATGATCTGACTACGCATGCCCGACAAACGGGGCAAAACGTGCTCAATGGTATAATCAAGATCGCGCTCGATGGCGCGGCGCAACGTAGCATTATTAACATGTTCGCTCAGTGCGCGCAGGCTAACCAGTTGGCGCAGGTCCCATAGCAAGTCATACCCCGCAGCCGGGTGGAAAAAACCTCGTAGAGCAAGACCAGCACGCCCCATCAGGGCACCAACATCTTCAAACAATGCCGCACTACGCGGCACGTCAGCCATGACCACACCGGGCATATAGCTCAACACACGCACCAGATGTCTGGTTCCATCCGTCGCCGTGATGAAATCATGTGGATTTCCATCTTTAGCAGCAATTACGCGTGGAATGGGCAGGGAAGGGTCACTCTGCGCCATGTGCAGTAAAGTCTGAGTCTGCAAATCGATGGCATCATGGTCTTCACGTGCATTCGAAATTTTGAAGACGTAATCGCCCCCGGTATTTTCAATACGAAAATTTTGATCGCGTTCGCTATACAACGCCTTGAAAACACCTTCGAGCCCAAATAATTCACGTGCTGCATGTTCAGCTTCCTGTAGGGAAAACTTTGGCGGTACGGGATCAAGAAATCTGATTTCACTTACCGGGCTGGGGATCATTCAAGAAACTCCAAATAATATTAAACGTTGCGGCGGACAATACGGCACGATTGGGGTGCAGCCATATAACCAAAATGGGGTAGCCAACGGATCATTTAATCCGTCAGATACCCCATTTAGAGATAAGATCGAAGAGAATTATTTACGCAAGTGCAAGGGTTCGAAGTCACGCAGTGGCTGGCCGACATACAGTTGGCGTGGACGACCGATCTTTTGTGAAGGATCTTCGATCATTTCGTTCCATTGGGCGACCCAACCAACCGTGCGGGCCACGGCAAACAACACCGTGAACATGCTGGTCGGAATACCAATAGCGCGGAAGATAATGCCCGAATAGAAATCAACGTTTGGATAGAGCTTCTTCTCGATAAAGTACTCATCCTCCAGCGCGATCCGTTCTAGTTCCATTGCAATATCAAGCAACGGCTCATCTTTCACGCCAAGTGCATCAAGCACTTCATGACAGGTGCGACGCATAACCTGAGCGCGTGGATCAAAGTTCTTATACACCCGGTGTCCAAAGCCCATCAGGCGGAACGGATCATTTTTGTCTTTTGCCTTCTTGATAAACTCCGGAATACGGTCGGCTGAACCAATTTCTTCAAGCATATTGAGCACAGCTTCATTCGCACCACCGTGAGCAGGGCCCCATAACGAGGCAATACCAGCCGAAATACATGCGAACGGATTTGCGCCCGACGAACCCGCAAGACGTACGGTCGAGGTCGAGGCATTCTGTTCATGATCAGCGTGCAAGATCAAAATACGGTCCATGGCACGCGCCACAACAGGATCAACACGGTAGGTTTCGCACGGAGTGCCAAACATCATGTAGAGGAAATTTTCGGAATACCGCAGATCATTACGCGGATACATGAACGGCTGACCAACATGGAATTTATACGCCATGGCTGCGATGGTCGCCATCTTGGCAATCAGGCGATAGGACGCCACCATACGGTGCTTGGGATCAGAAATATCGATGCTGTCATGGTAGAACGCCGAAAGCGCGCCAACTACGCCACACATAACAGCCATGGGGTGCGCATCACGCCGGAAACCACGGAAGAAGTAATTAAGCTGCTCATGCACCATGGTGTGATAGGTGATGGCACTTTCAAACTTACGTTTTTCGTCGGCAGTTGGCAGCTCTCCGTAAAGCAGCAAATAGCTGGCTTCCATGAAGTCAGACTGCTCGGCCAATGCATCAATAGGGTAACCGCGATAAAGCAAAATACCCTTATCACCATCGATAAAGGTAATTTTGGATTCACAACTACCCGTCGATGTGAATCCCGGGTCATACGTAAAGCAGTTGGTTTCTGCATAGAGCGTGCGAACGTCAATAACATCAGGGCCCACCGAAGCGTGATGTACCGGAAGATCATATGACTTTCCTGAACGATTATCCGTCAGGGTAAAGCTGTCCTTACCAGTTTCGTTTTCGTTGCTCATGTAGTGTGCTCCTCATCTGAGCGCCCATAAAGGGCGCGGAAAACCAACAGATTTACGTAGTCTGAAGATCAATCGCATCGTCTATACGGGCCAAGGATTCATCGCGCCCAAGTATAGCAATTACATCAAAAATAGGGGGGGAAATCGTCCCGCCCGTCATGGCTGCGCGTAGCGGTTGTGCGACTTTACCGAGTTTGACCACAGGATCGGATGCCTCACAATAGGCCCGCACATGAGCCTCAATACCTTCAGCTTCCCATGTATCTAAGGCTGCAAAATCAGCGCGCATTTTGGCCAAATGGCCGCGTGCATCCTCATCAAGCAGGCCAATGGCCTTTTGCGTATAATCAAATGGACGAGGCGCGAAATAGAACATGGCAGATTGCGCCAATTCGTTCATATCCTTGGCACGATCCTTCAATCCAGCCATGGCCCGAACTAGCAGAGCATTTTCATCATCGCTTAAGGGCGTGCCTCGGGCTTCACCTAGGGAGGGTGCAATCAAACCGGCGAGATAAGCGTCATCGGCCTGTCGTATGTAATGGCCGTTCAGGTTCGTCAATTTGACAAAATCAAAGCGCGCAGCAGCACGTCCGACGTTTTCCAGCGAAAACCATTCGGTGGCCTGTTGCGTGCTGATGATTTCCTCATCACCATGGCTCCACCCTAGCCGTAGCAGGTAATTGCGCATGGCTTCTGGCAGGAAGCCCTGATCGCGATAGGCATCAACACCGAGTGCGCCATGACGTTTCGACATCTTCGCGCCATCGGGGCCGTGAATAAGTGGAATATGTGCAAATACAGGCACGTCCCAATCCAGCGCTGTATAGAGCTGGTACTGACGGAACGCATTGGTCAGGTGATCATCACCGCGAATAACATGGGTAATGCCCATATCATGGTCATCGACCACCACGGCGAGCATATACGTCGGTGTTCCATCACCACGCAACAACACCATGTCATCGAGCGTTTCATTGGCAACGCGGACTTCACCCTGAACCTCATCAAGGATAACGGTTTCACCCTCACTTGGAGCTTTCAGGCGAACCACCGAATCAACACCATCAGGTGCTTCGGATGGGGCACGATCACGCCAGCGTCCATCATAACGCCATGGACGGCCTTCAGCCTTGGCCTGTTCGCGCATTTGCGCCAGTTCTTCCTGGGTGCAATAGCAGTGATAGGCTTTGCCTGTGTTGAGTAACTGTTGCACGGCTGCACGGTGGCGATCTGCACGTTCGAATTGTGATACGGCCTCACCGTCCCAGTTCAGCCCCAGCCACGTCAGACCATCCAAAATAGCGTCGACGGCTTCCTGTGAAGAGCGCTTACGATCTGTATCTTCGATACGCAGCAGGAATTTACCGTTATGGCGGCGCGCATATAGCCAGTTAAACAGCGCCGTACGGGCACCGCCAATGTGCAGAAATCCAGTGGGGGAGGGAGCAAAGCGGGTTACGACCGTCATATGTACCGTCTGTGATTATAAGTATGAGAATTGCGTGCATACACCTATCATATTCCTCCGGGAAATCCAGCACGGAGAGGCACTTTGCGCAGCTCTTTGGCGTTCAAATATTTGAAATCCTTAAGGATATTTTACGCAAGCGAGAGAACCAGCGCGCTTGGGCGCCATTTAACAGGTGTGCCGAGTTGGTTGCATGCAACAGTATTTGCCGAAATTCACCGGTGGGTACTGTGGTTCCCCGTTTTTCTTGGTTTGGGCGTCAGTACATATTTCGCCATTCCGCTAGAGCCACCACTCTATATGGGAGTACTAACACTTTTTATACTGCTCATTGTCGCATGGTTGGTACGCGAAAACCGATGGGCCCTGATCATGCTGCTTGCAGTTGGCACAATGGCCTTGGGTTTTAGCGCAGCGCAACTGCGCACTGCCAGTCTGGCAACGATTACATTACAGCACGAAATAGGGCCGACGAATGTATTTGGCAGGGTGATTAAAAGTGAACCATTGCCCAAGGGAGCGCGACTAACACTCGACAGTTTGCAGATCAGTCGTCTTCAACCGTTTAAGATACCGCAACGTGTGCGAGTACGCGTTGGCACCGGAACAGTCGAAACCCTGCCAAAACCGGGCGACTGGGTGCGTGCCTGGGCCGTATTACGGCCGCCATCACCACCAGCAACGCCACGGGCATTTGATTTCCAACGTTATGCTTATTTTCAGGGTATCGGAGCCACTGGTTTCAGCTTCGGCTTACCAGAAATCATCCGCAGGGCAGACAACACATCAGCGGATTTTTCGATCACCCCGATGATATCACGCTACCGGCTGATGATCGGTGATCGCATTCGTAGCGTAATTGACGGTGATGCCGGTGCCATGGCAGCAGCATTGGTAACAGGACAGCGCAAAGCGATATCAACTCAAAGCATTGAATCCATGAGAGATTCTGGACTAGCCCACCTGTTGGCTATTTCAGGGTTACATATCGGATTAATCGCAGGGTTGGTGTTTTTTTACGTGCGCGCAATACTCGCGTCCATACCCGCAATCGCCGTGCGTTACCCCATCAAGACATGGGCTGCGATCACCGCGTTATTGGCAGCGCTTTGTTATACCGCTCTGGCTGGCGCAACGGTTCCGACGTTACGCGCTTTTACGATGATGGCACTTGTACTGGGCGCCGTGATGATCGGGCGACGCGGCATATCCTTACGACTGGTAGCAGCTGCAGCAACAGTGATTTTGCTGGTGCGCCCTGAAAGTCTGCAAGGCGCCAGCTTCCAATTGTCCTTTGCCGCCGTTACCGGACTTGTCGCCGCCTATGAATTTCTCTCAAAGCGCTACGCCGGAATGTATCGAAAGCGAAGTCCGCAACGCCGCATGTTGCTTTATATGGTCGGCGTCGGATTTTCTACGCTGGTTGCAGCAAGCGCAACCGGACCGTTCGCCGCCTATCATTTCCATCAACTGGCTAGTTACGGGATTGTTGCCAACCTACTGGCGGTGCCGATTACAGCACTTTGGATCATGCCTTGCGCATTGGTTTCTCTGCTTCTTATGCCCTTTGGATTAGAGGTCATCGCACTCATCCCCATGGGGTGGGGCGTTGAGGCCGTGCTGAACATTGCCTCTGCTGTAACAGCCTTTCCCGGCAATGTGCGCCCGGTATCGGCATTCCCTATGACGGCACTGGTCACTATGACGCTGGGTGGGTTATGGCTTTGCCTATGGTCACAGGCATGGCGTCTGGCCGGGATCGCCGGAATTATGATCGGCTTCATGTTAGCGGCCAATGTGCCCCAACCAAGCATCCTTGGCGCACCCGATGGCAAGATGTTTGCTTATTTTGATGGTGCGGCGATGACATTGATCGGGCCGGGCGCAACAAGTAACCGTTTCACCCAAAAAATTTGGCGCGAACGGGCTGGTTTTAATGAGACCCGTCCGCCAGACACAATGCAAAACATTCGCTGTGATTACAGTGGATGCATCATCCTTAGCAACAATCAAACAATTGCCCTGATCTGGGATGAGGGAGCGCTGCTCGAGGATTGCTGGATCGCCGATATCATTCTGAGTGCTGTGCCCGTACGCCGGGCATGTCCAGGCCCCACGCAGGTCATTGACCGCTTCGATTTTTGGCGCAACGGAGCTTATGCTCTTTATATAAACGCAGATGGCCTGCGTATCGAAAATGCCCGCTCAGTACGTGGACAACGGCCATGGGCCCTTGAGCCCACACCACGACAATATGTACGGCCAGATACAGGCACCTGATCTGAAGATCATGATTAGTGGTACTGGCGGATCAATCCCACAAGACGCCCCTGGACCTTTACCTGATCGGGGCCACAGATACGGGTTTCATATTCCGCATTAGCAGGCTCCAGCGCCACGGAATCGCCGCGCCGACGAATCCGTTTCAGGGTTGCTTCACTATCATCAACCAATGCTACAACGATGGTGCCGTTTTCAGCATTATCACACCGACAGATAACCACTGTATCCCCATCATGAATACCAGCCTCGATCATGGAATCGCCTTCCACTTCCAAAGCATAGTGCTCACCGCCGCCTATCATCGAGGCGGGGATATCCACACTGTTTGAATTGTCGTGCAAGGCTTCAATAGGTGTGCCGGCAGCAATCTTGCCATAGAGCGGAAGCTGCATGTTTTCCGATGAACCCACAGGATGGGTTTGCGCGCTCTGATCAGTTGCACGAGGTAGCGCAAAATCACCCTTGATGACCTGCGGTGTAAATCCCTCGGGTTGCGTCACAGTCGCACCGGCAGGGACATGCTGATTTTCAGGTAATTTAAGAACTTCAAGCGCACGCGCACGGTGCGGCAGGCGGCGGATAAAGCCGCGCTCTTCCAGACCAGATATCAAGCGATGAATGCCTGATTTGGAACGCAGACCAAGGGCTTCTTTCATTTCATCGAAGGAGGGGGAAACACCCGATATTGCCAAACGGGATTCAATAAACATGAGAAGTTCATATTGTTTTTTAGTAAGCACGGTAATCCCTCCGTGGTTGGAGCCGGGACAGCGTACGAAAAACACCATATTAGCCAGTGTTGTGTACGACTGAAGCCTAACCCCAAAATATAGAACAAAAACGAAACATTCGCTTATGTTCTACTTTAGTTCTCATTACACGTCAACGGTTTGTTATTGGGATTTCGTGGTGCTTGGTGAATTCGGGGCACAATTCTCATCATCGATATTTTCGACAACATCTTCATCATCGATGAGAATCCGCATGGCTGCGCCATCCATATCTTCAAACTGGCCCGTCTTTATGGCCCACAAAAAAGCACCCAGACCGATAAAACCAAGAAACAAGGCGGCAGGAATCAAGTAAACCAGCACGTCCATTTTAACGTGCCTCCCAGTTCATCAGGCGCAAGCGTAAGGCGTTGAGCGTCACCACCAGCGAACTGCTCGACATAGCCACAGCAGCAATAAGCGGCGTCACGAGGCCCATAATCGCCATAGGAACCGCAATAGCATTATAGATAAATGCCAATGCAAAATTCTGGCGGACAAGCGCATTGGCTAGCCGTGCGGTACGGATCGTGGCTGGCACACTCGCAAGACTCTGCCCCTGAAAGATGATATCGGCTGCTGTCTGACTGATATCGGCTGCCGTGGCTGGTGACATGGACGCAAATCCGGCAGCCAATGCCGGGGCATCGTTTAAGCCATCGCCGACCATAAGAACCTTGCGGCCTTGCTTGGCCAACGCGCGTAGGCGCTCTACCTTTTCATCAGGCATGCACTGCGCGGCGTAAGTCTCAATGCCCAGTGTATGCGCCACATCTTCGACCGCAGCGTCACGATCACCCGACAATAACATTGGTTCTATGCCCATTGCGCGCAACGCATTGAGCGATTCCAAAGCATCAGGACGCAGGGTATCGCGGAAAGCAAAACGGCACGGGTCGTGATCTCCGCGCCTCAACCAGATTTCAGCCGATATATCCTGATTGGCACTATCGTCTGATACACCACACCATGCGGCCTTGCCCAAACGGATATCTTGAGCATTGATGATCGCTGACAGACCCTGACCCGGTGTTTCCGTTATCGTGTTCATCGGCAATTCCGGGCTGACATCTCCACGTGCGGCGGCAACGATAGCGCGTGACAATGGGTGACGAGAATGGCGTGCAAGCGCGGCAGCCAGTTGCAAATCATCTGGCGCAACGTCTGCAATATTGATCAACGCCAACTGTCCGGTTGTTAACGTGCCGGTCTTATCAAACACAGCCGTATCAACGTCTGCCAACCGTTCAAGGCCATCAGGGGATTTCAGTAAGACACCACGCTGCAACAACCGGCCAGATGCCACCACCTGAACCACCGGAACAGCAAGGCCGAGCGCGCAGGGGCACGTGATAATGAGTACGGCGATAGCCGCCATAAGTGAGGTTTCCCAGCCTGCACCAACCCCCAGCAACCACCCAAGGAATGTAGCAGCCGACAGGATATGAACAGCCGGGGCATAGATTTTTGCAACCCGGTCGGCCAGCCTGACATATTTTGCGCGGCCCTGTTCGGCAGCTTCCATAAGGCGCACGATTTCAGCCAGCAAGGTGCCTTCGCCCGCTGCACTGACGCACAGTTCGATAGGTTGAGAAAGATTGAGCGTTCCGGCAAAGACACGCGCGCCGATCTTCGTTTCACACGGCAGGCTTTCGCCGCTGACCAGTGAAGTATCAATATCGCTTTCGCCCTTGAGCACGTCACCATCGACGGGAATGCGTTCTCCTGCTGCGACGCTGACACGCATTCCAGCACGGATGTCATTGATCGCGACCTGCCGGGTTATGCCATCATCACCCAGTACATGTGCCGTCATTGAGGTCAGGTTCAGCAGGTGCTCAGCCGCAGAGCGGGCCTTGGCACGTGCCCTGCGATCGAGATAACGGCCGATCAGCAGGAAAAACAGCAAGGTTACCGAGGCATCGAAATATGCATGTTCTCCGCCCTGAATGGTTTGATAGAGACTCATGGCGGCGGCCAGAACCACAGCCAGTGAGATCGGCACGTCCATATTGAGCGAGCGCGCACGCAACGCTGTAAATGCTGAACGGAAAAACGGTTGCCCGGCATAGGCCACAGCAGGCAGCGCAATCAAAGCTGAAACCCAGTGGAACAGGTCGCGGGTCGCGCTGCCCATACCACCACTATGACCAGACCATACCGAAACCGACAGAAGCATAACATTGGCTGCTGCAAACCCGGCCACGGCAAGCGCGCGCAGCAAGCGTTTTTCCTCACGCGCACCGTGCTCATCGAGGCGGCCGGGATCAAACGGCGCAACCGGAAAACCAAGCGCTTCGACCTTCGCTATCAAAGCGCGGCCGTCAGCCTCGGCAGGGCGCCATTCTGCGATCAGGCGGCGCGTGCTCATGTTAACCCGCGCACGCACAACGCCGGGTGTGGCATGCAACGCGCCTTCGATTTTACGGATGCAGCCCGCACAGTGAACGTTTTGCACCATCAAGTTCAGGCGACGCACACCATCGGGTAACTCAACAACAAAGGGCAGGGGCGTGTCATCAGCAATCCCTGCACCGGATGCGGTTCCCGGTTCAATGGTGACAGCTTCAGACTTTATGACGTTCATGGTTGCACCATGATCTCATGTTCCATCTGGTAGACATCCGCGTCCTTATCGCGTGCCTTGATCACCACATACCAGCGACCACGCAACGGCAATGTAACGCTCGCAGCGTACGCACCCGGCATGCTCTCACTCAAGCGCACGGTAATATCAACGGCATCGTTGACCGGTCGACGTAAAACCGCTGTCGTATCCAGACCACTCACGGGCGTGTTTTCAGCGGATAAAATAAAGGTACTTAGCTCTAGTACTTCACCACGCGAGGTCGTTGAAAACGTACTGCTCCAACCACGCTCGGTTTGAATGCGCGCCGCCTTGATCGTTTCATTATAGCGCGTACCGTCTTGATAGGCCTTCTTGCTGACCAGACCGGGCCAGCTATCCACGGCGAAATAGGCGAAGGTTGCGTTGACCACTATGATCAATCCAAAAAACGCGATAAATCCGATCAAGACCATACGCCCGGTAATAATCACTGGCGCTTTCATCTCTCAGGTCCTCGGAAAACACTCTCGTAACGCGCTTCGGCATGCGTATTGATTTCTGTTAGCACAAATTCAATGTCTTCGGAATCTGATCTAAGCGAACCAGGCGGCGCACTGACCAGCACCCGAAAACTCTGTAACCGGTCTGGTTTTACTGTAACGTAGATGGCGGTAAACGTGTTGACGTCTTCCGATCCCACAAGAAGAACATCCACATCATCAATGCCCCTGACATCGACAGAAAATGTGCGCTGGTCGCGCTTCTTGTTCAGCACCTTGACCGTATAGCCGTTACGAATGTTGCCATCAGACAGTTTCGTGAAAAGCGGGTTGCGATCACGCAGTACATTTATGTCGAGATCTGAACGCATCAACAGCGCCGTGAGCATAAGCGCGCCAGCAAGAGACCATGCACCAAGATAAAAGATCGTGCGTGGGCGCACAAACTTGATCCGGTCAGCGATACCGCGTGCGCGTCGGTCCGCATTGGTCAATGAATCATAATCAATCAGGCCACGTGGCCTGTTGATTTTTGCCATTACATTATCGCAAGCGTCAATGCACAGCGCGCATGTAATGCATTCCATTTGTTGGCCGTCACGAATATCAATACCCGCCGGACAGGACACAACACAGGCATTACAGTCCACGCAATCGCCACGGTTATTCCATTCTTCACCTTTGCGATAGGAACTACGTGGCTCACCACGCTCTGCATGGTAGGTCACCGTCAAGGACTCTTCATCCATCATGGCCGCCTGAATTCGCGGCCACGGGCACATATAGGTACAGACCTGCTCACGCATGAGCGCGCCCAATGTGTATGTTGTGAATGTCAGCACCGCGACAGTGGCATAAGCAATCGGTGGGGCCTCAAGTGTTACCAAATTGACCGCAAGCGTCGGCGCGTCAGCGTAATAGAACACCCATGCGCCGCCCGTACCCAATGCAATTAACAGCCAGATCGTATGTTTAGAAACGCGTTTAAAGAGTTTGTTCATCGACAGGGGGGCCTTGTCGAGACGTATGCGCGCAGCGCGGTCACCTTCTACCCATCGTTCAATGACCAGAAACAAATCCGTCCATACGGTCTGCGGGCATGCGTAACCACACCAGGCGCGGCCCACCAACGCGGTCACCAAAAACAGGCCAATCCCCGCCATAATGAGCAATCCGGCAAGATAATAAATTTCCTGCGGCCATATCTCGATAAAGAAAAAATAGAACCGCCGGGCAGGGAAATCGATCAATACAGCCTGATCTGGCGCACCAACGCCACGGTCCCAGCGTAGCCACGGTGTGATGTAATAGATGCCAAGCGTGACAATCATAATCCACCACTTGAGCAAGCGGAATTTACCGCTAACCCGTTTGGGGTGAACCTTCACACGCTTGGAATAGAGCGCACGAGTTTCCTTTTTATTGACCGCCTCGACGTCGAAGCGTTCGACGTTTGGCGTGCTGACCGGATCGGTCATCGCCGATGCTCCATCGTGACTTTTATGTAACCCGGGATAAACAGTGCGTCAGGTAACCCTAACGCCCGCCACCCAGAGAGTGCACATAGACAGCAAGCTGCTTGATCGTCGCGCTCTTGAGGATTTTACCCCATGCCGGCATGACGCCACTGCGGCTATTGGTGATGCTTTCACGCACCGTTTCGCGATCACCGCCGTATAGCCAAATAGCGTTGTTAAGTGCCGGTGCGCCCAACGCGGCATCACCCGATCCATCGCTGCCGTGACAATCAGCACATTGCTCAAGGAAGACCGGGGCACCACGAACGGCGACCCCAAGATCATGTTCCTGAGACGACACCATCATAACGTATTCAGTAACGTCCGTGATCTGTTCCTTGGTCAGAATTTCATCACGTCCGAATGCGGGCATGTCTGAAACGTGTGCTTCATCATCGATATCATTTCGGGCACCGTGCGAAATCGTGTACTGGATTTCCTCAAGCGTGCCGCCCCAAAGCCATTCATCATCGTTCAGGTTGGGGTATCCGGCAAAGCCTTGTGCGCCAGAACCATGACACTGCGAACAGTTCACATTGAAAGCCGAGCGGCCACCTGCAAGGGCGAATTCCAGCAAGTCGCTATCAGTCCGGATTTCCTCGAGTGTTGCCGCATCGAGTTTGGCAAAATAACCAGCCTTGGCCTGTTCTGCCTTTGATATGTCCTGAGCAACTTCGGTGCGCGAACTATATCCCAGCACGCCTTTGGTGTAATCGCTCACCAGTGGAATAGCCGGATAAGCAATCCAATACCCGAAGGACCACACGATGGTGGCGTAGAGTATCCAAAGCCACCATCTCGGCATTGGATTATCGAGCTCCTTGATACCGTCCCATTCATGACCGGTGGTTTCAACGCCGCTATGCTGGTCGACTTCTCTGTTTTGTTCGGCCATTGATCAATCCTCCTGCAACGGGATGCGCGCTGCATCGTCGAATTTTTTCTTCGCACTTGGGCGCAGAGCATAAATCAGCACACCGGCGAACAGGATCACGAGATAGACGAGACCCCAAGTCTGGGAAAAGTACGTAACACCTTCGTATGTCATCGGGGCCTCCTTAACGCAGGTTGTCTTCGGCTTTATAAGCACTGAAATCGACCATGGTACCGAGCACCTGCAAATAGGCGATCAGGGCATCCATCTCGGTCGGCGCACCGGGTTGGCCGTCAAAGTCACGGGACTGAGCACCGGGATAGCGCTCGCCGACCTCATCGGCTTCATCGGAATCCGGGTTGGCCTGGCCATGCAAATCTGCCTGGGCGCTTTCGATCATCTCGGCGGTATAAGGCACACCGACAATTTCGTTCACGCGCAAATGATCTGCTGCATCAGCAAAACCAAGGTCGGCATCCATCATGAACGAATAACCCGGCATAACCGATTCTGGCACCACCGCACGTGGATTAATCAAATGCTCGCGATGCCAATCATCGGAATATTTATTACCAACACGTGCCAGATCCGGCCCGGTACGTTTTGAGCCCCACTGGAAGGGATGGTCATACATGCTTTCGGCTGCCAGCGAGTAATGGCCGTAGCGTTCCACTTCGTCACGGAATGGCCGGATCATCTGGCTGTGGCAGTTGTAGCAACCCTCGCGGATATAAATATTACGACCCGCCAGTTCGAGTGGGGTATAGGGCCGCATGCCCTTGACCTTCTCGATGGTGCTTTCAAGATAAAACAGTGGTGCAATTTCGACGATACCGCCTATGGACACCACAAGCAGAATACCAATCAACATCAGGATCGAGTTTTTTTCTATTTTGCCATGATCGAACATGTCTCGTTCTCCTTATGCCTGAGCGGGTTGCGGGGCTGCGAGATAGGGCCGTTCTGATCGAACGTCACCGCGTGCGGTGCGCCAGACGTTATAAGCCATAACCAGCGAACCAATAACAAACATGCCACCACCCAACGCACGGATGACATAAAACGGGAACATGGCATCAACGGTTTCGGCAAACGAGTATTCAAGGAAGCCGAGCGCGTCATAGGCACGCCACATCAAGCCCTGCATAATGCCCGAAACCCACATGGATGCGGCGTAGATCACAATGCCCACCGTCGCCAGCCAGAAGTGTGTCGAAACCAACCGCAGGGAATAAAGACGTTCGCGGTTGAACATGCGCGGTGCCAGGAAGTAAATGGCACCGAAGCTCACCATACCAACCCAGCCCAATGCACCTGAGTGCACATGACCGATGGTCCAGTCCGTATAATGGCTAAGCGAGTTCACAGCTTTGATTGCCATGAGCGGACCTTCAAAGGTACTCATGCCATAGAACGCAAGCGAGATGGTCATCATACGCAAGACAGGGTCCGTACGTAGCTTGTCCCATGCACCCGAAAGCGTCATCAGGCCGTTGATCATGCCACCCCATGACGGCATCCACAGCATGATCGAGAACGTCATGCCTAGTGTCTGCGCCCAATCGGGCAGGGCAGTGTAATGCAGATGATGTGGGCCAGCCCAGATATACAGGAAGATCAGGCTCCAGAAGTGCACGATGGACAACCGGTAGGAATAAACCGGGCGCTCGGCCTGCTTGGGCACGAAATAATACATAATGCCCAAGAAGCCTGCCGTCAGGAAGAAGCCTACGGCATTATGCCCATACCACCACTGCATCAGAGCATCTTGTACACCGGCCCATACGATATAGCTTTTGGTGCCGAAGAAGCTAACCGGTACAGCCAGATTATTCACGATGTGCAAGATGGCGACAGTGGCGATGAACGCCAGGTAAAACCAGTTGGCGACGTAGATGTGTGGTTCCTTGCGGCGCCATAACGTGCCGAGAAAGACCAACAGGTAAACCACCCATACGATGGTTAGCCACAGATCAACATACCATTCCGGTTCGGCGTATTCCTTGGACTGGGTAATACCAAAGACGTAACCGGTAGCAGCCAGCACAATGAAAAGGTTATAGCCGAGCAGGACAAACCAAGGGGCCCATCCACCGGCGATGCGCGCACGGCAGGTGCGCTGCACGCAATAAAACGATGTACACAGCAGGACGTTGCCGCCAAAGGCGAAGATCACCGCCGAAGTATGTAGCGGACGCAAGCGTCCAAAACTGGTCCACTGTAAATCAAGGTTCAACACCGGGAAGGCCAGTTGCAAGGCAATGGTAAGCCCGACCAGAAAGCCCACAACACCCCAGAACACCGATAGCACCATGCCGACCCGTATGACGGCATCGTTGTAATCGACCTTGGAATTTGGGTTGGCCGGTCCACCGACATTGGAACCGCGCTTGATAATCCAGAAAATAAACCCAACGCAAAATGCGACGAGCAACATGCCATGGGCATAAATGCCCGTATCCACCGCGCGTGACATCAGGAATAAGCCAATTAAGGCCCCCAGTCCCAGCGGTGCCATGGTGAGAAAATTCATTATAGCAATCCCTCGTCTTCCCCGTTTATGGGAGATACACATGAAGACACGCCCACGAGGGGCGCGAATCAATCATATTGTCTTGTAACCCAGCCTTGTGCTTACCCAATTGATTCAAATCAAGTATGCCGTGTTTTTATGCTCAGGTCACCGTGTATGTGTACTGTTGTATGAATATAGGCTGATCAGAAACTGACAGTGGCACCAGATAACACAATAATTTCAACCTGATTACCCTTGTCAGCTGGTTCGGCGTGGGGTGGGCGCACGACAAGACAATCAGCACGCGCGAAGTTTGCCATCATGGCACTGTCCTGACGCTCGAACGGCGTGGCGACGAGATTGCCGTCGCTATCCTTTTCCAGTGTTGCGCGCAGGTAATCCTGTCGCCGGTCGTTGGCTTTCAGGTCACTTCCGAGCAACGCAGTGGCCGTGATATCAGGCACAGGATCAAGCCCGAGCATGCATGCCATGGCCGGGCGCAGAAACAAAAGCGCAGTAACGCCAGCCGAGACTGGATTGCCCGGCAATCCCAGCATGGGTGTGCCGCCCATGTGACCAAAGATCAGCGGTTTCCCTGGCCGCATGGCGACCTTGTAAAAATCCATTTCCATGCCTTCATCACCGAGCACGGAACGCACCAGATCATAATCGCCCACCGAAGCACCACCGATGGTGATTAGCATATCGGCATCTTTCATACCACCGAGACACGCCCGCAAGGAGTCAGCATTGTCACGCGCGATACCAAGCGAAATGGCCTCGCCGCCAAAGGCTTCGATATACCCCGCCAGCGCAATCGAGTTGGAACTGATGATCTGGTCTGGTCCCGGTGTTTCACCTGGCATGACCAGCTCGTCACCGGTTGCCAGCACGGCAATGCGTGGTCTGCGTTGGACTTCCAACTCGGCTACATTGGCCGAGGCCAGCAATCCGAGGTCACGTGCACTGAGTTGCACACCTGCTGCACGCAGGCACTCACCAGCACTGAAATCCATACCGGCAGGTCGAACAAATGTTCCGGCTAAAACACCTTCAAGCACCGTGATAGAATCATCTGTGGCTTCGGTATTTTCCTGCATCACGATGGCATCTGAGCCAGCGGGCAGGGGGGCACCGGTGAAAATACGCACGCATTGTCCAGATGCAATCGCGCCATCGAAACCACCACCGGCCTGTGATGCGCCAATCTGGTTGAGCGTAACGGGCGCGCTCGTGGTATCGGATGCCTTGACTGCATAACCGTCCATGGCCGATATGGCGCTTGGTGGATAGGTTAAATTCGCGTGACAGTCGCGCGCCAGAACCCGCCCTAGGCCTTGCTGCAAAGGAACGGTTTCAGTACCAAGCGGTTTTAACCCCGCAATGACCCGTTCGAGCGCCTCGGCAACGGAAATCATCAATCGGCCTCGTCAAATGTTCCAGATTTTCCACCGGATTTGTGGCTCAATCGGATATCGCCAATCCTCATACCCCGGTCCATGGCCTTGCACATGTCATAGACCGTCAGGGCTGTGATACTAACAGCACTCAGCGCTTCCATCTCCACGCCCGTCTGACCGGTCAATTTACAGGTCGCGGTGATATCAACTGCGTTACGCTGCGGATCACATATTAGATCAACCTTAACTGAAGTCAGGTTAAGTGGATGGCATAGTGGAATAATGTCTGGCGTACGCTTCGCCCCCATGATCCCGGCCAATTGCGCCACGCCAAGCACATCGCCTTTCTTGATGCCACCGTCCATGATCCGCCCAAGTGTCTCGGGCTGCATATAGATAGAACCTTTGGCTACCGCTTTGCGTTCGGTATCGGTCTTTTGCGAGACATCCACCATGACGGCGTTGCCCTCTGCATCGATGTGGGTCAGGTCTGACATAAGGTTCTCGTTTCAGCTTTCGGTATTATTCGGGGGCGAGCAGAGCACGGGTTGCAGCTTCTACGTCATCCTGACGCATCAAGGATTCTCCGACCAGAAAACATTGCGCTCCGGCACGCGCCATGCGTGACAAATCGGCTGGCGAATAAAGGCCGCTCTCGCTGACGGCGATACGATCATCAGGGAAATGCGCCATAATGTCCTCGGACGTCGCAATATCGACCTCAAGAGTCTTGAGATTACGGTTATTGACCCCGATCAGCGGTGATTCAAGATTGAACGCACGCTCAAGTTCAGCCACATCATGGACTTCGATCAGCACATCAAGCCCCTGTTCCACGGCGGCGGCTTCCAGTTCATAAGCCTGCCCATCCGACAACGCAGCCATGATCAGCAGAATGCAATCCGCACCAATGGCACGCGCTTCAACCACCTGGTAGGGATCGACCATAAAGTCCTTGCGTAGAACGGGCAGCGATACCGCGTCGTGGGCCTGTGCCACAAAAGTATCATCACCTTGAAAATACGGAGCATCCGTCAATACCGACAGGCACGATGCACCACCGCGCTCATAAGCCAAAGCAAGGCTTGCCGGATCGAAATCCGCACGGATCAGGCCTTTGGACGGTGATGCGCGTTTGATTTCTGCAATCAGGCCATAGCGATCATTATCAACGGCTGCGCGCAGGGCTTTGATAAAACCACGCGGTGTGGAGCGCTCCTGAGCGCGTTCATGCAATTGCGCAATAGACGTCGCAGCCTTACAAGCCGCTACATGCTCGCGCTTAACGTCACAGATTTCGGTCAGAACATCTGACATTCACGTGCGTCCTTCGTTCGGAAATTATTGTTATTGGTTATGTGCGGTTGGTGATGGCGACAAGTGTGTCGAGCGCGCTTTGAGCGGCCCCGCTATCGATGGATTGCACAGCCATGGCCACGCCGTCCTTCAGGCCATCAACCTTGCCTGCGACAACCAAAGCGCCAGCGGCATTAAACAGCACGATATCGCGTAACGGTCCCGTTTCACCGCTCAGCACCGCACGGATAGCCGCAGCGTTATCTTCCGGGCTGCCACCCTTAAGCGCATCGACCGATGCAACCGGCAAACCGACATCCTCAGGATTGACTTCAAATGTCGAGACAACACCGTCCTTAAGCTCGGCAACGAGACTGGATCCCGTGGTCGTCAATTCATCGAGGCCATCGCTACCATGCACGATCCAGGCGCGTTCGGACCCCAGACGCTGCAGCACATTGGCCATGGGTTCGACCCACTGGGCCGAAAAAGCACCGGTGAACTGCCGTTTGACCCCGGCTGGATTGGATAACGGGCCAAGCAGGTTAAAGATTGTGCGCGTACCAAGTTCCACACGGCTCGGGCCAACATGACGCATGGCGCTGTGGTGGCGCTGGGCAAACAAAAAGCCAACGCCGGCGTCTCGAATGGCTTCCTCGATCAGGTTCATCTCCGCATCAAGATTGACGCCAAGGCAAGCCTGAGCATCGGCCGTGCCAGATTTCGAAGACATGGCACGATTGCCATGCTTGGCCACAGGAACACCGCAACCCGCCACAACAAAGGTCGTCGCGGTGGAAATATTATGGGTCTGCAAGCCCGTGCCGCCGGTGCCGACGATATCAATGGCGTTTTCCGGCGCACTGATCTTGGTCGACTTGGCGCGCATGATGCGTACCGCGCCGGTAATTTCGTCGACGGTTTCACCGCGCACCCGTAGCGCCATCAGCAGGCCGCCGATCTGGGTCGGCGTCGCCTCGCCAGACATCATGATTTCAAAAGCTTGTTCAGCCTGATCCTCGCTTAACGGTTTACCGTCCGCGACGATGGCCAGCAGGGGTTTCATTGCATCGCTCATGCGGCTGCCTTTTCACGGGTCAGATTGACGAAATTACGCAGGATATCGTGACCATGCTCAGACACGATGCTTTCAGGGTGAAACTGCACGCCATAGATCGGCAGTTCACGGTGCATAATGCCCTGGATCACGCCATCTTCGCTGTGTGCGGTGACGTCCAGACAATCGGGCATGCTATCGGGATCAATGGTAAGCGAGTGGTATCGCGTCGCCGTGAAGGGGCTGGGAATGCCCTGAAACACGCCTGCACCGGTATGGGTAATAGTGCTCGTTTTGCCATGCATGCATGATGGCGCACGCACGATCCGCCCGCCAAATGCCTGGCCAATGGACTGATGGCCCAGACAGACACCAAATAGCGGGACATGCGCACTGGCGGCCTTTGCCACCAAATCAAGACAGATACCAGCCTGATCAGGATCACACGGCCCTGGCGAGATAACGATACCAGCAGGGTTCATAGCCAGCGCTTCCTCTGCGCTGATCGCATCATTACGCCGGACCTCAACGCTCTCACCAATCTCGCCCAGATAGTGCCACAGGTTGTAGGTGAAGCTGTCATAGTTATCGATTAAGAGTAACATTTCAAATAGTTATCCGGCGTTTCTGATGTTAATTCTTGATTGAAAGGGCAGGCCAAACCATCACCCTTTTAGAACCGGCCCCACAATGCAACCGGGCATGGTAAGCGTCAAGGCCAGAGACGCGCATTATCGCGCCCATTTTCATGCATCAAACAGCACTTGACCTTCCCCTTGGTGGAAGGCGTACTTATATAAACGTTACAGTTTACTGGAAAGTTTATATAAGTACTTGTCGCCTTGAAACAGGACCTTGCAATCATGACTGCACAAACCGCCGAACAACCAATTTCGCAGCCCAACGTACCCGTTGTATTTGAATTTTCTATCACGGGCATGACCTGCGGCGGATGCGCCGGGCGGGTCGAGAAAGCCTTCAAGGCTACCGATGGCGTATTAGACAGCGATGTAAACCTTGCCACAGAACATGCCAGAGTGTTCGTGCACAAAGACGCTGTTAAGCCCGAGGCGTTGATTCACGCGATTGAAGATATCGGTTTTGGCGCAACGCTCAGCACGGCAGACGATGTTGGCGGCATCGCCGACGAGGACTTTGGCACCAAATCCCAGCACGACTTTATCGTCGCAGCCCTTGCGTTGGTTCTGAGCGCCCCATTGGTCGCGCAGATGGCTTGGATGTGGCTTGGGCACGCAGACTTCATCACGCCACTTATCCAGATTGGACTGGCTGGCATCGTGCAATTTGTCTGCGCGGCACGGTTCTACCGTCCAGCATGGTACGCAGCAAAGAGCCTGAGCGGTAACATGGACCTGCTGGTGGTCACCGGCACATTGGCAGCATTTGGCCTGAGCGTTGCGAATGTCTGGCGCGGTGAGGGGGACCTGTATTTTGAGGCATCGTCTGCCGTCATCGCGCTCGTGCTACTGGGTAAATGGATGGAATCACGCGCCAAACGTTCGGCAACGGCAGCACTACGCGGCCTATTAAAACTGCGCCCGAGCACAGCCACCGTACTACGGGATGGTGTCGAACTGGAAATCCCCATTGCCCACCTGAGCATTGATGATCGCTTCGTGGTTCGCCCCGGACAACGCATTCCCGCTGATGGCGTTGTGGAAGATGGCAGCGCCGCGCTTGATGAGTCCATGATGACCGGTGAAAGCCTGCCGGTCACACGCGGCCCCGGTGACACGGTAACGGGCGGTGTTGCCAATGTAGATGGTGTCCTGGTCGTGCGTGCCACCGCTGTCGGGGCCGACAGCGTGCTCTCACGCATTGTGCAGATCGTCGATCAGGCACAATCAGAAAAAGCACCGATCCAACGCTTTGTTGATCGTGTTGCCGCTGTCTTTGTACCTGTAGTGCTGGTTATTGCTCTGGCAACGTTTGCCGGATGGCTAATAAATGGCGCGAGCCTGCCCGATGCATTGATTATCGCTGTCAGCGTTCTGGTCGTTGCATGCCCGTGCGCACTGGGCCTCGCTACACCGACAGCCATCACTGTGGGAACCGGTGTCGCTGCGCGGCACGGCATCCTGATCCGTGATATCGCAGCACTCGAACATGCCCATGCCACGACAGCCGTGGTATTTGACAAGACCGGCACGCTGACCGCAGGCGTGCCCGAGGTTATCGATGTGCAGTGCGCTGATGGTGTTACTCGCGATGAACTGCTGCGCCTTACGGCCTCGGTACAGCACAGCAGTCTTCACCCACTTGCGGTGGCGATCCTCGACTATGCCGCAGACAACAATATTGCCACGCAACAAACACGTGATTTTTCCAGCGTCACCGGCAAAGGCGTTACTGCCACTGTTGGCGAGCAACGTATCGCGGCGGGCAATCTCCGTTTCATGGCTGATCACGGCCTCGCAGTCGCAGATAGCCAGTTAGCGCCCGCGCCGGACTTGCCGCCCAGCACGGCTGTATGGGTGGCCGATTTCAGCGATACGCCACGCTTGCTTGGCGTTCTGCGTCTGGCCGATCAGCTCCGACCCGGCGCACGCAATGCAATTGAAGAACTGCACCGCGCGGGTATCACATCTGTGCTCCTGACGGGCGACGCTGATATCGTTGCCCGTGACGTGGCCGCGCGCCTTGGTATCAAAACCGTCATGGCCGAAGTCCTGCCCGAGGACAAGGCCGCAGAAGTTGCTGCCCTGCGTGCGCAGGGGTATGTCGTCGCCATGGTCGGTGACGGGGTAAATGATGCCCCAGCGCTGGCAACAGCCGATATCGGCATCGCCATGGGCAGCGGGGCCGACATTGCGATCGATAGCGCTGCCATTACCCTGATGCAATCCTCCCCCGAACGGATCACCGATGCGATTGCCGTGTCGCGCGCGACCTATGCCAAAATCCGCCAGAACCTGTTCTGGGCCTTCGTCTATAACGTGATCGCTCTGCCGCTGGCCGCGCTGGGTATGCTCAGCCCGGTGATCGCCGGCGCAGCCATGGCACTCAGCAGTGTCTCAGTGGTGAGCAACTCACTACTCCTGCGGCGTTGGAAAAGCGTGAAACGTAATCGAGCAAGGGCATCATCATGAATATTGGAGCCGTATCAAAACGCACGGGCGTACCAGCGAAAACCATCCGTTACTATGAAAGCATCGGCCTGATTGCTGCTGCTGATCGCGGCGAGAATGGCTATCGTAATTACGGTGATAGCGACGTCGCAACGCTTCAGTTTATCCAGCGTGCACGTAATCTTGGCTTTGCACTCAAGGACGTCGATAACCTCATCGCCTTGTGGCGGGATCGCAACCGGGCAAGTGCAGACGTTAAGGCCTTAGCTCTCAACCACGTCAGAGAAATCGAGACTCGAATCACAGAATTGCAGTCCGTTCGTGATGTGCTGGTTGATCTAACAAAACGTTGCCATGGTGACGACCGGCCCGACTGCCCAATCCTGCAAGGTCTGGAATCAGCAAATTCACACCATTAATATTGCATAGCCCTAATCTTAGCTGTGGATAAACATACGATTGAATTCACTTTCCTGTTCCCTTCAAAACGCAATGTGAGTACACTTGATTCGCTCGGAGCGATGATTAGCGAGCATTTTGATAGCTTGCGGTCATACAGGAGGGAAGTTATGTCGAAGAAGAAATCATTCTTCAGCCGGTTGGGTAATGCATTGCGCGAACCCGAAGAAATGTCCGCTGAAGACATTGATATGGCTGTTAAGAATTCAGTCGATCAAATTAAAAGTTCAGACCTTGAAATGCTGGAAGCCGAAAGTGTGTTCAGCACCGGCGGACTGGGCGAGGCTGATGAGGGCGACACGGTCTTCATTCTCGATCTGATCCCCATCTTCA
The DNA here is from genome assembly GCA_965602485.1 of uncultured Rhodospirillales bacterium. Classification (GTDB taxonomy): domain Bacteria; phylum Pseudomonadota; class Alphaproteobacteria; order Rhodospirillales; family Casp-alpha2; genus JABJOR01. The sequence continues at coordinate 229,982 of CBFCYM010000004.1, read as the reverse complement.
AGATCATTGGCGGAACCACCGGCCGTGCTGCCGACGGTGTACGTGAAACCTGCACACGGATATTTACCCAACGTGTTCCTCGCTCAGAAGGTGCTGCTGCTCTGGAAGCCGGCCGTTTCTGTATGCGGTTTAACACCGGCACCCCGGCGCAGGGATTTCACCGCGCTGCAAATATCATCAACGAAATTGGCAAAATGGTTCTGAGCGATCGTTTTGACACCATGGAAGTGCCCGATATTCTGATTGCAGCCGAATTCGGTGATATTGCCAACGAAGATGGCTCCATCAATATCGAAAAGCTGACCTCTACGGTCAAATCCGGTGGTCGGATTGTTGCTTTTGACAAACCCGAGCCCAATGCGCCTCAATGGATGAGGCTGTCTTACGAAAAAAAGGCCGAAGCTATCCGTATGGTTACCATTGAAAAACAGTCGGCTTCAAAAGCAAACCCACAATGGGAAACAGTTGGCTCGAGCAACACAAGAGGCAAGGGCGGCAACTGGGTTGTACGATCAGGCAAAGACCGGCGCATCCAAACCACAAAGATATCTTGCGAAGACAAACGCAAAATCTTTGACCGCCGGGGACGCGGATACTGAGTCTGGATACCGGGGCGCGATACGGATATGAAGGTCCGTAAAGCCGGTATATGACCGGTCTAAGGCAGATCGGGAAAGCCTCACCGTGGCATCACGAGACAAGAAAAAACCATCTCCATCTGGCACGCCATTGGCACGTCTGCACATCAGTGGCGTGATCATTCCGCACTGGTGGCGCAAACAGTACGTGATCGTGTTAACGGTTGCTGCATTGCTCTCCGTGATCATCGCCATAAGCGTACTGTTTGGTGTTGAGCAGAGAATCGCGCAACCTGATGCACCGCTGCTGCCCGACGTCACTGAGAACGTCGATCAGGCCCCCATCCGCGCCTATGAAGAAGCCCTGCCGCAGGATATGTACGAGCAAGCACCCGTAAACCCGACATATACGCCGCCAGTTCCAAATCCGAATGGTCCGCGTATTTCTGTGCCCGAAGAGTTTATCCCGCAACCCGCCACAATTCAGAAATCCGCACCCGCGTCCGTGCCTGCAACACTGTCCACGTCGCTGCAAAAAACGGAACCAGCCCCGGCGCAAACAGGCACTGAATTAAAATCTGATACGACTTCACCGCTAGAAACCGCAGTGTTGAGCAAAGACGCGCCCGATGCGCAACCCGATATCATGCTTGATACCTGGCAACGCAATGCCCTGCCATTTGAACTGCCTACAGACCGCCCCATGATCGCCATTGTGATTGATGACATGGGCGTCGACAGGCGACGCTCCCCACACGCAATCGCGCTTCCGGGGCCGCTGACGATGTCATTCCTGACCTACGCTGGCGACATCCGTGCTCAGGCTGCGGCAGCACGCAATGCCGGGCACGAATTGATGTTACACGTGGCCATGGAACCGGGCAGTTCAACGATTGATCCCGGTCCAAATGTACTGCGCGTGGATGACAGTGCAGAAAAAACGCTCGCACGGTTACGCTGGGGGTTGGAAAAATTCGACGGTTACGTCGGCGTCAACAACCACATGGGCAGCAAGTTCACTCAAAATGATGCAGGCATGCGCGTTGTCATTGCAGAAATGAAAGCGCGTGGATTGTTGTTTCTTGATTCACGTACAGCAGGCGGAACCGTCTCGGCGCAGTTGGCACAGGAATACGGTGTCCCGTTTGCAACCCGCAACGTGTTTATTGATCATGTCGATGACGCAGAAGAAATCCGCAGACGGCTGGCTGAAACAGAGCGTCTGGCACTCAAAAACGGTGCAGCGGTAGCCATAGGACACCCGCGAGACGCGACTATCAACATGCTCGCACAATGGCTGCCAACGCTGATAGAAAAGGGCATTGTACTGGCACCACTAAGCGCGATCGTGCGGCAAAATTGGCAGGCTAAAAATTAAAGAAAAACATTAAATACTTTTCTTAATTAATTGATTTTATTACTTGATGCAAATCGCACAGCTTCTTCTGCGGCACGCATCAGTGCCTTCGCCTTGTTACAGCTTTCCTGATACTCGTATTCAGGATCACTATCGACAACCACGCCACCACCAGCCTGTACATACATGGTGTCGTCCTTGATCACGGCTGTGCGCAGGGCGATGCAAGTATCCATTTCACCGTTCGCACCAAAATAGCCAATGCAGCCGGAATAGATGCCACGCTGCTCTGGCTCCAGCTCATCGATGATTTCCATGGCGCGGACCTTGGGTGCGCCAGAAACCGTACCGGCCGGGAACCCAGCCAACAGGGCATCCACGGCATCATAATTCTTGCCTAAGTCACCCTCGACATTGGAAACGATATGCATCACATGAGAATAGTATTCCACGATGTAGCTGTCTGTGACCTTGACGCTGCCGACGTCGGCAACCCGGCCCACATCATTGCGGCCAAGGTCAAGCAGCATCAGGTGCTCAGCGCGTTCCTTTGGATCAGCCAACAGGTCGGCTTCAAGTTCACGGTCTTCTGCAGCTGTTTTGCCGCGTGGGCGCGTGCCCGCGATAGGCCGGATGGTCACTTTGCCATCACGCACGCGCACCAGGATTTCCGGGCTGGAGCCAACAACGGAAAAGGCCCCAAAATCGAGAAAAAACAGGAACGGTGACGGATTTAAACGGCGCAGCGAGCGGTAAAGCGCAAACGGCGGTAATTCAAAAGGAACGCGAAAGCGCTGCGATGGCACAACCTGAAAAATATCACCGGCGAGTATGTACTCTTTGGCCTTCTTCACCATGGCGTGATAGCCCTCACGTCCGGTATTAGATACCGGTTCAGGTAAACTGGCCGGCGCAGTGCTGGCACCACTGATCTGATCGACATTGCTGTTCAGATCGGCAACAGCTGCGGCAAGACGGCTTGTTGCCAACGCGTATGCCTGTTGCGCGTCCATACCATTGACGGCCCCCTGCCAAATCGGCGAAATCACCGTGATGGCATCCTGAATGGTGTCAAACACAGCCATGATGGTCGGGCGCACAAACATGCCATCGGGCACGTCGAGCACATCAGGATTTTCGTTGGGGATGTCTTCCACCAAACGCACGGTGTTATACCCCATGTAACCAACCAGTCCGGCAGCCATTGGTGGCAAGCCATCGGGCAATTCGATGCGGCTTTCAGCCAACAGCGCGCGTAGGGAATCAAGTGTTCCTGAGGCCTGCGAAACCGGGCAGGGACCAAAGGTATCGGTATCTTCCAGCGCATTGCGGTTGATTTCAGCTTCATTACCCGAACAACGCCAAATAACATCGGGTTTCAGTCCGATAAAGGAATAGCGCCCACGAATGGCGCCACCTTCAACGGATTCAAGCAAGAAGCTGTTTGGCTGACCGCGCGATAGTTTGAGCATAGCCGAAACCGGCGTTTCCATATCTGCGACCAGACGTGTCCACACCACTTGCGGTGTGCCTGCGTCATAGGCAGTGCGGAAATCCTCAAACTCCGGAAAGCAATCGATAGACATATGGTGCCTGCCTAGAATGCCTGATCAACTGCACTGCGATTGATCGACACGGAATACTTTTTCTCCAGTGCCATAGCCAGTTGATCAACCAGACTATCGCGCATACCGCGTACAAGCTCATCAGCCACTGCATCGTAAGCTTCGGCGTTTGCCGCACGATTAACAGGTGTCACTGAGCGCAGATGCCCGACCATGAAGCCTTCTCCGGCACGTGCCAGAGCACCCTGAGACGGCGTTACAGCAAACAATCCAGTGCTCAACGTACGCGGTACAGCCACGCTTGAACCAGTTCCGTCACGCATGAAACCTTCTGCAACACTCACTGTTGCGCCAAAGGGCTTCACAAGGGCAAACAGTTCGCCGCCATTGTTAAGGCCCTCGACCACCTGCTCGGCAGCGATACGAGCCTGCTCGGTGCGGCGCTGTGCAACGATAGCCTGCACCACCGCGTCACGGACACTTTCCAATGGACGCAGGGCAGGGGTATCAACACCATCAACACGAACAACGAAATAGGCATCGCTGCCACTTTCGCTCAGGGGTGTCTCCTGACCTTCGGGTGTTGTGAATGCCGCGCGAATAAAGTCATCACCAGGTAAACCAGCAACGGATGTGCCAGAACGGTCAGAGCCACTGGAATCGACAGAGTCAACGCTCGTAATGGGCAAGTTCAGACGATTGGCTGCTTCTTCAAGCGTTGCACCGCCACCCAGTTCATCATCAAGCTGATTGGCAAGGGAAAACAGTGCATCAACGGCTTTTTCCAGAGCAACGTCGCCGCGCAATGTGTCGCGGACTTCGTCGAGCGAACGCATGCCTTCTTCTTCGGCCTCGTTGATACGCAGGACGTGCCATCCCAGCGAGCTTTCCACTGCGGCACTCACACTGCCCACAGGCGTTGAAAATGCAGTATCGGCCATTTCTTCGAGCAGATCACCACGGGTTACCCATCCCAATGCCAGGGATCCAGTTGACGCGCCGCTCAGGTCTGCAGCGACGTCTTCAAAGCCTTCACCATCAGCGATACGGGCCACAGCACGCTTCGCCGTTGCTTCGTCACTAAACAGGGCCTGATCAATATTACGTCGCGCGGCGCTCATGAATTCAGCCTCGCGCGCACCGTACGCCTCGAACAGTTCATCCTCGCCAACGGCAATATTACCAGTCAAGTCGGCTGCATTGAGGTGAATAAACGTCAAAGCACGGTATTCCGGGGCCATGAAAAGGTTCTGGTTTTCGTTATGAAAGGCAGCAACCTCTTCATCGTTTGGTGTCGCGACATCAACAAAAGCGTCGTCGCTGATGAGCGATACCTCTGCCGTGCGGGTTTCACCACGATAAGCAAAAATCATATCGGTCACAGCGTTCGGAACATTGCTGCCAGCCTGAACGCTGCCAAGCACCTGTGCGCGGCGCATTTCATCACGCACCAAGGCGATAAAGCCCTGTTCGCCGTAACCGGCACCGGCGATTGCCTGCAGGAACTGTTGCTTGTCAAAACCACCCGTAACGCCCTGAAAGGCTGGCATGGCCTGAACCATCGCGCTCACCTGTTCATTGCTGGCGACAATCCCGTTGTCATCTGCCGCAGCATTGAACAATTCCGTGCGGATCATACGACCCAGAACCTGATCCTGAAGACCAAGATTACGGACGGTTTCAATATCAATGGCGTCGCCCAGCATGTTGCGCAGGCGGTTAACCTCACGTTGCATCTCACGGTTAAAGCGTTGCTGCGAAATCTCGCGATCGCCAACGCTGGCAACGTTTGCATTAGAGACATTGCCAGTGATGTAGTCACCGACGCCCCACGCGCCGAAACTTAACACGAGCAGCATGAGAAGAACTTTCACGACTATAGAGCCGGATCGCTTACGAATGGCATCCAACATGGGCTATTGGTCTCAGTATTCAGTTGAAATTCAAATTTGGTGCGGCATCATAGGTGCCCACCCCGGCTGCCGCAATAACCGATTGCATCCATTTTTGCTGCATTTACAACGGATATAACGAATATCGATACATGATTACGTGCCTTATGCACATGTACCAAGCATACCAGCGTCCCATATCACTAAAACAAGGGAGCCTATGTGCTGCATAACCACAACTCTCTCAGTCTCGTTTCAAGTGCCTCTAAGGGTTTAAAATATCTACTAGTAGTTCAAGTGCTGGCAACTAGTAGATAGCTGAACGCTCACTCACCTGCTTTTCTATGCTACTTACGAAATACATACGTCAGTCATGCATGTGTCAAAATCCTTGCGTGTACGCGCAAACCTCCGTATCCATCGCATCAGTATCCATAAACACAAACAGCGATGGAGATCACCGTGAGCACGCGCCGCCCCTTGATTGCAGGAAACTGGAAAATGAACGGCCTGAGCGCCGACGGCGCAGCATTGGCAGGCGATCTTGCCGCACGGATGGGAAACGATAGCGCGGCACATGGGTTCGACATATTGATCTGCCCACCTTTCACGCTAATTGCCACAGCAGCCAGAGCGGCAGGTCAAAGTGGCCTGTTGGTCGGTGCGCAAGACTGCCATACGGCAGAAAAAGGTGCCCACACCGGCGACACAAGTGCCGCCATGCTGGCTGATCTGGGCTGCAGCCATGTTATCCTCGGTCACTCCGAACGACGTGCTGATCATGAGGAAACCGACGATATGGTTCGCGCCAAGGCCGAAGCGGCGTGGCAAGCCGGGCTTACCGCAATTATCTGTGTCGGCGAAACCCTTGAAGAACGCAAAGCCGAGCGTACCCTCGACGTGGTCGGCGCACAGGTCGCGGGCTCCTTACCCGAAGGCGCAAATGCAACAAACACCGTCATTGCCTACGAACCTGTATGGGCTATCGGCACCGGACTCACAGCAACGCCCGATGAGGCCCAGGCGGTACACGCCTTTATTCGCACCCAATTAGCCGAACATATACCCGAAGAAAGCGACGGCATGCGCATCCTCTACGGTGGCTCCATGAAGCCCGGCAATGCAACAGAATTGCTGGCTCTTGTAGACGTGGACGGTGGCCTGATCGGTGGCGCGGCATTGGTCGCCGATGATTTTTGGTCCATTGCGCAAAGTTGCGCGTAACCGGATAAAGGCCGGCATCTTTGCCCGTTGCATCTTTTGCGAAAAGAAGGGCTGGATATTTTCAGTAACAAGCAGTAAAAACTGCGCGGTACAGCGGCACGGGTTATTGTGCTACCTGTCATTGGTATTCGTACGTTTATTATAGTCAGAATCAGGAACGAGCTTTCCATGACCACTGTCATTCTTGTCATACATCTTTTAATCGCCATCGGACTGGTCGGCGTGGTCCTTCTGCAACGCAGCGAAGGTGGCGGCTTGGGCATGGGCGGCGGCGGCGGTGGCGGCATGGGTGGCTTCATGACCGGACGCGCAACGGCTGATCTTCTGACACGCACGACGGGCATTCTGGCAGCATTGTTCATGGCGACCAGCCTTGGGCTCGCCATCATGGCCAATTCGGGCAGTGATAAAGGGTCGATTCTCGATAATGTCGCACCCGTTACACCAACTGAGCAGGTTCCATCGGAACCGAGCGCGCCACTAGCCAACTAATCAACGCACACCAAAGCATTGAAGAATAACGATTTTCTCGGGAGTGAAAAAAAACACTCCCGCGATGTCTCTTGCCTGTAGGAATCTCCATGAGTTGCTGTAGAGTATCGGTCCCATGACGCGGTTTATCTTTATCACTGGCGGCGTGGTTTCCTCCCTCGGAAAAGGATTGGCATCCGCAGCACTTGCTTCGCTCCTGCAGTCGCGCGGATTCAAGGTCCGTCTACGCAAGCTTGATCCCTACATCAATGTCGATCCGGGCACCATGAGCCCGTATCAACACGGCGAGGTCTTTGTCACCGACGATGGTGCTGAAACCGATCTCGACCTCGGCCACTACGAACGCTTCACCGGTGTGGCCTGTAAACAGTCAGATAATGTGACCACAGGGCGGATTTATTCCGATGTGATCGCACGCGAGCGTTCTGGCGATTATCTGGGTGCGACCATTCAGGTCATTCCCCACATCACCGACGCCATCAAGGCATTCGTCACCAGCGACCTCGAAGATGAGGATTTCGTACTGTGTGAGATCGGCGGCACGGTTGGCGATATTGAAGGCCTGCCGTTCCTCGAAGCCATTCGCCAGCTTGGCTATGAGTTGGGCCGTGAGCGCAGTATGTACCTGCACCTGACGCTGCTGCCCTATATTCCCACGGCGGGTGAGCTCAAGACCAAGCCGACCCAGCACTCGGTCAAGGAACTGCAAAAAGTCGGTATCCAGCCTGATCTGCTGTTATGCCGTGCCGAACGCCCGATTCCCGAAGGCGAGCGCCGCAAGATCGCGCAGTTCTGTAATGTCCGACAGGAATCCGTGGTACCCGCGCTTGATGTGGACTCCATCTACCGGGTGCCGATCAGCTATCACGACGAAGGTCTCGACAACGAGGTCTGCCGTCACTTTGGTATCGAATCACCTGAACCGGACCTGTCTACATGGACCGACATCGTCGAACGCGCCACGCGACCAGAGGGCGAAGTTACCATCGCCGTGGTTGGTAAATACACGGGCCTTCTTGATGCCTACAAATCCCTTGGCGAAGCGCTGGCCCACGGCGGCATCGCTAATAATGTGAAGGTCAAGCTGAACTGGATCGAATCGGAAATTTTCGAAACCGAAGACCCCATGACGCACCTTGAAGGGCTGCATGGCATTCTGGTGCCCGGCGGTTTTGGTGAACGTGGCTCGGAAGGCAAGATCGCAGCGGCGCAGTTCGCCCGCGAACGCGGCATTCCATATTTCGGTATTTGTTTTGGCATGCAAATGGCTGTACTTGAAGCTGCGCGCAATCTGGCTGGCATCAAAGGCGCCGGATCGACCGAATTCGGACCTTGCCCGGAACCACTGGTCGGCCTGATGACCGAATGGATGCATGGCAATGAACTGAGAATACGCAATGCAGACGGCGATCTGGGCGGCACCATGCGTCTTGGCGCATTCCCATGCGTATTGGGTGAGAACTCACGGGTTCGCGAAATCTACGGCACGGAGAAAATCTTCGAACGCCATCGCCACCGCTACGAGGTCAACACCCGGTTCCGTGAACAGCTCGAAGACGCAGGTCTGCGCTTCTCAGGCATGTCACCCGACGGTGTGCTGCCCGAGATCGTAGAAATCCCGGAACACCCGTGGTTTATCGGCGTACAGTTCCACCCGGAACTAAAATCAAAGCCGTTTGATCCGCATCCGTTGTTCACCTCGTTCATTCGTGCTGCCGTCGATCAATCACGACTGGTGTAATCACCGAACGATCACACCCACTTTTAACGGAGGAGGGCGCCATGTCTGCCATTCACAGCGTCAGCGTCGGCAGTCTCAACATCGCCAATGATGCACCGCTCAGTCTGCTGGCCGGGCCGTGCGCCATGGAAAGCCGCGCCCACGCCCTTGAGACCGCTCAGTCTCTCAAGGAAATGACAGACCGGCTCGGCATCGGGCTGATCTACAAATCCTCATTCGACAAGGCCAACCGCACCAGCGTCGATGGCGTGCGCGGCATCGGTATGAATAAAGCGCTCGATGTATTCGCAGAAATCCGAGAAACCATCGGCTGTCCCGTCGTCACCGACGTGCATGATGCAAGCCAGTGCGCACCTGTTGCACAGGCTGTCGACGTCCTGCAAATCCCAGCTTACCTGTGCCGCCAGACCGATTTACTGATTGCGGCAGGGGAAACCGGCGCAACCATCAACGTCAAGAAGGGCCAGTTTTTGGCCCCTTGGGACATGGCCAACGTGGTGGCAAAAGTCGAAAGCACCGGTAATCGCAACATCATGGTCTGCGAACGTGGTGCGAGCTTTGGCTACAACACGCTGGTTTCGGATATGCGTGCCCTGCCAGTGCTTGCAGCGACCGGTTACCCGGTGGTGTTTGACGCCACCCATTCCGTACAACAGCCCGGTGGCCTGGGTGGTCGTTCTGGTGGCCAACGCGAGTTTGCGCCGGTACTGGCACGCGCGGCGGTTTCCATCGGCGTTGCAGCCGTATTCATTGAAACGCATCAAGACCCCGACAAGGCCCCAAGCGACGGCCCCAATATGATCCCACTCAACGAAATGCCCGAAGTGCTGGAAACCCTGATGGCTTTCGATAAGCTGGCGAAATCGCGCCCTGTGAATATCGCGACGCCGGCATAACGCTCTTTAAAGAAGAGGTAATTCAAAATGACTGCCATCATCGACATTATCGGCCGCGAAATTCTTGATAGCCGTGGCAACCCCACCGTTGAGGTGGACGTTGTCCTTGAAAGCGGTGCACGTGGCCGCGCCGGGGTGCCATCGGGTGCATCAACCGGTGCACACGAAGCCGTTGAACTGCGTGATGGTGACAAGTCCCGTTATGGCGGCAAGGGCGTCCTGAACGCTGTGCAGGCTGTAAACACGGAAATCTTTGATGCCATTGGTGGTATGGATTCCGAAGAACAGTTGCTGATCGACAGCACCCTGATTGATCTGGACGGTACCGAAAATAAATCCCGGCTTGGTGCAAACGCCATCCTCGGCGTCAGCCTCGCCGCAGCGAAGGCCTCGGCCAACGAGTTGGAAGTGCCGCTCTATCGTTATATGGGTGGTGTGTTTGCGCGCACGCTGCCGGTGCCAATGATGAACATCATCAATGGCGGCCAGCATGCCGACAATCCCATCGACATCCAGGAATTCATGGTCATGCCGGTTGGCGCATCAAGTTGCGCCGAAGCCGTGCGCATGGGTGCTGAAATCTTCCACTCCCTGAAGAAGGGCCTGAGCGAAGCTGGACACAATACCAATGTCGGCGACGAAGGTGGCTTTGCTCCGGCACTGGCCAGTTCAACTGATGCGCTCGACTTCATTATGAAGTCCGTCGAGAGCGCCGGTTACAAGCCGGGCGATGATGTCATGCTCGCGCTCGACTCTGCATCAAGCGAATTCTTCAAGGACGGCAAGTACGAACTGGCGGGCGAGGGCAAAAGCCTCGATTCTGCTGGTATGGTCAAATACTACGAGGATCTCGTCAGCCGTTATCCTATCTATTCCATCGAAGATGGCATGGACGAGGACGACTGGGACGGCTGGGCCGCGTTGACCGCTGCCATCGGCGACAAGGTGCAATTGGTTGGCGATGATCTGTTTGTCACCAATCCCACGCGCTTACGTCAAGGTATCGAGCAGGGCGTCGCCAACTCGATCCTGATCAAGGTCAACCAAATCGGCACCCTGAGCGAGACGCTTGAAGCAGTCGATACCGCACACCGCGCCAGCTATACCTCGGTCATCTCGCACCGTTCGGGTGAAACCGAAGACGCGACCATTGCCGACATCGCCGTGGCGACCAACGCCGGGCAGATCAAGACCGGCTCGTTGTCACGTTCTGACCGACTGGCGAAGTACAACCAACTCATCCGCATCGAAGAAGAGCTTGGCCCGAACGCAATTTTTGCCGGACGCTCAATCCTCAAATAAGCACAACATATGGGGCATTCCACTCCATGAGCACAAGATCATCGGCCACGCCCTGCGCGTGGCCGTTTTCTTTTGGACTCCAGGGAAGCTGCCGAGTCGCTGCGCTAACCAAATTTTAGCATTTAGGATTCAATGTGGAGTCGGGTATGGCCCTCTGTCGCACGTACAGAAGGTAATTGCGAAGGGCAGTTTATGGGTTTTCTACATGATATGGGGATGCGTGCGCGCCAGATGATTGGCCCGCTCATTGGCATCTGCTCTATCGCCTATTTCGGCTTTCATGTCGTACATGGCGACCGTGGTTTGCTTACGTATTGGCGGCTGCAACAGAAAATTATCGAAACGCAGCCTCTGCTCGATGAAGCCCGTAATCAGCGCGTGCGTCTGGCAAACCGGGTGCAACTGTTACGTCCCGATAACCTGGACCTCGACATGCTCGAAGAACGTGCCCGGATCATGCTGAACTTTGGTTACCGTGACGATGTCGTTATTCTTTACGATCAGGAGTCCGAGACATGACACCACGCCCACAATACAAGGAAGGTGCACAGTATCGCGTAACCCTGCACCTCGACAACGACGCCACATGCGTTAATGGCCGCATCCGCGCAACGCGCGAACTCGCCACTGTCGCCACCCGTTACCCCGGTTTCGTAAAACTCGAAACCCGCAAGAACCATGGCGAAATCACTGCCTTTATACTGATCTGGGATGGCCTGGAATCGGTTGATAACTGGCGCTCCGGGGTCTACGAGACCGCGCTTCAACGATACGGTCCCGATGCATGGGACACGTTTGCCAACATGGAACTGGAAGTCATTGAACCTGAAAAATCGACCATGGGTCGCTTTTTTGGTTCATTCTCACTGGCCCGCAGCGCATAAGTTCGTCTAATATCGACGCATGGACAGGTTAGCTGACACCCCCGGTGCACCATATTACGCTGTGATCTTTAGCAACCAGCGCACCAATGACAACATGGAACTGTACGAAGAGGTCGCACAGGCCATGGTCACCCTTGCCACCTCACAACCGGGCAGCCTTGGTGTCGAAAGCACACGCGACGCTGAAGGTTTCGGCATTACCGTATCCTACTGGAAGGACCGCGCCAGCATTGATGCATGGCGTGAGCATGTCGATCATCTCGCCGCACAGCGTCTCGGCCGCGAGCGATTTTATAGAATTTTCAGCGTACGAATTGCCCGCGTGGAAGCCGACCGCACCTGGGGCGCTTGAAATTATTCAATGATTTCAATGTTTGAATTTTTCAATTAATCATAATCAAGTTAATTTTTCAAAAATCCTTCTAGCCCATACAAAAGTGTGTTAGCGTTATTCTCATAAACGGCTTCATGGGGCGTGCGGATCAATTTAACCGATCCAATCACCATATAACCATGGCCGCCAACCTTCCACTCACTGCGCAAACAGGCAGAGACCAGAGAGGACCGATGGCAAAAAAGGCTCAATCCGCCAGCACGGCTAAATCCGGCGCTTCCCAAAAAGCAAAAACAAAAACCGCCAAAGCACCAGCCGCCGCTGAACTTCTTGAATATTACCGCCAAATGCTCCTGATCCGTCGTTTCGAGGAAAAAGCAGGGCAACTCTACGGCATGGGCTTGATTGGTGGCTTCTGTCACCTCTACATCGGCCAGGAAGCCGTTGTTGTTGGCCTGATGGCCGCATCCCAGCCTCAGGACAGCCTGATCACCAGTTACCGCGACCACGGCCATATGCTGGCCGCCGGCATGGACCCCAAGGGCGTCATGGCCGAATTAACAGGGCGCGAAGGTGGCTATTCCAAGGGTAAGGGCGGTTCGATGCATATGTTCAGCCGCGAAAAGAATTTCTTTGGCGGTCATGGCATCGTCGGCGCGCAGGTCTCACTGGGCACAGGTTTGGCGTTCGCACATAAATACAAAGGCGATAATGGCGTAAGCCAGACCTATTTCGGAGACGGTGCAGCCAACCAGGGTCAGGTCTACGAATCCTTCAACATGGCTGCACTTTGGTCCCTGCCGGTCGTCTTCATTATCGAGAACAACCGTTACGGCATGGGCACCGCCGTTGACCGCGCATCAGCCGCAACCGAGTTTCACCGCCGTGGTGAGCCGATGGGCATCCCCGGTATGAAGGTCAACGGCATGGACGTGACCAAGGTCCGCAAGGCCGCCGAGATCGCCATTGCACACTGCCGCAGCGGCAAGGGGCCCTATATCCTTGATATGGAAACCTATCGCTACCGTGGTCATTCAATGTCTGATCCGGCCAAATACCGCTCAAAAGAAGAGGTCAGCAAGGTTCGCAAGGAGAGCGACCCTATTGACACGCTGCGCGATAAAATCCTGTCCAGCAAAGCTGGCGATGAGGCTCTGCTCAAGGATATTGACCGCGAAATCAAGGCCATGGTGACCGAGGCTGCAACGTTTGCTCAGGAAAGTCCCGAGCCCGACCCGAGCGAACTCTTCACCGACGTGCTGATCGAAGCCTGATACGCGCAGCGTTGCGGGAAAAGGAAATAATACATGCCGACCGAAATCCTGATGCCAGCCTTGTCGCCAACCATGACCGAAGGCAACCTTGTGAAATGGCACAAGGCCGAGGGCGATAACGTCGCATCCGGCGACGTGCTGGCCGAAATCGAAACCGACAAGGCAACCATGGAAGTGGAAGCCGTCGATGAAGGCACTCTGGGCAAAATTATTGTTGCAGAAGGCTCCGAGAACGTTGCCGTCAACACCGTCCTCGCCGTGCTGCTTGATGACGGTGAGGATGCTTCGACCATTGATGGTATGATATTCGATGCGCCAGCGCCTGCACCTACGCAAACACCGGCTGAAACGCTCGAGCCTGCTGCGAATGCAGCACCGCTTGCACCGGCCACCGTTGCTGCTTCGCCGATCGAGCCTGAATACGACGGGCCAACCGTAAACATCACCGTGCGTGAAGCCCTACGTGATGCCATGGCCGAGGAAATGCGCCGTGACGATAATGTCTTCCTGATGGGTGAAGAGGTCGCCCAGTATCAGGGCGCCTACAAAATCAGCCAGGGCCTGTTGGATGAATTTGGCGCGCAACGCGTCATCGACACGCCCATCACCGAGCACGGTTTTGCCGGGATTGGAGTCGGCGCTGCATTTAACGGCCTCAAGCCCATCGTCGAGTTCATGACCTTCAACTTCGCCATGCAGGCCGTCGATCACATCATCAATTCCGCCGCCAAGACCCTCTACATGTCGGGTGGTCAGATGACCGCCCCCATCGTGTTCCGTGGTGCCAACGGTGCAGCAGCGCGTGTCGGCGCGCAGCATTCGCAATGCTATGCATCGTGGTATGCCCATTGCCCGGGCCTGAAGGTCGTTGCACCATGGTCCGCTGCCGATGCCAAGGGTTTGCTCAAGGCCGCTATTCGCGATCCGAACCCTGTTGTGTTCCTCGAAAACGAAATCCTGTACGGACAAAGCTTCGATGTGCCCGACGATCCTGATTTCGTGCTGCCCATCGGCAAGGCCAAGGTCGAACGCGCCGGTGCAGATGTCACGATCACGGCCTATTCGCTGACCGTTGGCATGGCTATGGAAGCCGCCGAAGCGCTGGCTGCCGAAGGGATTGATGCCGAGGTGATCAATCTGCGCACCATTCGTCCGCTTGATACGGCGACCATCGTTGACTCGGTCAAGAAGACCAACCGACTGGTTTCAGTGGAGGAGGGCTGGCCCGCCTGTGGTATCGGCTCAGAACTCGCAGCGCTCATGATGGAGCACGCCTTTGATCATCTCGACGCGCCGGTATCGCGTGTATCGGGTGTCGATGTGCCCATGCCCTATGCCGCCAACCTCGAGGCCCTGGCCCTGCCCAAGGTCGAAGAAATCGTTCAGGCGGCAAAATCCGCCTGTTACGCATAAGGAGGGCGCATCATGCCAATTCAAATCCTGATGCCCGCCCTGTCACCAACCATGACCGAGGGCAATCTTACAAAGTGGCACAAGGCCGAGGGCGACGCCGTGTCGTCAGGCGACGTGCTGGCCGAGATCGAAACCGACAAAGCCACCATGGAAATCGAAGCCGTCGAGGAAGGCACACTGGGTAAAATCATCGTGCCTGAAGGCAGCGAAGCCGTCCCCGTCAATCAGGTCATTGCATTGCTGCTGGAAGAAGGCGAAGACGCCAGAGCGCTTGAAGGCGTTGAGATCAAGCCTGCAACCGCGCCAGCAGCACCCGCGCAGGCCGCTGCGCCTACGGCAGTGCCGGTGGCAGCGCCCACGACGCCAACAGCCATCACACCAGCGCCGCAGAGCACACCAAGCGATGGCCGCGTGTTCGCCAGCCCACTGGCGCGACGTCTGGCCGATGGTGCAGGGTTAGACATTACCGCATTGCGCGGTTCCGGCCCGCGCGGTCGCATCGTCAAACGTGACGTCGAAGCCGCCATTGCTGCAGGCGGTGTTCCGTCACGTGCGACAGTCGCAACAACAGCGCCATCAGCACCCATAGTCATCGACGACAGCGGATTGCCACCTTACCGCGTCATGCCGCACTCCAACGTGCGCAAGGTCATTGCCGCACGCCTGAGCGCGTCCAAACAACAGGTACCGCATTTCTACCTGAGCATTGACTGCGAGATCGACAATCTGCTCGCTGCGCGCAAACGCCTCAACGCGCAATCCGATGACTACAAGCTATCGGTCAACGATTTCGTCATCCGCGCCGTCGCACTTGCCCTGCACCGGGTACCGGCCGCCAATGCCATGTGGACTGACGATGGCATGCGGCTGTTTGATCGCGCCGACGTCTCGGTCGCCGTAGCCATTCCCGATGGTCTGATCACACCAGTGATCCGCGATGCGGGCAATAAAGGGCTGGTCGCGCTATCGAGCGAAATGAAAGACCTCGCCGCGCGCGCGCGCGATAGCAAGCTGGCCCCCGAAGAATTTCAGGGCGGCACATTCACCATTTCCAATCTCGGTATGTACGGCATCAAGACATTTTCGGCCATCATCAACCCGCCACAGGCTTGCATTCTGGCCGTTGGCGCAGGCGAACAGCGACCTGTTGTTCGTGATGGCGAACTGGCCATAGCAACGGTGATGGATTGCACACTGGCGGTTGATCACCGCGCTGTTGACGGTGCCGTGGGGGCAGAGTTCATGGCAGCGCTCAAGCCCCTGATCGAAGATCCCGTCAATATGCTGTTGTGAGGGAAGGGACCTGAACATGGCTGATACAAATTTTGATGTGGTTATTATCGGTGCCGGCCCCGGCGGCTACGTCACCGCTATCCGTTCCGCACAACTGGGTCTGAAGACGGCCATTGTTGAAAAACAGCATCTAGGCGGCATCTGCCTGAACTGGGGCTGTATTCCAACCAAGGCACTACTGCGCTCTGCAGAAATCCTGCAATACATGAAGCACGCCGAAGACTACGGCTTGAAAGCCGAAGGCGTGAGCTTCGATCTGGCCAAGATCGTCAAGCGTTCACGCGGTGTGTCAGCGCAACTCAGCAAGGGCGTGGGCTTCCTGCTCAAGAAGAACAAGGTCACCGTGATTGATGGCGAGGCCAAACTGAACGGCGCAGGCAAAATCGACGTCAACAAAGACGGCAAGCCACACACTAAGCTCAGCGCCAAGCATACCATTATCGCGACCGGCGCACGTCCGCGCGCGCTGCCTGGACTGGAAACTGACGGCAAGCTGGTCTGGAGCTACTTTGAGGCTTTGGTACCCGACAAGATGCCAAAATCCCTGTTGGTAATTGGCTCGGGCGCCATCGGTATCGAGTTCGCAAGTTTCTACCGCACGCTGGGTGCCGAAGTGACCGTGGTTGAGGTCATGCCGCAAATTCTGCCCGTTGAAGACGCCGAAATAGCAGCCTTTGCGCGCAAGCAATTCGAAAAGCACGGCATGACGATCATGAGCAGCGCCAAGGTCACCAGGCTTGATAAGGCCAAGGACAGCGTGACCGCCACGATTGAGGATGCAGAGGGCAAAACGCACAGCCTGAAGGTCGACCGCGTGATTTCAGCGGTGGGCGTCGTCGGCAACATTGAGAATATCGGGCTTGAAACCACCAAGGTCAAAACGGATCGCGGCTGCATCGTCGCAGATGAATTTTCACGCACAGCAGAACCCGGCGTCTATGCCATCGGTGACGTAGCCGGACCACCCATGCTGGCACACAAGGCCGAGCACGAAGGCGTCATCTGCATCGAGGCCATCGCCGGCTTGAAGCCGCACGCCATAAACAAGGGGCACATCCCAGGCTGCACCTATTGCCATCCACAAATCGCCAGCGTAGGCCTGAGCGAAGCCAAGGCCAAGGAAGTCGGCCACAAGGTCAAGGTCGGACGCTTCCCATTTACTGGTAATGGCAAAGCCATTGCACTGGGTGAGCCAGACGGCATGGTCAAAACTGTGTTCGATGCAAAAACCGGTGAACTGCTAGGCGCACACATGGTCGGGGCCGAAGTAACAGAACTGATTCAGGGCTATGTCGTCGCCATGGGATTAGAAACCACGGAAGAAGAACTCATGCACACCGTGTTCCCCCACCCAACACTGTCTGAGATGATGCACGAGTCCGTGCTTGATGCCTACGGACGTGCAATCCATATTTAAGCCAATATCACAGATGCGGAACTAGCATGGATACCGTGGAACGCGTTCGCCACCCCGAAAAGGTCAACAAGCCCGACAATCCGTCGCCGCGCAAGCCGGCCTGGATAAGGGTCAAGGCACCGACCTCGCCCGAATATGGCGAAACCAGCCGCCTGATCCGCGAGCACGGCCTCAATACCGTGTGCGAGGAAGCTGCATGCCCCAACATCGGTGAATGCTGGGCCATGCGCCACGCCACGGTAATGATCCTGGGCGATATCTGCACACGGGCCTGCGCATTCTGTAATGTCGCAACCGGCAAGCCACGCACCGTTGACCCTATGGAGCCCGAAAATGTCGCCATATCGGCTTCGAAACTGGGGTTGCGCCACATGGTTATCACCTCGGTTGATCGCGATGATCTGGCCGATGGCGGCGCGGAGCAGTTCGCTCAATGCATTACGCGCATCCGCGAAACGACGCCCGATACCACTGTTGAGGTGCTAACACCTGACTTCCGCGGAAAGGACGGTGCGCTGGAAATCGTCATTGCAGCACGCCCCGATGTCTTTAACCACAATCTTGAAACCGCGCCACGCCTGTATCAAGCGATCCGGCCGGGTGCGCGATACTTCCATTCGCTGCGCCTGCTCGAGCGTGCCAAGGAGCTTGATCCGACGGTTTTCACCAAATCAGGCATCATGGTCGGGCTGGGCGAGGAGCGCGCCGAGGTCTTGCAGGTCATGGATGATTTACGCTCGGCAAACGTGGATTTTCTGACCATCGGGCAGTACCTGCAACCGACAAAGAAGCATGTCGGGGTTGATCGCTTTGTGACGCCCGAAGAATTCGATGAATACAAACGCATCGGCGAAAGTAAGGGCTTCCTGTTGGTGGCATCTTCGCCGTTTACCCGTTCGTCCTATCATGCCGATGATGATTTCGCGCAGTTGCAGCGTACACGCCGCGAGCGCGAAGATCAGGCGAATAGCTAGAAAGCATCGTATCTACCATGCCCATGCATGCCGAACGGCGTTTTCTGCCGTACACCCCCGAGCAGATGTTTGATCTTGTTGCTGACGTCGAACACTACCCAAAATTTCTGCCATGGTGCGTGGCAACGCGTGTCCGCAATCGCAACGATAATGAAATGGTTGCTGACATGGTGATCGGCTTCAAGATGTTTCGTGAAAGTTTCACCTCACGGGTTCATATGGAACGCCCACATAAAGTTGATGTAATGTACGAGAATGGCCCATTTAAGTATCTGAAGAACTATTGGAAATTCGATACAGCAGAAGGCGGTTGCGAGCTTGATTTCTATGTTGAATTTGAGTTCCGCTCACGGCTTTTGGAAAAGGCCATTGGAGCCGTTTTCAACGAAGCCGTACGGCGCATGGTCAACGCGTTTGAAAGCCGCGCACAAGCACTCTACGGCTAAAATACGGATTACGACGAGAGAATATCCAACACCATATCAAAAGCCGTCATAACAGCCTGTTCGCGTACATCACCGCGTTCACCAGAAAATTCAAAGCGTGTGTGACGCGTATCATGCCCCGCACGCGCTGCGGCTATGTGCACCAGACCAACCGGTTTCCCCGGCGTCGCACCGCCCGGACCGGCAATACCTGTGACAGACACACTGACATCAGCGCGCGAATGGGCCAGTGCACCTTCGGCCATAGCACGTGCAACGTCTTCGCTAACCGCACCAACGCGCTCAAACAGGGCAGCTGGCACACCCAACATGTCTTGCTTGGCTTGGTTCGTATAGGTGACAAAGCCGCGCTCAAACACGCTCGAAGACCCGGCAACAGCCGTTAGCGCCGCTGCAATCATGCCACCAGTGCAGGATTCAGCGCTCGCAAGCATGACCCCATGGGCGTTACAGGCCGCAAGCACGGCCGAAGCTTTATCTTCTGCCATCAAAGCACCTCCAAGGCCCATTGAGCGCCGTAGAGCACGGCTGCACCAGCAATGCCTGCGGCCATATCGTCAAGCATGACGCCCAACCCGCCCTTGATATGCTTATCCATCCAGCTGATCGGCCAGGGCTTCAGAATATCGAAAACCCGAAAAACTGCGAATCCAAGGACAAACCACCACCATTCCAGTGGCACAACGGCCAATACAAGCCACTGACCGGCAACTTCATCAATCACAACGGCACCCGGATCATGGGCACCTGTAAGCCGCATATAGCCCTCAGCCGCCCAAATTCCTATGACACATACAATGATCGAAGCAATAATGAGCGCGAGAGGTCCGCTATATGCTAAAATCAACCAAGCAAAGGGCAGAGCGGCCAAAGATCCCCATGTTCCGGGGGCTTTTGGCATAAACCCTGTGCCGAACCACGTGGCGAGAAATACGGTGGGATGACGAATAGATGGGTTCATTGGTGTCACTGTTTCAAGACTGAGGTTACACGAGCGGGGCTGTATCGTTGCGTAACAGGTATACGGGTACCACGACATTACACAGTCTGCGAATATAAGCCCTTGCATGGATAATGGCGAATGGATACCGTCAGGGGCGCTGAAACAATAAATTATTAACGATAAAAAGCGTGGCTGACGGAAAATCCACAGCCGCATAAATGAGGCGGGTTAAGGTGAGGAGAAAGTGGCGGCTTTATTGTCTGCTGCATAAGTTGGGATGATTGGCAAAACAGAAACACGCAAATTTTTCGAGCGATTGCGCGATTTACGTAAACGCTGGTCAATGCGACTCGATGAGCTGTTTCCCGAACGGCAACTGGTCGTGCGTACCGGTGCGCGTGTTTCCTATTTTTGCATTCCCAAAGCCCCGCAAATCGCTCTCACGCTGGTGTTAATTGGTGCCAGTGGCTGGGTTGGATTTTCCAGCGTCAGTTACTTGCTGAACGATCGCATACTATCAGCCAAAAACGGCCAGATCATGAATGCCCGGATGGCATATCAGAGCCTGTTAAACGAAGTCTCAGCGTACCAGAACAAATTCATCGCCATTACCCGTGATCTGGAAGCAAATCATTCTCGTATGCTGGGAATGGGTGAAAAAAATGCAGCGCTACAGCAGAATCTCAGCACCGTCGAAAATGAACTGCGTATGGCCGAGGCCGAGCGCCGCAGCGTCATTGATACGCGCGAACGCCTGAAGAACAATCTCGATGAAATTCAAGACGACCTGCACGCGCTGACGAGCCGCAATTATCTGCTGCGCGGAAATCTTGATACGGTTGAATCAGACCTTCAGACGGTTGTTGCCGAACGCAACGCCGCGCTGGTCAAAAGCAAGCGTATGACGACCTATATCGGGGAACTGGAAAACCGCCTCGTCGATCTGCAAAGCACACAAATTGATACTGTTGCCGAATTGATGCGCCGCACGGATGCCAATATCGAATCTGTTGAACGCGTTGTTAGCATTGCCGGCATTGACATTCCCAAGCTCATTGACGCCGCAGTCGGAAGCAATACCGGGCAGGGCGGGCCATTTATTGCCGCGCCTGGCGTCTTGCCTGGTGAAGACCTGAAATCGCGTTTGACGGCGCTTGATCAGCGCCTTGCGCATCTTGAATCTCTGCAACAGGCAATGCAGCACGTGCCTTTGGCAGCCCCGCTCACGGCCTATTACATGACGAGTAAGTTTGGCAAACGCCGTGACCCGGTCAACGAGAAATGGTCCATGCATTACGGCGTTGATTTGGGCAGCAGCAACAAATCACCAATTTACGCCCCGGCACCTGGTGTGGTTACATTTGCCGGTTGGAAAGGAAACTATGGTAAACTAATCGAGATTAGCCATGGCGGTGGTATCAAGACCCGCTATGGCCATCTCTCAAAAATTCTTGTCAAAAAGGGACAGGAAGTTGGTTTTTATGGCAAAGTAGGTCTTGTCGGCAGCACCGGGCGTAGCACTGGCCCGCATCTGCATTACGAGGTTGTGTTCAATAAAAAGCCAATGGACCCGATGAACTTTATCAAGGCAGGACGTTATGTTTTCCAAGAATAAGCAAGTCGCCACCGGACAAACCGCCGCTAAACCAGCGCGCCCTTCGATCCCGTCGATCATCAGCGTTGACTTGACGGTCAACGGTAATCTGGTCAGTGAAGGCGAAATCCAGATTGATGGAACCATCAACGGCGACGTCAACACGGCCACGCTGCTGGTTGGCGAGAGCGCAAAAATCCATGGTGATATCAAGGCTCAGCACGTGCGGGTCCATGGCCATGTGAACGGCCAGATTACGGCCAAGTCCGTGACGCTGGCAGAAACCGCTCATGTCGTCGGTGACGTTATTCATGAAGACCTGAGTATCGAAAAAGGCGCCTTCCTTGAAGGCCACTGCAAACGCATCGACGAGCACAAGGCCGAAACAGAAAAAACCTCTGCCAAAGCCGATGGTGTCAAAGACATCCATCCGCCGATCCCGCAGAAGCCTTCGCAGCATGGTCGGGTCGAAAGCATTCAGAAGCCCGCCGCCAATGCCGAGACCACCGTCAGCGGTGGCGGTGGAAACGGCAAGAACGCGACGGCCTAAGCCGCAAAACTCGCCGACAGCCAACCTTTGATCGCGCCCGCACAGTCGGGCTCGTTCAGGCTCGGCACATGCCCCACACCTTCCACGCAGACCTGACGCAGATCGGGAATTTGATGCGCCATAGCCTGACGCGTTTGCTCATTCACAAAGGGTGACAGGGCACCGCGCACGCTGAGCACGGGCAAGCGGCGCAGTGAGCGAAACAGGGGCCACAGGTCGACACCTGCGTCTACTTTACGTTCAAAAGCCCGTACGATATCGGGATCCCAGTCGAACACCAGTTCGCCGTCATCGCGTTCGCGGTACGTCGCATGTGCAATGCGCAGCCAGTCCGCCTCGTTATAGGCTGGCATATTGGGAAACGTAGATTGCAAACGCTGCACCACACTCGGCCAGTCAGGCATGGCGATATCATTACGCATATATTCCAGGATCGGTGCCATGCCGTCGGTCGGAATATCCGGCCCGATATCGTTGAGCAGCACACCACGCAGGCGGCCCGGCATGCTCGCGCCCATCGCCATGGCAAGAACGCCCCCAAGCGACGTGCCAATCACGGCGAAATGCTGCAAATCAAGCGCGCAGGCAATGTGGTGGATATCATCAAGATAGACCCGTGGATTATAATGGCGCCAATCAGGGTCATATGCAGAGCGACCACGCCCACGGTAATCGGGGCAAATTACCCGGTAATCGGGCATCAAGCGGCTAGCCAGTTCGTGGAAGTCCTTGCTGTTGCGCGTCACGCCACCGAGGCAAAGAATAACCTTTTCCTGCTCCGAAGCAGCTCCATAATCGCGCACATAAAGCCTGATCGCGTCACCGGCAGAGATATGGTGTTCGCGGAATGGCTCTTGCACCTGAGCGCATCCATCTACGGCGTTCCGGTTCACGGCACCCTCAATAAATTCGGCAACTCGGCCAAATTCGAAATAACATGCTCGGGCTTACCCGGCAGACGTTCAGCTGCCTGCCCGTAGCGGTTCACCCAGATCACGCGAAAGCCAAAATTTGCCGCACCAGCCACATCCCAGGCGTTTGATGACATAAAGTAAATTTCCGCAGGCTCCAGCCCCAGACCATCGACCGCCATTTGATAGACACTGGGGTGCGGCTTGAAGATACCGATATCCTCAACCGAATAAACAGCGTCGAGCACATCAGCGATACCCGCATGCTGGACCGCGCCTTGCAGCATATCCGGTGCGCCGTTCGACAGGATTGCCGTGCGCAGGCCGCCTGCCTTGAGACGCGCGAGGACATCGCGTACCTCAGGAAAGGCATCCAGCCTGAAATAAAGTTCCATCAGGCGCGCACGCAAAGCCGGATCGTCTAACTCTAACGTCTCCATGGCAAAGTCGAGACCATCACCGGTCAATTGCCAGAAATCGGCGTGTTCACCCATCAGCGAGCGCAGCCACGTATATTCAAGCTGCTTGGTGCGCCATATCTGCGCCAAAGCATCGGCCTTGGGACCGATCTCGTCACGGCACTGCGCAACGGCGGCGGCGACGTCCAGCAGGGTTCCGTAGGCATCAAAAACACAGGCCTTGGCATTCATCATTATCGCACCAGATCGCTATCAAGAGAAAATGCCAGGGTGGTTTCCGCCATCATCGAGCGATAGACCTGCACGCCTTCCAAAACCCGCTGCACATAGTTGCGCGTTTCATCAAACGGGATCAGTTCCACCCAATCGATGGCATCAACCTCGGCATCCCTTGGGTCGCCGTTTCGCTTCATCCATGCCTTGGCGCGACGCGGTCCGGCATTGTAGGCCGCCAGAGCCAGAACATAGGAACCGCCAAAATTATCAAGCAGTTGCGCCAGATAGCTTTGCCCCAGCTTCAGGTTGTAACCAGCATCGCTCAAAAGCTTCTCCTTCGAATACGGCAAGCCAACCTGTCTGGCGACCAGCTTGGCTGTCGCCGGCATCAATTGCATCAAACCGCGCGCTCCGACACCGCTTTTGGCACGCGTGTAATACGCACTCTCCTGACGGATCAGGGATAGGATCAATGGCTTTTCCGGCGCGCTGAGTTTCGCTTTTGCAGGCAATGGCGGCAAAGTAACTACGGGATAGCCCACAGTGAGGAAGTTATGTCCGTCAATACGCGCATCCTTGAACACCTTGATGGCCAGATCTGGGCGGCCCAGCGTCTTCGCCAACCGCGCTGCCATAACCTTCCATGACGGGCCGCTGCTGAAATCACGCAGCGCCAAAATGAAGCGGCGCAGGTAATTCTCGGCATCAATTTCCGCCAGCAGTTTCGCCGCATCGCTCAACTCATGACCACTAAAGCGGCCCTGCGCCATACCGGTGAGTTCAAGATCATGGTCAATCAACGCCTCATCGCCAAGCCCAAGACGCGCGGCGGCCAACTGCCCGTAGTAGGTGGTGGCATGACCGGCCGCGACCGTAAACCATGTCTCAATGCGCGCATGATCAGCACCAGCGGCCTCTGATGCGCGGCCAGCCCAGTATGCCGCGCGAGAAACGCTGACAGGGAACCGCACAACGCTATACATATTGGTGAAGTGATCCAGTGCCCACTGTGGCTCTTGCAGGAATCTCAGGGCGATCCAGCCAGCCAGCCACTCGGCATCGGCATACTCGGCAATATAATCGGGACTTTTCGCAGATTTCAAACCATGCTCGCGCACCAGCTTATAAGCCAGCGATATTCTGCCTTTGTCGAGTGCGCGGCGCGCCAGAATGGCGCGTTCACGCAACCATAAATCCGGCCGGACCATGTCCGCAGGCGGGTTCTCCAACAATTCCCACGCTGCCTTGGTCTTGCCCTTGCTGCGCCGCCAGCGCAGGCGCTCATAAACCAGGGCAGGGTGATTCTTAAGGCTCTGCGGCACCCGAGCGATAGCCTTGTCCACATTGCCGCGACGGTGGCGCAACAGAAAACGTGCCTCGGCCAGCAGACGGTAATCCTTGTTCACCTTGCCAAACATACGCCGTGCGGGCCAATAGCTGCCCTCCCACAACAGACGATCGAGGCGCGCCAAATGATCTTCACGGGTCAGATGGCGGCGGTAAATCTTGTAGAAATGCCTTTCCTGCGCCTTGGTAAAACTGCCACCAACCCAGGCATCGCGCAACATGGTGACGGCCTCGTCCTTGCGCTTCAACTTCAGCAGCGCCGCAGCCAACCGCACCTTGCCTTGTGTGCTGATCGGTGCGCGATCGTTAAACCACGCCACAACATCCTCGGCTGGCATGGCGGGCTGCATGACTTCTTCGGCATGCTTTTGCAATTTCACCATGGACGGCCACTGGGGGTTATCATCGATAAACTGGCTGAGTTCCTCGAATGTCGCGTCTTTCGGGGCCTGTGTGTAGAAAAACCAATAGAGCGTTTTTTGCAACAGCGGGTTATCTATTTTTTTGACATTGGCACGGATACTTTTGGCACGCTTCTGATCAAGCGCCTGCATGAAGGCCTGCGCGGTGATCTTGTCCGTGTCGCTCAGATGCTCAGCGTTTGCCGCACCTGCACCCCACGCGAATACCAGCACGGCAAAGCAGCCCATGCGCAAGGCGTAGCGGGCGCGGCGGCCCCTGTATCGTGCACGGCACAGCATACCAGACATCGCGTTTTATCCCCTCAAACGTTTGTCCACGCCCTATTATGAAGGGCTGACGGCCGCAGGCAACCCGGCCCCGCAAAATTGAAGCCACACACTGGCTTGCGGGGCATGGACAAGACAGAGTATGTTCCCCGCCTTGCAAGAGTGTCGCACAAAGGAGTCGAGCATGTTCAAAGGATCCATGACAGCGCTGATTACACCGTTCAACGGTGGCGCGGTGGATGAGGTTGCGTTTCAGTCTTTCGTACAATGGCAAATTGACGAAGGAACCAACGTGCTTGTGCCGTGTGGCACGACCGGTGAGTCGCCAACGCTGAGCCACGCCGAACACATGCGTGTTACAGAACTGTGCATCGAAACAGCCGCTGGCAAAACGCCCGTCATCGCCGGTGCGGGTTCGAACTCCACCGCCGAAGCGGTTGCGCTTGCAATCCACGCCAAAAAAGCTGGCGCCGACGCGGCTCTGGTGGTCACACCCTATTACAACAAGCCGACGCAGGACGGCCTGTACGCGCATTTCAAGGCCGTGCATGACGCCGCTGATCTTCCGATCATCATTTACAACATTCCCGGTCGCAGCATTGTCGATATGAGCGTGCAAACCATGGCCCGCCTCGCCGAACTGCCCAACATCGTTGGCGTCAAGGATGCCACGGCCGATCTGGCGCGCCCCATGCTGACGCGTCTGGCCATCAATCCAGACTTCTGCCAGCTCTCGGGCGAAGATGCCACGGCGCTACCATTCCTCGCCGGTGGCGGTCATGGCTGCATTTCCGTTACCGCCAATATCGCACCGCGCCTGTGCTCGGACATGCACCGCGCATGGAACGAAGGCGACACCGCCAAGGCCATGGAGCTGCAATACAAGCTCATGCCGCTTCACACGGCGATGTTCTGCGAAAGCAGCCCCGGCCCGGTGAAGTACGCCGCCAAGCTGCTCGGCAAGTGCCGTGACGAGGTTCGCCTGCCCATGTGCGAAATTTCCGACGCTAGCAAAGCCCAGGTCGAAACCGCGCTGCGCACCGTCGGCCTACTCAACTAATCGGGCGGAGCGGGACCTCCTCACATCATGGCAACCAAGAAAAAACACACGCCCGAGGGCAACATCGTCGCCCAAAATCGCAAGGCGCGCCATGATTACACCATCGAGGAAACCTTCGAGGCCGGGATCATGCTGCTCGGCAGCGAGGTAAAGTCCCTGCGCGCGGGTCATTGCTCGTTGGTGGATTCCTTTGCCAATGACAAAGACGGCCAGTTGTTCCTCAACAACGCCTATATTCCGGAATACGCCGCCGCGCAGTTTTCCCATGAACCGCGCGCGCCGCGTAAACTGCTGTTACACCGCCGCGAAATAGCGCGCCTGAGTGCGGCGATCAGTCGCCAGGGCAAAACGCTGGTACCGCTGTCGATCTATTTCAATGATCGCGGCATTGCCAAGGTCGAACTTGCCCTTGCCACGGGTAAGCACAAGTACGACAAGCGCGCAGCACAGAAAGACCGTGACTGGAAGATGCAGAAATCGCGCCTGTTGCGTGACACCTGATACCGAAAACCGCGCGTAACGTATAACGCGCAATGCGTAAGCAGAGGATTTCGCGATGCCCAACCCATTCCATATCGCCTTTCCCGTTGATGATCTCGCCAAGGCCCGCACATTCTATGGCGACCTGTTGGGATGCGGGGAAGGGCGCAGTTGCGATAGCTGGATCGATTTTGACCTGTTCGGTCATCAGATCGTGGCCCACCTCGACCCCGACGCGGCAAACGCGCACAAGGTCTGCAACCCGGTCGACGGCAAATCCGTTCCGGTACCGCACTTCGGCGTGGTGCTCGACATGGCCGACTGGCAAACGCTTGCCCAGCGCATGAAGGACGCCAAGGTTGATTTCATCATCGAACCCTATACCCGCTTTGAGGGCGAACCCGGCGAACAGGCCACCATGTTTTTCCTCGACCCGGCGGGCAATGCACTGGAATTCAAGGCATTTGCAGACATGAAACAACTGTTCGCGACCTGAAATCACGCTTAGTGTAATATCCGGGCAATCCGATAAACGGGCCACAAAAGGGGACGATTACGATGAAAAAGCCACTGCTTCACCTGGTTTTCGGCGGCGAGGTTGATGACCCACAGACCGTCGATTTCAAAGATACCGACAACCTCGATATCATCGGCATCTTCCCTGACAATGATTCGGCACTGGAAGCCTGGCGCGCGGCCAGCCACGGCCACGTCGATAACGCGCATATGAAGTACGTCGTCGTGCACCTGCACCGTATGCTCGATCTCAACCACGACAAAATCACCGACGACGAATAGGCGACAAATAATCGCCTGCAAGTCAGCCGGTCAAAAGAACCATCAATGTAGACTTTTGTAGACCTCTGTAGACCTTTTCGTCCATTTCAGGTCATTTTCAGCGCCGGGGTCTACATTTTACACCATTGGAAATAATGGTGTTTTCGGCGTTTTGTAGACCTTTGTAGACTTTTATACACCCAAGCCGTTCGGGGCGCTGATTTCCGGGTCAAGCCTTGTCGGTTGCGCGCACAGAAACGCAAAACCGAGCCTACCTATTCACAATGACAAAAAACCAATAAAGGACTATATACCTTTTATCGGTAAAAAGTCAAGGTTTTCCTGAAATCAAAGCCCTAAAATCGGCTTCACATTGGCAAACACGGCGTTGAACATCTCGGCATTCAGTACCCGTGTGTTGGTGTTGTAGCGCGAGCAGTGATAGCTGTCGGCCAGCACCAAGCCGTTGCCCATGGTGTGTTGCGCGCCATGGGCAAATTTATGGGCACTTTTCTTTTCATCCAATGCGCTGAGCACTGCGCCGTGCGACACCGCACCCAGTGCGACAATGCAGCGTAAAGCTGGCAGGGCGGCGATCTCGGCGCGCAGGAATGTATTGCAGGTGCGGATTTCAGGTCCAGTGGGCTTATTTTGCGGTGGCACGCAGCGCACAGCGTTTGTGATCCGGCAATGGCGCAAACGCAGGCCATCACCCATATGCTTGTCGTAGTGACCCTCGGCAAAGCCCTGTTCAAGCAACGTGGCGTACAGAAGGTCACCGGCATAATCTCCGGTGAACGGCCGCCCGGTCTGGTTGGCACCCTTAAGCCCCGGTGCCAGCCCAACAATGAGCAGGGATGTCACATCGCGACCACCGTGCGCGTCATCCATACCGAACGACGGGACCGGGGCATTAAAGAAATCCGGGTAAGCGGCCTGATTTTCCACGCGAAAATCACGCAATCGTGGACACAGGGCGCAATCCGCGCCCGGCTGGGCGTTCGCCGCCACAGACGAAGCCGGGGCAGGGCGCGAGGCGGGGACGGAGACCGTCATCGGCTCACAACCTATTCAGCCACGTCCAACAGGGCTGCATCGGGGTGTGGAGGAGGCGCATCGTCGCCATTCGGGGCATGGCTTGAACCGCTGCGCGCAATCTGCCCTCGTAAATCGGCCAGCTCAATGAACTCATCGGTCTGGCGGCGCAGTTCATCGGCGATCATGGGCGGTTGAGAACGCATGGTGCTGACCACGGTAACGCGCACACCCTTGCGCTGGACGGCCTCGACCAGACGGCGGAAATCACCGTCGCCGGAGAATATAACGGCATGGTCAATGTGATCGGCCATTTCCATCAGATCAACGGTCAGTTCGGTATCCATGTTGCCTTTGATTTTGCGCCGCCCCGCCGGGTCGGTAAATTCCTTGGCGGGCTTGGTCACCATGGTGTAGCCGTTATAATCCAGCCAATCCACGAGCGGGCGAATCGGTGAATAATCCTGATCTTCGATCAGCGCCGTGTAGTAAAAAGCACGCACCATCCGACCGCTACTGGAGAAAACTTCGAGCATGCGCTTGTAATCAATATCAAAGCCAAGCGAACGCGCCGCTGCGTACAGATTGGAACCATCAATAAAAAGGACCACACGGCCCTGACCAATAAACTTCATAATATCCCCCACGGAAATTACTTTGAATTTGAAAATCGAATTTTATTCTGAATATCAAATCGTTATACATGATCATAATGCATGAATGAAATCCCCCGATTTCATTTTACACATAAAACAGATAAGCCCTCCGTATCACCGCTTCAAGAGCGAATGCAGAACCATGATTATTATCGGCATCGGCGCGAACCTGTCACACCCCCAATATGGCTCGCCCAGACGCACCTGTGGGGCCATGATGGCGCGTATGAACCAGTGCGCCATGACCATCACAGCGCGTTCATCATGGTACCATAGCGCACCGGTTCTGACCGCAGGTCACGGCGCACAAGGGCCACAGCCATGGTACGTCAACGCCGCCGCATGCATTGAAACCGATATGGACCCGCATGCGTTGCTCGACGCACTGCATACCATCGAGGCCGAATTCGGCCGCGAGCGCTCCATCGCCAACGCGCCACGCACGCTCGATCTCGATATCATTGCCTATGATGAACGGGTCATGGATACGCCGGACCTGATCATTCCCCATGCGCACCTGAACGAGCGCGCTTTCGTTCTATTACCGCTGATGGATATAGCGCCGCACTGGCGTCATCCGATCACCGATGAACGCGCATCCGAGATGATCGGTAATCTGGTAAAACAACAGGGAATAGAGGCCTTGCCCGACGCTGAGGGGGTATTTGGCACGGAGTGGGAAGGCTAAAGATTACGCGCATTGTCGATTTTACCCGTTACGTGCATTCCAACGCTTGCCATTTGGGTATCGCTCACTATATTCTCCGCGCTTTCCAAGTCCGCCAGCAATGTCTGTGGAGTTTCTGTATATGGCTCGCGTTACCGTCGAAGACTGCATCCAACAAATCCCGAACCGCTTCAAGCTGGTTCTACTTGCCGCCCAGCGCGCCCGCGACGTTTCCGCCGGTGCTGCCATGACGGTTGATCGTGACAACGACAAGAACCCCGTTGTTGCTTTGCGTGAAATCGCAGATCAGACCATCGAAACCAACGCTCTCGAAGAAAGCGTCATCAAAAGCCTGCAACGCTTTGTTGAGGCCGACGAGCCCGACGAAGATGAACTGGACATGCTGGCAATCCAGCATGAAACCGGTGGCGACATTGGTGGTGCTGACTTTGCCAGCGACGCAAGCGTCGCACCCGATACTGGCATGTCCTCGGCCATCCGCTTTGACGATGACGCCGCCGCCGTTGATGAGGCTGGCGAGGTTTTTGCCGAAGCCAAAGACTGACCGCAATACGCCGGTCCAGTCCATATTTGCGAAAACCCCGCCACGGCGGGGTTTTTTGCGTCTTGAACGCAACGGCCGCAAAACTTATCTATAATAGGAATTTTTGCTGTGCTTGGCCTGTAGCACGACTATGATAGGCAGATTAACGCGCACGGATGCAACCGGGCAGGGATTGAAACGGCCATGATCCGCCAGTTTGAGCTGGTTGAAACAGTAAAATCCTACGATCCTCACGCCGATGAGGACGCGCTGAACCGCGCCTATGTTTTCGCCATGAAGGCGCATGGTTCGCAGAAACGGGCCTCAGGTGATCCATATTTTTCCCACCCGCTCGAAGTCGCCGGTATCCTGACCGAGTATCACCTCGACACCGGTTCAATCATCACAGCCCTGTTGCACGACACCATTGAGGATACGCCCGCGACCATTGAAGAGGTCGAGCGGATTTTCGGGCATGAAATTGCACGGCTGGTTGATGGCGTTACCAAGCTGACCCGTATTGAATTCCAGTCCGATCAGGCCAAGCAGGCCGAGAACTTCCGCAAGCTGGTGCTCGCCATGTCCGAGGACATCCGCGTCCTGTTGGTGAAACTGGCCGACCGGTTGCACAACATGCGGACCCTGCACCACATCACAAAGCCCGAAAAACGCCAGCGCATCGCCATGGAAACCCTGGATATCTATGCCCCGCTGGCGGAACGCATCGGCATGCAGGTGATGAAAAACGAGCTTGAGGATATCTCGTTCGCCGAAATCAATCCCGATGCCCGTCGCTCCATCAGCAAGCGGCTCGAATTTTTGCGCGAGCAGGGCGGTATCCTGATCACAGAAATTCTCGAAGAATTGAAGGCGACCTTGACCAAAGATGGTGTCGAGGCCGATGTCTCGGGGCGCGAGAAAACCGCGTATTCCATCTGGCGCAAGATGCAGCAAAAAGACGTCAGCGTTGAACAACTGTCCGACATCATGGCGTTTCGCATCGTTGTCGATAACGTCGAGCAGTGTTATCAGGCGCTTGGCATCATTCACGCGGCCTACCGCGTGGTACCCGGCCGTTTTAAGGACTACCTGTCGACACCCAAGCCGAACGGCTATCGCTCGCTGCACACCGGGATTCTGGGGCCGCAGCGCCAGCGCATTGAAATCCAGATCCGCACCCGCGAAATGCACGAAATCGCCGAGCGCGGCGTGGCGGCGCACTGGCAGTACAAGCAGGGCTACGGCAAGACCGAAGGCAAGCAGTATCACTGGCTGCGCCAACTGCTGGAAATTCTCGAACAGGCCGCCGGCCCCGAAGAATTCCTCGAACATACCAAGCTTGAGATGTTTCAGGACCAGGTGTTCTGCTTCACACCGCGTGGCGAACTGATCAATCTGCCGCATGGCTCAACGCCGGTGGATTTTGCCTATGCCGTGCACTCGGAAATCGGTGACACCTGCGTCGGGGCCAAAATCAATGGCCGCATGATGCCGCTGCGAACCCAGTTGCGTAACGGTGATCAGGTTCAGGTGCTGACCTCGAAGGCACAGACGCCATCGCCCACGTGGGATCGCTTCGTTATCACTGGCAAGGCACGCGCCCATATCCGCCGCTTTGTGCGCCTGCAAGAGCGCGATGAATACGTCAAGCTGGGCACATCTATTCTCAAACGGACCTTCAAGGACGAAGGTTTTGAGCTGTCCGACAAAGGTATTGCCGGGGTGCTCAAGCGTTTCAAGGCATCCGAAAACGATGATCTGATCAGCCAGGTCGGCGCAGGCAATATCACCGCACGCGACGTGCTGGAAGCCGTCTATCCCGCCGTCAAAGACAAAACCAATGACAGGGCAAAGGCAGACGACAACGTTGTTGCGCTGAGCAACGTGCGCAAACAGCACCGCGACGACGATACGGGTATCCCCATCAAGGGGCTGATACCGGGCATGGCCATGCATTTTGCAGGCTGCTGCCACCCGTTGCCCGGCGATCGCATCGTCGGCATCATCACCACCGGCAAGGGTGTCACCATTCACACCATCGACTGCGATACGCTGCTCGAGTTTCAGGAAACGCCCGAGCGTTGGCTCGACCTGTCATGGGACCACGACAGCGCCGGGGAATCCCATGTCGGGCGTATTGCCCTGACCATTCTTAATGCACCGGGCTCTCTGGGCGATCTCTCGACCGTCATCGCGCGCCATGAAGGCAATATCTCGAACCTCAAGATCGTCACCCGCTCGAACGACTTCTTCGACATGCTGGTTGATATCGAGGTCCATGACGTGCGCCACCTGACCAATATCATCGCCGCACTGCGCGCCTCACCCGGGGTCAACACGGTCGAGCGCGCGCGCGGCTGAGCCTGTTGACCGAAAAATCCGGATATCGCGTAAAATTTAAGCGTTTGCAGCCTGATAGGACTGTTACCGCAAGGATGTATCGCGCTATACAGGCACATGTTCCGTCGCCGTGAAAAACCACTGATCCATCACCGTATGCGCGCCTGGGTATGGCCGCGCGGCGGCATCATGCGCGCGTGGCGGTATGTCATGCACCGGCTGGCGCGCTTGCCGGGCAGTGCCTATTCCATTGCGGCGGGGTTTGCCTGTGGCGCGGCAATCTCGTTCACCCCGTTTGTTGGCTTCCATATCCTGATCTCTGCCCTGCTGGCGTGGGCTCTGCGCGCCAACATTCTGGCCTCGGCCATTGGCACGGTGGTCGGCAACCCCTGGACGTTTCCGTTTATCTGGGTATGGCTATACGAGTCCGGCACATGGATGATCACACGCGACAGTGCCAGCGGGCCAATGCCGAATTTTGAACAGACCTTCAGCCAGATTATGGAAGCGTTGTTGCGTTTTGATCTATCAAGCCTCATCGACTCCGCCATGCCGGTATTCTGGCCCATGTTTCTGAGCGGTGTTCCCACAGCTCTGGTGGTCTGGTTCGTTTTCTTCCTGCCGCTGCAACGTCTGATCAATGCCTATCAGAAACGCCGCGCGCACCGCTTGCACATGCGCGCTGTTGAGTGGCAGAAAACACTGGAACGCAATCTGCGGGGTGAGGGATGATTATCGGCCTCGGCACGGACCTGTGCGACATCCGACGCATCGAAAAAACGCTCGAGCGCTTTGGCGATCGCTTCGTCGACCGTCTGTTCGACGAAAGCGAGCAGCACGCTGTCAAACGCCGCCTGCGCAACCCCGCTGCGGGCTACGCGATGCGCTTTGCCGCCAAGGAGGCCTGTGCCAAGGCCCTTGGCACAGGGTTTCGCAACGGTGTGTTCTGGCGCGACATGGTGTTGTCCAACGAGCCATCGGGTAAGCCGAACCTGACCCTGAAAGGCGGCGCGTTGCAACGTCTGGAAGAGCTCACCCCGCCGGGAATGACGGCCCAGATCAACGTTTCACTGACCGACGAGCATCCCACGGCGCATGCCATTGTGATCATTTCCGCGGTGCGCGCAGGAGATGAACCTTGACTTGCATAGCGCTGCACGGCCATATCTCGGGCAACGGGCGCTACAACCGCTCATGTCTCCACTGTAAAAGCGCCCAAAAACGATGAAACCCAACCAGCCCGGCGGCCTTATGGATACGATCCGCACCGTTTTTTATGCGGTCCTGATCGCAATATTTGTACGCACGGTGGCCTATGAGCCATTCAATATCCCGTCGGGTTCCATGATTCCCACACTGCTGGTCGGGGACTACCTGTTCGTCTCGAAGTTTTCCTATGGCTACAGCAGCTATTCGCTGCCGTTCAGCCTGCCATTCATCAAGGACCGGATATTCTTCACCGAGCCCGAGCGTGGCGATGTGGCGGTCTTCAAGCTGCCAACCGATAACAAGACCGATTACATCAAGCGCATCGTTGGCTTGCCCGGTGACCGCCTGCAAGTCATTCGCGGCATCCTGCACATCAACGGCGAGCCAGTGGGGCGCAAGCCGATGGAAGATTTTGTGACCGAAGGCTACGCCGATACATTTGTGCGCACGCCACGCTACACAGAAACGCTGCCCAATGGCCTGAGCCATGAAATCCTGGAAATGAGCGATCAGGGCACGATGGACAACACGCAGGTCTATACCGTGCCCGAAGGCCATTACTTTGGCATGGGTGACAACCGTGACCGTTCACGCGACAGCCGCTACCTCAACAACGTCGGATTTATTCCGGCAAAAAATCTGGTTGGACGCGCCGAAGTGCTATTCTTCTCGGTAGACGGTAACGCGTGGGAGTTCTGGAAATGGCCCAGCTCACTGCGCTTTGACCGCTTCTTTAGCGCCATTGAGTAAACCTGTGATGACAGACGAGCTAAGCAAGCTTGAGCATGCCATCGGCCACCTTTTCAAAGACCGCGATCTGCTGCAAAAAGCCCTGACGCACGCCAGCGTCACGACCTCGCAACGCGAGCGTATCTCATCGAACGAACGTCTCGAATTTCTCGGCGACCGGGTGCTTGGTCTGGTCATCGCCAAATTGCTGTACATACAATTTAGTGGCGAAGAAGAAGGCGCACTGTCGCGCCGCTTTACAGCCCTGGTTCGCATGGAAGCCCTGGCGCGCGTCGGCGCAAACATCGGGCTGGGCGCGTATCTCGACATGTCACGCGGCGAAAATGACAGCGGCGGACGCGAGAACCCGGCCCTGCTGGCCGATGCCTGCGAAGCCCTGATCGCGGCGATGTATCTCGACGGCGGGCTTGATGTAGCACAGGGGTTTATCCTGACGCACTGGGCTGACCTGCTCAAGGAAGACCCGACGCCACCGAAAGACCCCAAGACTGCCTTGCAGGAATGGGCACAGGGTAAAAACCTGGGACTGCCGGTTTATGCTACACTCGAGCGCACCGGCCCATCGCATGCGCCAAGCTTTGTCATCGCCGCCCAGATCAGTGGACTACCCGATCAAAGCGGGCAGGGCACGTCGAAACAAAAGGCCGGACAGGCCGCCGCCCAGGCCATGCTGGATTATATTGCCAGCCATGCCGCCAACGGCGTGATACAGTCATAATTCAACATTGGTATTTGTAAAAACATATGAGCGATAACACACCCGTATCCGAACAACCCGCCGAAGCACGCGCCGGTTTCATTGCCGTGCTCGGCGCACCGAACGCTGGTAAATCAACCTTTATCAACCGCGTTGTCGGTACCAAGGTTTCCATTGTCTCGCCCAAAGTCCAGACAACCCGCAGCCGGGTACTGGGCATCATGATGGCGGGCGATGCGCAACTGATCTTCATCGACACGCCGGGTATCTTTGAGCCACGCCGACGGCTTGATCGCGCCATGGTCGCGGCGGCCTGGGGTGGCGCGGGTGACGCCGACATGATCGCGCTGATTATTGATTGCGCGCGCGGTTATGACAACGATACGCGCGGCATCGTCGCCAACCTGAAAAAGCAGCAACGCAAAGCGGTGCTCGTGCTCAACAAGATCGATCTTGTGCGAAAAGATATCCTGCTCGCCATGATCAAGGAACTCGACGAAGAAGGTATCTTCAGCAGCACCTATATGATTTCGGCGCTCAAGGGCGACGGCGTGGACGATATGATTACGGACTTTTCCAACACCGTGCCGCTCGGTCCGTGGCTGTTCCCGCCCGATCAAATTTCCGATATGCCCGCACGCCTGCTGGCAGCCGAGGTGACCCGCGAACAGATTTACCGCCAGCTGCATCAGGAATTGCCCTATGCCGCCACGGTCGAAACTGAAAGCTGGGAAGAACGCAAGGACGGCAGTGCGGCGATCAACCAGATCATCTATGTCGAACGCTCCAGCCAGAAAGCCATCGTGCTCGGCAAGGGCGGCGACCGTATCAAGCAACTCGGCATGGCCGCACGCATCGAGCTGGAAGAGATGCTAGAACAACGCATTCACCTGAAGCTCTTCGTCAAGGTGCGCGAAAAGTGGGGCGACGATCCGGACCGCTACAAGGACTGGGGCCTCGACTTCAGCGCCTGATAGCCAAAGCAATCACGAATAAAAACAACGAATTTATGTCATTCATTTCTTTTTTCAATCAGGCTCTTAATCAGCCTCCATGGAAGCCAACAAGCTCAAGCATGGTCGTAGAAAGAAAGCATAAGGCTCTTGTCGGACAAAGACCTTAAACACAACGAAAGTTATGAATGGTATGGAACATTTTGGTTCCCTGCCGACGAAGGAATCATAAAATATTCCGGCAAAGTGAGCTATACCCCAGACAAAGGCGTGCTGCTTTCTCTACAGGAAATTGACCCAACGACGGATTCAGTTCATCGCCACTTACGGCGGAATCATTTAGCCAGAAAAATCATGCATGCCAGTGTGCACGGAGAAGAAGGGTTGAAGCTGCTAACCCTTTTCAATGTGATTATCAGCGGACGGCATAGTAATTTTCATGAGGTTCAGTATTCTGGATCGGCAGCAGCCCTGCTTTGCGGTGTCCATTGCGACGAAAATGACCTTCTTGGGGTCTACCTTCAATACGACGAGCATTATGGGAACTTCTTTTTGTTGTCCGGTAATGAAGAACAGGACGCTATCGCCTTTGGTAATGCCGAGGCGCTTTCTATGGACGATGGTTGGGAAATCGCCTTTCGAGCCGCATCTTCGGGGACAAGCGTCGTTATGCCCGACGACCTTGACAGTATTTTCTGGTCATTTGACGACCCAGAATTGAAAGAACTCAAGGAAGCCGTTGCCCCTATCCTCGAGAAAGACGTAGGCGGACTCTTAAGACGCAGTTACACTGAATTCAGGACATCCCTGTCCAAAGATAATCAAGATTTTGAAAGCTTGCTAAAGCAGGAGCGTATTTGGCGTTCTTTTTTTGAGCTATTGCTAAACCATCCCGTTTCGGTGCTCAAAGCAAACGGTGTATATGAAATTGAGTATCCAGACAAAGTAATCCGTAAAAGCACGTCGCCTATTTTGTGCTCGAGATTTGTCCCGAAAAAACAATCTCGAAAACCACAGATCATCCAAAACTTGCCAATAACGTTCTTCGACCTTGGCTCTCCTGATCGCAACATTACTGATTTGAAAAGCTGCATCGAAAAATGGTTTGAAATTAAGGCGAATAACGATTGGTCGCCGGTCATTGACGGGATCAACCGGCTCACGAAAATCAATGAGGCGTTTGGGGACACATCCCATTACAGCGCATTAAAAGCCGACATAGAAACATTCATCGATTTGGCGAATTTAGGAAAAGGCAACATTGACACTTTAATAGATTATGCCGCATCGGATGAGTGGAAAGAAAATGTTTCGTCTGAGCTATCTTTTCCGGAAAACGGAACTCTAGGCAAACACCTTACAAGCATCAGAGATTCAATCACCCACCCAGTAGGAACAAAAAACAAATCCAATGGGATATATAATCAAGTGAGGAAAGACCCGTTCAAGCTCCAAATTGCTTACGCTTATTTGGGTGCGCTATTTCTGAAGTCTATTCTTACTTATTTGGATGTTGCTAATGATGAGGTGCGAGTAAAATATGAAAAACATTTCATTGATCTGCACGCCAGCTATAAACCAATAGATTTTGTGTAAATTTCAAAAGTTATTTGATGGCTCGTTTGTTTTTTTATTAGAAAAATAACGCCTCATACGATCAACTTGAACGCATCTAACCTAAACGAGCGGTATCGTGTTCATACTTGGGACGGTTAGTTTTGGTCCATGTCTTGTGCATCTCTCATTGTTCGGCCACAGCTAAAATCTCAATTTGATGGCATTACTCAAGTTTTCCTCAATCAAGCGCTAAAGGTTTCGACGCCGTGGAATGGAACGATGACGCCATCCTGATTGCCAATCGCCGCCATGGCGAAACATCGTCCATCGCGACGGTGATGAGCCGCACGCACGGGCGTTACGTTGCTCTGGTGCGCGGCGGTTCCGGCAAGACCAAGCGCGGTATGCTGCAACCGGGGAACCAGCTTCACGTACAGTGGCGCGCCCGTCTGGCCGAGCATCTCGGCAGCTTTACCTGCGAACTGCTCACGGCATATTCCGCTGACGTGATGGACGCGCCCTTACGACTTATGGCGCTCAACGCTGCATGCGCCATGACCAATGCCGTCCTGCCCGAACGCGAAACCCATCCAGCCATTTATGATGGATTGCTCGCATTGCTCGAATCCCTGCGCGGCGAAGACTGGCCGTCGGTTTACGTAAAGTGGGAGATCGGCCTGCTTGGCGAACTGGGCTTTGGACTGGACCTGTCACAGTGTGCCGCAACCGGTGTGTGTGACGATCTGATCTAT
The DNA here is from genome assembly GCA_965602485.1 of uncultured Rhodospirillales bacterium. GTDB lineage: Bacteria > Pseudomonadota > Alphaproteobacteria > Rhodospirillales > Casp-alpha2 > JABJOR01. The sequence goes on along the minus strand of CBFCYM010000004.1, from coordinate 190,754 downwards.
GTCTCACCCAAATCAGGTTGCGCCGTATCAGCCGAGGCCGGTGTGCCCTACAAGGAGCGCCTGTTGCCGTTGCCAGCATTCCTGCGCGAAACCGGCGTGGCGGGCTCGCCGCGAGAAATCGCTGACGGGCTGAAGCTCACCGGATTTTTTCTGACCCACCACGTATTCGGCGATGACGAGCGCAACCAGCCCGACGCACGCGCGCGCTTTGCCGCCGCGCACCTCAAATCAATTGAAGCCGTCGCGTGATCATTGATCAGGTGTCGTCATCGTCCCGATTCATAAAGCGCGTGGCAAACCACGCCAGTGTGGTTGCCACGCCAACAACAGATATGGCCTCGAAAAAGCGCGCCTGCGATGCAAGCCATGTCGCCATTGCGAACACACCGATCAAGGCCACGATAATGGCATAGGCAAATATTTTTGAATTTGACATCTCGGCGGTGTCTCCACGTTTGCGCTGATAGGGCGCACTCTACACGCTGGCACAAACGGGTCACGCCCGATTCGCCACGGCGCGCCAAAAAACGCCCGGCGAAACGGCCTGAGAAGCCTGTTTTACAAGCGAAATCCGCTGCGGTTGACCCACCCCAAACGGGGCATACTATGGATAGCTATTGCACGGTGTTGTGCGATACCGATCAGGAACGACTATGAGCAATATGACGGCCGAAGATATCCGCGATACCCCGCTTGCTGACGCCTTGGGTGAACGCTACCTGTCCTACGCGCTATCGACCATTATGTCGCGCTCACTGCCCGACGTTCGCGATGGCCTGAAGCCGGTTCATCGCCGCCTGCTGTACGCCATGCGCCAGTTGAAGCTCGATCCCAAGTCCGGTTACAAAAAGTGCGCCCGTGTGGTCGGGGACGTCATGGGTAAATACCACCCCCATGGCGATCAGGCGATCTATGACGCCATGGTGCGTCTGGCCCAGGAATTCGCCGTGCGCTATCCGCTGGTGGACGGGCAGGGCAACTTTGGTAACATCGACGGCGATAACGCCGCCGCCATGCGTTACACCGAAGCAAAGCTGACCGACATTGCGTGGATGCTGATGGACGGCATCGACGAAGACAGTGTCGATTTCCGCGAGACCTATGACGGGGAAGACGCCGAACCCATCGTGCTGCCATCATGTTTCCCCAATTTACTGGCCAATGGTGCGACCGGTATCGCTGTCGGCATGGCGACCAGCATTCCACCGCACAACATGATCGAGCTGTGCAACGCACTGAGCCACCTGATCAAGTTCCCCAGCGTGACCTTTGACAAGCTGGTTGATCTGATCCCCGGCCCGGATTTTCCGACCGGCGGCATTCTGGTTGAATCACGTGAAAGCATCGTTGAGAGTTACCGCACCGGGCGCGGCAGTTTCCGCCTGCGCGCGCGCTGGGAAACCGAAGACATGGGTCGCGGTCAATACCAGATCGTGGTCACGGAAGTTCCCTATCAGATTCAAAAAGCCCGGTTGATCGAAAAAATCGCCGAGTTGATGGAACTGCGCAAGTTGCCGTTTGTGGCTGATATTCGCGATGAGTCCACGACCGACGTTCGCATCGTGATTGAACCCAAGAGCCGCACCGTCGAAGCCGAAATGCTGATGGCGCAATTGTTTGCCCAGACCGATCTGGAAACCCGTGTCAGCCTGAACCTCAACGTTCTTGATGCCAATCAAGTGCCGCGCGTGATGAACCTGCGCGAAGCGCTCGCCGCGTTCCTTGATCACCGCCACGTTGTGCTTGTGCGCCGTTCAGAACACCGCCTCGGCAAAATCGAACAGCGTCTTGAAATCCTCGAAGGCTTTCTGATTGCCTATCTCAATCTCGACGAGATCATCCGCATCATTCGCGAGGAAGACGAGCCAAAAGCCGAAATGATGGCAGCCTTCAAGCTGAACGACGTACAGGCCGAGGCTATCCTCAACATGCGTTTACGCCAGTTACGCAAGCTCGAAGAGGTCACCATCCGCACCGAGCATTCAGACCTGAGCGCAGAGCGCACGGCGTTGATGGCACTGCTCAAGGATGACAAACAGCGCTGGCAGGTCATCGCCGGTGAAATTTCCGACATCAAGAAAAAATTCACCAAAGACGACGCCCTGGGCAAACGACGCACCGATATCGGTGATGTGCCAACAGCCGTGGTAGTGCCGCTGGAAGCCCTGATCGAACGCGAACCCATCACCGTGGTGTGCTCGGAAAAAGGCTGGATCCGCGCCGTCAAGGGGCACGGTATCGATCCCGAACAAATGCGCTTCAAGGATGGCGATCGCGGCCGCTTTGCCGTCGAGGCCCAGACCACGGACAAGGTTTTGCTGTATGCCACCAACGGGCGGTTTTACACGCTGGGCTGTGACAAGCTGCCCGGTGGGCGCGGTCATGGCGAGCCGGTGCGTCTGCATATCGACCTCGGCAACGCCCATGACGTGGTTTCCATCATGGTCCATAGCCCCGAGCGCAAACTGCTCGTTGCATCCGATACCGGACGCGGCTTTATCCTTGAAGAAAAAGACGTGGTAGCCCAGACCAAGAACGGCAAACAGGCACTGAACCTGAGTGGCGATGAAGAGGCACGGGTTTGCTGCGTGGTCGAGGAGGGCGCCGATAGCGTTGCCGTGCTCGGTGAAAACAGAAAACTGTTAATCTTTCCGCTTGAAGAACTGCCAACCATGAGCCGTGGTCGCGGCGTCTTCCTGCAACGCTACAAATCTGGTGGCCTGCGCGATATCAAGACCTTCAAGATGGAAGACGGATTGTCATGGCAGACCGGTTCGGGCGTACGCAGCGCACCCGACATCAAGGAATGGATCGGCAAACGCGCACAGGCGGGTTTGGTGGTGCCGAAGGGGTTCCCGAAGGTTAACCGGTTTACCTGATCACTCGGAGGGTTTCGATTTGAGTCTGCCAGAGCACCTGCATCCTGACATGCAGATCCTGCTGAGCGCACGCGAGTCCGTGACCCGGCCCGGTGAAAAAACCGTTGAGAACGTCCGCGCATTCTGGGAGCGCTATTCTCAAGCCATAGCCAACCCACGCCCTGATACAATCGAGACCGAAGACCGTGCCGTATCGGCAGCCGATCACGATATCCCCGTGCGCATCTATCGTTCCGCCGATGTGCCGGATGGTGCGCCGTGCGTGATCTATTTGCATGGCGGCGGTTTTATGCTGGGTGATCTGGACTCTTCGGACATCATCGCCTGGGGCTTTTGCAAAGGCGTCGACGCCGTGTGCATCAGCGTCGATTACCGACTGACACCCGAGCATCCTTTTCCCGCTGCTCTGGAAGACACCTACGCCGTGCTGTGCTGGGCGCATGACAACGCAGCCGAGCTTGGCATTGACCCCATGCGCATTGCGCTGGCCGGGGACAGTGCAGGGGGATGCCTGAGCACAACGGCATCCATGCTGGCGCATGAACAGGGCGGACCGCACGTCGCAGCACAGGCGTTGATCTACCCCGTCACCGGTATCGCGCTGGACGCGCCGTCATACGTAGAAAATGCCGAAGGCATCGGCCTGACAACGGCGTCCATGAAAATGTTTATGGAAAACTATCTACAACAACCGCCAGACTGGGCCGACCCGCTGGCCCGTCCCATACTGGCCGATGACGCGGACCTTCATGGACTGCCGCCTGCGTTCGTGCATACCGCCCAATATGACCCGATCCGTGACGATGGCCGTCTGTACGCCGCCATGCTGGCACAGGCAGGTTGCAACGTAACCTACCGCGAGGTGCCCGGTATGATCCACGGCTTTTACCGGCTGCGACTGGAGAGCAAAGCCGTCGCGCAGGAATTTGCACTGTGTTGTGACTTTCTGGCAAAGGCTTTCGCGGTAGCCTAAGCAGATTACGCCACCTTTATGGATTTGGAGAGTAACGGCACAACGGTGGCTTTGGCCCGGTTGGCAAAATCATCCTTTTGTCCAACGGGGGCGACGTAGTGAATAATGTCTTCGGCAGTCTGCCAATCCGTTTTCATGGCGATGACCCATGCCGCCAGATAATGCGACGCCAGACAACCACCCGCCGATGCAATGTTACCTTCTACATGAAGCGGTTGGTCGCTGATTTTCAGGCCTTCTTCTGAAAGATAAGGGGCCGTCATGGTATCGGTGGAAACGATACCGTTGCTCAAACCCAAGCGGTGCAGAAACAGTGCGCCAGAGCACTGGGCACCAATCAATTGACGTGATGGATCCAATGAAAATCGTGCCAGAAACGCAGGGTCATTGGCATACGCCGCAGTCTTCATCCCGCTTCCGAACAGGACGATATCAGCTTCATTCGCATACTCAACGCGCTGCTGTGCCTGAATTTGAACACCGTTCATAGATGTAACGCTATCGCCGGGGCAGCAAATTTGAACACTCCAGTCCGGAAGCTCTACCCGGTTGAGGATGGCAGAGGCGACAAAACTGTCGAGCTCATTAAAGGCTTCCAATGTAATAATGGCGATCTTCATTTTCTTTCTCCATGCATTGATAGAACGGCATGATTTTTTTTCAAAACCTAACCGAAACCACCCGATGGAGCGCAGGGCGACATGATCGCCAGCATCTCGGGCATGCTGGGTTCCGGGGTGTCTGGGGGCTGGGTTCCGTCGCAAGGCACCCAACTGCCACCATGGTGCATTTCGCAAGGCTGGAATTTCGATTTGTAGGCCATCTTTGAGCACGCTGCGATCCAGAACCCCAGATAGACATATGACAGGCCCAACTGATGGGCGCGCCGGATCAGCCAGATCACCATATAGGTGCCAAGGCTATCGCGTTCAAACGCTGGATCATAAAAGCTGTAGACCGCCGATAATCCATCGCACAGACGATCAGCCAGGCACACCGCGCGCAACACGCCATCACCATCGCGAAACTCCACCAGACCGGACTCCACAGGCGTGTCTTCGACCAATGCCTGATAGTCGCCGAAATCCATCTTGGCCATTTCACCACCGGTATGGCGGCCCGCCTGATAGGCGCTGAACAATTCGTACTGTTCGACGGTGGCAATGGCGGGGCATTCCTGCCAGCTCAGATAGGCATTTTTACGCTCGATCCTGCGTTGCGTACGCGTTGGCGCGTAGGTTGCACTCACCGCGCGCATGGGGATACAGGCACTACAGTCGGAACATGACGGCGCATAGGCAACACCGTGGCTGCGTCGAAACCCCGACAAGGACAGCGCGTCATGCAAACTATCAACATCACGCCCCGACAGTTCCGTCACCACCCGGCGCTCCATGCGGTCGGGCAGGTACGGGCACGGCAGTGGTGCCGTCGTAAAAAAGTAATGAACGCTTTTCAGGCGCTGGTGACGCATGGCGAAACAGCCTCAACCACAGTTCAGAGCATATGGTACTGCATCGATACTAGTTACCGGAAGGCTGCGTGACAATTGGTTGCAGGTCGAGGCCGGTACTATTGCCGTCATTACCGTTGCCGTTCTTTTCCTGCTGCTTCAATTCAAACTGCTTTTGTTTGATTTCGCTCAGGCCGGGCAGCACATCCTCGACCGCTTCGGCTGGCCCGCCGGTGCCGCGCATCATAGTGATTGTCAATCGACGGTTGCTGGCATGCTTTGGGTTTTCGACGAGCAGGGGTTCGGTCGCGGCCTTGCCAATCACACGCGATACACGCTCATACGGCACACCATGATTGACCAGTTCACGGCGTGCGGCATTGGCGCGGTCCGATGAAAGTTCCCAGTTGCTGTAACCGCGGGAATTTGAAAACGGTACGGCGTCGGTATGTCCGACAATGGAGATTTTCTGTGGCATGGAAAGGATGACCTTGCTGACCAACGCCATCAGTTTCTCGGTCCGCTCGAACATGCTCGCACCACCACTGGCGAACATGGCTTGGCCATCCTGATCGACGATCTGGATGCGCAGGCCCTCTGGCGTATCATCAATCATCAGATGGCGTTTTAGCTGTTGCAGATCTTCGGATTCTTCAAGTGCCTCTTCAATGACCTGTTGGGCCTGATCGAATTGCTCTTGCTCAATGGCTTCCAGGGCTTCCTTGGCGGCCTGTTCGCTGATTTCCTCGGGTGTTTCCTGTGCATCACCACCCGTACCGGCGCGTGGTGGCGGCAGGTCCATGGTGACTGAAACCTGACCCGATGATGAGGTGCCTGCACCATCTGTCGAAAGCGATTTACCACCAAGCACACCATCGGAACCACTGGTGCTCTGCGAAACCGATACCGGGGCGAAATAGTTTGAAATGCCTTCAAGGGATTCCTGGGTCACCGAATTAAGCAGCCACAACAACAGGAAGAACGCCATCATGGCGGTCACGAAATCGGCGTACGCAATCTTCCACGCGCCGCCGTGGTGCGCACCATGGCCGCCTTTCTTGACCTTCTTGATGATGATCGCTTGTGGGGCGCCTTCGGCCATACTGGATCCTGCTTAAGTGTTATGGGCCATCAAGGGCTACAGCCACGCCTATCCGGCGCTTGGCAGTTCGCCGATCATGGCTTCGACTTCTGCAAATGTCGGGCGAACCGTCGAGCCCAGACTTTTGCGCGCAAACTCAACAGAAATTTGCGGCGCATAACCCTGCATATGCCCGATGATACCAGCCTTCATACACGCCATATAAGCCGCGTCAGCAGAATGTGAATTGCCCACCGATGCCGCCATTGGCGTGACGAAACCGTATGACAGCAAAATACCGCTGAACGTACCAACCAGCGCCGCGCCGATCAGGCCGCCGAGAATTTCAGGCGGCTCGGTAATGGATGCCATGGTCACAATCACACCAAGCACGGCAGCAACAATGCCAAGTGCGGGCAGGGCGTCGCCCATGGTCGCGATCGCACCGGAAACTGCGGCGTCTTCTTCGTGGTGAATTTCCAGTTCAACATCCATGATGGCCTCGACTTCGTGCGAGTTGTTCGCACCTAGCGTCAAAAGCCGCAGGTAATCGCACAGGAACTCCACCGCGTGATGATCGCTCTGAAAGCTTGGAAAATTGGAAAACAGAGTGCTGTCATTGGGGTTTTCCACGTGCGCTTCAAGCGCCAGGTCGCCCTTGGTCTTGGCCAGACGAAACACCGAATACAGCACGCCGAGCAGGTCCTGATACTCCTGCTTCTTGTATTTCGGCCCCTTTAGCATCGTACCGGTGGATTTCAACACGCCAATAATCACATGCTTGGGGTTGGCAATCACAAAAGCGCCAAACGCACCACCGAAAATGATCACGAATTCAATTGGCTGCCAAAGAACGGCGTAGCTACCGTGGACGCCATAGCCACCCAAGACCGTCCCCAGAACAATGAGCATACCGATAATCAAAAACATATAGAGAGGCCCTATCGAGTTCCGGAATCTTCGTTTTTTGGTGTCGCCGCCAACGGCAATGGCAAACACACGCGTTGTGTTTAACCTACCGGAATATGACGCTTGCACCAATCAAACTTTTATACATTTCAATTTATTATGCAACGTTGTGATTGTGGCATACCATAAATAATACACCATTGCGCATCAAATACCGCGCTGCACTATGTATGCCGGTATGGAGAAGTATTTTTGCAAATCCCCTTTATCAAACTGCCTGTTACGCGCGCCATGCTGGCACAAGCTGTTGGCATGGGTACAGGGGTCGCCTTTTGGGTCAGTATTGCAGGGCGTTCTGACGACACCTTACTGATATGGACCGCACTGGCACTATCTGGTGCATGTGCGGCACTTTTCGGCTCTTTCATACTCAATCTGGCGCGTTGGTGGATCGTCATAAACGCGCTGTTCCCGTTCGCGCTTTATGGTGCCAACGCGCTGCACATCCCCGGCTGGGTGTATCTCATCGCGTTTATCATCAGCGCGTGCGTGTTCTGGAATGCCGCAACCGGGCAGGTTCCACTTTACCTGACCAACCGTCATACATGGCGCGCGCTCGAGGACTTGTTGCCAAGCGGTGAAACGATCCGTTTCATGGATCTGGGTGGCGGAATAGGTGGCGCGATTCGCTATCTCGCACGTGCCCACCCGCAAAGCCGCTTTGACGCCACCGAAAACGCCCCGGTACCGTTTGCCCTGTCAGCCTTGCGGCAATTCATCAACCCGGTCGCCAATGCCCACCCTGCTTACGGTGATCTATGGCAGGTCGCGCTGGGCGATTACGATGTAGTTTACTGCTTTCTTTCACCCGCACCCATGCCGCGCCTGTTGGCCAAGGCACGCGCCGAGATGCGTCCCGGCAGCACGTTTATCAGCAACACGTTCGGCCTGCCCGACGCGGAGCCCGATGAATGCATCGAGCTTGATGACGCGCGCAAGACCAGACTGCTGATCTGGCGCATGTAGACATTACGGTGCCCATTCCCGCACGAGCGCGATAACGCCATGCACCGCCTGTTCAGCGAGACGCGCGGGCGCAAAGCTTTTGTCATCGGGTGATTGCTCAGACATACCTGCCATGGGTTTGGGTAGCAGCAGCGTGATGGCCGCGCCGTTACGCTCGAGTTCAGCACGCGGCGCGCCAAGGTTGACGTATTTTCCACCAGACCACAGGGGCAGAAAATCATCGTAGTGTGATGACAGCGGATTGCCCGATTGCCCGGTGGTAATAATGTAACGCGAGCGCTTCAAGTCCGCGAGATCATAAATTGCGCGGTACCCCGCACCATGGATATCGGCAAACGGTGCCTTGTCATCACCAACCCGCACGGCCGCACGGTTGAGGGTATAATTACCGCCGTCCGCAGCAACATTACGATTGCCAAAAATTTGTTCAACCAGCGGCACGCTGGCCCATACAGGATTGCGGAACATGGCGCGGTGGGCATCCCCCCACAGACCCGTTGCGTAGCCCGCACTGTCACCATTGGGCTGCATGGCTGCAAGCTGCGTCAGGGCGTCGGAGAGCGATTGCACAAGAATATCTTCGCAACTTTCACGCACCTGCGTTTCGATGTTATCGCACCATGCACGATGGTCGCGTAGAACAGTGGCGACAAATCGCGGGCGCAGGCCTTTGACATCACCGAAAACTGGTCCTGTTTCATCGGCGTAGAGTGCACGGTTAAACGCGCGCAGCCAGGCATAGAACAACAGCGGCTCATGGGCATTCTTCGACATCACGCCATCCCAGTGCACCAGCGTGTTCAAGGCGCTCGCAACGTCGGGGTCGCGCGGCGCAATGGTGCTCATCAACGGCAGCAATTCACGCGCCATTTCCGAGATGATGTCGAGCTGGATATCGGCAGTGCTTGCAATTGAGTGCGGTGCCAGCACATCAAGCAAACGAAAGATGCGCTGCGAACGGTAGGGCGCAGCCCAGTCGTCGCTGATGAAGTGGGGGTAATCGTCCGATACGATCTTGTTGTTGGCCGAGACCACCCGTCCGGCGGGTGGATTGTGCACCATGGGCAGCGCGTCAAACGCAACAAAGCCGTTCCAGTCCGCCACGCCATCCCACCCCGGCACCGGAAAACGCCCACGCCCCGCGCCACGGATCGGCACCAGCCCCGGTGCAGCAAAACCGATATCGCCAGACGCATCGGCATATACAAGATTGAGTTGGGGAGATTGAAATCCGCTCAGCGCGTCGCGGAATGTTTCCCAGTTCGTCGCGCGGTTCATGCGCAGCATGGCGTCGGGCGTACTGTCATGGGGATTGAGGAACACGGCAGACAAGGCCAGCACGCTACCTGTCCCCGGGTCAAAAGCCTCAACAAGGTCCGAAACCACCGGACCGTGGCGGGTCGTGCGCACGCTCATGACCTCGTCGGCACGCCCGCGCACGGATATGGTTTCCTGTCGCTGCTCAATGGCAGCCAGAGCACCGCCCGGTACGCGGTAGGATTTGCGGTCCTCTGACAGGCGTTCAATAAAGACATCCTGCTGATCGGACTGTGTCGCGGTAAAGCCCCAGGCGATGTTGTCATTGTGGCCCAATATCATGAACGGCACGCCGGGCACCGTCGCGCCACTGAGCGAAAGCTCCGGTGTCTCAATGCGCGCCAGATACCACAGCGCAGGCAGGCCAAAACCCAGATGCGGGTCATTTGCCAGTACGGGCTTGCCAGTCTCGCTTTGCGGCCCTGCCACAGCCCATGCATTCGACGCGCCACGCGGCGCGGAGGGCAGGGGCGGTGCCAGCGCTGCAAGCTGCCCCAACGGCAAGGTGCCATAGGTGCGCTGTAACGCTCGGCTCTCCAAGGCAGCTTGATCCGCGTTTGCACCGGACATGTCGGGATACCAGAACCTCAAAATCTGTTCGTTGCTGAGGGTCTCGAGCATGCGTGCACGCACCAGTTCATCGCGCCAGTTACCGCTCAGGCGCATGGACATAATGCGCCCCCAGATCAGGGAATCACTCGGCAACCATGGCTCAGGCCTGATATTGAACAGGGCAAATTCCGGCGGCAACACCTGCTCATTGTCTGCAATCGCCGCATTGACGCCGCGCGCATAGGCTTCCAGCGCCGCACGGGTGTCGGGTTCCAACGCCTCGAACTGCGTTTCGACCAGTTGGGAAAAGCCAAACATCCGCATCAAGCGGTCAGAGCCCAATCCCGCCGGGCCAATGATCTCGGCCAGACGCCCACGGCCCAGCCTGCGCATGCTTTCCATCTGCCACAAGCGGTCCTGAGCATGCACGTAGCCCAGCGCCATATGGGCGTCGCGCAGATTATCGGCAAAAATATGAGGCACGGCCATGTCGTCACGAACGACACGCACATCAGCACGCAAGCCGCGCATAACGAGGGCTGCATCATAGTTCGGCAGGGTGCTACGCAGCCAATAACCCGCCGTCGCTACGATGCCTGCGAGCATACATCCCAGCACAATCGCGGTGATACCTGTTCGCCCTGAAAGTCGACCTTGCGCCATCAATTTGGTTTCCAACTTGCTGTCAACGTATTGATATACTACTTATGATGATATGTAGATGAGCCAATGGGAGTATCATATGGCACAGGCACTTGAAGCAGTCGACCCGAGCAATCTAGACCTTGTCCCCGGACAGGACCGTCAGGAGTTCGTAACCTTCACCATCCGCAGGCAGATGTTTGGTGTGCCTATCCTACAGGTACAGGACATCCTGAAGCCTAACAAGATCGCTTCGATCCCCCTTGCTCCACCGCAGATCAAAGGCTCCATCAATCTGCGCGGCCGTATTGTAACGGTGATTGACGTGCGCGTTCGTCTTGGCATGCCACCGAACGAAGACGCCACCGAATCCATGGGCGTCACCGTCGAACACAATCAGGACCTGTATACACTGCTGGTCGATCAGATCGGCGACGTGGTTAGCCTGGCCAACGACAAACTCGATAAAAACCCGGGCACACTCGACGCCAAATGGCGCGAATTTGCCACTGGCGTATACCAGTTGGAAAAAAGCCTGATGGTCGTACTCGATGTCGAGCGTCTGCTGGAAAGCAGCAGCTAAGCCACATTTCAGATTTAAGCCCAAAAAAAACGGCGCAGAATTCTGCGCCGTTTTTTATTGTCTATTATGGGTAAATTCAGCCTATCTCGCGCAGTTTGCGCGCAGCGTCCAGCGCGCAGTAGGTCAGCACGCCGTCGGCTCCGGCGCGTTTGAACCCGATCAGGGTTTCCATCATGGTGGCGTCGTAATCGAGCCAGCCGTTTACCGCAGCGGCGCGTAACATAGCGTACTCACCGCTCACATGATAGGCGTAGGTCGGCACGGAAAATGTGCTTTTGACGCGCTGTACGATGTCGAGATAAGGCAATCCGGGTTTAACCATGACCATGTCTGCGCCCTCGGCAATATCGAGCGCGACCTCGTGCAGGGCTTCATCGGAATTGGCCGGGTCCATCTGATAGGTCTTCTTGTCGCCCTTTAACGCACCGCCAGAGCCCACAGCATCACGAAACGGGCCATAGAAGCTCGAGGCATATTTCGCAGCATAGGACATGATCAGCGAGTCCTGATGTCCCGCGCCATCAAGTGCGTGGCGAATAGCCGCAACACGGCCATCCATCATGTCTGAGGGGCCTTGAATATCGCAACCGGCCTCAGCCTGCACCAGCGCCTGCTTACACAGTACCGCCAGCGTTTCATCGTTCAGCACCGCACCATCGCGCACCAACCCATCCTGACCATCAGAATTAAACGGGTCGAGCGCTACGTCACACAGGATACCAATGCCGGGGTGTGCGGCCTTGATCGCGCGCACCGCACGGCACACCAGATTATCGGGATTATAGGCTTCGCGTGCATCGGGGGTCTTGAGCGCCGGATCGGTGTAGGGAAACAGCGCCACACAAGGAATGCCAAGATCAACAGCACCACCAACAGCCTCAATCAGCACATCGATGCTCAAACGATCCACACCGGGCATGGAGTCCACACCCGCGCGCACATTTTCACCCTCAACCACAAAAACCGGCCAGATCAAGTCATCAACGCTCAGGCGGTTTTCTGATACCAACCGGCGCACCCACGGCGCGCGCCGGTTGCGCCGCATGCGCGTGTCGGGAAAGCTGCCCGAAGCCCGAAAGCCCGGCGTGTTTGAAGATGAAGTCACAGTCCTGATCTCGTCATTGTTGTTTCTTATGCCTTGCCCAGCGCCTGCTTCAGATCGGCGATAATGTCGTCGATATGCTCCAGACCGACGGACAGGCGTACATAACCGGGCGTTGTACCCGTTGCAATCTGTTCTTCCGCTGAAAGCTGGGAATGGGTGGTGCTTGCCGGATGAATGGCAAGACTGCGCGAGTCACCAATGTTGGCGACATGATAGAACATCTCAAGCCCATCAATGAACTTGCGGCCGGCGTCTGCACCGCCCGACAATTCAAACCCGACCAGACTGCCGTAGCCACCGTTCAGGTACGTATCAGCGCGGCTGCGCGCTTCACCTTCATGCGCACCGGGGTAGATCACGTTATCGACCTTGGCATGGTTGCCCAGGAAGCTGGCCACCTTGGCGGCATTTTCACAATGGCGCGCCATACGCACGGGCAGGGATTCGATCCCCTGAATGAACTGAAACGCGTTGAACGGGCTCATGGCAGAACCCATATCGCGCAACAGGATCACACGTGCGCGCAGGATATAGGCAATTGGACCAAGTGGCTTCACGGCTTCTGTCCAGACCGCGCCGTGATAGCTCGGATCGGGGGTATTGAGCAGCGGGAAGCGATCACCCTGAGCTTCCCAATCAAAATTGCCACCGTCGACCAGCATGCCGCCGATGGACGTACCGTGCCCGCCGATGAACTTAGTGGTCGAATACAGCACAATGGTCGCGCCATGATCGAGCGGACGGCAGAGCAGGGGTGCGGCGGTATTGTCCATGATCAGCGGCACACCAAGGGCGCGACCGATATCGGCAACTTCCTTGATAGGGAACACCCGCAGCTTTGGATTGGGCAGGGTTTCCGCATAATAGCACCGCGTCTTATCATCGGTTGCACGGGCAAATGCCTCGGGGTCTTCTGGATCAACGAAGCGACACTCAATACCAAGCGATTTCAAGGTATTGGCGAACAAATTCCATGTACCACCATAGATATCAGTGGAGCATACGAAGTTGTCACCGGCCTCGCATATATTGAGAATGGCAAACGTCGAAGCGGCCTGACCCGAAGCAAGGGCGAGGGCGGCAACGCCACCTTCCAGTGCGGTCACGCGCTGTTCCAGCACATCCTGCGTCGGGTTCATGATGCGGGTATAGATATTGCCCAGTTCCTTGAGCGCGAACAGATTTTCGGCGTGCTCGGTGTCGCGGAATTGATAGGATGTTGTCTGATAGATCGGCACGGCGACAGCGCCTGTTGCCGGATCGCTACGATACCCGGCGTGCAGCGCCAGGGTTTCGGGATGCAATTTACGTTCACTCATGACATTTCTCCCCCAAATATGGTTTTTATATCAAGCCTTATTAACCAGAAATCACCTGCGGCGATAAATGTCAATTCTAGGGCTCGACACATCGTATTTGCAGCTTGGTATGATAACGTATTATTTTATAGACGTATTCGCTCATGTGCGGTCCGCAACAACAACGCAAGAAACTCCATGACCCGCAATCAAAGCCATCGACGCAGAGAAGTCCTGTTTGAATTCCGCCGCTTTGGACCGCATTCCGTGCGTGTATCGGCGATTGACGGCATGACCGGCATCGAAATCACCATGGTCGGCGACCTGCGCTACGGCGAAGAGATGCTCAAGCGCCTCGCCATGCGCAAACTGAAATACGTCATGGACAAAAAGCGCCGCAAAGAAGGCCCGCCCGATAAACTGTATGTTTAGGGCCTGTTAGGCCGATTAGCCCCTCGACAACGCTATTCCCACAAGATAAGCAACACCACACGATGCGTAGTGCATTGTTGGCAGCATGAGTGGATATGTGGTACATCGTGCGCACGTATTGTTATCGTTACGACGCACGCCCGGATCGAGATACCTAATAATGACGAAAAACATCGCAATAGCCTGTGATCATGGTGGCCTGGAACTCAAAGCGTTCCTCAAGGCTGAACTGGTCAATGACGGCTACGACGTACTCGATCTCGGCACCGATGGTTCACAATCTGTGGACTATCCCGATTACGGTTACGCCATGGCCGAGGCCATCAAGGATGGCCGGGTCGAAAAAGGCGTTCTGATCTGTGGCAGCGGCATTGGTATTTCCATTGCTGCAAATCGGTTTGCCGAAGTCCGTGCGGCTCTGATACACGATGCGTTAAGCGCGCGGTTATGCCGCGAGCACAACGATGCAAATGTCATCTGCTTCGGCGGACGATTAATCGGAAGCGAAACGGCCCGTGATTGCCTGCGGGTATTTCTGGAGACGCGGTTTGAGGGCGGCCGTCACATCCAGCGGGTCGAAAAGCTTTCATCACCTCAACGTTCTTGAACATTATAAGCAAGGAGCAAACGCTCAATGAGTTACCCCAATGACACCCTCGCGCACTTTTTCACTGATTCGCTGGCACAGCGCGATCCTGACCTGCTCGGATCAATCAATGAAGAAATGACGCGGCAACAGAGCCAGATCGAACTGATCGCATCCGAAAACATCGTCTCACGCGCCGTAATGGAAGCCCAGGGCTCCATCATGACCAACAAGTACGCCGAAGGGTATCCCGGACGGCGCTACTATGGTGGCTGCGAATACGTCGATGTTGCGGAATCCCTGGCCATTGAACGCGCCAAGAAGCTGTTTGACTGTGAATTCGTCAACGTCCAGCCGCATTCCGGTGCACAGGCCAACGGCGCCGTCATGATGGCCCTGTTACAGCCCGGCGACACCATTCTGGGCCTGTCACTGGCCTCTGGCGGTCACCTGACCCACGGCGCCCCTCCTGCCCAGTCCGGCAAGTGGTTCAACGCCGTTCAGTACGGTCTGCGTGATGACACCGCGACCATTGATTATGACGAAGTCGAGCGTCTGGCCGTTGAAAACAACCCCAAGCTGATCATCGCCGGTGGCTCTGCCTATCCGCGCACGCTTGATTTTGCCAAATTCCGCGCAATTGCCGACAAGGTTGGTGCGCTGCTGATGGTTGATATGGCGCACTTTGCCGGTCTGGTTGCAGCTGGCCTGCACCCCAGTCCGCTGCCATTCGCCGACGTGGTCACCACCACAACGCACAAAACCCTGCGCGGTCCGCGCGGCGGCATGGTGCTGAGCAACAACCTCGACATCGGCAAGAAGATCAATTCTGCCGTGTTCCCGGGTTTGCAGGGTGGTCCGCTGATGCACGTCATTGCTGCCAAAGCCGTGGCCTTTGGTGAAGCCCTGACACCGGAATTCAAGGCATACTCGAAAAACGTCGTGGATAACGCCAACGTTCTGGCTGAAACCCTTGTTGAGCGCGGTCTCGACATCGTTTCAGGTGGCACCGATACGCACCTGATGCTGGTCGATCTGCGTCCCAAGGGCCTGACCGGCAACATCACCGAGGAAAGCCTTGATCGTGCTGGCATGACCTGTAACAAGAACGGCATTCCCAAAGATCCGGAAAAGCCCATGGTCACGTCTGGTATTCGTCTGGGTACCCCGGCGGGCACGACACGTGGTTTCGGCACCGACGAATTCCGTAAAATCGGTAACCTGATCGGCGATGTGCTTGATGGTCTGGCTGCCAACCGTGATGACAATTCAGCCGCCGAAAGCGCCGCACGCGCCCAGGTGACTGAACTGTGCAAGGCGTTCCCGATCTACGGCGCCTAAGCAAACCATAAAGATAGAGGCCGTCGGCAGTCACCTGTCGGCGGCCGATATCGGCACGGCCATTACACAATGGTCGGCGTAAAAACGAATTAGGGAGAGAACCATGCGTTGTCCGTTTTGTGGTCACGATGATACCCAGGTAAAGGACTCGCGTCCGACCGAGGACAATGCCGCGATCCGGCGCAGGCGGTATTGCTCGGCGTGCGGTTCACGTTTCACGACCTTTGAGCGCGTCCAGCTACGCGAACTTTCCGTGGTCAAGAGCAACGGCGAAAAGATGCTGTTTGACCGCGACAAACTGGCAAAATCGTTGCACATCGCGCTCCGCAAACGCCCTGTCAATGAAGATAAAATAGAGCGTATTGTCAATAGTATACAGCGCCGACTTGAGACTTTAGGTGAGAGCGAAATTCCAACCAAAGTCGTTGGTGAAATGGTCATGGATTACCTTGCCGATCTCGACAAGGTTGCCTATGTCCGCTTTGCCTCCGTCTACCGGAATTTCCACGAAGCCAAAGACTTCGAGGAATTCATCGGAAAGATTAGTGACGAAGACGAAGACTGATCATTCAGACATCGCGTTTATGACCGTCGCGCTGTCTCTGGCGCGGCGAGAGCTTGGCAATACCCACCCCAATCCTGCCGTGGGCTGTGTCATCGTGCGTCCGGACCTGAATAACCGGGTTGTCGGACGCGGCTGGACACAGCGCGGCGGCCGACCCCACGCCGAGCCCCACGCGCTGGCACAGGCCGGTGATCTGGCACACGGTGCAACCGCCTACGTCACGCTGGAGCCGTGCTGTCACCATGGCAAAAGCCCGCCGTGCAGCGACGCCTTGATCGAAGCCGGTATCAAACGCTGCGTGATCGCCACGCAAGACCCATACGAGCATGTATCAGGCCAAGGCATTACCGCGCTGCGCGACGCTGGCATTGACGTCTGCGTAGGCGTTGAGGAGCAGGCTGCCCGGCAGATCAATGCCGGTTTCCTGCGCCGCGTCGAACATGGCCGCCCGCTATTCACCCTGAAAACCGCAACAACGCTTGATGGCCGCATTGCCACGGCCAGCGGCGACAGCCAATGGATCACCGGCGTAGATGCCCGTGCGCAGGGCCATATACTGCGCGCGACCCATGATGCCATCCTGAGCGGCATTGGCACCGTACTTGCCGATAACCCGCAACTGACATGCCGCTTGGCGGGGCTGGAAGAGCGCTCGCCGGTGCGTGTTGTACTGGACGCACGGCTCGACATGCCACTCGATAACGCGCTGGTTGAGACGGCGAAAAACCACCGTCTGATCATGATTGCCGCAGCGGGAACAAAAATTGCCCCCACATGGACAAAATGTCTGCGCGAAAACGCTAACATCGCCATCGAAACCGTACAGACAGACGCGCACGGACGGCTTGACCTGCAAGGCGTTGCGGCGCTGCTGGGCAAAGCGGGCCTGACTCGGGTGCTTATCGAGGCCGGAGCCGAACTCAGTGCCTCGTTCATCAAAGCGGGGCTGGTTGATGAAATCGTCTGGTTCCGTGGCCCATCGATTATCGGTGGTGATGGATTGCCCGCCATTGCCGATTTAGCGGTGCAGCGACTGGATGATGCGCCTGTGTTCAAACAGACAGGGCAACGACGCGCGGGGCCTGATACGGTCAGCACATATACACCACGCCACAAATCCGGCGCGGATAGAACATAAGTTAAGGAAGACACCCGTTGTTTACAGGAATCATCACCGATCTCGGCAGCGTGCGCGCCATATCCGGCGAAGGCGACAAGCGCTTTGAGTTCAACACCGCCTACGATACGCTGAACGTCGATGACGGCGCGTCCATTGCGTGCTGTGGCGTGTGCCTGACCGTGGTCGACAAGGGCAGGGATGGCAACACCAATTGGTTTGCTGCCATGGTCTCCAACGAGACACTGTCATGCACCACGCTGGCACAATGGGGCGTCGACGCGCCGGTCAATCTTGAACGCGCGCTCAAGGTTGGCGACGAACTTGGCGGACATATTGTTTCGGGTCACGTGGACGGCCTTGGTGAAATCACAGACATCACGCCCGATGCAGACTCGCACCGCTTTCGCTTTCGCGTACCGGGTGCGCTGGCACCGCTGATCGCGGCCAAGGGCTCTATTACCATTGACGGTATATCATTGACCGTAAACGACGTTGAGGGCGATACCTTTGGCATCAACATCATCCCCCACACCATGTCGGTTACGACCATGGGAAAAAAACGCGTCGGGGATACGGTAAATCTGGAAATCGACATGCTGGCGCGCTACGTTGCGCGCCTTCTAGACAAGAATTGATAGCACACCATGGAAAACGCTGAATACCTGTCCAGCATTGATGACATCATCGAAGATGCCCGCAACGGCAAGATGTTCATTCTGGTTGATGATGAGAGCCGCGAAAACGAAGGTGATCTGGTCATTCCGGCCCAAATGGCGACGCCCGATGCCATCAACTTCATGGCAAAGTACGGCCGTGGCCTGATCTGCCTGACCCTGACGCCCGAACGGGTCAAGGAGCTCAACCTGCCGCTCATGGCGCAGAACAACGACTCACGCCATCACACGGCATTTACCGTATCCATTGAGGCGCGCGAAGGTGTCACGACCGGTATTTCGGCCTCAGACCGCGCACGCACGGTCGCCGTGGCCATCGATCCAGCCCATGGGCCACAGGATATCGCCACACCGGGCCACGTATTTCCGCTGGAATCACGCGCTGGCGGTACACTGGTGCGTGCGGGCCATACCGAGGCCGCCGTTGATGTCTCGCGCCTTGCCGGCCTTAACCCATCAGGTGTTATCTGCGAGATCATGAACGAGGACGGCACCATGGCGCGTCTGCCCGACCTGATCCCGTTCGCCAAGCATCATGAACTGAAGATCGCCACCATTGCCGATCTGATCGCATACCGGCTGAAGCACGACAGCATCATCAAGCGCACGCTCGACACCACGCTGGATACGGAATTCGGCGGACGCTTCGACATGCACGTCTACGTCAACGAACTGGCCTATGCCGAGCATATTGCGCTGGTCAAAGGTGACATCACCACAGACGAACCGGTTATGGTGCGTATGCACGCCTTTAACGTTCTTGAGGACGTTCTGGGTGACCGCGATACGGGCAAGGCCTATCATCTACACAAATCCATGAAGATGATTGGTGACGCCGGACGTGGCGTGGTGGTCCTGATCCGCGAGCCACACCGCACCAGCCTGTCGGACCGGGTGCGCAGCAAGCTGGGCAACGAACCGAGCGAAGGCGGAGAACTGCGTGATTACGGTGTTGGTGCGCAAATTCTGCTCGATCTCGGCGTCAGCAAAATGGTTTTGGTCTCCAACACCAAACGCAACGTCGTCGGCATTGATGGCTACGGGCTCGAAATTGTCGGCCAGCAAGCCATCACCGAAGACGAATAATATACTGATTTTGAAAGGTATTTACGCATGACGGACGCGCGCCCCACGGTGCTGATCGTTGAAGCCCGGTTTTATGACGAGATCGCGGACCACATGGCCGATAGCGTCATCGCAGAGCTCGACGCAGCCGGATACGATGTTGAACGCATCACGGTACCCGGTGTGTTCGAGGTGCCCGCCGCCATCGGATACGGTATGGAAAGCAACCGGGGGTACGCCGGGGCCATCGCACTTGGCTGCGTGATCCGCGGCGAGACCGATCACTACGATCACATCTGCCGCGAAGCGAGCCGCGCGCTGATGGAAATCAGCATGGCTGGCGTCCCGCTGGGCTTTGGCATCCTGACGTGCGAAAATTACGAACAGGCCATAGCGCGCGCTGACAAGACGCAGAAAAACAAAGGCGCAGATATCGCCGCCGCCTGTCTGCGCATGATGGAACTCGAACGCACCTACAGTGCATAGGTAATCAAACTAGATGAACGACACGATCCCCGATACCGACTCCGATATGCAGCCTTCCAAGCCCGGCGACCGCAACAGTGCGCGCATTGCCGCTGTACAGGCGCTCTACGAAATGGATGCGACCGATGCGTCAGCCAATCCGGTACTGCAGGAGTTTCTGTCCCAACGCTGGCACAATGCCACCACTGACGAAGACGGCGAAGCCGTCGAGCTTCCTGCATTCAACGCCGAACTGCTGAGCGATATTGTCACCGGTGTTGGTAACGGACGCGAAGAAATCGATGCGCACATCGCCGGTGCGTTGAGCGGCAACTGGACGGTGGAGCGCCTGGAACTGCTGGCCCGCGCCATTTTGCGCGCTGGCGTCTATGAACTGGCCCACCGTGTCGATATCCCGGTTCGCGTCGTGATCAGTGAATATGTTGCCCTCGCGCAGGCCTTTTTCAGCGAAAACGAACCTGCACTGGTCAACGGTGTGCTCGACAAGGTCGCGCGGACACTGCGTGTTCATGAGTTCACCGATAAAAAATAACGCCCATAGACAGAGATGAAGTGGATCGGCCCGTATTGAGCGCGCAGGACTCACGTGAATTCGATCTGATCGCCCGCCTGTTTGAACCATTGGCACGCGGTTACAGCGGCGCGCTGGGCCTGCGAGACGACGCCGCACTGCTTGCCCCTCCTGATCATGACACGCAACGCGTTGTCACCACCGATTGTCTGGTCGCAGGGGTTCACTTCAATGCCGATGACCCGCCCGCGTCCATCGCGGCGAAAGCCCTGCGGGTCAATCTATCCGACCTCGCCGCCATGGGCGCTGCGCCCGAGGCCTATACACTGGCCGTCGCCATTCCCAAGGGAACCGCGCAAGACTGGCTCGATGCCTTTGCCCATCAACTGGGCGAAGATCAGGCGCAATACGCTGTCAGCCTGATCGGTGGTGATACGGTCTCCACACCGGGACCCATGACCCTCAGCATCACAGCCATTGGGCAGGTTCCCGCGCAACAGGCCCTGCAGCGTTCCACCGCAAGCCCCGGCGACAATATCTATGTATCGGGCACGCTGGGTGATGGTGCGCTGGGCTTGCTTGCATTACGCGGTGACCTGTCGCTCCTGTCACAAGCCCATATGGATGATCTCATCGCGCGCTATCATTTTCCACAACCGCGAACGGTTCTGGGCCAGTTGTTGCGACAAACGGCAAGCGCGTGCGCCGATATTTCCGATGGACTGGTTAGTGACCTGGGTCATATTTGTGCGACATCGAACTGTTGCGCCACCATTGAGGCGGACGCATTGCCGCTATCACAAGCCGCGCGTGCCGCACTTGATCATGATGCTGCATTGCGCGAACGCGTGCTGCGCGGTGGCGATGATTATGAGCTCGTATTCAGCGCGCCACCCGCCCGTGACGACAAAATTGCCGCCCTGGCACGCGACACTGGTGTTGATATCACGCGAATCGGTAGCATGAATGTTGCAAATTCCGACGCCGAACTGATCCGTGTGCAGGGCAGTACCGGCCAGTCCATGAGGTTAGGCGGGCAGGGCGGGTACGAGCACAACTGGTAAAGCTTCGCGTTAACATTGCCAAACGCGCCATGGCGTGTACGCTATGGCGCAAGACAAAATATCGAAGGCCACAAAAAGGCCGAGGGGTGCTCCGTTGAAAATTATCGTTGTCGTTGTCGCCATTGTGCTGATGCTCGCCGGGGCCTCTTTCAGCGTCCTGAAATGGATGGAAATAGGTCCCTTTGCACCCGATGATGGGACTGCGGCAGAGAGCGCTGAGCCCGAGGGGGAACCGATCTTCATCGACCTGGAACCGTTGATGGTCAACATATTTCAGGATAATGAAGTCGCCACGACCATCCAGATTACCGTCAAACTGGAAACCCTGGGCGATGACAACGCCAAGGACGTAAACCAGCAACTTCCAAAGATCATGGACGCGCTTCTACGCGACCTGCACGGCTTTCTACCGCGCGTCTTGAAGGACGAAGACGCGCAGCTTGATGTCTTCGTTCTGAAGAAGCGCCTGAAGCTAACAGCCGACCGTTTGTTCCCCGATGGGCGTATTCACGACGTTCTTATCCAGTCCGTAAACGAGGCACACTAGACATACATCACAACGGCGTCAGACGCGTCTCATACCAATTATTGCGTTATCCCAAAGCATCTGTCATTT
Source organism: uncultured Rhodospirillales bacterium (assembly GCA_965602485.1). GTDB lineage: Bacteria > Pseudomonadota > Alphaproteobacteria > Rhodospirillales > Casp-alpha2 > JABJOR01. The sequence continues at coordinate 168,476 of CBFCYM010000004.1, read as the reverse complement.
TTTGAACGCTTTTTCGGCGGTTTATGCGCCGACAATAAGAAAATACGTGAAAAAATCACGTCGACAAAAAGCAAATAGGGAATAGGGAATTTATAAGTATGGACGTCTACGTCTTAACGATTATTTGTGGCATTATCGCGTTGCTTTACGGCGCATGGGCTACACGCTCTGTGCTTGCCGCTCCGGCCGGCAACGAGCGTATGCAAGAAATCGCTGCCGCGATCCAGGAAGGTGCTGCGGCTTATCTGAACCGGCAATACACTGCCATCGCCATTGTCGGCGTAATCATCGGTATTCTGCTTGGTCTGCAACTCGGCATGCTGTCTGCCGCCGGTTACTTTATCGGCGCCATCCTGTCGGGTGCAGCAGGCTATATTGGCATGAATATTTCGGTACGCGCCAATGTACGTACAACCGAAGCCGCCCGTTCTATCGGTCTCGGCGGTGGTTTGAGCATTGCCTTTAAAGCTGGTGCCGTCACGGGCATGCTTGTTGTTGGCCTCGCCCTGCTGGGTGTGACTGTCTACTACGTCGTCTTGCGCGGCATGATCGACACGTCCACGGCAGAGGGTATGCGCCACGTGATTGAAGCACTGATATCGCTTGGCTTTGGTGCATCGCTGATTTCCATCTTTGCACGTCTTGGTGGCGGTATCTTCACCAAGGGTGCGGACGTAGGTTCTGATCTGGTTGGTAAAATCGAAGCCGGTATTCCCGAAGATGATCCGCGCAATGCTGGTGTGATCGCCGATAACGTTGGCGACAACGTGGGCGACTGCGCAGGTATGGCGGCTGATCTGTTTGAAACCTATGCCGTGACCATCGTCGCGACCATGCTGCTCGGTGCGATCTATTTCACCGGCGCGGCACAGGAAAGCATGATGGTCATGCCACTGCTTATCGGTGGTGTCTGCATTCTGGGTTCTGTGGCGGCCACATGGTTCGTCAAACTGGGTGCCAGCAATTCCATCATGGGTGCGCTATATAAAGGCTTCATCGCCAGTGCCGTGATTTCCGCCATTCTTATCGGTGGGGTCATCTCCATGACCATTGGCTGGAGCACAGGCTTTGCCATGGGTGACGAAATGATCACCGGACGGCAGCTTTATTACTGTGCGCTGGCTGGCCTTGTGGTCACCGGTCTAATCATCTGGATTACGGAATACTACACCGGCACGCAATACCGCCCGGTGAAGAGTGTTGCTGCGGCCTGCGAAACCGGCCACGCAACCAACGTTATCCAGGGCATTGCCGTTTCCATGGAAGCAACCGCACTGCCGGTTATCGTCATCTGCGGCGGCATCCTCGTTTCCTATATGAACGCTGGCCTGTTCGGTATTTCCATGGCGGCCACCACGATGCTGGCTCTGGCTGGTATGGTTGTAGCTCTCGATGCGTTTGGTCCGGTTACTGATAATGCCGGTGGCATTGCAGAAATGGCTGATCTGCCTGAGGACGTCCGCAAGACAACCGATGCTCTCGACGCCGTCGGCAATACGACCAAAGCTGTCACCAAGGGCTATGCCATTGGTTCGGCTGGTCTGGCTGCACTTGTCCTGTTTGGTGCTTTCACCGAAGATCTGGGTCACTATTTCCCGGGTGTTGACGTGAACTTTAACCTGCAGGATCCGTTTGTCGTGGTCGGTCTGTTCATTGGCGGCATGCTGCCGTTTCTGTTCGGCTCCATGTGCATGATGGCTGTAGGTCGCGCCGGTGCGGCAATCGTCGTTGAGGTTCGCCGCCAGTTCCGCGAAATCCCCGGCATCATGGAAGGCACCGGGAAACCGGAATACGGCAAATGCGTCGATCTGCTGACCAAGGCTGCGATCAAGGAAATGATCGTTCCGTCCCTGTTGCCGCTTTTGGCACCGTGGGTGATCTATTTCGTGGTCAATGCCTTCGCCGGTCAGTCTGCGGCATTCTCTGCCGTCGGGGCCATGCTTATGGGCACCATCGTCACGGGACTGTTTGTGGCACTGTCCATGACCGCCGGTGGTGGCGCATGGGATAATGCCAAGAAGTACATTGAAGACGGTCATCACGGTGGCAAGGGCTCAGACGCCCATCACGCTGCGATTACCGGTGATACGGTTGGCGATCCCTACAAGGATACTGCTGGCCCGGCTGTGAACCCGATGATCAAGATCGTCAACATCATGGCAATTCTGATGCTGGCAATTCTCGCCTGATCAGATACGCAGACAAGACGAAAAGCCCCGGAAGGAAAACCTTCCGGGGCTTTTTTTTTAAAGTCTTCGAAAACGCGCGAGAAGGGCGATTCTTACTCGGACTTGTTAAAGCGGCCAAAGTTACCGATCAGTTGTTGCATCATGGTCAGATCATTGCCCAATGTCGGCGTTTCGCGCTCGGTTGGCTCAACCGTCTGGCTCATATCCAGTCCACGGGTCTGAATGTCGAGCAAGGTGCCAACCTTATCGAACTCGACAATCACCACCGAGCGTTCGGTGACTTCGGGTTCGAAAAATGCCACCGTTTCGGTTTGCTCACTGATATAGAACCAGGTTTCGTTCTCGAACATCGCAACAGTGGATGGCGAGCCAAGCAGTTGCTCAACGTCATCGCGTGTTGCCGTGCCGGGTTCCATTGACGCCAGCAGATCCGGATCGGGCAGGTTGCCGCGTGCATCAACGCGCGAGCCACATGCAGCGAGCACAAATAATCCCGCCGTCATGACTCCGAACGCCACACGGCGTGAGCGCGATGTTTTGTTATGTCTGTTCATCGGTATCATTGGAAGCCGTATAAAATCCTGTTATTCGTATGCACTGCAGAGTAGGGTGCGCCGCATAAATCCCCGCCGGGGCTTTGGATGTGCGGCGCTGCTGCACGTTTATATAGTTTATCACGTTTGGCGTTGCACGGCCTATCTAATGACATTTTTTTCCGCACTACGCGGGCTGTTCAGCAGCCCCTATGATGATAAGGCAGCCCACGGGCTCTACGTGTCACTGGTTAAGCAGGCGCGCATGCCAGTCTTTTATGAGCGACTCGAAGTCCCTGATACCACAGACGGCCGTTTTGAGCTGGTTGCATTGCACACGTTTCTTGCGCTGCGTCGGTTGCGCCGAGATCACGCGCAAAGCGAAGACCTGGCCCAGACGCTGTTTGATCTGATGTTTGCCGACATGGACCAGAATCTGCGTGAACTGAGCATCGGTGATACCGGCATCGCCAAACGCATCAAAAAAATGGGTGAGCGATTCTATGGTCGCATTGCAGCTTATGATGCAGCACTGGACGTTATCGATGATGCCGATGCATCCCTGATCGCCGCGCTTGATCGTAATTTTTACCGCGACGTCATGCCAAACTCCGAAAGCGTAACCATGATGGCGGCCTATATGCGCCGGGAATCCATTGCGCTCGAATCCCAATCAATCGATGCTTTATTATCAGGGATCATTACATTTGGCGCAGCACCGCACGGACCGGAGGCTTAAATCATGGCAACTTTAAAAATTAAATTCGGTCACCTTGTACACCTTAGCGACCTGACCAATGGTCCGCGCGAATTCGAATTCACCGCAAGCGATAGCGACAGAAAAAATCTGGCCGAGCGCTTCGATCTGCGCGATATCGTCGACCTGCAAGCTTACGCACGGTTGTCCCTTGTGGATTCCAAAGGTACCGATGGCCCCATTGTAGAGGCCACGGGCACTTTGAATGCCGGGCTTATGCAAACCTGCGTGGTCAGCCTTGAAGCCGTTGAAAACCGCGTAGACTCTACGTTTGATGGGCAATTCTGCACGACCATACCTGATTTTGATCCCGATGAAGAAGACGTTGATCTGGAAAGTGAACCAGACGATATCCTGGGCGAAATCACGGATGGTGCGATTGATTTAACGGCGCTTTTCGCCGAACAACTGGCACTCGAAATCGATCCTTTCCCGCGCAAAGAGGGCATTTCCTTCGACGATATCAGTGTCGGTGGAGATGACGAAGACGACGTTGTCCCCAAGAACCCATTTGCTGTCCTTGCCAAATTAAAGGATAATCCCGATTAGAGGCGCTAATCAGCTTGCCCACCCTCAAAAACTTGTATATGTAAGCGCCCTCTAGAAAACAGTATTATTCCGCAGGAACGTTCATTATGGCTGTCCCTAAAAAGAAAATATCCACGTCGCGTCGTAACATGCGTCGTGCTCACGACTCACTCGCTTCCTCTGTATACGAGGAATGCTCCAACTGCGGTGAGCTGAAGAAGCCCCACCACGTTTGTGGCGCATGTGGGCACTACAAAGACCGTGAGGTAACGGAGGTGGGTGACGCCGCCTAACGCCTCATTTTTTGCAGGCAACCGAGGACGTCACCACTTTGAATACGGAACTCACGCTTTCCGTTGATGCTATGGGCGGAGATAGCGCCCCGCAGATGACTGTTGAGGGCGTTGATACCGCCCTCAACATGCTTCCGCATGTCCGCATCATAATGTTCGGCGATGAAGCCCTGATCCGCCCGCTTGCGGACAAGGCATCGTCGCTGTTCGCGCAGCGCGTCGAAATTCGCCACACCCCTGATATTGTCTCCAGCGACGAGAAACCGTCCACCGCCCTACGCGGCGGGCGCAACTCAAGCATGCGTCTGGCCATCAACACCGTACGTGACGGTGAGGCCGAGGGTGTCGTTTCGGCCGGAAATACCGGCGCACTGATGGCAATGTCCAAATTCGTAATGAAAACGCTACCCGGTGTTGATCGGCCCGCCATCGCCACGATCCTGCCAACCCGGCGCGGTGAAACGGTTATGCTCGACCTTGGCGCAAACATTGAATGTGACGCCGAGAATTTGGTGCAGTTCGCTGTCATGGGTGAAGCCTTTGCACGCAATGTGCTGGGCCTTGACAAGCCGACCGTCGGCATTCTCAACGTCGGGGTTGAAGGCCTGAAGGGCAACGAGGCCGTAAAGGGTGCTGCTCAAATTTTGCAGGAAACCCACTTGCCCATCGAATTTTATGGCTTTGTCGAAGGCGACGATATCGGTGCCGGCACGGTTGATGTCATCGTGACCGATGGTTTTAGCGGCAATATTGCGCTCAAGACTGCCGAAGGTACCGCCCGGCTGGTTACACATTTCCTGCGCGAAGCCTTGAGCAACACGCTATTGGGTCGGCTCGGCACTATGCTGGCCATGCCCGCACTAAAGCGTTTCAAACAGAAGCTCGATCCGCGCCGCTATAATGGTGCAATGTTCCTTGGCCTGAACGGCATTTGTGTTAAAAGTCACGGCGGGACGGATGCTTTTGGTTTTGCCAATGCCATCAAGGTCGCCGCCGAGCTTGTCGCAAACCGCGTCAATGATGAGATTAAACACGAGTTCGCCGAGCTTCATGCCGAGCGTAATCAAGATGAAACTAAGGTACCATCCAGCCAATGTTAGCACGTTCCTATATCGCCGGTTGCGGCTCCTATCTACCAGAGCGCCGCGTCACCAATGCTGAGCTTGCCGAACGCGTCGATACGTCCGACGAATGGATCAAGAGCAGAACCGGCATCAGCGAACGCCGCATTGCGGCTGATGATGAACTGACATCGGACCTCGCCTTTAAAGCCGCCACGCGCGCGCTGGATCATGCCGGAGTCGATGCCAACGATGTGGATCTGGTGATTGTCGCTACGACTACACCCGACAAAACATTTCCAGCCACCGCAACTCGCGTGCAGGCTATGCTGAACATGAAAAATGGCGCTGCCTTTGATGTGCAGGCCGTGTGCTCGGGCTTCATATACGGCTTATCCATTGCCGATAACTTTATACGTGTCGGTCAGGCCAAGACGGTTCTGGTCATTGGTGCAGAAACATTTTCACGGTTGCTCGACTGGGAAGACCGCACCACCTGTGTCCTGTTCGGTGACGGGGCAGGGGCCGTGGTGGTCAAAGCTGACGACGAAGGCTCCGAAGGCGTCGGTGCCAACGCACGTGGTATCTTGTCGACGCACCTGCATTCCGATGGCAAGTTTGCTGATTTGCTGTACGTCGATGGTGGGCCGTCATCAACCCAGAGCGTCGGCCATGTCCGCATGGCTGGACGCGAAGTCTTTCGCCATGCCGTAACCAATCTGGCCGCAGTTGTCGACGAAGCGCTCGACGCCAATGGCCTGGAGCGCAAGGACATCGACTGGTTGGTGCCGCATCAGGCCAACAAACGTATCCTCGACAGCACGGCAAAGAAACTTGGCTTAACGCCAGACCGCGTGGTCATCACCGTTGACCGTCATGCCAACACATCAGCAGCATCTATTCCACTGGCGCTGGATGAAGCCGTCAAGGACGGCCGTATTCAGGCCGGGCAGCTGGTTCTGCTCGAAGCCATGGGCGGCGGGCTGACATGGGGTGCCAGTCTGGTGCGCTGGTAGCACAGCACGGCACGACCAGAATTATTTACATGCTACCTCAAGGAGATACCCGCATCCCTTTGAGATTGACGGCATTACGGGTGCGCGCTACCCTCTGAACAATAATTTTGTATGCAAAATAAATTGGGGTTGGATCATGACAGGGAAAACCATCACCCGCGCGCAACTTAGCGAAGCGGTGTATCAGGAAGTAGGCCTGTCTCGTAATGAGTCGACTGAACTTCTTGAAACGGTCTTATCGTATATTTCCGACTCATTGGCGTCCGGTGACACGGTGAAAATTTCATCGTTCGGCAGTTTCTCGATCCGCCAGAAGGGACAGCGCATCGGTCGCAACCCAAAGACCGGCGATGAAGTTCCAATTTTGCCGCGCAAGGTTCTCGTGTTCCGGCCTTCACAAGTGTTGAAGAGCCGCATCAACGACGGCAACTCGTCATCGTCAAGCTAACGGTCTGACGACACGGCATGACACAAGCCAAACCCGAAAAATCTGCCAACGCCTTTCGCACCATCAGCGAGGTCGCGCGAGAGCTTGAATTGCCGCAACACGTGTTGCGCTTCTGGGAAACCAAATTTACCCAGGTCAAACCCATGAAGCGCGCCGGTAGCCGACGTTATTACCGGCCCGATGATATCGCACTGCTGCGCAAAATCCGTAATCTGCTGCATGACGAAGGCTACACCATCAAAGGTGTGCAAAAACTGCTGCGTCAGGGTCACGTTCAGGGGCAGGCTAATCCACCACAAGAACAGACCGGCACAGCACCGGATGTCACCGTACAACCGGCAGCCAACACCACACACCACGATGATATCCGCAGCGCCATCGCCGAACTCGAAGGCGCGCGCGAGGTCCTGCGCGCGGTGCAGAAATAAGATGTTTTTGACACGCTGAGAGGCCTTGTGTGCTCTCATGCGCAGACGTATAGTGCGCCCGCTCAACCACGCTGAAACAGCATGTTTTGGCACAGTGGTTGCGCACAAGGTCGGGGAGTAGCTCAGTCTGGTAGAGTACTCGGCTGGGGGCCGAGCGGTCGCAGGTTCGAATCCTGTCTCCCCGACCAATCCTCCTAGGCATTTGATTTCAAACAGTATTTATCATTTTCACGTGCCGCCAGAGAACGGACCTAACTGGTAGGTGTCTTGGGGTGACCGCTAATAGCCACGATCGGGCATTGCGATATCGTGAGGTGGGGGCCGTCCATTGCAATAATCTAGCAACAGCGCTGCATCAAACAGATAGTAACTGTGTGAATTCCTATCTGTAATAGCCTTAGAAAAATTGATTTAAATCGGCCTGTCTAGCACCCTATCTCACTTTTCGATTGAAACAATTTCATCACGAACCAGGGCAAGCAGTTCAACGTAGATTTTTGCCGTACCTTGTGCTTTTTCAACGACCTCTTCATCCTGAGAAGACTCGGCAATATCAAGCGACATATCACAGGCCGCCTCCAGTTCACGGAGCAGGATTCGCAGGGCAGAAAACAGATCAGTATCGCGTTGTTTATGGTGTCCGGCAGCCGTAGACAATAAAGCAGCGCAGTCTGTTTGATGACATAATCTGCTACGCAGCGTCACGATCATTTCTGCAGTTTTTTCCGACAGATGATCTGTCCAGGTGTGTTCTATATGATTTGCCATGGCGCAGATAACGGTGTTGGCATCGTCTGCGAATGCAGCAAAGCTATCCGGACTAGTTGCCGTTAGTCCTTCATTTGAGTGGTGCCCCGGTATTTCTGCGATTTCCTCCTGTCGATAGGCAATTCGCCGCTTTTTGCGTAACTGGGCAATCAGCTCGAGTTCTTCCAGGGCCAGTTCTTCAATTTTCTCGCAAATGATTTCATCTTCGATGACGCTGTCGATTGTTGAGAGATACTCAAACACCCACAATTTATCGGTTACGGCCAGTTGCAAGGCCCTGTAGGGGGTCAATAAATACGGATTTCCTGCTGATTCTCTGACGAGACCGGCCCGCCGATCAGATTCAACCGGTAAGTGGGTATCCTGAGGTTGTAGCGCTTCATTTTTTTCAAGGAACTGCCTAGCCTGCGCCTTGATCTCATCAATACGCTTATGTTCCATATCTGCCAATTCCCTGAAAAGGGCTGCCACCTCATCGTTCTGATGAGCAGCCTGTTCTGTGCTGATATATTCGTAGCGTTGTGCTGTTTCTTCGACGAGCCCGAGCATGAAAGCATAAAGAGCACCCGCTGTTGAAATCGAGGATATATCTCTGCTGATAACGGGGGCTGTATGTTTCACGCGATCATTCCTTAAATAATCTTGCCGGAAATTGACAGAGGTCAGTTCAGGTCACCCCCGATATTGTTAGAGTGCCATGATATGTTAGAGTGCCATGGTATGCTAGGGTACTATCGTATGCTAGGGTGCCGTGACATGTTAGAGTGCCATGCAATTTTACAGGTCTGTCACGCTTCGTGATAGTTAATTTTACCATAAATGACAAAGGTACTTTTGTTTGATGATATCGGGGTTATTCCGCTCTATTAGGAGCAACGGGGCCACTGCTGCTTTACGTATTTTTGTGGCTATCGTTGTGTTCATCTTGCTGTGCGGTACGCAGGCTGCGGCATATGACCTGTCTTCATTCAGCAGTAAATTCACCTTACAGGACATCATGCCGGGGGCAGATCGGCTGGAAGCTGAAACTGGCAATCCTCCATCTGCGGCGGCCTACCGCGATGATGAGTTACTTGGATACGTCTTCCTAAACTCAGCTGCTGTTAATGCAACGGGGTATTCCGGCAAGCCTATCCATGTTGTTGCCGGCATTGATCTGAATGGGATCATTACTGGTGCCAAACTGGTTAAGCATCATGAGCCGATCGTGCTGGTCGGTATCCCAATCAAGAAAATCACAGATTTTATCGATAAGTACATAGGCCTCAATATTCTGAATATTGCGAAAACAGGTAAAAGTAACCATGACGTAGATATCGTCAGCGGGGCGACTGTGACGGTGATGATCATTGATGACACGATCATTCGTGCGGGTATTAAGGTGGCACGAGACAGAGGTGTCGGCGGTTTGAACAATGCGGTTGATACTGGCCCGCGTGAGCTTACCAGCATCAAACCTGATATTGACGAAACCCTGGACTGGAACGCCATGCTTGGCGACGGTTCGATACGGCGAATGACCCTGTCGGTTGGCGATGTCAACGATGCCTTCAACAGGGCAGGCAAACAAAACGCCGCCAGTCTGCCAGAATCGGAAAATCCGGAAGACATATTTATTGATCTCTACATCGCATCTGCCGCCATTCCCTCTGTGGCCCACAGCTTGCTCGGAGACAACGAATACAAAAATTTGCTCAAAAAACTCAAGCCGGGGCAGACTGCAATTCTGGTTGCGGGGAACGGACCATACTCATTCAAGGGATCAGGTTATGTGCGCGGTGGTATATTTGATCGCATCCAACTGATTCAGGGAGATAATAACGCACGTTTTCGCGATCGCGTTCACAAGCGGCTGGGCGATTTTGTCGCTGAGGGAGCCCCTCGGTTCAGGGAAATAGCCCTGTTTATCATTCCCGAAGATATAGGTTTTGAGCCTGCCAGCCCATGGCGACTGGAATTGCTGGTTAACCGCGCCGTCGGCCCCATCAAAAAAGAGTTCATTACCTTTGATCTCGGGTATCAGCCCCCAGAGAAATACATAATAAAGACACCGATCGGCCAAGCCGATACTGATGGTCAACGCATGGATGAACAGGCTCCCGCTAACGGAGCCGCACCGTTGTGGCAAAAAATATGGTTGAGCAAGATACCGGAAATAACGATTTTGGTTCTCGCTCTCGGTGTGTTGACGGGTGTTTTCTTTTTCCAGAATTGGTTGGTCAAACGTCCTGTTTTGACGGATCGAGTCCGCACAGGATTTCTGATTTTTACCGTTGTATTCCTCGGTTTTTATACGCACGCGCAGTTGTCTATTGTAAACGTACTAACCTTTATCAGTTCCCTGATGCACGACTTCAGCTGGGATTTCTTCCTGATGGATCCCTTGATTTTTATTCTGTGGGCATCGGTTGCGTTGTCCCTGCTGTTCTGGGGTCGGGGTGTTTACTGTGGCTGGCTCTGCCCGTTCGGCGCCCTGCAAGAATTACTGAACCGGGTCGCGAAATTTATGAAAATTCCGCAACTCAAGCTGCCCTGGGGGCTGCATGAACGGTTGTGGCCTTTCAAATATATATTTTTCCTCGGTTTGTTCGGGATTTCACTAAATTCCTTTGAAATGGCCGAGAGGTTTGCCGAGATAGAGCCGTTCAAGACGGCTATTATCCTGAACTTTATGCGGGAATGGCCTTATGTGCTCTATGCCGTCGTTCTATTGGTTATAGGATTGTTTATTGAGCGCTTCTTCTGCCGCTATATCTGCCCGCTGGGCGGGGCCTTGGCTGCACCGGGCAAGCTCAGCATCAATGAATGGCTGCGCCGTCATAAGGAATGCGGTGCACCCTGCCATCGCTGTGCGAGCGAATGCATGGTCGAAGCCATACACCCTAACGGCAAGATTAACCCAAATGAATGCATGCAGTGTTTGCATTGCCAGACACTGTATTACGACGAACACCGTTGCCCGCCCATTATTCAAAGACGCCTGAAACGTGAGCGGCGAGCTGCGCTGTCGACAAAACCTCAACCTGAAACAGGCATAGAAAGTTCGCTGTCTTAAGAAAACGAAGAAATGCGGCATGACCGACGGTCGCAAAAGGTCCTTAATTGCTTCATCAAATTGAAGTTCTGCCGGTCAAACGAATGTCTTTAACGGAAAGGAACCAGAGATATGTCAGAAAATGAAACTGATAATAAAGGTGTATCCCGTCGTGAGCTATTTGGCACAACGGCAAAAGTTGCCACGCTATCTGCGATGGGGGCTGCCGCCGGTGTTGGGGCATTCTTAACGCCCGAACAGGTTCGTGCCGCATCAAAAAACAGGGCTGAAGTCGGGCCAGGTGATCTGGACGAATACTACGGCATCTGGAGCGGTGGTCAGTCCGGCGAACTCCGCGTTCTCGGAATGCCGTCCATGCGTGAGCTGATGCGTATTCCTGTCTTCAATCGTTGCAGCGCAACAGGTTGGGGGCAAACCAATGAGAGCCGGAAAATTCTCATGGAGGGTCAACTTCCGCATGAAAAAGAGTTCCTGAAGGATAAAGGCGGCATTCATCTAAACGGTGATACGCATCATCCGCATATGTCCTTTACCGATGGTGCTTATGATGGCCGCTATATCTTCGTTAATGATAAGGCAAACACCCGTGTTGCCCGAGTTCGTTGTGACATCATGAAGGTCGATAAAATCGTCTCGATACCAAATGCAGCGGATATCCACGGACTGCGTCCGCAGAAGTATCCCCGCACAGGATATATTTTTGCTAATGGCGAACATCGCGTACCCATGCCGAATGATGGCCGTGATCTGGAGGATATTTCCAAGTACCGCGCCGTATTCTCCGCTATCGACGGCGACAGTATGGACGTCGCCTGGCAGGTTATCGTTGATGGCAATCTGGATAACGTTGATGCTGACTATCAGGGCAAATACGCGATTGCCAGTTGCTATAATTCGGAAGAAGGCGTGACACTGGCGGACATGACGTCGGCTGAAGCTGACTGGTGCGTTATATTTGATATCGCCGCTATTGAAGCGGGCGTCAAAGCTGGTGACTTCAAGACCTTTGACGGCGACACACCCGTTCTGGATGGCCGCAAAGGGTCCAAGTATACCCGCTACATTCCCATTCCTAACAGCCCGCACGGTGTAAATGCATCTCCTGACGGCAAGTACATGATGATTAACGGTAAACTGTCACCGACGGTTTCTGTGATTGAATTGAGCCGTTTGCCTGACGTCTTTACTGACAAGATCAAACCACGTGATGCAATCATCGCAGAACCTGAATTGGGTCTTGGGCCGCTTCATACGGCTTTTGATAATCGTGGGAACGCATACACCACCTTGTTCCTGGACAGTCAGGTCTGCAAATGGAATATCGACAAAGCCATCAGGTCCTTTGCCGGTGAGTCCGTTGATCCAATCGTGCAGAAGATCGATGTCCAGTACCAACCGGGTCACAACCATACAAGCATGGGCGAAACAAAGGATGCTGATGGTCAGTGGCTGATATCTCTCAACAAATTCTCCAAGGACCGTTTCATTAACGTTGGCCCACTGAAACCGGAGAATGAACAACTGATCGACATCTCGGGAGACGAGATGAAGATCGTCCATGACGGCCCGACCTTTGCGGAGCCGCACGATTGCATGATCGTGCACCGCTCGATCCTCAATCCCGATAGCATCTACAAACGCGATGATCCGACTTGGGCTGATGCCGCTGCCATGGCCAAGAAAGACGGTGTAGTTCTTGAAGACGCCGCAGACGTCATCCGTGATGGCAACAAGGTGCGTGTTTATATGCATTCCGTTGCGCCAAGCTTCAGTCTTGAAGAATTCAAGGTGAAGCAGGGTGATGAGGTCACTATCATTGTGACGAATATAGACGACTTGGATGATCTAACTCATGGATTGACCATCGCGAACTATGGTGTCTGCATGGAAATCGGACCACAGGCGACAGCATCTGTCACCTTCACCGCCGATTTGCCAGGTGTGCACTGGTTCTATTGTCAGTGGTTCTGCCACGCACTCCACATGGAAATGCGTGGGCGCATGCTGGTTGAAAAAGCATAACAACCAGCTTGGTCAGAGAGTAAAGCGTGATGCGTCGTCGTTGTTCTAAAGTCCTGTCAAAGGCTGCCGGGTTTATCCTGACAGCCGGGCTGATTGTTGTTCCGGGATATTTTTCCGGATATGCAGCAGCGGCGACGCATACTCTTTCACCGGAGACCGGGACACTTGGTAGGGCCATAGCCAATGCCCGCACTGGCGACACCCTCATTTTGTCTCCCGGCACCTATCATGGCCCCGTTGTTGTGGACAAAGCGCTGACCATCACGGGCCAAGGCAACGCCAGGGTTATCGGTAACGGCGAAGGCTCCGTCATTACAATTGGCGCGCCCGATGTCATCGTCCGAAACCTGATGGTCACTGGCTCCGGATCGGGGTTGGACACAATGGATGCCGGCATTTTTGTGAACAAGGAAGGTGACCGGGCGCTGGTTGAAAACAATCACATCGAAGACAATCTGTTCGGTGTTTATTTCTGGGGGCCGGATGATGCCGTTATGCGTGGCAATACGGTCATTGGGCAAACCCATGCGCGTGTTAATTCCCGTGGCAACGGAATCAGTCTGTGGAACACGCCGGGGTCCATCGTCGAAAACAATGATTTCAGATATGGTCGTGACGGAATCTTCGTGACCACCAGCAAAAGCAATATATTCAGAAACAACCGATTTCGCGATCTGCGCATTGCCATTCACTACATGTATACAAACAATAGTGAAGTCAGCGGCAATGATTCAGAAGGCAATCACGTTGCCTATGCATTGATGTTTTCAACCAAGGTCAAAGCTGTCGGCAACCACTCTCGGAATGATCGCGATCATGGCATTTTGTTGAATTATACGAACTCGTCCATCATTGAAGGCAATGTCATAGAAAACGGCGAAGGCAAATGCGTTTTTATCTACAATTCGAACAAGAATATTTTCCAGAAAAACCGCTTTTCAGGATGTGATATTGGCGTGCATTTTACCGCTGGATCAGAGCGCAACCAGATTACCGGAAACGCCTTTATTGCCAACCGCACCCAGGTAAAATATGTCGGCACCCGTTATCTGGACTGGTCCCATGCCGGACAGGGAAATTATTGGAGCGATAATGCCGGGTTTGACCTCAATGGTGATGGCATAGCTGACACAGCCTATCGCCCCAATGATCTGGTGGACCAGGTGATGTGGGCCCATCCAATGGCAAAAATTCTGATGAACAGTCCGGCCGTACAGATTCTGCGCTGGGCACAGTCTGGGTTTCCGGCTCTTCACCCTGGCGGTGTGACAGACACGGCTCCGCTGATGGTCGCTCCTGAACTTGTGGCCAATTGAGAAAGTACACAATGACGATTCCTGCTCTGGCATTAGAAAACACATCAAAGGTTTATGGACGCCATACAGTCCTGAACGATGTTGTCATGGATATTCCACAGGGCGAAGTTATGGCGCTTGTCGGCCATAATGGCGCTGGCAAAACCACCATGATGAAACTTTTCCTTGGTCTGATTCGGCCCACATCGGGAACCGTGCGTGTGATGGGAATTGACCCGGCATCCAGCACATCATCTGCTGCGAAACACAATCTTGGGTTTCTGCCAGAAACCGTCGCGTTTCAGCAGGGCATGACCGGGGTCGAAGTCCTGAATTTTTACGCTCGGCTAAAGCGTACAGATATCAGCCGCAACACAGAACTTCTCGAACGGGTCGGACTGGCCGATGCCGCCCGGGATCGGGTCAAAACCTATTCCAAAGGCATGCGCCAGCGGCTTGGCCTGGCCCAGGCATTGCTGGGCGAGCCCAAAGTCATGCTGTTGGATGAGCCAACATCCGGACTTGACCCATCTCTACGCCGGTCATTTTACAACACCATCAGCACCCTGAAGAATGGCGGTGTGACCGTACTGTTGTCATCCCATGCTTTGACGGAACTTGAGGCGCACGTTGACAAGGTCGCAATCATGAATAATGGCCGGTTGATGGCGACTGGCCGCCTGGATGATCTGCGTAATGATGCACGAATACCGGTGCGTATCAGGGTTCGTAGCCACGATATTTCAGCCAGTGATATTGCGGCTCGTCTGAACGGTGCAAAAATTTCACAAATCAATGGCTATATGGTGGAGTTCGCCTGTTCCCCGGAAGACAAAATGATCCTTGTCCGGCGCATTGCAGAACTGGGCGTTGCGGTTACAGACATGGAAATCGAAGTGCCATCTCTTGATCAGCTTTATAACTATTACCGTTATGAAACCGGGCATAAGGGAGCGTCATCATGAATGCTCTTCTCACTATTGCCGGGCAGGAAATCCGCGACGGACTGCGCAACCGATGGATTGCTGCACTGACAATCATGCTTGCTGGGTTTGCCCTGTCCCTAACATTGCTGGGAAGCGCCCCGACAGGAACCGTTGGGGCGAGTTCCCTGCTGGTCACGATTGTTAGCCTTTCCAGTTTGACGATATTCCTGTTGCCATTGATCGGATTGATGCTGTCCTTCGATGCCGTGGTGGGTGAAATTGAGCGCGGCACGATGCTGTTGCTGCTCTCCTACCCTGTTGCCAGGTGGCAGGTTATGGCTGGAAAGTTCTTGGGACACATAACAATTCTGGCGATTGCCACAGTCATAGGTTACGGCGCTGCTGGTGGCGCTGCTATTCTCAGTGATGGTCACGTCGACCCTGAAGCCTGGCAGGCTTTTACTGCCATGATTGTCTCTTCCATCGTACTGGGTGGTGCTTTCCTTGCCATTGGTTATCTGATCAGCACCTGCGTACGTGAACGTGCAACAGCAGGTGGTATTGCCATTGGCATTTGGCTGCTGTTCGTGCTGGTGTTTGACCTGGCTTTGTTGGGACTGGTTGTCGGTGCCGGTGATGCTATAGGGCCAGATGTTTTTTCATTCATTCTGTTGGCCAATCCGGCCGATATTTACCGCCTGTTCAATCTGACGGGTTTTGACAATATTGCAGTCTTATCAGGCACCATCGGCATGATGGGCGAGGTCAATTTTCCTGCATCCGTGCTGATGGCGGCCCAGTTCTGCTGGATTCTGCTGCCCTTGTTTATAGCCGGACTGCTGTTTTCTAGAAAAGAGTTTTAAGATGTTTCGTTTTCTGATGAGCCGGGCTGTCAGGCCTTGTGTGTTGCTGCCGCTGTTGTTGCTGACGGCCTGTTTTGAAGACGGCGTTTCGGAGATTCCGCCACCTGCAAATCTAACCATGGATGCGACGGGTTACTATTGCAACATGACGGTGATGGACCATGCTGGCTCCAAGGGGCATATCATCCTCGACAAGGACGCAGAGGTGTTCTGGTTTTCATCGGTCCGTGACACTATCGCCTTCACCCGGATGCCCGGCGAACCCCGTAATATTGCCGTTATCTACGTCAGCGACATGAGCGGAGTCAAAGACTGGGCCGCACCAAATCTTGATTCATGGATTGAAGCAAGCAAGGCATTTTTTGTCATTGGCAGTCTGAAAAAAGGCGGCATGGGCGCACCAGAACCAATACCCTTTGGCACCCTGAATGCGGCAAATGCGTTTGCGGGAGAATTTGGCGGCAACGTTGTCAAGATAACAGATATCCCGGATTCTATAATTCTAGGCACCAGCGACATGGAAATACGAACAGGTGAAATGGCAAACGAAATGCATGACCATTCATCTGAGGATCACAAAGAATAGGCCAACAGCAGGACTGTTCGGCGATCAGGAGCTTAATTTATGACCCATCATCTTTCGCGTCGTCGGTTGATCACTATAACGGCTGCCACAGCGGGATTGGCTCTGCTCCCATTTTCTCCGGTTGTAAGCGCAGCATGTGCTGCGGAGCTTCCAGTTATGCGTTGGCGTGGCGTTGCCTTAGGGGCTGACGCCAGCCTAACCCTGCATGGGCAGGATGCCACACGCACCCGCCAAGCTGTTACGGCCGTCATGGATGAAATTTCACGCCTGGAAAAAGTCTTTAGTCTGTTCCGCGAAGACAGCGCCCTATCTGCGCTAAACCGTGACGGTGTATTGCACATGCCACCGTTGGATCTAGTCATGTGTCTGCGTGAAGCTGAGCGTTTTTCACGGGCAACAAATGGCGGCTTCGATGCCACCGTGCAACCGCTCTGGGCCCTGTATGCGCGACACTTTGCAACCCCCGGGGCCGACCCGACCGGCCCGCAAAAATCTGAAATTGCCGCCGCCCGTTCACTGGTTGATTATACGCACGTGTCCATTGCAGCTGATAAGATTGTTCTGGGTAAACCTGGCATGGCTCTGACGCTGAACGGTATTGCACAAGGTTATATAACAGACAGGGTCACGGATTTGTTGCGTTCGCACGGCTTTGACCATGTTTTGGTGAATATGGGCGAGACACGGGCCCTGGGCGCCAAGTCCGATGGAACATCATGGCAAGTTGCCATCAACCGGACAGATCAGGTGGTGCCACTGGCCAATCAAGCCATAGCGACCTCGGGCGGCTACGGCACCCGGTTGGATACCTCCGGCCAGCACCATCACCTGTTCGATCCGGTAACCGGTCGCAGTGCCAATCGCTGGTCATCCATCAGCGTTATGGCACCGACCGCAACAATTGCCGATGCTCTGTCCACCGCATTCTCCGCCATGGCGATAGAGGACATACAGCGCATCGGAGCAGAATTCAGGGGCTCGGTTTACGCATATGACACCGACAATCGACAAGTTCTAACCGCTGGCTGATGAAAAGGGTAGGGTCATAAGTTCTAATCCTGTAGCGCACACCAAAAATTCAAATTCCTACCGGCCAAAAAATGGCCCCATACAAAATGGCATAGAAGGGATCTTTTGTTATGCCTTTGATATTATTGGTGGCGTGTTCGCCAATCGTTGGTAAAAGAGATCATTTGCGGTCTCGATACGAGGAACCATCGCGAATTGCTCCGCCGTAAGGAAGGTAGCCGTCTTGGCTGAAATTGCCACGAGCGATATTGTTGGCGTGAATACCGTTGCCGTTTAGGCCTAAATCAAATGCGTAAGGACTGGAACATTTAATGACGACCAATGATCAACTGAGCCTATGGGACCGCGAGAACTTCTTTCATCCTTCAACCCATCTTGCCCAATTCGCTCGTGGGGATATGCCAAACCGGATCGTGACCGGTGGCGAAGGCGTTCACATTACAGACCGTGATGGCAATAAGCTTCTCGATGCTTTCGCCGGGCTGTACTGCGTTAACGTCGGTTATGGTCGCCAGGAAATAGCCGAAGCCATCGCCAAGCAAGCGAAAGAGCTGGCCTATTACCATTCCTACGTTGGTCACGGCACTGAGGCCTCGATCACCCTTTCCAAAATGATTATGGACCGCGCACCGAGCAACATGAGCAAGGTCTATTACGGCCTCTCCGGTTCCGACGCGAATGAAACCAATATCAAGCTGGTGTGGTATTTCAACAACGTGCTCGGACGACCCCAGAAGAAAAAGATCATCTCTCGATGGCGGGGTTATCACGGCTCGGGACTCATGACCGGATCTTTGACGGGGCTTGAGCTGTTTCACAAAAGATTCGACCTGCCTTTAACGCAGGTCATTCATACGGAAGCGCCCTATTATTTCCGCCGAGCCGACCCTGGCATGAGTGAAGAAGAGTTTTCGGCCCATTGTGCGGAGAAACTCGAAGAGATGATCCTTGCCGAAGGTCCCGATACGGTTGCCGCTTTCATTGGCGAGCCGGTGCTCGGCACCGGGGGGCTTGTCCCGCCACCCGCTGGATACTGGTCGGCAATTCAGGCCGTGCTAAAGAAGTATGATATTTTGCTGATAGCCGATGAAGTCGTGACGGGCTTTGGTCGATTGGGATCGATGTTTGGATCTGAACATTACGGCATTGAAGCTGATATTATTACGTCTGCAAAAGGCTTAACGTCTGCATACGCCCCCTTATCCGCATCGATCGTTTCAGAAAAGGTCTGGAAAGTTCTGGAAGATGGCACGGATGAATTCGGCCCGATTGGCCATGGCTGGACCTATTCCGCGCACCCAATTTGCGCCGCCGCCGGGGTCGCGAACCTCGAGCTCATCGACAGCATGGGCCTCGTTGAAAACGCGGGCACCGTCGGCGCATACTTCAAAGGCGAAATGATCAAGGCCCTGGGGGATCATCCAAATGTCGGTGACATTCGCGGTGAAGGGCTGATGATGGCTGTTGAATTCATGAAAGCACGCGACGCCCGCGAACACTTTGATCCGGCTCAAACGATTGGTTATAAAATTGCCGCCGCATTGCTCAAACGGGGGGTTATTGCCCGCGCCATGCCACAAGGTGACATCATAGGATTTGCGCCGCCGCTTTGCCTGACATCAACGCAAGCCGATACCATTGTTGGCACCATGACGGAAGCCGTTCATGAGGTTTGCGACGCCCTATAAAAACGTACCCTTTAAAATCAGCGTTTGAAGATGGGGGAATTTTCCAAAATTCCCCCATCACCATCCGGGGTCCTTTTGGTCTCCGGATTACGGCAGGTATCAGACGTTTATCAATGCCGCCGATTGTGTCGACGATCCCGATATATAGATCCATAACCTAGAACAGATATGGGCCGTCGACTTCGCGGACATAGACTGTGTGCGTTATCAGGTCCTTTTGCGGGGTCCAGAAATGCAGTTGATAGGCTGGTGCTTCCAGAATGAATTCCGAAGGGCGTTTCAGGGTCAGATCGAGCCCCAACTGCATGCCCATACTCGGCACAGTACTAACGACAGTGCCCCGCCAACGGGCGTGGATCGGCAAATGAATATGGCCGCACAGGATGCGTTCAATGTTGGTGTATTTCTCAACGACAGCGCCCAGCAGGTCCGCGCCGACAAACCCATCCATGTCGGTTTCCAGAACGCCGCACATGAGCGGGGGGTGATGCATGAAGATGGCGGTCGGGCGCTGTTTCGCCTCGGACAGACGCTCATCAAGCCACGTCGCCCTTGCCGGGCAGATCTCGCCTCCGGGTTCACCCGGCACCGTGCTATCCATTGCGATTAAACGAACATCGAAATCATCAATCACGTAATTGCTGAACCCCTGATGTTGCGGTGGACAAGCATGTTCGCTAAAGGCCGCACGAAGGATTGTATGGTCATCATGATTGCCGGGGATGACGTAAAATGGAATTTCAAGCCCGGCCAAAAGAGCGGCCGCATGTTCGGCCTCTTTGATCAAGCCCTCGTTGGTGATGTCCCCGGTTACGAGAACGACATCGGGTTTCGGATTGCACTGATTGATATGGGCAATACAGCGCGTCAGATTTTCCGCCATAGGGGCGATACCGTTGGTTTTTTTACCCTGCTCGGTAATATGGGTATCGCTAATTTGTGCAATCAACATTTTGCGTTTTCCTAAATCCTCTTACGAAGAGAGAATAATTTTCACGCCCGCAACGCTTAGAGCCTTGGCAAGTGCCTTGGGCGGCATAGCATCACAAACAAGGTGATCGATCCGGGCAAGGGGGCATACCTCGAACGATGCGATCGCATTGAATTTAGAGCTGTCAGCCAGGACGGTAAGGGATTCAGATTGCTCGATCATGGCGTGGGCGACCTGGGCTTCTTCGATGTTGTAGTCCATGGCCCCGGTTCGCCCGTCCAGTCCGCCGATTGTCAGCACGGCATGGTGCGCGCGAAATGATCTGACTTGCATGGCAGCCATCGTTCCGACCGTCTGGCGGTTGTCCGGACTGAACTCGCCGCCGAGAAGAAAAGTTCGGTTGCCCGTCGTTGACGCAGAAATCACGTTGGCAATTTCTGTTGAGTTGGTGACGATGTTCAGCCCTGAAACCTCAGATAGCTTTTCGGCAAAATGAAGTGTCGTCGATCCGGTATCAATGAAGACTGTCTCACCGGCAGAGAATAACTTAACTGCCGCTTCGGCAATGCGCGCCTTGGCTTCGGCGTTGTCCAGCATGCGTTGCTGAAACGAACCTTCCCCAAAGACCCGTGGCAAAGTCGCCCCGCCATGGATTTTTTGAATTTTGCCCGCGTTGCCCAGAGCCGTCAGGTCGCGCCGGATGGTTTCGCGTGAGATATCGAGAAGCACCGCCAATTCGTCAACACTGGCTTTCTCGTTCTTGCGAATGAATTCAATGATCTTTGTCTGGCGCAGCTTGATTTTCATGTCTGCTTCAATATTAAGTTTTTATGACTACATCAACATTAATATTGACTGTATAGTCATGTGAAAATAGCATTCAGTCAAATTCAAATGATGCCAATAACGCTTCACTCAGGGATCGTAAACATACCAATGCCCACGCCCCTTGCCACCGAAATTTTCGATGTCACCGTGATCGGAGCGGGGGTTGTCGGGTGCGCAATTGCCCGGCGTTTCACATTGGAGGGCGCGCGCGTTGCGGTGATTGAGAAAGCGCATGACATTCTTGATGGGGCCAGCAAGGCCAACAGCGCCATTCTTCACACTGGTTTCGATGCGCCGCCTGACTCTATGGAGTTATCCTGCATCCGCGACGGGTACCGGGAATATACCGAAATCCACAATGAAATGGGCCTGCCGCTCGATAAGTCTGGCGCCCATGTGATCGCCTGGAACGATGACGAGGTTGCCCGTCTCGAGCACGTGGCCGCACAGGCCAGCGACAACGGCATTGATGATGCCGAACTGATTGATGCGGACGAACTTCGACGCCGCGAGCCCAGTCTGTCAGATCATGCCTTGGCGGCGGTGGCGGTTCCGGGAGAAAGTATTATCGATCCGTGGTCGGCCCCTTATGCTTACCTGAGGCAATCTCTTGATAACGGCGGCGAGGTATTCCTTGCCTGCGAAGTCACCGGCGGTGCTTTCGATGGCGGGCAGTGGGTTCTAGAAACCTCTCGCGGTGAATTGACGAGCCGTCATGTCATTAACTGTGCCGGTCTTCATGGCGACACCCTTGATGAGGCCCTGTTAGGCAAGGCAACATTCGAAATCAAACCGCGAAAAGGCCAATTTGTCGTTTTTGACAAAGCGGCGGCCGGGCTGATCAATTCGATTCTGCTTCCCGTCCCGACAAGCCAAACCAAGGGGATTGTCGTCACACGAACCATATTCGGAAACGTGCTCGTTGGTCCAACCGCAGAAGAACAGGATAGCCGCACAGATACGTCGACGGACGAAGCAACTCTTAATTCCCTGCTGGCGTCGGCGGCTGAAAAAGTTCCCGCTCTTGGTGGCATGCCGGTGACAGCGGTTTACGCAGGACTGCGCCCCGCGACGGAACACAAACATTACCGTATAGAACCGAGGCCGGATCAAAACTGGATTACGGTTGGCGGCATCCGTTCAACCGGCCTGAGTGGCGCGCTGGGGATCGCCCGCCATGTATTTGGACTGACCGCCGAGCAGGGGGCGACATATCGCCCAATAGGACAACCAAAGGTTCCGAACATGCCCGTGCTGGCGGAGAACGGCCTGCGTGATTGGCAGTCTGAAGGCCATGGCGAGATGGTCTGTCATTGTGAACTGGTGACGGAACGGGAGATACAACGCGCACTGACGGAGCCGCTCTCAGCCCGGTCTCTATCGGGTTTAAAAAGGCGGACCCGAGCCACCATGGGGCGCTGCCAGGGGTTTTACTGCTCGGCGCGATTGGCTGAACTGACCGAGGGCCGTTTTGACGCGTCGCTATCCTTGGGAGCCGCTCATGCCTGATGCCACCACCCAAGCCGCAGAGCACCATGACGTTATTGTGATCGGCGGAGGCCCCGCCGGGTTGGCTGCGGCAACGGCGTTAAAGCGCCACGGCGTCCCAAAAGTGGCCGTACTTGAACGCGAAGCGACAGCCGGCGGGATACCGCGCCATTGCGGACATCCACCGTTTGGAATGCGCGAGTTCAAACGCGTCTGGACCGGGCCGCAATACGCCAGACAATTGGTCGAGACAGCCCGTAACGCCGGGGTAGAGCTATTTACATCGACAACCGTTGTCGAAGCCAAGCCGGAGGGGCGACTGCTTGTAACATCCAATCGCGGATCAGAGGAAAAAACAGCCAAGCGTATTGTGATCGCCAGCGGTGTGCGGGAAACGCCGCGCGCTGCGAGACTAATATCGGGAATGCGCCCGCTTGGGGTGGTCAATACCGGCGCATTGCAGTCGATGATTTACCTGAAGAACCGCAAACCGTTCAAACGGCCGGTGATCGTCGGAACGGAGCTGGTCGCGTTTTCGGCAATACAGACATGTCGACATGCAAAAATTAAACCGGTCGCCATTATAGAGGAATCAGATCGGGTCACCGCGCGTTGGCCTTGCGGGTTGTTTGCCCGACTAACCGGTCTTCCGCTTCACCTTGGAACACGATTAATAAGCATCGAAGGCGACAAGCAGGTGCGTGCCGTTGTGGTGGAAGATCACAAGGGAAACAGACGCACGATCGATTGTGACGGTGTCATTCTGACAGGCCGGTTCACGCCGGAAGCATCTCTTGCCCGTAGCGGGCATCTGGCTGTGGACCCTGCCAGTGGTGGCCCTGTCGTTGATCAGTTCGGGCGTTGCTCTGACCCGGCATACTTTGCAGCAGGCAACATACTGAGGCCTGTTGAAACCGCAGGCTGGAGCTGGAATGAGGGCCGTCAGATTGGGCGTTGGGTCGCTGATGACCTGACTGGAAAGTTGCCCCAACACGACCGTGAATTGCAAATCACCACGGCCAATCAGCTCATCAAGTTTGCCATGCCCCAAAAGATTCTGCTGCCGTGCCAGAAGACTGGAATGCAAGACCTGCAACTACGGTTTTCACGGGCGGCAAAAGGTAATCTTGTTGCACTCAGTGACGAAGAGGTGATTTGGAAACGGCGGATGAATGTGCTCCCGGAGCGCCGCGTTCTGGTTCCCCTGGATACAGTTGTCGGAAGATATGAAAACGAAACTTTGGAGTTCAGATTCGATGAATTTGAGTAATCCAATGAAGACCGGTTCAGTAGGCGACCGGCACTTGAAAAAACGTCTGCATGATAGAGAGTCGCAAGGAACCAGAAAATGTTCTACTTTGGCCTTGGGACATGTCTTAAATGCTAAAATCGAGCCGGGAACAACCCGGCCAATCGTATAAACATGGAGGATAGAGTATGAGACGAGTATTACTGGCTACGGTTGCATTGTTCGCTTTGAACGGTGTGGCGCAGGCAGCGGAATGCCCCGCTGTCACGGTGGGGGATATGAAGGGTGTCGCCGCAGGCGCCTATCCGCAGCAATATGAAGTGGCAGAGTTTAATGCCGCCGCAAATTGCACACTGAGCTTCAAGGCAAACCCGGATAGTGCCGCCCTTAACGGCAAGATCAGGGGCAACCCGGACTTGCCAGCGTTGGCGGATCGCATCCCGTCAGAGCCGCTGGTTGTCGCACCCTATGACGCGATCGGCAGCTACGGCGGCACATTCAATGTCATCACGAATGCCTCCGAAGCAGGGACGGCTGGTTTACTGTCGATAAGGCACGTCAACCTCGTACGCTATTCGGATGATCTGCAGACCATCGTACCGATGGTTGCCAAAAGCTGGAAATGGAACGCTGATTTTACCCAGCTGACTTTTTCACTGCGCAAGGGCCACAAATGGTCTGATGGTGCACCGTTTACCTCGGCAGATGTGAAATACTGGTATGACAATCTGGCTCTTAATCCAGATATCATGAAGAAGACCAAAGATTATGTTCTGGTCGCCGGAAAACGCATGACCGTTGATACACCTGATGCGCAAACTGTCGTGTTCAATCTGCCTGCTCCGAAGCCTGGATTGCTGGCGCATTTTGCATCTTCCTTCGCGCAAGGCTTCCAACCGAAACATTTTCTTGGCAAATGGGATCCAAAGCTGAACCCCAAAGCCGATGAAATGGCGAAGAAGGCCGGGTTCGAAAACGGTCTGGCCGTTCTGGCAGCCTATTATGGCAATTCTGACTGGACAGATACGCCAACACCGATGCTGGCCGCGCCAGACAAGGTTGGCAGCTTGCCAGCCGATACCGTGCCGACACTTGAGTCGCACATCCACGTAAAGCAGAATGCCGACGGTCGGCATTATGTAGCCAACCCGTATTTCTTTATGGTTGATACGGCTGGCAACCAGCTTCCCTATATCAACGAGCAGGATGAAACCTACGTCAATGATAACCAGGTTCGTATCCTGAAGCTGATCAACGGTGAAGTGCACTTCAAGTCGCAGTCACTGCAGCTGCCGATGGCTCCCGTCCTTCTGGAAAACCAGGATAAGGGGAACTACAAGGTACAGCTCAAGCCTGAAATTGCTGCACCAACCTTCACGTTCAATGTGACATCCGAAAACCTTGAGAAGCGTAAAGTGTTTGGCGATGTCCGGTTCCGTCAGGCGATGTCCGTCGCGATTGACCGCAATGAGCTGAACGAGGTTGCCTTCTTCGGTCAGGGAACACCTGTCCAGTACACAGGCTTCTCGCCCAATCCTCCTTTTGTCTCTGATAGCTTGAAAATGCATATGGCAAACCACGACCCGGCCCAGGCCAAGTCGTTGCTCGATGCAGTTGGCCTCAAAGACACGGACGGCGACGGCTTCCGTGAACTCCCGAATGGTGAAAAGCTGGTTCTGAACCTGCAGTTTGCCACGCAGGGAATCGCGGGCAAAGTGGTCGAACTGGTCGGTCAGCAGTGGGCCAATGTCGGCGTTCAGACAACCGTCAAGGAAGTCACGCCCGATGAGTACCGCTCGGCTCAGTCATCCAATAAACTTGATGTCGGCATGTGGCGCAAAGGCCATCCGCTGGCGATTGTTTTGGGCAACAACAATATGTTCGTGCCGCCGTATGAGAGTTATTTCTTCCTGCGTACGGCCATGTTGTGGGCTGAATATATCGACAGCAATGGCGACAAGGGCGTTAAGCCACCAGCATGGGCTTATACGATGATCGACGACATCAACGCCTTCCAGTCACAACCAGCCGGCAGTGCGAAGTCTAATGAGATCGGCAAACGGTTGGTGGAGTCGATGGTCAACCAGACGATGTTCATCGGGACAGTTTTGGCACCGGGACCGATCTACCATCACAACACTCTGAAAAACGTGACGGAGTTCAAGACACATTCATACGAGTACTACTGGAATCTCCCATACCGGGGCGCCCAGTGGTATCTGGATAACTAGTCCACGGACGAATGTTAATGACCCCCGGGTGGTTTCCTTGAAGCCATCCGGGGACTCCGACGAAACGCTTTTACGGGAATTATCCTCTAAAGAAAAAAGCGACTGTTGGCTGGGTGGGGGGTTCGATGCTGCAATTTGCAAAATTTTTCACGGTTCGGGCTCTGCTGGCAATTCTAACGCTGGTTATTGTTTCGTTTATCGTTTTCACATTAATGGAATTCGTGCCCGGTGATTGCGCCGAGCGCTATGTTGCCTTCAAGAACACGCAAGGCAGCAATATCACAATCGCCGATATCGAGGCCGAACGTGTCCGCCTTGGTCTGGACAAACCCTATCTGCAACGCTGGGGCATCTGGATATACAACGCCTTTCAGGGCGAGTTCGGCGATAGTTGTATTTTGCGGGTCAATATCGCTCTGCTGCTGGGGCAAAAATTCTGGATCAGTCTGGGCATCTGTTTGTCCTCGCTTGTGCTGGCCTATCTGATTGCCCTGCCGGTCGGCATTATTTCAGCGACGTCAAACAGCGCCGTCTTGAACAACTCCCTTCGGTTGATCAGTTATTTAGGCTTAGCGCTGCCAAATTTTTTGCTGGCCCTGATGATCATGCTGGCTTCGACAATGTTGTTTGGGGACAGTATGACGGGGCTGTTTTCCGCAGAATTCCGTGACGCCCCCTGGTCCTGGGACAGGGCAAAGGACTTTATGTCCCGTGCCTGGCTGCCCGTGTTTATTTTGGCGTGGTCCGCGACCGCCTTTGCCATCCAGACGGTGCGAGCATTGATGTCAGACGAGGTCGACAAGCTTTACGTGACGGCCGCCAGAGCGCGCGGCATAACCGGCCGAAAACTGCTGTGGCGCTATCCGGCCCGCCACGCTTTGGGACCGATCGTCAACTCGTTGGGTTTTGACCTCAATCGTATTTTTAACGAATTGCCGATTATCGCGGTGATCCTGACGCTAACCGATGCCGGGGCTTTGCTGATAGAAGCGCTGGCCCGCTCAAATGATCAACAACTTGCCGGAGCAATTATCTTTCTGCTGACAGGCAGTATCGTTGGCTTGAATTTCCTGACGGATATCCTGCTCGCCGTCGTCGATCCACGCGTTCGCAGCTCTATAGTGAAATAAATCATCATGACAGCTTCAAACACGCTAACCACGGGTACGGATCAGAAACTTAAAGAGGCATATTTTACTGCCTCGCAGGGACAGTTGATCTGGTCGCGCTTTAAAAAGCAGAAAGCCGCCATGGCAGGGGCATGGGTCCTACTTGTTTTGATCCTGTCCGGGCTGTTCGCACCCTTCCTGACGCCCTATTCCCCGACCCTTGCGGGGCGAGATGACAGCTACCAGAACGGCGCGCCGCAGATCATCAAATTTTGGGATGAAAACGGATTTTCCGCCCGGCCATTCATCTATTCCTATGAACGCGAGCGCTCCTTCAAAACCAATTTTCGCTGGGTTTCTACCATCGATCGGGAAAAGCGCCGTTACCTGACCTTGTTTCCCAAAGGTGAAAAATACACCCTGTTTGGAATAAGCTTTGAGCGTCATCTGTTTGGGGTGGATAAAGGCAAAATCCATTTATTCGGGACCGATAGTACAGGCAAGGATATTTTTTCCCGCACCCTGCATGCCATCAATACGTCCCTTGCGGTCGGCACGATCGGGGTGGCAATCGCCTTTGTAATGGCACTGATCATCGGCGGGATATCCGGCTACTACGGTGGCTGGATCGATTCCGTATTGCAAATGATTACAGACGCAATCCGCACGGTGCCTGCTATTCCGTTGTTTATGGCGATCGCGGCGTTCATCCCCAGTGAATGGAGTTCGGAGGCGCGGTTCTTCTTTATCTCGATCATCCTTGGATTCATCAACTGGCCAACGCTGGCTCGACGCGTGCGAACCCACTTGCTGACCGAGCGAAATCAGGAATACGTGCTGGCAGCGCAGCTTTGTGGTGCGCCCCCAAACCATATTATCCGAAAACACCTGCTGCCCAGTTTCACCAGTTACATCATCGTCGATCTGGTGATCTCATTCCCATATATGGTGCTGTCTGAAACCGCTTTGAGCTTTATCGGGCTGGGACTGAGAGACCCCGTTAATTCGCTGGGCGTCATGCTGCAAAACGTGACCAATGCAGATGTCCTGTTGAACTACCAATGGTACTTTATCCCGGTGATCTTCTTCATCGCGTTGGTGCTTGCGTTTGTATTCGTCGGTGATGGTTTGCGTGACGCAGCCGACCCCTACGGAGACACCAAAAAATGACGTTGCTGAGCGTTGAAAATCTGACTTTGCAGTTCGATACGGATGAAGGCCTGATCACCTGCGTTAACGATGTGTCATTCGAGGTTAACGCTGGCGAAGTGCTAGGCGTGGTCGGAGAGTCGGGATCGGGAAAGTCGATCACCGCCAAATCAATCATGCACCTCAATCCGCGCAACACAGTTTACGGACAAGAAAGTCGTATCATTTTGAATTTGGAAGGTGGCAGCGTCGATGTGCTTTCTCTTAAACGAGAGCGCGATATGCAAGTGGTGCGCGGCGGTGCTGTATCGATGATCTTTCAGGAACCCATGGCCAGTTTTGCTCCGGCAATCACCATCGGCGATCAGATGACCGAGCAGTTGTTGCTGCACATGGATATTACAAAAAAGGAAGCCGTCAACACCTCTATCGAGATGCTTGAAAGGGTTGGAATCTCCGATGCATCCCACCGATTCAAGCAGTATGCGTTCGAACTGTCAGGGGGGATGCGACAGCGCGCAATGATCGCAATGGCGCTGTCCACCAGTCCGAAGCTACTTATTGCAGACGAGCCAACAACGGCACTGGACGTTACGATCCAGGCGCAGGTTATCGACTTGATGAAAGATCTTGTAGAAGATTTCGGAATGGGGATTATTTTCATTACCCACGATCTTGGCGTCATTGCCCAAACGGCTGACCGGGTGGCGGTGATGTATCTTGGAAATATCGTCGAGCAAGGCCCCGTACGCGATATTATCCGTGACCCGGCGCACCCCTATACGCGTGGGTTGCTGGATGCACTGCCGAAACTGGATGACCTTGATTCACCATTAACACCGGTACCGGGTGATATTCCCAGTCCTTTGGAAAGGCCTCAGGGTTGTGTGTTTCATACGCGATGTTCTCATGCTGAGCCCCGATGCAGTCAATCAGCACCGAAAATGATGGAGTTTGCCAAAAATCATTTCGGTGCCTGCTTTGTTGAAGCTGAAAAGCGGGGGGCGGCATGACTGTGAAATCCATTATTTCTGCCCGCAATCTTTCCGTTGATTTTCTGCTGAAACAGGGGGTCTTCACCAAAAACGTCTACTTGCGGGCGATAAAAAGCGTCAGCGTTGAGATTCCCAAAGGCTCCTTTTTCGGCCTAGTCGGCGAGAGTGGTTCTGGCAAGACGACACTTGGCCGCGCCTTGCTAAAGGCGCTTCCAATTTCGGACGGCCAGGTACACTACAATGATGGCGATGTGGAATATGACCTTGAAGCACTCAACAAGGAAGAACTGACGGAATATCGCAAGCGCGCCCAACTGATCTTTCAGGACCCCTACGCAGCGTTAAGCCCGCGAATGACCGTGCGCGATATCATCGCCGAGCCACTGGAAGTGATGGGGATTACATCGTCTCGAGAAGAGACCGATGAACGTGTGCGTGAAATTGCCTCCAAGTGCCGCCTCAATCTGGAACATTTGCGGCGCTTCCCTCACGCCTTTTCCGGTGGCCAGCGTCAACGCATTTCCATTGCGCGTGCGCTTGTTTCCAATCCACGTTTTGTTGTCGCCGATGAGAGTGTCGCGGCGTTGGATGTTTCAATTCAGGCTGACATCCTGAACCTGCTGAAAGATCTTCAAAACGAACTGGACCTGACTTATCTGTTTATCTCGCATGATTTGTCAGTCGTGGCGCATGTTTGCGATCATATCGCCGTCATGTATCTGGGACAGTTGGTGGAAACCGCGCCGACCCGGGCCATGTTCGATGCGCCGCGCCATCCCTATACCAAAGCCTTGCTATCGGCCATACCCTCCCTGAACCCGGACCAGCGTGGCACAGCCCAAAAGCTTCAGGGCGAAATTCCCTCGCCAACCAATCCGCCTTCCGGCTGCAAATTCCATACGCGATGCCCACAAGTTCACGACATCTGCAGACACCAGGAACCCATACTGGAAAATGCCGGCACGGAACACGAAGTCGCCTGCCTGCGCTGGAAGGAATTGCTTGAGGAGTAGGGGGCTATCTGGAAATACGAACGCTCTGCCTTATGTCAGTCCGGCGAGGACATGAATGACGCGGTCGCGGTCCAGGGCACCGATCATCGTGCCTTCATCATCAACAACCGCTATTGGCCCAGCTGATTCAACAACCTGACCCGCAACAGCTTCGATGGTTTGTTCGGGCTTGAGCGACAGCACAGAAGAAACAGCCGCTTCACCGGGCGTCATCATAGAGCGAACGGTGGTGACCTTTGCCAGCGGCACCTTGCTGGTGAAGCGCGCGACATAGTCATTTGCCGGATTTAGGATCAGGTCTTCGGGGCTGCCGACCTGAACAATGCGCCCATGATCCATGATGGCAATGCGATCTGCGATCTTGATCGCCTCATCAAGATCATGGGTGATGAAAACAACCGTCTTGTTCAACTGGCTTTGCAGGCGCAACAGTTCATCCTGCAAGTCTGCACGGATCAACGGATCAAGCGCTGAGAACGGTTCATCAAGGAACCAGATAGCCGGGTCCGTTGCCAGCGAGCGCGCAATACCGACGCGCTGCTGCTGTCCACCGGACAATTCTGCAGGGAAGAAGTTTTCACGACCTTCAAGTCCGACGAGCGAGATCATCTCACGCGCTTTGGTTTCACGCTCACTGCGTGGAACGCCCTGAACCTGCAGGGGGAAGGCAACATTGCCGATGATGTCTCTGTTCGGCAGCAAGGCGAAATGCTGAAACACCATGCCCATCTTGCGGCGGCGCGTCTCGATCAGTTCTGCCTCGTTGGCGGCAAGAAGGTCCTGACCCTCGATGATGACGCCACCGAGCGTCGGCTCGATCAGGCGCGACAGGCAACGCACGACCGTCGATTTGCCCGATCCCGACAGGCCCATGATGACAAAGACCTCACCACGCGCAATGTCGAATGACACATCACGAACGGCGGCTGTCCAGCCACGCGACGCGAATTCCTCATCCGTAAGCGCTGGACCGCCAGCCCTTTCGAAGGCCTGCTTGCTTGCGCCAAAGACCTTCCAGACACCTTTGCAGCTCAGTGCCGAGCGGCCTTCACCAGCGTTGTCGATTGACGGATTGCTCTGCGCCATTGCGTTTAGTCCTTTGTTTTACGGCTGTTTATAGACGCTTTAGCTGCTGCTGATTTCAATAAACCGTCGGCGATGAGTGCCAGAGCGGCAACGCAGAGACCTGCAACAATACCATGTCCGACAAGCGAACGATTAAGCGCGATCAAGACCTCTTGGCCGAGGTCCTTGGTTCCGACCAGGGCTGCGATGATAAGCATGGAAAACGCCATCATGATGGTCTGGTTGATACCGATTAACAGGGTCGGAAAGGCGGCAGGCAAACGAACCCAGGTCAGAGTTTGCCAGCGCGTGCAGCCATTCATCTGTGCGGCCTCCAACCGTGCGTGTGGCACTTGGCTCATACCAACCATGCCATAGCGAACAGCCGGTGCCAGGGCGTACATGATAACCGCGATAATGGCAGAGACATCGCCAATGCGAAACAGCATGACCGCAGGCAGCAGATAAACCAGCGTCGGCAGTGTCTGCAACGTGTCGAGCACAAGATTTGCAACTGCCCGATAGCGTGCGCGCGATGAGAGCCAGAAGCCAATCGGAAACCCGATCAGCACGGCGATGGAAACAGCGATCAGGATCAGGTATAGCGAGTTCATAGCCGGGCCCCAATACCCCGTCACGACAATGAACAACGCCAGCAGCGTACAATAAATTGCCAAACGGACGCCGCCGATGGCATGAGCGGCAAGTGCGAGCAGCCCGATGACAACGCTCCACGGCGCTTCGGCCAGTAAGTCACGAAACGGTCGCATAACTTCAAGCAATGCGAAGGTGCGAAAAGCGTTCAGTACGTCATAGAGCTCAAGGTTGATCCAGCTCACCAGATCGTTCCAGAACACCGCGGTGGAGATCACATATGCTTTCGGCCAGCTTTGCGCCGGATCGAATACAAGAGCAACAAGCGTCGCGCCGACCATCCATACCGCGACCAGACGCCATAGCGGCCATTGTCCGGGCTCGCGATGCTTGCCATGGGCGGCGCGTTTGGCAGCCGCCTGACTGACCCGGTCGAGCACAACGGCCAGTGCGACGATCCCCATGCCTGCCTCGAGACCGCTGCCGATGTCGAGCTTGCGTAGCGCTTTCAAGACGTCAAAGCCCAAACCGCCTGCGCCGATCATCGAGGCGATAATCACCATGTTCAACGTCATCATGACGACCTGGTTCAGACCGACGGCAAGCTTCGACAATGCCGTGGGCAGTTGAACCTGCCATAGCAATTGGCGTTTCGTGCAGCCTGCCATGTGGCCGCACTCGATGGTTTCTGACGGTACGGATTTCAACGCCAGCACCGTGTTGTGCACCATGGGCGGCAAGGCATAGACCACGGTTGCGACGAGCGCGGCGCTCGGTCCGTAGCCGAATAATAAAAGTGTTGGAACCAGATAAGAAAAGATCGGCACCGTCTGCATGACGTTCATAATAGCGCGCGTCATGTTCTCCACATGCGAACTGCGGAACGACCAGATACCAAGTGCCAGACCAAGCACAATCGCCAGAAGGACACAGACAAGAACGTTGGACAACGTGATCATGGCGTTATGCCACAACCCGAACGTCACGAGGAAACCGACGCTAAAAACAGTGGTGATTGCGAGTCCGCGTCCGCCGAAGCGATACGCGACGATCACCGCAGCACCGCCAACCGCGAGCCATGAAACGGGTGGAACGCTTTGTTTCACATCGAGGCCGCGTCCGGAGAACAGGCCGTCGGCCAACAGAATTACGGCACCCTCGATCGGTTTGTCGAACAACTCGGCGAATAGCCGTGTGATTTCCTGAACGGCGAGACCGCCAATTGATGCATCGCGGGCAAACCAGTTCATGGCGTCGCCAACAGTTTCAGAAACGGGAAACATCAACCAGTCCGGCACAACAGATAGCCACGCCGGTCCGAACTTGACCGCCAGAATGCCCACGATGATCAAGGCTGCGCTGGTCAAAAATCGACCGTGCAAACGCGATTGCATGGAAAGGATGGCGGTTTGGTTCATGAAGTCTGGCCTACAGGTATTGATTTGTTTTGTCGTTCAAAAAAAACGGCGGTCAGTACATTGAGCACCGACCGCCGATTTACTCATAACGAGAGATTACATAGCACAGGAAGCCCAGGGCCGCCATTTGTCCTCGTTACTCTTAAGCCATTCCGTAGCAACTTCGGTATTGGAACGACCTTCGAGATCAACCTCGGCAAGCATGGCTGCGAGCGTTGCATTGTCCATCTTGTAATTGCGAACCATTTCATACGCACAAGGCCACTTTTTCTCGCCACCGGCCCAGCCCATCTTTTTAATCCAGCCATACGGTTTGCCACAGTCACCGGTCTCGGTCTTGTTCGGGCCCCAGGACGGATCATTGAAGCAAGCATCTTCAGCTTTCGGGAACTTGACGAACTCGCCTTCGTAAAGCGACGGCGCCCAATGTGGCTCCCAAACCCAGAGGATCACAGGTGCCTTACGTTCGTAAGCAGCCTTCAACTCGGCAAACATGGCCGCGTCGGTACCGGGATGGATGGCTTCGAACGGCAGATCAAGGGCCTTGATAAGCTGTTCGTCATGACCGCCCCAGGAAACAGGTCCACCAACATAGCGACCTTTTGGTGCTGTATCGGCAGTCGAGAAGTACTCAGCACAGTCAAGCAGGGCTTTCCAGTCAGGCAGACCGGGGCAATGTTCCTTGACGTAAAGCGGATACCACCAGTCCTCGATACCGAGAAGACCGGTTTCGCCAAGATCAAGCGTCTTACCAGTTGCCACTGATTTGGCCATATTTGCGGTTTGCGTTGTTTGCCATGTTTCCATGGAAATATGCAGATCGCCGTTTTCGAAACCGGGGTAACGACCGGAATCATCGGCAACAACCATCTTGGTGTTGTAGCCATAGGTCTGCAAAATCAGGGACATGATCTCGCCCTGAAGGCCGATGCTTGTCCAATCGGCAATCATGATTTTAATAGGATCGTCGGACTCCGGAACGGACCCGGCGTTCGCACCAGCTGGCACGCCTATGGCGAAAACCAGCGCCATAGCCATCGTGAATTTTTTAAGAAACATCGTCGTCTACCTCTCTGTTGATTATAATTCTGCCATGAAGGTTTGGCGGCAGAGGGCCTTTGTTATGATTTGATCTTCAACCTTTAGCATACCAGCCATTATCAACGTAAAGTGCCGTGCCATTGACAAAGCTGGCCTCGTCCGAAGCCAAAAACAGAGCGGCAGATGCCACTTCCTCGGCTTCGCAAATCCTCACCTGTACGCCCGTCAGATCGGCCTCGTCCCAATTCTGGCCAAGCCCGTCGAGTTCGTCGATTTCACGCAGGCCATGGGCCGTTTTAACAAACCCCGGACACACCGCGTTACATCGAATACCGTTTTCGCGGTATTCGATGGCGATACTGCGCGCCAATTGCAGGACCGCGCCCTTGGTCATGCAATAGAGCGATTCAAGGGCAAAGCCTTTCTCGCCGCCAATTGATGATGTGATGACAATCGAGCCGCCGTCGTGCTCCAGCATATGTTTTACGACCGCGCTGCAAACCAGAAACGCCGAACGCACGTTGATGTCCATCATGCGGTCATAATCGGCCTCGGTTGATTCATGCAGCGGCTTCACGATGATCGTACCAGCGTGATTAAACAGAACCGTGATGGGGCCATATTCAGCAACCACCTGCGCAATCGCGTCTTCGACCTGGGCTGACTTTGACACGTCGGTTTTAATGAATTTGGCGGTGCCACCGTTTTCATTGATATATGCGGCCGCTGAATCGCCCTGTTCCTGATCGATATCGAGGATGGCAACTTTTGCACCGGCGGCGGCGAACTGAAACGACGCCGCCCGACCCATGCCGCCAGCCCCGCCCGTTATGAGCGCAACCTTGCCTTCAAGGCGTGATGGCAAGGTTTTGGACGTAAACGGGTCTGAATTGACAATTGGCTGCATGGAGGGGGCACTCGCAATGTTGTTTATGCTTAATTTTATTATGTCACCATTATGACAAAGCAACATGA
Source organism: uncultured Rhodospirillales bacterium (assembly GCA_965602485.1). Classification (GTDB taxonomy): domain Bacteria; phylum Pseudomonadota; class Alphaproteobacteria; order Rhodospirillales; family Casp-alpha2; genus JABJOR01. The sequence goes on along the minus strand of CBFCYM010000004.1, from coordinate 132,905 downwards.
CGTCAATGGGTAATTTAGGGGGGGGCACATGATAAGGAACACCTTCCGTGGAAGGCCCCTTGAAACTCCCCGGCAAGATGATAGGGATATGCTCTGAATGAATGAGGACGCCCTATGAATAAATCTCTGCTAACCAATCTGACCGCGCTACTGATCTGTGTTGGCGGGTACGCTTCGCCAGTGCATGGCGATCTGATTTTTATGGTTGGTGTCTTTGCGCTGTCAGGCGGGGTGACCAACTGGCTGGCCATTCACATGCTGTTCGAAAAAATCCCCTTTTTGTATGGCTCAGGCGTCATTCCCAACCGCTTTGAAGACTTCAAGGCGGGCATCAAGACCCTGATTATTGAAGAGTTCTTCACGCGTGAGCATATTGAACGCTTCTTTCAACAAAACGGTGACAGTGCGGCGTCCGGCATTGTCGACAAAGTCGATTTCGACCGGGTGTTCGCCGGTCTGACAGACGCCATCGAGGGCTCTCAACTGGGTGGTATGCTATCCATGGTTGGCGGCAAAAAGGCGCTCGAACCATTGCGTGAGCCTGTTACGGCGAAGCTCAAAGACATCATCGCCGAATTAGCCGATGAGGGTGTGAGCGGTGCGGCTAACGGTGACTTCACGAACACCCTGATGGAAAAAGTCGAACACATCATCGACAACCGACTTGATGAACTGACACCTGAAAACGTCAAAAGCATTGTACAAAACATGATCCGCCAGCACCTCGGCTGGCTGGTTGTATGGGGCGGCGTGTTCGGTGGTGCCATTGGCCTGTTGGTCGGCATGCTGGATTATTAAACCGACAGGCCCCCCCCTTACAACTTTGACTGTTGCCGCCAACCTTATTCAAGAGTAGGGGATAACCATGGTGCAATCTGACGTTCAATCGAAAACCGTTTCCCCCGTACCACCGAGCGAGGCCAATAGCCTGATCGGGATCGCGCTGTGCGTTGCGGCGTTCGCGGTGTTGCCTGCCATGGACACGGTGGCAAAGTACCTGAGCGCTGATATGTCGGTCATTCAGGTCTCATGGGGCCGGTATTTCTTCCACCTTATGTTCCTCTTGCCGGTGGTGCTGTACCGCTACGGCCCAAGCGCCATGAAGCCTGCGCGCTTTTTCCTGCAAATCGTGCGTGGCAGCCTGTTGCTCAGCGCAACGCTATGTTTCTTTGCCTCCATTGCGATCATGCCCATCGCTGATACGCTGGCGATTGTCTTTGTATCGCCCTTGCTGGTGACGCTGCTTTCACCGTTTATGCTGGGCGAACGCATCGGTCCGTACCGCGTCGTTGCCGTACTGGTGGGGTTCGTCGGCACCCTGATCATCATCCGACCGGGCAATGGTATGAACATCGGCGCGCTGTTCGCGCTGGGCACCGGTGTCAGCTATGCATTTTACTCCATCACCACGCGCAAGCTGTCGGGCTCTGCGCCACCCATTGTGACACTGACGTTCACCGCACTGGTTGGCTCAATCGTGCTCAGCGCTGCGGTGCCGTTCTTCTGGAGCGATATTTCGTTAATCAATTGGGGCCTGATGGTGCTGATGGGTTTCCTCGGCGCGCTCGGCCAGTACTTTTTCATCAAGGCCTACGACTATGCCGAGGCCTCGATCCTCGCGCCCATCACCTATAGTGAAATTGTCATGGCCGTCGCGTTCGGCTGGATGGTTTTTGGCGACTTCCCCGATCTGTGGACATGGACGGGTACGGCCATTGTCATTGCATCGGGTATCTTCATTTCGATACGCGAACGCTCACGCACAAAATTCGTCCATCGTGTCGATAGCGATACGCCGCCCGATATCTAATAGCTTGTTGGAAAGGGCAGAGCGCCCAAGAAAGTGCGGCCGACCCAAAGGCCGGCCGCGAGTCTGCGCTCTTGAGGGAAGGGTGAACCCTGTAAAAACAGGACCACTTCCACAACCTCATACTGTCAAACGCAGACACGCTTGAAAGTGATGGCCGTCACAACCCGTGCATTTTTTTCAAAAAAATTCAACCATACCTAACTGCCCGGAATGGACAGGATATCGCCGTTTTTATGGCTTACACCGCATTCTTCCTCAAGTTCGTCGAGAATCCGCGCGATATCATCCATGGTGACGTTGTGCAAAAAGTCCCCACCGGGGATACGACGCATATTCGGCCCCTTGGTGCACAACCCGAAGCATACCAGACGTTCGATCTGAACATCGATACCGCGTTCACGCACACCAGCCTCCAGAGCATCGGCCATTTTCTCGCTACCGCGCGATGCACACGACGATTTATCCCCGCCGAGACGCCGGTTGATGCAGATTGCGAAACTAAAAGGGGACTCGTTCACGACATGATGACCAAAATCGGGGCTATTCGGGGCGGAAGCGGAACGATATTGAATCGATCAGGAAACAAAAAAACTCCAAATGCAGTTATCACACGGGATTTTCCGCCAAAGGCATGGAAATCAGTGCTCACACGTGCCCGATTTCGACTACGCGCCGACCAACATCGGTCAGACGGCAGACCACCCAGTCCGGTTTCAACGGATTGTTGAACCATGGCTCGGCCCAGCCCTTGCTTAAACAGCTACGGATCGTGCGTTCGCTATAACGCTGGCCCTGTTCATCAAACAACGGCAGCTTGCCACCAGCCTGTGCCATACCGCGCGACAGCCAGCGTCGCTGGCTTTGTGATGGGCTGTCAGCCTGCGTGATTTCACCCGGCGCACGCTTGCGCCGCTTCAGGCGTTTGTTCACGACAGGCAATACGTGGATGCGGTCTTCCATGGCTCTATCCCAGTTGATACCAATGTTGGCTCATCTGTCACAGTAGCACCAATTGGTTTTCAGGCAAAATCAGGCGCTCGGCAGCGAGACCACAGCCATGGCCTGTGCCGCGACCCCTTCCTCACGCCCGGTAAAGCCCAGTCGCTCAGTGGTGGTTGCCTTGACGCTGATACGCGCTGGCTCAATCGCCATGATTTCGGCCAGGCGCTGCACCATAGCGGCGCGGTGAGGACCGATTTTGGGGCGTTCACAGACCAGCGTCACATCCACGTTGACGATACGTCCGCCCTTATCGCGCAGCATTGAGACGGCATGGGACAGGAAGATATCAGATGCGACACCTTTCCATTGTGCATCGCTGGGCGGGAAGTGCGCCCCGATATCACCTTCGGCCATGGCCCCGTAAATCGCATCACATAGCGCATGGATCGCCACATCGGCATCGGAATGTCCTGCCAGTGTGGCGGTATGCGCAATCTCGACGCCGCACAGGGTCACGTGATCGCCTTCACTAAAGCGGTGCACGTCATAGCCGAGACCACTGCGGGTTTCATGGCGACCACCGGCCATTTCGGCGGCACGCACAATGTCGTCGGCTGTCGTCACTTTGATATTCCCTTCATCGCCACTGACCAGCGCGACATCCATACCAGCCGCCTCGGCAATGGCAGCGTCATCGGTCAGGCATTGCGCCGCAAACGTCTCATGCGCCGAGATGATATCAGTAAAGCGGAAGCCCTGTGGCGTCTGGGCGCGCCAAAGCCCATCACGCGGCACCGTCTCGGCAATCACAGGCTCACGTCTATCGTTAGCATCACGCCCACGTTTCAGGGTATCGACCACGCGCAGGGCAGGGATGGCCCCTGCGTGTTCATCAAGTGCGCCCAGCACCCGCGAGATTAGCGCAGCCGAAACAAACGGGCGCGCGGCGTCATGGATCAGCACCGTGCGCGGATTAAGGGCTGCGATATGGCGCAGGCCACACAGCACGCTTTCCTGGCGGCTCGCACCACCGTGCACCGATGCCATGATATCAAGGCCTGCGCAGGCCTCTCCAAACAGGGTTTCATCGTCGGGGTGAATAACCGCACACACATGATCGACGCCATCATGTTGGGCAAATGCACGCAGTGTGGTGCGAATTAACGGCTCACCGCCGATGTCACGGTATTGCTTGGGCGCACCGTCACCGGCGCGCGAACCACGCCCGGCACCAACCACCAGAGCGACACAGTCAACACTGCCATGGGCGGCAGCGGGGGAAATGTTTTCATCCATGGTGCAGTTCTAACCGCTTTCCGCAGCGGTTAAAATGCCTTTGCAACAGTGATGAGGGTTGCCAAATTGCGCTATGGGCGCGATTTTAGCGTCACGCTGGGGTTTGCCCCCATGATGACAAAGATGATGCCAAGCTTGTAAGCGAACACATATGACTGACAGCCTTCAGGATTTTGCCGCATTGATCGCGATTTTACCCGCAGCCATTGCCGCGCTCGTGCGCAGCGATGGGCGCATGGGCGAGCGCACGACCATGTTCTGGGCCACACTGGCGCTGGCCGTGATCGGGCCTGTGGTCTGGGTTGTCGTGCGTTCTGGCGAGGGTTGGCGAACCGACGTATCGACCGCGCTGTGGATCACCGTCGCGGCCACATTGGCGAGTTACGCCGCACTCGCCATCCTGACGCGCGAAGGTTGGCGGTTGGCTGGCGTGGTCATGCCCTATATGGCGGTCTTTGCCTTGATCGCGACCATTTGGGATAACGCCGATGCTGGCACACACGACACAGCACTTGGTGCATGGGTGGTGTTTCATGTGCTGGTGTCTGTGGTGACCTACGCCGTGGTGACGCTGGCAGCCTGCGCCGCGTTCGCCGGGTTCATGCAGGAACGCGCCCTGAAAACCAAGCAACCCACAGCATTTACCCATCAACTGCCATCCATGTCTGATTGTGACCATTTACAGGTTCGCCTGCTTGCAATGGGTGAGCTGGTGCTTGGTCTGGGCCTGATCACAGGTGTTGCGGCGTCTCTTTCTCATGATGGCATATTGCCGCTCATCAACCATAAGAGCGTGTTTGCCGTACTGTCGTTTATCTTCATCGGTGCACTGTTGTGGATCCACCGTCGCACGGGTGTGCGCGGACGTCAGGCCGCACGCGGCGTACTGGCAGCCTATCTGCTGCTGACTCTGGCCTATCTCGGGGTCAAGTTCGTCACCGACGTGGTGCTTGGCTAGCTCCGGCCCGCCACAATAAAATCCGCAGACAATTCATTCTAAATATTGCTATTTCGGCGTTTCTGCCTAATAAATAGGCAGCAATTCAGGAAACTCGCACTATGACCATTCAAATTGGCCCGTTAAGCCTTGAAAACAATGTCGTTCTCGCTCCCATGTCGGGCGTTACGGATATGCCGTTCCGTCGTCTGGTGAAGCGGTTTGGCGTCGGGCTCGTGGTTTCAGAGATGATCGCCAGCAAGGCCATGGTCTATGCATCGAGCGAGAAGACCATGAAAATGTCTTCGAACTGTGCCGAAGAACAGCCCATGTCGGTCCAACTCGCCGGTTGCGATCCCGAGTTCATGGCCGAGGCTGCACGCCTCAACGAAGCGCGCGGTGCGGCGCTGATCGACATCAATATGGGTTGCCCGGTCAAAAAAGTCGTCAACGGCGATGCCGGATCATCGCTGATGCGCGATCTGTCACTGGCCCGGAAGCTGCTTGAAGCCACCGTTAAGGCTGTCAGCATTCCGGTCACATTGAAAATGCGCACGGGCTGGGATGATAACACCCGCAATGCCCCGGAATTGGCGCACATCGCCGAAGACTGCGGCATCAAGGCCGTTGCCGTGCATGGCCGTACCCGCTGCCAGTTCTACAAGGGTAGCGCCGACTGGCATTATATCCGCAACGTCAAGGAAACCGTATCAATTCCGGTGTTTGCCAATGGCGACGTCAATACGATCGATGACGCACGCGACATCATGGCGCAGTCCGGCGCGGACGGTGTGCTGATCGGGCGCGGTTCCTATGGTCGGCCATGGTTCCCCAATCAGGTGGCGCATTTCCTGGCAACAGGTGAAAGCATTAATGATCCTGATCTTGAGACCCAGCGCGACACCGTGCTGGCCCACTACGAAGACCTGCTATCGCATTACGGCGAACGGGTTGGTATTCGGGTCGCGCGCAAGCATATCGGCTGGTACTCCAAGGGGCTGTTTGGCGCCACCGAGTTCCGTTCGGCGGTCAATCACGCCGACGAAGCCGAAACCGTAAAATCCCTGATCAGGGGTTTCTACGACCCTTTGATTGAGCGACGGGCAGCCTGATGTCACGATCTGTACTGCGCATGGCCCCGGCCGACAACAGTGCGGTCATTGATCTCAATGCAGTATTCAACGCTCTGGATATACCGGTCATTGTGATGGACGCGCAGGGCCGGATCAGCGGCGCGAACACCTCGGCAGAACAGTTCTTTGGTAAAAGCCTGGCCTCGTTCATTGGCGAACAGCTTGCTCAGGCCGTACCAGCCGCACACGGCATTGAAACACTGGCACGGCGCGCCATTGAGCAGGGCATCCACTTGACCGAGCACGGGCTGGAGATACACAATCCGCGCATAGGCAAAAGTGCTGTGGTTGATGTTTCGATCTCACCCGTTCCCGATACGGGTGGGCAGGTCGTTGTCCACATCCACGAACGCACCGTGGTGCAACAGGTTGAGCGCAAACTGGGCTATCTGGGGGCCGCACGTTCGGTCTCGGGCATGGCCGCCGTGCTCGCACACGAAGTCAAAAATCCGCTTTCCGGTATCCGTGGGGCCTCGCAGTTGCTTGAAGCACACGTATCAGAGACCGACAAGCAACTGACCGGTCTGATCCGCGACGAGGTTGACCGTATCTGCGCGCTGGTCGACCGTATGGGTGAGTTTTCCACTGAAGCGCCACTACACCCCGCCGCCATCAACATCCATATGGTGCTCGACCGCGTTCAGCAGGTGGCAGAAAACGGCTTTGGCCAACATGCGAAATTTACCACCGATTACGATCCATCCCTGCCATTGGTTGCGGGCGACCGTGACCTGCTCATTCAGGTCTTTCTCAATCTGGTGAAAAATGCCGCAGAGGCCGTACCGCGCAAAGGCGGCGAAATTTCCCTGACCACGGCCTATCGCCCCGGTTTGCGGCTATCGCAATCGGGTGAGCAGGCACCGCGCAATCTGCCGCTTGTGGTCGAGGTCACCGACAATGGCTGCGGCATCCCCGAAGACCTGCGTGAACACTTGTTCGACCCATTCGTGACCTCCAAGCCACATGGTAGTGGGCTGGGACTGGCCCTGACGGCCAAGATCATCGGCATGCATGGTGGCTTGATTGACTGCGACAGCGAACCCGGTCGCTCAACATTCCGCGTCCTGCTGCCCATTCACCATGATAACAACACACACGGACCCCATACATGAGCGCCCGGCCCTGCATTCTCGTAACCGATGACGATAGCGGCATTCGCACTGTGGTGACACAAGCGCTATCGCGTGCAGGCTTCGGTGTGACGCCGCTTGCCGACGGTGCTGCCTTGATGGCGAGTATTGAGCGCGGCGAGGGCGATCTGCTGATCACCGATGTGGTGCTGCCAGACGCCAACGGGCTGGAGATGATTCCGCAAATCAAGGCCCTGCGTCCCGAGCTCAAAATCATCGTCATGAGCGCGCAGACAACCCTGATGACGGCGGTAAAAGCAACCGAAGTCGGTGCTTTTGAATACCTTCCAAAACCATTTGATATTAATGAATTAACAAAACTTGTTAATGTTGCACTTGAAACTAAAATTGAAGCTGGCGTTGGACATGATGACAGCGCGTTCGATGAACGCATGCCGATCATCGGGCGATCACCGGCTATGCAGGATATCTACCGTACCATAGCGCGTCTGCTCAATACGGACCTCTCGGTCATGGTCACCGGTGAATCCGGCACGGGCAAAGAGCTGGTAGCGCGTGCACTGCATGATTTCGGTCGCCGCAAAGACAAGCCGTTCGTCGCCGTCAACATGGCGGCAATACCCCATAACCTGATCGAAAGCGAACTTTTCGGTTACGAGAAGGGTGCCTTTACCGGCGCAGCCCAGCGCACGCCCGGACGTTTCGCACAGGCCGAAGGCGGCACACTTTTTCTCGATGAAATCGGTGATATGCCATCGGAAGCCCAGACCCGGCTATTGCGCGTTTTGCAGGAAGGCGAATACACCTCAGTGGGTGGCCGTACACCGATTAAAACCGATGTGCGCATTGTTGCGGCCACGCACCGTGACCTGCGCCAGTTAATCGTCGAGGGAACGTTTCGCGAGGATCTGTATTTCCGCCTGAACGTCGTGCCAATCCGTATTCCGGCGCTGCGCGATCGCTCCGACGATATCGAAGAGCTCACGCGATTCTTTTTGCGCAAGGCGAGCGGTGCTGATTTACCAGAAAAAACGTTGTCAAAACAAGCCGTTGCGTGCCTGAAACGCCATACATGGCCGGGCAATGTGCGCGAACTGGAAAATCTCATGCAACGCCTGACGGTGATGACCAATGAGGACGTCATTTCTGGCGAACTGATTGAAGATGAACTTGCTGATAACAATAAGTCCGCAAGCCCCACCAGCATGGATGGCGGACTGGTGGGTTCAGTGGAACGTCACCTGAGCGACTATTACCGTGCCCACCGTGGACGCTTGCCCGCGCCGGGCCTGTATGAGCGCATTATCCGCGAGATTGAAAAACCCCTTATCACCCTGACTCTCAACGCCACAGGGGGCAACCAGATCCGCGCTGCTGCTGTACTGGGGCTGAACCGCAACACCCTGCGCAAAAAAATGAAGGATCTGGGTATTGATGCAGTGAGGGGGCGCAATTGAGCGAAACCATACCCCCATCAACTGACGCACCATCGACTGGCACCACGGCGAGCGCTGATAATGTGCCACAGTCGCGTGGCGCGGCCATGCTCGGGCGTGTTCTGTCGTGGACCGGGCGTGGCGGGTTGACCCGCAAGCTCGCATACTCCGTCGCGCTGTGTGCTGGCGTCGCGGGCATTGCAACGGGCATCGTCATGACCAACGGCGGCTATGAGCCGCAAACCGTTCTATGGCTGCTCTATAGCGACCTTGTGTTGTTGCTTTTGCTGACCGGACTGGTGATTACCAAACTGGTCGCACTTTGGCAGGAACGCCGCACCGCGCGCGCAGGCTCGGGCCTGCACACCCAGTTGGTCATTATGTTCAGCCTGATTTCGGTCACACCAGCCGTGCTGGTTGCCATATTTGCCGCTGTATTCATCAATATCGGCCTGCAGGGCCTGTTCAGTGATCGCGTCAAACTCGCCATCGAGAACTCAACTCAGGTCGCCACGGCCTATCTGCATGAACATCAACAGAATATTCGCTCTGACATATTTGCCGTAGCCAATGACCTAAACCGTGAAGCCGCCAACCTGACGGGCAAGCCGTGGTTATTTAACCGGGTGCTATCGGCGCAGGCCAGCGTGCGCGATATTCCTGAAGCCGTGGTCGTCGATAGTGCAGGGCAGATCCTGGCACGCTCACAATTCAGCCAGTCCCTGGAATTTGATCAGGCCCCCGATTGGGCGTTTGAACAGGCAAAAAATGGCGAAGCCGTCGTCATGACCAGCGATCAGGATGACCGTGTGCGCGCCGTCGTACGGCTCACCCGGTTTGTCGATGCCTATCTGCTGATTGGCCGGTTCGTTGATCCGCGCGTGATGGACTATGTTGACCGGGTCAAACGCAGCGCCAGCCAATACCAGCGTATTGAAGAAAAAAGCGGCGGACTACAAATCACCTTCATGATGCTATTCATCATGGTTGCGGTCATGCTGCTGTTGGCCTCGGCGTGGGTCGGGCTGACCTTTGCCACACGCTTTGCCACGCCCATTGGTCGGTTGGTCTCAGCCGCCGAGCAAGTCCATGACGGGGATCTGGACGTGTCGTTGCCAGAAGACAGCTCGCTGGCCGAGGTCGATACCTTGATGCGTGCGTTTAACCGCATGACCCGCCAACTTGCCAGCCAACAAGACGGTCTGCTCGACGCCAACCGGCAGCTTGATGAGCGCCGCCGGTTTACCGAAACTGTGTTATCAGGTGTCTCGGCAGGCGTAATCGGCCTTGATCAGCAGGGCCATATCAATCTGCCGAACCGCTCGGCCTCGTTGCTGCTATCGCTCAACCTACTTGATATGACAGACAAACCGCTGTCGCACGCCGTGCCCGAAATGGCGAACCTGCTGCACGAAGCCATGACCCGCCCCGGACGCCTGCACCAGGACGAAATCCGCATCGAACGCGATGGTCACAGCGTCACACTGCTGGCGCGCATTGCCGCTGAACACCTGACGCCCGGCGAAATCATTGGTTACGTTGTCACCTTTGATGACATCACCGCCCTGCAATCGGCACAGCGTCAGGCCGCATGGGCGGACGTAGCGCGCCGTATTGCACACGAAATCAAAAATCCGCTGACACCGATCCAGCTATCAGCGGAACGCCTGAAGCGCAAATATCTCGGCGAGATCAAAAGCGATCCCGAGACCTTTCAGGCCTGCACCGATACCATTATCCGCCAGGTTGGTGATATCGGGCGCATGGTTGATGAGTTTTCCTCGTTCGCCCGCATGCCGGAAGCCTCGATCCGGCCGGAAAACCTCTCGACGATTTGTCGTGAAAGCATACTTCTGGAGCGCAACAGAAGTGCCAGCGTTGCTGTTGAATTTGACGATGCGGCGGGCAAAGGCGGCGATGTACACATGCGGTGCGATCGCGCTCAGATGGCACAGGCCATCACCAACCTTATCAAGAACGCCATTGAGGCCGTGGAAGAACGTCTGGTTCGCGACGATGGGGAACCCGGCCGCGTCAACCTGAGCCTTTCGCACGATACCAATTCTGAAGGCGAAAAGGTGACGCTTTCCATTGAAGACAATGGCGTTGGCCTGCCTGAAAACGAGCGCAACCGGTTGACTGAACCCTATGTCACGACACGCGACAAAGGCACAGGGCTGGGTCTCGCCATCGTCAAAAAGATCGTCGAAGAGCACGGCGGTGAATTGTGGCTGAGCGATGCACCTTCGGGTGGCGCCCGCATTTCCATGGTTTTCCACCCGGAAAACCTGATAGCGGAAAACGACGAGAACGACATAAAACGGGTCAAGGGAGCATAATGCATCATGGCCCATGAAATCCTTATCGTTGATGACGAAGCCGATATTCGCTCGCTGACCTCGGGCATCCTTGCCGACGAGGGCTTCGAGACGCGCGAGGCCGCTGACAGCACATCGGCGCTCGACGCCATCGCGCGACGTCGTCCTGATCTGGTGCTACTTGATATCTGGCTGCGCGGTAGCAAACTTGATGGCCTGGGCATCCTAAACGCCATCATGGAAGACCACCCGGACGTCCCGGTCGTCATGATGAGCGGTCACGGCAATATTGAGACCGCAGTTTCCGCCATCAAGGATGGTGCCTATGACTTCGTGGAAAAACCGTTTCAGGCCGACCGGTTGATTTTGGCCGCTGAGCGTGCCATCGAAACGGGCCGCCTGCGCCGCGAAAATGCCGAGTTGCGCGCACGCAGCGGGCGCACCGACGAACTGATCGGTATATCGCATGCCGCGCGCGAGGTCCGCCAGGCCGTAGAACGGGTCGCTCCGACCAACAGCCGATTGCTGTTAAGCGGCCCACCCGGAAGCGGCAAGGAAGTGGTCGCGCGCATGATCCACGCCCAGTCCCTTCGCGCCGACGGCCCCTTTGTCGTGCTGAACTGCGCAACCATGTCGCCTGAGCGGGTTGAGATTGAATTGTTCGGTGAAGAAAACAGCGATGCCGAAGCGCAATCGCCACGCATGACGGGAACCTTTGAGCGCGCACACAACGGCACGCTGTTGCTCGACGAGGTCGCCGACATGCCGCTTGAAACGCAAGGCAAGATCGTGCGTGTGTTGCAGGAACAGGTATTCCAACGCGTCGGTGGCGACACGCAAGTCGAGGTCAGCGTACGCGTCATTGCTTCGACGACTCGTGACCTCAGCGTTGAACTGGCTGAGGGTCGTTTCCGCGAAGACCTGTATTACCGGCTTAACGTCGTGCCGCTGGTCGTGCCATCGCTGAAAGAAAGACGCGACGATATTCCCACGTTGGCGCAACATTTCCTTGAGCAGGCCGCCATTACAACGGGCCAGCCCGTACGTAAAATTGGCACAGATGCCATCGCGGCCTTGCAAGCCTATGACTGGCCGGGCAATGTGCGCGAGCTTCGCAACGTGGTAGAGCGTTTGATGATCATGGTACCGGGTGATATCTCGACACCGATTGGTTTTAATATGTTACCGGCCGAAGTCATCGGTAAGGTTTCATCGGAATCAGGGCTTTCTGATCACGCCGAAACAATCGGTCTGCCGCTACGTGACGCCCGTGAGGTCTTCGAACGCGATTATCTTGTTACCCAGTTAAACCGGTTTGACGGTAATATTTCGCGTACGGCTGAATTCGTCGGCATGGAACGTTCGGCCCTTCATCGAAAGTTGAAGAGCCTTGGGGTTCATAATCAGGGACAGGAGCCTGAACAATGAAGGTGATTGTTTGTGGAGCAGGGCAGGTCGGTTTCAATATCGCCCGCCATCTTGCCCTGGAAAACAATGATGTAACGGTTGTCGATCAGGCACCCGATCTGATCCGCACGATCAATGATACGATCGACGCCAATGGCGTCCTTGGTCAGGCATCCGACCCCAATGTGCTGGAAAAAGCCGGCATTGATGACGCCGACATGATCATCGCCGTAACCTACGCCGACGAAGTGAACATGGTCGCCTGTCAGGTTGCGCATTCGTTATTCGACGTGCCCATGAAGATCGCGCGTGTACGCCAGCAGAACTATCTCGACCCACGCTGGTCCATGCTGTTTTCGCGCGACAACATGCCCATCGACGTGATCATCTCGCCCGAGCGCGAAGTCGCACATGCGATCAGCCGCCGCTTGCAGGTGCCCGGTGCCTTCGAAATGATCCCGCTGGTTAATGACAAGGTGAAGTTGCTGGGGGTGCGTTGCAACGAGCAGTGCCCGGTCATCAACACGCCGCTACGCCAGCTAACGCAGCTTTTCCCGGACCTGCATATTGTTGTTATTGGCATCCTGCGCGATGGTAAGACACTGGTTCCCACGGGCAATGATCAGATGCTGGCCGACGACGAGGTCTATTTTGTTGTCGATTCCTCTCAGGTTCACCGCGCCATGTCGGCGTTTGGACTGGAACAGACCGAAGCACGGCGTCTGTTGATTTTCGGTGGTGGCAACATCGGCATGTTCCTGGCCGAAGAGCTCGAGGCTGAGCATTCCTGGGTGAATGCCAAGCTGATCGAAGCCGACAGAGCCCGCGCCGAGAAAATTTCAGCCCTGCTTGAAAATACTGTGGTGCTACACGGCGACGTGCTTGATCCTGAGCTTCTTGAAGAAGCCAATGTAGCACTGACCGAAACGGTGATCGCCGTCACCAATGATGACGAAACCAACATCTTGTCATCACTGCTGGCCAAGCGTTATGGCTCGAAACGAGCGGTCACACTCATCAACAAGAACGTCTATGAGCCACTGGTCGGTTCGCTCGGTGTCGATGTGGTGGTCAATCCACGGAACATCACGGTTTCCACCATTCTGCAACACGTGCGACGTGGCCGTATCCATTCGGTGCACACCCTGCGCGAGGGCTTTGGTGAACTGATCGAAGCTGAAGCCATGGAGACATCGGAACTGGTTGGCGCACCGCTACGCGACATCAACTTGCCCGAGGGCGTTTTGTTGGGTGCCATCGTGCGCGATGGCGAGGTTATCGTACCGCGCGGCAATACGGTTATTCAGGCCAAGGACCGCGTCGTTTTGTTTGCTGCTGCGAACGTCGTGCGCAAAGTCGAAAAAATGTTCTCGGTCCAGTTGGAATACTTCTGAGCCACGGCCTATCTGCAATTCATACCACCTAACAAGAGAAGATCACGTTATGTCCAGAATAGCCTACGTCAACGGTCGTTATGTTCCCCATCGCGATGCCGCCGTACACATCGAAGATCGTGGGTATCAGTTCGCTGATGGTGTCTATGAAGTGGTCACTGTAGTCAATGGCGCCCTGATCGACGAACAACCCCACCTTGAGCGTCTGGACCGCTCACTGGGTGAATTGCAGATGAGCTGGCCAGTGGAAAGCCGTGCACTGAAAGTCATTCTGCGTCAGGTCGTGCGTCGCAACCGGCTGCGTACTGGCACTGTTTACCTACAGGTCACCCGTGGCGTCGCACCGCGCTCATTCGAATTTCCCAAGCACACCAACAGTGCGCTGGTGGTCACCGCACGCCATATGCCGAACCTGACGAAAAGACCCGATCCAAAGGGCATATCGGTGATCAGTATTCCCGATATTCGCTGGGGTCGCTGTGACATCAAGACTGTCGGACTGCTACCGGCCGCGTTGGGCAAGCAAAAAGCCATAAACGCCGGTGTCGCCGACGCGTGGCAGATTGAACCCGACGGCACGGTTACCGAGGGCACCTCGAATAATGCCTGGATTGTCACCATGGACGGTGAACTGGTGACCCGCGCACCGACCCACGCCATCCTCAACGGCATCACGCGCCAGCGCATCCTCAAGATCGCGCAAGAAAAGGGGCTGCGCTTCGTTGAGCGCGCTTTCACCGTCGAAGAAGCCAAACAGGCGCGTGAGGCCTTTATTTCCAGCGCATCAAGCTTCGTCAAACCGGTTACCAAGATCGATGACCAAGTCATCGGCAACGGCCATATGGGTGAGCTCACCACGGCTCTGTACGATGGCTATGAAGCGTTCATGAATTCCGTAGCGGCCGGTTAAAGGATGCATCCATGACACAGCCAAGTGCACCGCGCGCCATTATATTCGACTGGGATAATACGCTGGTTGATACATGGGCGACCATTCATGACGCCATGAATACAACGCTTGAGCACTTCGATATGGCACCCTGGTCGCTCGATGAAACCCGCAATCGCGTGCGTCAATCCATGCGCGATAGATTCCCCGCGCTGTTTGGTGATCAATGGCACGATGCGGCGGATGTATTTTACGCGCGCTACCGTGAAATTCACATTGAACGCCTCGAACCGCTATCGCATACCGAGGATATGTTACGCAGCCTTTCCGAGCAGCAGATTTACATGTGCGTGGTCAGCAACAAGACGGGCGAATACCTGCGCGCCGAAGCCGCACATCTGGGCTGGGACCGCTATCTCACCAATCTGGTTGGCGCATCGGACGCCGTAAATGACAAACCAGCCAGCGACCCCGTACACATGGCACTGGCCGGTAGCGGCCATACGCCGGGTGCGGACGTTTGGTTCGCCGGTGATGCCGATATTGATCTGGAATGCGCCATAAATGTGGGCTGCACACCGATCCTGATCCGTGAAAATGCACCGGATGCAGGCGAGTTTGATGATTTTCCACCCGCTTTTTACGTTAAAAATAGTCACGAATTCAAAGAGTTAGTCACAAGTTTGTTAGCTTGATTTGAAACCTTGTAAAATTGGCGTATGTTACTGAGGAACGTGAACGAACGTTCGTGCACCGGGGGGGAGTTCGTTATATTCATTTCAAATGGAAATGGGTTCTTAGCGTGACCCCAAATAAACAATTATAAATATGGGGCTGAATAAAATGTCCGCTGAAAAAACGCAAAACGTACAGGACGTATTTCTAAACCACATTCGCAAGAACAAGACGCCCGTCACGGTCTTTTTGATCAATGGCGTCAAACTGCAAGGGATCGTTACGTGGTTCGATAACTTCTCGGTACTGCTACGCCGTGATGGCCACACCCAACTCGTTTACAAACATGCGATTTCCACTGTTATGCCTTCCATTCCGGTCCAGTTGTTCGAACCGGAAGCAGAGAGCGAAGCTGGAGCCGATTAAGCCGAAGTGACGAGTACCGAAGCAGGACACACCGCCGACAGTCCATCCAAAGGCGATTATTGCGCCATTCTGCACCCGGAAATTTCGGGTGGGAGTGGGGCATTGCGCTCGCCCGAAGCACGCCTCGAAGAAGCCGTCGGTCTGGCAGCCGCCATCGAACTGCACGTCGAGCACGCCGAGGTCATTCGTGTCAACCGCGCCATGCCGGGCATGTTATTCGGCAAAGGTACAGTTGAGCGTATAGCCGACATTGTGCGCGCTGGAACTGCCGCGCAAGACGATGCGCCACACGAGGATGGCGATGATGACGAAAACAGCGAAGATAGCGAGGGCGAAGAAGACGTCCCGCAGCGTCGTGCACACCGTCGCGGCCACAAACCACCGCCACCCCCACCAAAAATCGATCTGGTCATCGTTAATAGTGTGCTAACCCCGGTCCAGCAGCGAAATCTTGAACGCGCAATGGGCTGTAAGGTCATCGACCGTACCGGCTTGATTCTGGAAATTTTCGGCGCTCGTGCACGCACCAAGGAAGGCCGCCTACAGGTCGAACTAGCGGCACTGACGTACCAGCGAAGCCGCCTTGTACGCAGCTGGACGCACCTTGAGCGCCAGCGCGGCGGCCTTGGTTTCGTTGGCGGTCCCGGTGAAACCCAGATCGAAACCGATCGCCGCTTGATCGATGAACGCATTGTGCTGATCAAACGGCACCTGAAAAACGTCGAACGCACGCGCGGACTGCACCGCAAGGCGCGCAAGCGTGTGCCATACCATTCGGTCGCGCTGGTGGGCTATACCAACGCCGGGAAATCCACGCTGTTCAACGAGCTGACATCGGCCAAGGTTGAAGCGCGCGATCAGCTATTCGCCACGCTCGACCCGACCATGCGGCGCTTGATCCTGCCGTCAGGCGAGGTGGTCATTCTGTCTGACACTGTGGGCTTCATTTCTGATCTGCCACATGAACTGGTCACCGCATTCCACGCCACGCTGGAAGAGGTACTCGAGGCCGATCTGATCCTGCACGTGCGCGATATTGCGCACGGCGATTCAGACGCGCAGCGCCTTGATGTCATCAACGTGTTGGGTGAGCTTGGCGTAGTGGCTGCCGGCACCCCACGAGCCGACGACGTGGGGGAAGATGATGAACACACCGTCATCCCCATGCTTGAGGTCGTCAACAAGATCGATTTGCTCGACGCCGCAGACCGCGAAACGCTGGAAAATCAGACCGCGCGCAGCGACGAACCACTGGCCATGGCTTCAGCAATCACCGGCGAATACCTGCCGGAACTAATTGAGCGCATCGATACCGAACTGACCCGGCACTACCGGATTCTTGATGTCTGCGCAGGCTATGAGCACGGCGCAGCCATTGCATGGGTCTATGAGCACGGCAAGGTACTGGAACGTGAAGATACCGAAGATGGTGTCAACATTCGCGTCCGGCTGGCACCAGCCGACGCCGCGCGCGTGCACCGCCAAAACGGCCTGCGTGTGGTTTAAACCACACCTCGCACACATCACCGGGTAGAGTAACGGCATGTCACGCAGCGATAAAACATCACGCTCAGACACGCTAATCTGCGATTTTGTCGGCGGTGCCGTGCGCCACCGCTTTCGTTTTGGCGGCGGGCGTGGTCAGGCTTTACCCAAGGCCGTCGGCATGAAAGATGGCAAAACCCCATCGATCGTTGATGCCACGGCCGGTCTTGGTCGCGATGCGTTCCTGCTGGCCTCGCTGGGCGCAGAGGTCACCCTGATTGAACGTTCCCCGGACATGCATGCCTTATTGCAGGACGGCATGGCGCGCGCCGTACAAGCCGGTGGCGATGTAGCAGAGGTGATCGCTCGCATGACCCTGCTGCATGGTGATGCCATAGACCTGCTGCCGGGGCTCTCGCCAGAAGTTGTGTTGGTCGATCCAATGCACCCACCGCGCAAGAACTCTGCCTTGGTAAAGAAAGAAATGATCCTGATCCGCGAGATCGTGGGCACAGATACAGACTGCGTTGAACTGATGAAGGTCGCCCTGGTCACAGCGCGCAAGCGGGTCGTGCTGAAATGGCCCCAGTCGGCTGATCCGATGGATGAAATCGAATCGCCATCACATCAAATTACAGGAAAATCAACGCGTTATGACGTTTTTATGCGAACTTAATTTAAGATATTTCGAACATACCCTCGACCTCAACCGCAACGCCGAGCGGCAAACTTGAGGACCCGACAGCAGCGCGTGCGTGCTGTCCGGCGTCGCCGAAGACCTCGGCCATAAGGTCCGATGCGCCGTTAATGACCTTGGGATGATCAGTGAAATCCGGTGTGCAGTTCACGAATCCACCCAACCGCACCACACGCACCACACGGTCCAGATCACCACCGCAGGCAACCTTGATCTGGGCCAGGAGATTGACGCCGCACAAACGGGCTGCCTGATAACCGTCTTCGAGCGACATATCCGCGCCAAGTTTTCCAACGTAACGCAATTGCCCATTATCGAGCGTAACCTGCCCCGACACGATGACCAGATTACCGCTCACCACATAAGGTACATAGCTCGCCACCGGCGCGGCGGGCGCGGGCAGTTCAATGCCCAGTTCGACAAGGCGGTTTTCGATGCTCGCTGACATGGATAGATTCCTCTCAAATGACGCTCAAAGCCTGAATAGTATGCTGGCAAGATAGAACGCGCTCGAAGCCGCGCCAATTGCTAAATTGTAGGGGTGACGCTTCTTGTGAATTGCCGCTAATCTAGCGCTACGTTTGGATTCCACAACCGAGACAACCCGGGAGACACCGGCGATGAGCCAACGAGACCTGACCCACTGGGACCACCGCTTCCTGAACATGGCGCGCCTGATCGCCGGATGGTCAAAAGACCCCAGCACCAAGGTCGGCAGCGTGCTTGCCGATTCCATGAAACGTGTGGTGGCGACCGGCTTTAATGGTCTACCCACGGGTGTTGAAGACACCATTGAACGGCTGAGCGACCGCAGCATCAAATACGAAATGGTGGTGCACGCCGAACGCAACGCCATCATTGATGCCAAGCGCGACCTGAGTGGTACGCGACTCTATGTCTGGCCCATCATGCCGTGCAGCGTGTGCGCCTCGATGATTGTTCAGGCAGGTATTGCCGAGGTCATTGCGCCGCGTTGTGACGACGAACGGCTGATCAAATCGTGCCACTTCGAGCTCACACGAGCGATGTTTGAGGAATCCGGTATCAACTTTGTCGAAGTCGATCCGTTATTTCTGGATGGACCGGAAAGCAGCTAAAGCGGCCATTATACGGCGAACAGGTCGCCTTCCTTGGGCGCGACACATATGGTCGTTGAGTCCATATCGCGCAGCATGGTCTGTGCCGTTTCCAGCTTGGCGTCGATATCATCGTCGCTCTGGCCGGGGTCATGATGGAACAGACACAGCGTCTTGATCTCGGCGCTATGGGCCAGCTTGACCACCTTGCTGATGCAGGAATGCCCCCAGCCCACTTTGCTTTCGTATTCTGCGTCGCTGTAGGTTGAGTCTGTAATCAGCAAGTCACTACCACGAATAAAATCAGTCAACCTGGTTTCATAGTGGGGATTATAAAACTCACTGTCTTCAAGAAACATCTCGTTGTCGGTGATGTAGCTGATCGAACGGCCATTATAATGAATTCTGTAGCCGAGACAGACTCCGGGATGGCTGAGCAGCATGGTCTCGACCGAGATATTGTCGATCTCAAGGGTTTCTTCGCGCAGATCACGAAAATAAACCCGCGCCGCGAATTCCTTTAGCGTAATGGGGAAGTAAACGCCTTCCATCTGCGCCGAGGTCACTTCACGCATGGTCAGGTCGCCATGACGCGCACCGAGAACTTCGAACTCATTGCCCTGAACATACAGCGGCACGAAAAAGGGCAGGGCGTTGATATGATCCCAATGCGGATGGGAAATGAAGATCTTGCCGTTCAACCGGTTGCGCTGCTGCGTCATTAGGTGATCAGACAGCGCCTTGATCCCCGAACCGGCATCGAGAACAAAAAACTGGTCGCGCGGAAATTCGATGGAAACACATGACGTGTTGCCGCCATAGCGCAGGGAACTCTCACCGGGTACCGGCAGGGTTCCGCGGCAACCCCAGAAGGAAACGTTCATATTATCGCCGAGGATTCGTGATATCCGCTCATTAAACGTATTGGGGTTAATCGGCTTGGTTACAAAACCGTGCGCGCCGTGGCGGAATGCCTGTTGGCGATCAAATTCATAGGACTTGGCCGACACCACGATGAACTTGGTGTTCTTCAGGCTCGGCTCTTTCATCATGTCCTGCAGGACGGAAAAACCGTCAACGCCCGGCATCATCAGATCAAGCAACACACAATCAGGTGCCAGTTCGGGCAGAATGCGTATAGCCTCGGCACCAGAAAGAACGGTACGCACGCTATGGCCGTCCGTCGATAACAGGCCTTCCATCATGCGCGCCATAACCGGATCATCATCAACCACGACGATGCTATGGGAAGTCATCTCTACCATACGGTTCGTGCGCACAAAGACGTGCGCAATCCTTTTCCAAAATCGCTAACAGTATCTTGCGGAACGAAAGACCACGCAACACACAATAGCATTCATCCATCTGATTACATTCTATATGCGTATTATGAAAGATGAAATCAAGAATTCCCACACACACATCATTGTTACCATGTGCCACTGCATTGAAATACCATCAAAAAAGGGGCGCTCCGACCGAAGTCAGAAGCGCCCCAAGTTTCCCAGGGAGGATTGGTTTTAACCAGCGAGCGTTATGAACAGCCGCTGGTTGAGCCGCATGTGTTGCACTTCATGCATGTGCCATTTCGCACAAGCGTAAAGTTACCGCATTCACCACAGGCATCACCCTCGTATCCCTTGATACGGGCCTCACGAACACGGTCCATGTGTTCATCAGTCCGCGTCATCACATCGGTAGATACGCCAATAGCACTGACGCTCTCGCTCACCGAGACCATCTGCTGAGTACTACCGTTTCCCCCGCCCGATGCCGCAGCCAGTCCGCCGCCAGAAGCCACCGCAGAAGCGGTTTCGCTGGAGGATTCCTGTGTATTGCTGATGACAACGAGTTTAGAGCGCACATATCCGCGTGACGCACATCGCGCCACGACTTCTTCCATTGAATCGCCGCTGGCTGTTGCCAGCGTGCCTTCCGAACTGCCCCGTCCGATGCTATCGGGCAGCAGATCGCTCGGCTGCGCGTGCGCCAGATCGTTTCGTTCCAGATAGGAAACGGCAAGTTCGCGGAAGATGTAATCAAGAATGGACGTTGCCATCTTGATGGTCTCATTACCCTCAACCATGCCCGAGGGCTCAAAGCGGGTAAACGTAAAGGCTTCAACATATTCCTCGAGCGGCACGCCGTATTGCAGGCCGAGCGAGATAGCTATGGCGAAATTGTTCATCATTGAGCGGAAAGCAGCGCCTTCCTTGTGCATATCGATGAAGATTTCCGACAGACGGCCATCTTCGTATTCGCCGGTACGCAGGTACACCTTATGCCCACCAACGGCGGCTTTCTGGGTGTAGCCCTTGCGACGTGACGGTGGCCGCGAGCGCTGGGCCACATACCGTTCAACGATGCGCTCGGTCACAATTTCCGGGCGCTTGCCTGCCGGTGCTTCAACAATCGCCTCAATGGCGTCCATTGCATCGTCGGCATCCTCGATGTCGTCAAACAACGCCGATGACAGTGGCTGTGAAAGCTTGGAGCCATCGCGGTAGAGCGCATTGGCTTTCAGGGCCAGGCGCCACGACAACAGATAGGCTTCCTTGCATTCCTCGACCGTTGCCCCGTTCGGCATATTGATGGTCTTGGAGATCGCACCACTGATGAACGGCTGGCTTGCCGCCATCATACGAATGTGGCTTTCCACAGATAGGAAGCGGGTACCGGTCTTGCCACATGGGTTGGCACAATCAAACACAGCCAGATGTTCGTCCTTGATATGCGGTGCGCCTTCCAGCGTCATGGCGCCGCAGACGTACACATTGGCAGCTTCCACATCGTCCTTGGAAAAGCCCAGTTCCGTCAGCATGTCGAAGGACACATCATCAAGTTTGGCAACATTGATGCCGAGCGTCTCGGTGCAGAAGGCCTCGCCCAGTGACCATTTGTTGAACACGAAGCGGATATCAAATGCATCCGCCAGCGCCTTCTCAACCAAATCCAGAGCTTCGTCCGTGAAGCCTTTGCTTTTTAAGGCTTCTACGCTGACGCCCGGTGCGCCGGCCAAAGTACCATGGCCAATGGCATAGCGCTCGATATTGTGAATTTCGCTTTCAGTGTAACCCAGCTGAGCCAAGGCAACAGGTGCCATACGGTTGATGATTTTGAAGTAACCACCACCAGCCAGTTTCTTGAACTTGACCAGCGCGAAGTCCGGCTCAATACCGGTGGTATCGCAATCCATCACCAGACCGATGGTACCGGTCGGTGCAACCACCGTGGTCTGCGCATTGCGGTATCCGTGTGCCTCGCCCAGTTCCAGTGCGAGGTCCCAGGATTCCTTGGCGGCTTCGAACAGAGCTGCATCAGGGCAGTTTACGCCATCAAGCGCCACAGGCGTGACAGACAGTCCATGATAATTACTGGTGCCGCCATGAGCAGCGATGCGGTGATTACGGATGACCCGCAGCATGTGCTCGCTGTTTTCCTTGTAACGCGGGAAAGCACCCATTTCGCCGGCCATTTCAGCCGATGTTGCGTACGCCGTACCGGTCATCAAGGCCGAAACAGAGCCACAGATCGCACGTGCTTCTTCGGAGTCGTATGGAATGCCGGACGCCATCAGGTAGCCGCCGATATTGGCGAAACCAAGACCCAATGTACGGAATTCATAAGATAATTCAGCGATTTGCGGGGCAGGGAACTGAGCCATCATGACCGAAATTTCGAGCGTGATGGTCCACAACCGCACCGCATGGCGGAAACCGGCGACATCGAACGATCCATCATCGTTGAGGAACGTATAGAGGTTCAACGATGCAAGGTTACACGCCGTGTCATCAAGGAACATGTACTCCGAGCACGGATTGGACGCATTGATACGTCCCGATGCAGGGCAGGTATGCCACTCATTGATGGTGGTGTCGTACTGGATGCCGGGATCAGCGCTGGCCCATGCGGCGTGGCCGATCTGCTCCCACAAATCCCGTGCCTTGATGGTTTTTGCGATCTTGCCATCTGTGCGGCGGATCAAATCCCAGTCGCCGTCATCAAGCACGCGTTGCAGGAAATCATCGCTGACACGTACGGTATTGTTGGAGTTTTGGCCTGAAACCGTCAGATAGGCTTCGGAATCCCAGTCCGTGTTATAGGTCGGGAACTCAATCTCGGTGTATCCCTGACGGGCAAACTGGATGACACGCTGAACGTAGTTTTCAGGAATTTTCGCACGGCGCGAACTGCGCACGGCTTTTTTCAGCGCGGGGTTTTTCTTGGCGTCAAAACGGTCCTCGCCAGCATCTGCATCAAGGCCTTCGTGGCAAGCCGCGATGACAGCGTTCAGGTTTGTCTGTGCAAGTGCCGAACCCGCCACCATGGCAGCGACTTTTTGCTCTTCGAGAACCTTCCAGTTGACGAACTGCTCAACGTCGGGGTGATCGACATCAACAACCACCATTTTGGCCGCGCGACGTGTCGTGCCGCCAGATTTGATGGCACCTGCTGCACGGTCACCAATTTTAAGGAAGCTCATCAGACCCGATGAACGACCGCCACCGGACAGGTTTTCACCTTCACCACGCAGGTTGGAGAAGTTACTGCCGGTTCCCGAGCCATACTTGAACAGCCGTGCTTCACGAAC
The DNA here is from genome assembly GCA_965602485.1 of uncultured Rhodospirillales bacterium. Lineage (GTDB taxonomy): Bacteria > Pseudomonadota > Alphaproteobacteria > Rhodospirillales > Casp-alpha2 > JABJOR01. The sequence continues at coordinate 109,302 of CBFCYM010000004.1, read as the reverse complement.
CCACAGGTCCATGATGCCGCCTTCGTTCACCAGATCATCGCTGATGCCCTGAATAAAGCAGGCGTGCGGCTGTGGATGCTCGTATGAAGACTGCGAACGCACCAGTTCGCCGGTCTTGAAGTCAACGTAGTGGTGGCCCTGCGCCGGGCCGTCAATGCCATAGGCCCAATGCAGGCCGGTGTTGAACCACTGCGGTGAATTGGGCGCAGACATTTGAGCGCACAGCATGTAGCGCATCTCGTCAAAGTAGGCGAGGGCGGCAGCTTCGCTATCGAAATAGCCACCCTTCCAGCCCCAATACGTCCATGTCCCTGCCAGACGGTCAAAGACCTGCTTGGCACTGGTTTCACCGACCAGGCGCTCATCTTCGGGCAGGGCGGCGATGGCTTCTTCATCGGGTACATGGCGCCACAGCCATGACGGAACGTCATTTTCTTCGAATTTTTTCAGGCAAGCCGGGATACCGGCCTTGCGGAAATACTTTTGTGCCAACACGTCGCTGGCGACCTGCGACCAATGCTTGGGAACTTCCATGTCTTGCAGGCTAAAGACCACCGTGCCGTCCGGATTGCGGATCTCACTCGAGGTCACGCTGAAATCAAAGGCCTGGTAGGGTGATTGATCGTGTTTGGTGTACAGTCGCGTAATACGCATTGGTCCCCCAACTCTCTTCTATCAGTTGGCAATTATTGGTTTTATTGGAGCCACAGGCCCCCCGGTTACGTCCCAGGCACCGGTTTGGCCTTATTCTAGACCAGATTTCCGATAGGCTTCCGATAACGGCACTAAATACCGTATCGGCCCAGGGGCGATGCACAATATGTAGCGCAGGGTTCGATCAAGCCGCAACAGGATTTGCGTCGAATTAGGCAAATAAATCCCTTGCGCCTAACTATATTTTGTGTTCCGCCAAACCTTAATAGCAGCATATAGTATGCCGCGAATCTTTCAAAAGTATTAAACCTGCTGGCTGTGTGCACTCCGTCTGACGCGTTTTACGTGCCCGTAACGGCACTCAGGCGGGCTTTTGGGGCATTGAAATTTCAATCTTATACGGCACCGTCATACTGGACGGCGACACGGCGAAGTGCCATATTGCGCCAGCCCTGATCCGGGCCAACGGAGGTGAGTCGCAATGGCAACAATTGGTACCCTGATCCACACATGGTTACACGGCGAACTGGTCGGCACCGACGAATTCGCTAACCGCTATTACCAGTCAAAGCGCGAGACGCTGCACGGTCGCCGCCGCCGCTGGGTCATTTACAAGGGCCGCCCTGAGGCTTCCAAAGTGCCTGCGGAATGGCACGCATGGTTGCATCACACCACAGAGAACCCGCTGACACAGGAAGCCGCTCAGGCACGCAAATGGCAGCGCACCCATGAGGCGAATCCAACCGGGTCGAGCGACGCATATCGGCCCCACGGCCACGATTTGCGCGGCGGACAGCGCGCCGCAGCAACTGGCGATTACGAGCCTTGGGTCCCGCAATAACATACGAGCGGAATCGGATGCAGACTAAATGATGGTAGTCACGACATGACCCGCGAAATCAAAAAAATCATCATCGGTGCGTTCACCATTGCGGCTTTCGCCGTGCTGTTCAGCTTTGTTTCCGCACGCAGCGAATCCGTGGCCGAAGTCTCCGACGGCCTGTACCGCGTGCACGCGCTCTATAACCGGGTGGATGGTCTTTTGCCGGGTGATGAAGTGCGGCTCAGCGGCATTCGGGTCGGTTACGTCGAGTCGCAGGCGCTTGATGCCAACTACCGCGCGCTGCTCACGTTTGCGATTCGAAGTGAAGTCAAATTGCCGCTCGACACATCGGCAGCCATTCACACCAACGGCCTGTTTGGTTCAAAATTTGTGGTGCTCGAGCCCGGCGGTGAATACGATTACATCGCCGATGGCGGTGAAATCTCCTATACCCAAGGCTCCGTGGTGGTTGAGGACCTGCTCGAACTGATCATCAGCGAAGGCAATGCCAACCGCAACAACCAGAACTAACCGCTAGCAACGAAGACACAAGGACGGGGCGAGATATGGGACGCAATGCAATCGAGACGGTACTTGGCGCAGTGGTGCTGCTGGTCGCAGGCATGTTTGTGTTTTTCGCCTATAACACGGCACAAATTCAGGGCGTACACGGCTATAATGTCAGCGCTGCGTTCTACAAGGTCGGCGGATTGAGTTCAGGCAGCGACGTGAGAATCAACGGGATCAAGGTTGGCACCGTGACAAGCCGCACACTCGACCCCGAAACCTATGACGCCGTGGTCAGCATGGACATATCAAGCGATGTTAAGCTGCCGAGCGACACGGTAGCAGCCATCGGTAGCGAAGGGATTCTTGGTGGCATGTATGTCCGCCTGCTGCCCGGTGATGCGAAATCCTATATCGAATCGGATGGTAAAATCACCAAAACCCGGGATTTCCGCTCGCTTGAGGATCAGGTCGGCGAGATCATCTTCCTCGCCACCGGTGGCCCAGACAGTGGGTCGTGAGTCCAACACGACAATCCGAAATTGCTGCCTATGAGCACCCAGAGCTGGGATCCTGAACGTTACCGCAATAACGCAGCGTTCGTTGCGCATTATGGCCGTGATGTGGTTGATCTGCTCGCCCCGCAACACGGCGAGCGAATCCTCGACATTGGCTGTGGCGACGGGCGACTGAGTCTGGAAATCGCCGAGTCGGGTGCTGTGGTACGCGGCATTGATCAAAGCGCTGCCCAGATTGCCGCAGCGCGCGAACTGGGCGTTGATGCCGACGTGCTCGATGTGCTCGCGCTCAACGATAACGCCGCCTATGACGCCATTTTTTCCAATGCCGCCCTGCATTGGGTCAAGGATGCGCACGGAGCAGCGAACGCGATTTACCGTGCACTGAAACCCGGCGGGCGATTCGTTGCCGAAATGGGTGGCGGTGATAACGTCAAACGTATTGGCGCAGCCCTGATACAGGCACTCCAAGCGCGTGGCATTGATGCAGATGCCCTGTGGCCTTGGTATTTTCCCACCGCCAAAGCCCATAGCGCGGTCCTGCAAGAGGCCGGATTCGTTGTCGAGAGCATACAATTGATCGATCGCCCGACGCCTTTGCCCGGCACCATGACGGGGTGGCTGGAAACCTTTGCCGAATCGTTTCTACACGGCGTTGATAAGAGCGAGCGCGCCACACTGATCGCCGAGGTCGAGGCCACACTCGCGCCGCAATTATGTGATGAAAACGGAAACTGGACCGCCGACTACGTGCGCCTTAGGTTTAAGGCATGGAAACCAGAAAGCCCCTCCGTATGACCAAAATTGCCACCTTGTTGGTATCCGTGTTGCTGCTCAGCCTTTGGGGCGTAGCACCGGCTTCGGCCGAGCCATTCAAAACCGCCATATTGCAAGGCCTTGATAAAGTGACGGCGCGGGTTTCAACCATCCACGTACCCGTCGGGTCGTCGGCCCGCTTCGGCACGCTCGATATTATCGTGCATCACTGCGACAAGCGACCACCAGAAGAGCCACCCGAAAGCGCTGCCTTTCTCGACATTGCCGAGCTACAGCCCGGCCAGCCTGCAAAAACGGTCTTCCGTGGATGGATGTTTGCCTCAAGTCCGGCGATCTCGGCACTGGAGCACCCAGTCTATGATGTCTGGGTTCTTGGTTGCGCCGACCCGGTGCCGCTCGAACAATAAAATCTAATCTGCCGATTCGCTACCCGGACCGCGCAGCACCTGTTCCAGCATCTTGTTCAGATGCACCGGATCAGGTTTATCCGGAAATATCCTCTGGTTCTTGATCGCGTCTTCGAGTCGGTCGAGATAAAAACGGCAAGGTATCTCTACCGCGCCAAACTGGCGTAGATGTTCCGTTACAAACTGGGTATCGAGCAGCTGAAAATTAGCCAGACGCATGCGCGCCACCAGATGGACCAACGCAACCTTGCTGGCACCGGTTTCACGCGAAAACATGCTTTCGCCAAAAAAGGCTGCTCCCAGCGACACGCCGTACAGACCGCCAACCAGATCGCCGTCACGCCAGCATTCTACGCTATGGGCAAAGCCCCGGCGGTTTAGTTCGCAATAGGCATCACGGATTTCATCATTGATCCATGTCTCACGCCGCTCATTGATCGATTGCGCGCACAGTTCGATGACCTCATCAAACACCGTGTCACAGCGTACCTCGAAGTGCTCACGTCGCACGATTTTGCGTAGCGAGCGCGGCACATGGAAGGTTTCAAGTGGCAGAACGCCGCGCACACGCGGATCAACCCAGAAGATTGACGGATCGTTACGGCTCTCCGCCATAGGGAAAATCCCCGCCGCATAGGCGCGGATCACCAATTCGGGTGTTAGCTGGCCTTTCTCGGCAACGGTCCTGTCCATGGCCTAATCTTCGCATATTTTATGCCGCGCTCAAAGCAGGCGCAGCCTTGAAAACCATACGTAATGGCGGGGATTATGGCGAAAAGGCACGCCACAAGCCATGAGCCAGGTCAATCGCGCAGATGATTCTAGTCGTTCAGGCCGAGGAATTTTTCAAGCCAGTGGATATCGTAGTCACCATTGACGAAATCAGGCTGTTCCATAAGCTTCTGGTGCAGCGGAATGCTGGTTTCCAGACCATCAATGACATATTCCGACAAAGCGCGGCGCAAGCGCATCAGGCACTCGTTGCGGTTTGCCCCGTGCACGATCAGTTTGGCGATCATGCTGTCATAGTACGATGGTACCTTGTAGCCCGAATACAGCGCAGAATCGACGCGCACACCCAGACCACCGGGCGAATAATAATCACCGATAGTGCCCGGCGAGGGCATGAAGGTTTCAGGATTTTCAGCGTTGATACGGCATTCGATAGCGTGTCCGGTGAAGCGCACCTCATCCTGGGTAAAGCCCAATGGAGAGCCTGCTGCAACGCGGATCATTTCGCGCACCAGATCGATACCACAGATCATTTCCGTTACCGGATGCTCGACCTGCAAACGGGTATTCATTTCAATGAAAAAGAACTGACCGTCTTCGTACAGGAATTCCACCGTGCCGGTACTGCGATAGCCCAGCTTTTGCACAGCGGCGCGCGCGATTTCACCGATCTCGCTACGCTGGCTGGTGTTGAGCGCAGGCGAGGGGGCTTCTTCAAGCACCTTCTGGTGGCGACGCTGTAGTGAACAGTCGCGCTCGCCCAGATGCACCACATTACCATGATTATCGGCCAACAGCTGAATTTCAATATGACGCGGTTCGCCAAGGAACTTCTCGACATAGACCGCGCCCGAGCCAAACATAGCCGCGGCTTCGGAACTGGCGACGGTTAGCGCCTGTTCAAGTTCGTCCATGGTGCGTGCGACGCGCATACCGCGGCCACCGCCACCCGCAGCCGCCTTGATAATCACCGGTAGGCCGATTTCCTCGGCAATAGCGCGTGCCTCGGCAGGGTCATCCACCGCACCATCAGAACCTGGCACCACAGGGATACCGGCGGCCTTGACGGCAGCCTTGGCGCTGATTTTGTCGCCCATCAAACGGATATGCTCGTGCGATGGGCCGATAAAGGTAATGTCGTGGTCTTCGACCATCTCGGCAAAGTCGGCATTCTCTGACAGGAAGCCATAGCCCGGATGGATCGCGTCAGCGTTGGAAATCGCCGCCGCGCTGATAATCGCCGAGGTATTGAGATAACTGTCGCGAACCGACGGTGGGCCGACACAAACGGACTCATCGGCCAGCCGCACATGCATGGCATCGGCGTCGGCCGTTGAATGGATGGCGACCGTGGCGATGCCCATCTCGCGACAGGCGCGCTGGATGCGGACTGCGATTTCGCCCCGGTTGGCGATCAGAACCTTTTCAAACACGATGCTGTGCCCGTCCTGCTGCTATTCGATGATCATCAGGGGTTCGCCGAATTCAACCGGCGTACCACTGTTGATCATAATGCGTGTCACCTTGCCCGCCTTGGGCGCACGAATTGGATTGAACACCTTCATGGCCTCAATCAGCATCACCGTATCGCCTTCACTGATCTGATCACCGACCTTGACGTAAGGCGGCGTGTCGGGATCGGGCGAGGTATAGGCCACACCAACCATCGGCGAGGTCAATGCACCGGGATGCGCGGCAAGGTCGTCTTCAGGGGCCGCAGCGGCAGGCGCAGCAGCCGGTGCCACCGCCATAGGGGCAGGGGCCTGAACAGAGACCGACGATGCTCCGCGTGATACGCGGATATGCCAGTCTTCACGGCCAAATTCGATTTCGTTTAGTCCCGTTTCCTCGAGTAATTCAGCGAGGTGACGGACAAGGTCCGCATCGACAGTCGATGACGTATCGGACTTCTTGCTCATCAAGTATTCCCTTCGGTAGCGTCAAGTTTATGGGCCAATGCATCGAGCGCCAGCTCGTAACCTTTTGCACCAAGCCCGCAGATCATACCAAGCGCAGCCTTCGCGACATAGGAATGCCGACGAAATTCTTCGCGTTGGTGAATATTCGAAAGATGAACCTCAATTATCGGGATATCCACGGCCAGCAAGGCGTCAAGAATCGCCACCGAGGTATGGGTGTAAGCCCCGGCGTTGATGATGATCGCACTGCAAGCGGTTCTGGCGTCTTGAATCCAGTCGACCAGTTGGCCTTCGCTGTTGCTCTGGCGGAAATCCACCGGAAGCCCAAGCGTCGCCCCATGCTGCGTGCACGACGTTTCCACGTCGGCCAGCGTGGCGCTGCCGTAGACTTCTGGCTGGCGGGTCCCCAACAGGTTCAGGTTGGGGCCGTTAAGTATCAAAACTGGCTTAACCATGTGATTTATCCGTAACTTCAGTCATGCGACTCCGAACGGCGACTTCTATAGCATGACCACGAAACAGGGAACACCGCGTTTTCATCTGACAAAGATAAAGTTCGCACATGTGATAGGCGGTTGAAAGCCGGGCCGCATGGCAATATCTTGAAGCTATACCAGCCCCGACCCAATCCTTACAGGACAGCAACACAGATATGCAGCTCACTATTAATGGCGAAGACCGCCGCTTTGATGTGCAACTCACCGTGCAGGATCTGCTGCACGAGATCGGTCTCGACGACCGCAAGGTCGCTATCGAATGCAATCTCGAGATCGTGCCCAAATCACTTTATGCCGGCACGCCATTGCAAGACGGCGACAAGCTGGAAATTGTTCATTTTATCGGCGGTGGCGCTCCTGATGGAAGCAACAACGGCGATGACCCGCTGGTGGTCGCAGGATGCACGTTCAATTCACGACTAATTATTGGCACCGGCAAATACAAGGATTACGCCGAAAACGCCCGCGCGCTGGAAGCCTCTGGTGCCGACATGGTGACTGTGGCCGTACGCCGGGTAAACCTGAGCGATCCCGCCCAGCCCATGCTGGTCGACTTTATTGATCCCAAGAGCGTGACGTATCTGCCCAACACGGCGGGCTGTTATACCTCTGACGACGCGCTGCGCACATTGCGTCTGGCACGCGAGGCTGGCGGCTGGGATTTGGTCAAACTGGAAATCCTCGGCGACGAAAAAACGCTCTATCCGCAAATGCCCGAAACCCTCGAAGCCACCAAGGTGCTGGTCAAGGAAGGCTTCAAGGTCATGGTGTATTGCTCGGATGATCCGATCATGTGCAAACGTCTGGAAGACGCTGGCGCTTCGGCCATTATGCCGCTTGGCGGTCTGATCGGTTCAGGCCACGGTATCCAGAACCCGTTCAATATTGGCCTGATCGTTGAACAGTCCAGTGTGCCGGTCATCGTAGACGCCGGGATCGGCACCGCGTCGGAAGCCGCGTTCGCCATGGAACTGGGCTGTGACGGCGTGATCGTTAATACCGCCATCGCGGCGGCACGCGACCCCATCGCCATGGCGCGCGCCATGAAACACGCCGTACAAGGCGGACGACTGGCGTATCTCGCCGGGCGCATGGCGAAGAAACAGTACGCTGATGCGTCCTCACCCACGGCTGGATTGATCTAAGCATAAGGCTGCGCTCTGCCCCTATTGTAACAGAGCCCCTGATTCTTTGCTTTCACGGGTGGATATCTGAAAAATCAGCCGCTAGGATATGAAAATAATAAATAAGGTACCAAGGTCACCGTTTGTCCCAAACAAACGTAAAGCCAATTTTCACCACCTGATCACAACGTTGATCAACATAATGGGAGAACACGAAAGTGAACGATATTAAACCAATGGACGCCATTCGTGCGGTCGGCGAAGGCCGCATGAGTCGCCGTGATTTCAGCAAGCTGCTGGCTGCCGTCGGCGTCGGCATGGCAAGCACAACTTTTGGCTCAAAGATGGGCCAGGCCGCCGCCGATGACCACCCGCTGGTCTTTACCTGGTCGGGCTACGAGGAAGACGGTTTTAACCAGACATACCGCGCCAAGTACAACGGCGAAGCCCCGAACTATTCCTTCTTCGGTGACGAAGAAGAAGCTTTCGCCAAAATGCGCGCAGGCTTCAAGCCCGACATTTCCATGCCTTGCTCGTACAAAATTCCAAGCTGGGCCGAAGCTGGTATCATTCAACCCATCGACACCTCACGGCTGTCGAACTGGGGCGACATTATCCCCAATCTGAAAAACATCCCCGGCACCGTTCTTGACGGCAAGCAGATGTGGGTGTGCCAGGATTGGGCACAGACCTCAGTTCTCTACCGTGAAGATCTGGTCGATATCGAGGAAGAGTCCTGGGGCTTGCTGTGGGACGAACGCTATGCCGGCCGCCTCGCCATGATCGATGGCCTGATCGACGGCGTCTGCGCTGCTGCCATCTACGGCGGTGCTAAGGATCCGTTCAACATGACCGACGCTGAAGTTGAAATGACTCGCGAACTGCTGCGCAAGCAGCTTCCGTTGCTGCGTTTCTATTCAAACGACATGACCAGCATCGAGCAGGCTCTGGCCAGCGGCGAGTTGGTCGCTGCCACGACCTGGACCGCATCCTACGGCAATCTGAAGTCCGAAGGTGTTCCTGTGAAGTGGATGCAGCCCAAAGAAGGCGCCATGACATGGGCTTGCGGACTTTGTCTGCAGTCCTCGGCTGACGAAGCCAAACTTGATCGTTCCTACGACTTCATTGATGCCATGCTCAGCCCCGAAGCCGGCGTGTATGAAATCATGGAGTGGTACTATGGTCACTCGAACATGAAGGCCTTCGATCAGGTTAGCGCCGAAGATCTCGCAACTCGCGGTTATCCGACTTCGGTTGCAGGCATCGACGCGTTCCTCTCGGCTGGTATTTTCCAGGAGCCCATTGGCAATGAGCCAGCGCTTCAGGAAATGTTCGAAGAGGTCAAAGCCGGTCTCTAAAAGCACGACAAGATCACGCCGCCTCGTGTTTTCAGAACCGGGGCGGCGTTTTCTATCTGGCGCAATGCAGTGCCAACGGCCCAGTTTTCAAGCAATCAATAAAAATAATAGAATTGCCCCCCCTTTGGGGTTATATCCGCACCCAACGCGTCCACGCTATGACGGATGCTCTTTAAGTTTTTAAACGACAGAACGAAACGAATGACTGAACACACGACAACGGCCCCCCAACACGTGCCGAAGCGGACCATTCGCGAAAGCCTGCGCGCGCTCTTCCTGCGCAGCGAGGCCCTGCGCGGATTTTCTCTCATGTCGCCCACACTTGGGCTGATGCTGATTGCCCTCGGACTTCCCATTGCCATGCTCTTCGCCATGAGTTTCTGGCAACAGGTCGGACTTGATTTTGACAAATCGTTCTCACTGGCGAACTACATCAAGTTCTTCGAGAAGCCGATCTATCCGAAGATTCTCTGGAAATCCATGCAGATGTCGGGACTGGTGACACTGGCCACCGTGCTGCTGGCTTATCCCATGGCTTATTTCATCGCCTTTAAGGTGAAAAAGAACAAGCTGGTTTGGCTGATCCTGATCACTGTGCCGTTCTGGACCAGCTATCTGCTGCGCATCTTCGCCTGGAAGATCATCCTTGGTTACAACGGCGTGATCAATTCGGGCTTTGGCTCACTAGGCCTGCTCGATGCGCCCTTACAGTTCCTGCTCTACAACCCGGCAGCCGTGGTCATCACGCTGGCGCATGCGTGGGCAGCGTTCGCCATTTTGCCGATTTATGTATCGCTGGAAAAAATCGACCGCTCACTGCTCGAGGCCGCCACCGATCTGGGCGACGGTCCTGTCGCACGCTTCATGCGCGTGACGTTGCCGCTATCCATGCCCGGCCTGATCGCCGCCAGCCTACTGGTCTTCATTCCCACGGTGGGTGATTACGTAACGCCCAAGCTGGTGGGTGGCACGACGGGTATCATGTTCGGTAACATCATCCAGTCGCAATTCGGCAAGGCCGCCAACTGGCCCATGGGCGCCGCATTGTCCATGATCGCCATGATTTCTATTACGCTGGCCGTTTGCGCCTTCCTGTGGCTTACCAAGCGCGTGCGCAAGGGAGTAGCAGGATGACACTGAGCAATTCCAAAAAGGGCAGTTCATTGCTGATCTATGCGATCATCTATCTCGCATTTATCTACGTACCAGTGCTGTTCCTGCCGCTGTTTTCGTTCAACGAATCCATGTACATAGCCTTTCCGCTGAAATCGTTTACGTTTGACTGGTACGTCAAAATGGCCGAGTCCGATGGACTGGTGCGTGCCTTGAACAATTCACTCAAGGTCGGCGTGGCGGTTGCTGTGCTGAGCACAATTTTTGGCACACTGGCAGCCAAGGCGCTGACCCGATACCGCATGCCCGGCAGCAACCTCATGGTTGGTATCATTATGATCCCGCTGGTCATCCCCGGCATCATCATCGGTATTGCACTGCTGATTCTGGTCAATACCCTTGGCCTCGAATTATCGCTGTTCACGATCGGTTTTGCGCATTTGCCCGAATGCACGGCGTTTTCCATGCTGGTCATGATGTCGCGTCTCGAAGGCTTCGCAAAAGAGGTCGAGGAAGCATCGCTCGATCTGGGTGAAAACGCCTGGATGACATTCTGGCGTGTCACGTTCCCGCTTGCCATGCCCGGTATCGTTGCCAGCTTGCTGCTGACCTTTACCATTTCCTTCGACGAATTCATTCTCGCCTTCTTCCTGTCAGGGCAAGAGGCAACCCTTCCCATCTACATCTGGTCGCAACTGCGCTTCCCGGCAAAACTGCCGACTGTGCTGGCGTTGGGCAGTATTATTCTGGTGGCGTCGTTTATTCTCGTCACCTTTGCCGAATGGTTCCGCAGACGCGGTGTCCAGATCAAATCCACGAGCGGAGTTTAAGCCGTGAGCAAAGACGAATCCTTTATTTCAATCCAGAACGTCAGCAAGCATTTCGGCGCTGTCAAAGCCGTCGACAATGTTTCGCTCGATATCCGGCGCGGCGAATTCTTTTCTCTGCTCGGTGCATCTGGCTGCGGCAAGACCACGCTGTTGCGCATGCTGGCCGGTTTTGAATCACCGACACTTGGCGAATTGTTCATCGATGACCAGCCCATGTCGGCGGTTGCGCCGAACCATCGTCCGGTCAACATGGTGTTCCAGAACTACGCTATCTTCCCGCATCTCAATGTTCGCCAAAACCTCGCCTACGGCCTGCGCAAGGACAAGTTGCCCAAGCAAAAGCTGAATGACATGGTCGACGAGATGCTCGAACTGATCGCATTGCCGGGCTATGGCGACCGTGGTGCTGAGGAACTTTCAGGCGGCCAACGCCAGCGTGTCGCGCTGGCGCGAGCGCTGATCAAACGGCCCAAGGTGCTGTTGCTTGATGAGCCGCTTGGCGCGCTCGACAAGAAACTGCGTGAGCAAATGCAGCTTGAACTGCGTGCCCTGCAGCGCAGCGTTGGCATCACCTTCGTATTCGTAACCCACGATCAGGAAGAAGCCCTGACCATGTCCGATCGTATTGCGGTTATGGAAGGCGGCCACGTGTTGCAGGTCGACTCACCCAGCCGACTTTACGAACTGCCGCGCAATCGCGCTGTGGCTGGCTTCATTGGGACCATGAACTTCTTTGAAGCCAAGGTCGAGTCCGTCAGTGGTGATACAGCCACTGTGGACGCCGGACCGCTTGGCCGTATCCCTGCATCAATTGGCGATCTGGGCTTCAATGTCGGTGACAACGCACTGGTCGCAATCCGTCCTGAGAAAATGTCCATTGCATCGGAAAAAGCTGCCGGTGATCAGGGCAGTGCTCAGGGCATCATTGACGCGGCGGCCTATCTGGGCGACCGCAATCATTACTACGTGCGTATCAACGGCATTGAACAGGCCGTCGCGGTATCAACGCAGAACCTAACGCGCACACTTGATGATTCAAACGATGAAAATCGCGAGGTCTGGGTCAACTGGCCGCAAGACGCAGCCGTGCTGTTGCATAAGGACTGATAACAGCCCCGCGATGGGCGGCTGACGAAAACGAAAACGGCGAAGCTTTTAGGCTTCGCCGTTTTCGTTTGCGGATGGTGCGGATGGAGCAGGGGATGTTGCATCGGCCTCAGCGGCAGACGTAGCCTCTGCATCAGATGCGGGTGTTTCGGCCTCAACACTCTCGACAGCCTTCTTCACCGCTGGCTTGCGGCGCGGGGCTCTTTTCTTGGCCGGTGCCTTTTTCTCTTCGGGCGCAGCATCGACAGATGCTTCTACGGCGCTATCTGCGACCACAGTGGCATCGGTGCTATCAGCTTCAGCTTCTGGCTTTGCGGTTTTGCGTGGCGCCGCTTTTTTAGCCGGAGCCTTCTTCTTGGCCGGGGCCTTTTTAGCCTTCTTGTCTTCTACCGCGTCGCTATCGTCGCCTGAATCTTTTGACAGCGGGATCGGGTTCATCATGAAGGCAGGCATGAATTCGCCCATACCCTTGATCCGGGTATCTGGTGCGTCTTCGAGCGTGCGTTCAGGACGCCGTGATCTGTCATTGCGTTTTGAGCGGTCATTGCGCTGTGGCTCGACGCGTTCAGGACGGGCCTGTGCTTGCGTATCGTTACGTTCACTCTGCTCGGTGCCGCTTTCACTGCGCTCAGGATTGCGTTCGTTGCGTGATCCACGACCACGGCCACGACCACCACGACGGCGGCGCGAGGTGCCTTCTTCGCCAGCAGGCTGCGCATCAACGGCAGGCTGGGCCTCAGTGGCGGGCGCATCAGTTACGGGCGTCTCTGTGGCAGGAGCTTCGCTGGCAGCGGGCGCGGCCTCGCTAGTGGGAGCCTTTTCAGCCGCCGGAGCTTCCTTGGTCGCAGGGGCTGGCGCGCCAATAGGCGGAATGCTCTGCTTCATAAGTTTTTCGATGAAGCCGATGTACTTGGCTTCTTCCTTCAATGCGATGGTATAGGCAATGCCCTGACGCCCGGCCCGACCGGTGCGACCAATACGGTGCACGTAATCTTCGGCATGGGTTGGTACATCGAAATTGAACACGTGGCTCATGGACGGAATGTCGAGTCCGCGTGCGGCAACGTCACTGCACACCAGAAACTGGATTTCGCCAGCCTTGAAGCGGTTCAGGGTCTCCATACGCGCAGGCTGCGCCATATCGCCGTGCAACTGGCCAACTTTGTAGCCGTGGCGCTCCATAGAGCGGTAAACGACACTGACGTCGCGCTTGCGATTACAGAAGACAATGCCGTTCTTGGCGTCATCCTGACGGATCAACTCACGCAGTTTGGCACGTTTTTCCTTCTGCGCGCTGCCCGGCTTGAGCGTCACCAACCCCTGGGTGATGGTCTGTGCCGAGGACGAGATCGCGGCCACGGTGATTTCCTTGGGGTTCATCAGGAACGTATTTGCCAGACGGCGGATTTCCTTGGGCATGGTAGCCGAGAACATCAACGTCGTGCGCATCTTGGGCAACCGGCTGACAATGCGCTCTACGTCAGGGATGAACCCCATGTCGAGCATGCGATCAGCTTCGTCGATCACCAAAATCTTCACATCATTGAGCAGAATACGGCCACGCTCGAACAGATCGAGCAGACGACCTGGCGTGGCGATCAGCACATCAACGCCACCTTCCATGGCCTTGATCTGATCGTTCATGGACTCGCCACCGATCAGCAGTGCCTTGGTCAGCTTCTGGTATTTGCCATACGTATCGAAGTTATCAGCAACCTGAGCAGCCAGTTCGCGCGTCGGCTCAAGAATGAGCGAGCGCGGCATGCGTGCCTTGGCGCGGCCATGGTGCAGGATATCGAGCATGGGCAGCGTAAACGACGCTGTCTTGCCGGTGCCCGTCTGTGCACAGCCAAAAATGTCACGTCCCATCAAAACATAAGGGATCGCTTTTTCCTGAATGGGTGTGGGTTTGTCGTAACCCGCATCCGCGACTGCGCGCAAAAGCTCGTCGCTTAGACCTAAATCCGAAAAACTCATATGGTGGTTTGAAACCGTTCTGGCGATTGCGTGCCGGTGTCGTTTGGCAATGATCGCGTCAAAGTTAGTTGCGAGGAGCGTGAGTGTATGGTTTCGCAAGCAACTGTCAACGATTCCTGTGCACTATCATGACGTTGGGCACACTGCCATCTGGCGGTTCTGGGCATGAGCACACCATGGGTCGAGCGATTACAGCTATGAACTGGCTCTTGCCCATATTGGTTAAACCCGTATAAACACTTAATATATAAGCTTGTTTTCGGGTTTTCGTGTTCGTATGACATGTGACAATCCAAGCGGATCACACTGCTTTTCTGGAGAATGAAACCGTTGCAAGAGGAAGAAAAAAAACCATGGCAGAGGCTGAAAAAACGCAACTGATCCTGATTCCGGGCATGCTTTGCACGGATATTCTGTGGGGACACCAGTGCGATACCCTGATCGACATCGCCGATATCATGGTTGCCGAGGTCGTTCAGCACGACAGCATCGAGGCCATGGCCAAGCATGTGCTGGCCAACGCACCGCCGCGCTTTGCGCTGGCCGGATTGTCCATGGGTGGCTACGTGGCACAGGAAATCATGCGCCGTGCGCCGCAGCGGGTCAGCGCACTGGCGCTGATCGACACCGCAGCGCGCGCCGACACCGAGGAACAGCATGCGCGCCGTGCCGAATTGATTGGTCAGGTCAAACGCATTGCGCCCACGGCATTCAGCGGCGTCACCCGCCGCCTGTTGCCGCTCCTGATCCACCCGGACCGCCAGAGCGAGGACATTCTGGTCAACGCCATCAAGAAAATGGCTCAATCCGTAGGGCGTGACGCCTATGTGCTGCAACAGACCGCCATCATGAACCGACCCGATGGCGTTGAAGACCTCAGCGCCATCACCTGCCCAACGTTGATCGCCTGTGGGCGCGAGGACGCCATCACACCGCTCAAGGTGCATGAGGAAATGGCCGATGCCATTCCCGGTGCCAAGCTGGTGGCGATCGAAGAATGCGGCCACTTGGCCCCACTGGAACGGCCCTATGCGGTGAGTGCGCTCTTGCGTTATTGGCTGAATGACGCCATTTAAGGGCATACTATTTTGCTGCAACGCACCATCGGAGATCCTGAAATGCCTGAATCTGAATCCAGTAACACCGGATGGCCGGGCATGATCCTGCCTTACAAAGGCGTTATGCCGAAAATCCATCCCGATGCCTTTATCGCGCCTAACGCGGTGGTCATCGGCGATGTGGAGATCGGTGAGAATTCCGGGTTCTGGTTCAATTGCGTGGCGCGCGGCGACATGAACGAAATCCGTATCGGTAAAAACACCAATATTCAGGACGGTACCATCATCCATATCGACAGCCGGACCTGTGGCACCTACATCGGCGACAACATCACCGTCGGTCACATGTGCCTGTTGCATGCCTGCACGCTGGAAGATGGCTGTATGGTTGGCATGCAGGCCACAATCATGGACGGCGCGGTGGTCGAAAGCGGCGCACTGGTTGCCGCTGGCGCGCTGGTGCCACCGGGTAAGCGCGTTGGCGCAGGCGAGTTATGGGCCGGCAGCCCGGCACGCCGGGTCCGCGCGGTCGGTGACCGCGAACAGGACATGCTCGATTACATCGCGCCAGCCTATGTGGATCTGGCACGCGATTATGTCAAAGCCGGACAGGACCTGCGCCTGCCACGCGAGCAATAAGGACCAGATGGCGTGAATCCCGAAGCCCGCACCCTGATGGACGGTATTCTGGCACGCGATGCGCGCTCCATTGCGCGCGCCATGTCACGCGCCGAAGCGGGCGCTAAGGCTGACCGCGAATTGTTTGCGGAAATTTACCGCCATGCGGGCAAGGCCCACACCATTGGGCTGACCGGTGTACCGGGCAGTGGGAAATCCACCATGGTGCGTGCGCTGGCCCAAAAAATTCGGGCTTCGGGACGCACGGTCGGTATCGTCGCGGTGGACCCATCAAGCCCTTTTTCAGGCGGCGCAATCCTTGGTGACCGGGTCCGCATGGGCGCGTTATCGGGTGATGACGGGGTGTTTATCCGCTCCATGGCGACACGCGGCTCGCTTGGCGGACTGACACGCGGCTGCATGGAAACCGTTGATATTCTTGACGCTGCCGGATTTGACGTGATCCTGATCGAAACCGTCGGCGTCGGTCAGGATGAGGTCGATATCGCACGCGCCGCGCTCTCGGTGCTGGTCATCTCGGCGCCCGGCCTGGGTGACGATATTCAGGCCATTAAAGCCGGTGTGCTGGAAATTGCCGATATCCACGCGGTCTCCAAATGTGACCGCCCCGACGCCAATAAAACCATTTCAGACCTCACCGGCATGATGTCCATGGGCCTATCGGGTCGCCGCGCTCAGGGATGGCAAGCCCCCGTAATGCCGACCAGCGCAGAAACCGGGCAGGGCATTGACGAGTTGATCGCGCAAATCGATGCCCACCTGATACACCTGAACACCAGCGGTGAACGCGCCATACGGCAGAGCGAAATTGCCGAAATGCGCGTCATCAAGGCCGCCGAAGACATCGCACGCGAGCGCATTTTCGCTGCGCGCAGTGGTGCATTACAAGATGCATTACAGCAGGTCGGCAACCGTGACACAGACCCGTATGGCGCGGCTTTAGCGTTGCTAAAAACTAATCAATAATATTCATTTTCAATGCATTAAATAATTTTATTAATGTATTGAATTATCCTATGGAAATGCGTTTAAGATAGTCCGGTGGTGTAATCCCCGGTGTTAATCTGGCGTCATCCTGGGGCGCACCGATCACCGTGGTGACCGGCAGGACACCGGCCCAGCACGACAGATCGTAGTCTTCTTCATCATCGATGGGACCGCCGTCTCGGACCTTGGCCGAAGCCTCGTCGATGGGCATGCTCAAAATCATTGTCGCCTTGAGTTCCTGCGCCGTGATGGCGCGAACGTCATCCCAACGCCCCGGCATCAAGTGTTCCATAAAGACCTTCAGGGACGCGGTCTTGGCTGCGTCGCCTTCGACCAGCGTCGCAGTACCGAAAACCATTGCTGAGCGGTAGTTTGCCGAGTGGTGAAAGCCCGAACGGGCCATCACCAGACCATCGAGATGGGTAACCGTCAGGCAGGCCTGCGCGCCATCACGTAACTGCTTCATCATGCGCGAAGCCGACGAGCCGTGCCAATAAACCCGATCACCATCGCGCCAATGGATCGTTGGGGTCACGTATGGTGCGCCATCAACGGCGTAACCTACATGGCAGATCATCGCCGCATCAATGATGGCATTGACGGTATCACGCTCAAAAACGCCGCGTTCATGGGCTCGTTTCAAGGTTGTGCGTTCGGTCTTGCTGATCTCGCTCACGGTATACTCTCCGGTTCGTGGTGCTGCTGATAAAGCCGAGGGTAGGGATTAAGTGGCATTGAAAAAAGAGCCGCTTTTGATAATCTAATGGTGCCACTTATGGAAATCGCACCATGTCAAAACGCACAACCGCACCATTGTTAAGCATCACCATTGTGCGCGATGGCCCCGATGCGCTGCACAAACAGCTCTATACCGCTTTACGCAATGCTATACTGGAAGGCCGACTGACCCCCGGTGCACGTCTGGCCTCAAGCCGCTTGATGGCGCGAGAACTCGGGATTTCCCGCAATACGGTGATGAGCGCCTATGACATGCTGGCGGCCGAAGGCTACACCGATGCCTGCTCAGGCTCGGCGACACGGGTCTCGTCCGTACTGCCCGATGACCTGCTCGCGGCCAGAGCAGCACCGCCCCACCTTGCCGCCGACACCGAGCCTGCGCGCCTGTCCTCACTGGTTGGCCGATTATCGGCGCCATCGCCGCGCCCACGAACCTATCAGGGTGAGGCCTTGCAGGCGTTTCATGCCGGGATGCCTGATCTGGAGCAATTTCCGTTTAACCAATGGCACCGCCTGATCAGCCGATTCTGGCGCAACCCTTCAAAATCCCTGTTGGCAGGCGGTGACCGCGCAGGGTACGAGCCCCTGCGACGCGCCATCGCGGATTATCTGCGCGCCTTTCGCGCTGTGGAGTGCGAAGCCGACCAGATTATTATCACCAATGGCGCACAACAGGCACTGACGCTGGCCTGTCGGGTGCTGCTCGATCCCGAGGACGATATCTGGCTGGAAAACCCTGCCTACACCGGCCTGCGTCATGCCATCGCGGGGGCGGGCGCAAACCCGGTTGCAATTGATGTCGATGACGAGGGCCTGTCGGTAACACAGGGCCGCACACGCGCGCCGCACGCACGGGCCTGCGCCGTAACACCATCGCACCAGTATCCGCTGGGCATAACCATGAGCCTGAAACGCAGACTGGAGCTGCTTGATTGGGCTGAAAGCGCGCGGGCATGGATCATCGAGGACGACTTTGACAGCGAGTTTCGCTACGATGGACGGCCATTATCAGCGCTTCAGGGCCTCGACCGCACGGGCCGGGTAATTTACGCCGGAACGTTCTCCAAGGTCATGTTCCCAACCCTGCGTGTAGGCTATCTGGTGGTTCCCGCTGCATTAAGGGATGCCTTCCTGCGTGTGCGCCGCGCGCTTGATAACCAACCCCCGATCACCGTGCAGCCCGCCTTGGCGGCGTTCATGACCGAAGGCCATTTCGCCACCCATGTGCGGCGCATGCGCACGCTCTATGGCGAGCGACAACTCAGCCTGCTTGATGTCGTGAAGCGCCACCTGGGCGGCCTGTTGCACGCCGCACCAAGTCAGGCAGGCATGCACCTGTGTTGCGCGCTCGACAACGATCTGGGGGCACGCTTGAGTGATACGGATATTACCGCAAAGGCATGGCAGGCCGGGGTTGTCGTATCGGCGTTATCTGAATTCTATGATCGCACGCCAAAGCAACAGGGGCTGATCCTCGGCTACGCCGGTTTTACACCGGCACAAATGGAAACCGCCGCCATGACACTGGCCCGAATACTTGAAAGAACGCGCACTTGACGTGGATGGTTGTGGCGTTAAGGATATCAAAATCAAAAGCTAGTTAAGGCAGCATAAAATGTACGCGTTGGGTCCTGTTCTCGGTGTCATAGCACTGGTAATTGCAATCGGAACGCTCTGGTTTGTTAATATCCTGATCGGCAAGATTGATAACAATGCCGCAGAAAAGGCCTTGTTCGAAGTCAAGAAGATGATGCGCACCATAGATGAACGCGACAAGATTATTGACGTGATGCGCAAGAAGATACTGCACCATGATGAAGCAATGAAAGCGCTCAGCACCGCCGTGCTTCGTGACAATGAAGCTGCCGCACCAGACACTCAGGCGCAAAAAGAGGGCGACGAATAGGGCTGTCCAGTCAGCTTGCACCTGCACACCGTGCAGCACCGTGTGATCCTTAATACACAGAAAATCCACGCATTATTTTGGAACTATTAACCTTTAGGCAGCATTGTTGCTCTAACTCGTGTATTTTTTTCTCTACGAATCCGTGAAACAGTGCGAAAACTGTTACATAGATACGTTCGCCGCATAGTGGAGCCCGAAGACCATGACCTCAGACGTTCAAAAACACCGCACGTTAACCCGTTGGCGCACCCTGCGACGTGCCGGGGCATCAGTGCTGGTCCTTGGCTTTCTGAGCGGCTGCTCATCTGTGCCCGACGCCATGAACCCGGTTGAATGGTACCGCAGCACCGTCGACGTATTCTCAGGCGAAGAGGGCGATTCTGCCGAGACAACGCAACAGGCCGACAGCGAAGTCCCCGGCGAGAACGATGAATTCCCGACACTCGCCTCCGTTCCTGATCGCCCCGCTGTGCAGGACGGCGAGATGGCCGAAGGCCTGATCGCTGATCCCAACAAGCCGGAATACGCCGGTGCTATCGCCCGTCAAGATGAAGACAGCGGCAGCGCGTTGTCACAATCAAGTGCACAAACCGCCCTGCAACCGGCTCCACCGGCGCAACCTGTTATGCCCGTGACCCCGACGCAAAGCGCCACGGTCATGAGCACCACACCACCAGCCGAACCGGCGATTGTCAGCTCTACGCAAAGCGCCGCCGTGGTCGCCGAGCCCAGCACACTGGTCAGCGCGTCGCAGCCGCTGGTGGTCGAAGCCGGACGTTTGCCCTCGGGCGAGACCTACGAGCAATACCGCGCACGCCTGATGGCGGGTCTGGATCAGAGCGCAAGTTCACCCGCCCTGTTGTCACTCAGCAGTGGCGCGAGCGCTACAGCCGATAGCGGTACGTTCAATGACACCGTGATCATTTCCGCAAGCGGCATCCAGAATAACCAGCAATACAGCGCCGCGAGTGCCGCTATGGCACCGCAGAGCACCAGCGCATCGGGCTTCCTGCAAGTTGGTGGTGCCAGTGGCCAGCCATTACTGGGCGCCGGATCGGTCAAGGTCGCCACGGTGCATTTCAACAACGGCTCATCACATCTTGATCTGAATGATCGCCGGGTGCTGCAACAGGTCGTTGCCTTACAGCAAAAACAGGGTGGCACGGTGCGCGTCATCGGTCATGCCAGCAGCCGCACCCAGTCCATGGACCCTGTGCGTCACAAGATGGTCAATTATCAGGTCTCAGTATCGCGCGCCGATACCATCGCACGTGCGCTGGTTCGCCTTGGTGCTGAACAGAACAACGTACTGATCGGTGCTGTATCCGATAGTGAGCCGCTGTATTACGAGGTCATGCCAAGCGGTGAAGCAGGCAATCGCCGCGCCGATATTTATATCGACAGCTGATTTCACAAAATAAAATCACATAAACCGGCCCAATGCCTCAAGATCGGCATTGGGCCGGTTGTGTATTTGGGTTATGACGTGGTAACGACGGCCAACCATTTCTGCTCAATAAACACCAAACGGACATAATATGACCCAGTCTTCTACGAAACCGCTGAAAATCGCCATTGCCGGTCTGGGCACGGTCGGTGCCGGAACCATCAAGGTACTGCGCGACAACGCATCCGTCATCAGCGCACGCGCCGGACGTGAAATCGTCGTCACCGCCGTATCGGCGCGTGAACGTAGCAAGGACCGCGGCGTCGATCTGGACGGTCTGGAATGGTATGACGACGCGGTCAAAATGGCCTCTGATGCCGACGCCGATGTCATCGTCGAACTGATCGGTGGCTCGGACGGCCCGGCCAAAGCGACCTGTGAAGCGGCCTTTGCCGCTGGCCGCAGTGTGGTTACCGCCAACAAGGCTCTGATCGCGCATCACGGTATCTCGCTCGCAGCCATGGCTGACAAAGCCGGCGCAGCGCTACAGTACGAAGCCGCCGTGGCCGGAGGCATCCCCATTATCAAGTCCCTGCGCGAAGGTCTGGCAGCCAATCAGGTCAATCGTATTTCAGGCATCCTGAACGGCACATGCAATTACATCATGACCCGCATGCGCGAAGAGGAACTCGACTTCGATAGCGTGCTGGCAGACGCGCAGGAACTGGGTTACGCCGAGGCTGACCCAAGCTTTGACATCGATGGCGTGGACGCCGCGCACAAACTGGCGATCCTTGCCAGTCTGGCGTTCGGCTGCGAGATCGACTTTGACGCGGTCCATATCGAAGGCATTCGCCACGTTTCGCTGATGGATGTTCAGTTCGCCGAAGAACTGGGCTACCGCATCAAACTGCTGGGCATTGCCGCACGCACTGAAAACGGTATCGAGCAGCGCGTACACCCGTGCCTGATCCCCACGGCGGCGGCCATTGCCAACGTCGAATATGCCTTTAACGCCGTTGAGGTCGAATGCGATTTCGCCGACATCATCGTGCATGTCGGCCCCGGCGCAGGTGCGGGACCAACCGCATCGGCTGTTGTCGCCGACCTGATCGACATCGCACGCGAGCGCACCGTACCTGCCTTCAACATCCCCAGCAGCGAACTGGCCAGCATTCCCACCATCCCCATGGATCAACATGTCGGGGCCTGTTACGTGCGCTTGATGGTGCTTGATCAGTCCGGTGTGTTTGCCGATATCGCCTCGGCATTGCGTGATCACGCGGTTTCCATGGAATCGGTCTTGCAGCGTGGCCGCGCGCCGGGCGAACCGGTGCCGCTGGTCATGGTCCTGCATGAAACGCCGGAATCCAGCATGAACGCAGCATTGGCCCAGATCGCTGCACTGGACGCTGTCATCGGCGAGCCGCGTATGATCCGGATTGAATTGCTGCCCGGCTGATTTCCTGTCATCCTTTGCCCATACAGGGCTATTCCGTGGATATACATATGGACCGTAACCTCGCACTCGAAGCCGTTCGCGTCACCGAATCCGCTGCACTTGCTGCCTATCGGCACATGGGGCAGGGCGATGAGGAAAGCGCCGATCGTGCCGCCGTCAACGCCATGGAAGCCGCCCTTGATCTGCTGCCTATCAACGGGCGTGTCAGCATTGGCGAAGGCCTGCAGGGCGAATGCGAGAAGCTCTATACCGGCCAGAAGGTTGGCACCGGCAGTGGCCCCGCCGTGGAACTGGCCCTGATGCCGCTGGAAGGCACTTCAATCATCGCGCGTGGCGGCTATAACGCCGTATCGGTGGTTGTTGTCTCTGAAAACGGCGGCTTCCTGGAAATCCCGTCCATCTATATGGACAAGATCGCCATCGGTCCGGGGCTGCCCACAGATATCATCGATATCGACGCCACACCGAGCGACAACCTGCGCTCACTGGCAGATGCCAAAGGTGTCGCGGTTGGTGATCTGGTGGTCTGCATGCTTGATCGGCCCCGTCATAAGGATCTGGTGGCTGCCGTACGCGAAGCCGGTGCGCGCATTCGCCTGCTGCTCGACGGTGACGTCAGTGGTGCGGTGGCAACCGCGCGCCCCGAAAGCGGTGTGGATATCTATATGGGTTCTGGACTGGCACCACAGGGCGTACTGGCAGCCGCCGGTTTGCGCGCCGCAGGCGGCCAGATGCAGACACGGTTGGTTATCCGTAACAGCGACGACCGCGCAGCCATTGCCAAAGCTGGCATCGATGATCCAGACGCACGCTATACCATCGACACCATGAGCCCCGGCGACGTGACCTTTGCGGCCACGGGTATTACCTCAGGCCCGCTGCTCAATGGCGTGCAACGTAGCGCCGATGGTGGCGCGATCACGCATTCCATGGTGCTGCGCTCACGCTCGGGCACGCTGCGGTTTATCGAGGCCCACCACCGCGCCAGCGGCATCGTCGGAATTGCTGAAACCGCTGACACTCAGTCATGAGCGCCGAGCCGTTCCTTGGCGTCGCCAAATCTGCCACCGGGCGGAAATGGATTGCACGCGAAGGCGACGCGCGTACCGCACTGACACTGTCACAGCGTCTGAACCTGCCCGAAATCGTTGGCCGTGTGATGTGTTCGCGCGGCATCGCGCTGGATGAGGCTGAAAGCTTCCTCAATCCCACGCTACGTAACCTATTGCCCGACCCCAGCGGCTTCCGCGATATGGAGGTCGCCGTTGCGCGCATCGTCAGCGCCGTCGACAAGGGTGAAAAAATCGTCGTGTTCGGTGATTATGACGTTGATGGCGCGACATCATCAGCCGTGTTGCTGCGCTACTTTGCAGCCCTTGGTGTGCGCGCAGGCTCTTACATTCCAGACCGCCTGAGCGAAGGCTACGGCCCCAACGCAGCGGCCATGCTGAAATTACGCAGCGAAGGCGCGGACCT
The DNA here is from genome assembly GCA_965602485.1 of uncultured Rhodospirillales bacterium. Classification (GTDB taxonomy): domain Bacteria; phylum Pseudomonadota; class Alphaproteobacteria; order Rhodospirillales; family Casp-alpha2; genus JABJOR01. The sequence continues at coordinate 85,306 of CBFCYM010000004.1, read as the reverse complement.
CGTCATCACGGTCGATTGCGGCACCACATCGTTTGAACCGCTCGACGCGGCGGCCGGGGCCGGGCTTGATGTTGTGGTCATTGATCACCACGAAGCCGAGGCCAAGCTGCCCACCGCCATCGCCGTGGTCAATCCAAAGCGTGTTGACGAAGCCGGTAACCCCCATACCTATCTGGCCGCCGTCGGTCTGGTGTTTTTATTGTGCGTGGCACTCAACCGGGCGTTTCGCGACGCTGGACGGTTCGGCGCGCAGCATAAGGAACCCAACCTCAAAGGCCTGCTTGATATCGTGGCACTTGGCACGGTGTGCGATGTGGTGCCATTGAACGGTGTTAATCGCGCCTTCGTGCGACAGGGCCTCAAGGTCATGGCCGAGCGGAACAACCCCGGCATCAACGCCCTGGGCGATGTGGCAAGCGTTGACGAGGCCCCGGGCACCTATCACGCCGGATTTATCTTTGGCCCACGGGTCAATGCCGGCGGCAGGGTGGGCGAATCCAACCTCGGCACGCGGCTGCTATCAACCAACGACACCACCGAGGCCGCCAACATCGCCAAGCACCTCAACGAACTCAACGCCGAGCGTCAGGCGCTCGAAGCCACCATATTGGCGCAGGCCATGGAACAGGCCGAGGCCGCCGAGAGCGCCAACGGCTCCATCGTCATGGTCAGCGGTGAAGGTTGGCACCCCGGCGTAATCGGTATCGTCGCCTCGCGCCTGAAGGATCGCTACAATCGTCCGGCTTGCGTCATCGCGTTTAATGACGGCATCGGCAGTGGCAGTGGTCGCTCGATCAACGGCGTTGATCTGGGCCGCTGCGTCATCGCCGCGCGCCAAAGCGGCCACCTGATCAAGGGCGGCGGTCATGCCATGGCGGCGGGCTTTACGCTGGAACAGGACAAGCTGCTCGACCTGCGTGCCTTTTTCGAGGAACGCATCGGTGCACAGATCGCCGAAAAGGGCATCGAGCCACTGCTCAGCATGGACGGCGCGATCAAGACTGCCGGTGTGGACATGGACCTGCTCGAGGCGCTCGAGATGGTCGGCCCGTTCGGCGCGGGCAATGCCGAACCGCGCTTTGTCATTCCCAATGCACGACTGGCCTTTGCCGACGTGGTGGGCAGCGACCATGTGCGCGTCCGTATCCGTGACGAGTCCGGCGGGCAGCTCAACGGCATCGCATTTCGCTGTCTCGAAAACGGATTGGGCGAGGTCTTGCTGAAACACGACGGCGCGCCGCTGCACATCGCGGGCAAACTGCGCGTCAACACATGGCAAGGCAACTCAAGCGCGCAGATGATTATCGATGACGCCGCGAAGGCGTGGTAGGGTCGCGCCATGACCAATTACATCCATGATGCGCCGCTTGCGGCCTATGCCTGCAAACCCGAGGAATCGCGCGGACGTTTGTTCGCCGAGCCCGAAAGCGAAACCCGCACGTGCTTTCAGCGCGACCGTGACCGCATCGTGCATTCCGCCGCGTTCCGTCGGCTGTCCTACAAAACCCAGGTGTTCGTCAATCACGAAGGTGATTTCTTTCGCACCCGGCTGACCCATTCGCTGGAAGTCGCCCAGATCGCGCGCTCGGCGTGTCGTTTTCTGGGACTGAATGAAGACCTCGGCGAAGCACTGGCGCTGGCCCATGATCTGGGTCACCCGCCGTTCGGCCACGCCGGTGAGGACGCCTTGCAAGAATGCATGAAGCCCTATGGCGGGTTCGACCACAACGCACAGTCGCTGCGCGTGATCACCCTGCTGGAAGAACGCTACCCGGCCTTTGACGGGCTCAACCTGACGTGGGAATCACTCGAAGGCATCGTCAAACATAACGGTCCGCTGATCCGCGAAGCGGGCAAGTTCGACGACCTGCCGCGTGGTATCAGTGTCTATACCGAGCAGCAGGACCTGGAACTGCACACCTTTGCCGGACCCGAGGCCCAGATCGCGGCACAAAGCGACGACATCGCCTATAACAACCACGATATCGACGACGGCCTGCGCGCCGGACTGTTCAGTATCGAGGACCTGCTTGACGTACCGCTGGTCGGGCCGATCTTTCACGCCGTGCACGCAGAGTATCCCGATCTTGATACCTCGCGCATGATTCACGAGTCCGTGCGCCGCATGATCGGGGCCATGGTGAACGATCTGGTGAGCGAAACCAAAAGCCGCCTGAACGACGCCAAACCCGAATCGGCGGCAGCCGTACGGCATTTTGAGCGTCCCATTGCCGGATTTTCCGATAAAATGCGACAAAATGACGCTGCATTGAAAAAGTTTCTTTTCGAGAACATGTACCGCCATTACAAACTCAACCGGATGACAAGCAAAGCGCGCCGGGTCGTGAAGGATCTGTTCAATTTGCTTGTCGCCGAACCCGAGTGCCTGCCCACAGAATGGCGCAATCGCGCCAAACAGCCGGGAAGTCAGAGCACGGCGGAATTGGTTGCCGACTACATTGCCGGCATGACCGATCGCCATGCGTTGGATGAACACCGCCGGTTATTTGATGTGCAGGCCCGGACATCCTGAGGCTAAAACACGCAACCGCATCGTGTTCAGTCTTTTGTGCCTATGCTTGCGGCTGGTAGAAAATACTTCATGGCTTGGACAAAACCTTACGGACGAGACGGCATCACCGCCGCGCTGGATGCGCTGGCGGGCGAGGGCGTTATTCCCGCGACACTTGACTACACACGCGTCAGCGTGGAACAGCCGCGCGAGGAAGGCCACGGTCACGTCGCGACCAACGCCGCCATGGTGCTGTCAAAACCCTCTGGCATGAAACCGCGCGAGCTGGCCGAACAGATCGCCGCGAAATTGCAGGGCGACGACGCGGTTGCAGAAATCGAGGTCGCCGGCCCCGGTTTCATCAATATCACACTGAACGACAGCGTCTGGCACGCCGAGCTGGCCGAAGTGCTGCGCACCGGCACGGCCTATGGCGACACCGACATGGGCGCGGGCGAGCCGGTCAACGTTGAATTCGTCTCGGCCAACCCGACCGGCCCCATGCATGTCGGGCACGGGCGCGGTGCGGTGATGGGCGACGTGCTGGCGGCCTTGCTGGAAAAAGCCGGTTATAACGTCACACGCGAATACTGGATCAATGACGCCGGGGGGCAGATCGACACGCTGGCGCGTTCCATGCACCTGCGCTACCGCGAAGCGCTGGGCGAGGACATCGGGGCCATTCCCGAAGGCCTGTACCCCGGTGACTATCTGATCCCGGCAGCCAAGCAGATCGCCGAGCACGATGGTGATCGCTGGCTTAAAGGCGGCGAAGAAAAGTGGATGGAGCCCATGCGCATCCACGCCATCGAAAAGATGATGGCGCTGATCAGCGAAGACCTCGACGCGCTTGGCATCAGCTTCGATGTGTTTACCTCTGAACGCACCATGGTCAGCTCCGGCAAAGTGCAAGCTGGACTTGAGCATCTCGAAGCGCGTGGACTGATTTACACCGGCGTGCTCGAGCCACCCAAGGGCAAAACGCCCGAGGACTGGGAGCCACGCCCCCAAACCCTGTTCAAGTCGACCGATTTCGGTGACGACGTTGACCGCCCGTTGAAAAAATCCAACGGTGACTGGACGTACTTTTCCACCGATATTGCCTATCACCTGGACAAGTACCGGCGCGGTTTCAAGTCCATGATCAATATCTGGGGCGCGGATCACGGCGGCTACGTAAAACGTCTACAATCAGCCACCAAGGCGCTGAGCGACGGCGAGGGTGAGCTGGACGTCAAGCTGTGCCAGATGGTCAACCTGATGGACGGTGGCCAGCAACTCAAAATGTCAAAGCGTGCGGGTACCTTTGTGACCATGCGCGACGTCATCGATGAGGTCGGCAAGGACGTCTTCCGCTTCATCATGCTGACGCGCAAGAACGACGCGCAACTGGACTTCGATTTGCAGCAGGTCACCGAGCAGTCACGCGACAACCCGGTGTTCTATGTGCAATACGCTCACGCTCGCATCCATTCGGTGCTGCGTCACGCCAGCGAGGTTTTCAGCGCGGATGAACGACAGGCCATAACGCTGAGCGAAGCCGCGTTCGCGCGTCTGAACGATCCCGCCGAACTGGCGCTGATCATGCAGATGGCAAACTGGCCGCGGCTGGTTGAAAGCGCTGCGCTGGCCCACGAGCCACACCGCGTCGCTTTTTATCTCAATGACCTTGCAGCGGCCTTCCACAGCCTGTGGAACAAGGGCAAGGACAATACCCAGCTTCGCTTTATCATCGACGATGACCGTGAGCTGACCTATGCACGCATGGCGCTGATCAGCGCCTGCGCACTGGTCATTGCATCGGGCCTGAAAGTCTTTGGCGTTACACCGGTTGAGGAGATGCGTTGATGGCGCCAAACCCCGACGATCGCATTGGTGGCACGGACGAGCTGGAATTCGAGCCCATCAAAGGCCCGCCAGCCAAGAAAGCCCACTGGGGTCGATGGATTGCCTTGCTGGTGGTGGTGATCGTTGGTGCGGGTGGTGGCTGGTTCCTGTTTGGTGAGCAGCTACAACTCGGCGAACAGCGCTCGGTGCCGCTTATTCAGGCCGAAATCACGCCCGTGAAGGCACGCCCCGCCGATCCCGGCGGCATGGACGTGCCCGACCGCGACAAGCTGGTCTACGACCGCCTGAAAGGTGAGGGTGCCGGCACCAATGTGGAGCGCCTGCTACCGCCGCCCGAAGAGCTTATGGAAGTTCCGCCAGAGGCCTTGCAGCCCTTGCTTTCCGAGCCAGCAGCAGCACCAACGATGCCTGAGCCCGTAACAATGCCAGAGCCCGTGCCCGATGCACCAGCCGCACCGATCGTACCGGCTGCACCAACGGCACTTGAACCCGCTGTGATGGAGCCCGCCTCGCCCGACCTTGTGCAGCTTGCCCCCGATGCGCCAGCCGCCGCCGAAGCCGAGCCTGTCGCGCCCGAGCCGGTGCAAACAACGGCAGCTCAACCTGCAGCAGAACCTGCGCCTGCGCCTGCGCCTGCGCCAAAACCTGAAGCTGAGCCAGAAGTGGCCCCGCAGCCCGTTGTTCAGCAGCAGACCACGGCCACGCCAACCGGTGCGGATATGGCCAATACGTTCCGCATCCAGCTTGCCGCCCTGCGCTCGCACGAACGCGCCGAGACCGAATGGAAGCGCCTGCGCAAGGCCTATCCCGATCTGCTTGGCAGCCTGAAGCTGAGCGTCATGCGGGTTGATCTGGGCGAAGACAAGGGCGTGTTCTACCGCCTGCGCGCCGGACCGTTCGATGACAAGGCTCAAGCCAAGGATCGCTGTGGCAAGCTGAGCCAGCACAATGTCGGCTGTCTTGTCATCCGCCCGGGTAAGTGACGCGGCGATGAGTGCACCGCTGGCCGTCATTTTCGGGTGTGCCGGGACGACCCTGAGCGCCGCTGAAAAGCGTTTCTTTCGCGACGCTGACCCGTTGGGCTTTATCCTGTTTGCGCGCAACGTCGATAACCCTGATCAGGTCCGCGCGTTGGTCAGCGATCTGCGCGCCTGCATTGGTCGCGATGACGCACCGGTGTTGATTGATCAGGAAGGCGGTCGCGTGGCGCGCCTGCGTCCGCCACACTGGCGCGGCGTGCCCGCACCGGGCGTGTTTAGCGACCTGCACAGTGCCAACCCACAAGCCGGTCTCGAAGCGGCACGTCTCAATGCGCGGCTGATTGCCGATGACCTATATGATCTGGGCATTGATGTGGACTGCCTGCCGGTGCTCGACGTACCACAGCCCGATAGCCATGAATTCCTGCGCGGACGTGCTGCGGGACATGATGTCGAACAATCCATTGCGCTGGGCCGTGCGACCTGTGAAGGCCTGCTTACAGGTGCGGTGATGCCCGTGCTCAAGCACATTCCCGGCCATGGCCGCGCCACCGCCGACAGCCACCACGACCTGCCGCGCGTCGAGGTTTCGCGCGCAGACCTTGAAGCCATCGATTTCGCACCGTTCCGTGCGCTACGCGATATCGCATGGGCCATGAGCGCACATGTGCTCTACAGCGCACTTGATGCCACGCAGCCAGCCTCGACGTCGGCGCTGGTTATTGAACAGGTCATTCGCGGTGATATGGACTATGACGGTTTTCTGGTATCGGACGACATCGGCATGAACGCCCTGAGCGGTGACATGGGCCAGCGCGCCAGCGCCTGCCTGAACGCAGGCAGTGACGCCGTGCTGCATTGCAACGGCGACATGGATGAAATGATCATGACAGCGCACGCCGTGCGGCCACTCGATGACGCAGCATGCGCCCGACTGGCGCGGGGCAGGGCAGCCATCGGTGCGCCACAGCCATTTGATCGTGCGCAAGCGCTGGTGCGACTGGATGCATTACTCGGCACGCAGTCTGCCGATAGGACCGAATCGCCATGATACAGGACGCTCTTTTCACCGCCTCGGTCTGGGTTTTACCGGTCCTGATGGCTGTCACACTACATGAAGCTGCACATGGCTGGGTGGCATGGCGACTGGGTGATGACACCGCCTACAGGCTGGGCCGGGTCAGCTTCAATCCACTGCGCCATATTGACCCCTTTGGTACTATTATCCTGCCCGCATTGCTGTTGCTGGGCAGTGGTGGCAAGGTCATGTTCGGCTTTGCCAAGCCGGTACCGGTGAATTTCGCCCGCTTGCGCAGGCCGAAGTCTCACATGGTCCTGGTTGCCCTTGCCGGACCGCTGACAAATGTATTGATTGCAATAACTTGTGCGCTTGCGGCCCACACATTGACACTGTTCCCCGCAGACTTTGCAGCATGGCTTGCCTACAACATTTACAATGCGATCTGGATCAATGTACTGCTGTTCGTTTTCAACATGCTGCCACTGCCACCGCTTGATGGCGGGCGGGTCCTGACCGGCTTGTTACCCGCACCCTGGGCCTACAAATTTGCGCGCATCGAACGCTTTGGATTCTTCATTATCATCGGTACAATTTTCCTGCTTCCCATGCTTGGGGATTTTTTTGGTCTTGATCTGGACGTATTCTGGTGGCTCGTGGGCGCCCCGGCGGAGTATCTTATGTCGGTTATTTTATCCCTGAGCGGAGTCATCTGAGAAGCCAATGTCGGAAACCGGGACCATAGAAAGCCAGATCGCGTTCGAGGAAGACGTTGCCGATGATGCCATCGCGCATCATGTCGATGCCTTTGTCGTCGATGTCGACGGCTATGAAGGCCCGCTCGATATCCTGCTCAATCTGGCGCGCACGCAAAAGGTCGACATCACCCAGGTCTCGATTCTGCAACTCGCTGACCAATACCTCGCCTTTGTAACCGAAGCGCGACGGCGCAATCTGGAACTGGCGGCTGATTATCTGGTCATGGCGGCATGGCTGGCGTATCTGAAATCCAAGCTTCTGCTGCCCGACCTTGACGATGAAGACCAGCCCACGGGCGAGGAAATGGCTTCGGTTCTGGCGTTTCAACTACGCCGTCTGGAGGCCATGCGTGATGCCGGTGTTGGCCTGGTAGATCGCAACCAGTTGGGCCGTGAGTTCTTTGCGCGCGGCGCACCCGAAGCATTCTCGGTGCGTATGAACACAGTATTCGACGCCAACCTGCATGATCTGATGCGCGCCTATGGCGACATGAAGCGCCGTCAGGCACCGCGCTCCATGACCATCGAGGCCGTCGAGCTTTACACCGTTGAAAAAGCGTTGGAGCGTATCCGCCGTATGCTGGGTAATTCGCCGGAATGGACGAACCTGTGGAGCTTCATGCCAGACAGCATCTCAGATACGCTGGTACGACGCTCGGCAATTGCCTCGACATTCACCGCCAGCCTTGAACTGGCCCGCGATGGTAAACTCAACATTCGCCAGAGCGATCCGTTTGGACCAATTTTCGTCAGCGCCCGAGAAGATGGCGATGACTTAAGCGCCGCACAGGGCGGCGATCCTGATAATAACGAGGCATCATGAACGCGCACGATACAGAAACACCCGGCGTCAACGATAACGACAACGCGGAAATCGTCACCGATGAGGTTGCCGAGCCTGATGTTGCCTCCGAACTGGACAGCGAAACAGCCGACGTCATGGACGAATCTGACGAAGGCGCTGTGCAAGACGATGCCGAGGAAAATGCAGAGGAAGGTGAGGGCGAGACTGTCGCTGAAACGCCACCACCCAGCGAAGCCGAGATCCATGATGCCAAGCGACTGGTTGAAGCCATTCTGTTCGCTTCAGCCGATACGCTGAGCGAACGGGCCATCGCCGGACGTGTGCCTGATGGCATTAACGTTAAAGCCTTGCTCAAGGACTTGCAGGAAGAATACGCCGGGCGCGGTGTCAATCTGGTGCGCGTTGGCATATCATGGGCATTCCGCACGGCGCACGATCTGAGCGCCAAGCTCAACATCGAGACCGAGGTTTCGCGCAAGCTTGGCCGTGCAACCATCGAAACCATGGCCATTATCGCCTATCACCAACCCGTTACGCGTGCCGAAATCGAAGAAATTCGCGGCGTCAGCCTGAGCAAAGGCACACTTGATGTGCTGTTTGAAAAGAGCTGGATCAAACCACGTGGTCGACGCGAAACACCCGGCCGCCCGATGACCTGGGGCACGACGGATGATTTCCTGGATCATTTCGGCTTGTCGCGTGTCACCGATTTGCCCGGCATGGACGAATTGAAGGCCGCAGGCCTGCTGGAATCCGGCCCGGCACTCAACGTTTACCGCAGCCGTGGGGACATCGGCGAAGGCAATGGTGCGCAAACCGCTGACGGGGAAGAGGTCACTGACGAAAACAACGCCGATCCGGCGGCACAGGTACCGTTTTCATCGCAAGGCGAGGAAGATGCGCTACCTGAAACCGCCGATGAGGGCGATGTCGCTGAGCCACTTGACCCGGATGCGACATAAAACCATATGCAGGACGCAGGATGCTGCGGCTTTTGTACAATTTGCTGCGATGAAATAAGCGTGGAAGGCGGATTGCGCCACTGCGGGCAATCTGCCATTATCCGCCACCAATTGATTTAACGATTAACTATTTTCTAGGTGAAGAAAACTCTCATGGGAACTTTTAGTATTTGGCACTGGCTCATTGTCCTGGTTGTTGTCCTCGTCCTGTTCGGCGGCGGCGGCAAGATTTCACGCTTGATGGGCGACTTCGGTAAAGGCCTGAAATCCTTCAAAAAAGGCATGAAGGAAGAAGAAACCGACGAGTCCGGCGAAACCGGCGAAGATGCCAAAGTGCTGAAGTCTGAAGCCTCTGACGCTGTCGATACGGCAGCCGAGGACAAAGACAAAGCAGCCAACGGCTGATCACCGGGCCTTCTGGTCCTTCTTTAATTCTTAATTCGGCGGGCTTGCATGCTGGACATCGGCTGGCAGGAACTATTCATCGTGGGAATCCTGGCGATTATCGTCATTGGACCAAAGGATTTGCCACGCGCCCTGCGCACTGCCATGCAGTGGATCCGCAAAGCGCGCGGGCTGGCCCGTGAATTTCAGAGCGGCGTTGATGAAATGGTGCGCGAAGCCGATCTTGATGATCTGAAGCAGGATCTCAACAAGATCAGCCACACCGACATCGAAAAAACCATCAAGGACACGGTCGACCCAACCGGCGAGTTGGACAAAGACCTGGACATGAGCGAGGTACAACGCTCGATGGATGAAACCGCCAAAGACGCCGTCAAGGATGACAAGAAAAGCGATGGCGGTGACGCCACCGGCAATCCCTTGTCGACGGCATCATCACATCAAGAACATACGGCCAAGCTGGCCGAGAGCGACGAGCCCAAACAAATCGAGCCTGAGCCAGAAGCTGAAGCCAACGTCGCCGAGGCCGCACCTGCGGACAGCGATGGCGACAGCGCCAAGGCCGGCGCAGCAAACAGCTAATCAGGTAGACAGGCCAGACAGACGTGAGCGATAACAACGACGCCCTTGAAGACTCCAAAATGCCGCTACTCGATCATCTGGTCGAGCTGCGCAAGCGTCTGACCCATTCGTTCATCGCGATTATCATTTTGTTTTTCATTTGTTATTATTTCGCGCCGCACATCTATGGCTTTCTGGTCCAGCCGCTGGCTGATGTGCTCGAAGATATGGGCGGCGAACGTCGCCTGATCTTTACCGCCCTGCACGAGGCGTTCTTTACCTATATCAAGGTGTCGTTTTTCGCGGCGATTTTCATCGCCTTTCCGTTTCTCTCTATTCAGCTCTGGGCCTTTATTGCGCCGGGACTTTATAAGCATGAGAAGCGTGCATTCGCACCGTTTCTGGTCTTTACGCCAGTCCTGTTCTTCATGGGCGGCGCGCTGGTCTATTATTTCATCTTCCCCATGGCGTGGAAGTTCTTCCTCGGCTTTGAAAGTTCTGTCGGCGGCCCAACCACGCTGCCCATCCAGCTTGAAGCCAAGGTTGATCAGTATCTGTCACTGGTCATGCAGCTTATCTTCGCCTTTGGTCTGTGCTTCGAACTGCCCGTCGTCATGACGCTGCTCGGCCGCATTGGCCTGGTCACGTCCAAGGGCATGGCCGCCAAGCGCAAGTACGCCATCGTTGCAGCGTTTGTTGCAGCCGCCGTACTGACACCGCCGGATGTCATCAGCCAGCTCGGCCTTGCATTCCCGACGATCCTTCTTTACGAAATTTCCATCATTTGCGTGCGACTCGTAGAACGTACGCGCCGTAAAAACGCTGGCGAAGACGCCGATGATGAAGATGACGAAGACGAGGATGATGCCGAGGATGCAGATGAAGGTACAGACGCCACCCCCGCGAAGGTCTAAACTAAGCGCGCGGTATCGGTGACGGCTTCTTATGTCCGAGATACACACCCTGTAACCCAACCAGACCGGCGCGGTTCACGCTGCGCTGGACCAACCGAGCCATGTAAACCCATGTTTGATATCAAGTGGATTCGCGAAAACCCTGAAAGCTTTGACGATGGCATGAAGCGTCGCGGCCTTGCGCCGCTGGCCGAACGCCTGATCGAAATGGACAAGGTGCGCCGTGCGCACCAGACCCGTGCCCAGGAAATTCAGGCCGAGCGTAACAAGCTGTCCAAGGAAATCGGCCAGGCCAAGGCACGCGGCGAGGATGCCAGCGACGTTCTGGCAAAAGTCTCCCAGAGCAAAGATGAGCAGAGCGCTGCTGAAGACGCGGCACGCATCGCCGAACAGGCGCTCAATGATATCCTGCAAAGCACGCCGAACCTGCCGTTTGATGATGTGCCGGTCGGCCCCGATGAAAGCGCCAACATTGAAGTGCGCAAATGGGGCGAACTGAAAAGCTTTGATTTCGAGCCGAAAGAGCACTTCGACATTGGTGAGACTCTTGGTCTGATGGACTTTGAGCGCGCCACCAAGGTTTCGGGCGCACGCTTTGTGATCCTGAGCGGTGCTCTGGCCCGCATGGAGCGCGCGATCGCCGCGCTGATGCTCGACATCCACACGCAAGAAAACGGCTACACCGAAATCAATCCACCAGCATTGGTCAACGACGACTCCATGTTCGGCACGGGCCAGTTGCCCAAGTTTGCCGAAGACCTGTTCCGCACAGAGCAGGGCATGTGGTTGATCCCCACAGCCGAAGTGCCACTGACCAACATCACGCGCGGTGAAATTCTTGAAAGCGAAACTCTGCCACGACGCAACACTGCCATGACATGGTGTTTCCGTTCAGAGGCCGGCTCAGCGGGCAGGGACACGCGCGGCATGATCCGCCAGCACCAGTTCACCAAGGTGGAAATGGTCAGCGTCACAACGCCCGATCAGTCGGTTGATGAACTTGAGCGCATGACGGGCTGTGCAGAGGGTGTGTTACAGCGCCTCGGTCTGCCATACCGCACGGTCGTCCTGTCAACCGGCGACATGGGTTTCGGCGCACGCAAGACCTATGACATTGAGGTCTGGCTACCCGGACAGGAGCAGTACCGCGAAATTTCAAGCTGCTCGAACTGCGGTGACTTTCAAGCGCGGCGCATGAACACCCGTTGCCGCCCCAAGGGCGAGAAGGGCACGCAGTTTGTCCATACGCTGAACGGATCAGGCCTGGCGGTCGGGCGTACGCTGGTCGCGGTTCTCGAGAACTATCAGCAGGCCGACGGCTCGGTCACCATACCGGAAGCCTTGCGCCCATACATGAATGGGCTGGAGAGCATCGCACCGCATGAGCAGTCATAAGTACATAGACCTTGCCAAAGCGCGGGTCCTGATATCGAACGATGACGGTATCGACGCACCGGGTCTGAAGGTTCTGGAAAAGGCTGTGCGCGCCATCGCACGCGAAGTCTGGGTCGTTGCCCCAGCCAGCGAACAGAGCGCAACAGCACACGCATTGACCCTGCGCCGCCCATTGCGTATCCGCCATGTATCGGGTCGGCGTTACGCGGTTGATGGCACGCCGACCGACTGCGTGCTGCTGGCCATGAATCAACTCATGAAAGACAGTCCGCCCGATATCATATTGTCGGGCATTAACCGGGGCGCAAATCTAGGCGATGATGTGACCTATTCCGGCACCGTGGCTGCCGCCATCGAAGGCATCATTCTGGGCGCACCGGCCATCGCCTTCAGCCAGCATTTTGAAGACGGCAAGCCCATCCACTGGCCCACGGCGGCACACTGGATTCCCAAAGTGCTGAAAAAACTCAAGGGCTTTGAGGTGCCGCGCAATACGTTGCTGAACGTGAACTTTCCCGATGTCACCTACAAAGACGTCAAAGGCATCGAAGTCACGACGCAGGGTGCACGCAAGATCGGCGACCAGATCCAGTGCGGCACAGACCCACGCGGTGAGCCGTATTACTGGATTGGTGCCATGCGCACCGAAGAAAAGTTCCGCGCAGGCACCGACTTGCACGCTGTCTACAATGACATGATTTCGGTCACCCCGTTGAGCGTCGATCTGACTGACCGGCCCGTATTGCGCAAACTGAAGCAGGTGCTGTCTTGAGTCCCGATAGTGCAGCACCGCGAACCGCCACGGCGGAAATCCGTAACACCGATATTGCCCGGCTGATTCTCGAAGTCCGCCAGTGTGGCATTACCGAGCCACGCGTGCTGGCTGCCATGGAAAGCATACCGCGCGAACTGTTCGTACCACGGCCATTTCAGGACCGAGCGTTCGAGAATGTTGCGCTGCCCATCGGTCGGCATCAGACCGTTAGCCAGCCAGCCGTGGTTGGCCGCATGACCGAGGCACTTGAACTCGGTGACCGTATGAAGGTGCTCGAGATCGGCACCGGCTCGGGCTATCAGGCGGCGATTCTGTCGCGACTGTGTCGTCGACTCTACACCCTTGAGCGCCACGCGCCATTGCTTGAGGAAGCCGAGAAACGTTTTGCCAAACTGCGTCTGAGCAACGTTACCAGTGTGCTCGGCGACGGCAGCCTTGGCTGGCCCGAACAGGCTCCGTTTGACCGCATCATGATGACGGCGGCGGCTCTGGATATTCCCTCACAACTGGTTGATCAACTCGCCATTGGCGGCATCATGGTGCTGCCGGTCGGGCTCGATGATGACGACCAGCGTCTGATCAAGCTGATCCGCCACGAAGATGGTGCAGAAACCGAAGATTTAGGCCCTGTACGCTTCGTACCCCTGTTGGCAGGCGTGGAAACAGAGTGAGGCCTCAGACAGTGCGATGCTTTATGCGATCCATGGCGTGTCGGCCAGCCATCGCGGTGGCGGCTGTCATTGTGGCCGTGCCGCTAAGCCTCGCATCGTGCGGTGGTCTGGAATGGTCCACGCCGGGCTATATTCCCGGCAGCAATAAATCGAGCGAACCATCGCGTTCAAGCGCCATATTCGTCAACGCCACGGCGGTCACCGTCGGCAAGGGCGATACAATCTATGCGCTGTCACGCCGTCATCAGGTCTCGGCGCGCGATATCATTGTCGCCAACAGCCTAAAAGCGCCCTATACGCTAAAGGTCGGTCAACGCATCGTGCTGCCTCGCGGTCAGGTCCACAACGTCAAAAAGAACGAGACGCTCTACGCCATTTCGCGGCAGTATGACGTCAATGTCTATGATTTGGCGCGCTCCAACGCCATCAAGCCGCCCTATACGATTTATGTCGGTCAGGAACTGCGTTTACCCGGTACCGGAACGCGCAGCACCGTGCTTGCCAGCGCCGAACCGGCAGGGGGGCAGAGCACAACCCAGAGCACAAGCTCAAACGCAACGAAGACAGTGATTGCCAAGGCCAAGCCGCTGGCCGCCGTTCCGGCCCCACCAAAACCAAGCGGCAAAGGTTTCCTGTGGCCCGCCAAGGGTAAGGTGATTTCCGGCTTTGGTGCCAAGGAAGGTGGGCTGCGCAACGATGGGATCAATATTGCCGCAGCGCGCGGCGCACCGGTTAACGCTGCGGAAAATGGCGTCGTTGCCTACGCCGGAAACGAATTGCGCGGCTTCGGAAATCTGTTGCTGGTCAAACATGCAAATGGCTATATCTCGGCCTATGCCCACAATGACAAGCTGTTGGTCAAGCGCGGCGATACGGTCAAAAAGGGTCAGTCCATCGCCACGGTGGGCAGCACGGGTAGCGTCAGCACCCCGCAGCTTCACTTTGAATTGCGCAAGGGCAAGAAAGCGCTCGATCCGCGCAAACACCTGCCAAGCTTAAGTGCGTAGTCGTCGCGACTGACGTCTTATCCGGCCAACGGCAGTTCAACCCAGAAGGTGCAACCCATTCCAAGCTCGGATTCCACACCAATCTGACCGTCCTGTAACTCGATCAGATGCTTGGCGATGGTCAGACCGATGCCGGTGCCCTCAATGCTCAACGCTTCCTTGCCGAGACGATTGAAGGGCTCAAAGACCTCGCCGTGGCGCTCGGGTGAAATTCCCAAACCATTATCGCGCACATTCAAACGCAGCATGCCGCTATCGCACTGAATGCCATAGAGGGTCACACTGCCGCCTTTCTTGTTGTATTTCACCGCATTACCGAGAAGAACCAGCAGGACCTGTTCAAGCTTTGCCGCGTCCGCACATACAAGGGGCAGGGGCTCGTCCATGATCTTGTCGATCACGGCGACATCTTTCAGGTCTGCCATAATGCGGGTAATTGTCAGGCAATTTTCGAGCACACTGCGAACATCTATATCCTTGATGTTCATATCCATTTTACCGGCTTCAATATTGGTCAGTTCAAGTACCTGATTGACCATGGATAGCTGGAGCTGCCCACTGCTGATGATGTGACCTGTATATTCACGCTGCTTGTCGCTTAGCGATGCCGCACCATCCAGTTCCAGCATCTGGGCAAATCCGATAATGGCATTTAACGGCGTACGCAGTTCGTGGCTCATACTGGACAGGAACAGGGACTTCACCTTGTTCGCGGCCTCGGCGGCTTCTTTGGCTGCAACAATCTCGGCAACAGCAGCCTTCTGATCCGAAATGTCATAAACTGTCCCGGCAATTGAAACCACAACACCGGACTCATCGGCCACGGCGACGCCGACCTCGCGCAATTCACGCACCGTACCGTCCTGGCGCACGACACGGTATTCCACATCATAGGTATCGTCCGGATTTTTCGAGGATTCAAATGCCTGAGCCACTTGCGCGCGATCATCAGGATGAATATTAACGAGTGCTCCATTGATGGAGCATTCCGTATCAACCCGCTCCACCGGCACCCCGTACATGTCGGCAATCGTCTTCGAAAAATGGATGTATCTCTGATCAGCCAGGTCCCATACAAAATGGCCGATGCTGGCGATTTCTTCAGCTTGACGGATCAATTCGTTTTGCTGTGTAAGCTCATCTTCCTTTTCCTGACTCAGACGTACAGCTTGCAGGGCCATTCGGGCTTCACGCCAGCCAAACAGAACGATAACCATGCAACAACCGATGATCGCAGCCATGTAGAGAATAGAGTATTGCAGGCTGCTATGAAGCCGCTCACGCTCAGTAACCGTAAGTTCGTTAAAAAAGTGGAAGGCGTTAAGGCTGACCGTATGAACGGTTCGCTGCAACGCCCCCAGAGTTCTGGCGATGTCCAGGAACTGGTCCTGATGTTCAGTTTGATCCGTCAGGATAACGGGCTCAA
The DNA here is from genome assembly GCA_965602485.1 of uncultured Rhodospirillales bacterium. Lineage (GTDB taxonomy): Bacteria > Pseudomonadota > Alphaproteobacteria > Rhodospirillales > Casp-alpha2 > JABJOR01. The sequence continues at coordinate 69,269 of CBFCYM010000004.1, read as the reverse complement.
GCCGAGTCAGTTCGGCAATCAGTTTTTCACCCATGGCAGCCGCGCCGTCGATCTGCGAGAAAGCGGCGTATGCTTCACCATGCTGATAGATGTCGAGCCTACTCCACAGGATATCAAACTTGACCATGACAGCATCATGCGAGACCTGCCAGGGCGTAAGCCCATGTCTGGTAACCGCTGTAACCAGATTTTGCAGATCAACTTCGATCTGGGCAATACCCCACAGGTGGTTATCGGCTGCACCCGCCGCCACGCGCTCGCTGTCACGCCAAATGCTATGCAGCGTGATGGCCAGAAAGCCAAACAGCACGAGCCCCGCGACCAGCACGATACGGCTTACCAGACGGTGATGACCAAGCTTCAAGATTGTCTCCCATTCCGCATTCTTATTAACATGTTAAACCGCATTGAGCGCGGCACACACGAAGAAAAGCGGGCGCCGAATACTCTGATAACCAGCCCCATAGCTTACTGCGAAGCAGCGCGGTTGTTCATGTCATCATGGCGGGTACGGATTTCGGCGGGCCAGCGACTCTTGATATAGGACAGCACGGCAACGATATCGTCATCGCTGATCACACCGTCATAGGCTGGCATATCGCTCTGATAATCTGGCCCGGCAACATATTGCGGCCCGAACTTGGTGGAGTTGAATATCATGTCATCGGTGTGATGCCATGTGTGGCCTGTTTCATCGTGTGGCGGCGCGGGTAGACGGCCATCGGCCTTTCGCGTGCGCCAGTCAGGCTGCCCTTGTAAATCCACACCATGGCACGACGCACACTGCACGGCGTATATTTGCTCACCACGTTCAACGATACGGGTATCACCGGGCTGCAGCATAATCGTAGACGTCTGCAAAACCGGATTTGCAAACATCATCACAACAAGGGCTACAAGCGCCAGTGCCAGCAGGGCTTTTGTTTTGTTTGTCACGTATCGTCTCCGTTATCGTCGTGTGTATCGCTAGCGTGGCTATAAGGTTTCCCGCAAGGGGAACGTCAACATCAAGATCACCTTCACGCGGTGTTGAATAGCACGCTCATGCGCGGGCACGCTATCATGCGATACCATCATAGATAGCACTGTGGAGAGATTATGACGCCACGCAAACAACTCGCCATCGGGATAACTGGCACGCTGCTCACCGCATTATGCTGTTTTACCCCCGTGCTGGTGCTGGCACTTGGCGCTATGGGCTTGTCGGCCATGCTTGGTATACTGGACTATGTCCTGTTGCCATTACTCGCAGTCTTCATCGTTATAACGCTGCATGCCTTGGTAAAGCTGAAAGATTGAAATGGCCACTGCAACACAGACAGACATTGAACTGATTTCCGAGATCACCTGTCCGCAATGCGGCCACCGCGAGCGCGAGCACATGCCAATCAATGCCTGCCAGTGGTTCTATGACTGCAAGGGTTGCGGCGTGGTGCTGCGACCCAAACAAGGCGACTGCTGCGTGTTTTGTTCTTACGGAACTGTCGCGTGCCCGCCGATACAGGCGGGCGATGGGTGTTGCGCAGATAGCGCGTAAACGACAACGCAATAAATTTCCGCTATGATATTTTTTCCGCTATGACATTTTTTATTTTTATAATATATAATAATTGAATATGTAATAGCGGACCGCCTTTCCCCATGGGGAAGTGGAGAATGATCGGCCCGTACACCGCCAAGGTCAGGGGACTATCAGATAATGGGCTATAAACGAAACTTTGAACTCAACACGCGCGATATTGATCTCATCGAAGGGTGTCTGGACCGGGAACTGGCGACGCTGAGCCGTCAACAGGCCGAACCAAAGAGCGACCGTATCGATAACATCCGCTCGCTGCTTGGCAAGCTGCACAACCAGAAAATCTGGTACGGCGGCAGCGGTGACGTGGCGCGCATCCCGCGCGGCTAAATGATTATTGACCGACAGGAGAAGGCGTTGCCTTCCATCCTAATCGTCGAAGCTGATCTTTTTGCCCAGCCGCCCGGCAAGGTCCTGAATATACTGCCACGCCACACGACCCGAGCGTGAACCACGCGTAACCGACCATTCTATAGCCTCGGCATGGAGCTGTTCGCGCGGTACATCGAGGCCAAGCCGCGTGGCGTAGCCCTCGATAATGGCAAAGAACGTCGCCTGATCACACACGTGGAAACCCAGCCACAGACCGAATCGATCCGACAGAGAGACCTTTTCCTCGACCGCCTCGGCCGGATTGATGGCCGTGGAGCGTTCATTTTCGATCATGTCGCGCGGCATCAGGTGGCGCCGGTTCGACGTGGCGTAAAACACCACATTTTCGGGGCGACCTTCAATGCCGCCTTCAAGCACGGCCTTGAGCGACTTGTAAGACGCATCATCACCGTCAAACGACAGATCATCGCAAAAAACCAGACACTGGCGGCCCGAATCACGCAGGATATGGAGCAGGGCGGGCAGGCTGGGAATGTCTTCACGGTGGATTTCCACCAATGCCAGAATGCCGGGGGCCTCACGGTTGACCTCGGCATGCACGGCTTTGACGATGGAACTCTTGCCCGTACCGCGTGCGCCCCATAGCAGGGCGTTGTTGGCAGGCAGGTCGCGGGCGAAGCGCCGGGTGTTTTCCAGCAACTGCGTGGACTGGCTGTCGATGCCCATCAGCAAGCCAAGTTCAACCCGGTTGACGCGTTTAATGGGCTCCAGCCAATGGCCTTCGGCATGCCAGACAAAGGCGTCTGCGCTGGTCATATCATTGGCGCTATGCACCGGGGGCGCCATGCGATCAAGCGCATCGGCAATCCGCTGCAGGACCTTTGTGGTGTCAATATCAGTCATGGCGCGGACATTAACATAAGCCCCCGGCGCGTCAATGCGTCGAGATGCCTGTCAGAGCCCATAAATCCGTGCTTTCTCGTTGCAACTTGCGCCCGTGCGGGTATAGTCCGCCAAGCTATTTTCAATGGTCAGCTCATCATCGGGGGAGCAGATCAAATTACAGTATTGTCGCCGGGCGGTTTAGCCGGACACGGCGCTATTTTATTTTAGGAGACTTCCATGTTCATTTCACCCGCATACGCACAGACAGCAGGTGGCGCCGGTGGTGCCGGTGGTCTGGAAGCACTCTTCCCGCTTCTCCTGATTTTCGTTGTGTTCTACTTCCTGCTCATCCGTCCGCAGCAGAAAAAGATGAAACAACACCGCGCCAGCCTGACCGCGATCCGTCGTGGTGACCGCATTGTCACCGGTGGTGGCATCATCGGCACCGTGACCAAGGTGACCGAAGGTGAAAGCGAAATCACCGTGGAAATCGCACCAGAGGTCAAGGTCAAGGTTCAGCGCGAGCTGGTCTCGACGGTTTTGACCAAGCCCGATCCCGCCGCCGCCAAAAAAGCTGCCAATGATAGCGGCAGCGACGACAGCGGCGAAAAGAAGGGTGGCCTGCTTGGTTCACTTTTCGGCGGTAAAAAATAACACCCTAGCTTCGGATACGATCGCGTCATGATTTATTTCGCCAAGTGGAAGGTCATCCTGATCCTTGCGGTTTGCACGTTGGGGCTGGCATTCGCCGCGCCCAACTTCTTTGCAGCACGCGACGCGGGCAGCTTGCCCGACTGGATGCCGCATAAACAGGTCAGTCTGGGCCTCGACCTGCAAGGTGGCTCCCACCTGTTGCTCGAAGTTCAGGCCGACGCCGTTATCGGTGAGTACCTGGAATCAGTCGTTGACGGGGTTCGTACCGAGCTGCGCAAGGCACGCATTCGTTACCGTGATCTGGGTGTGCTGGGCGACGGCACACCGGGCGTTGGTGTGAGCATACCCGAAGCTGATAAACGCGACAGCGCAATGGACCTGATCAAACAGATTGAACGTGGCGCAGAGATCGAAATTGATGATGACGGCGCTGTGCGCATTATTCTCAGCGAACAGGCCGTCACCGATCGCCGGATATCGGCAGTCCAGCAATCCATCGAGATTGTGCGCCGCCGTATCGATGAAACCGGCGTGCGTGAACCAACCATCCAGCGGCAGGGCGACGAACGTATTCTGGTCCAGTTACCCGGCGTTGATGATCCTGAACGGGTCAAACGTCTGCTCGGTGAAACCGCCAAGATGACCTTCCATCTGGTTGATCAGGACAACAGCGTGGCAGATGCCATGGCCGGACGTGTGCCGCCGGGATCCATGCTGCTGCCGTCCGCCGATGAAGTCGGTGCCGATGGCAAGCCGCGCATGTACCTGATCCGCAAGCGGGTCATGGTCAGCGGTGAGACTTTGGTGGACTCACAGCCATCCTTTGATCAGCGCACCAATGAACCGGTCGTCACCTTCCGCTTCGATACCCGTGGCGCAAAGAAATTTGGCGACGCAACGGCGAAGAACGTCAACAAGCTGTTCGCCATCATCCTCGATAATACAGTGATCAGCGCACCGGTTATCCGCCAGCCTATTCTCGGTGGTTCAGGCCAGATCAGCGGCAGCTTTACCATTCAGGGCGCACAGGATCTTTCATTGCTGCTGCGCGCCGGTGCATTGCCCGCGCCGTTGGTTATTCTTGAAGAACGCTCTGTCGGCCCCGGTATGGGTGCGGATTCCATCGCCGCAGGCAAAATCGCGTCGATTATTGGCCTGATCGCCGTGATCGTCTTCATGGGCATTGCCTATGGCCTGTTCGGGCTTATGGCGAACGTCGCACTGGCCATGAACATCTTCCTGATCCTGGCTTCGCTGTCGGTGTTGCAAGCCACGCTGACCTTGCCGGGCATCGCGGGTATCGTGCTGACCATCGGTATGGCCGTGGACGCCAACGTTTTGGTGTTCGAGCGCATCCGCGAGGAAGTGCGTATCGGTCGCACCCCTATGTCGGCAGTTGATGCGGGCTATTCACGTGCCTTTAAAACCATCATTGATGCCAATGTCACCACCCTGATCGCTGCGGTCCTGCTGTATTCGTTCGGCTCTGGCCCCGTGCGCGGTTTCGCGGTGACACTGGCAATCGGTATCGTTACCTCCATGTTCACAGCCATCATGTTGGTGCGTCTGATGGCGGCGACCTGGCTCCGTGCCAAGCGCCCACAGACGCTGCCGCTATAAGGCGAGGAAAGAGCAAAATCATGCGCGGACTGCACCTCATCCCAAGCGGCATCAACCTGTCCTTTATCCCAAAGAAATCGCTGTTCTTTGCGTTCAGTGCGGCTGTGGTGATTGCCTCGATAGCACTGTTCATGGTCAAGGGCATGAACTACGGCATTGATTTCAAGGGTGGTATCCTGGTTGAAATTCGCGCAGAGCAAGCCGTCGATACAGCCGCCATGCGCCGTAACCTGAACGGCATTGGCCTGGGCGACGTGGAATTACAGGAATTCGGCGCGCCAACCGATGTGATGATCCGTCTGCAAAAGCAGGACGGTGGCGAAGCTGCCCAGCAGCACGCCGTTGAAGCCGTCAAGGCGGCGCTTGGCCCCGGCATCGAATACCGCCGCACCGAAGTCGTTGGCCCCAAAATCAGTGAAGAGCTGTTCTGGGATGGTGTATACGCCGTTGGCCTCGCCATTGGCGCAATCCTGATCTACATCTGGTTTCGCTTTGAATGGCAGTTTGGCGTCGGCGCAATTGTCGCGCTGCTGCATGACGTGCTGGCAACCATCGGTGTGTTTGCGCTGCTTGGTCTGGAGTTCAACCTGACCACCGTGGCTGCGGTGCTGACCATTGCGGGCTATTCCATCAACGATACAGTCGTGGTCTATGACCGCGTGCGCGAGAACCTGCGCAAGTACAAGACCAAGCCACTTGGCGAACTGCTCAACGAGAGCATCAACCAGACCCTGTCACGCACCGTGATGACCAGTGTCACGACGCTGCTCGCCCTGATGGCGCTTTACTTCCTGGGTGGTGCGGTGATCCGTGACTTCAGCTTTGCCATGATCTTCGGCGTACTGATCGGGACCTATTCCTCAATCGCTCTTGCTGTACCGGTGCTACTGCACCTCAACATCAGCCGCCGCAATGGCGATGAAGACGCCGTCGAAGACCGCGCCGAGAACCTCAACGCCAGCTAGGTCTTATTGCTCACTCGGCGCACAGGGCGCGCAAGGTGAGCATGGAGAGCACGGGGAACAGGGCGACCATGCCGAGCACGGTGAGCATGGCGCACATGGTGAGCACGGCGACCAGTCCGCATCGCTGGCAGAGCATGGGGAACACGGTGCACATGGCGAGCAAGACGACCAATCCACATCACTCGCAGAGCATGGCGAACAGGGTGAGCACGGTGAGTAAGCGTCCTCATCCTGCACCCGAGGCTTGGCAATAGGCAGCAACGGCAACTGTTGCGTAGCAGCGGCCTGCCGCTCTAGCGACGCCATATGATCGGCTGCAATCCCGACGGTGGCGAGTGCGAATACAGACCCAACGATCAGTTGGCTTTTCAGATTTTTGGTATTGCTCATGACCGGTCCTTAGTTCGTCAGGCCGAATAGTGTGCGTGCACGCACACCGACAATGTTGCCGAGAAAGGCCATAGCTAGCCATAGCCAACCGTGCACACTGCCCGAGGCAATGCCGCTGAACATGGCACCGATGTTACAGCCGAATGCGAGACGCGCGCCGTAGCCCATCAACACGCCACCGATCACCGCAGCCAGCAGTGACAACGCAGGCAACTTCATAGCCGGGGCGAATTTGCCAGCCAGCGCGGCGGCCAGCATGGCACCCAGTATCAGCCCGAAATTCATCACCGAAGTGGTATCGGCTAACACACTGCCAGCCAGCGCGCGTGCCGGGCCGCGCCATGTCCAGAATTCCCAGCTTGCCACATCAACACCCAGCGTGGTGAGCGCCTTGGCACCCCACAGGCCGAAGCCAAAGGTGACCGACCATGGGTGTCCGGCCAGCAACAAGGTCGCGACATTCAACACGACCAGCGCCACGGCGGCCCACACAATGGGCCACGGGCCACGCCACAGGCGGTACAGGGCCGGGCTCGTATCATCCGTAGAAGACGGCATAACGCGGCCATGACGGCGACGTTCCAGCGCCGTAACACCCCAGGCCAGCAGGAATAGCAGGGCGATTTGCACAGTGATGGCGGGCAGCAGGCCGAGCTCGCGGCTCAGGCTGAGGGGGCCGAGCGAAGGCATTCCCAGCCACCACGGCAGGTGCGCGCTACCAAGCACCGCGCCAACAATAAAGAATAGCAACGTGACCAACATACGCTGGCTGCCACCGCCCACGGTAAACAGCGTGCCTGATCCGCAACCGCCGCCAAGCTGCATGCCGATGCCGAACAGGAACGCCCCGGTGAACACCGAAACGCCGACCGGGCCAATCGCGCCAACCAGCGAGCGGCCAAACATGGCACCGCCATCGAGCAGGGGCAAAAACGCCAACGTGGCAAGTGCGAGCATGAGGATCTGTGCGCGGATGGCGGCCGCGTTGCGGCGCTCGGCAATAAAGCCGCGCCACGAGCCGCTGAACCCGAAGGATGCGTGATAGAGCACCGCGCCCAGTGCGCCGCCGATCAGAAACAAGCCGCCCTGACGCAAATCAAAGGCATTGATCAGGAAGGCCGCGCCAAGGGCCAGCCCGAGTGCGGCAACCAGCGCAGCAGGGCGATCAGTAACAACAGCGGACACGTCATGCCCACCAGCCGGATTTTGAATATTCATGGATAAAGTCCGCACAACAAATGAATTGGCCGGGACACTATCAAATGCCCCGGCCAATGTCAGCGTAGAAATGTAACGTTATGCGACTTAGTTGATTGCCGCTGTAGCCTTTTGCAGGGGCAAGTCTTTGAAACGCGTCCATTCAACCATGGAACCGTCATACATTGTGACGTTTTCATCACCACCCAGCTCCGAGAGCGCAAACCATGCCGTCGCCGCCCAATGGCCGGTGTTGCAGAAGGTAATCTTCTTGTCCGAACCGGTGACCTTCGCGGCAGCGAGTATGACGTCAAGATCAGCACCGCTCAACGCGTGATCGCCCTTGCCAGGGACAAGCGTGCCCTCGGGAACGTTGATTGCACCGGGAATGGTTCCCGCGACCCGTGCCTTCTTGTGCTTGGCCGCACCGACGAACTGTTTGGCTGGACGTGCGTCAATCAGCTGCGCGCCACCGCCTTTTACGACGTCCAGCACGTCAACCGTGCTGGCGACCATTTCAGGGCGAAAACTGGCACTGAATTCCGTGGGGAAGGGCATGGTTTCGCCGCTCTCAACCGGTGCGCCAGCCTTAACCCACGCAGCATAACCACCATCAAGGATGGATACGTCATCATGACCAAGGACTTTAAACGTCCAGTAGATGCGTGCGGCACTGCCAAAATCGAGTGAGTTCTTGCCCGCAGGCATGACCACGACGTGATCATCGTTATCAACACCGAGCCTGCGTACCAGCTTTTCCAGGTCGCCAACCGGCGGTAACTTGCCGATCACGCCATCAACCGTGGTGCGCCAGCCGTCGCCCAGATAATTGCTGTAGACCGCGCCGGGGATATGCCCGGCAACAAAGGTCTTGGCCGAACCACCATCGATCTTGTTGCGAATGTCGATAACGATGACATCTTCGCCAATACGTTCGGCTTCAAGCTGGCTCTGTAGCCATGTTACGTCCACCAAGGGCGTAACGGTACCTGCCTGTGCGGTGAAAGGAATGAATGCAAGCAGTGCAAGTGCCAGTGAAACAAGGCGTTTCATGTTATTGTCTCCGGTATTCATGTTGGATTTACAGTTGTATAACTTTAATAACACAAAAAATCTATAAAAATTATTTAATTCACATTTTTAAAAAGTAAAATATGTTTTTCCTTCCCGAACCGCACGATTTGCGGCACAACGGGCGCATTCATACGGTCCACATATTCAAAAGGCAAATCCAGCCATGAGCGCCATCGACATCACCCCCGTACCCAGCGCGGGCGCACAGCTGATCCGGCGCTATGGCAACGGTAGTTTCAAGATCGCCGAGGTCGAACACACAGGCCCGATCATCGTGCTTCCGGGCCATGCCGTAGCGTGGGCCGCACCTGCACCGGGCGCATTGAGCATTGAACACCTGCAAGCGGTGGTCGATGCCGCAGCCGATATCGACATTCTGGTACTGGGCTGTGGTGCGGATTTTTTAGCGCCGCCGCGCGTCTTGCGCGATGCGCTCAAGGAACACGGCATTGTGCTGGAATGGATGGATACCGGCGCGGCGTGCCGGACCTTCAACGTGTTGCTAACCGAGAGCCGCCGCGCCGCCGCCGCGCTGATGGTGATTGATTAGGGCAGGGATGAGGCTAGTCCTTGTCGCGCAGATAAACGCAGTAATAGCTGAGCGCGACAAACACACCGCCACCGACAATGTTGCCCAGCGTAACTGGCACAAGGTTCGCCATGAAGCCGCCAGGTCCAAGATTGCTCATGGCGTCTTGCGATAGCCCGGCTGCCGCAACGTACCCCGCGTCGCTGGCGGCCAATATACCCACGGGAATAAAATACATATTGGCGATGGAGTGCTCGAAACCCAGCGCCACAAAGGCCGTGATGGGAAAGATAATCGCCATGATCTTGCCCGCCACAGAGCGCGCGGCAAAGCACAGCCATATAGCCAGACAGACCAGCGCATTGCACAACACACCACGAATGAAAGCGACGTCGAACGGCAAATTGACCTTGGCGCTCGCGATCCGGATGGCCGTGGCCCCGACGGCGTCACCATCAAAGTGCATAAAGCCCGACCAATAGGCCATCAGCGCCATACCCAGCGCACCAATCAGATTGCCCACATAAACCAGCGCCCAGCTACGCCCCAGTGCTGCGGTGCTGACCTTGCGGTGCGCCCAGCCCATGACGATCAACACATTGCCGGTGAATAACTCCGCGCCACCGACAACAACCAGCACCAGACCAAGGCAGAAAGACAGACCGCCAATCAGACGCGCGGTACCGAAACCGAGGCCGCTGTTGGTGATCACAAGCGTATAAAACATGGCACCAAAGGAGATGAAGGCCCCGGCCAGTACCGCCAGCGTCAACATCGGCACAATTTTCATGTTCGCCTTGCTGCGACCAATGACCTCAATACGCTCGGCGATCTTTGCCGGCGCATAGGCATCGAACATCGTCGGGTCAAATCGGCGGTCGTAAGCCTGCCGCTCGTCGTGTGTTTCTTTTTGAGGGTCCGTCATGGTGTCTGATCCAATGTTTATCTGCATTTTGTCGCCAAAACCGGGGTCGCCTTAAAACGCCAGCCGCCCGCGGAGTTCATCAAATGGTAGCATCACATACTGCTTATAGGCTGCGCGCTTACTGAGCGTCTTATACCATCGCGCAATATTGGGAAATTCGGGGCGTTCAATGGGCATTTCAAAATAACGATAAAGCGTTGCGCCAGCCGGGAAATCGGCCATGCTCAAATGCTCGCCTGCAACATAATCATGCTGCGCAAGCTGAGCGTCGAGAATTTTATAAAACCCGTTGAGCCGCGTGTTCGTATCACGGATTTCCGCATGATCCTGTTCAGCCTCTGGTGTTCGCACGCTCAACCAGAACAGTTTGTTGAAGTCCGGGTATAGCCGCGTCTGTGCCCATTCCATCCACTGATCGGCACAGGCGCGCACGGCGGAGTCTTCCGGCCACATGGCACCAGCACTATAGGACGCGGCCAGATAGCGAATAATCGCATTACTTTCCCAGACCACCGTGTCGCCATCACAAAGTGTTGGAATGCGGCCATGCGGGTTGAGCTTGCGATAGGCCGGGTCATCCAACCCACCAAAGCCGCCCCCAAGCTGGATATGTTCAAATGGCTGTTGCGTCTCCGCCAGCATCCAGAGCGCCTTCTGGACACTGTCGGATGAACTTCGACCATAAAATTTAAGCAAGGCAGCAGCCCCCATAACATTTCATTCGCCACAGCATAACCAATCTTTATTGGATGGCGGAGCGGTTTATGAATACCTTTACCCGCATACAACGCGCATGCATACGCGAACTGGAGACAACATGACGGACCGGCATATAGATGGGTTTTTCTACGGGCTCTTCATGGACAGCGATATCCTGAGCGAAAATCAGATCGTGCCAGAGAGGCCGCGCCGGGCCTATGTTGACGACTACGCCCTGTGCATCGGCCAGAAAGCAACGCTTGTCCCGCGCGATGGAGCGCGCGCATACGGCATGATTTTTGCGCTGAGCTACGCCGAGCTAGCAAAACTCTACGCGGCCCCCGGTCTGGAGCAATACCAGCCCGAAGCCGTCATTGCACACGTGATGAGAGGGCAGGCCATACCAGCCTTGTGCTATAATCTATGCCAGGCACCCGGCCCCGATGAGGCCAATGCCGAGTATGCAACACGCCTTCGTGCAGCGCTTGGCAAGCTTGAGTTCCCGGCGGATTACATCGCATCCGTATCATAGGATAAAATCCGAACGACCTGTCGGGCCGCAATCCATAAAGATGACCGCTTGCGCAATCCGGCCTCAAAGCATTATGTTCCCTAAATGTTCTCTTTGCCCAAAGACGCCCGTATTTTCACCCCGGTGACCCGGCAGAACCTCGCTTTGCCGCTGTTCCTGTCGCGCGTTCCAGCCGGATTTCCCAGCCCCGCGGAAGATTTCGCCGATGGTGTGCTTGACCTCAATGACCTGATTGAGCATCCCGCCGCGACCTTCGTGGTGCGTGTTTCGGGGTTTTCCATGTCCGGCGCGGGAATATTTGATGGCGATCTGCTAGTGGTTGATCGCAGCATCAAGCCACGCTCCGGCCAGATCGTCGTCGCAATCAATGACGGCGACATGCTGGTCAAACGCCTGAAACGGAAAAAGGGCTGCTGGTGGCTGATCCCCGAGGCCCCCGACCATGCAGAATTTCAGGCTACGCCCATGGGCGAGGGGGCCGAGATATGGGGTGTCGTTAAAAACGTTATCCGGAACCTGTCATGACCCGCATTTTTGGCCTTGCCGATTGCAACAACTTCTACGTCTCGTGCGAGCAGTTATTTCAACCTACGCTGCGCGGCAAACCCGTGGTCGTGTTGTCGAACAATGACGGCTGCATCATTGCACGTTCACCAGAAGCAAAGGCCATGGGCATCACCATGGGCGAGCCATTCTTCAAGCTCAAGGCGCGCAGCGATTGCCGTCATGTTCTGGTGCGCTCTACGAATTTCACGTTGTACGGCGATATGAGCCGCCGCGTCATGGACATCATTGCAGCCAACACCCCCGATATGGAGATTTACAGCATCGATGAGTGCTTCATCGATTACAGCTGCGCCCCCAAGGATGTGATCGAGCATGCGCGAGCCCTGCGCGCAACCGTTCGCCAATGGACCGGGCTGCCCATCAGCATCGGTCTGGGGGCAACGAAAACCCTTGCCAAGGTTGCCAACCACAAGGCCAAGGCAACACCCGGCGGGGTTTTCTCGGTGCTCGAACCGGCGCTCTGCCTGCACGTTTTGCAGCAAACCGATATCGGTGACATCTGGGGCATTGGGCGGCGTTGGTCAAAGCGTCTGAAGTCCCACGCCATTCACAGCGCCCATGATTTTGCCACCGCAGATCGGCGCTGGGTGCGCAACACCATGGGTGTGGTTGGCTTGCGCACGCACGATGAACTGAACGGTCTGTCGGCTCACGGCCTCGAGCACATCACGCCCGACAAACAGACGCTGTGCGTGTCGCGCAGCTTTGGCCAGGTTATCAAAACGCGCGAGGACTTAGGCCAGCGTGTGCATTACTTCGCAGCGCGCGCGGCAGAAAAACTACGCCATGGCGGGTTGGTCGCCGGTGCGGTTTGCACCTTTGTGCGCGGCAATCCACACCGCGCCGAGCTGCCGCAATATTCCAACAGCGCCACCGTTGGGCTGACGTTCGCCTCGTCCGATACCGGGGATATTCTGGGGGCTGCGCTTGAGGCCCTGAACACGGTTTACCGAGCAGGTATCCCCTATAAAAAAGCAGGTGTGATCCTGCTCGACATCCACAGCGAGGCACTGGCCCAACCCAGCCTGTTCGGCGCACCCAACCCACGGCGCGAAAAACTCATGCGTACACTCGATGGACTGAACAGCAAATTCGGGGCAGGGGCCGTCAGCTACGGACAGGTCCCACAATCACGCACATGGTACATGAACCAGCAACATCGCTCACGACGCTACACCACACACTGGCGCGATCTACCGGTGGCGAAGTGAACGCATGAAAAAAAACCGCATATCGTGTAGACTGAAGCAAGGCAAACATTCGACTCGCCAGATCGGGAACGACGAATGGGTGACCAACCTAAACAAAGCAGGCTCGCGGCGATGCTGGCGGCTGATGTGGCCAGCTACACACGCCTCGTAGAAGAAGACACTGCCGCCACGGTCACGGCGTGGTGCGATGCGCGCGCGAGCATTCTCGAACCCGGTATCGCCCAACATGATGGGCGCATCGTCAAATTCACCGGTGACGGGTTCCTCGCCGAATTCCCCACCGTTCAGGCCGCCGTGCAGTGCGCCATTGAATTGCAGGCAGGACTCACGCCAAGCCCTCTGACGTTTCGTATGGGCGTCAGCATGGGCGACATCATTGATGACGGTCTCGATGTTCACGGCGAAGGTGTCAACATCGCCGCGCGTCTTGAGTCTCTGGCAGAGGAGGGCGGTGTCTGCATTTCAGGTGATGTCTATCATCAGGTTCGCAACCGCATCGAAGCGACGTTTGATGATTGGGGCGAGCAGGAGGTCAAACACGTCTCGCAGCCGGTCAGGGTCTACGCCATTCGCCAACCGGGCAAGAGCAAGGCGAAAAGCCCACCGCACCATGCGCCACAAAAAAGCAGGAACTTCGCGCACGCCATCGCACTATTGGTCCTCATCACCATTATCGGCACCGCCATCTACGCATACGCCCCGTTCGATACCCCCGATCACACCCCAACGGGACCGAGGCTCGCCGTTCTCCCATTCAAGAATATCAGCGGTAACCCCGATGAAGATTTTTTTGCCGACGGCCTGACCAAGGATATCAACGCGCATCTTTCGAAATTTTCAAACCTGTTTGTCATTGCGCCTTATTCCGTCGTCGGTTTCCGCGATAGCGGCAATTGCGAGACGATCCGAACCACGTTAAACGCCGATTATATTCTGGGCGGCAGCGTGCGGCGCGACGCAGATCATCTTCGCATCACCACGGCGTTTACCGATGCCTCCACATGTCGCCAACTCAAATCCCCTGGCCCGTTCGATAGTGATTTGAACATCGCAAACGTGCTCGATATCCAGCTTGAAATTGCACAAAAAGTTGTCGCGGAAATCGGTTCAGCCGATGCGCCATTGTTCAATGTGCAGGTCCAAAAACAACTCTTGAGCCAAGCGCCTGAAAGCATCGCGGCCTATGATTGCGTTTTGCTCTCATACTGGTTTTACGAAACCTTCGCCGCCGGGCGGCATCAACGCGCCCGAGCCTGTCTGGAGCTCGCCGTACAGAGCGAGCCTGATTATTCGCTCGGCTGGTCCCGCTTGGCGTTCAGTTATCTGGAAGCAAAAAAGTACGCCATCGATACGCCAGCCGATTGGGCCGAAAAGGCCCGTACGGCAGCCAAGCATGCCATTGATATCGATCCCGATAATCCCGATGCATACTACGCGCTGGCCATCCTGACCCAGATGACCACGCAGGATAAAACCGTGTTCGGCAACATGGCCGAAAAGGCGGTTGAACTGAACCCCAATGACGCCTTCGTGCTCGCCGATTTGGGGACATGGATGGGATATTCCGGCGCATGGGAGCGGGGCAAGGAATGGGTCAGCCGTTCCAAGCTGCTCAACCCCAAGCACCAGGGCTGGGTCGATAACATCTGGCACCTGCACCACTACCTCAAGGGTGAATACCAACAATCGCGCGATGTCGCCCTGAAAATGAACCTGCCCGGCAATTACATGGTTCAGGCCGGCCTGACGGCGGCCTATGCCATGAACGGCGAAGCGGACAAGGCGACGGTTGCCCTGGCGCATCTGCTCGATCTGCGGCCCGATTACGCACAGGACCCGCGCGCACCGTTCCGTGCGCGTGGCATGCCGAAGCAATTGATCAATGGCCTGATGGACGGCCTGCAAAAGGCCGGGTTAGAGATCGCAGCGCCGTGACGCATCAGCTTGCGGGAACAATATCACAGACCACGGCGCGGGCCGGTGTATCACCCCGGTTCCAGACCCAATGAACGGTATTATAGTCCTCGATCAGGCCTGCGTTGTCTGTGGCCGAATACACCGTTTCGCCGCTGGCTCGACCTTCAACCATGTCACCATTCGTAACCATGACCACGCCGGGACGGGCCGCGTGGCTATGCTTGGCGATCTGCCCGCCGGGTTCGATTGTGACCTCACGCAGTTGCAACTTGTATCCGCTCAAGCCGATCTGCTGACGCATCGAAGGTTCGGGAACGAAGCCGAGTGATACAACCTGAAGCCCCTTGTGTTCGGTGGGCGGCGTGCTTTGCGCCAGAGCGTAGCCACCAGCCATACCAAGCCCCGCCGCGACCATGAGCGATAGGGCGATAACGCCCAGAGAACGGTTTGTACGTTTGGCATCGTGTGTTTTATGCATTGTACGTTTCCCCGATTTCACACCCCGACAAAAGAAGGGGATCATATCAGGAATACGCGCAACCATTCTGTCTCACAGCGACCTGAGAAGGGTGCGATTACAGGGCCGGTAAAATCAATTCAGCCCTAACCATGCGCCAGAAAGTGGTGTGAAATCCCCACGCTGATGTGGCGCAGGATATCATAGGATTGCGCAATGGGATCAATCAGTTCGTTGTGCAAGCGACGATAGCCGCCCTCGGTCGAGGTTGCCGAGGTACCGTCGTAGGTGGTTTCCTCGTCAAACGCGGCTTCTTCAGCTTCGGGCATTTCGGCGGGGAAGACCTCGCGCAGCACGGCCAGTGCTTCAGTAATATCAAGCGACAGAATCAAGGACATAAGCTGCTCAGGTGTTATGTCGTTGCGCGAGGCAAACGGCGGAATTTGGGCGGCCAGCACAAAAATATGCTCGATCAGCGCGATGCGCACAGCATGCAGCAAATCGAGTTGCAGGCGGTTTTCGTCGGGTACCTTGCCACTTTCCACTGACAGGCGGTCGAGCACCTCGTGCAGGTCCATGGCGTCTTCGCGCAGATGATGGGTCAGGCGCATGGTTGCCTCGTGACGGCGGTCGCCCTTGAGCAGACGCGCCAGGGCACGAAACGACGGTGTGACGGCACCCTCGGCACCGCCATAGGCGCGTGCCACCCAGTAACCGGGATCAAAGGTACGCGCATAGGCCGACAGCGTGTTAATGGAGCTGACGCGTTTGGCGCGTGCGATCATGTCCATGAAGCGCGCGGCGCGATCTGAGCGCCCGCACATCTCGACAAAGCGGTCGCGTTCGTCACCCACGGCGGAGCCAACGCCGCTGACCACATGCGCCACATAGCCGAGCTGTTGCAAAATGGCATTGTGTGGAATGGCGCGCATCTGGCGCGGATTGCCACGGTCCACCGCACTGGAGATTTCGTGCTGACGAATGGAACGGCGTGAGCCGGTCTTGAACAACAGATTGGTGCCGAACGTACCCAGCGTGATGCGGTAGTCCTCGTCCTCGAACAGGTGTTCCTGAAAGGCCTTGAGATGCAAAAAGAAGTCGAGGCTGAAATCGGTGTCGCGGTAAAAGCGATCCTCGGCGTCGTGCGAAATAAACGGCGTGTCACCCGCCGGAATGGAGCGTGCGTTTTCGATTATCGCGCACAGGCTGGCACGCGCCAGTGCATCGGAGGCAAACAACAGGTAACCATCGCCGCCCTGAAAACTGGTTTCATGCTTGAGCGGAATATCGGCGCGCTCGAAATGACGCCGTGCAGCAGGGGTCAGTACATAGTCAAAGCGATCAGCCATACTGCCCGGATGCGCCCCACGGCCCATGGACTCACCGTGGGTGTTGAAGATCAGCACCTCGATACCGCTCATGCCGCGATTGCCCAGCATGCGTGCCAGCTTGATCTGCAGGCGCTCAATGGCAAGGCATGCCGAGACCTGACCAATGAAGCGTCCGGCGTCAGAAAACCCGGTCTGGATGGCGATGCGTCCACGCAGTCGCACATAGGACAGGTAGCGCTCGTTATCGACCAGTTGTTCGAGGATGCGCACACCTTTTTCAAGCGCGGCGGGGGTCTCAAACAGCGGCGAGATATCAACCTTGTGCTCGACCCCGAACAGGCGCGCAAAATAAAGTGCGACCAGCACGGTGAACGCGCTCTCACATTCCGCGATCAGGAAGCGCACCGGCGTATCGCTATCGATGTGCTTGAGGATTTGCGCGATCAGAATGAACTGGCGAATGGCTGTGGAGCCTTCATGCATCAACGAGCGGAAGCTGACCTTATAGGACTCCGCACGCGCGATCAGGTCGTTCAGCTTGGAAAGCTGCATGCGGCCCGTTGATGCCGCTTCGCCGTTCATTTCCAGCAGGCGGCTAAAGCCGTTGTGCAACTGGGTGGCATTGAGACGGAAGTGCAGATGCGCCGTGCCCAATCCCATATTTTTCATGTCCGCGCGCAACAGGACAAGCGCACGGCACGCCGCGTTATTGGCAGCACTGTTACCAAGATCGGCAAGCACCGTATCGATCAACGCAACAAACGGTGCGACCGATGTGACATGTCCTGCCTGATCGTGTGCCGTCAACGCATTGGCGGCATCAGCCAGCACGTCGGGTTGCTCGACCTCGCCATCAAAGCGTTCAGCGTGCGCGCGTGTGCTCTGCGTTGCCGCAGCGAGCGCCTCAACCAACGCGCCCATCGTGGTGGTGGCTGAACCGGATATGCCCTGTGCCACGTCCGTGGCGCGTGCGTGATAGCGCGCCAACTGCGCAGCCTTTTCATCAAGCCGCAGGCGGATCATCTGCTGCCAGCCAATATCGGTACGCCCGTCGAGATCGTAGCCGACCCAGCAGGCCAGTGTCAGCGGGGCAGGGTCCAGTGCGTGCCACTGTTCGGGCCATGCCGCCTGGGCGCGCTGCAAGACGCGCTCGCCAAGCCAGGCCGTGGCATGTTGCAGGCGCTCGACTGCAACCTGCGCGTCGGCGTGCTCATCGGCCAGTGCAATATCAGGGTCGGGTTCGTGTGGTAACGCGGCAAGGCGCGACAGAGCATCTTGAGCATCTGCACCACCCGGTGTGGCCAGATCGGCCGCCACACCGCGCAGGGCGCGCGACATGCCGAACGTAGGGTGGGCGGTAAACACCGCACCAACACGTGGATGGCCCCAGAACGCGGCGAAGTCTTCAAACGTAACGGGCTTGCCGTCGCGGGTCATGGTCGAATCAATCAGGGCGTCAAGGCGTGCCTGCGTGGCGTCTTCATCGCCGACGCCAACATAACGGCCCAGATGCGCAGCGCGTTCAACAAACGCCCGGTCGCTCAGGCTCTTGGTCAATGCGCTGAGCGCGGGCACCGATATCTCGCCCGCTTCGAGTTCATGGGAAATCTGATAGGCCAGATGTGCGGTCGGATTGAGCGCCGGATTGGCCGTGGCATCATGACGCAGTTCGCCGAGCCGCGCGAAGTAACGCTCCAGCATGAGCGCGCTCTCAGCGGTGGCATGCACCGCAGCAGATTGGGACGTTGCACCTTGGCCGCTCATGGAATTGTCCTCCCGGTTTTCCTGCACATTCAGGTGCGCAAGTGTTAGCCGTTTCCCCCCCCACTATGCAACTACCCTGACGCCATCCTACACCACCCTGCGGGGTAGGCGGGTGTGGATAACGGGTGGACGCGGGGTGGGCGGTGCACAAAGAAAAAAGGGCCCGGCAATGCCGGACCCTTTCCAATCGACTATGCCGAACTGGCTTAGAAGACGTTCTGTGCTGATACCATGGCGTAGAGCATGGGGAACGACAGCAGCGTGTTGGTGCGCGAAAACAGCATCGCGGTGCGGGCCGATGCGGCCTTTTCCTCGGGGCTGCATTCGACCATGCCGAGTGCACGCTTCTGGTTCGGCCAAATGACGAACCACACGTTGAACCACATGATCGCGCCCATCCACATGCCGAGACCGATGGCGGTGTGCTTGGCGACAGCAAAACCTTCGTTGGCGCCCAGCGTGATGGCTTCAAGCAGATAACCGTTCATGGCGGCCAGAACCAGACCAGTCACGATGGTGCCTTTTGCGGCCCAACGGAACCAGAACAGGGCTGCCGGTGCGATGACCTTGCCGATGGCGGGTTTCTGCTCATCGGGAATGTTCGGCATGTTGGGGATCTGCACGAAGTTGAAGTACCACAGCAGTCCGATCCACATCACACCGCACAGCACGTGCAGCCAACGCATGAAGAAGGTTGCGTATCCGTGGTCAACGCCAAAGCTGTAGTCGGTCATACCCGACACAACGAAGATCATGATAATGGTCAAAATCAGACCGGCAATGACGGTCGATTTCAGATTGGTGAGAATGCCTGACATGGCCCTACCTTTCAGGATTTGTGTTTAAATTCATACGATTGAATGCGCCGCGCTTGATTTTAGAGCGGGTCTAATTCTGCTTGCTGTATACGGACTCTGACCGTACGCATCAATCTAATACCAAGTAATGCGCTATGTTATTTGCTAACTTCTTGATAAACCGTAAAAATATGAGAAATTCCATATCAATAATAGGCCCCGCACAGAGCACGACACGGCCTTGCAATGTAAAAACAGGTGTTTCTTGCCCGAATCCGATCGCGATATTGCCAATCACTGCGCCCAAGAGGTGCAACAGTTCGACCACGACCGCTATCTGTGCGCGGCCATGGCCCCGGCGCACAAACGCGCCAGCCTGTTTGCGCTCTATGCCTTCAACGCCGAGGTCGCACGCATCGCCGAGAGCGTCAGCGAAGTCGCACTGGGCCAGATCAAGCTGCAATGGTGGCGCGACCAGATTGACGCGGCATATAACGCTGGTCCACGTCCGCCCGGCGTGGCCGGTGCGCTGTACGACGTGATCGCGCAAGGGGCGCTATCGCATGACCTGTTCACACGATTGCTCGACGCGCGCGAACAGGATCTGGGCGCAGAGCCACCTGAAACCTTGGCCGCGCTGGAATCTTACGCCGAGGCCACATCGGCAACGCTGGTGGAATTAGCGCTGCAATGCCTGTCACCCAAGGTCGCTCAGAGGAGGGCCGATCAAACGGATATATCAACACTGGCACGCGAGGCCGGTATCGCGTGGGCGCTCAACGGCATCATTCGCGCCGTGCCGCACCACGCCGCACAGGGCCGTTGCATGTTGCCGCGTGATCTCTTGGCTGACGCGGGCATCGACTGGACCCAGCTGATGACGCAGCGTGGCAGTGCGGCGCTGGCCGGTGTGATCAGCCAACTACGCACAAGCGCCGAGCGCCATATGCATGCGGCGCGCACGGCGTGCATAGACATGGACAAGATACAGATTTCCGCGCTATTGCCCATGACACTGGCACGCCATGATCTGCGCCAGATCGCCAAGGCCGATAACGACCCGTTCGCACCGCGCGCACAAAATACACGCGGTATACTCAGGACCATCCGGTTTTCCATGGCCGTGTTTCTGGGCCGACCATAAAAACAAAGGTGACAGTCTATGCGTGATCAACGTTCCAACTTTGAAGGCTTCGCCGACGCACCGGGCGGCAGACTGTGGTACCGCGTCGATCAACCCGAGCAGACAGGTAATACACCGCTGCTGGTGATCCATGGCGGGCCGGGCATGTCGCACAACTATTTACTGGGGTTGCTTGATCTTGCCGACGAACGGCCCGTGATCTTCTATGACCAGCTCGATGCGGGAAAGTCCGAGCGCCCGAACGATCCGGCAAACTGGGTGGTGGGGCGCTTCGTGGACGAGATCGACGCGCTGCGTGATCACCTCGGCCTTGATGAGGTTGCGGTGTTTGGCAATTCGTGGGGCGGCAGCCTCGCGGCGGAATATGCCATGCGCCGCCCGCCGGGCCTGAAGGCCGCAATCCTGTCCAGCCCGCTGCTCAACACCACGCGCTGGATCGCCGACAACACAGTGTTACGCAATGAACTGCCCAAGGCCGTGCTCGACATCATGGATCGCTGCGAAGCCATCGGGGAAAGCGAGGGCGGTATCACCACGCAGGCCTATTTTGACGCCACCGAAGAATTTTACCGCCGCCATTTCTGCCGCGTTGATCCGTGGCCTGATGGATTGAATGCAACGTTCGAGGTCATCAACGCAGAATGCTACGGCGTCATGTGGGGGCCAAACGAGTTCACCTGCAGCGGCGCATTGAACGGTTACGACATCACGCCACAACTGCCACAGATCAACGTGCCGGTGCTGATGACATGCGGCGAGTACGACGAGGCGCGCCCCGCGACGTGCCGTGAATACGCCGCCCACATTCCAGACGCCCGCGTGATCGAATTTGCCGACTGCTCACACACCGCATTCATCGAGAAAACCGACGATTATACGAACGCGTTGCGCAGCTTCCTCACCACACTGAAGGCATAGGCCTCACGGTGCGGTCGCACTGTATATGCTCGCCTGCAACGGCATGGACGCAGGTTCCGATCCAAAGAATTCACGCAGGCCGGATAAAATAGCCTGCTCGATCTCGTCGGGGTTCACGCCACCCCTATCCTGGATTTCTGCAATCAGCGGGTTTCCATGGACCATGCCGTGTGCGAGCCCCGTCCAGTCGTCGACGCCCTTGTTCACGCTCATCGTTTCACATGTCAGGTCCCGCAGGCCCGCAGCCTCCATATCGGCCATGACGACACTCGAGTCCGCGTAGCCGAACGGAATTTTGTAAAAACCGGGCGGATCGTCGGGAAAGAATTGCGTGACGATTTGATGAACTTTCTCGGAAAACGGATTTTCCGCCATGCTACCCCAGACGTTGAACAGGTAACGCCCGCCAGAGCGCAGGACCCGCGCGGCCTCGCGAAATGCGACCTGCTTGTCGGGAAAGAACATAACACCGAACTGGCAGGCGATGAGATCAAACGCGCCTTCATCGAACGGCAGCGCCATGGCGTCGGCGGTTTGAAAGTCGACCTGTTCGCCATCGGCGAATTTACTGGCGGCCACGTCGAGCATGGGTTGGTTCAGGTCCGTCGCCACCAGCCGCGCATGGGGTGCCAGTTGGTCGCGCAGCTTGCGTGTAAGGATGCCAGTGCCCGAAGCGAGCTCCAGCATGTCGGTGGGTTCTGCCGCGACCGCGCGCGCGGCAAGGTTCGCAGCGTATTCATGAAAGATATACGGGCCGATACAGCGGTCGTATTTTTCAGGTATGCTGCCGACAAATTGGCTCGACTGATCGCTCATTTCCGTGTCCCCCGTGAAATGTGACCGTAAAGAAAGAGCGGTTTGCGCCGCTCACTTAAAATCGTGCTTGAAACGGGCAAGCGATGCAATGTTTAAGAGCAGCGCCCCTTGCACACTTTCAATATCCCGGCAGGACACCTCATCAATAAAATGCGTCATGATAGGTGACGCGACCGGCAGGAACGTCGCCTTGCAGAGGCAAAGCAAGAAAGTATTCAGCAGGAAGATCTGGCAGCACGAGGGCCGACTCCGGCCTGAAACCAAAGCGGGTGTAATATTGCGGATCTCCCAAAAGCACAATGCCGCCAGCGCCCTGATCACGCATCATCGCGATACCGTGCCGCATCAAAGCGGAACCGATGCCTCTATTTTGAAAAGCAGGCCGTACAGAAAGTGGCCCGAGACCAAACCAGTTCAGATTTTTGCCGTCTATTTGCACGGCCGAAAAAGCGACATGCCCAACCAAATCGCCATCGTCCTGCGCAACGAGTGAAAGCGTCAACGCTGCGTCGTCTCTTAGCTTATCGACAAGCTGGTGTTCCGTGGGCTCGGTACCGGGTGGGTGATGGATATGACCTTTAAATGCGCTATAGACCAGATCGCGGATCGCGGCAGCGTCATGCACATTCTCACATCTGATCTGCATGCTATATTCCAAATGTTCAATATTTCCCCAAAGTGATTTTGGCTTTTGCCAATTCCTCGGCAACATCACCGCCGTCCATACGCACAGCCTTCACCACGGCTACGTACTTATTTCTTTTGCCGCCAGAACAGGGGGGCAGGTAACCTGGTGAACGCCATGCCCCCTTTGCCCTGTTCTTTTTCACGAGCCAAGTCCCTTGTGGAAGCGTATCTGTACCGCCGGGCACTGGTTTCAAAATGGCTTCGGTACCGCCCGCCAGCTTCCAGCCAACCTTACCGTGACCACCGTTGCTGCTAAGCTTGGCATAGCTGGAATCATTGAACTCAACGATGATGGCGTTTGCACCTTCGGGAATATTCGACACCTTGAGAGGCGGCGTTGAACCATCGCCACCAAACTTTTTGCAGTGCTGGCCTTTTGGTATTTTGTCGCCGTCCCAGACCGCATCAGAAAACTCAATAACCAGTTCGGATTCAGCAAAAGCAGAATTAGGGCTGGCAAATGAAATTATAAGAAATGCAGGAATAAAAAATATCGAACGCAACGTGAATGCCATGGATGCTTCCTTTTAATGAACGTTGGGAAGAAGTCTTATATTTTCCGTTACCTAAGACCCCGGATGTAAGCGCATCAGTTCAAACGCCGAGACCTGTGGGAAAATCGGCCCGGATTTGGCGCTGTAGAGCATCACCGCACCGCGTTTTTCGTCGGGGAAGCCACCGCGTGTGTCGTCGAATTGGCGGATTTCCAGTACCGAGGCGACTTGCGTCTGCGGGTTCACGCGCTGCCATGAAACCGTCGGGTTGGGCTGTTTGGGCGCGGCCAGCGGCGTGATCGTGCGCCGCCAGACATTGCTCGGCGGGCCGAGCCGTGCGGTGTAATAATTGACGATGTTGTTAAATGCCTCGCTGGTGAACAGCGCATGGAAGCGCGTCGCGACCTCGTTGTCATAGCGCACGATGGCATTCAGGCCCTGATACATTACCGTATCAACCCGCATATCCGCGCTCAAGCTATCGGGCCAGTCGATCCGTTCGATACAGAATTTCGTACCACCGCGCCGTTTATCGATACAGGTCTTGCTCTGCGCCAGTTGATCCGTCTGTGCGGGCGGTTGCTTGCCGAGCATGACCGATTGCCCCATGGCCAGTGCCGCGCCACCCGCTACGACGGGGAACGCGGCGAGTTGCGTCGGTTGTACCGATTGCTGTACCGATTGCGCTGATTGAGAAACGGCGTCAGGAATACCAAGCAGTACACGCGCGGGCGCAGGTGCGGCCTGTACCGCCACGCTATCCCATGCCCCGGCTCCACCCAGTACGCTCGCGCTCGGCGCAACAGGCGAGGGGTTCAGCAATGAGCCGGTACTGTCGGTTGCCGTTGCGCTCCAGCTATCTGGTCCAGCCAGTTCAGCCGTTGCCGTGGTGACCGGTATGTTCGGTACCGCCGCCATGGCTGGCACGGCGGGGCCTTGTGGCAGGACATCAAAGTCCGGCGGCACAACCAGCCCCGCACCTGATACCGGTGCCGGTTTAGCAACCGCCGCCGAATTCAACGTCGCGAGCAGCCCCGGCCAGGCCACACCGGGTTGTTGCGCCGTAGATTGCGGTGTCGCGAGCAATCGCGCCATCTGGCCCAAGGCCGCCAGCGCACCATCGTTTATGGTGTCGAGCGACTGTCCGGCGGGTGGCGCACTGTAGCCGCCATCCACAAAGGCCATGTTTTGTTCAGCCGTGGGTTCGTCATCGGTTGGCGCTACATAATCCGGCGCGGCGGCCTGATCCACACTGTTTTCGCGCGCCGCCAATAATGCGGCCACGCGCTCATCGGACTCAGCACGCAGCCTTACCAGCACTGCATTGCGCAGGCGTTCATATGCCGGAATGTCCTCCTGCGTTTCATCAATCTCAGAAAGCGGCTCAAGCGATGCGGCAGCGAGATCATCAGCAGGCATGCCTGATGCCATATCCGCGGGTTTGTCTTCACTGAACACACGCATACGGTTGAAAAAATCGCTGTCCTGGGGGATTTCGATATCGTTTTGCGCCGTTTGCGCTGGCGTGCCGAGCGCAAAAATACCGCTCTCATCAGACGGGGCAGGGATCGCCGGTTTACGTGACGGGCTGGGCGGATCAAACGCACCAGAGCCATCAGCCAGCACGATCTTTGGCGCGGACTCGCCCGATATTTCTGTTTCTGCATCCGCCGCAATATCCACGTCTGTTAGCGCGATCATGTCTTGCAATTCATCGTCGCTGCCATCGGCCAGCTGACCTTGTGGCGATGTGATCGGCGCTTCAGGCTCAGGCACGCTTGGGCTCGGATTGAGCACGCTCAGGCGCGCGAAATAGTCTGTCTGTGCTGCACTGCTATCGCCTGATGACTGTGCAATTGGCGGTTCAGGCACGTTTCCGGCGCTAACGGGCGCCATATCCGGTGCTGCCGAGTCGGGATTGTCGCCTTCAATTGCCAGATAGGCGCGCAGAAAATGGGCAATGGAGTAATACCCCAGGATCTCGGCAACGTCCGCCGCGCTATGCCCCTCGCTATTGCGCACCCGTGCGTCTGCGCCATCAAGCACCGCGCGCTGCGTGGCGACCAGATCACCGGCCTCGGCAGCTTCAAACAGCTGCACATTTTGGGCAGAGAGCGGCACGCCGTCGTGTCCAGTCATGTCCAATGCGCCATACGCCACACTGGACAGGGCAACAGTCCAGACACCGAGCAGCACGAACAGCGCAAACGCACCCGTACGCCACCCCGTCAGAGACGTCGGTGATGTCCGTTCACCATTGTTGCGCATCGCCATCGTCATTCATTCAACCTGTACACTCGACCGGCGCATCACGCCTGTCATCTGCCCACACGACAAAAGCCGCAACGCATGCCATGCGTCACAGAAACAGCCGTACGTCTTCATTGTGTCACTTTGATGGAAGACACGCTATATATTGATTTAATCTTATAGGTTGAAAAAACCATTCAATATATTGAATTTATTTAATATTTACCCTGAAAAACATATATGCATAAGGTATCTATAGAGGACACATTTCAGCCGTTTCCAGTCCCGCCCTGCATAGAATCCGAACCACACCGATTCGATTCGGCGCGGGGTCTGAATTTGTATTTTTTTTGAATACACCGAATTGCGTATCCACAACCAAAAGTTCGCGTTAAAAGGGTGCCAAGAATACATTTAAAATTTACAGGGCTTCTCCGTGACACGATCACAAATTTTATTGGCGGCCCTTGTGCCTGCGACGTGGGGGCTCGGCTTTACGCTGGCCAAGATCGGCATGTTCCAGTTTCCGCCGTTCCTGCTCATGTCCATGCGCTTTGCCATTGCCGCTGCCGTACTGATCTGGTTCGTGCGTCCGCCGACGGGCTTTATGGGGCGTATCTGCATGGTCGCGCTGGTCAGCGCCAGCGCGCAATACGGCCTGACGTTCTATGGCCTGCGCGGGCTTGATGCCTCAACTGCGGTCATCATCGTGCAACTTGAGGCCCCCATGCTTGCCCTGTTTGCCACCGTATTCCTGAAGGAAAAGTTCGGCTGGCCGTGTGCCTTGGGCATGGCGCTGGCATTCGCCGGCGTTGCGGTGATCGCCGGGGAACCCCGGCTTGAAGACAACCTTGATTCCGTCGCACTGGTTGCTGCGGGCGCAACGATCTGGGCCGTTGGCCAGATCATGGTGAGCCGCCTGAAAGCCATAAAGGGCATCACGCTGATCGCCTATGTCGCGGCATTCGCAGCACCACAGATGCTGCTCGCCTCACTGGCAATTGAGAGCGACCACTGGGCCATCATCACCGGGGCATCGTGGAGCGACTGGCTGATCGTGGCCTATCTGGGCCTGATCATGACGGCGCTGGGTTACGGCGTTTGGTACCATCTGCTCGGCACCTGTGAAGTCAACAAACTGGCACCGTTCCTGCTGTTGACGCCGGTCACATCGGTTACCGCCGGGGTGCTCATGCTTGATGAAACATTCAGCACGGCCATGGCCATTGGCGCGCTTATGGTGCTCGGCGGTGTCGCTGTCACCACCCTGTTGGGACGACAACGCGCGATTGACAAGCCCATCGAGCCGATCTAAATAGCCATCAGGTTCAATTTGTTTCCGGAGAAGACGCCCGTGTTGGCAACTTCGCACACCATTGCACGACGACGACGCTGTCAGCGAATTTTTGCTGCGGCCTGTTGACGCGTCCTCTCCTACGAATTTTCCGACATTTCCGGTTTTTTGAGGTTTCCGTTCAACAGCTCACCGTAGCTGTGATCGAACCAGCCTGTCTGGCATTCTGACCCGAGCCCCGAAAGACCCGTTCCATGTTTGACGTAATACCACAGCACCACAACGAAGACGCCATTGAAGCCCTGCTTGACGCGGCCTTTGGCAGCGATCGCAAATCAAAGGCATCCTACAGCTTTCGCAGCGGTGTGCGCGACGTAGCCGCGCTGCGTCTGGTGGCGCAACGCGGCGGTGAATTGCTCGGCACCATCCGGTTCTGGCCGGTGCTGATCGATGGCACGCCCGCCTTGCTGCTTGGTCCGCTCGGCGTTGATCCGGCGCACCAGAGCACCGGCATTGGCGCGGCGCTGATCGAACACGGCCTGGAACTGGCGCGTGAAAAGGGCCACGCCATCGTGCTGCTGGTCGGTGAACTGAGCTATTATGGACGGTTCGGCTTCGCGCCCGCAAGCGCGCACCACATCACCATGCCCGGTGAACAGGGCCACCGGCTGTTGGTGCGGGAACTGCAAAATGACGCACTCGAAGGCGTTGAAGGGGCCGTGGCCTCGCTGGCTGCGCGCTAATCGCCCCGAACGTCCAGCGTGGCAAGCCACGCGGCGAAATCCACATGTGCGCGTGCGCTCATGGCAGCCTTGCGGTCGCGGCCCTTGGGATGCTTGCGCTTGCGCCCGGTTTCCGGATCGATACCGGGCTCAGGCGGGGCAAGCGGCGGAAACAGCCCGAAGTTCACGTTCATGGGCTGAAAAGTATCGGCGTCCGCGCCACCGGTGATGTGATCGAGCAGGGCACCGTGCGCCGTGGTTACAGGCGGTGATGACATCGCAAGGCCAAGCCGCTCGGACGCGGCAAACAGTCCGGCCAGCAATCCAACAGCGGAGCTTTCAACGTAGCCCTCGCAGCCGGTCATCTGCCCGGCAAAGCGCAGGCCGGGGCAGGCTTTCAGGCGCAGTTCGCCATCGAGCAGACGCGGGCTATTGATGAAGGTATTGCGGTGCAGGCCGCCGAGCCGTGCAAAGGTGGCGTTTTCCAGTCCCGGAATGGTGCGGAACACGCGCTGCTGCGCGCCGTAGTTCAGCTTGGTCTGGAAACCCACCATGTTGTAAAGCGTACCCAGCGCGTTGTCCTGGCGCAGTTGCACCACGGCGTAGGCCTTCGTCTGCGGGTCGTGCTCATTGGTCAGGCCCATGGGCTTCATGGGACCGTGACGCAGGGTTTCAGGGCCGCGCTCGGCCATGACTTCAATAGGCAGACAGCCGTCGAAGTAGGGCGTGTCTTTCTCCCAGTCCTTGAAGTCGACCTGTTCACCGCTCAGCAGATCGGCGATGAACTGTTCGTACTGGGTCTTATCCATGGGGCAGTTGATGTAATCTTTGCCGTCGCCGCCCGGTGCGCTTTTGTCGTAGCGCGACTGAAACCACGCGGTGTCCATGTCGATGCTGTCGCGCTCGATGATCGGCGCAATGGCGTCAAAGAACGCCAACGAGTCCTCACCAGCCAGTTCGGCCACGGCCTCGGCCAGCGGCTTTGCGGTGAGCGGCCCGGTCGCCACGATAACACTGTCCCAATCCGCTGGTGGCAGACCGGTGATCTCTTCGCGCTCAATGGTGATCAACGGATGATCGGTGAGCATTTGTGTGACAGCGTCGCTGAAAGCATCGCGATCGACAGCCAACGCGCTGCCCGCAGGTACGCGGTTGTCATCGGCGCAGCGCATGATCAGCGAGCCCAGCGTGCGCATTTCAGCGTGCAGCAAACCGACCGCGTTGTGCTCGGCGTCATCGGAGCGAAACGAGTTGGAACACACCAGTTCTGCCAGACCCTCGCCTTGATGGGCCTCGGTGCCCCGATGGGGCCGCATTTCGTGCAGAATGACGGGTACACCCGCGCGCGCCAGCTGCCAGGCCGCTTCGCTGCCCGCCAACCCGCCACCGATAACATGGACCGGTTTTATGTCTGTGTTGCTCATGGCGCGTACAGGTAGTTGCCAAGTCGGCGCAATTCAATACAAATTTAAGACCTACATGTGTTTAATCACGGATTCTCAGATTTTTTTTCGCGCCGGTTCGCGAAAGGGCGATGATGGTGTACGACAAAAACAAAGACGATAAGCCGCACTGGGAAAAGGTTACCCAGAGTGATCTCGATGAGGTCATGGACGGCCACGCCAATTTTGCTTCCGGGCGATTGGGCGGTACGCGCGCCAAACTGAAATTTGCCGACCTGTCCTATATGGACATGGCCGGGCGCGATCTACGCGGCGCGGACTTCACCGGTGCGCTGCTGTGCCACGCGGAAATGGAAGACGCCGACCTGACCGATGCCAACCTGTTCGGGGCGGATCTGCGCTCAGCCAATCTGGCCGGGGCCAAGCTCAACAAGACGGACCTTCGCGGTGCCTGTCTGGCCGGATCGGACCTGACACGCGCCGAACTGATCGAAGCCGATATGCGCGAAGGCCTGTTGATGCGCGCACGCGGCGTCGGTGGAGATCTGACCCCGGTGGCCGAAGAGGTACTGGCGACCGGCATGGAACAGGCCGTGGCGCGTGGCGCAAACATGACCGGTGCGAGAGTATCGAACTCGTTCATCGTGCAGACCGACCTGACCGACTGCGTCATGAAGAACGCCAAGTTCATCCGCGCCAATCTGTCACTATCAAACCTGACCGGCTGCAACCTTGAGGGCGCGGACTTTTCCTCGGCCAACCTGTCGGGCGCTATTTTTCACGGTGCCAGCTTCAACGGCACATTGCTCGATCAGGCCGACCTGAGCGGTGCCGACATGATCGGCGCGGTGTTCGACAACATGGATTTTTCCAAGGTTGATCTGAGCGAAACCCACATGGCGCGTAGCCTCGATAGCCTCGACCGTTCGATTGCAGAGATCATCCGCGAGCACGCCATCTGGGTCTCGACCAGCGGCAAGGAAGGCGTGCGCGCCAACCTGTCGATCACCAATCTCGCGGGTGAGAACATGAGCAAGTTCAACCTATCGGCCGCTGACATGTCCTACGCTGTGCTGAGCCGCGTCAACCTGACACGTGCCGAATTGATCATGACCGATATGTCCTATGCCGATCTGCGCGGCGCGTATCTTGATCGTGCGGTGATGCGCGGCGTCAAGCTGTTGCGCGCCACGCTCGACAATGCCTCGCTGGTCGGGGCTGACCTGAGCGAGGTCATGCTGGCCAACCGGGCAGGCGGCGGCGAGTGGCGCTCGAGCCTGGAAAGTGCGCGCGCACGCGGTACCAAGTTCAACGGCGCCAACCTGCGCAACGCCGATTTCGTGGGCATGGATTTTACTGGCGCGGACCTGCGCGACGCCGATCTGTCGGGCTCGCTACTGCGCGATGCGGACTTTACCGACGCTGACCTGCGCGGCGCGAACATGGCATACACCGACCGGCGCGGGGCCAAGGGCCTCGAAGACGTGACCTGAGTACACGCCACGCACCGCACACACTCTGGAATTCGTATAAACTGTGTTATACTGCGCGCCAGCATGTTCTGGTCACGGAGTAGCACACCATGAGAACCTTCTTTGCATCGCTCGCCATCGCCGTTTTCGTGGCGTTCGGCACCATCAGCCCGGCACAGGCCGCACCGCAGATCCTCGCCGTCATGGCAAGCAACACAGCCCAACCCATGACGTGCGAAAACGGCGTGTGCAGCGCTGAACTGACCACATTTTGCCTGCAAAAAAGTCGTGGTGATCCCGACGCGGGAACAGCCTATATGCCCTATGCAGAGAACGACCTGAACCTCGTGCTGCGTGACGCCAACGGCGATACGTCGCGCATCAGCGCCGCCGGCTTGATTGAGGTCCGCACATTCCGCGGCTTTACCGCCGTGGTCGCAAAGATTGACGAAGCCGCGCTGAACAAACTGGGCGCGGTTAGCGCCGCCATTGAAATCGGCCCGCTCGCCATGCTGCTGCCTGTACCGGTGGCGGGAGATCATGAACCGATCACCACAGCCGAGGCCCAATACACGCGCGAAACCCTGCGCCCCATGGCCGACCAGTGGATCGCCGGAACCGGTGAAAAGGCCGCTGCCGTGCGCATGGTCAACACCATGATCAACACCACGCCACTAACCGGGCGGCTCGATGAGGGCGGCCGCAGCGCGTTGTGGGATCAGGTCGCGTCCAGCGCCGATACGCGGGGCGACGCAAGCGGTATGGATCGTGCGCGTGGCATGTATGATGCGTGTGCGTGGCGGGTTGAGATCGGGCGCTATTTCAACATGCGGTCGTGCCTCGAGATCAAGCACGATTCCGCGCTGCTCGACATGAACCTGACCTACTGGAAGGCCACCGCAGCCGGTAGCTGATATCATAAAAACAAGAAAATAGAGCAGGGGACGGCATGAACGACGATGAGAGCGAAACACCCGGCGCAGGCGCAGACAATTTACAGGGCGTCGCATCGGGCCAGCACTATATCCGCGCGGGCGACACCGCCCATATCTGGGAAGTCGCCCACATCGCACCGGCCAAGGACGGCGGCGTCGCGCAAGTCATCATCTACCGCATCGACCGACCCATTCCGCCCGAAGTCGTGCCGCTTAGCGCGTTTGATGACCTCAACGCCTTCACACCCATTGTCGAGGGCGTGGTGCATTAGGCAGCGAACATCATCCAGAAGTATCGCAAGCACATACTATTGTACTTGTTAGATGTACGCGATATCTATACATACAACCATAACGATCCACCTTTACCTCTGTCGTTAGCGCAGGGCGGTACGCACCAAACCGGTACGACCCGACAATCGTGATCGTATTGCAAATGTGTCATGATGGTGCGTGCAGCATGAGCGACGAGACCAAGGCCGAATTCATCAAACAACCCAATCCGTTGCATGAACGGGTGAGCGCCAATGCGAATTCAGGCGCAGGTTCGGCGGGCCAGATTGACTTTGCCGCCGCCGATCAGGTCATCGCGGACCTGGGCAAGGAATTCGTTGCCCGCCTGCCCGGTGAAATGAAAGCCATCAAGGACGCGGTGCGCGCCCTGCAAGCCAACCCCGCTGATAAAGCCCTGCACGACGGGCTGTTTCGTCTGGTGCATGACCTGAAAGGGCAGGCCGGGACGTTCGATTACATGCTGATCTCGGTTATCGGCAACGACCTGTGCCGATTTCTGGAGCGCTTCACCCCCCTGACGTTGCGCGGCTTAAAGGTCGTGGGATTTTTTGTAGACGCCATGCAAACAGTCACCGACAAACGCATGACCGGTGACGGCCACGGCCTCGGCACCCGCATGATCGACACCCTGCACCGCATGACCCAAAAGGTTCTGCAGGAGCTGGATTAGGAGCAGATATCGCGGTGATGGACCATGCCTTACTTTGTCTCGTATAGCAGTATTCGAATTTCGGTAGTATATTGAGACGGGCCTAGTTAAGGGAAGAACGCATGCCATTTGAAAGAGTCCTGACGGCAATTTTAGACAACGCATTTGAAGACGCGGTTGCGATCTGGCGGGAAGTCACGCCCTTGTACGCGGACGCTACCGCAATTAATGATTCCCGCCTGTCATGGAATCTCAGCGCGCGCACGCTTGAGGCGCGCATACTCTATCTGTCGCTGTTTATGCCGGATGACGAGCGTATCGACGATGCACTAAAACGCTATCGCGCGTGGCTGATGGAACAGGTAACAGCAATCACAGACTGGACAGAGATCGGCGCGGCCCCGTTCACGCTGCCTGATAATATGTTTGTCGGGCATGACGTCATTGACCGCGACCATACGACGCTGTTCATCATGGCAAACAAGGTGCGCGATGCACTGCGACAGCACGACACCAAACGTGCCGGTGCGATTGCATCAGAGTTGATTGATGAAATCCTCGACCACTTTGATCGTGAAGAGGCGATTTTGCTTGAAGCCGGATACCCCGATGCAGTGGAGCATGCCCAATATCATGACCAGTTGCGACAGAAGGCCGGGCAATTGCAGGGCGTCATAAATGACCTGGCCGCGACGGGAAAAGACGCCATCGCCACGTT
This sequence comes from uncultured Rhodospirillales bacterium, assembly GCA_965602485.1. GTDB lineage: Bacteria > Pseudomonadota > Alphaproteobacteria > Rhodospirillales > Casp-alpha2 > JABJOR01. Next base: position 36,047 of record CBFCYM010000004.1, on the reverse strand, counting down.
TGACGCGCTGATCAACTTTCTGGTCAACGACCCGGTTGCCGCCGACACGGACTTCAGAGCCTTCTTTTCAAAACAAAACACGCCCCGGCAATCCGTCGCCTGAACGCGCCCGTTTGGTGATGCATACGGCCACGGCATGATCTGGCAGGTTTTACAGGAACTGAATTCGGCGTGGCCGGCAAAAATAAATGGATAGAAATAATCAAATAATCATCATATTCGCATGAATGGTAAGGCCGCAGACATATACACTTAAAATATATATGCGATTTATATTTCTGGTTTATTTCATCATTTATTCAAAAATATATTGCCATAGAGCGTTGTATGAATTGAACATTAAGTCTTCCCAACGAATGTTCATGCCGCTAGAATGCGGCTTCCAAGCACTTTACTTTGTCTCATGAGGATTGACTTGTCTGGGATAACGTCTATATCCCGCTCATACGATTTGCATTTTACTTGTGTTACATGAGTGGTCGGCACGCCGATCAGATTCTTTTTCCCTGACAATGTGAGCGTTAAATCAACCACCCCATCACATGGTGTGCGGGGTGATGTCTATATCTCCTGTTAGAGGAAACGAATATGTCTACAGGTACAGTTAAATGGTTCAACCCAACCAAGGGTTTTGGTTTCATTGAGCCAGAAGATGGCTCCAGCGATGCTTTTGTGCACATTTCTGCTGTTGAACGCGCCGGTCTCGGTACGTTGAACGAAGGCCAGAAGGTCTCTTATGAGCTTCAGGCTGGTCAGAATGGCAAATCTTCCGCTGAAGATCTGAAAGTCATCGACTAAACAAGCTTTGTATCGCCCCCGGCTTTGGTTGGGGGCGGTCACCGCTTGGTTTCCGAGAACAGCATTTGCCTCTCCTGACGCCTGAAACAGTCGCTCAAGGGGAACAATGTGTTTGCGCCGGAAAATCGAGGGCGGAAGAACAGCTCGTTATATCTGACAAAAAAGCCTAAGCGGCGCGCTGGAGGAAACTCCAAGCAGCCTGAACTGTCCAGGCCCGGAACGATCCAGGCGCAGAGACAGTAAAAACCCAACACACCACAGCCAAGTGATCGCGCATATACGCGATCCGTCTGAAGACTAAGCCCTGTGTCCTGCGTTCTGAGACCTGATGGTCCGGGACCTGTTGATCCGGCTTCTCGGCAATTCAATTATCATACATAGCCAATGACGCGCCCGGCTTTATCCGGAAGCGCCGGTCATTGAAGCTTTCAATACCAAGGAATAAAAAATGAGAAACGAACACAACTTTTTAATCACGTATGGACTGCATAATTTTGTGACCTATGCCCTGGCTGGCGGCAAGCACGCCTTCATCATCAGCGGCATGGAAAGTCAAAAGATGATCAATCATGCGAAATCCCTCATTCAGGGGAGCTACGGCAAGGCCACCGAAATTCAAATGGCTTAACGCGCTTCCCGGGTCGCGGGCTTCTTTGTGGACACCATACAAACGCCTACGGAGAAACGCATGACCCGGAAGGTTTTGTGTGGGGGGATCAAGAAGCCGACGCAGTGTAGGTGGCCACGTTAACTATACCCAGTATCCTTACACCAAATAACTTCTCCCATTTTTATCCAATAGTGGCTGTAACATCCATCTGTTTCCCGAATGGATGGATGAATCGTTGGCGCACCGCGATCATCAATTGTAACCCTCCAACTGGGTCTTCTTGTTTGCGAAAGCGATAAAGTTACTAAGCTGTTACAACCACACGGACAACGTAAATATGCCCATTTATGAAAATCATGGGAACCAACAATTGTAATTTTGCCAGATCGTATAGTTTCGTGGGATGGTGCAACATCCGACATTCCAATGGTAAAACGAGCAATATCAGACGGAAATACGAGAGACTTTAATTTATCCCAGAGTCCTGAAACAAAACTAATCATCCCGATCTCCCAAGAAACGGTTCAACATCTCCGATTCCCCACGACTGTTCTTGATCACACACAGGGCATCGATCCCGAGAATAGTGTCCAGGTCTCCTGTCCTTACGGTGGTTGAACTGTCTAAGGATATTATCGGGAGATTTTTCTTCGTCTCTGAATCCCTGCATTCTGTTGATCATTTCGTTCACTGCCATAGCTGCAACTTCAGTGGTGAAAGTAACAACGGCTGGCCGAGGGTTACCTTCACCGACAACATAAGCTTCTGCCTTTTGCCGTTCATATTCGTCAGGATTGGAACGCTTTAAGGCCTCATCTCTGGCAGCATTTTGGTCAATAACATCCCGACACATAAGACAAGTTCTTGCCGGATAAATATACGTCACACGCCCATCCAAACAGAGCATACGAGGGGGCGTATCGTCGCTTACATCGATAGCCAGCCCAAGATCAAAAACCGGAATTAAATAATAGTATGCAAGCCTATTGAGGATAAGGCGACCGTCATTATCGTCGGTGCATCCAAAAACAATATCGCATGCTTTCAATGCATCGTGGCAACGGCTATTCTCAATCCAATCATTGATTGCGTGCACTCGGCATCCAAGCCCCATATCGGTGATGTGCTTTTTCACGACATCAACCTTGAGGCGCATCGCATCCGCATCAGCCTGTGATGCGCCGTGTAACCTGTTCAAATTCGTACAATCAACAATATCTTTATCGAAAAGAAGCAGTTGTCCCACACCTGCTCGGGCAAGAAGCATTGCCACCGCGCTGCCGGTTCCACCGCAGCCAACAATGCCAATGCGAAGACAACTAAGATCAGATACGAGGGCATCACCGAAAGCCAAAGCTTGTCGGTGGAAGGCGTTAGGGCTGAAATTATTGCCTCTACCCGGATAGTGGAGTTTTAAAGCGTTTCCAAATTCGCGAATGATTTGAACGGGCTCCTTGTATTTAGGGCCACTCCAGACACGACCGATAATGGTGCCGCTTGGCAGCATAATGAAACTAAGAAACGGTGTGCCGATACCATTCCGATTTCCAGCAAGCTTGGCTAAGTCTTCTTCGTTTTCGTCATCTTGGTTCGAAAAACCTATGTTTTCGCCTGTATGGCTATGAAATAAAGCGAGTATCGCATCATTCTCCTCTGCGCTTCTAAGCGCATGAATAAAAGAACGTGTTTCCCATTCGACAATTGTTGGAGATCGACGAATGAAATCCTGTTCAGGAATGCTAATAACCTCGCGCGATAGATACTTACAGTGAATGCCGCCATCCCAGGGTTCCCCTAGGATTACAGATTTATTACACAGCAAATATGCAGCGTTTTCCTTTCCATCAAATCTATAAAGGATTGAACGCAATTCCTGCGCATGGTCTTCACGTAGTGTGATGGAGTGCGCTGTCATGCCGCAATTTCCAATGCATGCTCAACGCGTTTTAACATCGTCCAAATTCCATCAACTCCGGGGCGCCAATCATTATTATGACGCGACCAACGCTGCCAATTTTCACTTGCAAAGGTAACGCTTACATGGGCCTGCCTAGGAAACGTAGCAGTTGCTGCTAACTTTACCCACGGCAACGTATGAAACATATTGGGGGCACAATCGGGATAGTTGGATGGAATGATGATAAGCAAATCGACTTTTGAATGATCGAACCGCCCATCTGGAAGCTGGCACCCACGTATAATTAGAGCCTTGGTTGCACCATCCTCAGCCTCTTCATATTCAAAGTTACGCTCATCAAGATAACGCCGGTCTACATCAGGGAGAAATGTCATTTTGCCCCTCCGTTGTTTTCTTTTTTGCAGTGAAAAATCGTTCTGTTCCGGGTTGGGTAAGGTCAATTGCCTCATCAATTCCAATCGGTTTATCATCCTGGCCTGGAATCTCCATCCATGCATCGTAAGCGACAGAATCTACCTCTGCATGACTAAGGATTTGTTGCCCGGAGATAGTCTCCTCAGTCCATTTAAGCGGTTTTTGATCAATAATAATTTGGTTTTCAGTCGGCTGTGCCATTACATTTCACCTTATAGCGTTCATAGTTTTTCAAAATCCCAAGAGAATTAATGAGATCATTAAGGTTATAATATCCGATCTTTTTGATTAGGTCAATAGATCAATTTGATTTCAAGTTGGAAGCGTGCTCTACTGACTTAAAAGCCGTAGGATGGATCAAATTAGGGAGCCTTGGCTATGCATCACGAAAAGCTTGAAAGCATCAATCACGCACAAAAGACGCGATTATTCTTTATTGATTTTCGATTACAGTTTTTCGGGAGCGTAAGTCGAAACGATCTAATCAACCGTTTCGGAATTAAGGAAGCGGCATCGACTCGCGATATAGCGCTTTACAGAGAACTAGCGCCTGACAATCTTGAATTTGATAGCAAGGCAAAGATTTATCGATTTGCCGAAACTTTCAGCCATCTTTTCCCCTACACGTCACAGCAAGTTCTAGCAGCCCTTTCACATGGCTTTGGTGACGATTTTGTTGGCCAGAACAAGCCTTTACTAAATTGCGAAACTCCATCGGTGCTTAATCAACCGTCGATTAATGTACTTTCAGTCTTAACGCGGGCAATCCACCAGAGACAGGTCCTGAATATTGGATATCGCTCTTTAAGCAGTGGGAAAACTAAAAGAGAGATCATACCATTTGCATTGGTTGATAATGGTCTTAGATGGCACACTCGAGCATATGATCGTCGAAGAGAAAGGTTTACCGATTTCGTTATTACACGCATCTCGAGTCCTAAATTTATATCTTCTGAAATTGAAGAGAACGAAACAAAAGACTTCGATAACCAATGGAATAGAATAGTTGAACTGGAGATCGTCCCACACCCATCTATTAAAAATAAAAGCACCATTGAACTTGATTTTGATATGACAAATGGGATGCTCAAGATGGACGTAAGAGCTGCAGTAGCTGGCTATGTTCTACTGAGATGGAATGTTGATTGCTCAAAAGATCATCACCTTAATGGAAAACTTAAAGATGGCCCGACAAAAGATATTCATCAATTGTGGCTGAAAAATCTCGAATCATTATATGGCGTTGACAATCTTTTCCTAGCTCCAGGCTATGAGGATCAGTAAGCGTTTAAGCCATATAACTCAGAACAAGACACCTTGACTTTTTACCTAAATAGGCATATAGTCCGTTTTGATTATGTGCTCTTTGACACCTGTGAATCGGACTCCACCGCACGGCGCGTTTCGCTGCGTCCCACCCGTCAGGGCCGGGGCAGGGCGGGGTGGTCGTGTGTTTCTATGTGTGGTGATAGCCCCGGCAGGGGCGTGCTGGAATGCAGACATATCTATGAATGTCTACATTTTCTGCACCGGTAAAAATCGCCCAAGCCTTTGAAATTGCACTGATTTTATACGAACCTTCCATAATACGGCGTGTAATGTCGTCAAATGTCTACATATGTGAACGAATGTCCACATTTTGGGCCAGATCAAAGGCTTGCAGAGCGCCCGATAATTGCATGATCTGTGAAAACATCATCGAAGATAAACAAAAAGATCAACAAAACTAAACAGTTTTTTGATTGCTGGAATTTTCCCAACTCATTGATTTTGTTGAATTTTTCATGCGGAATTTCACACCGTGTCATGTGTGAAATCTACAAAACTCAACAAACCTGAACAAAGATAAACAAAATGAGCCATATCAATGGGTTAGGGGGCATTGCCGATACGCTAACCCGTTGAAACCATTCAGTTTACGTTTTTGTCGATCAGGCAGACTTTTGTTTCTTCGCTTTCGCCTTGGCAGCGGGCTTGGCCTTGGTGCTCTTTTTCGCTGCGCCCGTTGCGTCACTGACCTCTTTATTGACCGCAGTGGCCGCGCCACCGCGGTTGGTTTTGAGGTAGGGCGCGAGGAAGGTCGCGGTGTGGCTTTCGGCCACCTTGGCGACGTCTTCGGGCGTGCCCTGGGCGACGATGCGGCCACCCTTTGAGCCGCCTTCGGGTCCCAGATCAATGATCCAGTCGGCGGTTTTAATGACCTCGAGATTATGCTCGATGACCAGCACCGTATTGCCGGTATCGACCAGCGCCTGCAACACTTCGAGCAGTTTACGAACGTCTTCGAAGTGCAGCCCGGTTGTGGGCTCATCAAGGATATAGAACGTCTTGCCGGTGGCGCGGCGTGACAGTTCCTTGGCCAGCTTGACGCGCTGTGCCTCACCACCCGACAGGGTCGTGGCCTGTTGGCCGATGTGCACGTAATCCAGCCCGACGCGTTGCAGTGTGACCAGCTTGTCGCGGATCGACGGCACGGCCTTGAAAAATTCGGCGGCTTCCTCCACCGTCATATCGAGTACGTCGGCGATGGATTTGCCACGGAACTGAATTTCCAGCGTCTCGCGGTTATAGCGTTTGCCCTTGCACACGTCGCACTGGACATAAACATCGGGCAGGAAGTGCATTTCGATCTTGATCAGGCCGTCGCCCTGACAGGCCTCGCACCGGCCGCCCTTGACGTTGAACGAAAAGCGGCCCGGCTTGTAACCCCGGGTCTGGGCCTCGGGCAGGGCGGCGAACCAGTCGCGGATCGGCGTGAACGCCCCGGTATAGGTCGCCGGGTTCGAGCGCGGCGTGCGCCCGATGGGTGACTGGTCGATGTCGACGACCTTGTCGATGAACTCAACCCCGTTGAGCGCCACATGCGCACCGGCATGAACCCGCGCACCGTTGACGCGGCGCGCCAGTGCCTTGTACAGGGTTTCCACGATAAGCGACGATTTACCGCCACCCGACACCCCGGTGATGCAGGTGAACACGCCCAATGGAAACGTCGTGCTGACGTTTTGCAGGTTATTCTCGGTTGCGCCCTCGATGCTCAGTTCGTGGCCCTTTTTGGCCTTGCGCCGGACCTTGGGCATGGGCACCTGTCGCACACCAGTCATATACTGACCGGTCAGGCTGTTCGGATTGGACATAACCTGATCGGGCACGCCCTCAGCGACGATCTCGCCGCCATGGATGCCCGCGCCGGGGCCCATGTCGATCAGGTAATCGGCCTGCCGCATGGCGTCTTCGTCGTGTTCGACCACGATCACAGTGTTGCCGAGGTCACGCAGGCGTTTAAGGGTTTCAAGCAGGCGTGCGTTATCGCGCTGATGCAGGCCGATGGACGGCTCATCAAGTACGTAAAGCACACCGGTCAGGCCGCTGCCGATTTGTGAGGCGAGGCGGATACGCTGACTTTCACCGCCCGACAGGGTGCCGGAATTGCGTGACAGGGTGAGGTATTCAAGCCCGACGTTCATCAGGAAGCCAAGGCGCTCGTTGACTTCGCGCAGGATGCGATAGGCGATCTCGCGCTGCTTTTCGCTCAGTTCATCGTTCAGCGCGGAAAACCAGGCGTGCGCCGTGTCGATGGACATCTCGGTAACTTGCGAGATATGCAGCCCGGCGATTTTTACCGCCAGCGCTTCGGGTTTCAGGCGATGGCCGCCACAGGCATCGCACGTGGTCACGGTCTGGTAGCGCGACAGTTCGTCACGCACCCATGACGAATCGGTTTCGCGCCAACGGCGTTCCATGTTGGGAATGACGCCCTCGAACGGCTTGGCGATCTCGTAGGACTTGCGGCCGTCGTGATATTTCATCAAGACGTCTTCGTCGCCCGACCCATAGAGCACCAGTTCACGGGTGACTTTGTCGAGTGAGGACCACGGCGCGGCAAGGCTGAACTTGTACTGTTCAGACAGGCTGATCAGGGTCTGGCCGTAATACTGTGACGATGAATTGGCCCACGGCGCGATGACGCCTTCGTTGAGCGACAGCTTTTCATCGGGCGCGACCAGTTCAGGGTCGAAATACATTTCCGTGCCCAACCCGTCGCACGCCGGGCAGGCGCCGAACGGGTTGTTGAAGGAAAACAGGCGGGGCTCGACCTCGTCGATGGAAAAACCCGATACCGGGCAGGCGAACTTGGCAGAAAACACGGTGCGACCCGCACCGGCCATGTCGTCGCTGTCGGCGTCTTCGGCGAAGACCAGACCGTCGGACATGCCGAGCGCAGTCTCGAAGCTGTCGGCAAGGCGTGATTCGAGGCCTTCGCGCACCACGACACGGTCGACCACGACGTCGATGTCGTGCTTGAATTTCTTGTCGAGCGCCGGGGCGTCCTCGATATCGTGGATTTCGCCGTCGATGCGGACGCGCTGAAAACCGCGGCGTGCCAACTCGGCGAGGTCTTTTTTGTACTCGCCCTTGCGGCCGCGCACGATGGGTGCCATCAGAAACAGCCGGGTGCCTTCGGGCATGGACATCACCCGGTCGACCATCTGGCTGACGGTCTGGCTTTCAATGGGCAGGCCGGTGGCGGGCGAATGGGGCACGCCGACACGCGCGAACATCAGGCGCATGTAGTCGTAGATTTCGGTCACCGTACCGACCGTGGAACGCGGGTTGCGCGATGTGGTTTTCTGCTCGATGGATATGGCCGGGGACAGGCCCTCGATCGAATCCATATCGGGCTTCTGCATCAGTTCAAGGAACTGGCGGGCATAGGCCGACAGGCTTTCGACGTAGCGGCGCTGGCCCTCGGCATAGATGGTGTCAAAGGCGAGCGACGATTTACCCGAACCCGACAGCCCGGTGATGACCGTCAGCTTGTCGCGCGGGATTTCGACATCGACATTGCGAAGGTTGTGCTCGCGCGCGCCGCGCACGTTGATGGTCTGCATATTATGTCCGGCCTGTGTGGGGGTCATTTTGTGTGACCTTATATAAGGTGCGCGGAGCAGAAAGGGGAGTCCGGATTGCAACAGATGCATAAATTGGCAATCGGTGGATAACATGGCCGTATTTGGACTTGGCGCGGAGCAGGGCGATGACGTAGAGTCCGCCCATCAAATCAAGAAAGGGAAACCCCATGGCAGGTAGCGTCAACAAAGTCATTCTGGTCGGCAATCTGGGTCGCGACCCCGAAGTTCGCAGTAGCCAGGCTGGTGCGAAAATCGTCAATATGTCCGTCGCCACGTCCGAGAACTGGCGCGACAAAAGCTCCGGCGAACGGCGCGAGAAAACCGAATGGCACCGTGTGGTGGTGTTCGATGAGCGCATTGGGGAGACCTGCGAGAAGTATCTGCGCAAGGGCTCCAAGGTCTATCTCGAAGGCACACTGCAGACCCGCAAGTGGACCGACAAAGACGGCAACGACAAATATTCTACCGAGGTCGTGATCCCGCGCTTCAATGGCGTGATGACCATGCTCGACACCCGCGGCGAAGGCGGCGGTGGCGGTGGATACAGCGGCGGCGGCGGCGATGATACGCCGGCACCCGATTGGGGCTCCGATGCGGGCTCGAGCAGCACAAGTGGTTCGGGCGGCGGCGGTTTCGGCGGCGGTGGCAGCGACCTCGACGACGATATCCCGTTCTGATCACGCCACAACTCTGAAACAAGGACAGCCCCGGCATATGGCGGATCAAGAACAAGACATTGATCTCTCGGGGCTGTTTTCCGCAGATCGCGCTGACTTTGCCCGATTGGGTCGGCGCACCACGGACCTGCTGGCCGACTATATGGCCGCGCTGCCCGATGAGGGTGTGGACCGCGTGGTGCCGCAAGCCGAGCGTGCCTTTCTGAGCACGCTCGATTTTCCGCGCCACGGCATGAGTGCCGATAACATTATCAGCTTCATGGCCGAACACATCATGCCATGGCCCCAGCCCACCGGGCACCAACGCTCCTACGGCTGGGTCAATTCGCCGCCCATGCCGGTCTCGGTTCTGGCCGAGAGTGTGGCCCAGAGCATGAATGCGGCGCTCGACGGCTATGACCATGCGGCCATCTTCCTGATGGTCAGTCTGGGCCGCTGGCTGATGGAACTGGCCGGATTCCCGGATGGCGATGAGTCCATGGCGCTGTTGTTCAGCGGCGGCTCGGCGGCCAACCTGAATGCGCTCACCACGGCGCGCTACGCCGCCGCCAAGGCCGACGGCTGGAACATCCGCGAAGAGGGCTTGCAATCAGGCCGCCCGGCGATGATCGCTTATGCATCCGATCAGGTGCACAGCTCGGTGCAACGCTGCATTGAGCAACTGGGACTGGGCTCGAACAATTTGCGCAAGGTGCCCAGCGACGTTCATTTCCGCATGGACGCAGGCGCGCTGAAAGACATGATCGCGGCGGACCGCGCACAAGGCCTGCGACCGTTTGTCGTTGTCGCCTCGGCCGGTACCACCAACACCGGGGCCATTGACCCGCTGAACGCCATCGCCGACATCTGCGAAGACGCCGGAGCGTGGTTCCATGTGGATGGTGCCTATGGCGGGTTCGGCGGCCTTGATCCGCGCTATATCGAGGCTTACAGCGGCATTGAGCGTGCCGACACCCTGACCACGGACCCGCACAAGTGGCTGCATGTACCACTCGATTGCGGGGCCTTGCTGACACGCCGCAAATCGCTGCACCGCGAGACCTTTTCGCTGGCTCCGGATTATCTATCGGAAGGTGCGCATGACGGCGCGCCGTGGCCGTATGAGTACATGTTCCAGTTGACCTACGCCAACCGGGCGCTGAAAACATGGGCAGCGATAGCGCGCATGGGCCGCGACGGCGTGCGTGACCTGATCATTCGCTGCAATCGGGTGGCAGACCTGCTCAATCAATGCGTTGTCGACGCGCCTGACTTGCAGCGTCTGTCGCCCACGTCGCTGTCGGTGGTGAATTTCCGTTACGTACCTGAAACCGGCGGCCTTGATGCAGCCGAACTCGATACCTTAAACCAGCAGATATCAGATGCCATCTCGGCCAGCGGCGAAGCCCATATCCCGACCACACGGGTCGGCGGCCAGATATCGCTGCGCGCCTGCATCCTGCATTACGACAACAACGAAGACGACATCCATCACCTGGTGGCGTTGGTGCGTCGTCTCGGTGTGGAACTGAGCGCTAGCTAAAGGCCGCTTCCATGTCGCGGCGAAAGGCCACGGCGGGATCATTTACTTCCATGTCCACATGGCTCCAGCACACGGTTTCGCCCGCCGCAATATCGGCTTTCAACGCCATACCATGGGCCAGCCCGATGGGCAGGGCACCGATTTCGAGCGAGGCTGCGGCGGGCATGATCTTGCCCCACACCGTGAAGCCACCTTCGCCATCAAGCACGTCGCCGGCCTTCATGTCGCGCTTGGCCGTGGCGACCACATCGGCGTTAAAGGCCTCGGCCGTCCCGGTGGCCTGTCCATAGCAGCCCACGTTGGCGACGCTCAGGCCCAGTTCCAGGCCGATCAGGTGATAGGGCCGCCACATCGCCGTGTAGCGCCCGGACTGGTCCGTGATCAGGCCATAATCGGCAAAGCAGTCGCGCACATAATCGCTCGGTGCTTCCATGGTGACATAGGTGCCCCAGCGCAGGTCGCCGCTCAGGTCCACGCCGTCGCGCGAACGTGACGAAACGACCTCGGCCATGCCCTTGGCTTCAAGCACGCCGCCATCGGCTTTTGGGATCAGTTGCTGCGCCAGATCGCTCACCGCCACGGCGGGAAACGCCAGACCGTGCGTTGGCGCGGCCAGCCCACAGGCATTGGCCACCGCCGTCATCTCGATGCCGGACTTGGTACCGTCAAGGAACGAGTTGAACATCTTGGGGTTCATGCCGCTGCGCGCAGCGCGCTCGGCGCTGATGCCGTAATGGTCCCAAACCGTATCGGGTGTCGAAGCATGATAGTGCGGCATGTAAAGCGTGCCCTTGCCAGCGGCAACTACATCAAAGCCGCAGGTCCGCGCCCAGTTGACCTGCTCATGGATCAGGGCAGGCTGATCGCCATAGGCCATGGAGTAGACAATACCGGCCTCGCGTGCACGTTGGGCGAGCAGGGGTCCGGCCAGCGCATCGGCCTCGACGTTGACCATGATGATGTGGGTCTTGTGTTTACAGCACGCCAACACATGCGCGATCCCGGCCGCCGGGTCGCCGCTGGCGTCGATCACCACGTCCAGACCATCGGCCGCGATCAGGCCAATGGCGCTTTCGCCCACATGGGTGGCACCACTTTGCAGGGCATGGTCAAGCGATGGCGCAGCAAACTGCTCATCGCTCCACCCGGTTGTGCGCATGGCTGTGCGCGCACGATCAACAGACAGATCGGCAACGCCGAGCAGATGGATACCCGGCGTGCGGTGTGCCTGCGACAAAAACATGGAGCCAAACTTGCCTGCACCGATCAATCCGACCCGAATGGGGTTGGCATCTTCGGCGCGCTTTTTGAGCATTTGAAAGTGGTTCATGGCTGTTTGGTCCTGTCTGCGCGATATGGATTGAAGCGGTTTGATAGCATCGCGCGTACGTGACCGAAAGTCGATTGCATCGGTCCTTGTTTCCCATCCGGACGCGGGCCACTATCGCCGCCATCATCAAGCCAATTAAACATTGAGATTACGATGGATCAGGCCCGCAAAAACGTATTCATACTTTCCATCAGCCAGGGGCTGGCTGTATCGGGTATCGTCATCCTGACCACCGTCATCGCACTGGCTGGACAGGTTCTGGCCGACGATGCCTCGCTTGCGACCATCCCCATGGCGCTGCAACTGAGCGGCAACATGATCATGGCGATCCCGGCGTCTATGATCATGGCGCGGATCGGACGGCGTGCGGGGTTCACCATCGGCCAGCTTCTCGGCATTACTGGCGGCCTGCTGGGTGCGTATACGCTGCTCTATGCCAAGTCGTTTGGGCTGCTATGTATCTCCGGTCTGTTTGTTGGCGCACACAACGCGTTCTGGCAGTTTTACCGCTTTGCCGCTGTCGACACCGCAGATGCAGCCTTCCGCCCACGTGCCATCAGCTACGTACTGGCCGGTGGCGTTGCTGCGGCGCTGATCGGGCCGGAAATTGCCAAGCAGAGCGTTGACTGGTTCGAACCGGTCATGTTCGCCGGTACATATCTGGCTTTTGTTGCCCTGTGCATGCTGACCATTGTTGTGCTGCAATTTCTCAATATTCCGAAGCCCGGCAATACATGGCGTAGCGGCGGCGGGCGGCCGCTCATGGAGATTGCCAAACAACCAGCCTTCATCGTCGCCGCGCTATCGGCCATGGTGGGTTATGCGCTTATGGTGCTGGTTATGACGGCAACACCGTTGTCCATGGTGGCATGCGGCTTTGCCTTTAGTGACGCAGCCTTCGTTATTCAATGGCACGCGCTTGCCATGTTCGCGCCCGGCTTTTTCACTGGCCACCTAATCAAACGTTTCGGCGTAAGCGCCGTCATTATGGCCGGAGCATTGATAAATCTGGTTGCTATGACCGCGAATTTATCAGGCATCGAGATTCAGAATTTCTGGTTTGGCCTGGTCCTGCTGGGGCTCGGCTGGAACTTCATGTTTGTAGGCGGCACGACTTTGCTGACAGAGACCTACCGCACAGAAGAACGCGCCAAGGTTCAGGCATTCAATGATTTTCTGGTCTTCGGGACCTCGGCCATCGCCAGTTTTGCTTCCGGTGCGCTGTTCAGTACGTTGGGCTGGAACGCCGTCAACTGGGCGATTGCCGTACCCGCTGTGGTGGTCTTCATAGCCGCATTTTACTTGCATCTGAATACGCGAAACATCGCCGCGCAAGAAACCTAAATGCCGCCGCCGAAGCCCTGAAATAAGCTGAGATTCAGCCCCTCACCGGGTTGTTTGCAGGCGCTAAAAATGCTAAAAATAGGTCAATGATTCGAGCGCCAATCCGGCGCTCATAATTGTATGAAAAGATTGGATAATTCAAGTTGGCAAACCCGCCGGATTCGCCCCAGGACCCGACCGCTACTCCGCCCTCAGGTTTCGACGTAACACCGATCTCCATCGAAGAGGAAATGCGTTCTTCCTACCTCGATTATGCCATGAGTGTGATCGTATCACGCGCATTGCCAGATGTACGAGACGGCCTGAAACCGGTACACCGCCGCATCCTCTTTGCCATGAAGGAAGGTGGTTACGTCGCGGGTAAACCTTACCGTAAATCCGCCCGTATCGTCGGTGACGTCATGGGTAAGTATCACCCCCATGGCGATCAGGCGATCTATGACGCCATGGTGCGTATGGCACAGGACTTTTCCCTGCGTCTGCCGTTGATTGACGGGCAGGGCAATTTCGGCTCCATGGATGGCGATCGGGCTGCCGCCATGCGTTATACCGAGGCACGTCTGGCGAAATCAGCCCACACACTGCTTGAAGACATTGACCGCGATACTGTTGATTTCATCCCCAACTACGACGAATCCTCAAACGAACCCTCCGTGCTGCCAGCCGGTTATCCCAACCTGCTTGTCAATGGCGCAGGCGGCATTGCGGTCGGCATGGCGACCAATATCCCGCCCCATAATCTGGGTGAAGTTATCGACGCCTGTTGCGCTTATATGGACGATCCCGACATCACGATTGATGCGTTGATCGAAAATTATGTCAGCGGGCCTGATTTCCCCACAGGTGGCCTGATTCTGGGCCGCACGGGCATCAAATCTGCCTATCACACAGGGCGTGGTTCCGTGGTTATGCGCGGGCGTACCTCTATCGAGGAAATCCGCAAGGGCCGTCAGGCAATCATCGTGCACGAGGTTCCCTATCAGGTGAACAAGTCGCGCATGATCGAAATCATGGCCGAAGTCGTACGTGACAAGAAGATAGAAGGCATATCCGATCTGCGCGATGAGTCCGATCGTGACGGCGTGCGCGTGGTAATTGAAATCAAGCGCGATGCCGAGCCTGAAATCGTACTAAACCAGCTCTTCCGCTTCACGCCATTACAGACGAGCTTCGGTGTCAATATGCTGGCCTTGCTGAATGGCCGTCCGCAGCAATTGAATCTGAAACAGATTATAGAAGCCTTTGTCGCCTTCCGTGAAGAAGTTATCCGTCGGCGCACGATCTTTGAATTGGGCAAGGCGCGTGATCAGGCTCATATCCTGGCAGGTCTCGCTGTGGCCGTAGCCAATATTGACGCTGTTATCAAATTGATCCGCGACGCCAAAGACCCCCAAACCGCACGCGAACAGCTTATGGCGAAAGACTGGCCGGCCGCCGATGTAGAACCGATGATTGCATTGCTCGACGAACCCGGTCGTGCCGTGGTTAATGGTACCTACAAACTATCGGAAGCGCAGGCAAAAGCCATTCTTGAATTGCGCCTGCACCGCCTGACCGGGCTGGAACGCGATAAAATCGGTGATGACCTGCGCGCCCTGAGCGATCAGATCGCCGAATACCTGGCGATTTTGGCTAGCCGGGAAAAGCTCTATACCCTACTGCGCGCAGAATTGCTGAAGGTCCGTGCGGATTTTGCCAACGATCGACGCACCAGCATCGAAGAGCAGGAATTCGAAGCCGATATCGAAGATCTCATTCAGCGCGAAGACATGATTGTCACTGTGACCAACGGCGGCTACGTGAAACGCGTACCGCTGTCGACCTACCGCGCACAACGCCGTGGCGGCAAGGGCCGCAGCGGCATGAGCACCCATGATGAGGATTTCGTCGATCAGGTGTTCGTGGTCAACACCCATACGCCAGTCTTGTTCTTCTCATCGACCGGCATGGTTTACAAAATGAAGGTCTACAAGCTGCCACTGGGTACACCCCAGGCGCGCGGCAAGGCACTGGTAAACCTGTTGCCACTTGATGAAGGCGAAACCATATCGACCATGATGCCCTTGCCCGAAGACGAGGAAACATGGGCAGAACTGTTCGTTATGTTCGCCACCGCATCGGGTGGCGTGCGACGCAATCGGTTGAGCGATTTCTCCAACGTCATGTCCAACGGCAAAATCGCCATGAAGCTGGACGAAGGCGACAAGCTGGTCCGCATCCGTACATGTACCGAAGACGAAGACGTCATCCTGGCCGCACAGGGCGGTAAATGCATCCGCTTCCCGGTTCGCGACGTACGCGTGTTCTCTGGTCGTACCTCGACCGGTGTGCGCGGCATGCGCCTCGAGAAAGACGACGAAGTCATGTCAATGTCGATCCTACAACACGTCGAGGTCGAAATCGCCGAACGTGATGCTTACCTGCAATCGGTCAGCGCATCACGCCGCCTGATCGGCAGCGATTATAGCGAACGGCCCGAAGACAAAGCCAAAGATGAAACCTTGGCTGCGCGTCTACAGGAACCTGCGTTCCAGACGATGTTGGAAAATGAAGAATTCGTCCTGACCATCACCGAGGATGGGTTTGGCAAACGGACTTCAGCCTATGAGTACCGGATTTCCGGTCGCGGCGGGAAGGGTATTACCGCAATCGATACAGCACGCGGTAAATCGACGGTTCAGGTCGTGGCCTCATTCCCTATCCTTGATACGGATCAACTGGTTATGGTGTCGAATGGTGGACAGCTTATCCGCTGCCCGATAGACAACATCAGCATTGTTGGACGCAGCACACGCGGTGTCACCATCTTCAAAACCGCCAAGGACGAAACCGTCGTATCGGTTACCCGTCTGCGCGATGTAGGCAATGATGATGATATGGACGGCGACGACGAAGGCGAAACCGGTGCGGACACCGTAGACAATGAAGCAACGGATACAGCTACAGGAGATACCGAGCCGCAGGCAGATGGCGCAGAAAGCAGCGAAGAATGAGCAAACGTGTAGGCGTTTACCCGGGAACCTTTGATCCCGTGACATTGGGTCATATGGATATCATCAACCGTGCCCAACGGGTGGTGGACAAGCTCGTTATCGCCATTGCTGGAAATGATGGCAAAGGGCCGCTGTTCTCGCTTAATGAGCGGGCACAGATGGTCGAGGATGAAATCGCCCAACTTCGTGGAAATGGCTTTGCTGAACTGGAAGTTGTGTCTTTTGATACGCTGCTGGTTGATTTTGTCGCCGATATGGGTGCGTCGGTCATCGTACGTGGATTACGCGCGGTTTCAGATTTCGAGTATGAATTCCAGATGGCCGCTATGAATTCACGCATGCAGCCCAACATCGAAACCGTGTTCCTGATGGCGTCTGACCGTTACCAGTTCATATCGTCACGCTTCGTGAAAGAAATTGCTCGCCTCGATGGCGATATATCCCATTTCGTTTCACCAGCCATCGCAGGACACCTTTCACGCAAGTTCAACAGCGAGACATAAAGATTTTTTCGTGCGCCATTTCGCGTGACACGATTTTAAGCTTTGAAAACAACGGCTTATAAGAATATCGCCCTTGTGGTGATAAGCCTTCTAATGTTTTACAGAGATAATCTTTGGCGCTATAAGGTGCCCCCGGAGGGCACTTAGCTCAGTTGGTAGAGCATTCGACTTTTAATCGAACGGTCGTAGGTTCGAATCCTACAGTGCCCACCATTTCCCTTCTGATTTACGAAACGATCACGGCGCTATAGAAGCGCCTAGTTCTCGCCCCCCCCCCTTAGGTGACGGGATTGCTTTCCTGACGCAAGAAGATCAGAGGATCGGTCGTAATATCGCGCCCTGCGTTGGATAGCGCCTCGAAAAACAGCCCAAACAGTTCTGACTGAGACGATATTTCCAGTTTGCCGTAAATACTCTTCATATGATTTCGCACGGTACCCGGCGAAATTCCGAGCAACCGGGCAATGGATTTTGCAGAGTGACCCCGAAGCAACAGGTGAGCGATTTCGCTCTCACGTTCGGTCAATACAGATGTACCAAACATCCGAAATGCCTGCGTCATTCGAATATGAAAATCGATACTGAAACGGTCACTTGAACGGACTTCTGGTCGAATGCGCTGCCATATACGTTCCATCACCGCATGTACAATGGGCGAGGCTTGATTGAGAAAACGCATCTCGGCGGCTGAATACCGCTGCCCATTGCCCTTTCGGGTTAAGGACACATGTGCAGCGGTGTTGTCATCAATAGGCAAGAGATAAGCCGCCTCACAGGATTCGCCCCACGGAGAGTAATAATCGAGATAGAACTCACTCGATTTAAAGTCAGGCGGTGCCAGATCACGCATAGCGTAGCACCCCGGCGCCTTGCCATCGAGATAGGCATTGTAGAACGGATCAAGCAGGTAAGGGCCTTCGGCGTAGCTATCACGCGCCATGTCCGCGTAGCTGTAATCCACCTCAATCGGTGGGGCCTCACGACGGTGGAACGCCACGTACCACATATCAAATGGCACCGTATCGCCCAGCCCGTCGAGCAGGACACTCAGTACCTTCGGTGTATCGATTTGCGCAATAACGCGCCCGACATACCGGTTCCAGGCCTCTAGATCAGTTTGCTTCGCCATACCATCGCCTTAAAACATCAAGCCACACAAACGGATGCGTTGTGACATAATCCTTGTCTACCCATGGGCAAAACGCCCAATGCGGCACCGACTTTAGGAAATGCGGGGTATAACGCAAGGCTCTAGATAAAAATGTGTGTTATGGATACTATGGTATGTAACCCAATGCAGATACCTGAACAACGGACGAAGCTGTGACCAAGAACGTGATATCCCATTCAATTCCCCTCAATGCCATTACGGGGAGCCTTGAAGATGAATACCGCATGGATACGCTCACGCGATTGGATGCGGTCGATAGTGTCCTGTCTCAGGCTTTGCTGGAATCAATGATTCTCAACAACACGGCATTAGAAGAGATTTGTCTGCATATCCACAGTATCAAGGGCACATCCGGAACGTTTGGGTTTCGGAATTTATCCATCGCAACGCACGCCATGGACAGTTCTCTACTATCATCCCGACCAAACGAGGGCGGAGCATTGTTGCTGGAGCGTTTACAGGGCTTCAGCACACTGTTGCGGCGTTGCGTGCAGAGCTCCGATGAATTGAATGAGAGCGACCTTGAAAGCGCCATCAAAGCGCTACTCAGTAGCCACTAAATACCATTCACCTCGATATCGCAATCAGCGGGATCAACACCGAGACGTGAACACAGGTTCATGATTTCCAACCGGTCAGATACCGCCATAGAGTCATCGGCGCGGGTATTGGCCTGCGACACCGCAAAGCACATGCGCACCACGAGTTTTCGGGCGTTCGGGTCCGGCGCGCCATCCTCAAGCGCTTGCCATGCCTTGGCATGTCCTGTTTCAGCATTTTCCAGAATTGCATCAGCAAAGGCATTGAACACATCGACGCCCTCGTGCGGGTCGAACACCTTAATTCTGTCCAGAGTTTCAAGGATCTGATCGAGGCGGACTCTCTCAGCAAACGATACGTCTCCGTCTGCGCAGGCAACCATTGCACAGGCCGCCATGCAGGCGCGCAAAAATGGCTTGTTGCGATGTCGCTCCAAATTCTCGCGAATACTATCGAGCAGCGATACAAGAAGTCCCATTCAGCAAATGCCCCGTTGTGTCGCGTCAGAAAGGTTCCCATATTCGCAGTGAAATAAGAAGATAAAATAAGAATATCTATGCGACCGGAGATATGATCACAATCTGGAGCTACGAATGAGTACCGTTCTACGCTTTTCCTGCTTTATAGGCATACTGATCGTTCTATTGGCTGGCTGCACCTATAAGGCAGAGAATGAGAGCCTGCTGGCACGCAAACTGACATGGTTTAGCTATCTCAACGGTGACGATCTACGTGCACGTTGCAGTCCCGGTGCACCCGATATGCTGCGCCTTGTCTACAACGCCGTCTACGTAGAACAGGTGCGAACATACGATATCGAAACAGCGGTAAGCCACGATCCAACTCAACGCAACCGAATGGATATTCGCGTCATAGGGCCTGCCAATCTGTCTCTTCTGGTAACTGATGAAAAAAATAGCCTGCTGGCGCCATGGCGCGGCGCGGCTTCTAGCATCTGGCTACGCGATGCCGATATGTCCCGGCTGTGGCAATCCTTAAGCGCAAGCAATGCCTTTGGCCCTGCACCACAGGGCCTACAGGCAAGCGGCGAGGACTTTTTCTGGATCATTAGTGTATGCCGCGCAGGAAGCTTCCATTTCAACGCTTACAAATGGCCATCAGAGCAATTCGATGCCATACAATTCGATGATCTGTTGTTTGCCTGGGATATGAGCGACATCGCAGTCAATCGACCACGTGTGACATCAGGCTTTGGTATTTATGGTGATTCTGATACCGCGCGCCGAAAAAGTGGGAAACTGAATTTGAGCATCGGCCATAACGGCCTAAAGGGATTTAAAGCAGACAATGGGAACTAACCGGCCCTATTCACACCCGGCTCATGCACCGCAGTATACCTATTCCCACATCACACTATCGGAAGTCGCCGGGCGTTCAGCCGCAGCTTTTCCATAAAAGCGCGTAATGAGGGTGGTGATATTTTTTTGCAAAGCATCGACCGTAAACGGCTTGACCACATAAGCCGAAACCTTCGACTGCATGGCACCCTGCACTGATTGCGAGGTGCTATCGCCGGTTAACATCATAAACGGCAGGTCCGGCTTGACTTCACGTACCTGGCGCAAGACCACAAGGCCATCGGCGTCCGGCATGATAAGGTCACAAATGATCAGATCAATTCCAATCAGGCCTTCGGCGATCATATCGAGCGCCTTCAACGGATTCGTCAGGCGGTAAATGTTGCCGATACCCATGACTTTGAGCACCTGACAGACCACATCGACAATGACCTGGTCATCATCAAGCACGAGCACGCCTAATTCGGCGATATTGGCAGGGCGAGATTGATCGATATCGCGTATACTCAAAGAACTTACTCTTCTAACCACTATGGGGAACGAACCCTAAAATAATTGGCTTACACAAACCTGAATACAGTGCCTGAAAGTTCTTAAATGCCACCGCCCATATCAATCATACCCGTAAGTTTTTCCACTTCCAATAATAACGCATGCAGCTCATCGTCGCAGAAACCAATTTGTTCAAGGTGGCGTACCGTATTAATTAGATAATCGCGGTTCAATCCTGCTATGCCTTCGGCCTTCATGATCATCGCGGCAGCCTTGCCTATATCAAGTTCCCCAGCATATTGGGGGTGTTCATGATCGGCGACAAAACTGTAGGCAATGACGGATCGCACACCGCTATCCTGTTCAATACCCACCTCAAGCAGGCGAGGGACATAGGCGTAATTAACCAGTTCGCGCTCGTCCAGATAAGCGACAACCTGCTCTGCGTGTTGCTGATCAATACGAAATGCGCAGCCGGAACATTCGCCGCTACTATCTAGTCCCAAAACCAGTCCCGGCACATCTGATGTGCCCCGATAGTGATGTGAATAAATGCAGAATGAACGATGATATCCGCTCAGAACAGCCGGGCTATGCTCGATAAACTCAAAACCCGGTTTCCACATCAACGATCCGTAGCCGAAAATCCAAAGCTCTGCATTCGAGGCAAGGTGGGCTCGTACCGCGTTATTCATTACAGGTGCCTGTGTTACCGCCATATGGCCCCGGCAAGCGCACCGCGACGCAGAAATATTTCATGTTGAGCCATGGCACTATCCTGATAGGTTTCATCCACTACAGCCAGTCAATTCATGCATATGGCACAACCCAAGACATAGCTATAACGGAGGCCAATCATGGAAACGAGCAATCTCAGAATTAATACAGAACGATTGCTTGAACGCCTCAGAAAACTTGGCGAAATCGGTGCAATTGATGGCGGCGGTGTCTGCCGCCTGGCATTAACTGACGAGGACAAAGCTGGCCGTGATCTGGTTATCAGTTGGATGCGTGAGCTTGGTCTGGATATTCAAATTGATTGCGTCGGCAACGTCATCGCAACCCGTGCAGGCCGCCAGCAACATGCTCCCGTATTAACGGGTTCGCACATTGATACCGTGGCAACCGGTGGGCGCTATGACGGAGCGCTAGGCGTGCTGGCAGGCCTTGAGGTCATCAATATCTTGAATGATGCCAATATCGAAACCGAGTTGCCAATTGCCGTAGGCTTTTTCACCAATGAAGAAGGTGTGCGATTCCAGCCCGACATGATGGGCAGCATGGTTCACCAGGGACATCTGCCCATCGCAGGTATGCTGGGTTCTACCGACCGTGACGGGTGCACGTTTAACGAAGAGCTGCGCCGCATCGGTTATTGCGGTGGTGCCGAGGTCGGTAGCATGCGCGCAGCGGCATTCATCGAACTACACGTTGAACAAGGCCCCGTGCTGGAGCGCGAAGATATCACTATCGGCGCGGTGCAAAGCGTACAAGGTCTTTCATGGCGGGAAATTACGTTCAAGGGCACCGCCAATCATGCCGGGACAACCCCCATGAGCATGCGTCAGGACGCCGCATACGCTGCTGGCGAGATCACAACCTTCGCCCGGCGTCTGGCGCTCGACATGGGGGGCGATCAGGTCTGTACTGTGGGCACCATTATCCTTGCTCCCAATCTGGTAAACGTCATAGCCAAACAGGCCATCGTCACCATTGATTTGCGAAATACGGATAATGATAAGCTGCAAGAAGCTGAACGTCGCCTTGATACGTTCGCCCATGATATTGCGACAGGGGAGGGGCTCAACGTTGAAATCAAATCTCTCGCACGATACGACCCGACCCCGTTTGATCACCGCATCATTGATCTGGTCGATACATCGGCTAAAAACCTCGGCTACACTTATCGCCGCATGCCGAGCGGCGCAGGCCATGATGCTCAGGCATTTGCCCCCAATTGCCCGACCGGCATGATCTTTGTGCCCAGTGTCGGCGGCATTAGCCACAATGTGCGTGAATACACGAACGATAAGGATATTGACGCAGGTGCAAACGTGCTGCTGCACGCCATGATACACCTTGCCAATCACCATATCGTGTAATTGGAGACTTTGTTCATCACTTGTCGATTCGCCGCACGGCCAAAGCAAGTGGTATACAATAACCAGTATTCGACTGATTTTAGAAGTTCAGCCCCTCGCATGAGTGCTTTTCACCCAAATACTCAAATAATAATTGCCTAAATGAATACCTTTATTGACAGTGTTAAACACGGTGTTAACAATTTCGGTATAGCGTAATTTTCAAGAGTGGTCGGACATCAAAACCCTGAACCACCAAATACGTTTCTTGAGGGAAGGGCACACGAACATCGTGTCAGTCGAAAGGTTAGCGTAATGCTGCGACAGCCAAAAAACGGCCATCAGTTATTTGAAGTGGCCATCTATAATAAAGAAGTCAGATCTCTGGTTAAGGAAAATCAGAGCCACCGTTACTTTGATGATCAATGGGCAGATACCCAACTTCGTGACATCGTCGCAAAAGACGAAGGGGAAGCTCGCGAGCTTATCGCCAAGCGTTTTCCACCAGACGACGGCTTCGTCGTTGAAGACGTTCACATCACAATCGTTGAAGACGCTCGCATGACGTCTGTCTGATGTAGGATTCTCAGGCCGATACATTGCCATGCAGTTGCTTGGCGATCGGTGCCTTGTCGGGTTTATTGTGCGTTTTCGCCACCAGCCAATACCTTGTGGACGTCAGCACCGCTGAGCACAACGCCGTCATAGCCTTGATCCAGAACACCAAAAATATACGATGAGGCATCCCCGGCAATCACGCGCTGCCATTCAGGATTCCAGAATTCAACATAGTGACGGTCCGGATTTCCCGATACTGTCCCGCCGATCCACGACGGCGCGCCTTCGCCCCAATAATCTTTCCAATAATACCTGTAACTTGCAGCCGTACCGATATCGACACGCGCCATTACCAGACGCCGGGTGCCCGTCTTTTTATACTTGAGAGTTTCAACCGCCTGTTTTGATAGCGGCTTGCGCCCATGAAAGACATCGACCACCAGCATGTCATAATTTGTGCCATGCATTTTCAAAGCAAACTCATCCTGACGCCCATAGGCCAGAGAGTTCCCCACCACAGCGAAGTTTTTCACCGACGGCAGCGATATAATACTCATGGGATTTTCAGCATACGGACGCTTTGGGTAGCTCGGCAGCATAGCCGTTTCGAAATCAACGCTGGGCATTGCACCGTAGACGTAACCCCGATCACTGCTTTGCGCACGGCCACGCTCAACAGCATCGGGTAGTGACGCCTTGTCCAAAACCAGTACCGGCAAACCATTTTTTCGCGCTCGATCCGCAAGGGCGAGTAGGGACTGTTGCCGTTTCACATCCTCGAACGGCTGATCGAACACAGTGTCACCATGGAACAGTCCTGTGGCAATCACACCATCAATGGAGCGCGCGTAAGTGCGCGCAGGCAACACCTGAGTTTCATCAATAATATCTGTTTTCGTAAGCAGACTCAGCGCGTCTTCCACGACAATTACGAAATCAGGTTTCTGCCGACGGGCGTACTGGGCAATGCTCTGGATAAAGCGCCGCATTTCTTCGGGGTAATCAACCAAAGGGCCGCTCGGGGCCACGAATATATCTTCTTCTTCCTGACCTACAAGTTCCCCTTGGATACGCACCGTACCCGCAGGATCGCTTTCTTGAGCCCAACTGTGTGTGATCCCAGACAGCGACACCATGCCGAACGCCAGAGCGCCAAACAGCAATCTCGATACCATGGTATGTTTCATCCGTGCATACATGATCAAGTTAACCTACCGCATCCATTCAATAGTCCCATAATGAAACAATACCCCGCACTGGTTAACCAGTCATTGCTTTGTGCCATATATCCCCATGGGCTTCACCAACTTGTGAAGGGTATTGCATTGTCCACATACGGCGTCTTCACGCATGCTTCAACTATGAACGTATGGCACCGATACAATCGCCGCTCCAAAGTGCGAACATATACTATTGCGCTGGCTCTTATGCTCGCGAGCCTTACGGCTATCGGTATGAGCGTCTCTTATGCTGCCGACTACCCGCTGTCATGGGATCACGAGTGGCCAGACACAGATTTCTCAAAGCATACGGTTCCCTATGAAGACATCATGTCAGGTGGGCCACCCAAAGACGGTATTCCGTCCATTGATGCACCGCAATTCAAACCAGTGCGTGGACACGATGAACTGAGTGACAATGAACCCGTGATTGGATTGATTATTGATGGCGAGGCCAAGGCCTATCCACTGCGTATCCTGACATGGCATGAAATCGTCAACGATGAAATCGCCGGCATTCCTGTGACCGTAACGTTTTGCCCATTATGCAATTCCGCTATCGTATTTGATCGTAGGCTGAATGGCCGTGTGCTCGACTTTGGCACCACGGGAAAGTTACGCCACTCTGATTTGGTGATGTATGATCGGCAATCACAATCGTGGTGGCAACAATTCCTCGGCGAGGCCATCATCGGTAAACTCAGCGGCCAAAGCCTGAAAAAAATCCCGGCACGCCTTGAATCCTGGGCTAATTTCCGCGACCGCGCACCTCATGGGCAGGTGCTTGTCCCCACGAACCGCACCTTGCGCAATTACGGTCGAAACCCTTACGTCGGGTATGATACGGCTTCCTTCCCATTTCTATACCGAGGAGGCCTGCCAGACGATATTGATCCTATGGTTCGCGTCGTCGCAGTGGGAAATCACGCATGGCCCCTGCCGCTGGTGCGAGAGCGTGGCATCATTCAACGCGGCCATCTGTTTATCAGTTGGAGTACGGGTCAGAATTCTGCACTTGATACGGGGCTGATCTCTGAAGGGCGCGATATTGGTAATATTATCGTTCAGCACCACAGAAGCGGAGAGGTGCGCGATGTCGTATACGACGTGACGTTCGCTTTTGCCTTCCATGCCCTTCGTCCGACAGGCACAATTCACAATAAGTAATCCACAGCGAATTTGCCTGAACGTGCTCTTTGGTACACCAGCCTTGTTGTTCCCTACGTATCTGCCGCGTAAAATCCGTACACCCAATGAACTTTCCAATTCAAAGTGAAAACATGACGAACAAACGCGCCCGGACCATTGTCATCGGTAACGAAAAAGGCGGCAGCGGAAAATCCACCACGGCAATTCACCTGATCATCGGGCTGCTACGTACCGGCGTTAGCGTCGCCAGTATCGACCTCGATGGCCGCCAGGGCAGCCTGACCCGTTTTCTTGAGATGCGTTACCGCTATGCCAGCAAGAACGCTATGTATTTAGCCCGACCTGATCATGAGGTTTTTACACCCGGCCCACCGCCTGCAACTGCGGGGCAGGATCGTGTGCAATCTGATGAGCAAGCCGCGGCCTTTCAAACCCTGCTTGGCGATCTTTCAGCGCGCTATGATGCCATCGTAATTGATACACCGGGCAGTGACATGGCATTGAGTCGTCTGGCGCATGTCCACGCTGACACACTGATAACACCGTTAAATGACAGCTTCGTTGATCTCGACGTTCTAGCCGTGGTCGACCCTGACAGCATGACCATTGAGCGCCCTAGCCAGTATGCTGAAACCATCTGGCAGCAACGTACCATGCGTGCCGCACGCGGGTTAAAGGCAACAGACTGGATCATCATGCGTAACCGCCTGAGCAACCTGAATGCCAACTCAAAGCGTGAGATGGCACGCCTGCTTGAGCAATTATGCAAGCGATTTGGGTGTCGTCAGGTAGATGGTTTTGGCGAACGTGTTATTTTCCGTGAACTATTCCTTAAAGGTCTGACGATAATGGATAGTTACAGCAACGCTCATAGCGATGTAAGGTTAAGCATGTCGCACGTTGCCGCGCGTCAGGAAATTCGTAATCTGGTCCAAGCCGTAGGCATAACGACCCATACGAAGTTGAAGATTATGCCGAAGGTTATAAAGAGGAGCACGAAATAGCGATATGAGCAGCCCTTTACCCAACACCGGTACTCATGCCCCCAATCAAGGGGGCCGCGTTATCGTGGTCGGTAATGAAAAGGGCGGCTGTGGCAAATCGACGACAGCCATGCATCTAATCGTCGGCCTGCTGCAAGACGGTCACAAAGTGGCCTCCATCGACCTTGATCTGCGCCAATCCAGCCTGAGCCGCTATATCGCCAATCGCCGAGCCTATGCCAGTGCCATCGGCAAGCATGTTGAACTGCCCGAACACTATACAGGCACAGCCGTCTGCGGCGATGATGCCACAAATGAAAGTAACGCGAGTGGCGAGCAGCGCGCGATAGAACGGCTCTCGTTCCTGATTGACGGTGCGCGGGTCAATCATGATGTCGTTGTTATCGATACGCCGGGCTCAGACAGCCCATTATCGCGGATCGCGCACGCCAAGGCCAATACGCTGGTAACCCCCGTCAATGACAGTTTCGTTGACCTCGATGTACTTGGGCATATCGACGCGCAGCGCAAAGAGGTGCTTGGCCCCAGCCAGTATGCCGACATGGTGCTCGAACAAATTTCGCAACGACATGCAGATCACGAAGCACCCACGGACTGGATTGTCGTGCGCAACCGGATCGGTGCGCTCGACACCCACAATGCCCGTGATATTGAATGGGCACTGAGCGAATTGTCTGCGAAAATTGGATTTCGCACCGTACCGGGTTTCAGTGAACGGGTTATTTTCCGCGAACTTTTCCTGATTGGGCTAACCATTCTGGATTTAAAGGATGCAGCTGGCGGCAAGCCCCTTAACGCGTCTCACCTTGCTGCCCGGGAAGAAGTTCTGGCACTCGTGAACGCCGTCAACACTGGCCCTGCAATAGCCACAGACACTCAACAAAGTGCCTTTGCCTGATATTTTCGAGCAACAAGACGATATGACCACAAAGATAATAATCAACCAAAGCGGACAGGAGTAAGGCAATGGCCTACCTGATCCTCGGTATGGCATTGCTTGCTGGCGTCCTGCTGGCAGGGCAGTGGTACGTCCATGCAGACCCGAAAACTTTGGTGAAAGCACTAAAATGGTGCCTCATTGGCCTGATCGTGGCAGTCACCGTATTCTTTTTGATGACCGGACGGTTCGCCTTGGCACTGGCCGCTCTACCAGCATTGCTACCATGGCTTTTCCGTTTACACCGCGTGGTACAAACGCTCAGGGTTATTCGCCGCATGGCACAGCAGATGGGTGGAGGTTCAAGCCAAGCGAATAGAGGCCGAGCATCCACCAGTAACATGAGCCGTAGGGAAGCGCTGGAAATACTGGGATTGGAAGAGCATGCAGATGAAGATGCCGTGCATGAAGCGCACCGGAGATTGATTGCAAATCTGCACCCCGACAAAGGTGGATCGACTTATCTTGCAGCAAAGATCAATCAAGCCAAGGATGTCCTTCTAAAAACATGACCTTATAACCAACATACACCGCCACACAGTTTAAAAGGCTTCCTTGCAGGCAACCATATCGTGTGGCACAAAGGCCCGCAAAGCATACGATCCTGCCCCTTATTCCTGATCTTGGGACCTGAGAATTTCATGGCTATCCGCCCCGTAAAAAAGGCCCTGTTTCCTGTCGCTGGCCTCGGCACCCGGTTTCTTCCGGCAACCAAGGCCTTACCCAAGGAAATGCTGCCGATCGTCGATAAGCCGTTGATACAATACGCTCTGGAAGAAGCCCGCGATGCAGGCATCGACCAGTTTATTTTTGTCACCGGTCGCGGCAAGGCCGCCATGGAAGATCATTTCGATCACGCTGTGGAACTCGAACAGGTGCTCGCCGAACGTGGCAAGCTCGATGACCTGCAAACGGTGCTCGATTGTACCCCACCACCGGGGCAATTGGCCTATGCACGCCAGCAAAAACCCATGGGTCTCGGTCATGCCGTGTGGTGCGGTCGGAACTTCATCGGGGAAGAGCCTTTTGCCGTGCTGCTCGCCGATGATCTGATACTTGCCAAGCCGGGTTGTCTGAAACAGATGGTTGATACGTACAACAAGGTTGGCGGTAATGTGGTTGCCGTGGAAGACGTACCGCGCAAACACACGAACCGTTATGGCATCCTTGATATCAAAAGTGATGACGGACATATCGCCGAAGCCAAAGGGCTGGTTGAGAAACCTGATCCCGCCGAAGCACCTTCGACGCTATCCATCATCGGGCGCTATATCCTGCAACCCGAGGTCTTCACCCATCTGGACAAGCATGAAAAGGGGGCAGGAGGCGAAATTCAGCTGACCGACGCCTTGGCCGCAACCATCGGCGACATTCCATTTCATGGCACCCGGTTTGATGGCCGCCGCTTTGATTGCGGCAGCAAACTCGGGTTTATAGAGGCTAATCTCGCCTTTGCCCTATCTCGCGATGATATGCACGATGACGTCACAAACATCTTGAAGGACTATAATTAATGCGTGTTGCCATAATCGGCACCGGCTATGTGGGCCTGGTTTCCGGTACCTGTTTCTCCGAATTCGGTGTCGATGTGGTTTGCGTCGACAAGGATAGTTCAAAAATTGAAGACCTGAACAAGGGCATTATCCCGATTTTTGAACCAGGTCTCGACGCACTGGTCGAAAAAAATGTAACGGCCGGTCGGCTGTCTTTCACTACGGACCTGGGACCAGCAGTCAAGGGTGCAGACGCTGTATTTATCGCAGTGGGCACCCCGAGCAGGCGCGGCGATGGTCACGCCGATCTGTCCTATGTTTATGCGGCAGCCGAGGAAATTGCTGGTGCCATTGATGGCTATACAGTCATCGTGAACAAATCCACAGTTCCAGTGGGCACAGGCGACGAAGTGGAACGAATTGTCCGTGAAGCCAGACCCGACGTAGAATTCGACGTGGTTTCTAACCCGGAATTCCTGCGCGAAGGGGCAGCAATCGAAGACTTCATGCGCCCTGACCGGGTTGTCATTGGCACCCAGAGCAAGCGGGCGCAGGATGTCATGAGCGAGCTATACCGTCCGCTTTATCTTGCAGAAACGCCGATCATGTTTACCGCGCGTCAGACCTCTGAAATGATCAAGTATGCCGCCAATACGTTTCTGGCGACCAAGATCACCTTCATCAATGAGATTGCCGATCTGTGCGAGAAACTCAATGCCGACGTTCAGGACGTCGCCAAGGGTATTGGCCTTGATGGCCGGATCGGGCGCAAGTTCCTGCACGCGGGCCCCGGCTATGGCGGGTCATGTTTCCCCAAAGATACGCTGGCACTGGTACGAACAGCACAGGAAATGAACAGCCCCTTGCGCATCGTCGAAACTGTTGTCGAGGTCAATACCACGCGCAAGCATGCCATGGCAGAGCGCGTTGTTTCAGCCTGCGGTGGTTCGGTGGATGGTAAAACCATCGCCGTACTGGGCGTGACCTTCAAGCCGAATACTGATGACATGCGCGATGCGCCCAGTCTCCACATCATTCCGGCATTGGCAGGACAGGGCGCTAAAATTCGCGCCTACGATCCGGAAGGCATGGAAGAAGCTACAGAGTTGCTCGACGGCGTTGACTGGTGCGACGATAGCTATGATGCCATGACCGATGCCGACGCTGTGGTCATCATCACTGAGTGGAATCAGTTCCGCGCGTTGCAGCTCGACCGCATGAAGCAGATTATGAAAGCACCTGTCATGGTTGACCTGCGCAACATCTACGACCCTGAAGAAATGCGTACTGCCGGTTTCAACTACTCTAGCATTGGACGGGTATAATGGCGGCAGGATTTTCTCTCGACCCTATCATCTTGCGTGAATATGACATTCGCGGAATCGTTGATGAGTCCCTAACGCACGAGTCCGTCCGCGCCATCGGGCAGGGTTACGGTACCATGCTGAAAGAGCGCGGCTGCGCCAGCGTTGCCGTGGGCTATGACGGGAGATTGAGCTCGCCCATGCTGGAAGCCGCCATGGTCGAAGGATTAGCCTCTACCGGACTGGACGTCGCACGTATCGGTCTCGGCCCCACACCCATGTTATATTTTGCCACGTATCATCTGGGCGTAGACGCTGGGGCCATGATCACCGGATCACATAACCCGCCGGAATATAACGGCATCAAGATGCTCTATCAGGGCAAGTCATTCTGGGGCCCCGACATTCAGGAACTCGGCCGCCGGGTCAGCGCCGGAGAGGTCACCGATAGCGCTCCCGGCGTGGTCACCCAGCACGATATTTTCGAGGATTATATAACCCGCATGGCGAGCGACTACCGTGGCGACAAGGCCCTGAAAGTGGCCTGGGATCCCGGTAATGGCGCAGCAGGTGACGTCACCCGCCACCTGACATCCAAACTGCCAGGCGAACATTTCCTCATCAACGATGAAATCGACGGCACCTTTCCTAATCATCATCCTGACCCCACGGTGGAGAGCAATCTCGAGCAGCTCAAGGAGCTGGTGCGCGAGAACAATTGCGATATTGGTATTGCCTTTGATGGTGATGGCGACCGCATCGGCATCATTGACGCTCAGGGTCGCGTGCTATGGGGCGACCAGATTTTGATCATACTGGCGCGCGAAGTTCTTGCCGAACTACCGGGATCGACCATCATCACGGACGTCAAGGCCAGCCAGGCATTCTTTGACGAAATCCGTCGCATGGGCGGCAACCCGGTGATGTGGAAGACCGGTCATTCGCTGATCAAAAACAAGATGCATGAAACCGGCGCGCCGCTAGCCGGGGAAATGAGTGCACACATTTTCATCAAGCACCGTTATTACGGTTATGACGATGCGCCCTATGCAGCCGTGCGTCTGCTATCAATTCTGGCCGCAGGCGATGAAACTCTGGCGCAAATTCGCGACGCCCTGCCAAACCTGATCAATACACCAGAACTGCGCTTTCCCTGCGCTGAGGAGCGCAAGGTTCCCGCCGTGGAGGAAGTTCGCGCGCGTCTGGCCGGGCAGACGGGCATAACCGTCAGTAACATTGATGGCGTACGGGTGCAGACCGACGATGGTTGGTGGCTGCTACGTGCTTCAAACACGCAAGACGTTCTGGTCGCACGCTGTGAGTCCGACACGCAGGAGGGGCTGGAACGTCTGCAAGGTGCACTGGCAGAACAATTAGAAGCATCGGGCCTGTCACTGCCCGAAGACGCCTGAGCTTAACACTACATTCGGTAGAGTAGAGGGTAGAAGCGAAGGGGCTAGCCGTCGTTGGCATAGGCCAGTTGCTGACCTTTGGGCAAGCGCACTTCCATGCAACCCATCTTGCGCTTTTTAAGGACCTTACAAGCACGGTAGGCCTGTTTCTTGGTGATGCCATGAATACGTGAACGGTAGAGAATCTCGCCCGATTGCTTTTTAAACGGCACAACAGTTACAAACCCCGTGCCCATAATCTTGGGTACAATCGCCGAGGCCTCATGAGCAACCTGCCCAGCCAGGACTTTCTGCTTAAACGCGCCAACCTGAATGCCCCATGACAAGTGTGCAGGTAATTTTACCACCGTGGGCTCGTTGGAAACCACAGACGCAAGCGCAGGCTTTATGTCAGCTGGCGCGGCAGAGGCCACGGTCAATTCATTATCAAGCAGAGCAAATCCCTTATCGAGCAGGGTGATCATGTGGCGATTACGCTTACGCGACGAATCACCACCAAACACCACACCGATCAATCGGCGACCATCACGCTTGACCGAGGCCACAAGGTTAAAGCCCGATGCACGGATATAGCCGGTCTTGATGCCGTCTGTGCCCTGATAACTCGCCAGCAGTTTATTATGATTTTTGAAGGTCCGGCCTTCATATTCAAACTTCGCCGTCGCAAACATCGAGTAGTACTTCGAGTGATCGCGTATCAGCGCCAGCGCCAGTACAGCCATGTCACGCGCCGTCGAAAGCTGTCCACGATTAGGCAATCCCGAGGCGTTACGGAAGGTGGTACTGTTCATACCGAGTTTGCGGGCACGTGCCGTCATAGCCAACGCAAAGTCGCGTTCTGATTTAGCCAGACCTTCCCCGACAAGCGAAGCCACGTCGTTGGCCGATTTTGTAATCAGGGCGTAGATAGCATCGTGCACTGTAATGCTCTGCCCTCTGCCCAGGCCCAACTTGGAAGCCGGCTGGCGGGCAACCCGCGCCGAGGCCGTCCAACGGGTGTTCATCGTGATCTCGCCACGCTCAAGAGCGTCGAAAACCATATAGAGCGTCATCATCTTGGTCAGAGAGGCAGGATAATTACGTGTATCAGCATTGACGGCATGCAGAACGCGCCCGGTATCGGCGTCCATAACAAGCGAAGCGTACTTGGCTTCAGCCACACGCGGGAAACACAACGACAAAACTGCGACTGCCAGCACGAATGCGGCCATGCGCAACCGCACACGCGGACGCATGCCGATTGAATACCTCTGTCGAGCAACCCCTAACAAGGCCATAACCCCGTCATACCCTTTCGCCGTTCGCGTTCCCTGAACAAAACAGGATGCGAATTATGCCAGCTTTTTTGGCGCTGGTCTGTGCGCGCCATCATAAGCGATCACTATAAGTTAGCCCAGAAAACAAGCCACCTCAGCAACGCTTTTAGCGCGATTTATCTATGTTATGTATCCGGCCTGAATAAACCGTTAATCCGCACCCTGCAGCATTGTTCAGTTTTCACACAACATATCGCAAGTGCGTAAAACTCACAACGCCTTGTCAAAAATGATAATTACCCAGCTAAGAATTACATTTAATTGTTTTTTTTCAATTAATAAGCTAAATTTCCTAAATTTGTGCAGTGCAGCATTTTCATTGACAGGCACGCATAAAACGCCTATATTTCAATCAATATATTGCACTGCAGCATTTTATCGTTTACGCAAAAATTAAAGTCAGACAGTAACGATGCTGAGCAGCGCCACCATGAAATGGAGATTTTGATATGACTGCTACAAAAAAAACAACCAAGCCCGCTGGCGGAAAAACCAAAGAATCCGTGGCTGCTGAAGCCGTTGATGCTGCAGTCATCGCAGGCAAAGAAGCCATTGAGAGCACAGTTGCAGCTGGCTCCAAGCTCGCCGAAGAGTTCGAACGCACTGTTGCAACCAGCATCGAGCAGGTTGAAACCGCTGTTAAACCTGAAACCTTTCCATATGGCGATGCGCTCTTGGCCTATAACCGGGGCAACCTCAGCGCGATGATGCAGGCTGGTACCATTTTCATGCAAGGCATGCAGGACCTGAACAAGGACTTGGCTGCACTGGCTGAGGTCTCGCTTGAGAAGAATGGTGCAATGACCAAACAATTACTCGATTGCACGAGCCTTGAGGACGTATTGGCTGTACGTGATGACGCCACAGCTAACTACAACAAGGTGCTTAGCGATGGTCACGAGATCGCCGAGAAGGGTGCGGAGCTCTGCAAAACAGCCACCGAGCCGCTTGGTGAGCGCATGAGCGAAACCGTTACAATGATGACCAAACCACTCGCAGCCTGACGGATGCAGCACACGGGCATACCCTCGCTCTGGCGTGCCGTAACCAGATTATAACAAATACCCGATGGTAAACTCCCTTACCGTCGGGTGTTTTGTATTTACCGTCATATGGCTATTACCCTGTAATGGAGCGAATTTCCGTAACAGGCAGGGCACCTAGATCTGACAATTTCTGATTCTCAGACGCCTCCAGATCAACCAGATTGGAAATTCGCGAAAACGTGGATTCAACGAAAATCACATTGCCATCGGCATTCGTTCGATCGATCCCATAACGCACAGCGTCACGCTCGGACTGGCTTAATTTACCAAGCAGGTTCTTTGAACCCCAGACAGCACCGCCCGTCGCAAAATCACTCAAACGTCCACCACGATTAACCGTGTCACCAAGCACTGTGAATTCAAGGTGCGTGTTCGTTTGATAGGTGCCGAACCACTCCTGGCCTTCATCCATGCCAATATTGAGCAACAGATCGTTTGCCCAGTTCTTTCGTGCCCGCCATTCACGGTTGATGTCGGCCATGGCTTTTTGCATTTCCAGTGAACAACGAATAGCGTTGAGCACATAGTGACTGTCAGGTTGTGGGAAGAAATAACAAAGAATGCCATCCCCCACATGCTTGCCGTGGGTTGCATGGTATTTCCGCAAGATCGGCTCCATGGTGCTCCAAAGGCAATTGATCAGTTCAAAATATTCCTCCGGCGGCAATTCCGCACAGATTTTTACCGAATTTTGAATATCAGCAACCATCACGGCCAACGGAGTCAAATAGGGGCGTCGGCGCTTTAACAGCTCACGGATGACAATGTCACGCCGCCCCAGCAATTCCAGTAGTTCACCGCTGGGGCTCTGCGTCGGACTATAGGTGAAGAACACGCCCTCACGGAAGAACGAGGCATACAGGATATACCACTGCGCAGGCTCATGTGACGGCGCCATATTGACTGTGGTGTGCAGCAGGGTTGCCCGGTCAGCGGCCTCGGTCTCGTCATAAACCCGTAACAGGGTTTCAACATGCTCACCGTCCAGCTGCGAACCCAAGGTATAGAACCGTGAGCGCGGAATGCGGTTTTTGGCAGCCATCAGGTGAAAGCGCAGAATTTCATCACGATCAGCCGCATTGGCAATGGATGGCCAGTTCAGCAGCAGTGGGAAAATGCTGCATTCGGTGATGTCTTCCGACAATCCACCAGAGGTCCCAAACAACTTTGTTTCTGCCTCATCATTGGACCATTCCACTTCAAACTGGTTGTTCAACATATACGCTGCACCAGAAACGTTATCGATACTGAGATTCTGTGTGCGCAACACGCCGGGCAGGGCAGCAGTAGCAGCAAACGGCAGACCAACGACTATGCTCTCACGCTGCGAAGCCTTGGCGATTCCTTCCTCCTGGATATCATCATTTGAAGATTGCGGCATTGATGGCCGTTTCTCACCAAGCGTTGCTGTGATTTCGCTCATGTTTAGCCCCTGTTTCTTTAACCTGCCGACCTGCTCGATGATGTCGATAGACTCAGTGGGGAAATACCCAAGACGCCGCGCACGACCATCGCCAGCAGCAGGAACCCGAACGTCTGGTCGCGGCAGAATACCCTGCGCCACATAATTATTGAGCGTGGCACGCGACAGGCCCGTGCGGGCCATAAGTTCTTTGCTGGTCAATCGAGTGTTGGACATATCGAAGAGTCTAATTGTTCTGTTTTTATAAATGTTAAGAATTTATTTAGACAGTTTAATTAGACCGTGTCAATTGCTGATAGAGCGTGTCATGCACCAAGCAGCCCATACATATCCAATTGAAATGATTCAGAACCCAGTTTCCATACGGAAGTGCGAGTTCGATTCTCGCTGGGGGCACCACCATTCCTTAGCTTTCCTACGACTAGCCGGCTCAGGCTACTGGATAGTCGGCTCAGGCTACTGGAACATTAGCGGCTGATCTCTATATACGGGAGGGTCCCCATGACAGCTGACGTGCTCCCCAGAAATGTTCCCGCTTATAAGTTAGAGTCCGTTCCACG
>CBFCYM010000003.1:0-337383 GCA_965602485.1 uncultured Rhodospirillales bacterium | reverse complement strand
CCATAACCAGAACAGATTCTACTTATGAATGAGGACATATTGGGGAGCACGTCAAAGGGCTAGGGGTAGTCGGTTGTGCATGTATTCACCAAAGCCGTCGAGATAGGTGTCGTCGTATTTCTTGGTGATAATTTTATTTTTTGTGATTAGGCGGACGATAAATAATTTAGTATCGTCGCTGACGAAACTGAACTTCGACTCCTTATCGGAATCTGGGTCAAAGATTTTCTCGAGAAGATCGCGAGAGATATTAGCGTTGGAGAAGTAAGCTTCAAGGTGATCGCGGCTTGCGGGAAGGTTCCTCAGTAAATCTAAAATATGATTCTCACTAACTGGGCCCTTATCACGAAATAGCGACCACGGGTTGATGTTTGGGTTGGCTAGAACCGCAAGCTGAAGGACTTTCTCATCCAAATTATAGATTTTCCTAAGAACTGGGATGTGAGAACCAAAACGAGCCAGCGCCAGATTAAGTGTGGGAGCCTCGCGTCGATACAACAGAAACTCGATGACTGGCCTCGCATTTCCAGATTCCCAATCGGGGCGCCGAGCCATGCTCGGATCAAAACTTCTCTCAAGCCATTTCACGGCACTCGTCACGTCCAAGTTCGCGACATGAGAAACTTCAATTTTTTCCTTGTAGTTCACTCTTAGCGCCCCTACTCAAAAAAACTCCATCAAACCGCAATTGTTATCCTTCTATTCACTGCTAACGAAATGACATAATCTAATAACCTGTTTGGGTTGCAAAGTGAAGATATTGTAACGCCATGGCGTGTATCGTGAGTTTCCGCTTTGGGTCATATCCAAGCGTTCCCCCATCTCTCCATAATTGGCTGTTTTTGATTCATTAGCGAGTGTTGGGAACAAAACGCCCTGCCATATCACATGCTCAGACCATGCATGCATCCTTGAAAATCATAAAAAGCTTGATTATTTCCTATAAATAGTATATATTCCTATATTCAGTTTATAGCTTTTTGACACTGTGAATAATGCGACACGCCATGCCCATGATCGCGGGTGTGTGGTGTCATTGTTATTGAGGACATAGATGTCGTCGCGCATGTGCGACGCGGCGATAAAATCGCGTGACAATGAACGAAGCTAAACAAACTTAAACAAAAATAAACAAAATGATATTTTTCAATAGGTTACAGATGGCGTTCTGCGGGTTTGCGAGGGGATTTTATCTACTAGTTGCACGTTGTTTCACAAAACTAAACATCCGTCTTCTGCAACCGTATAAGACTTTGTTTTCACAGAAAATGTAGACATTTGTCCCGCCACCACCTGTAAACCACGCGTTTCAGGGCCGACAGGGTGTGAATGTGTGCAAATGTCTACAGCAATTCACGGGCGAACCGGTGCCAAACCATTGATATCAAACAAAACCAACATGCGATGCACACATCACGCGCGATAAAGTGTGCGAATGTCTACATTTTGTTTCCGATCAATGGGTTAGCGATTACACATTTTGCCAACGTAATCGGGTTTGAAATCATCACCGTTCTGCTCGGCGTGTTTGGCCCATGTGCAGGCATCCGTGAAGTCCTTGGCAAGGTAGTGCACGTAGGAAATGTTGATTGCCACGTTGCGCCCCGCAGGATCAAGTTCGAGCGCGCGGTGCAGTTGTTCCAATGCCTCGGCAGGTCGATCATAGGCTGCCAGAAAGCGCCCGTAATCGACGCGGGCCTGTGTGCTGAGGTTTGGCTTTGACATGGCGAGCTTGAAGTATGTTTCAACGTCCGCAGCCGGTCCCTCTTGCATGGCCGTCAGAACGGCGTATCCGTGGTACGTGTCGCCGTATTCCGGATCAAGCACCCATGCCTGGTTAAAGCGCTTCATCGCGCCGGTCATGTCCATGCGCTTGAGCTTCACGAAGCCGTTGGTCGCCGCGTCCACCGCGCCGCTTTGCATGGTGTGGCCCGCAAGCAGGACCGACTTGATGAATTTTTCATCGATGCTGCGCACGGTTGCCAGAATATCGCGCTCCGCGTCCGTACTTGGTGTGCGGTCATACAGCCCGCCGTACATGGGTTGCAGGTTGAGTGAGAGTTCCTGTTCCTGCGCGTGTGCGCCCTGCATGCCCGGCGTGCCCAGCAGCACAACGACCAGACATGTGGCGAGCGTATGCATGATCGAACGGATAGCTGTGTGTTTTGACATGAGAGACCTTATTGCTGCGGCAGGTAGTCGTTGGACCACTTGAGGATGATGTTAAAGCTGATCGACACGCGCGAACGCTCGCTCAGGTTCGGATGGACGAAATGCATCAGGCTTGAAGGCCATAGCATGAGCAGCCCCGGTGTTGGCTTGATGGTAAATTCCGGATCGACGTATGGATCGTTGCGGATCGACTGCATGTTAAAGCCCGCGCGCGGATCGTAGAACGTAATGGCGTTGGGTCGCACATCGGCGCGCTGGCGGCGTTTGCCATCGTCGCTCGGCACCTTCACGTAATAGGTGCCGCTGAGGTAACAATGCGGATGGTTGTGCGGATCGTGATAATCGCCCGTGCGGTTGACGTTGGCCCAGCCATGGATTTGCCAGTCCACGGCGTAATCCATGCCGATGGCCTTGAGGTATTCGATCACCGTGGCGTTGACCTGCGCGCGCAGCCAGTTGGTCGCCGGGCTGTCGATCTCAAATGGATTGTTATCATGATAATCTGTGGTCAGATCACCAGCAGCCGCCTTGTCCCATTCGCGCACGAGCTTGAGCAGTTCGCGGTTGGGCTCATCCACATCATCAAGCGTCTTGCGGACCAGCTTGGTGGGCCATAGATCGAGAATGTCTGTACTCATGTGGGGATGCTGTCTCCGTTAGCCCAGCGTGCAGACTAACCCAAAGCGCTTTACGCCGGTACCAGAAAATCGTCGATAAAGTGCCCGATAATGGTTTCGAGATTTTCGTCGCACGGCAGGCCCAAGGCACGGGCGCGATCGGCCGCCATGCGCTTCGGCCAACCCGAGACAATGGCGGCGATTGTGGCGTCCGGCTGATCGCTGATCGGCCCTAGTGTGATGTTGCGCGCCTGCGCAACGCGCTCGAGTGCCGCGACCATTTCGGCGACCGTGACGTTAAGGCTGGGCAGGTTGAGCGCACGGTCATCGCCAAGCGCATCACCGCTGGCCTCATGCAGGGCAATGATGCCCTCGACACAGGTACGGTGCGCGATCACCGGCATCATGGTGTCGCGCGAAACGGGTAAGGCGCACGGCAAGCCCTGCAAGGGTTCGCGGAACAGGCCACTGCAAAAGCTCGACGCCGCCGCATTGGGCGCGCCGGGGCGGATGATCACGGTGGGCAGGCGCCCCGTGCGACCATCGATGAAGCCCTTGCGGGTGTAGTCATTGACCAGCAGCTCGCCGACGGCCTTGGTCATGCCATAGGTGCTCTGCGGTGTGGTGCGGGTGACATCGCCCACCACATCGGGCATGGCCGCGCCGCCAAATGCGGCCAGTGAACTGGTGAAGATCACGCGCGGCTGGCTGCCAAGGGCGCGTGCGCCTTCGAGCACATGGCGTGCGCCGTCCAGATTGACCCGCATGGCGAGATCGAAGTCGCGCTCGCCGCCTGCACTGACCACCGAAGCGAGGTGAAAGACCGACATGTCATCGCGATCAAACAGGGCACGAACCGTATCGCCATCGGCGATGTCACCGCTGATCATGGTAACCCGTGCGTCCAACCCGGCGGGTAATGTGTCGGGTGCGCTCGCGTCGAACAGCACGATGGACTCAATGTCGCGCGGCGTACCGTCTGGCGCGGTTAATGTGCCCTTGTCGATCAGGCGGCGCGCGATGCTGAGGCCCAGAAATCCGGTCCCGCCGGTGATCAGCACTTTCATGATGCGGCCCCCGTGCGCTTATCCATGGTCAGGCGTTCGCCAGCTCCAGACGGTCGGTGGCTGCAAGCCAGGATTCCTCGGCCTTGGTGATATCGCTCTTGAGCGCCTTGTGGCGCGATTGCAGGGCAATCACGTCAGCGTGTTGATCATCGTAGAGCTTTGGATCGGCCAACGTGACCTCGAGCTTTTCAAGCTCTGCATTGAATTTCGCCAAGAGCTTCTCGGTGTCCTTGACGACCTGGCGCAGGTTCGATGCCTCGGCGCGCGCGGCGGCACGTTCGCGGCGCTGTTCCTTGCGGTTGCCAGAGGTGCCGACGTCCTTGGTTTTTTCGACGTCTTTGTCGTCCCCGCGTCGCGCGGCACGTTTACGTTCGAGCAACAGCGCAGTGTAATCGCCAAGATCGCCGTCGAAGTCCTTGCACGTGCCGTCATCGACCAGCCACAGGCGATCACAGGTGGTTTCAATCAGGTGCGCGTCATGGCTGACCAGCACCACAGCGCCCGAATAGGCGTTGAGCGAATGAACCAGCGCTTCGCGCGAATCCACGTCGAGGTGGTTGGTCGGTTCATCGAGCAGCAGCAGATGCGGTGCTTCGCGGCTGATGATGGCAAATACCAAGCGGGCCTTTTCGCCACCTGAAAGTTTCGAGGCAATAACATCGGCGCGCTGGCCTTCAAACCCGAAGGTGCCAAGATGGGCGCGCACACGCGATTCGGGCTCCATGACCATGAGCTTCTTGATATGCTCATAGGCCGTCTCGTCCATGTTAAGCTCTTCAAGCTGATGCTGGGCGAAGTAGCCGATTTTGAGCTTGGAGGACTTGCGCAGTTTACCGTCCAGTGGTTTCAGGCGATTGCTGAGAATCTTGATCAGCGTTGATTTACCATTGCCGTTGGCACCCAGCAGACCGATACGGTCTTCCATATCAATACGCTGGTTCAGTTTGCGCAGAATTGGTTTACCGGGTTCGTAACCGGCCTCGACGTCTTCCAGCGCAATGATCGGCGGTGACAGCAATGAGGGCTGCGGGAAATCAAACTTGATGGTGCGGTCTTCCATCATCGCGGCGATGGGCTCCATGCGCTCCATCATCTTGATGCGGCTTTGCGCCTGACGCGCCTTACTGGCGGTATAGCGAAAGCGATCAACGAAGGTTTGCAAATGCTTGCGTTGCGCCATCTGGCGGTCGCGCATCTTGGAATCGAGTTCGAGACGTTCACGCCGGGTGCGCTCGAAACGGTCATAGTTGCCAGCGTAACGCGTCAACTTGCGATTTTCGAGATGGATGATGCCATCGGATACAGCATTCAGGAACGTGCGATCATGGCTGATCATCAAGAGCGTGCCGCGCCACGTTTTCAGATGATTTTCCAGCCACAATGAGGCTTCAAGGTCGAGGTGGTTGGTCGGCTCATCAAGCAGCAGCAGATCGGGGTTGGCAAACAGCGCAGAGGCCAATGCAACACGCATGCGCCAACCGCCTGAAAAGCTGTGCAGGGCCTCTTGCTGGGCGTCTTCGCTAAAGCCCAGACCGCTGAGAATAGCGGCCGCGCGGGTTGGCGCGGTATAGGCATCAATATCGGCCAGCCGGGTATGGATATCGGCAATCCGCCCGGGGTCGGTCGCAGTTTCGGATTCTGCCAAAAGCTGTTCGCGCTCGATATCGGTTGCCAACACGCAGTTGATCAGGCTGACCGTACCATCGGGGGCTTCCTGCGCCACGCTGGAAACACGCGCACGCGGGCGTACCGAAACGGATCCTTCATCAGGATGGATGTCGTCAAGGATCAAACGGAACAGCGTGGACTTGCCGGTGCCGTTGCGTCCGACCAGACCAACCTTGTGGCCCTGGTTTAACGCCACGGTGGCTTGTTCAAACAAAGGGCGGCCCGCAATGCGGTATGTGAGGTCATTGATATGTAACATGGCGCGCTAGATAGCACAGTGCGCGCTGCGTTGAAACACATCTTGATGACACCATAACGGCGCAGCCCAAGGCTTTGCCAAGCCGCATGATTATGCCACGCTGATGCGTGCAGGTTGCGGGGTTGAAGTCAGGAGAGACATGAGCAACGAAAATCACCATATCGTCGTCATTGGTGCCGGTATCATCGGTATCTGCTGCACAGCCGTCCTGCGCCGACGCGGCTTGCGCGTAACGCTGATTGAACGCGATGAGCCCTGCGGCGCAGCTTCGCGCGGCAACGCCGGGGCCATAGCAACGGCCGAAGTCCTGCCGTTGGCTTCGCCGGGGATCATGGCGAAAGCCCCGAAATGGTTACTTGATCCACTCGGGCCATTGTCCATACGGCCAGCTTACCTGCCGCAGTTGATGCCATGGTTATATCGTTTCTGGCGCGCCAGTTCGCACACCCAGGTGCGACAAAGCGCCCATGCCATCGCGGCATTGATGGCGCACTGCATGCCCGCCACGCAGCGTGTGTTTGATGATGCGGGTATTGCACACTGTCTGCGCGCACTTGGTGCATTGCATGTTTATAACTCGACAGCAGCCTTTACGCGCGCACGTTGGGAATGGGCGTTGCGCGGTGAACTCGGTGTGCGCTTTGAGCCGCTGGACACGCTGGAATTGGCCGAGATGGCTCCCGAGCTTGGCACCGCGTTCGCACACGCCATGTACCTGCCCGACTGGGTGCAGGTCAGCGATCCATATACGGTGGGGCGCGATATTGCCCATAATGCCGTTCGCAACGGTGTGGAACTGGTTCGCGGGGACGTTGCAGCGCTCAGCGAATCGGATGGCGCACCCGTGGTAGCATTGCGTGACGGGCGCAGCCTTGCCGCCGATCAGGTGGTTATCGCTGCCGGAGCATGGTCACACCGACTATGCGCTCAATGGGGCGAGCATATACCGCTTGAAACCGAACGCGGCTATAACACCACCCTGCCCCACAGCGGGGTTGAACTGTCACGCCATATCACCTTTGCAGAGCACGGCTTTGTGGCTTCACCGCTCAGTTGTGGCTTGCGTATTGGCGGCGCGGTGGAACTCGGCGGGCTTGAAGCACCGCCGAACTATGAGCGTGCAAACCTCATGCTGAACAAGGCCAAGGGCTTCATTCGAGGGGTTGATACACGCGAAGCCACGCAATGGATGGGGTTTCGACCGTCGCTGCCTGATT
Source organism: uncultured Rhodospirillales bacterium (assembly GCA_965602485.1). Lineage (GTDB taxonomy): Bacteria > Pseudomonadota > Alphaproteobacteria > Rhodospirillales > Casp-alpha2 > JABJOR01. The sequence goes on along the minus strand of CBFCYM010000003.1, from coordinate 330,383 downwards.
CTCTGCCCGTGATCGGACGTTCGGCAAAACGCGATGGCATAATTCATGCCTTTGGGCACGGTCATCTGGGTCTGACACAAGCTGCTGCGACGGCTGAACTGGTGGCAGATCTGGTGCTTGAAACCCCGCCAGCGGTGGACTTAAGGCCTTTTAGGGCAGATCGATTTTAAGCCATCGCGAAAACTGTTTTGTTGGATATGCGCGCGCATGGTTGCAAGGTCGGCGCGATGTGGTTATAACCCCGCCGCACTGCACCAAGGTACGCATGCATCAAGAATGATGGCGTACTGGTAATGCCCATAGAATTCATACACCGGAATTAGCCGAGGAGATCAGCCAATGGCTGTCGAGCAAACCCTGTCCATCATCAAGCCGGACGCCACCCGCCGCAACCTTACGGGCAAGATCAACGCCCGCTTCGAAGAAGCTGGTCTGGCAATCATCGCCCAAAAACGCATCAAGCTCACCCGTGAGCAGGCCGAAGGTTTCTACGCTGTTCACAGCGAACGCGCCTTCTTTGGCGATCTATGCGAATTCATGTGCTCCGGCCCGGTCATCGTACAGGTTCTGGAAGGTGAAAACGCCATCACGCGCAACCGCGAAATCATGGGTGCAACCAACCCGGCCAATGCCGACGAAGGCACCATCCGCCGCGATTTCGCCGAAAGCATCGAAGCCAACTCAGTACATGGCTCCGACGCACCGGAAAGCGCCGCCGAGGAAATTGCTTACTACTTCAGCAAACTCGAACTGGTCAGCTAAGCGTACGTTCCATACGCTGAAAAACATCAAGGCCGCTGCCGGGAAATCCGGTGGCGGCCTTTTTGATTCTAAACTCAGGTTTTGAAATTTAATCAGTCGGGATGATAATAGACGTATCGGGAAATTTTGCGTTACTGATCGTAACCCGCTCGCTCGAAACCCGCACACGGCCTTCGGCAACCCATTTGACGGCCTGTGGGTACAGCTTGTGTTCCTGTTCCAGAATTCGCGCAGAAAGGCTATCGGCATCATCATCGGTATGCACTGGCACCATAGCCTGAATAATGATTGGTCCATCATCGAGCTCAGGCCGTACAAAATGCACCGTACAGCCGGAAAACCGCACGCCCATCTCCACCGCTTGGGCCTGAACATGCAAGCCCTTGAACGCGGGCAGCAACGAGGGGTGAATATTGATCAACCTGTCGCGCCATGCATTGGCGAACTTCTCGCCCAGCAGCCAGAGGAACCCGGCCAAACAGATCAACCGAGCATCACTTTCCCGGATCAGCGCATCAAGCGCTTCATCATAATCATCGCGGTTCTCGAAATCCTTCGACTTGAGGACCGCCGTTTCGATGTCGGCGTCAACTGCGCGCTGCAGCCCATAAGCATCATCACGGTTTGATACCACCAGTACAATCTCGGCTGGATAGTCCGGGTCTTTTGAAGCATCAATCAGGGCCTGCAGGTTCGAACCATTGCCCGAAATCAGTACAGCGACCTTTAGCCGAGCCATGCGCCCTCCAGATCATCAATGATGACCGCGACGCCATCAGTGCCACGTTGCTCAACAACGCCCATGCGACTGACCGTTTCACCGGCGTCCGCAAAGACCGTACTCAGCGCGTCCGCCTGCTCTGGGCTGACAATGACAACCATACCGACGCCGCAATTAAAGGTGCGCACCATTTCATCATGAGGAATGCCGCCAGCACGTGCCAGCCAACCAAAGACGGGTGGTACGGCCCAGCTACCAGCTTGCAGACGCACGCCAAGTGCATCGGGCAGTACGCGCGGAATGTTTTCGACCAGACCGCCGCCAGTGATATGGGCGTAAGCATGCACACCACCAGCGCGGAGGGCTTCCAGGCAGCTTTTGACATAAATCCGGGTCGGGGCCAGCAGGGCCTCGCCAAGCGTACGCGTACTATCAAACGGTGCAGAGTCAGCGTAATTGCTGCCAGAGACCTCAAGCACACGGCGCACCAGCGAATAACCATTGGAGTGTACGCCGCTGGACCCAAGGCCCAGCACCACATTACCCGCCGCGACGTCACTGCCGGTCAATTCTTCGCCACGCTCAACCGCGCCAACACAAAAACCGGCCAGATCATAATCACCGGCATCGTACATGCCCGGCATTTCGGCCGTTTCGCCGCCGATCAGTGCGCAACCTGCCTGCAGGCAGCCATCGGCAATACCTGCAATGACAGTCTTTGTCGCATCCACGTCGAGTGCCCCGGTAGCAAAATAATCCAGAAAGAAAAGCGGCTCAGCGCCCTGAACAACCAGATCATTGACGCACATGGCGACAAGATCGATGCCGACACCGTCATGATAGCCTGTATCAATCGCGACCTTCAGCTTGGTGCCGACGCCATCTGTAGCAGCCACCAGCACGGGGTCGTTATATCCTGCAGCGCGCAGATCAAACAAACCGCCGAAGCCGCCAAGGCCTGACATCACGCCGGAGCGCTTGGTTGAAGCCGCGAGTGGTTTGATCGCATCAACCAAAGCATTACCGGCATCAATATCGACACCAGCGTCGCGGTAGCGCAAACCGTTTGCCTGATCGGCCTCTGACATGGACACCCTCCGAGCTATTACCTATTTTCACTTGCCTTGCGCCCCTATGACAGGGCACCTTGAAGCGGCTTTTGAGAGCACCTTTTAACGCGCCGCGCAGCCAATTGAAATGCAGAAAATAATGTCTCAATACCGGTTTACAAGTCGCCCTGAGTATACCGTTTCCATATGGCCTGCGCTATGCGCAGTAATTTTGCTCACAACCTGCCTCCTCGGCTGGTCTCAGAGCGCCCATGCACAGGCCAATATTTTCGAAGTTCGTGACGTCGAAGTGGACGCCACGGCGGCCTCGGCGGCTAAAGCACGCGATAAAGCACTCGCAGCAGGGCAACGCGCCGCCTTTGCGCGTCTGTTACAGCGCCTGACCCTGCGTGAAGACCACACCCGGTTGCCCAATCCCGACAGCGACACCATCGCCACATATATACAGGACTTCTCTGTCTCCGATGAAAAGACGTCCAATGTCCGCTATCTGGCAAAACTTCATGTCCGGTTTAAAACCGACGATATCCGTTCGCTGCTTAAGGAGTTCGGCCTGCGCCATGCCGAAACAGCCAGCAAACCCGTACTCGTCATACCCGTGCTTGAGCAATCTGGCGTCCTGAGCCTATGGGAAGATCACAATACCTGGCGTCATTTGTGGATGCAGATGACGGGCTCCGACAGCCTTGTTCCCCTGTCACACCCGATTGGTGATCTGGTCGATATCGGCATGATAGGCGCGCGCCATGCCATTACCGATAGCGAGGAACGTCTGCGCGCCATCATGGCTCGGTATAATGCCAATGCCGCGATCATTGCCCACGCTGTGCTCAACGCCACGGCAACAGACGGCACTACAAGGCTCGACGTTTACGTCACACAATATGGCATGGGCGATGACGGTCAGACCCGTGCGCTGCAATTTACAGACTCAAAGGGACAACCACCCGAGCAGTTGCTGGCCCAGGGCGTCGCCGAAACGGTTACGTTTATTGATGACAGCTGGAAAAGCGCAAACCTGATGCATGCGGGCCGACGCGGCGTTCTCGCTGTTTCCGTCCCCATCAAAGGGTTGCCTGACTGGCTCGGCATGCGCCAGCGTATCGACGGCATTGCCATTATTGAGCGCATGGAAGTTGTTCTGCTGTCGCGCGAAGAAGCACGCGTAAACCTGCACTTCATCGGCAGCGCAGATCAGGTAGCATTGGCATTGGCGCAAAAAGACCTCCAACTCAATCAGATACAAGGTGTCTGGTCAATCAGCGCGGTACAGCCGTAATGCGACGATCCGCATCCACCATAGTCGTAGTCTTATAATGAAGACGAGGAGCGGGCGTTCCCGATTTTATAAGCCGTGAACATTCCCAACATCATATCACTTGGCCGAATTCTCGTGGTGCCGCTCTGCGTCTGGTTGATTTTGCGTGACGCCATGTTCGCTGCATTCTGGGTCTTTGTTGCTGCCGCACTTAGCGATGCGGTAGATGGCTACCTTGCAAAACGCCTGAACGCCGTAACCAAACTTGGTGGCTATCTCGACCCTATCGCTGACAAAGCCTTACTCGTATCAGCCTTTCTGGCATTGGGTGCCAGTGGACATATTCCATCATGGCTGGTTATTCTCGTGGTGTTTCGCGACCTGCTGATCATTTCCGGTGCCATTCTGTATCAGGCCATCACACAAAACCTGAAGATGGAGCCCATACTGATCAGCAAAGTGAACACCGTCGCGCAATTAATGTTTGTGGTCATGGTATTGGCACAAAAGTCATTTGAACTGAGTTTTGATGTGACCATGGATATCGCCGCCGTTCTCGTTGGCATTACAACGTTTCTCTCAGGCGCAGCTTATGTGCGACTATGGAGCCGTCGGGCCGGTGAACTGGAAAACGGCTACGAAAAAAATAATGAGGACAACGAAAGGCATCGCTCATGAACCGGATACAACGGGCTTTGATCTGGGGCGGCGGGTTTGTCGTGTTGCTTGTCCTCATACACATGCTACGCGAAATGCTTCTGCCGTTTATCGCAGGCCTTGCTGTTGCCTATTTCCTCGACCCGCTGGCTGACCGTCTGGAAGAAAAGGGATGTTCCAGACTGGCCGCCACAGCCATCATCACCGTTGCCTTTTTCTTGATCCTGGCAACAGGCTTGATCCTGATCTTCCCCCTGCTTCAGACCCAGATCGTCAGCATGGCCGAGCGCCTGCCAGAACTGTTTGCGTTGGTACGCCAAATCGCTGATAGCGCCCTGATTATGGCCAAGAGCGTATTGCCACCTGACGCCATGGAACGCGCCGGAAACGCTGCCGGTGATTACAGTGGAACGCTGGTGAGTTGGCTCAAGACACTGGCCGCGCGCGTATGGAGCGGCGGCATGGCGCTGTTTGAACTGGCGTCGCTTATCATCATCACGCCCATTGTCTCGTTCTATATGCTGCTGGAGTGGGATAACATTGTCGCACGCGCCGATCATCTACTGCCGCGCAGACAGGCGTCGGTTATCCGCGAACAGCTATCGCTGATTGATCAGACCATTTCAGCTTTTGTGCGCGGACAGGCCAGTGTCTGTCTTGTTCTGGCTGGCTACTACGGCATTGCGCTCAGCGTTATTGGTTTGGAAGCCGGACTTCTGATCGGCGTCGCCGCTGGCCTGATTTCCTTCATCCCTTATGTTGGGGCCATGAGTGGTATCATCGTCGGCGTCGGTATTGCCATTGTTCAGTTCGACACCGTCGGCCCCATTGGCGGTGTCGCCGCGATCTTCGTGATTGGCCAAGTCGCGGAAAGCTACGTTCTTACACCGCGTCTGGTCGGCGACAAAATCGGCCTGCATGATCTATGGATTATCTTTGCCCTGATGGCCGGTGGCACCCTGTTCGGCTTCACCGGCGTGCTGCTGGCCGTGCCAACGGCTGCGGTTATCGGCGTGCTGGCGCGCTTCGCAATCTCGCGCTATTTACAGAGCCCCTTATACCTTGGTCACGGAGAAGACGGCACGTGAAGACGAAGCGCCAGCTAACGCTTGAATTCGAACATCGACCTTCCTTATCTGGCGACGATTTTCTGGTTGCCCCGGCCAACACCGAAGCCATCGACTGGATCGACCGATGGCCGGATTGGCCTGCGCAGGCACTGGCAATTTCAGGCCCTGCGGGGTGCGGCAAGAGCCACCTTGCCCATGTATTCATGGCCCGCAGTGGCGCACGCAGTGTCGCCATCCATGATCTGGACGTTGCGCGTGCACGCACACTGGTGATGGAGCATCCCGCCCTTGTTGTCGAGGACGCTGAAGCAATCGCTGGCAGTGAGCATGAAGAATCCCTGTTTCATATTCTCAATGTGCTGCGCGAAACCGGCAGGCACGCCCTCATCACATCACGCCAGCCGCCAGCGCGCTGGTCAGTCAAGCTCGCAGACCTGCGTTCGCGACTGAATGCCCTGCCCCACGTTGCTATCAGTGATCCGAGTGACGGCCTGATAGCCGCCGTTCTGGTCAAACAGTTTGCAGACCGCCAACTACGCATTGATGCCGCGATCATCGATTACATTCTGCCGCGCCTTGAGCGTTCGTTCCGCGCCGTGGAATGCGTTGTTGATGCTATTGATAAGGCTGCCCTGAGCGAACAGCGAAAAATTACCGTCCCCCTTGTGCGCCACGTCCTCGACGCCATGGACGACCAGAGCACAGACGAACAGGAGAACTGATATGGATTTAGGTATTACCGGAAAAAAAGCACTGGTATGTGCAGCAAGCAAGGGGCTGGGCAAAGCCTGTGCCATGTCATTGGCACGTGAAGGCGCCTTGGTCACGATCACGGGGCGCACCGCAGAAACCCTGCAAAGTGCCGCCGCCGATATCCAGCGTGAAACGGGACAGATCGTCACCATAGCGGTTGGCGACATCGCCACCGAAGCGGGCCAGGCCGCCGCACTTGCCGCCTGCCCTACGCCCGACATTCTGGTCAACAATGCAGGCGGCCCGCCGCCGGGTGATTTCCGCGACTGGGACCGTGATGACTGGATTGCTGCCATCGACGCCAATATGCTAAGCGCAATTTTCATGACCAAGGCTGTGGTCGACGGCATGATCGAGCAAAATTTTGGCCGCATCGTCAACATCACGTCCAGCGCGGTCAAAGCTCCGATCCCGATTATTGGATTGTCCAACGGTGCGCGCGCAGGCCTGACAGGTTTCGTTGCCGGTCTGGCGCGTGAGACCGTGCGCCACAACGTCACCATCAATGCCATCCTGCCCGGCGCATTTAACACGGACCGCCTGCGCGGTACCTGTGAAGGTACTGCGAAGGAACAGGGCAAAGACATTGAACAGGTCATTGCTGAACTTGGTGAAAGCAATCCAGCTGGCCGAGTGGGCGATCCGGCTGAATTCGGTGAGCTTTGCGCCTATATTTGCTCGGCACAGGCTGGCTACATCACCGGTCAGAATTTGCTGATCGATGGCGGCGGATATCCCGGCACGCTGTAAAAGTAGCAGCAACGCAAATCAAAGAGGGCGGTGTATCAGCACCGCCCTCTTTGTATTTGGTATCGGATTAATCGTCTGGTTGATCGATATCGACCAGAATAAGCCGCCCATTGCGCACAGCAAAGCCGCACGCGCCGCTGCGCACGCGCAAGGCATCTTGACCGTACACCTCATGGCGCCAGCTACGCAGGGCAGCAACATCGGCCTTCTCACCGAATGCGGCGATCAGTTCGACTTCATCGGCTGAGGCAATGACCTTTGGCGCCACGTCAAATTCGTTGCACTTCAGTTTGAGCAGGACCTTGAGCAAATCCGTCGTCGGCCCGATACCATCTGGCAGATCGGGTCTGGCCTTTGGCTTGGGGCATTCTGAATCTGGCAATGCGACGGCGCGTGCGACGGCTTTTAAAATGTCCTGCCCTGCTGAGCCCTCTGCAGCACGCTGTCCCAGGCCACGGGTGCGCGACAGCGCCTGTACGTTATCGGGGGCATGATGGGCGATTTCCAGAATGGCCTCATCACGCAATACGCGGTTGCGCGGCATGTTGCGGCGACGCGCTTCGGTCTCACGCCACGCGGCGAGTTCACGCAGGATCGCCAGCGTGCGCGGCTTGGCATTTTTTGATTTGATTCGTCGGTAGGTTTCCATGGGATCGGGCGCATAAATCCGCTCATCGAGCAGACCGCTCATCTCCTCTTCGATCCAGCCCAGACGCCCGCGGCGTTCAAGCTCGTCGCATAGCTTTTCATAAGCCGGACACAGATACACCACATCGGCCAGTGCATATTCATTTTGGCGTTTACTTAACGGGCGAATAGACCAATCGGTAAAGCGCGCGCCCTTATCAACCTTGGCGCCGGTCAGGCGCTGCAACAGATTTTCATAGCCAACAGAATCACCGAAGCCGCAGACCATGGCGGCAACCTGTGAATCAAACACCGGGTGCGGTAAGCGCCCCATGTCGTGAAAGAAAATCTCGAGATCCTGACGCGCGGCGTGAAATACCTTCAGGACATTTTCGTTCGCCATCAGGTCGTACAGCGGGCCGAGATCAAGGCCACCGTCGACCATTGGATCAATCACGGCTGAAAGCTGATCTTCGTCCTCGCCCTCGTCACGCTCGCCGCCAATGGCGACCTGCACCAGACAGAGGATCGGCCAATAGGTGGTCTCGCGCATGAATTCCGTATCAACAGCCACATATGGTGCACGTGCGGCGCGCGTACAGAATTCTTCGAGATCACCCGTCGTGGTGATGACTTTGACTTCCTTGGGCATACGTCCGGGATGTTTCTTGGGCATTGAAGCTCTTTTCAAATATTATGTGTGGTAAACGGGTCAGCCGTTCTTCTGTTCCCAGCCGCCACGTTCTGTTTGCTGCCAGTAGGTCAACGTATGACCGTCATCCTTGTACTGTTTCCAACGCTCGCGTGCGCTGCGCACGCAGGCATCATCGTTGCCATTAAAGATTTCAAAGCAACGCTCGAAATCCGAGACGTGTGCAGAGTGCGCATTATCGGTGAGAAACAGAAAGCTCGCGTCATTGGCATTTTCATCGACTTCGCTCAACCAGACGGGTTGATCTTGTGGCGCACCATCCTTGACTGTGCCGTGCGGCAACCATGACGCTGGATCATAGATCCATAATGTCCCCGCCAGAACTTCAGCGCGTTCTTTTGATGCGGCCAGCACCAAGGCACGCTTACCAGCGTCCATGGTACGCTCAAGCAATTTAGGCAGTACGGATTCAAGTGGTGAATGTTGCAAATGATAAAATGCGATGTCGGTCATGTTCGATATCATATCGGCTCTGCTCTGATCACGCACGTCATGTGATGACCGGAGCAGAGCCTGATTTACCCGCTATTTTTCGTATTCGTCCGCGACCATACGATCCAGCAGGCGAACGCCCCAACCGGTGCCACCCTTCGGCACGGTCGGGGAGTCTTTCTTGGACCAGGTCACACCGGCAATATCAAGGTGTGCCCATGGTGTGTCACCGACAAAGCGTTTGATGAACTGGGCTGCTGTGATGCTGCCCGCGTCGCGGCCACCCGAGATGTTCTTGATATCCGCGATATCAGAATTCAGGCGCTTGTCGTATTCTTCGCCCAATGGCATACGCCAGACAGCTTCACCAACTTTGTCACCGGCTGCCGAGATGGCATTTGAAAGCGCGTCATCATTTGAGAACATGCCTGCTTTTTCATGGCCCAGCGCGATAATGATCGCACCGGTCAGTGTTGCCAGATCAACCATCATGCGTGGTTTGAAGCGCGTCTTGCAGTAATGCACAACGTCGCACAGTACCAGGCGGCCTTCGGCGTCGGTGTTGAGGACTTCAATGGTCTGCCCGGACATGGACTTGACGATGTCACCTGGACGCTGGGCGTTGCTGCCCGGCATGTTTTCCACCAGACCAACAATGCCGACGGCATTGACCTTGGCCTTACGGCCGGCCAACGCCTTCATCAGGCCAACGACCACGCCGGAACCACCCATGTCCCACTTCATGTCTTCCATGCCGCCGGATGGCTTGATGGAGATGCCGCCGGTATCAAAAGTCACACCCTTACCGATAAAGGCGATGGGCTCGTCAGCACCCTTGCCGGATTTCTTTGGCGTGCCATTCCACTGCATGACCACCACGCGTGGCTTGCGGATACTGCCCTGTGCAACACCGAGCAAGGAACCCATGCCCATTTTTGCAAGCTGCTTTTCGTCGAGCACTTCGACCTTGATGCCAAGTTTAGAGAGCTTCTTGATTTCCTTGGCATAGGACTCAGGGTACAGGATATTCGCTGGCTCACTTACAAGATCACGGGTGAAGAACACACCGTCGGCAACCTTGTCGTGGCTGGTAAAGATACGCTTGGCCTTGGCCGAGTCTTCGCTGAGCACGCTGAACGATTTAAGGCTCGGCTTTTGCTCGGGCTTTTTCATGGTGTGGTATTTATCGAAGCTATAGGCACGCAGGCGCGCACCAAAGGCCAGTTCAGCGGCCATCTCGGCAACGCCAAGCGGACATCCACGCGCCGCGTCGATGCAGACTGAAACAGCATCGGTGCCAACCTTGGAGAGAGCAGAGTAAATCTTGCCGCCCAGTTTCTGCATCGCCAATGCATCAAGTGCTTTGGCATCGCCCAGACCGACGACGAGAACCGCATCGAGTTTGCTGCCCGCAGGTGCCGGGATAGAAACGGATTGCCCGTTCTTGCCTTCAAAGCGGCCAACCTTGACCACGCGCGACACAGCGCCCTTGAGTTTCTTGTCGAGCGTCTTGGCAGCATCGGTCAGCTTGCGACCACTCAATACACCCACGCAGACAATACCCGTATCGGGCAGACCCGGTTTCGCGAAAGCAATTTTCATCGTGTTACGTCCTCGTTGTTAAAATCGTATGCCGCCGCAAACTTCTGGTACCCGGCGGCTCGGAGGCACAACTCTAATGGAGAACCCCGCAAAAGGAAGGATAAGTTGCGCAAAAACGATCTGTTTGCGCATTGCGCGCGTTTATAATTGCACCGGCATGCGCTTACGGCCCCAGTCGCCGGGTTTCGCATCGAACACCCCGGCCAACGGCTCAGAACATTTGCCGCAACGCCCCTCAAGATTTCCACCCAGCCGCACGCCCCATTCAGACAGTTCATACCAGTCGCGCCCGATCAACAATGCACCGCACCCGGCGCAATAGGTCGATCCGCCAGATTTATCATGCACATTGCCGGTATAGACATAATGCAAACCATTGCGCAGGGCGATGGCGCGCGCCCGGTTGAGCGTTTCGGGCGGCGTTGCGGCAACATCCATCATCTTCCATTCCGGGTGAAAGGCGCTGAAATGCAGCGGCACATCGGGGCCAAGATTTTCGGCAATCCACGTGGTCATGGCGTCAAGTTCGTCATCGGAATCGTTCTTGCCGGGGATCAACAGGGTGGTGATTTCAAACCACACGTCGGTTTCGTGCTTGAGGTATTTCAGGGTCTCAAGCACCGGTTCCAGATGGGCCGAGCACAGCTGCTGATAGAAATCCTCGGTAAAGCATTTCAGGTCCACATTGGCGGCGTCCATGTGGGCGAAAAATTCTGCGCGTGGTTCGGGACAGATATAACCCGCTGTGACCGCCACGGTTTTGATATCGCGCGCATGACACGCCTTTGCCACGTCCACGGCATATTCCAGAAAGATCACCGGGTCATTGTAGGTAAAGGCCACGCTACGCGAGCCGCTACTGACGGCGGCTTCGGCAATCATCTCTGGCGTCGCCACGGCGGCCAGCTTATCGAACTCACGCGATTTCGATATGTCGTAATTCTGGCAGAAATTGCACGTCAGATTACAACCCGCCGTGCCGAACGACAGCACGGGCGAACCGGGCAGGAAATGATTGAGCGGTTTTTTTTCGATGGGATCAATGCGAAATCCGCTGGAGCGCCCCCACGTGGTCAACACCACCGCGCCATTTTCGCAAGCCCGCACAAAACACAATCCGCGCTGCCCGTCGTGCAGTTTGCAGAAGCGCGGGCATAGGTCGCACTGGATGCGACCGTCTTCAAGTAGGTTCCAATATTTGGTTGCTACCACATTTTCCATAAAGAAATTATACACCTAGAGCTTATCAAGCCCTAGCGATCAACATCAGCATAAAAGCAATTGGCAATTTGAAAGTTATTGCTACCATTTTTAGGATGCCAAGCATCCAACAGCCCCTCACATGAGAAGCCGTCCCGAACATACATCACATTCACCACCACATCACCAATCTGGTAAAACCAAGTGGCAGCAATCGTTTTATCACCTTTATCGTTAAGTGTTTGCACGTCTGAAATTGTGACACCCTGATACTTTGAACTTAAACGATCCAATCCAATCCTCAGATAAACACATTGATGAATCTTATTCTCCATCAAAGCTCTTGAAAAACCGCTTAGATCAATCGGAATGTTTTCTGATGATATGTGGCAACCAAAAAGTTTCACAAAATACAAATGCATATTTTTCATTTGCCGCCGAGTATCGTATCGAAATATTCGATCGGTTTTTACATTACTACCTATGAGCAAATCGCTGGCACGCGAATGCAATCCTGATGACATTAACTCCCATGCTCTGTCGTACGGCTGTGTTCTGGCATTGTTGCAATCGGAACAAATTTTAATTTTTGATTTAAGGCGCCAATTATCCAGACTGCCAATTGGAATATTTCGTTTCTCAGCACTGTGGTAGTAAAGCGGCTTGTCTTGTGATGGAAATCCGAACCGCATTCGTAAGTCTGACTTTTTAATCATGTGTTCGCCAGAAGTTGCCTTTTGACCACAAATCCAACATTGCATCGGCATCATCCAATCAACTTATTAAGCAACGCCACAATATCAGCATGCACTTTTTTCACACTTAGCACATACAAAAATCCATACGCATACCAATGCGGGTGGTTTACAACACATTGATTTAAGTGATTGTTTTTATTAAAATCCTGAACAAACTTGCACGTCAGATTGCAGTCCGTCGCGCCGAGCGACAGCATGGGCGAACCGGGCAGGAAATGATTGAGTGGCTTCATCTCCATAGAATTCCATTTGGACGCCCCCCCCGCGTGGCGTGAGCATTGGACCTGAATTGCCTCCATGATAAACTGAATACAATGCAGTCGGGATTCCCTCAATGTGGATACGGACATGACAACGCCCAGCACAGCATCGCGACCACCTGCCGTTTCGGGTATGTTTTACCCTGACAACCCCGCCGAGTTGTGTGCCACGGTGCGCGGCTTTCTTGACGATGTTCCGGCATCGTCTCCTGCACTTGCCGTGCCGAAAGCCATTGTCGCGCCGCATGCCGGGTATGTGTATTCCGGCGCGGTCGCGGCCCTCGCCTATGCGCGTCTTCGCCCTGCACATGATCGGATCAAACGGGTCGTGTTGCTCGGCCCCTGTCACCGGGTTGCTGTGCGCGGGCTGGCTGTCAGCAGTGCGGCGGCCTTCGCCACGCCGCTCGGTGATGTGCGCGTGGACCGTGCAGCCATCGACCAAATATTACCCCTGCCCCAGGTCAGCACGTTTGATGAGACACATCGCGACGAGCACAGCCTGGAAGTCCACTTGCCGTTCCTGCAAGAGGTGCTCGATGATTTCTGCGTGGTGCCATTGGTCGTCGGTGACGCCACCAATGACGAGGTCGCCGAGGTTCTCGATACCCTGTGGGGCGGACCGGAAACCCTGATCGTGATCAGTACGGACCTCAGCCATTTTCGCGATTATGGCGCCGCTCAAACCATTGACCGGGCGACCTGTGACGCCATCGAACGTTTTGATCCTGACGCCATCAGCCATGAACATGCCTGTGGACGCATTCCGCTCAAGGGTTTGTTGGTTACCGCGCAACGACGCGCCATGCGGGTTGAGACACTCGATCTGTGCAATTCCGGTGACACGGCAGGTTCGCACGACCGTGTGGTCGGTTATGGTGCGTGGGCGTTCGAGGAACCGGCACCATGAGTTTGGCGGGCGTACAAACGGATTTCGAGGCCGAGACCGCCGCCCTGCTGGACCGCCACGGCGCGGCCTTGCTTGGGCTTGCCGCTGCCAGCATCCAGTACGGCCTGTCGCACGGTAGTTCGTTGACGGTGGACCTGACGGACTCACCGCCAGAGTTGCAGCGCAACGGGGCCTGTTTTGTGACCTTGAAAAAGAACGGCCAGCTACGCGGCTGTATCGGCTCGCCACAGGCGCGACGGTCCCTGATCGAAGACGTCGCACAGAACGCCTTTGCCGCCGCGTTCGATGACCCACGCTTTCCCGATTTACGCAGCGATGAGGTCGCTGATTTACAGCTATCCATTGCCGTGCTCAGCCCGGCTGTTGAGATGATTGTGCGCGATGAAGCCGACCTGTTGGCGCAACTACGCCCGGCCATTGACGGATTGATCATTGATGATGGTCAACACAGGGCGCTGTTTCTACCCGCCGTGTGGGCGCAACTGCCTGAACCGCACGACTTTCTGAACCGCCTGAAACTCAAGGCCGGCTTGAAGTCAGATCACTGGTCCTCAAGCATACGTGTGCAACGCTTCATCGCCTGCGAGGCCAGACAATCAGAACTGCCCGATCCGAACGCCATCTGGGCCAACGCCGCCGCCTGAACACATGGGAAACCGCGCCACGCGCTATTGACAATCGCGTGCCCAGAGCGGACTTTCTGGCCCATCAGAAATCACAATCTTGGGGATCAAACCGTGTCCGTAACCGTCGACATGGACCTGATGTTACAGGTCGCAAAAATCACACAGCGCGCAGGCGCCGAAATCATGAAGATTTACGCCACGGATTTCGATGTGGACACCAAGGACGACAGCTCGCCGGTGACCGCCGCCGACAAGGCAGCCGAGGCCATTATTCTGCCCGCGTTGCGCGATGAGCTGTCGATCAAGTTCCCCATCATCAGCGAAGAGGCCGCTTCGGAAGGTCATATTCCTGACGTCAGTGGGTCACCCTACTGGCTGGTTGATCCACTTGACGGCACCAAGGAATTCATCAGCCGCAACGGTGAGTTTACCGTCAATATCGGCCTGATCGAAAACGGCACGCCAATTCTGGGCGCGGTATACGCCCCGGTTATCGGCATGACCTATATCGGTGGTGCGCCCGGTGCGTTCTGCCAAAGCGGCGATGGCGATTTTGCAACCATGTCCTGCCGTGCGTTGCCTGAAAAAGGTGTCGTCGCGCTGGTCAGTCGCTCGCACCGCTCTGCCGAAATCGATGACTATCTTGAGCGCTTTGATATCGGCGAGGAATTTTCCGCCGGTAGTTCGCTAAAATTCTGCCGCGTCGCAGAAGGCAAGGCCGACCTGTATCCACGCCTTGGCCGTACCATGGAGTGGGATACAGCCGCTGCGCACGGCGTGCTGAAATTCGCAGGTGGTCACGTTGAGACTCTTGATGGCAACGATCTGTGCTACGGCAAGCCCGGACTCGAAAACCCGCATTTCGTCGCCTATGGCGACGGGCAACTCCCACAAGGTTAAGGTACGGTGTCACAGCCCCGCCCCGCCATGCTAAGCGCAGACAAAGGCGGCACCGCGCGTGCCGCCGAACTGCTGCGCGCAGGCGGGTTGGTCGCCATGCCAACCGAAACGGTCTATGGGCTGGCCGGTGACGCGAGCAATGACAGCGCCATCGCCGCTATCTTTGAAGCCAAAGGCCGCCCGTCGTTTAATCCCCTGATCATCCACTTCCCCGATGCCGAGAGCGCATGGGCACATGTCCAGCCCACGCCAGCCGCCGAGCAACTGGCGCGTGCCTTTTGGCCCGGTGCCCTGACATTGGTGTTGCCGCGCCGCGCATCATCCAACGTCTCCCTGCTGGCAAGTGCGGGGCTGGATACCCTTGCCGTGCGCGTGCCCGCCCATGCATTGGCTCACGACTTTCTCATGGCATGCGGGCGCCCTGTGGCAGCACCGAGCGCCAATCGTTCAGGGTCCATCAGCCCGACACACCCCGAACACGTCGCGCAGTCACTTGGCGACGGGGTCGATGCCATCCTTGATGGTGGGCCGTGCGATATCGGCATTGAGTCCACGGTCATCGGATTTTCTGGCGCGCGGTGCATCGTGTTGCGCCCCGGGGGCATTTCCGCTGAGGACATCGAAGCCGTAGTCGGGCCGTTGTCCTTGCCGCTAAACGATAGCGAGATTTCTTCTCCCGGTATGCTCTTGCGCCATTACGCGCCCGACAGCCCCATACAGTTAAACGCCGACCATGCTGCCCCCGGTGCCGTGATGCTGGGCTTTGGCCCTGATATGCCGCACGACGCCCCGCCGGGATCACTGAACCTGAGCGCTGGTGGCAATCTGCGCGAAGCAGCCGCCAATCTGTTTGCCATGTTGCGCGCGCTTGATGCGCTGGGCCGCGATGGCATCTGCGTCATGCCGATCCCGCAAAGCGGTCTGGGTGTTGCCATCAATGACCGCTTGTGTCGCGCAGCCACGCCCGAAGATACTTAACGACACAGCGTTGCAGCGCGCGGGCGCGTGACGTAGCCTGCCAGCCAACCCCACGATGAAAGCGCGACGGCCAGACCATGGACGACACAACCTTTAAAGAAAACCTGCGCAGTATCCTCGGTCCCAAGGGCTGGCTGGAAGACGCTGACGCCGTTGAGCCCTATATCACCGAGTGGCGCGGGTTCTGGCGTGGTGCATGTATGGGTGTGGCGCGCCCGGCCTCAACACAGCAAACTACTGAGGTTGTTGCCTTGTGCGCGCAAGCTGGCATTTCCATTGTACCGCAAGGCGGCAACACTGGTCTGGTTGGCGGCGGCGTGCCCTACGGCGGGATCGTGTTATCGACCCAGCGTATGAATACCATTCGTTCGATTGACCCCATAAACCAGAGCATGGTTGTGGAAGCCGGTTGCATCCTCGCCGACGTACAGGCCGCCGCTGAAGAGGCCGGGCTTTATTTTCCGCTCAGCCTTGGTGCCGAGGGCACCTGCCGGATCGGCGGCAATCTATCGACCAATGCCGGTGGGGTTGCTGTGCTGCGCTATGGCAATGCGCGTGATCTGACCCTTGGGCTGGAAGTCGTGCTGCCATCAGGCGAGGTCTGGGATGGGCTCAAGGCCCTGCGCAAGGACAACAGCGGCTATGACATGAAGCAACTTTTTATCGGCGCAGAAGGCACGCTCGGAATTATCACGGCCTGCGTTATAAAGCTATTTCCACGCCCCCTGTCACGTGAAACCGCCATTGTCGCCCTGCCCAATATCGACGCTGCACTTGATCTTTTTGTTCATCTGCGCGCTTCAGCCGGGGGCGCCCTGACAGCTTTTGAATTCATTGCTGACACGGCGTTTGATCTGGTTGAAAAGCACATCCCCGGCACCGGCGGCCTGTTTGCGCAAAAACACGGGCAATATGCCCTGATTGAGCTCACCAGCCCACGCGCTGATGACACCTTGCGCACGCTGCTGGAGAACTGTCTCGAACAGGGATTGGAACAGCAATTTGTAGCCGATGGTGTAATCGCGGAAAACGAGGCTCAGGCTGCCACCTTCTGGCGTATTCGCGAAAGCATTCCCGAAGCCCAGGTGCTGGAAGGCGCAAGCGTGAAACATGATGTTTCAGTGCCGATTTCAAGCGTTGTGACGTTCATCAAACAAGCCAGCGACGCCGTGAGCAAGGCGCTGCCGGGGACACGCATTGTGGCCTTTGGCCACATGGGCGACGGCAACATACATTTCAATTTGAGCCAGCCTACGGGCATGGACGGCACAGCCTTTCTCGAGCAATGGGACGGCTTCAACCGCGTGGTGCATGACATTGCTGTGGCGCTGGGTGGCAGCTTCAGCGCCGAGCATGGCATTGGTCAGCTCAAGCGCAAGGAACTGGCCCATTACGCCGCGCCGCTCGAAATTGAACTGATGCGATGTGTCAAACAGGCGCTCGACCCCCAAGGCATTATGAATCCCGGCAAGACAATCCCCTCATAAAGGCATACCGGGATACGGTTTTCGCAACCTTAAGCCTTGATTTTTTTGTACTTTTCTTACATTTTTGCGGTCATCCCTTTGGCGTGGACGGAAAGCCAGCTGTGCCGATTAGCGGCCCAGAAACAGGAAGTTTTACACATGCGTCTTTCATCCACATTGTCCGTCTATATCGGCCGACAGTTCTTGTGGAATTTCCTGGGATTGCTAACGATCATTTTGCTGATTATCCTGATGTTCGATACCATTGAACTGCTGCGCAATGCACATGCCCGCCCAAATATTTCCATGGGTCAAATTCTGGAAATGGCCCTGCTGAAACTCCCTTATATGGGGGCGCAAGTATTCCCTCTGGCAGCACTGTTCGGTGGTATGCTCACATTCTGGCGTTTGGCACGTCACCAGGAACTGGTGGTAACGCGCGCTGCGGGCATTTCAGCATGGCAGTTCCTATCGCCCGTTATTCTCGTGGGTGTTCTGCTCGGCGTGTTCCAGACCGTGGCGCTCAATCCACTTGCCTCTACAGCACTGGCGCGTCATGAAAAACTCCGAATTACGATGATCGAAGGCAACCAGAATCTGTTTGAGCTCGGCAAATCAGGCATATGGCTGCGCCAGTCGAATTCTGACGGACAGGCGGTCATCCGGGCATCACGGATCATCTCTGACGATGACGGCATAACCCTTTATGATATAACAGTTTTTCTCTACAGAGGCGTCGACCAGTTCTACCAACGACTGGATGCCAGAGCCGCGACACTCGAAGATGGATTCTGGCATGTCAAAGACGCATGGGTACAACGCCCGGAAGAAACCCCGATTGCCGAAGAAACCATGTGGCTAGAGACCGACCTGACCCTCGACAGCATACAGGACAGCTTTGCGCCACCTGAGACAATGTCGTTCTGGTCACTGCCTGGCTTTGTCAAAAAACTCGAAGAAGCCGGTTTTTCCGCTGTACGCCATCGTCTGCACCTGCACTCTTTGCTGGCCGCACCGTTGTTGATGTGTGCCATGGTATTGATTGCTGCAACATTCACCCTGCGTCAGGGCCGCCGTGGTGGAGCCGCTTATGTCATTGCCGGCGGTATTTTGACGGGGTTTATGCTCTACTTTTTTTCCGATATTGTATTCGCCTTGGGACAATCCGATAGCATACCGGTCGTCCTTGCGGCATGGACACCATCAGGTGTCGTCACGCTGCTCGGAATCGCAACGTTGCTTCATCTTGAAGACGGCTGAAAGACTAAGAACAATGAAAAATGCCGTCTATTCATACCTTACCTTGATCCGGCCACGCATGATCACACTAATCGTCACTATTCTGATGACGGTTTTGTTCACACAACATGCGTTTGCCGCCGAACAGGAACTGCCCGTTAATTTTAAAGCCGATGAAATGGACGTTGACCGTGAACTCGGCATTGTCACGGCGCGCGGTAATGTTGAAGTCACGCATAACGAACGGACCTTGCTCGCCAACACCATCAGCTACAATCAGAGAAACGATATTCTGACGGCAAGTGGCAATGTTTCCCTTCTCGAGCCATCAGGTGATGTGCTGTTCGCCGAACACATGGAAATGTCAGGCGATTTCAAGAACGGTATTGTCTCAAACATCCGTATGATTCTTAGCGATAATTCTCGCGTCGCTGCCAATGGTGCGCGACGAATTGATGGCGATCTCGATCTTCGCAAGGGCGTGTACTCACCATGTAACCTGTGTAAGGACGATCCATCGCGTCCGCCACTATGGCAGATCAAAGCCGTTAAAATTTTCCATGATGAATCACGCCGCGTGGTTGAATACAGCGACGCATGGCTGGAAGTCGCAGGCTTCCCCGTGGCCTACACGCCATACCTTTCGCACCCTGACCCCACGGTAAAGCGTGAATCCGGTTTCCTGACGCCCTCATTTGGCACCTCTACCGACCTCGGCGTCACGCTGAAGACTCCCTATTTCTGGAATGTTTCGCCACAAACGGATGCGACGGTCACGCCGGCCCTCTATGGCGATCAAGGTTATGCCTTGGCTGCAGAGGTTCGCCATATGCCGATTGATGGTGAACTGGAAATTGGCGGTAGCGTTGCCGATGACGATACAAAGGGCGCACGTGGACACATTGACAGCATGGGTCGCTTCAATATTGATCAGAGCTGGCGCTGGGGTTTTGACGCCAATGTTGCCTCGGATGATACATATCTTCGTCGCTATGGCTTTCAGAGCAACCAGACACTCACGAGCAACCTTTATACTGAGGGGTTCCGTCAGCGTAACTACGTACGTGCGGAGGCATTTTACTTCCAGGGCCTAGAAGCCGGAGATGATGCTGATGCCACGCCGCGCGTTGCTCCACTGATCAGTTTCAGTCATGAAGGAACGCCTGATCAGTTTGGTGGACACACCACACTGGATGCAAGCTTAGCCTCCTTGACGCGCGATGAGGGTGTAAACTCACATCGAATGTCTGTCCGCCCCGGGTGGCAGACAAACTACGTTTCATCTCTTGGTGAATCGTACACGCTGTCTCTCAACGTTGACGCTGACCTGTACTATATCAACGGGTATGTACCCGAAGGGCAAAGCAATGAATTCGATGGTTTTACGGGGCGGGTCTTCCCGAAAGCCAAGCTTGACTGGAGCTTTCCTCTGGTCCGCGAGAGTGGCTCCATCCATCAAACCATCGAGCCTCAGGCCTCCTTGGTCATCGCACCAAACGGCGGCAACCCCGTTGATTTGCCCAACGAAGACAGCCAGGAATTTGAATTTGACGAAACAAGCCTGTTCCGAAACAACCGCTTCGCAGGCCATGACCGCGTAGAAGGCGGCAGTCGGATTGATTACGGCGTTCAGTGGGGCGTATACGGAGAAAACGGCGGCAGCACCACGGCGTTCCTTGGGCAAAGCTACCGCATGCGTACAGACGGTACCTTCGTGGATGAATCCGGGCTTGAAGATCATCTATCGGATTATGTCGCCAAGTTCGACATATCACCGTCCAGTTATCTTGATCTATTATACCGGACACGCTTGAGTAAGAATAATCTGGCTGTCCGACGAAATGAAGTTACGCTTGGATTGGGCATGCCAATATTACGCTTTAATGCGCAATATCTGTTTTTTGATCGTCAGGAAGATAGTGAATTCGCCGGTCGTGAAGACTTAAGTCTGGGGTTGAGTTCACAATTCAACCGGCTGTGGCGTGGACGTGCTAATCTTCAACACGATCTTGCCGACGAACAGACACGCAGTATCGGCTTTGGATTGATCTATGAAGATGAATGTCTGGAATTTTCGACCTCGGCCACTCGGTCCTTTTATGAGGACCGCGATATAGAACCGAGCGATACGATACTGTTCACGGTCTCGTTTAAAACGCTTGGTCAGATATCAACCAACTACTAAATCCATTTATGTTAGATACCATGAAACGCAAAACACCCCTCAGATTTTCAGTTTTATTACTTGGCGCGGCATCCGTATTTGCCGCGCTCGTGCTATCAAGTTTTGCAGCGCAGGCTCAGGAAACGTTGCGAATTGCAGCCGTGGTAAACGAAGAAATCATTTCCGCCTATGATCACCAGTCGCGTGTACGCTTGATTGTTGCGCTGTCACGCCTGCCACAGGTTCCAGACACCTATCAAAAGCTAGCCCCGGAAACACTTCGTGCGCTCATTGATGAAAAATTAAAACTGCAGGAAGCCGAGCGGGTTGGCATAAGCGTTTCAGATCAGGATATCGATTACGCCTTTAGCGTTGTCGAACAACGCACCAATTTGCAGCCGGGCCAATTACCGACCTTTATCGATGCAAATGGCCTGAACATGGAAACGCTGATAACACAGCTTCGCGCCAATCTTTTATGGCCACGCATTATAGGTAAAAAATACCGCTCCAATTTCGAGATATCGGAAGAAGAAATTGATGCAGGCGTTGCCGAGGCTGAAGCCGCACGCGAACAGCCCCAGTACCTGTTATCTGAAATGCTTATCGCACTGGACAATCCAAGCCAACAGCAAGAAATCGAACAGCAGGTTTTACGTATGTCCGCCGATCTTGTCGCTGGCGCTGACTTTGCTTCCCTCGCCCGATCATTCTCTCGTGCCCCCAGCGCTACGAACGGGGGTGATCTCGGCTGGATGCGCGCCGATCAATTGCCGCCCGAGATCGCTGCAATCGTAGCGACCTTGGCGCCAGGGCAAATATCACAGCCCATTCGTGTGCCGAACGCCTATGTTATCTTACAACTGCGCGAACGCCGTAGCGGGGGGCAAGTGCCACAAGCCGATCAAACAGTGCGGTTAAGTCAGGTGCATCTCGCCCTGCCGGGAGATGCACCCGATCAAACAGTTGCCACATATATTCAAACCCTGCGCGACAAAACCCAAGCGCTACGCGATTGCGAAACATTTGATGCAGCAGGCCGTGAAATTGGTTCCCCGCTGTCTGGTGCGCTCGGCAAAATCCCACTTAAAAACCTCCCCCCTAACCTTGCCAATGCCGTGCGCGATCTTCCCGTTGGTCAGGCCAGCGCACCGATCCGGACAAATGATGCCGTGCTTGCTCTCATGGTTTGCGAACGTGAGAAGGCCCCGGCTGCGCCCGATACAGCCAGCCGCGAACAGGTGCGCGGGCAATTGCTCAGCAAACGTATGGAAAATTACGCACGGCAATATCTGCGCGACCTCAGGCGTGCGGCCTACATTGAAATTCGTTAGTGAATACAATGGATACTTCTCAAATTCCCATTGCACTGACCATGGGCGAGCCTGCCGGGGTCGGTGGAGAAATCGCCCTGAAGGCGTGGCTTGGGCGTGGTCAGGACATCCCTGCATTTTGCCTCATAGATGATCCGGAGCGCTTACGCGCTCTCGCTACGCAAACGTCCATGGATGTTCCCATTGTCGAAATCACATCCGCCGATCAGGTCTGTAGTGTTTTCAATGATGCTCTGCCTGTATTGCCGCTCGGCCAACGCATAACGTCACACCCCGGCGCCCCAGATACATCAACAGCACAGGCTGTCTGTACGTCTATCGAAATGGCGGTGGGGCTGGCCATGAAGGGGCTCGTTTCGTCTGTCGTAACAAATCCGATCCAGAAGAATACCCTCTATGACATTGGATTTTCCTATCCCGGCCACACCGAATATGTCGCCCATCTCAGTGGTGGAGATGAGCCTGTCATGATGCTTGCCTCTCCCATGCTGCGGGTGGTGCCGGTAAGCGTGCATGTCGCACTTGCACAGGCCATCCGTGATCTCGACACACAAAGCATTGTGCGAAAAGGCCGCATCACGGCGCAAAGCCTGCGCACGGACTTTGGTATTGAAAATCCACGCATCGCCGTTGCCGGACTGAACCCCCATGCCGGGGAAAGCGGGACCATGGGCGACGAAGAAGCACGCATCATAGTCCCAGCCATAGAAACCCTGCGGAGCGATGGGCTCGATGTCGTCGGCCCCATACCGCCCGATGCCCTGTTCACACCGCGCATGCGTGCGACCTATGATGTCGCTCTGTGCCATTACCATGATCAGGCCCTGATCCCGCTCAAGGCGCTTGATGTCGATAACGCCGTCAATGTCACCATAGGTCTGCCCGTGGTACGCACATCACCCGATCACGGTACTGCGCTTGATATCGCTGGCACCGGACAGGCTGACGCACAAAGCCTGATGGTGTCGTTGCGCATGGCGCGTGATATCGCGACGCGTCGTGCTGATGCCCTCACAATGGATAGCTGACATGACAACCGCCCTTGATACCCTGCCGCCGTTACGCGACGTCATCGCCAAATATGGTCTGAATGCCAAAAAATCACTGGGCCAGAACTTTCTGCTCGATCTCAACCTGACCATGCGCATCGCACAGGCCGCAGGACCGTTGGAAGGCTATGACGTGATAGAGGTTGGACCGGGTCCTGGCGGCCTGACACGTGCGCTGCTGAGCGCGGGCGCGCGTCATGTCCATGCTATCGAGCGCGACCCGCGCTGCATTCTCGCAGCACAAGACATAGAACAAGCCGCACCCGGACGCCTGAGCATCATAGAGGCTGACGCGCTTAAGGTTGACGTTGCCAGCCTTGGCCAGGGCCCACGCAAAATCATTGCTAACTTGCCCTACAACGTCGCCACCCCGTTGCTGCTGAATTGGCTACGCGATGCCACACAGTTCGAAAGCATGACGCTGATGTTCCAGCGCGAAGTCGCCGACCGCTTGTGCGCCGTGCCGAAAACAAAGGCTTACGGTCGACTGTCCATCATTGCCCAGTGGCTATGCGAGGTCGAACCACAATTCAACGTATCGCCCAAGGCCTTCACGCCGCCACCAAAGGTGACCTCGACCATCGTCACCCTGCGCCCGCGCGCTGAACCACTGGCACCGGCTTCGCGGCCCGCGCTTGAAGCCGTCACGGCTGCGGCCTTCGGACAACGGCGCAAAATGCTGCGCGTTAGCCTGAAGCCCCTGAAGCTTGATCTTGAGAGTCTGGGTATTGAACCAACGCTGCGTGCCGAAGACCTGCCGGTTGAGGCCTTTTGCACCATGGCACGCGCCTACGAAGCTAGCCTGCCTGAAAAGCCTACTGTGTAACGCCTAGCTTACGAACGAATTCCAACAAGCCTTTCTGGCGATGCCTTTTTTTGCGCTCAGCACCCAGAATGGAGCGAACGCTGGCGACGCTATCATCAATATCCTTATTGATAATCACGTAATCATAGGAATCCCAGTGGCTCATCTCCGAGGACGCCTTACTCATGCGGTCGCGCACGACGCTTTCGGAATCCTCGCCTCGGCTGCGCAGTCGCTGTTCAAGTTCCTCTACTGAAGGCGGTAAGACAAAAATCGAAACGATGTCATCTCGGGCATATTGCTGAATTTCCTGCGCGCCCTGCCAGTCAACATCAAACAGAACGTCATGCCCTTCTTCCAGGGCTGTCTCAACAGGGGCTTTGGGTGTGCCATAGGAATTACCAAAAACAGTGGCGTGCTCAAGAAACGCACCCTCAGTCACCATGGCAGTAAATTTATCCTGTGAGACAAAGTAGTAGTGCTTGCCTTCGACCTCACCTTCACGCGGTGCGCGCGTTGTGGCCGAAACCGACATGGCAAGATTATCTTCCGTGTTTAACAGAGCCTTGGCGATTGTTGATTTACCTGCGCCTGATGGCGAGGACAGCACGACCAGCATGCCACGCCGACGGATCACGGGATTACCGGAACTATCCATGTTTTTTGTGAGTTCACTCAACGTTTTGCACCTGTTCACGCAACTGATCGATCACGACCTTAAGTTCCAGGCCAACCCGGGTTAATTCCGGGGCGACAGCTTTTGAACATAACGTATTGGCCTCGCGGTTGAACTCCTGGCACAGAAAATCAAATTTCCGGCCAATGGCACCATCCGCGCTCAGTAACTCGCGTGCTGCAGCGCAATGAGCCTCAAGGCGGTCAAGCTCCTCGCGGATATCTGCCTTGGTAAACAGCACGGCGGCTTCTTGCGCCAGGCGGTCCTCGGGCAGAGCCGGTGACGCTTCCATCAGCGCGCTGACGCCCTGCTCAATACGCGCACGCAGCAATGCAGTTTGTGCGTCGGCCTCTTTCGCTGCCTGCTTCCAGAGGTTTTCAATGCTGCCGACATGACTATCGAGCATATCGTACAGGCGCTGACCTTCGGCTTGACGGTTTTGCGACAAGCCATCGAGCGCATCATCAAGACTGGCAAGCAGTTCAGCGTCAAACGCAGCCTGCTGTGTCTCGTCACGTTTCTCGTCTACAGTTTCCATAACACCGCGTAAACCAAGCAGGCCATGGATGCTGGGCGGCGTGACCTCGGGGCAATTTCGGCGAATTTCCGGGATGGCCTCAAGTACATGGTCCAGCACGTCCCAATTGATCTTGTAGACGCTCTGCGCGCCCTGCTGGGACAGCGTCAGGTTCAATGACACATTGCCGCGCTTGAAACGACTTTGCACCTGCGCGCGAACCAACGGTTCCAGCCGTTCAAACCCCATTGGAAGCCGCGTGCGGGCATCAAGGCCCTTGCCATTGACGCTCTTGATTTCCCACGCCCATGCCGAACCGGCACTCTCGCCTTCGCTGCGCGAAAAACCAGTCATTGAGGATAGCGACATTACACACCATAAATAGTGGAAGGTTTTAAATTCGGTGGCACATCATACAGCGGCCATCACTTTGATCAACGATGCGATGACGTAACCATGACAAAACGTTTGCCGAGCACGGTCCTCATAACAGGTGCGTCCAGTGGTATAGGACGCGCACTGGCACTGCACTATGCCAGCATTGGCGTTGTCCTGTTTTTGTGCGCACGCAACGAAGCACGCCTGCAACGCGTTGCCGATGATTGCAGGGCTGCGGGTGCCGTGGTCAATGCGCGTGTACTTGATGTGCGCGACATGGTCGCCATGGCTGAGTGGATTTCGCAATCGAACCAGCAAACGCCGCTGGATCTTGTTATTGCCAACGCTGGGATCTCAGGTGGTATGGCTGGCAGTGAAGGCAAAAACGCTCACTCAAACCTGATTGATTCTGAGGTCACACGCGAAATTTTCGCCGTTAATCTCGCTGGCGTCCTCAATACCGTTCTGCCTGCTATCGAAGCCATGACAGCCCACAAACACGGCCAGATCGCTATCATCAGTTCCCTCGCTGGATTGCGCGGCATGCCATCTGCACCAGCCTACTCTGCCAGCAAGGCCGCCGTGAAGGCCTATGGTGAAGCATTGCGCGTACAATTGGCACCGCACGGGATCGCTGTGAATGTGGTGTGTCCGGGATTTATTGTCAGTCGCATCACCGACGCCAATACGTTCTCCATGCCCATGCTCATGGCAGCCGACAAGGCCGCCGCCAAAATCGCCCATGGCTTGGCACGCAACAAGGCGCGCATCGCCTTTCCCCTGCCCATGTACATGTTGATGTGGTTGATCAGCTGCCTGCCGCCCTGCATGGCAGACCCGTTGCTGGGTCGCCTGCCGCGCAAGTCCTAAGCACACTTCTTACGGCTTGCGCGCGGCCTCTATTTTCCGCCAGGCCGCAACGTTTCGGTTATGCTCATTCAGGCTACGGGCAAAAGCATGCCCACCACTGCCATCAGCAACAAAATAGAGGTCTTTGCTTGCCACAGGGTGCAGCACGGCCTCAATCGCCGCACGTCCCGGATTGGCAATCGGCCCCGGTGGCAACCCCTTGATGACATAGGTGTTATAAGGCGTTTCTGCCTTCAGTTCGGAACGCCGCAGCCCCCGGTCCAGAACCGTGCTGCCACCGGTGATGCCATAGGCCACGGTGGGGTCAGATTGCAGCCGCATACCACGCCGCAACCGGTTGATAAACACAGCCGCAACATGCGGGCGCTCCTCGGCCAAGCCGGTTTCTTTTTCAACGATTGCGGCCAGAATCAGCGCCTCGTAGGCACTTTTTAATGGCAACCCTTCGTCGCGCTCTTGCCAAAGCTCATCAAGCAATGCCGCCATGCCTTGACGCATGCGTTCCACCACATCCTGACGGTCTTCGCCATAGCTGAAATAATAGGTTTCCGGTAGCAGCGAGCCCTCATCGGGCAAACCGAAATAAACATCCCCGCTCAGGCCATCGATCTTGGCAAGCTGATTGATGATCTGGGCAGACGTCAGGCCTTCGGCAATGGTGAAACGACGCAAAACGGTCTTGCCGCTCTTGATAATAGCCAACGCCTGTTGCGCACTGCTCGCAACCGGAAAGCTATATTCACCGGCGTGTAATGCGGTTGCCTCGCCATCCAGCCGCGCGGCGATTTCAAATATACGCGCGCTCGAAATCACGCCACGGACTTCGAGCTGGCGGGCAATGGCCTTGAGACCACCACCGCGCGGTATAACAATGTCGGTTTGTGCGCTTAACGGGCCGGGACGTACGTATTGCGCATGGCCCCATGCTGCCACTCCTGCAAGCACGGCTAGACATATCAAAGAAGCAAACAGAGAATATCGGAGAATACGCGGACCCATACGGGCGACTATATCAGTCCACTGCCCTGAAGACGAGTGACGCATTGGTACCGCCAAAGCCAAACGAATTGGACAGGGCAGCGCGTATTTTGCGTTCTTTCGCCTGATGCGGCACCAGATCCAGTCCTTCGCAACCCTCGGATGGATTATCCAGATTTAGCGTCGGCGGTGCAACACCATCACGGATCGCCAGGACGGAATAGATCGCCTCA
Source organism: uncultured Rhodospirillales bacterium (assembly GCA_965602485.1). GTDB lineage: Bacteria > Pseudomonadota > Alphaproteobacteria > Rhodospirillales > Casp-alpha2 > JABJOR01. The sequence continues at coordinate 302,631 of CBFCYM010000003.1, read as the reverse complement.
ACCGCACCGGCAGCACCCAACAGGTGGCCGACAGCGGATTTTGTCGAGGACATGGAAATATCATTCATCGCATCACCAAAGGCACGTTTCACGGCCTTCAACTCGATCATGTCACCGAGCGGCGTCGACGTGCCGTGTGCGTTGATGTAATCAATATCTTCCGGGTTCATCTCGGCGCGCTTCATGGCAGCCTGCATACAGCGGAACGCACCATCACCGGATTCAGCGGGTGCAGTGATGTGATGGGCATCGCCCGACATGCCGTAACCGACGACTTCGGCGTATATGGTCGCACCGCGTCGTTTGGCGTGCTCAAGTTCTTCCAGAACAACCACGCCAGCGCCTTCGCCCATGACAAAGCCGTCACGCGCTTCATCCCACGGACGCGATGCTTTAAGCGGGGTGTCATTGAAATTGGTCGATAACGCACGCGCTTGTGCAAATCCTGCCATGCCGAGACGGCAACAGGCTGATTCGGCACCACCAGCGATCATCACATCGGCGTCGTCCCACATGATCATCCGCGCCGCATCACCGATAGCATGGGTGCCGGTTGAACAGGCTGTAACCACCGAATGGTTTGGGCCTTTAAAGCCCCATTTGATGGAAATATGGCCTGACGCAAGATTGATCAAACTGGCAGGAATAAAAAATGGGCTGAGACGGCGTACACCGTCGTTCTCAACGGTCGCCGCGCCTTTGGCAATCTCGGACAAGCCACCAATGCCGGACCCAACGAGCACGCCGGTGCGGCAGCGTGATTCTTCATCTTCTGGCATCCAGCCGGAATCTTCCACAGCCTGCTGTGCGGCTGCCAGCGCATAGATAATGAAATCATCCATGCGGCGTTGATCTTTTGGTGCGACCCATGCGTCAGGGTTGAACTGGCCTTCGCCCTCGCCGTGATCAATCTGACCAGCGATTTTAGCGGGGATATCCGACACATCGAAGTTCTCGATCTGACGAATGCCACACTCTGCATTCAGGATACGGCGCCAATTTTCATCGATGCCACAACCCAATGCATTAACGATACCAGTTCCTGTAACAACGACCCGTTTCATCGATTTAACGCACCATGATCAGCAGTCCGGCATAGTTAGACTCCATGCTGGACCGGGTATTGAATTCAAACATAAATCGGCGCGGCATTATAATGCCGCGCCGGATCTATTTCGGTTCAGGAAGTCTGCGCTTCGAGAAGTACGACCGCATCTTTGATGGTGAGGATCTTCTCAGCGGCATCGTCGGGGATTTCGCAACCGAATTCCTCTTCGAACGCCATCACCAGTTCCACGGTGTCCAGGCTGTCAGCGCCCAGATCATCAATAAAGCTCGCGTTTTCGACGACTTTCGCTTCGTCTACGCCGAGGTGTTCCAGAACGATTTTTTTCACGCGTTCGGCGACGTCACTCATACTTAAAATCCCCACATTCATAGAGGTTAAATTCGTTCTCGGATGCCTATTAAAACCCGGCAAAACCGAGTCCGAAAAGGCGCTTTTTGTTAACACACTTTTCCGAGTATGACCAGCGGTCACCCGCCGTTGCGCAGCGGGTTATCATGATTTGTGGTCAGACTGCAAGCATTGGCTTCACAGCCTAGATCATCGCCATGCCGCCATTAACGTGCAGTGTCTGTCCCGTGACATAGCTTGCTTCATCACTGCACAGGTAAATCACGCTTGCCGAAATGTCCTCAACAGCACCAAGACGACCTGCCGGAATGCCGCCTAAAAGGCTGGTTTTCTGGTCATCAGAAAGCGCATCCGTCATCGCTGTAACAATAAATCCGGGTGCGACACAGTTGACCGTAATGCCACGTGAGGCGACCTCCTGGGCAAGGGACTTGGACATTCCGACCATGCCCGCCTTGGATGCAGCATAATTGATCTGACCGGCATTGCCGGTTGTGCCAACCACGGAAGAAATATTGACGATTCGCCCAGAGCGCTGCTTCATCATGCCTTTCAGGCACGCCCGGCTCAGGCGGAACGTTGCTGTCAAATTCACATCAATGACCTGCTGCCAGTCTTCGTCCTTCATACGCATGGCCAGACCATCACGGGTCAAACCAGCGTTATTGACCAGAATATCAACGCTGCCCATTTTTTCAGCTGCAGTTTCAATCAACGCGGCGGGACCGTCTGGATCACCAAGGTTACAAGCCACAACGTGGCAACGCTCGCCAAGGTCTGCGGCCAGAGCATCAAGTGCTTCAACCCGGGTTCCTGAAACCGTCACCGTCGCACCACTTGCATGAAGATCACGCGCGATTGCGCCACCAATACCACCTGATGCGCCAGTTACGATGGCGTTCTTGCCTGTCAGATCGAACATAATGTTCAACTCCCAATTAAATAGACTTGTATGCTGCGAGCGGCCCTCAGAGGGCCTTCACAACCGCTTCAATATCGTCGGGGGTCCCAACGTTCAATGATGTCATATCGCGATCGATTCGTCGGGTCAGTCCACTGAGAACCTTGCCCGCGCCGATCTCAACCAGCGTATCGACCCCCTGCTCGCGCATAACGCTGACGCATTCGCGCCAACGCACCATGCCGGTAACCTGCGCAACCAGCAGTTCTCGAATATCATCGGCGTCATCAACCATGGCGGCGCTCACGTTCGCGATGAGGGGAACCGATGGGTTCTCCATATCAACCGCGTTTAACGCCCGCTCCATGACTTCGGCAGCCGGTGACATCATCGAACAATGGAAAGGTGCGCTGACAGGCAATGCAATCGCCCGTTTGGCACCACGTTCCTTGGCCAGGTCTATGGCGCGTTCCACAGCGGCTGTCGCGCCACTGATAACCACCTGCCCCGGTGCATTGTCATTTGCCACCATGCACACACCGTTCGCAGCGGCCTCTTCGGCAACGCTACGCACGTCATCGAGTTCAAGGCCCAACAGCGCAGCCATGGCTCCCTCACCCACCGGGACGGCTTCCTGCATGGCACGACCACGGGTTTTCAGCAGACATGCCGCATTTGCGATGGAAAATGTTCCGGCTGCTGCAAGGGCAGAATATTCGCCCAATGAATGGCCGGCAACAAAGCGTGCGCTTGATGCAACGTCAATGTTGGCTTGTTTTTCGAGCACCCGCAGGGCGGCCATACTCACGGCCATCAGCGCAGGCTGCGCGTTTTCTGTCAGTGTTAATTCGTCTTCGGGGCCTTCAAACATCAAATGGCTAAGCTTTTGGCCCAATGCGTCGTCGACTTCTTCAAACACATAACGGGCTTCGGCGAATGCCTCGGCGAGTGCCTTACCCATGCCGACGGCCTGGGAACCTTGTCCGGGGAATACAAATGCGCGTGTCATGATTTTCGTAAAAACAGTCTTTTGTTACATGAAGTTCGGCACGCATATCCGCGTACCGCGAGATGTGAGGCAGAGAGGACACCGCCGCCGCCGCCGTGTCAAGATTACCACGGCGTTGCGCACCAAAACCACCCACGATAATACAGCTTAAAGCACTGCTTGAACGCAGCCTGCGGGTGTGTATAGTGCGCGCGTTCTAAGACCCTGCCGAATGGTTCGGCTATACCCCGTTTAACTGGGGTTGAGATAATCCAGAGGGAGCAAAATATGCCTTTCTACGAAAGCGTTTTCATTGCGCGGCAGGATATCGCTGCCCCGCAGGTGGAAGCACTAACCGACACCTTCAAAAAAATCATCGAAGATGATGGCGGCTCAATTCCTAAGCAGGAATATTGGGGACTGCGTTCTCTTGCCTACAAGATCAAGAAGAACCGCAAGGGCCATTATGTTCTGTTGAACATCGACGGTCCGGCGACCGCCATCACCGAGATGGAACGCCAGATGCGCATCAATGAAGACGTTCTGCGCTACCTGACGATCCGTGTTGATGAACTTGAGGAAGAGCCATCAGCCATCATGCGTTCGCGTGGTAGCGATGATCGCCCGCGCCGTGGCCCGCCACGTGAAGGCCATCGTGATTCCGCACCGGGCGAAGTTACCCCGACTGCTGATAAGCCCGCCGAAAAGCCTGCTGATAAGCCCGCCGAAAAGCCTGCTGAAGCGAGCGAAGCACCAACCGAAACCGTTGGAGGTGAAGAATGAACCGCTCATTTTTCCGTCGCCGTAAAAGCTGCCCGTTCGCCGGGCCCAATGCGCCGACCATTGATTACAAGGATACAAAGTTGCTGGGCCGTTTCCTTTCCGAACGCGGAAAGATCGTGCCAAGCCGTATCACGGCGGTATCGAACAAGAAGCAGCGCGTATTGGCCAAGGCCGTTAAGCGTTCTCGCTATCTTGCTCTGATCCCATACGTGATCGATTAAGTAGCCTTACGGCGATTAGGTTGACGGAAGCATCCATGCAGAAAAACATGATCATCGCAGTTGGTAGTGGCGGCCTCAGCGCCGTTGCGTCCATGGCGTTCCTTAGTGGGACGCCGGGTGCGTTGTTCCTTGTCTATCTGTCGACGCTTCCAATTTTTCTGATTGCGTTCAGCATGGGTCCAATCGCTGCAACGACGGCAGGACTGGGCGGCATGGCTATAGCAGGGCTTCTCGGCGGCATTATGACCGCTGGCACATATGCTCTGTTACACGCCCTGCCCGCTTTACTGGTCTCACGTCAAAGCATGTTGCAGCGTAGCACAGCAAACGGCAAAACCAGCTGGTATCCAGTTGGCAATGCCTTAAGCATACTCGCCATTTTAAGTGCGGGAATGTTAGCATTGGCGGGGTTTTATCTCGCCGGTAGTGTTGGCAATCTGCATGAAACGGTGGGACTGCATCTTGCTGATGCCTTTGCCATTATGCTGCCGGGCCTGGGTGAAACAGAACGTTTTGCCATGGTTGACATGCTCGCCTCGATTTTTCCGGGCGCCATGGGCAGTTCATGGGTGCTGATGATTGCAGTGAATGCGATTCTGGCCCAGACCATACTTGTCCGCATGGGCAAGAACCTACGACCAACGCCAGCCTTTAGCGATCTGGTTTTGCCCCATTGGGCAACCTGGCCGCTGATTGCTACGGCGGTATTTGCCTTGCTCGTTCCTGGCGAAACCCGCTATCTGGCGCAAAACGTTGCTATGGTTCTGGTTGTCCCTTACTTCTTTTTGGGACTTTCGGTCGTCCACTGGACGATGAGCCGGGTTCGTCACACAACAATTCTGCTGAGTGTCTTTTACCTGATCCTGTTTCTCTCTGGCTGGGCTTTGTTGCTCGTTGCCGCAGTGGGCTTGATCGAGCAATGGGCCGGTATCAGAAATCGCTTCGTCAACGTCGCCGACGATCACACAACTGATTTAGATGCGTAAGCCGTTATAGGCTGGGAGTACCAAAATGGAAGTTATCCTTTTAGAGCGTATCGAAAAGCTCGGGCAGATGGGAGACGTTGTTAACGTCAAACCTGGCTTCGCCCGTAATTTTCTTTTGCCTCAAAACAAAGCCCTGCGGGCAACTGACGGGAACAAGTCCCGTTTCGAAGCAGAGCGCACGCAGCTTGAAGGTGAGAACCTGAAGCGTCGTGAAGAAGCTCAATCCGTCGGCGACAAGCTGGAAGGCCTGTCGGTCGTTCTGGTTCGTCAGGCTGGCGACGCCGGACAATTGTACGGTTCGGTCAGTGCACGCGATATTGCCGATTCTGTGGTTGCAGCCGGTTTCACAATTTCACGCAGCCAGGTTATCCTTGATCGCCCGATCAAGACGATCGGCATTCATGAAATGCGCGTTATCCTGCACCCGGAAGTCACCGTGACCATTTCCACCAACGTGGCACGGTCAGAGGAAGAGGCCGCAATTCAGGCCAAAACCGGTGCTGCCGTGATCGCGTCTGAGCTTGCAGAAGCACAGGCCGCAGCAGAAGAAGCACAGGTTGCTGCTGAAGAAATATTCGAAGAAGGTGCGGCTCCTGATGATGAGCCAGCCGACGACGAAGCCAGCGATAGCGAAGAAGCCGCAGCCGAGGAAACACCCAGCGAAAGCTGATCCAAGGCAACGGTTTGTTCCATGAGATACGGCGCGCCCTTTGGGTGCGCCGTTTTTCTTTGCCTATGCCCTATTGCTGAATTTGACAGCACACACCAAGTTTTTTTAGTATTCTTACAGGCCACATTGATGGCGCACTAAAACACGTCTAAATGGCGACGCATAAGGAAACAACGGACAAACGTAAACATAACGGGGCCTGAGATGCTGCTTGCAAGCATGTTGAGAAAACTGATTAACGTCGGAACACTCACCGTCATTGATGCCAATGGCTCATGCCATGAGTTCAAGGGCGAGCAGGACGGTCCCACCGCGACCATGCGCTTTCACAATAATCAGATACAACTCGCCATATTGCTCAATCCATCCCTGGCGCTGGGTGAAGGGTTCATGAAGGGGCACTGGTCCCTCGAAGGCGGCGATCTCTACAATTTTCTGGATCTGATCGGTCGCAATATCGACGTTACGGGAGCGCCCGTTTTTTCCAAATTTCTGCGCATGCTTCTGCATCCAGTGCGGCATTTCCAGCAATACAACCCAACCCACCGCGCACGCCAGAACGTCAGACATCATTACGACCTGTCAGGCGAGCTTTATGATCTGTTCCTCGACAAGGACCGGCAGTATTCCTGTGCCTATTATATTGATGAATTCGACCCGCTCGAAATCGCACAGGAAAACAAGAAGCGTCATATTGCCGCAAAGATGCGTCTAGAACCGGGCATGAAGGTGCTCGATATTGGTTCTGGCTGGGGCGGCACGGCACTGCATCTGGCACAACGCTATGATGTGGACGTAACCGGGCTGACGCTGTCGACCGAGCAGCATGCGCTTTCACAACGCCGTGCGGCCGAAGCCGGACTGTCTGATCGCGTGCGTTTCCAGTTATGCGATTACCGCGAACATCACGGCCAGTATGACCGCATCGTATCTGTCGGTATGTTCGAGCATGTCGGCATCGGGCATTACCGGGAATATTTCGATAAAGTCTCGTCGTTCCTCAGCGAAGACGGTGTGGCCTTGCTGCACACCATCGGCCGTATGGAAGTTCCCGGCACAACCGATCCCTGGATTCGCAAATATATTTTCCCCGGCGGTTACCTGCCCGCGCTCTCAGAGATCACAGCCGCAACTGAAAAAGCCGAACTGTGGGTCGCAGACGTAGAGATTCTGCGCCTGCATTATGCCTTTACCCTGCGTGACTGGCGCGAGCGCTTTATGGCCAACCGCGACGCGGCGCTGGCGCTCTACGACGAACCGTTCTGCCGCATGTGGGAGTACTATCTGGCAATCTGCGAGATTTCCTTCCGCTACCTGAACAATACGGTGTTTCAGGTCCAGCTTTGTCGCCAGCAGGACGCCGTGCCGCTGACCCGTCATTACATGGCGGGCAATGATTACCTGCGGCTGGACAAGCAAGGTGATGAAACACGCAAGCCCACATCGCAGAAGACCGGCAAGGACGACAGCCGCGCCGCGTGATTAAATTTAGCGGTTATTCTCCGGGTTACCGGCAAGCTATATGCCAATCGACGTGTTAATTATCCACAAGACGTAGATAGTTACCCACACTACCCACAGGAAAACTACGAGTATTGATTCTGTCCCCGCTGTAATGCGTCACGCACAGCAATCAGCACTGTGCTGTGCGTGTTGTTCCTGTATCCCTGTTAGCCATGGTAACATCATTGATCCCCCCCCAAGCTGCGAATTCGGACGAGCCCCATGATCACGGCGAGATCGACGGCCCCGCGTACCGCACCCTGCCCCATAACCTTGATGCAGAACGCGGCCTGCTGGGTGCTGTTCTGGTCGATAACCGGGCCTATGAACGTGTCTCGGAATACCTTGAACCGGAGCACTTTGCGCTGGGCCAGCACGGCAGCATCTATGACGCGTGCTCCAAACTGATCGAGCGTGGCCAGATCGCCAATCCCATTACGCTCAAGAATTTCTTCGAGCAAGACGACCAGCTTGATGATTTGGGCGGTGCGGTTTACCTAGCCGAACTGGCCGCCAACGCCGTGACCGTCATTAACGCCGGTGAATATGGTCGCATTGTCTATGACCTGCACCTCAAGCGTGAACTGATCGCCATCGGCGGGGATATTGTCGAGCAGGCCTATGGTGGTGAGATTGATGAGGGTGCCACATCACAGATCGAGACTGCTGAACAGAGCCTGTATGATCTGGCGACAACTGGCAGTTCCGAAGGCGGTTTCAGGCCCTTCAAGGATGCCGTCATTGACGCCATCGACATGGCAGAGGCCGCGCACAAGCGCGATGGTGGACTGGCCGGTGTCACCACCGGGCTATCGGACCTTGATCGCATGCTCGGCGGTTTGCACCGTTCTGATCTTTTGATCCTTGCTGCACGTCCGGCCATGGGCAAGACCGCCATGGCAACCAATATCGCGTTTAACGCGGCCAAGACCTACGCTGAGAGCAGTGGCGAAGAAGGTGCCGTTGTCGGGTTTTTCTCACTCGAAATGTCGGCTGAACAGCTCGCCGGACGTATTTTGTCCGAGCAGACAGAAATCGGTTCGGACAAGATGCGTAAGGGTGAAGTCCCCAACGATCAGTTCCCCCGTCTGGTTGCCGCTGCTCAAACGCTCTATTCGGTCCCGGTGTTTATTGATGACACACCGGCCCTGACCGTTAGCGCCCTACGCACGCGCGCGCGACGTCTCAAGCGCCAGCATAATCTGGGCCTGATCATCATCGATTACCTGCAACTGGTGTCGGGTTCGGCCAAATCACGCTCCGATGGTCGTGTGCAGGAAGTCTCGGAAATCACCCGTGGTCTAAAGACACTGGCCAAGGAGCTCGAGGTGCCGGTGATCGCGCTCTCGCAGCTCTCGCGTCAGGTTGAAAACCGCGACGACAAACGCCCGCAGCTGGCTGACCTTCGCGAATCGGGTTCCATTGAGCAGGACGCCGACGTGGTCATGTTCATCTACCGCGATGAATATTACGTCGAAAAAGCCGAACCCCAGCGCCGTGGCGATGAAGGCGATGACAAGTTCATCCAGCGCCATGCACAATGGGAAGAACGACTGGAAAACTGCCGTAACATCGCTGAAGTGCTTATATCCAAGCAACGTCACGGCCCGGTTGGCACGATCAAGCTCATGTTCCAGGGTCAATTCACCCGCTTTGCTGATCTCGATCAACACCACGAGCCATATTAGAATCGTTGAGCGATACGTAAAATCGGGTCATACATTCCCCTATGAACGATCACCCCACAGAGATATGGACCAGCGCTGCGGGCTGCCTGCGCATTGACTTGGATGCGCTGGCCTCGAATTACCGCACGCTGCAAAAGCGCCTGAACGGCGTACCCTGTGGTGCCTGCGTCAAAGCCGACGCCTATGGTCTGGGACTTGATCGAGTCGCGCCTGTTCTGGCCGCTGCGGGATGCGAGGATTTCTTTGTTTCGTTTTTGGCCGGTGGCATCCGCCTGCGTGCGATTTTGCCAAACGCCCGTATCCACGTCTTTACGGGTCTGGCCGGGGGCACGCCGGTTAATTTTAGTGATCACAACCTGATTCCGGCACTCAACAGCCTGGGCGATATGGCGCTCTGGTCAAAACACTGCACGCAAAACGAAACGGCCTTCCCCTGTGACATCCAGGTCGATACCGGCATGCTGCGGCTCGGGCTGCCGCCGCAGGAATTGGCCGCGCTTGCTGATGATCCGGCACGCACGAACGGGTTGAACATTGATCTGGTGTTTTCGCATCTGGCCTGTGCCGACACCCCGGCGCACGAACTGAATGCTCAACAGCGCAACGATTTCACACGCGCACGCGCGATCCTGCCCATGGGACGCGCCAGCCTTGCCAATTCATCGGGCATCTTTCTGGGGCCTGATTTCCATTATGATTTGGCGCGCCCCGGTGTCGCGCTTTACGGCGCGAACCCGACCCCCGCCATGTCATCCCCCATGGCGCAAGTCATTCGTTTACAAGGCAGAATCATGCAGGTTCGCCACGTTGACACCCCTCAGAGCGTTGGCTATGGTTCCTCTCACAAGGTTGAAAAACCGGGCAAAATTGCCACCGTTGGCGTTGGTTACGCAGACGGTTACCTGCGTGCCATCGGCAATTCCGGCACAGCCACAGCCTATATCGGCGATACCGCCATACCTGTCGTGGGACGCGTTTCAATGGACATGATCACACTCGACATCTCCGACGCCCCCGAGCACCTTTGCCATCCGGGCATGGCCGTTGACCTGATCGGCCCGCATCATGATGTAGATGATCTGGCGCGCCAGGCCGGTACAATTGGATATGAAATTCTGACCTCGCTGGGCGCACGCTATCACCGCGATTACCTGAGCGCCCTGCCCCAGACCGAAAAGAAACCGGCATGAACTTTCTACAACCCATTGGCCGTGTGGTCCTCAGCTTTTTAGCGACGGTCGGACAGTTGACCATGTTTACCATGGATGGCCTGTCGCACTGTTTTCGACCGCCATTCTACCCACGCATCATCATCCGCCAGATGGTTGAAATCGGCTATTACTCACTGCCGGTGGTGGGACTGACAGGCTTGTTTGCCGGCATGGTTCTGGCCCTGCAAAGTTACACAGGCTTTGCGCGGTTTTCTGCCGAAGGTGCCATCGCCAACGTGGTTGTACTGTCCATCACGCGCGAACTTGGCCCCGTGCTTGCTGGCCTGATGGTCGCGGGCCGCATTGGCGCGTCCATGGCAGCGGAAACCGGCACCATGCGGGTTACCGAGCAGATCGACGCGCTGACCACGCTGAGCACCAATCCCATGAAATATCTGGTCGCACCGCGCCTGATTGCCGGTATCACCATGATGCCCTTTCTGGTTCTGGTTGCCGATATCGTCGGCGTGTTTGGTGGCTACCTTGTGGCGGCCTACAAACTTGGCTTTAATCCGTCCATCTACCTGCAGAACACATGGGATTTCATGGAAATTCATGATGTTGTTTCGGGGCTGATCAAGGCCTCCGTATTTGGCTTCATTGTGACCCTCATGGGCTGTTATCACGGTTATCATTCCAAGGGTGGCGCACAGGGCGTTGGCGCGGCGACCACCAATGCGGTGGTTTCTGCTGCGATCATGATCCTGTGCTTCGATTACATCCTGACGGAGGCTTTCTTCGCCAAATGAGTGAGCAACCGAAAATTCGGATCCGCAATCTGAAAAAGGCCTTTGGGTCCAAGGTTGTACTTGATGGCGTTGATCTGGATGTCGGGGTTGGCGAATCCGTTGTCGTCATCGGCGGCTCGGGAACAGGCAAGTCTGTCCTGCTGAAATGCATTCTGGGCCTGCTGGAAGCCGATTCCGGCTCTATCGAAGTCGATGGTGAAGAAGTCCTTGGCATGAGCGCCAAAGACCGTGAACGCGTGAACACAAAATTCGGCATGTTGTTTCAAGCCGCTGCATTGTTCGACAGCCTGCCTGTGTGGGAGAACGTAGCCTTTGGCCTGCTGGCGCAAAAACGGGTCAGCCGTCGCGAGGCGCGTTCCATTGCCATCGAAAAACTTGCCCATGTCGGCATGGACGCCCATGTCGCCGATCTGGCCCCCGCCGAGCTATCAGGCGGCATGCAAAAGCGCGTCGGGCTGGCACGCGCCATTGCCATCAACCCCGACATTATCTTTTTTGACGAGCCGACCACGGGGCTCGACCCCATCATGGCTGACGTTATCAATAACCTGATCGTCAAGACCACCAACGAGGTCGGCGCGACCGGGCTATCCATCACCCATGACATGACCAGTGCGCGCAAGATCGGTGACCGCATTGCCATGCTGTATGGTGGCAAGATTATCTGGGCCGGGCCATCGCAGCAGATCGGTGAGACCGGCAACCCTTATGTCGATCAGTTCGTTAATGGCCGCGCCGAAGGCCCCATTAAAATGGCCGTGCGCGCCTGACCCTCTAATCGGAGACAAAGACACCCGTGGCTCGAAAAATTGTTCAGTATATTTGCCAGGAATGCGCCGCCGTCCATGTCAAATGGAACGGTCAGTGCTCGGAATGCTCGGCGTGGAACTCATTGATCGAAGAAGCTACCCAGCAGTCAGCACCCAAAGGGCTCAGCGCGGGTAAGGGCCGCCCGATCCAGTTTGTCGGGCTAAAAGGCGAAGCCGCCCGCCCGCCGCGTATGGTAAGCGGTATCAGTGAATTCGATCGCGTTACCGGTGGTGGCCTGGTGCCCGGCTCGGCACTGTTGATCGGTGGCGACCCCGGTGTCGGTAAATCCACACTCATGCTGCAAGTTGCCGCCGCACTGTCGGTTCACACGGCCTGTGCTTACATTTCCGGCGAGGAATCCGTTGATCAATTGCGCATGCGCGCGGATCGCCTGCATGTTGCCGAAGCCGACGTGGCACTGGCCGCCGCAACTTCGGTGCGCGATATCATCGCCTCTCTGGATGGTCCTGATGCGCCGCGTGTTGTGATCATTGATTCCATCCAGACCATGTACGTTGATTCCGTAGATTCCGCACCGGGTACGGTGACGCAGGTGCGCACATCGGCACAGGAATTGATCCGTCTGGCAAAGCGCCACGGCTTTTGCGTCATTCTGATCGGCCACGTCACCAAGGAAGGTGCCATTGCCGGTCCCCGGGTGCTCGAGCATATGGTTGATAGCGTGCTGTATTTCGAAGGCGAACGTTCTCATCAGTTCCGCATTTTGCGCTCGGTCAAAAACCGCTTTGGGGCGACCGACGAAATCGGTGTGTTTGAAATGAGCGACGCGGGCCTGGCCGAAGTTGAGAACCCGTCGGCGCTGTTTTTGGGTGATCGCGACGAGCAAATCAGCGGTGCCGCCGTTTTTGCCGGGGTTGAAGGCACCCGCCCCATGTTGGTCGAAATCCAGTCCCTGATCGCACCATCACAGCTAGCCACGCCGCGCCGCGCTGTGATCGGCTGGGACAGTGGCAGACTTGCCATGCTAATGGCCGTGCTTGATGCCCGTTGCGGGCTTGCACTGGGCGGGGGGGACGTGTACCTAAACGTCGCCGGTGGCCTGCGAATCAGCGAACCGGCAGCCGATTTGGCAGTGGCGGTAACACTGGTGTCATCTTTGAGCGGTATTCCGGTACCTGCTGGCACGATATTTTTTGGTGAAATCGGCCTGTCTGGCGAGGTGCGGCCTGTCGCCCACGCTGAATCCCGGCTAAAAGAGGCCGCTAAACTGGGCTTCACGACGGCGATTATGCCGCCGCGCAGAGCCAGCAAGACGAAGAAAAAGCGCGACGTCGCGCTCGACCTGATCGAGATCAGTCACGTTTCAGAGCTGGTTGAGCGTTTCGGCACAAATGAGAAGGAAGCTCGTGACCGAGCTTCTGAATAAATAAATAGGAACGACCGGTGGACAGCCTGGACGGTTTACCCATCAATATCATTGATATCGGCGTCGCCCTGACGCTGTTAATTTCTGCTGTTCTTGCCTATGCGCGCGGCCTTGTGCATGAAGCCCTGTCCATTGGTGGCTGGATTGGCGCGGCGCTGGCGACAGCATTCTTTTACCCGATTGCCCAGCCATTTGCGCGCAACCTCATCCCCATTGAACTGGCCGCTGATTTGAGCGCCGGGGTTCTCATCTTTATCCTGACACTTGTTGTTCTTTCACTTGTGACGCGCGCGCTCAGTGCACGTGTGAAAGAAAGCGCACTGAACATGCTCGATCGCTCGCTGGGCTTTTTGTTTGGTCTGGCTCGCGGCGCGCTGCTGGTCTGCGTCGCCTATCTGGCGCTGGAATTTCTGGTGCCTCGTGAAGAACAACCCGAATGGATTACATCAGCACGCACCATGCCGCTCATCACCCAGGGCGCAGCAACACTGCTTGAATTCATCCCCGATGATACAAATATCGAATTACCAAAGATCGACACCGGTGAAGCAACCCAGGATATTCTTAAACTGGTCTCTCCCGCCCTGTCATCAGGCAGCGCCGAGCCAACAGATGGTTATAGCGCCGAAGAACGTGAGCAGCTGGAACGTCTGCTCCAAACCAATGAATAAGCACCGCACACTCTAAGCTAGGATTATACCATGCCAACCACCCCCCCAATCAGCGACGACGACCATTTCCATGATGAGTGCGGGCTGTTTGGCATATTTGGTCACCCCGAAGCCGGTGCACTGACAGCACTTGGATTGCATGCTCTACAGCACCGTGGACAGGAAGCCGCAGGCATCGTCAGCTACGATGGCTCACACTTTCACTCCCACCGCGCGCTTGGGCTAGTTGGTGATAACTTCAACTCTCAGGATGTCATCAGCACCCTGCCCGGCGGTGCGGCCATTGGCCATGTGCGCTACTCGACCTCTGGTGAGACCCTACTGCGAAACGTCCAGCCGCTATTTGCTGAATTCAAGTTCGGCGGCCTGTCCATTGCCCATAACGGCAACCTGACCAATGCCCATACCATGCGCCAGACGCTTATCAATCGGGGCTGCATTTTCCAATCAACCAGCGATACCGAAACCATTGTCCACCTGATCGCAACCAGCGAATTCGGCAAGGTGGTTGATCGCCTGACCGATGCCCTGCATCAGATCGTCGGTGCCTACTCGCTGGTTTGCATGACCGGACAAAAATTGATCGGTGTGCGCGACCCACACGGTGTACGGCCACTGGTTCTGGGTCGTCTGGGCGAGGCACTTATCCTGACGTCGGAGACCTGTGCGCTCGATATCATTGGTGCCGAGTACGTGCGCGATATCGAACCCGGCGAAACCGTCATCATCGATGAAGATGGTTTGCGCAGCATCAAGCCCTTTAGCAAAACGCCATCGCGGTTCTGTATCTTTGAATATATCTACTTTGCCCGACCCGATAGCGAGATTGATCAGCGCAGCGTGTATGATGTGCGCAAAAATATCGGCGCGGTGCTGGCACGCGAAAGCCACGTAGAGGCTGACCTTGTTGTACCAGTGCCCGATTCCGGTGTGCCCTCGGCAATTGGTTACGCACAGGAATCCGGCATTTCCTTTGACCTCGGGATTATCCGCAATCACTACGTCGGACGGACGTTCATTGAACCGACCGACCATATTCGGCATCTCGGCGTACGCCTGAAGCACAACGCCAACACCGCCGCCATCAAAGGCAAACGTGTGGTGCTGGTCGATGATTCCATTGTGCGCGGCACCACATCCATGAAGATTGTGGAAATGGTTCGCAACGCCGGTGCGAGCGAAGTCCACATGCGTATCGCCAGCCCGCCGACGTCACATTCATGCTACTACGGCATCGATACACCGAAAGACGGCGAATTATTGGCGAACCGCTATGATGTCGAAGCCATGGCCAAGCACATCGGCGTTGATAGCCTTGCCTTCTTGTCTGTCGATGGCATGTACAAGGCCGTCGGTGAAGAAAGCGGTCGTCAGGGCGAAGAGCGTAAATATTGCGATGCATGCTTCACCGGCGAATATTCCATCCCGCTGACCGATCACGATGGCGGCGTTGAGCAACTCTCCCTTCTCGTTGGGCAGGACTGATCCGTGGCATCTGAAAGCGAAACACAAAACCGGCTCGCCGGGCGCATTGCCCTGATCACCGGTGCTTCACGCGGCATTGGCCGCGACTGCGCGCTGCGTCTGGCTCGCGAAGGCGCGCATTGCGTCCTGCTCGCCAAGACCACCGGCGCACTGGAAGAACTCGACGATGAGATCAAGGCATTGGGCGCAACGGCAACGCTGGTGCCCATGGATCTGACAGATTACCCCGCCATCGACCGGCTGGGTGCGGGCCTCTTTGAGCGTTTCGGCAAGCTTGATATACTGGTCGGCAATGCAGGCATATTGGGCAAGCTCGGACCGGTTGCGCACTTAGACCCGAAAATCTGGGATCAGGTTATGGCGGTCAACCTGACAGCCAATTGGCGCCTGATCCGCAGCCTTGATCCGATCCTGCGACAGTCTGACGCTGGTCGCGTTGTCATGCTGACCTCCAGTGTCGGCAACACGCCACGGGCCTATTGGGGTGCATACGCAGTGAGCAAGGCCGGTCTCGAAAATCTGACACTGACCTACGCCGCAGAGGTCGAGAAGACTTCCGTGCGGGTTAATCTGCTGAACCCCGGCGCAACGCGTACACGCATGCGCGCGGAAGCCTACCCGGGCGAAGACCCAACGACCGTCAAGACGCCCGATGAGGTCGCCCAGGCCGTTGTTGAACTTTGCCTGCCAGACTGTCAGCGCCACGGCGAGCGTATTTCGCTGTCCTGATAGGGCATACACGTCCGGAACGTTCATCCGAACCTAAAAAAACGCATGTGAACAAGTGTTCGCGTGCGTTTTTCTTCATATAGGGTTCACTTTTGTGTGTTCTTGTTGCTTATTGTGGCATTTTGTGGAATTAAGTTGGCGTGCTATAAAATCACTCCGGCATTCGACGAACCCATACCCGACAACAAGAGAGCTTCATGGAACTAACCAAGCGCATACGCATCTTCGGGCGGACAAAAGCACTTGAAGGTGAAATCGACGATTTTCTCGATAATCTTTCGGAATCCGGCATGCTGTTCAAGCACGCGATTGAGATTTATCTGCGCGCCGGTGCCACCGATGAATTCGAAGAAAAGCTCAAACATGTTAATACTCTTGAGAGCGACGCCGATAAATTGCGCCGTTCCATCGAGCGCCAGCTGTACGCCCACACCCTGATCCCCGAAAGCCGTGGCGACGTGCTTGGGTTGATCGAAAACCTCGACAGCATCATCAATCTGATGGAAGGCTCGCTGTGGAGCTTTTCCATCGAGACGCCCGACATCCCCGAAGAGTTCCACACCGATTTCAAGGAACTTGCCACAATGTCGGTGCATGCTGTGGAGCATGTGGTGATGGCCTCTCGCGCGTTCTTTACCAACGTCGAAGATGCCAACAACCACACCCACAAGGTGATGTTCTATGAAAAGGAATCCGACAAAATCAGCACCAAGCTGAAACGGGCGATCTTTGGTTCTGAGTTGGAACTTGCACGCAAGGCCCATGTCCGTAATTTTGTCGAACACGTCGATAACGTAGCAGACAGCGCAGAAGACGTGGCCGACCGTCTGGCTATCTACGTCATCAAACGAACCGTATAGCGGGGCCGCACAGTGGACGCGACAATCCTGCTATTTCTGACCAGCGGCCTGTTTTTGGGCTGGGCGCTTGGTGCAAACGACGCAGCCAACGTGTTTGGCACGGCTGTTGGCGCGCGCATGATCCGGTTTTCCACCGCAGCCATTGTTTGCAGTGTGTTTCTTGTTCTTGGCGCGGTGATGAGCGGCAGTGGTGCCACCCATACGCTGGGCAAACTGGGTGCCGTGAACGCCCTGCCCGGTGCTTTTATGGCGGCGCTGTCTGCGGGATTTGCCGTCTATTTGATGACCAAGGCCGGACTCGCAGTCTCAACCACGCAAGCCATTGTCGGCGCGATTATTGGCTGGAACCTGTTTAGCGACACCGCGACGGATTCCACCGCCCTGACAAAAATCGTCAGCACATGGATCATCTGTCCCCTGCTGGCCGCCGCAATCGCTGCGGTGCTGTTCACCGTTACCGTCAAGTTGCTGCGTAGCTCGAAACTTCACATGCTCAGGACCGACGCCTACACGCGCATTGGACTAATATTTGCTGGTGCATTTGGCGCTTACAGTCTGGGAGCCAACAACATCGGTAACGTAGTCGGTGTGTTTGTGCCGTCATCACCGTTTACAGATTTTTCCGTCGCCGGGTTGTTCACACTGACGTCCATTGAGCAGTTGTTCCTGGTTGGCGCGTTGGCAATTGCGGTCGGCGTGATGACCTATTCAAAGCGCGTCATGATGACCATCGGCAAGGGCATGATCCCGCTTTCACCCATCGGCGCATGGGTTGCGGTTGTTTCACATTCCATCGTGCTGTTTCTGTTTGCCTCGCAAGGCCTTGAGCAGTTCCTTGCAAGTCACGGACTGCCCACCATTCCACTGGTGCCGGTATCAAGCTCTCAGGCCGTGGTCGGTGCGGTGCTTGGCATTGCCATGCTGCGCGGCGGGCGCGACATCCGCTGGCCGGTCGTCGGCAGCATCGCCATGGGCTGGATGCTGACACCGGTTATTTCAGGCGTGATCTGCTTTATCGGCCTGTTTTTCCTGCAAAACGTTTTCAATCAACAAGTCTTCGTCGTGCTGTAGCCTCAGGCTGTTTCTCCTGCAATGCGCAGATCAATACCAAGCTCGTCAATGGTGCGGCGCATGTCGTCACCCGGGTTGGCGTCAACAATGACCGTTGCGACCTTTTCCATATTGAATACGCGCACCGGGGCAATCCGGTTAAACTTGGTGTGATCAGCCAGCAAGACGGCGGTCTTTGAATGCGTCACCATCATGCTGTGCAGGTCTGCCGCCGCACGCGTGTAATCGGTAAACAACGGATGTGGTGACAAGGCACTGACGCCGATAAAAGCGAAATCGGCATAGTAATGCTCAAGCATGGAAACGGAATCCTGTCCAAAGGTCGCGGCGTCCTTATCCCCCAACTCGCCACCCAGCAGATAAACATGATGCCCGTTGCGCCCAAGCAGGCGCATGGCGACCGCAATATCATTGGTATAGACCGTCAGGCTGTGATGTTCGTCCAGCGCATCGACCAGACATTGCGTGGTCGACCCTGAATCAATAATCAGCGAACTGCCATCGGGCACCATTTCGGCGGCCAGCCGGGCAATGGCGACCTTGCCGTCCACATTTACGCTCAGCCGCTCAGACAGGGCTGCTTCTTCGGAATCCAGTGACAGGGCGCCGCCGTGCGTCTTGCGCACCTTGTCCTCGCCCGCAAGCCGCGTGATATCACGGCGAATGGTTTCGCGCGAGACACCGAGTCTGCGGTGCAGTTCACTGACGGAAACCGAGCCACGCTGGCTCAATGTCTCAAGGATGAGATCACGCCGCTCTTCTGCCAATATTCCTGATCGCGCCATACTACCGTTACTTTCCCGCCGTGAATGCCGCCGTGCTCATAGCACACAAGCGCACGTCACCCATCATCATTAAACCGTCACAGAACCGTTGTGAATTCGTCATCTTCGCGAATGTAGAATACTCAAACTTGATGTTTCTCTTTTGTTGCCGGGCTCTATGTCTTCATTCATCTGTAATTGCGCTTCACAACGCCCATAGTTCAACGTAAGCTGATGTGGCAATTTTGGTCATTATGTGGTTTTTTGACCGAACTGCAAAAGACAAAAAAATCAGGCCATAAAAACAAGAAACGTTAAGGGACGCTATTTATTCAATCAGGGAGTTACATGATGAACGGTAAAACTATTCGTATGACCATGCGACGCTGGAGCGCAATTGCGGTTTCCGGTGTCGTCGCCGCCGGGCTAAGCGCCAGCGCCGCAACAGCAGGATCGGAACTGACGGTCTATACAGCCGTCGAAGCCGAAGACCTCAAGGCCTATGCCGCCAAATTCAATGAGTCCAATCCGGACATCAAGATCAACTGGGTGCGTGATTCTACCGGTATCATCACAGCCAAGCTTCTTGCCGAGAAAAACAATCCGCAGGCCGACGTGGTCTGGGGACTGGCTGCGACCAGCTTGATGCTGCTGAAGGCCGAAGGCATGACCGAGGGCTATGCACCTGCAGGCGTCGGCAGCCTTGATGCCAAATTCGTTGATTCCGCCAACCCGCCACATTGGACCGGCATGGATGCCTGGATTGCTTCGGTGTGCGTGAACACAGTCGAAGCCGAAGCCAAGGGTCTGCCCATGCCAACGTCATGGCGCGACCTGACCAATCCGGTCTATGCGGGTCACGTGGTCATGCCAAACCCGAATTCATCGGGCACCGGTTTCCTCGACGTCTCGTCGTGGTTGCAGCTTTACGGTGAAGGCGGCGGCTGGGAATTCATGGACGCCCTGCATCAGAACATTGCATGGTACACCCATTCTGGCTCCAAGCCTTGCAAACAGGCAGCGTCTGGCGAAACCCCCATTGGCATTTCCTTTGCCTTCCGTGGCGCAAAATCCAAAGCCAAGGGCGCTCCGCTTGAAATCGTCATCCCAAGCGAAGGCGTTGGCTGGGACATGGAAGCAACCGCTATTGTCAAAGGCACCAAAAACCTCGCCGCCGCACAGAAGCTGGTTGATTTCACCGTCAGCAAAGACGCCAACGTGATGTACAACAAGGGCTATGCCGTTGTTGCCTATCCCGGTGTTGCCAAGGCGGTTGAGCACTTCCCCGCAGGCATCGTTGACGCCATGATCGACAACAAGTTCGAATGGGCTGCAACAAATCGTAAACGCATCCTCGCCGAATGGCAGAAGCGTTACGACTCGAAATCCCTGGCCAAATAAGCCAGCATTTCGGCTACACGATACTGCCGGCCGTTCCGCACAGGAACGGCCGGTTTCGTGTAACGTTTTAAGCGTCACCCACGGCGTGACCAAACGATAAAAAAAGCAAACCAGATAAACACGTTTCAGAA
Organism: uncultured Rhodospirillales bacterium; assembly: GCA_965602485.1. GTDB lineage: Bacteria > Pseudomonadota > Alphaproteobacteria > Rhodospirillales > Casp-alpha2 > JABJOR01. The sequence continues at coordinate 282,205 of CBFCYM010000003.1, read as the reverse complement.
AGCGGGTACGATCAATGACCCAGCAGCGCGATACAGGCCCATACCTCAAGATCGAAAACCTGACCAAAAAATTCGGTGACTTCACAGCCCTTAGCGATGTCTCGTTGGGCATCACCGAAAGCGAATTCGTCTGTTTCCTCGGCCCATCAGGATGTGGCAAGACCACCCTGCTGCGTGCCATTGCCGGTCTGGATATCCAGACCCATGGCCGCATCGAACAAATCGGCCAGGACATATCTGCCCTGCCGCCGTCCGAGCGAGACTTTGGTATCGTTTTCCAGTCTTACGCACTCTTCCCGAATTTAACGATCCGCAAGAATGTCAGCTACGGCCTTGAAAATCGCTCGCAGCCACGCGCCGAAATTGATGCGCGCGTTGATCAATTGCTCGCCCTTGTCGGCCTTGAAGATCAGGCAACCAAATACCCCGCCCAGCTTTCAGGCGGCCAGCAGCAACGCGTCGCACTGGCACGCGCTATGGCGACCTCACCGGGATTATTGCTGCTTGATGAACCGCTTAGTGCGCTCGATGCACGGGTGCGCGTTCATCTGCGCACCGAGATCAAGGACCTGCAACGCAAACTCGGTGTTACCACCATCATGGTGACCCATGATCAGGAAGAGGCCCTGACCATGGCCGACCGCATTGTGGTCATGAACGAGGGCATCATTGAACAGATCGGCACGCCCGAAGAAATTTACAGCAGCCCCGCCAGCGCCTTTGTCGCTGATTTTATTGGCACTATGAATTTCATTCCCGGCACGGTTAGCGGCGATGGCGAAGCCACCATCGAGAACACCACGCTGCGCTGCGACACCACGGGGTTTGCCGTCGGTGAACGGGTTGTCGTCGCCATCCGACCCGAAGACGTAAACGCCCAGGATATCAGCGAAGGCGACGACAACGTGCTGAACCTGCGGGTTCGTCATCTGGAATTTCTCGGCTCATTTTACCGCGCAGATCTCGACGGCGCGACAACGTCTGACAAAATGCTGCTTGCTGATTTTTCGGTCAATCTTGTACGACGCAAAGATGTCAAACTCGGTGATAGCCTGCCGGTCCGCTTCCCGCGCGAATTCATTCGCGTATACAAGGAGTCCTGAGCCGTGCAGAGCAGCACACAAACTGCCATTAGCCCCAAGGGTCCACGGGTCCGCCCGGCGCTGAGCCGTGATGACATCATCATGCGTATCGCCATGGCCGTGATCGGGCTGTTCCTGATTTGCGTCATCCTGTTGCCGCTTTACACAATGATGTCCAAAAGCTTCGAGGACAAAGCCGGAGCCTTCATCGGGCTGACCAACTACTTTGAGTATTTCTCAACACCGGCGCTGTTTCTGTCGTTGTTCAATAGCCTCGAAATTTCCTTTATTTCGACCACCGTGGTGTTGCTGACAGCGTTCATCTATGGCTACGCACTGACGCGGAGCTGTATGCGGTTCAAAACATTCTTCAAGCTTGTCGCGCTGATACCACTGCTGACGCCGTCACTGCTCGGTGGCATATCGCTGGTTTACTGGTTCGGTAATCAGGGCGTTGCCAAGGGGCTGCTTATGGGGGAATCCATTTATGGCCCCATCGGCATCACCATTGGCTCAAGCTACTGGGTGTTCCCCCATGTCCTGATGATCGTCATCACCGCGCTGTCGATCACAGATGCTCGGCTGTACGAAGCCGCTGAATCCCTGCGCGCCAGCAAGATGCGAACGTTCTTCACAGTGACCCTGCCCGGCTGCAAATATGGCCTGATCAGTGCAGGCTTTGTTGCCTTCACGCTCATCTTCACCGATTTCGGTGTGCCCAAGGTGATCGGCGGCAACTACAACATGCTGGCGACCGATATCTATAAACAGGTCATCGGACAGCAGAATTTCCAGATGGGCGCCGTGGTCTCGGTTGTTTTGCTCATACCGGCGATCATTGCGTTTACCGTTGACCGCATCGTGCAACGTAAACAGGTTGCGTTGTTATCGGCGCGCGCCGTGCCCTATCAACCCAAGCCCGACGCCAAGCGCGATACAGCACTGTTCGTGTTTTGCCTGATCACGGCATTTGCCATTATTGCCATGCTTGGCATGGCGCAATACGCCGCGCTGGTGAAATTTTGGCCCTATAACCTGTCGCTGTCGCTCGATAACTATAACTTCGACGTCATGGATGGCGGCGGCTGGGATGCCTATTTCAATTCCATTCGCATGGCGACCTATACCGCCGTATTCGGTACGGCGATCGTATTCTTTGGTGCCTACCTGGTTGAAAAAGGCCGCGGCTTTAGTGCCGGTCGCACAGGCCTGCACATGCTTGCCATCGTGCCGCTGGCGGTGCCGGGCATGGTGCTGGGCTTGTCCTATATCTTTTTCTTCAATCACCCGGACAACCCGCTTAATTTCCTGTACGGCACCATGGCAATTCTGGTGATCGCCACGGTGACGCATTTCTACACCGTCAGCCACCTGACCGCGCTGACCGCACTGAAACAGATGGACCCCGAATTCGAGTCCGTATCACAGTCGCTCAAGACGCCCTTCTACAAGACCTTTGTGCGGGTCACGGTGCCGGTCTGTCTGCCCGCTGTTCTCGACATTTCGATCTATTTGTTCATGAACGCCATGACGACGGTCTCAGCCGTGGTCTTTATCTATTCGTCTGATACCACGCTGGCATCGGTCTCGGTCCTGAACATGGATGATGCAGGCGACATCGCCCCGGCAGCCGCCATGGCCATGATGATCGCCTATACCTGCATCACCGCTCGCATACTGCATGCCCTGCTGACGCGCAGATTGCAAAAATCGACGCAGGCATGGAGAACCCGATAACTGCTTTGAATGTCTTGCTAGGGGCATCCTTGCCATGAACGAAGATCAACCACACGGCCTGCGCAGTCAGGGTGAAGGCGATAATAACCTGAGCCCCAACCGGCGAGACTGGCAATCTGCTCAGGATGACCCGCAAACCCAACGTCTGTTGGCCGACGACGAGCGTTATTTTCTACGCCAATCCCTATCCACACCATGCCTGTCTGCCATCGCGAAGGCCGAGGGGTTGTGGATCGAAGACACGGGCGGTCGGCGTTATATGGATTTTCACGGCAACAATGTTCACCACATTGGCTACGGCCACCCGCGCCTGATCGCGGCCGTAAAAAAACAGATGGACGACCTGCCGTTCAGCCCGCGCCGCTTCACCTGTGAGCCCGCCGTGGAACTGGCGCGCAAGCTGGCCGATATAACACCGGGCAATCTGAGCAAGGTGCTACTGGCAACAGGTGGCTCGGACGCCATCGACATGGCGTTGAAGCTGGCGCGTATCGCCACCGGGCGGCACAAAACCATATCGTTTTGGGACTCGTTTCATGGTGCTGGCTTCGGTGGCACCAGTGTTGGCGGTGAAGCCCTGTTTCGCGGCCAGCCCATCGGGCCATTGCTACCCGGCAGCGAACACGTCGCACCGTTCGCCTGTTACCGCTGTCCCTATGGCCATGCGGACCGTGACGGCGTACCCAACCATGAGCTTTGCGGATTGGCGTGCGCCAACATGGTTCGCTACGTGCTGGAAAAGGAAGGCGACGTCGCCGCCGTCATCGCCGAACCGGTGCGTGCCGTGCCCTACATCGCGCCGCCTGGTTTCTGGCAGAGCGTTCGCGCAGCCTGTAACGACGCCGGTGCGTTACTGATCTTTGACGAAATCCCCAATGGCCTGGGCAAGACCGGGCGCATGTTCTCGTGTGAGCATGACGACGTCACGCCCGATATCCTTGTTTGCGGCAAAGCACTTGGTGGTGGCCTGTTACCCATTGCCGCCATGATTGCCGACCCCGCACTCGATGTGGCTGGCACCAAATCCATCGGCCATTACACGCATGAGAAAAACCCCGTGACCTGTCGCGCGGCACTGACCACCATTGAAATCATCGAGGATGAAAACCTGGTGGAAAATGCCGCTCAGGTTGGTGCTTACGCGCGTGACCGCCTGATGGATATGCAGCAACGTCACGCCATCATCGGTGATGTGCGCGCATTGGGCCTGAGCATGGGACTGGAACTGGTCAACGACCCAGAGCGCCGCACCCCGGCAGCCGAGGCCGCCGACCGCATTCTCTATCGTTGCCTTGAAAACGGGCTCAGTTTCAAAACCACCATGGGCAACGTGCTGACGTTGACGCCACCGCTGATTACAACACGCACGGATATGGATCAGGCTCTCGATATTCTTGACGACGCCATCAAATCGGACAGCGCAACTGCGTCATAAATAATTCATGAAATATCGATTTTATTATGTGGTATTTTGACCGTTTATGACCGATAGTGCCCCAACGCAAACGATTCCAATCCAACAGGAGCCTACTAAATGCCTTCAAATGCGCAGGAACCCTGGCTTTTAACCCCCGGTCCGCTGACCACATCTGCTCAAACCAAGGAAGCCATGCTACGCGACTGGGGCTCACGCGACGCGGCGTTTATTGCCATGAATGCCCGGGTGCGTGACGCGGTGGTCCACATTGCCGACGCGCAAGACACCCATGTCTGCGTTCCCCTGCAAGGTAGCGGCACGTTCGCTGTGGAAGCCGCGCTGTGCACCCTGATCCCGCGCACCGGAAAGGCGCTTATTCTGATCAACGGAGCATACGGCACGCGCATGTGCAAAATGCTCGATTACGCCGGTCGGTCCTATATCACCATCGAAACACCCGAAGACACACCGGTTGATCTTGAAGCACTGGACGAAACGCTGGGCAGTGATCCCGACATCAGCCACGTGCTGGTCGTACACTGCGAAACCACGTCGGGTATCCTCAACCCCATTGCACGGGTCAGCGATATCACCAAGGCCCACGGCCGCAGCCTGATTATTGATTCCATGAGCGCATTTGGTGCCATTCCGCTGAGCGCTCAGGACATTACCTTTGACGCCGTCATGGCATCGTCGAACAAATGTCTGGAAGGTGTGCCCGGCATGGGCTTTGCCATCCTGCGCATATCGGCACTGGAAAAATGCCAGGGCAACGCCCATTCGCTGAGCCTTGATCTATATGACCAGTGGAAATCCATGGAAGCCACCAAACAGTGGCGCTTTACACCACCGACCCACGTCATCGCTGCGTTCGATGCCGCCATTACCCAGTATGAAGCCGAAGGCGGCGTCACCGGGCGTAACGAGCGTTACAGCGCGAACTGCGCCATTCTGATCGATGGCATGCGCGCGCTGGGCTTTGAGACCCTGTTGCCCGACGCATTGCAGGCACCGATCATTATCACGTTCAAGATGCCCGCCGATCCGAAATTCGATTTCGATGTCTTCTATGACCGGCTCAAGGATCAGGGATATGTCATCTATCCCGGCAAACTGACGGTCGCGCCAAGCTTCCGCATTGGCTGCATCGGTAATCTGGGCGCAACGGAAATGAACGGTGCGCTGGACGCTATCAAAAAGACCCTGAGCGAATTGGGTGTCACCACGGGCGTACCCGCCGCTGCGTAATCCAATACATTATTGACTGTGAGAAGACGCCCATGAGCACAAACAACACACCCCTCGACGTTAACGGCCGCACCTATGCATGGCCAACCAACCCATTGGTGGTGATCTGTGTCGACGGATCGGAACCGGCCTATATCGAAGAAGCGGTGAAAGCCGGTGTCATGCCGTTCACCGCTGGCATGCTGAGCGCCGGTGCGGATCTGCGCGCTGACTGCGTGGTGCCATCGTTCACCAATCCGAACAACCTGTCCATCGTCACCGGGCAGCCGCCTGCGATTCACGGTATCTGTGGCAACTATATCCTCGACCCAGACAGTGGCGAGGAAGTCATGATGAATGACCCCAAATACCTGCGCGCCGATACCTTGTTCAAGGCGTTTCATGATGCGGGCGCAAGCGTCGCCGTGGTTACCGCCAAGGACAAACTGCGCACGCTGCTGGGCCACGGCCTTGATTTTTCCAGCGGACGTGCGGTGAGCTTTTCCTCAGAAAAAGCCGATCAGGTTAGCATGGCCGAGAACGGCATCGACGGCGTACTCGATCTCGTCGGCATGCCGTTGCCCTCTGTTTACAGCGCTGACTTATCAGAGTTCCTGTTCGCCGCCGGGGTCAAGCTGCTTGAAACCCGCCGCCCCGATATCATGTACCTGTCGACCACAGATTACGTGCAGCACAAGCATGCGCCGGGCAGTCCAGGTGCCAACAGCTTCTACGCCATGATGGACGGTTACTGGAAACAACTGGCCGAACTGGGCGCCACGCTGGCAATCACCGCCGATCATGGCATGAGCGCCAAGCACGGTGCCGATACCCTGCCCAAGGTTGTCTATTTGCAGGAAACACTGGATGAATGGCTGGGCGCAGGCACCACGCGCGTCATCCTGCCGATCACCGATCCATACGTCGTGCACCACGGTGCATTGGGCGGTTACGCCACGGTCTACCTGCCCGATGGTACGGACGAAGCCGCGCTTTGCGCGCGCATCGCCGCCATCGACGGTATCGAGGTCGCCCTGAACAAGGCCGATGCCTGTGCACGGTTCGAACTACCGCCCGAACGGGTCGGTGATCTGGTGATTATTTCACTCGAAGACACCGCCATCGGCACCAGCCCCGAGCGCCACGACCTGTCGGGCCTGAACGAACCGCTGCGCTCGCACGGCGGGTTGTCCGAGCAACGCGTGCCGCTGTTGTTCAGCGCTGCCGTCAATGGCGGTGCCGCCGCGCGATCTCTACGCAATTTCGATATTTTTGACATCGCCCTTAATCACCTGACGGGGCAAACAGAAAGGGCCACATCATGACGGCAACCGCCAAAGCTCGCCACGAACCTATGCGCATTGCCGGAAAAATGGTGGATTCCGATCGCCATTTTGAGGTCTTTAACCCGTACACCGGCGAAGTGGTCGGCACAGCGCCGCGCGCTACCCCCGAACAAGTGCGCGAAGCTTTCCAGATCGCGGCAGACTATAAACCGACGCTGACGCGCTATGATCGCCAGCAAATTCTGTTTCGTGCTGCTGAAATCCTCGAAGCGCGCAAGGAAGAAATTTCTAACATCATCACGGCGGAATGCGGTATCTGCAAAAAAGACTCAATCTATGAAGTGGGCCGCGCCTACGACGTCTTTACGCTGGCCGGGCAACTGGCAATCCTTGACGATGGCGAGGCATATTCGTGCGACATCACGCCGCAGGGCAAGCAGCGCCGCATCTTCACCACGCGTGATCCGCTAACAGCAATTTCGGCCATCACACCGTTCAACCATCCGCTCAATATGCCCTCGCACAAGGTCGCGCCGTCCGTGGCGACGAATAACTGCATGGTGCTCAAGCCTACAGAACTGACCCCGCTGACAGCCCTGAAGCTGGCTGACGTGATGTACGAAGCTGGCCTGCCGCCCGAAATGTTCTCGGTCATTACTGGCCTGCCCGAAGACATGGGTGACGAGATGATCACCAACCCCCATGCCGAACTGGTGACCTTCACCGGCGGTGTACCGGTCGGCAAGATGATCGCCGAGCGTGCGGGCTACCGCCGCACGGTGCTTGAGCTTGGCGGCAATGCCCCACTCATCATCATGGAAGATGCCGATCTGGTCAGGGCCGCCGACATGGCGGTGCTGGGCGCGACAAAGAATTCCGGACAGCGCTGCACGGCGGTTAAACGCATCCTGTGCGTGGAGTCTGTGGCCGATGAATTTGCCGCGCTTGTCACCGAGCGTGCCAAGCAGATCAAGTACGGCGATCCGACTGATCCAGAAACGGACATGGGCACAGTCATCCATGAAAACGCCGCCAAGATGTTTGAGGCCCGCGTCAACGACGCCATCGATAAAGGGGCAAAACTGCTCTACGGCAACGTACGCGACGGCGCGCTCTATTCCCCCACCGTGCTTGATCATGTACCCTACGATTGTGATCTGGTGCGCGAAGAAACCTTTGGCCCGCCGGTACCCATCATCCGCGTCAAGGATATCGACGAAGCCATCATGGTGGCCAATTCAACCGCGTTTGGTTTGTCGTCGGGCATCTGTACGGACAACTGGACTTATATCCAGCGCTGCATCGCTGAAATCCGCACCGGCACGGTGAATGTCTGGGAGGTCCCCGGCTACCGCATCGAAATGTCACCGTTCGGTGGCATCAAGGATTCTGGTCTAGGTTACAAGGAAGGCGTGCTGGAAGCCATGAAGAGCTACACCACGGTCAAATCATTCTCGCTACCTTGGGGTTAATAGTCTGCGAATGGGCGTCGCATTATAGTTCAGAATTGATCTAACGCAGGACGACGCATACTGCGCTATGGTATAATTTTCATAGTGGGTAATGAGAAACAGGGGACTCTGTCATGCGGTGGAAAGAAGACTTTAGCGTTGGTGTCGATGTACTCGACAATGATCACAAGATTTTGTTCGATCTTGTCGAGCAATTCGAGCTGGCCCATAGCATGGGCAAGGGCGCTGAGGATATGGCCGCCGTGCTCGACACGCTGGTCGATTACACCAAGAGACATTTCAAACGCGAAGAAGAGCTGATGCTGCGTTGTGGTTACGAAGGCCTTGATGAACACCGCGCAGGGCATGTGAAGCTGGCAAAACAGGTCGAGGATTTCTGCAAGCTCTATGAAGATGGCGACCATACCATCGCCAACGACATAATCGCATTCATGAACAACTGGTTGCAAATTCATATTCTAGAAGAAGACTTCGCCTACAAACCGTCTATGGCTGGCAAGGTTTAGGATCAGGCGCTCTGCCCCTCCCTTCCCATAATTTCAACACCGATACACTATGCTGGCGTACATTTGAGTGCGCTTGTACTCAAACGCACGTCTTTTAAATTTCAACTGAATTTACGGTTCTGCGTTGACGGCGAGGGAATTTTTGTAATAAATTTTACAGAATAAGTTACTTCGAAAAAAAATAGACAGTACACCAAAAATTCTTAAAATCTGTTGGCACGCATGGGCACATGAGCGCCGCTATCGCGGAGGGAATTATGCAGGCACGTGAGGTCAAGACCGTTGCGGATGCGAGGCGTATCGTTGAAGAAAATGCGTTGGATTATGTCAAGGTTGGCGCATTTGATATCGACGGAATCATGCGCGGTAAATATCTCTCAAAATCAAAATTCCTGTCCGCTCTCGATAATGGTTTCGGCTTCTGTGACGTGGTCCTTGGGTGGGATTCCAAAGATCAACTCTACGACAACGCCAGCATAACGGGGTGGCATACGGGGTATCCGGACGCCACGGTGCGTCTGTTACCCGACAGTTGTCGGCAAATTGCATGGGAGGACGGCACTCTGTTCTTCCTCGGTGAATTCGTCGGCAAGCATGAGAGCGTTTGCCCACGCGGCACGCTGCGGCGCGTTCTCGATAAAGCGGACGGCATGGGGTTCGAGGTTTTTGCCGGCGTTGAATTTGAATTCTTCGTGTTTGAGGAAACCCCCCATTCGGTGCGCGAAAAGAACTACCGCAACATGCGCCACATGCAGCCGGGTGATTTTGGGTACTCGGTACTACGCAACACCGTTGAATCAGATTTCTATACGGATTTGCTGAACGGCTGCAAGCTCATGGACATGGAGATCGAAGGGCTGCACGAGGAAACCGGCCCCGGCGTACTCGAAGCGGCCCTTGGTGTCGACAGCGCGCTCAACGCCGCTGACAAAGCCGCCCTGTTCAAGACCTTTACCAAGATCATGGCCCAGAAGCGCGGCATGATGGCGACCTTCATGGCCAAGTGGAGCCCCGACTGGCCGGGCCAAAGCGGCCACATCCACATGTCACTCAAGGGCAAGGACGGCAGCGCCGTGTTCCATGACCCGTCCAACGACGGCAACATGAGCGACATACAGCGCTGGTTTGTCGGTGGACAGCAAAAGCTCATGGCTGAAACCCTGAGCATGATCTCGCCCACGGTCAATTCCTACACCCGGCTGATTCCCGGCTTCTGGGCGCCTACGGATTCCACATGGGGTATCGATAACCGGACCTGCGCCCTGCGCGTCATTCCCGGTAACGAGAAGGTTCAGCGCGTCGAATTCCGCCTAAGCGCGGCCGACATCAATCCTTACATTGCATTGGCCGCATCCATCGGGGCCGGTTTGTGGGGCATTGAAAACAAGGTTGAGCCGGAAAAACCCATTGTCGGCAATGCCTATGACATGACATTCCCAAAGCGTCTGGCGTTACCGCGCACGCTCTATGAGGCAGCACAGAATTTGCGCCGATCCAAGCCTGCGCGAGATTTATTCGGTGATGATTTTGTCGATCACTATGCCGCCACACGCGAATGGGAAGAGCGTGAATTCCGTCGAGCCATCACCGATTGGGAGATGGAACGATACTTCGAGATCATCTAGTATCTGTCATTGAAAATGACACACAGATACCACCTTTAATGAAGTTGGATACGCCATGAGCAACACACTCAAAACGATCTCTCCCGTTGACGGCAGCGTTTACGTCGAACGGCCCTATGCCAGCGAAACCGAGATTGCCACCGCCCTTGAAAAGGCGCGTGACGCACAGGCTGCATGGCGCGAGGTCTCCATTGCTGAGCGCGCCGCGATTTGTACGCGCGCGGTCGATGGCTTCGTTGCCGCCAAGCAGGAACTGGCCGAGGAAATCAGCTGGATGATGGGCCGCCCGCTGGGCTCATGCCCGGGCGAGATCGGCGGGTTGGAAGAACGCGCCCGCCACATGATCGCCATAGCCGATGAAGCCCTGAGCGATATACAGGTCGCCCAGAAGGAAGGCTTCACACGCTTTATTCGGCGCACACCGATCGGTGTGGCGTTCGTGGTTGCGCCGTGGAACTTTCCTTACCTGACATCGGTCAACGCCATTATCCCCGCCCTTATGGCTGGCAATGCCGTGGTGCTAAAGCACTCGGCACAAACGCCACTGTGCGCCGAGCGTTACGCTGAAATGTTCAAAAAAGCTGGCCTACCCGACGGTGTTTTCCAGTACCTGCACCTGACCCACGCCGACACCGAGCGCGTCATCAAGGCCCCCGAAGTCAATTTCGTCGGCTTCACGGGCTCTGTATCGGGTGGCACCATGGTTGAGAATGCCGCCGCCGGCCGCTTCATTGGCGTCGGGCTTGAGCTCGGTGGCAAGGACCCGGCTTACGTGCGTGCCGACGCCGATCTGGGCAATGCTATCGAAAACCTGACCGACGGTGCATTCTTCAATTCCGGCCAATCATGCTGCGGTATCGAGCGCATCTACGTTGATGCCAGCCTGTTTGATAGCTTTGTTGAGGGCATGGCTGAGCTGGTGCGTAACTATAAACTCGGCAACCCACTCGAAGCGGGCACAAACCTTGGCCCCGTGGTCAAGACCTCTGCCGCCGACTTCGTGCGCGCTCAGGTCAAGGAAGCCGTCGCCAGTGGTGCCAAGGCCCACATCGATGCAAAGCTTTTTGCCATGGATGGTGAGGGCACGCCCTATCTCGCCCCACAGGTTCTGAGCAACGTTGACCACACCATGCGCGTGATGAACGAGGAAAGCTTCGGCCCTGTTGTCGGTATCATGAGCGTAAAGTCCGACGAGGAAGCCATAGCCCTGATGAACGATAGCGACTATGGCCTGACGGCATCAATCTGGACCAGCGACGCAGACGCCGCACTGTCCATCGGTGAGCGGGTTGATACCGGCACATTGTTCATGAACCGCTGTGATTATCTTGATCCCGCGTTGGCATGGACCGGCGTCAAGGACTCGGGGCGCGGTTGCACCTTGTCGAGCCTTGGATACGAACACATGACCCGACCAAAATCATTTCACCTGCGTACGGCGCTCTGAGCCGCTACACCATACATATAAAGAGGACTCCCATGAGCACTGCCAGCAATCTGATCGGCAACTGGAACTACCCCACCGCCATGCGCTTCGGCGTCGGCAGAATTTCTGAGCTGGCCGATGCCTGCCGCGCGTTGGGCATGAAGCGCCCGTTATTGGTCACCGACCCCGGTCTGGCAGCCCTGCCCATGATCGCCGATGCTATTGCAGCCAATGCGGCTGATGGCATGCCAACCGGCCTATTCAGCAACATCAAGCCCAACCCGGTCGGTGCCAACGTTGTTGACGGTGTACAAGCCTATCAGGACGGCGGGCACGACGGCGTTATCGCCTTTGGTGGCGGCAGCGCGCTCGATGCCGGCAAGACCATCGCCCTGATGGTTGGGCAGACTCGCCCGGTATGGGATTTCGAAGATGTTGGCGATAACTGGACACGCGTTAATGCCGACGTTGTGCCACCGATTATTGCCGTACCGACGACCTCCGGCACTGGTTCAGAAGTTGGCCGCGCAGCGGTCATCACCAATGACGAGACTCACAACAAGCTGATTATCTTTCACCCGACCATGGTGCCGGGCATCGTGATCTGTGATCCTGCATTGGTCGCCGGACTGCCGCCTCATCTCACCGCGGCCACCGGCATGGATGCCTTGGCACACTGCCTGGAAGCCTATTGCGCACCGGGCTACCACCCCATGGCCGATGGTATCGCGCTCGAAGGCATGCGCCTGATCCGCGACTGGATCCCCACGTCGGTATCCGATGGCTCAAACCTCGAAGCCCGCAGCCACATGATGTCTGCCGCTGCCATGGGCGCAACGGCCTTCCAGAAGGGCCTGGGCGCCATCCATTCACTGTCACATCCCGTGGGCGCGATCTTTGACACCCACCACGGCCTGACCAATGCCGTTTTCATGCCCTATGTCATGACGTTCAACCGCCCTGCCATCGAGGATAAAATGGCGCTGGTCGCACGCTTTATCGGGCTGGAAAAAACATCGTTCGACGGCATGATGGACTGGGTGATGGAACTGCGGACCACGTTCAACGTGCCGCACACCGCAGCGGAGCTGGGCGTCAGCGAAGACCGTATTGACGAGGTTGCCAAAAAAGCCGCCGTCGATCCAACCGCTGGCAGCAACCCCATTGCGGCAGGCGAAGCCGAAATGCGCCAGATGCTCGTCGCCGCTATGGAAGGTAAGCTCTAGAGACGTCCAATACGTTCAGGACGTTTCAGGCACGGATCAATGGGCGGCTCAGGCATGTGGGGCCGCCCAAACCTTTTTTACTGATTTCTTCACCGACGTATTCGTGCACGGTGACGCCTGCGGCCTCCAGTCGGCCACGGGTGATCGGGTTGCCCGCAATCATGACAACCTCGCGCGGTGCAATCGCCAGCACATTACAGCCCATGCTATCGAATTCCTCTGGTGCTATTTCAACCAGCTCCATGCCGCGCTCCAGCAGCCAATTGCGGAATACCGATGGCATGGGGCGCGAATAGACCACCGCCAGATCGCTATCGAGCGGGCTGATCATGGACATCAGGTGGAAAACATCCTGTGGCCCTTCCCAATGCGGCAATGGCACGACCTTGAAGGTATCGACGCTATCACCCAGAAAATCGCGCAGTTGGGCGATGCCTTGGGCATTTGAGCGATAACCCTCGCCGACCACAACGGTGCGCGCATCGAGCCATACAATATCGCCGCCTTCCAGACGCCCTTCACCATTGATGAAACCTTTGACCGCGATGCCTTGCGCTTCAAGGTAGCGTGCCATGGCTGCGGGCTCGCCCTGTCGTGCCGGTTTGCCCATGTTGCACAGCACCATCCCACCGGGCACCGGAAAGGCGGCATCACGCACATAGATACCATCAAGTGTCAGGTCATCATCAGCAGGCAGGTAATGAACCTCTGCCCCACTCGCGGCGATCAGCGTGGCGAAGTTATCGTATTCTTCCAGCGCACGCGCACTATCGGGTTCAGCGGTATAGTTCAGCGCCTGCCATTGTGCGCCGACACGTTGCGACGTACCGAACGCATCACGCGCATGGCGCAGCAAGACGCTACGCAATGTACCGAACTCGTTGGGGTGTTCGTTTTGAAGCTGTGTATTTGTCATACAACTCTTATAGCAAGCTTGTTTTTCCACACAACACCGCAACACCGCAGATACAAAAAAAAGCGCCGTTTCCAAAAACGGAAACGGCGCAAGGCGGGATAGAGGGAGGTAATAAGTCAAAAACGTACATGGGATCGAGGAAGGGAGGACTAGCGGGAACGCCCGGGGGAGAGTCACGACCGCGAAGCCTCAGCTATGATCTGTTGCCAGATCCCGGCCCCCAAAAGGGCCTTCCTGATACCATTGGGACGCCGAAATCAGTGTCCCGATATACAGAACATTGCAATCAGCGTGCCAATATTAGAATTGATTTAATTTCAGCGGCTTAGCTTTAGAGCACGCGCATGACCGAATAAGAATTCCCGATTTGGCACCATCAAATCGGGAAAACACCCCCATTTAGAGAGATTTTCGAGCCAATCAGCCGCGCCGAATAGCCTGCAGGTGAGATGCAAAAGCATCTTTTGCCATCAGGCTCTTGCAGCGTTCGAAGCGCCCCGTCGCATAGGCCCAGAAGTCATCAACCGGATTGTTATTGGCATGCTGTATTAACCCCCACAGAGTCCACAGCAAATCGCTCATGGCTTTGTAAATAACCATCCGGCCATATTGCGCATCCGAGGGATCACCAGCGCAATACGCGCGCATCATTTCCAGATCGTTCTCATCAGAGAACCCGGCCTCAACAGACAGGTCCCCAAGGTCCCACATGGGATCATTCATGCCGGAATACTCCCAATCGACCACCCACATGCGCGTGCCGTTATCGAGGAAGTTCTCGCACAATGGATCACAATGACAGGGTTTCAATTCTGCTGGGTGCGTGTTCAGCGCCTCACGCACCGCGCCCGCTTCGCTGACCACATCGTGATAGCCTTCGGGTAACTCCGCACCCAGCTTTTCGAGAATGCCGAGATAATCGTCAATCATGGAAAACAGTTCGAAATGAAACTCAAACGTTTGCCCGCAATTATGCAATTGCGCCAGCACCTGGCCGGCACGCTGCGGTGCGCCGGATGTCACAGGAAAGCTCTCGGGCGTCATGGTTTCACAGCCATCCAGATGGCGCGAAACCATAACACCGCTGGTGGCATCGGCGTGCAGCACTTCGGCACTGACACCGGCATCGGCTGCGACGTGTGCGTTGTGGGCCTCGACGGCGCGATCAATGTACTCTTCCGTGCCTTCGCCGGGAACGCGCAAGATCAGTGGATCGCCCATCCCTGTGACCTTGAACACCAGATTGGTCAATCCGCCGAGCCGTTCCAGCGACAGGTCTTCGCGATTTACACCGGAAAATACCGGAACATCGCGCAGCGCGGCTTCCACCCGTTCGTCCATACTCACTCTCCCCACAGCCATCGGTTATGCAGCACCACTACCCCCTGATGATGCCGTTATACTTTCAGCGGCAAACACATAGCTGTCCTTGCCTGCTTTTTTTGCCTGATACATGGCTTGATCAGCGCAATTGAGCAGGTCTTCAGGCGTGTTGGCATGCTTTGGATATAAAGCAACACCAACACTGGCGCTCAGGTTAAGATGTAACAAATCGATAGAAAACTGATCGCGCAATGCTGCCAAAACCTTGGCAGCAATCAATGATGCTGTTTCAGCACCCGCATCGCCGCCAAGAACGATGGCAAACTCATCGCCACCCAGACGGGCGACGGTATCGGATGCACGCACGTTTTCGCTCAGACGCCCAGCAACTTGCTGCAACAGCCGATCACCACACTGGTGGCCGTAACGATCATTAATCGGCTTGAAGCCATCCAGATCAATAAACAGCACAGCCAGACTCAGGGAGCTACGTTTAGCAGCTTCCATAGCCATGCCCAGTCTATCGAAAAACAGATGCCGGTTGGGCAGGTTTGTTAATGGATCGTGGCGTGCCAGATGCTTAATTTCATCTTCCGTTTTTTTGCGCTCGGTTATGTCCTGTACGGTGCCAATTGACTGGGTAATTTGACCAGAGTCATCAATCATTGGTTCGCCGATTTCATGGATATACCGGGTCTCACCATCCGGGCGGATGATGCGAAAGATAATATCGTAACCGCGCAGGTTTGCATCGGCTTCTTTAATCGTCAGATCATAAATATCGCGATCATCAGGATGAATTGTCATCAGGCTATTTTCAGACGTGTCTGAACGCGCCAGAGAGTCCTGCACACTCAAGCCATAAATAACGGCAGCCTGATCTGACCAGAACGTCAGCTTATCGTTCAAATCATCCCAGACCCAGTGACCGATACCGGCAATTTTTACAGCCTGACCATATCGCATCTGACTTTGTGCCAATGCGGTTTCGGCTTCTTTGCGATCCGTTACATCGCGCCCCACGGACTGGCATTCAACCAACGTTCCGGCTTCATCAAAAATTCCGTTGGTAACCCATTCGACCGTCCGCAGATCACCCTGGCTGGTAAAGACTGTATTTTCACCACGAACGACCGGGTTTGACAGCGTAAGACTGGCAAGGCGCTTGCTTACACCGTCGCGGAAAACTGGCTGCACCAGATCCAGGATACAGGAGCCAAGCAAGTCTTCTTCACTACGACCAAAGAATTGCAGGTAAGACGGCGAAACAAATATCAGTGTGCCGTCAGGTAGATACCGACTGACAAGATCGGCATGACTGGAAACCAGCGCCTTATAGCGTTGCTCGAAAAGATCCACTCTATGTCCCCGACGGGCGGCTTAGTTACCACCGTATTCTTGTTTTCCTGAGGCTATTGTACGCATTACGCGCAAAACGTCATCTAAAATTAACCATGAATCTTTGCTCGGCTGGGATCATAGGCGCAGCCATCGATCCGGCTTGCATGAACGCGTTCACAATAGGCTTCGATTTCAAAGGAGCCCTCCCCGGCAATCTCAACCGGTACATAGCCAAAGGCGATGCTCTTGCCAACGCTATAGCCATAATTCCCGCTCGTGGTAACGCCGACGACGGCGCCATTGTGATAAATCGCCTCACTGCCATAGAGCGGCGCGGGTTCATCGAGCAGAAACACACATAATTTTCGCGTCACGCCATCGGCCCGTATTTTCACCAACGCTTCACGGCCAAGGAAATCCCCCTTGTCGAGTTTAACGCAAAAACCCAACCCGGCTTCATAGGGTGAATAGTCGGGCGTGATATCGGCCCCCCAGTACAGATAGCGTTTTTCCATACGCAGGGAATCAATGGCGCGGTAGCCCGCATCAATAATACCAAACTCAGCACCGGCTGTGCGCAGTTCGTCATAAACATGTTGGGCGTACTCGGTAGGAATATGCAGTTCCCAGCCACGTTCACCCACATAGGTCAGGCGCACCGCCAGAACCGCGGCATAGCCGATACGAATTTCACGTGCTGAGAGAAACGGCAACGCTGCATCATCAACAGCACTGTCACACACCTTGGCAAGGACCTCTGGCGCGCGCGGGCCGCATAGATTAATCACCGCCGTACCCGACGTAATGTCGCGCAGGATGACAGTGCCATCGCGTGGCATATGGGTTTCGATCCAGTGCCGATCACGCACACCAAAGCCACTGCCGGTAACCACGTAGAAATCGTTTTCTGCGCGCCGGATAATTGTCAGGTCTGCTTCGATGCCACCGCGCTCATTGCACAACTGGGTATAGATTGCCGTACCATTTGGTTTATCAATGTCATTGGCGGCCAGCCATTGCAGGAACTTGAACGCGCCGGGGCCGGATATCTCGAACTTCGAGAATGAACTTTGGTCGATCAGCGCAACACCTTCACGGATGGCGCGGTGCTCACGCCCGGCCGTCTCCTCCCAACCTGCGCGGTCAAACGATGTGGTTTCTGCGTGTTGCTGACCATCAGGCCAGAAAAAATTTGGCCGCTCCCAGCCGAACTTTGAACCATAACACGCACCGTTGGCCAACAAGGCCTCATAAAGCGGACTACGCCGCCCGCCACGCGCGGTTTTCATTTCCAGTCCCGGATAGTGAATCTGGTAATAATGCGCATAGACCTCGACGCAGCGGTCACGCAAATACGCTGAACCGCCATGATGCTTGCCAAAGCGCCGCGCATCAAACGTCCACAAATCCATGCCCGGATCACCGTTCAGGATCCAACGCGCCAGTGATAGCCCGGCGCCACCCGACGCCGCTATACCAGCCGTGAAGCCACAGGCCAAAAACAGATTATCGTAATCCGCAACTGGCCCCATGATCGGCTCGCCGTCGGCCGATACGGGGATGGGGCCATTGATCATGGTCTGGATGCCGACCTCGTTGAGCAATGGAATACGCTCGGCAGCGGGTACAATGATGTTTTCAAAACGGTCAAAGTTGCCATCGAACAGTTCACGACCAAAATCAAATGACAGGCTTTCCCCCACCGAGCGTGTGCCGTCTTCCCAACCGCCGATGACGAGGCCACCGACCTCGGGCTTGAGATAAAAATTCTTGTCGGGGTCACGCAGTGTGGGCAGATCGCTTGGGATATCGCGCGACTTGTCTGTCACACAGTACTGATGCTCGACGACGCTGGTGGCGATTTCCAGTCCGGCCATCCTGCCGACCTGTTGCGCCCATAGCCCTGCCGCATTGACCAGAATTTCACATTCCACCGTGCCCTTATCGGTGCGCACGCCGGTGACACGCCGACCATCGGTGTCGATGCCCTGTACGGTTACGCCCTCTTCAAAGCTGACGCCCTTTTGTCGCGCACCGGCGACCAGCGCCATGGTGTAGCTATACGGATCAATATAGCCGTCACTCGGCACGAACGCCGCGCCAACGACACCCTCGGTGCTCATATAGGGAAATAGCTCGAGCGCTTCGTTGGCATCAAGCAGTTGCAATTCAAAATCAAAGCTGCGCGCGGTTGTCGCGGCACGGCGGATTTCCTTCCAACGTTCCTCGCTTGAGGCTATGCGCAGGCTACCAACCTGACGCCATCCGGTTTCCTGCCCGGTTTCTTCGGCAAGGCGGCCACACAATTCGACAGAGTCCTGCATCATGCGGGTCAGGTTGCGCTTGGAGCGTAACTGTCCCACCAGCCCGGCGGCATGCCATGTCGCACCATGGGTAATCTGTGATTTTTCGAGCACGACAACGTCGCTCTCGCCCATATCCGCCAGATGATAGGCAATCGCACAACCCAATGCGCCACCACCGATAATGACGATGCGTGAACGGTCTTTCATGGCATTCGTTCCTGATGTTTTGTGTTTACGATTTAATGCGACTCATCTCGGGATCATAGAGCGGGCTCATGTGGATGGTACAGGGCACACGCTGCGTAGCGACCTCTAATTCATAGCTTCCCGTGCTCAGAAATTCATCGCTCACGCCATCAGCGTTTCGCACGTAGCCGTAGCCGATGTTCTTGCCCACCGTGTAACCCCAGCCGGCGCTCGACAGCCAGCCAACGCGCTCACCATTGCGGTAGATCGTCTCACGCCCGAGCAGCACGGTATCAACACCATCAACGGTGAAACAGGCCAGTCGCTTGGCCAACGCAGCGCCTTGCTGTGCACTCACCGCATCACGTCCCATGAACGGCGTATTGCTGCGCAGCTTCACCGCCCAGCCAAGCCCGGCCTCGAACGGTGTGTAATCTGGCCCGATATCTGCACCCCATGCGCGGTAGCCTTTCTCGAGCCGCAGGGATTCAATGGCGCGGTATCCGGCGTTGGCAATGCCGTGCGCCTGGCCCGCCGCCATGATGGCATCATAGACCTTCAACGCGTCGGCCTTTGCACCGTGCAACTCCCAACCCAGTTCACCGACATAGGTGATCCGCAGGGCGCGCACGCTTGCCCCGGCGATTGTGATCTCGCGGCAATGGCCGAATGGGAAAGCTTCATGCGAGACATCGTCGTCACACACCGCGCCCAGCACATCGCGCGCACGCGGCCCCATCAGCGATAACGAGAAGCCCTCATCGGTGACGTCAACCAGCTGCGCATCCAGTCCATCGGGGATATTGCGGCTGATCCATGAGAAATCGTGGGTCCGGAAACCGGTGCCGGTAACAATGTAAAACAAGTCATCGGCAAAGCGTGCCGCCGTCAGGTCGCATTCGATCCCGCCGCGCGAATTCAGCATCTGGGTATAGGTCACCCGGCCAACGGGACGCTCCATGGTGTTGGCGCTGATCCATGACAGCGCCTGTGCTGCGTCGTTGCCACGCATCTCGAGCTTGGCAAACGATGACTGATCAAATACGCCGACGCGTTCACGCACGGCGCGGTGTTCTTCGCCAACATGCTTAAACCAGTTCTGGCGACCAAAGGAATAGTCATCGCGCGCATCGACACCCTCAGGCGCAAACCAGTTGGGGCGCTCCCAAGCCATCTTCTCGCCAAAGCATGCGCCCTGCTCGCCGAGTCGCTCATAAAGCTGTGAGGTCCGCAGTGGACGCCCGGACTCGTGCTCCTCGAACGGCCACGGCATGGTGTAGTGCTTGCCGTAAAGCTCCTGTGTGCGATTTCGCACCCAGTCGATGTCTGCGTGGTGCGCGCTGAAGCGGCGGATATCGACCGGCCATAGATCAAGCGGCGGTTCGCCACCAACAACCCATTCCGCCAGTGCCTTGCCCGCGCCGCCGCCTGAGGCGATGCCAAAGGCGTTAAAGCCCGCACCAACATAAAAATTCTTCACCTCGGGCGCTTCACCCAGAATGAAGTTTCCATCGGGGGTAAAGGATTCCGGCCCATTGATCAGTTCCTTGATGCCAGCCTCGGCCAACAATGGCACGCGTTCCATGCACTGCTCGATGGCGGGTTCAAAATGATCCCAGTTGGAGTCCAGCAGCGAGAAATGGAAACCCTTGGGTATGCCATCCTCGGCCCACGGGATCGGGTTGGGTTCGTACACACCGGCAACCAGCCCACCGACCTCTTCCTTGAAATAGATGCGTCGATCAGGATCGCGGATGGTCGGCATATCGCGCGGGATGGCGTCGACCGGTTCGGTGATCATGTATTGGTGCTGGACTGAAACCAGCGGCACGTTGACCCCGGCCATGGCACCGACCTCGCGAGCCCACTGACCGCCACAATTGACCACGATCTCGCACGCGATATCGCCGTGATCCGTGCTCACGCCGGTGACACGGCCCTCATGCATGGAAACGGCGTTGACGCCGCAGTCCTCGATGATTTTCACGCCAGCGGTGCGCGCACCCTTTGCCAAAGCCTGCGTGATGTCGGACGGATTGGCCTGACCATCGCTCGGCATGAAGCAACCGCCGCTCAGATCGTTGCCGTCCATGATGGGCCACAGATCCATACACTCTTTGGGGCTGAGGATATCCATCTCCAGGCCGAAGCTGCGCGCCGTGGTGGCTTGCCGTTTATAATCCGTCATGCGCTCTTCGTTGCACGCCAGCCGCAGACAGCCGCTCATCTTCCAACCGGTTGCCAGCCCGGTTTCAGCCTCCAGCCTGTCGTACAGCTCGACACTGTATTTCAATAGCTGCGTGACATTGGCGTTGGAGCGTAGCTGCCCGACAAGCCCGGCGGCATGAAATGTAGAACCGCTTGTCAGCTTGTTACGCTCGAGCAGGACGACGTCGCTCCAACCGAGTTGCCCGAGATGATAGGCCGTGGACGTGCCGATGATGCCGCCGCCAATAATGACGACGCGAGCCTGCGTGGGCAGCGTGGTGTTAGCGTTCATAGTGTCTTGAATTCCCCGTAAGCAGCTTCAAACATTTCAAGGTTGTCGCGCGTGTAGGCGACATAATCGACATCGAGATCAAGATGAATTTCCGAGACCATGCTCCACATGGCTTCGCGCAGGTGCGAGCCCGCACGAAAGGCCTTGAAGCGACGCCATAGCGCGTCATCGGCCGGTGTACCGTAATAGGTTTCCAGCATTATGCGCTCCAAGTCTGTGGGCAGTTCACTATTCGATGCGATGTTGGCGAGATCAAACAGCCGCGCACCGTACCCGGCGTGCTCCCAGTCAATCAGCCAGATCCGATCACCCGTATCGATGAAATTCGCCGCCAGCAGATCATTGTGGCAAAAGCACACGTCGACTGATCCCACCGCACGCTCAAGCTCATCATTGATGCTCATGAAGCGGTCAAGCTGGGGCAACATGCGGCTCTCACCCTGGCGCAGCAGCTCAGCGTAGCTGCGGTGTACCCGGAACACCCAGAACGCCAGACACGGGCCAAATATGTGGTGGCTGCCTTCGTCATGCAGGGTACGAACCAGTGGCAGAATACGCATCAGATTTTCGGGCTTGCGCACATCTTCAGGCCCATAGGTCTGACCATCGATAAAGTCGATGACAAGGATACCGGGCTCTGTGTAGATAATTTCGGGCGTCAGCCCGACGGCAAGCGCGGCCTTGGCTGAGGCGATCTCGTTGTAACGCATGACATTGTGTATCGGCTGATCATCGCCAACGCGCACAACGCGCTTGCGCGCACCATCGGTGACCACAAAATTGAGGTTCGACAAGCCGCCGCTGAGCGGTTGAACGTCAAGCGCAGCACCATCCGACCAGCATGGTAAGGCGCGCACCCGTTTCTCAATATCTGCCGCATCCATCGTCATATTATCCGTTCCTAATCCAACCCGAGGTCGCGTTTACGCTGGCGCGCCCATGCACCGATCAACCGATCCGCAATAATGGCAATAAACGCCACGCAGACACCGGCCACCAGACCGCGCCCGGTATCGGCCTTGGTCAATGCGATATAAACTTCTTGGCCCAATTCGCGCGTGCCCACAAGTGCCGTTATGACCAACATGGACAACGCCATCATAATGGTCTGGTTCAGGCCCAGCATAATCTCGGGCAGCGCCAACGGCATTTGCACCTTCCACAACAACTGTCGGCGTGTGCAACCGGCCTGCGTTGCGGCCTCAACCAGCGAATGTGGCACGCCACGAATGCCATGATCGGTATAGCGAATGGCTGGCACAATGGCATAGGCAATGACCGCCAGCATGGCGGCAAAATCCCCCACCCGGAACAGCATCACCACCGGCATCAGGTAAACAAAGCTCGGCAGCGTTTGCAGGGTATCAATGCAAACGCCGATGATACGGTGCAGGCGCTCGTTGCGCGCCGCCGCAATACCTATGGGAATACCGATTGCCGCGGCAATCATCACCGACAGACCGCACAGATAAACCGTCACCATGGCCTTGGGCCACAACCCGACCACGGCAATGAACAGCGACGCCAGCGCGGTAAGCATCGCCAACCGCCAACCGCCCAACTGGTAGCCCGCCAGCGCGACCATGGCGACCACAGCAATCCACGGCAACGACAACAGGAAACGCTTGAACGGAATCATCAGGTTGAGCAGCAGGAAGTTCTTGAAGGCATCAAGCTGATCAAAATAATTGATATTGATCCACTTCACGACCTCGCCCCAAAACGTACCTGTGGTGATCTGCATGGATTCAGGCACGCTGTTCATGACGGGCCAGAATAAACCCAATATCCAGGTCGCAATGATAGCCAGCGCGGCAATCAACAAATACGGGTGGCGTGAAAGCCACGAGCCGGTTTTTTCGCCGTGTGATGGTGGTGGGCGCTTGGCATAGGCCTGACTGACACGGTCCATGGCGATGGCCAACAGGGTAATTGCCAAACCGGCCTCGACACCATCACCGATACGCAGGCGTTTGAGCGCGCTCAGCACATCAAAGCCCAGCCCCCCGGCACCGATCATCGAGGCGATAATCACCATATTGAGCGACAGCATGATGACCTGATTGACGCCAACCATCAGGGTGCTTGCGGCTGACGGTAATTGCACCTTCCACAACATCTGGGCGCGGCTACAGCCGCTCATGCGGCCTGCTTCGACAACTTCGTGGGGCACCTGTTGCAGGGCCAGCATGGTCACGCGCACCATGGGCGGCATGGAATATATGATGGTGGCAATCATGGCCGAGACCGGACCAAAACCGAACAGGATCAGGATCGGCACCAGATAGGCGAACACCGGCACCGTTTGCATCAAATCCAGCACTGGGCTGAGCACCGCGCGGAAGCCCGACGAGCGGTGCCCTGCAATGCCCAGCACGAGTCCCCCGACAACACCAAACGGCACGGCAATAACGATGGATGACAGCGTAATCATGGCGCTGTCCCACTGATCGAATAACGCCAGATAGCCAAAACACGCACCGGCAAGGGCTGCCAGCTTCCAGTCACGCGCGTAGCGCCCCATCAGGACGACAACGACGATTAACGCCACCCATGAAATACGTGGGAAGACCTGCACCGCGTAACTGCCTTGTCCTTCGAGAAACCCCGTTGATAACAGACTACGCGACAGCCAATAGGGCTGTTCCAGAACCCACGCCATGAAGCGGGTCATTTCCCGAAACGTAAACAGCCCGAGATCAAAGCTGTTCATCAGCCACTTCATAAAATCGCTGAGCCAGAAGCGCAGCGGCACCACCATGGTACGCGGGTATTTAAACGCCCATGCCAGATCATCCTTAAAGACATAGAGCGCGACCGTGCCCAGCAGCAGCACGGCCCAGGCCAACAACCACGGGTTTAGCCGCGGCATATGAGCCCGCTCCATGGTGTGGGCCATGCTCATGGTGTGTCCTCGCCCGCGCTGAGCATGTCGATAACCACACTACGCGGCAACTGGCCGATGGTTTGCCCGGTAACGTCGGTTACAGCAAACACGCTGCCGCGCTCGCTATCGGCAATCTGCGCCACCAGTGTTTCGATAAACGCATCACCATCGACGCTGCCAGCAAATGACCCCGCACCACATGGTTCCATCACCGCGCGTGCGCGCAGCACCTTGGCACGCGGAATACTGCGGGTGAACTCGCGCACGTAATCTGTCGCCGGATTGAGCACCAGATCCTGCGGCGTGCCGATCTGGATGATGCGACCGTCTTTCATGATGGCGATGCGATCGGCCAATCGGATGGCTTCATCAAAATCATGGGTAATAAACACAATGGTTTTGCGCAGCACGCTTTGCAGGCGCAGGAACTCGTCCTGCATTTCACGCCGGATGAGTGGATCAAGGGCTGAGAACGGTTCGTCGAGAAACCACACATCGGGCTCGACAGCGAGCGAACGCGCAATGCCGACGCGCTGTTGCTGACCACCGGACAATTCACGCGGGTAATAGCCTTCGCGACCTTTCAGGCCAACCAGATCGATAATTTTAAGCGCGCGGGCTTCACGCGTGGCCTTGTCGATACCCTGAATTTCAAGCGGGAATTCTACGTTGCCCAGCACAGTGCGGTGCGGCAACAGGGCAAAGTGCTGAAACACCATGCCCATTTTATGACGGCGAAGTTCGGTCAGCTCATCATCGCTGACCTGCATCATGTCGCGACCATCGAACAGAATTTCACCGGCTGTGGGTTCAATCAGGCGCGTCATACAACGCACCAGCGTTGATTTACCCGAACCCGACAATCCCATGATGATGAAAATTTCGCCTTCCTGAACGTCCAGGTTGGCATCCTGTACGGCCCCGATAAATGCGCCTTGGCTGATATCATCGGAACTCGGGGCACGGCCGCCCTCAAACAGGGATTTGGCACTTTCGCCAAAAACCTTCCATACACCACGGCATGACAGTTTGACCGCCTTGCTCGTCGCAGCATCGTTCATATTGGAATTCGCGTCGGACGCCATCTGCGTCGAGGTCATAGCGTAACTCCCCGATCAATTTTCTTATCACCACAAGATAGCGAACATCGTCCCCTGAATGAACAGGCTTCGTGGTTGGGGAAACGGGCGACCGGACCGCAGCCCGATCGCCTTCCCCTCTCCCCACGTCACATAACGTGCTAGTTAATCCAGCCCTGCCAACGTGATTTGTTCTTGGTGATCCATTCGGCCACCACGTCATCAACAGTGCGACCGTTTAGGTCGACTTCGACGATCATTGAACTCATCTCTTCATTGTTGATCTTGAAGCTGGTAATGGCCTTGTGTGCGCCAGGCCATTTGGCTTTCAGACCGCCCCAACCCATTTTCCAGATCGGGCCGCGTGGCTTGCCACAGTCATAGGCAAGATCGGAATTGATCCCCACGGATGGGTCGTTATAGCAAGCGGACGAATACGGTGGGAAATCTACCCATTCGCCATCAAACTTGGCCGTAGCCCAATGCGGTGTGTAGATCCACAGCAAGATCGGTGCCTTGCGCTGATATGCGGATTCCAGTTCGGCGAACAGCGCGGCGTCTGTACCGGCATGCACCACTTCGTAATCCAGCCCCAGTGCCTCGGCACGTTCATCATCAAAACCGCCCCACGTCACAGGCCCGCCAAGATAGCGTCCACTCGGTGCGGTTTCAGGTACCGAGAAAGCCTCGGCACAGTCATTCAGCGCCTTCCAGTCGGGCAGACCGGGGCAGCGTTCCTTCATGTATTTCGGATACCACCATTCCTCGATGGCCTGCATGCCGGTTTCACCCAGGTTCTCGGTCTTGCCAGTGGCAAGCGAGGCATCCATGGCGTCACGGCCCGTGGTTTCCCACATTTCCATGGCGACGTGCAGATCACCGGTTTCCAGACCGGCGAACTGGGCAATGTAATCGGCCTGAACCAGTTCGACGTTGTAACCGGCTTTTTTCAGGACTTCGGCCATCAGGTTCGTGGTGATGTACTGACCGGTCCAGTCATGCAGCGTCAGCTTGATCGGATCGGTTGATTCCACACCGGCAACGGCGTTTGAGGCAACCGACGTCATCATCGCTGCCCCGCCGAGTGCCGCAATGGCATATCGCATAAAGCGTTTCATTATGAGCTCTCCCTCTCGGTTTATCAGCCAGGCAGCATTGGGTGCCTGAGACACTGGAAAGGCGGTTCTGCGCCGCCTGTTTCCGAAGATGAATGATTCGTCAGAGCACCCGCAAGAGTCAACATGTTTCCCACATAATTTATGTGTTTATGTGGTTTATTTGCATATTAATGTGGTTTTTGGGCTATGATATGCCTGATTTTGCGGTCTGGCTGTGGATTTGCCATACACAGTATATCAAACAGGCAGCTTTAATCGGCTGGATACCAAAGGACGTTTTTGCATATGAGCCAATCGCGCACCGTGCCCGCATCTAAACAACCGTCATCGCGCCCGGCCTTTCATCCCAGCCGACGGCAAAGCGCGATCCTCAGCACCGTGCGCCTGCAGGGCTCTTGCGGCATTGCGGAACTGGCACGCGCCCTTGATGTGTCCGAAGAATCCATTCGCCGCGACGTCAAAACCCTGGCCATGCATGATCTGGTGCAGCGCGTACACGGCGGCGTGGTGTCGCCCGATCAATTGCGCGAACCGCCGTTCCTGCGCCGTATGGAAGCCAGCAAGGAAGACAAGCAGCGCATCGCGGCATTAACCGCGTCGCGCATCGCAGACGGTGACTCCCTGATGCTTGATACCGGCACGACGACGAGCTACGTGGCGCGCGCCCTGATGGGGCATTCCAACCTGACCGTGGTGACCAATTCCGTGGAGATCGCGCGCACACTGGCCCCGCGTAACGGTAATCGCGTGTTCATGGCCGGTGGAGAATTGCGCAGCGATGACGGCGCCTCATTGGGCGCGGCTGCCATCACGTTCATCGACCAGTTCACGGTCGGCCATGCCATTCTGTCCATCGGGGCGATCAGCGCCGATCAGGGTCTGGTAGATTTCCATCTCAGCGAGGCAGAGTTCTCGCGCGCGGTGATCCGCCGTGCCAACCATGTCACGGTGGTCGCCGACGCAAAGAAATTCGGCCGCTCTGGATTTGTCTCGGTCTGCGGCTTCGACGCCGTGGACACCCTGATCACCAGCGCACCACCACAAGAACCGTTTAACGAACAGCTCGCACAGGCGGGTGTTGAGGTTCTTGTCGCCTGAATTCAACCACATCATGAAATAGGTTGATTTATTCCTATTTTTATGCTTATATTCATATATTGATTGTGCTGTTTTTGGACACCTGTGAATATAGCGACACGCCACGCCCGCCATTGCGGGTGTGTGCTGTCATGTCTGCCACGATATATGGCTGGCCAGCGGCCGCATTCCTGTAGGCCGCAACCTGTTGATTTTCATCATTTTGTAGACTTTTGTACACCGCTACGCCCTATTCGGCCTCGATTTGAGGCTCAGGTGTCGAAAGGTCTACATTTTTGATGATTTATTTTTGGCCAAGCCATTGAAAACAAAAGAAACCTGCGCCACGGAACGTAAAGGTCTATAAAAGTGGCCAAAAGTCTACTTTTTGATTGGAATCAATGGCTTGCAAGCCGCCTGCACGGCGGCACCATTTCAGGCTTCTGGTCTATTCACAAACGGTCGATCCGTGGAACTCATGTCCACGTTCCACGTAAGCATCTGTCAAAGTATCTTGATGAGTTTGAGTACCGCCATAACATGCGCCACGCGCCTGAGTTGATATTTACTCACCTTTTGCAATCATTTTGACTCATGGGTTATTAGGGATCATACTTTTTCCAACTTAGATTAAAACTGGAAAGTGTTATGAAAAATGGTCTTTATAAAGTCGAATTTGCAACCCCGTTAGGAAGTGGGGCCGGTGTTGTAACTCTTAATGATGGTCATATCGCCGGTGGCGATAGCAGCATGTATTACGTAGGCACATACAACCTTGATGGAAATAACTTTTCTGGGCAGGTTCAAACCAATAAACATACAGTGGGACTAGAGTCTGTTTTTGGTAAAGATCGAGTAAGTATTGATCTGTCAGGAACGTTTGAGGGTAACAATGCCACTATGACTGGCACCTCAAAGGAGGCTCCTGATATTGGTTTTCAAGCCCGACTTTTACCACTCGCTGATTAGCTTCAAGCATACGGCTCAGAAGATCAGTTAACCGATCCACCGATAAAATTAACTGATCAATTTTGGTTTAACCTCAGACTTTTGCCCACACATTACAATTCTCCAAACAAAAACCCCGGATCAATCCGGGGTTTCTTTCTTCTAGGTTTTAGCTACTCGGCCTAGCAATCATTCGAAAGCCGGTTCGTCACCCTCTATAGGGTGCTCCTTGCAGAAGCGATCTAACTGATCAAGCTTCCGGGCTTCTTCTAGGCTTTGGTATTTTCCGTGAGACATAGTTCTGCAATCTCCAATCTGTTAAATCGCACTGCCTCAAAAAGGGATACCGAATCGTTCGTGTTGTTGTGTAAGTACCTAAGTCTATTTGTCGCAAGAGGGCCAAGTGTAGAGTGCAAATCTATCCCTATAAACTCCCAAGTTTCTGCCGGTATTATTGCAAGAGTTTCCATATCAATGGGAATTGCCTGTTTGGATATTGGTCGCCCCCAAACCCGTATCTTTTTGATATGAGCAAGGCCACGCAAATTAATCTCCGTAATTTCTGCCGATTTCAGGGAAGCCCATTCGATCGCTTCGATCGCCTCCCCTGCTGTAATAGTTCTATCGTCCATAATCGGCCAAATCCTGCAAATCTCTTCAATATCAACTAAAAGAGAGAAATATTCATTGCCACGATCACGATGCACACCTTCTATACGTGTATGATCACTCTCTATATATTCAGGGCTTGTTGACATGGCCGTGATTTCAAAATCTTTCCAGTAATCCTTACAGATTTTAGTAAGAACATCACTAGCCACCCCTTCATTGGGCAATCGCTTTCTACCGTGGATTTTTATCTGCTCATTAAGGGCAGCATTTCGAATTGCGAGCCGAGCATTAGGCCAACAATTTCTGTCATGCCCTTCGCCAGTAGCCAACGATACGTAGTGGATTGCTCGCCAAATTGGGGTATCACCGCGAATCGTTGTGTTGATTTGTTGTTGCGCTCTATTGGAATTTTTTTGCACGGGAGGAAAGAGGGGAGATAGACGCTCCCAATTTAAACTACAAAACAAAAAACCTAAAAACAGGAGTGACACTAAAAATGCGCCAGGGGGCGGCTGCAAGATTAACTCCATCATCTTTCCAAAGCCGCCAAGTCTGTTGAATTCTCTAACTGCAAAATCAACATCGCCCCAGAGGCCGATACCTTCACGAATGAAAATAGCAGCCAATAAAAACGCAATAAAAAGCCAGCCAAGGCATTTAAGAACTCGTCTTGCCATAAAAAGGACTCTACCCCACGACCCATGCTTGAGTCGTTAAGGTTTTTGACAACCAGATTTGAACACCATGACACTCCCATGTTGCGTACTTCGAGGGGATAAACGCGATTATTGTAGACCTCTACGCCCAATTCGGCCTCGATTTGGGGCTCAGCTATCGAAAGGTATACGCTCGTGCAACCCTGAAATCGCGCGTCAAGGCTTGCTCAGATCAACAAAACTGAACAAACCTAAACAAAGATAAACAAAATGTGTAATTTCAACAGGTTACAAGCCACGTTCTGCGGGTTTGCGGGGCACGTCTATCTACTAGTTGCGCGTTGGTTCACAAAACTAAACAATTTTATTAGCTGCGCGAAGCCTTGCGTGGTTTGACCTGCAATTCGATCCAATTGCGGATTTCACGCATGCGGATCGCGTCGTCCAGCACGTCGCGGTCAATACCCAGCTTCCATGCCAGATCGAAACGCGCAGGATCGGTGAACAGGTCTTCCATCAAACCGGCGTGACGTCTGGCGTCATCCATATCGGTGTAGAAGCCGTCCTCAATCATCATTTCGCCGTACATCACGGCCAGCTTGGCAATGTGTGAAATATTGAATTCCGGGTGGTACTGCACGCCCCAGAATTCCGTGCCCTGAGACGAAAACGCAATCGCCTGC
Source organism: uncultured Rhodospirillales bacterium (assembly GCA_965602485.1). Classification (GTDB taxonomy): domain Bacteria; phylum Pseudomonadota; class Alphaproteobacteria; order Rhodospirillales; family Casp-alpha2; genus JABJOR01. The sequence goes on along the minus strand of CBFCYM010000003.1, from coordinate 251,569 downwards.
ACTCGGCTATGCTGATTTGATGCCAACACCACGGCACCATCGGGCACATGGCTGACTTCATCAAGATGGATACACGGCGTATCAAACACGGTTGGTTTGCCGTCGAACATTGGGTGCCCTGCACCCGCCGGGCTCAGCGCCACCTTGCGCGCGATGCCAACTTCGCGGCCACGCGGCGAATGCACGACAATGCCGCCCGCCGCGATCACTGCAATCTGCATGCCCCAGCAGCTGCCCAGAATGGGAACGCCCGCGCCGAACGCCGTGCGCACAAAATCAATTTGCCGCGTTACGGGCAGTTCATCGTGATATGCGTGCAGCCCCGAACCGCCGATGACGATCCCGTCATAGCTGGCAATCTCGCTGCCCGATGGCAGCGCGCAATCGGGTTCAGCGCCATAGATCTTGTCGATTTGCACATCGGGGCAGACCGCCTGTAACGAAAGCACATAGCGATCACCCGCCGTGACGGCACCATGGGCGATGGCGCGTTCACAATTGACGCGCGGGTTACCCTCGACAACAAGAAGGCGCAAATTCTGCGACATAGAGGCTCCTGATAATACGATTTATTCAAACGTGCCTTATTAGAAACAAGGCCGTGCCCTGTTTCCATACATCTAAAGGCTTAGCGGCGTTTCATCATGGTCGGGATAACCAGTTGATCGACCCAGTTGCGAACTTCGAGCTGGCGAACATCGCGGTTCATAATGTCGTCGTCGATCCCCAGCATCCAGGCAATGTCACGGCGTGCCGGGTCCTGGTGCAAGGCCTCTAACAAGGCAACATGGTTTTCGCCGCTTTCACGGCTGTCGAAAAAGCCCAATTGCATCAGCTTGTCAATCCGGCACCATGTCAGCCGCGCCATTTCGTGCAGGTCATATTCCGGATGATATTGCAGCCCCCAGAAGACGCCGCCCTGATGGGTGACCGACACCGACTGAATGGCCGTAAAGGCATTGCCGCTCAGGCTGACCGCACCGGGGGGCAAATGTGTGATTTCATCGACGTGGCTGATATAGGCATCAAACACCGCGCTTTTGCCAGCGTACATGGGGTGGCCCAGGCCTTCGGGTGTCAGTGCAATTTTACGCGCAATGCCCATTTCGCGGCCATTCGGGTTGGCCTGTACCAAACCGCCCGCCGCCACGACGGCAATCTGTGCAGCCCAGCAACTGCCAAAGCCGGGGACCTGCGCAGCAAAGGCCGCGCGCGCCAGATCAATCTGGGCACGCACTTCGGGGATGTCCTCGAACACGCACAGGCTGCACCCGGTCCATGCGATGCCGTCATAGGCGGCCAGTTCGGTGCCTTGCGGCATGTCCGCGCCGGGGTCACTGGGGTACAGGATATCAACGTGGCATCCCGGTGCATGGTGTTCGAGCATGGCTTTATACTGAAAGCCCGCACCGGTTGCCCCACCGGCTTCAAGTTCATCGCGCGAGACTTTGACGTATCCGTCGATAACCAGAAATCTGGGTTGCGCCGCCATGTCTATCTCCCCATTACATGTGGTTGCCGATCAGAGCGGATCAGGCGTCAGCCTCGGCCAACGCATCGATGATACCCGGCAGGTCTGCATGACGCTCACAAATCGCATCGGCCGATGTGGTGTCTTTGTCATTGTCGCGGGTTGCGGTGAACAAGATACCCTTCATGCCCAGCGCCTGTGGCCCTTTGACATCATTATGATCACGGTCGCCGATGTGCACCATGTCTTCGAACGCAACGCCCATTTGCTGGGCGGCGGACTCAAACATGCTGGCGTGGGGTTTGGAATAGCCGACCTCGTCAGAGAACGCGAAGCCGCTGAAGTACTGCTTAAGCTCATAATGTTCGAGCAGATCGCGCAGGCCTGTACCCGGTGTGACAATCGCATCTGAGACAATGCACAGGGCGTAGCGTTCAGCCAGTTCGGCAAGGGCTTCCTTGGCACCAGCGATCAGGTCCGGCGGGATATCGACTTCCATGCGACCCAAAGCGTCCATCACCGAGGTGCGCGCGCCATCTGGCAGGCTGCGACCCAGCCCGCTCAGGATCACGTCGAGACGCTCGGCAATCGTCCATGTTACAGAGTGCTGCTTCCACACGTTGTTGAACGCGGCGTCCGCAACGTCATAGGCCAGCGTAACCTGCGCTGCATCAATGGCTTCGATCTCGTTCAGGGCATGCCAGACCACATGGCGGCGCTCATCATATTTAGAGCGCAAACCCTGGGCTGCGCGTTTGGCTTCGTCGGAATTGTCATGCACCAACGTATCCCACAGATCGAATGTTACGGCCTTGATTTTTGCCACGGGTGTCTCCTTCGGATTTTTTAAAAGCGTCGTGCTGAAAATGATATCGGAACATGCAGCACGCGAATCCCCCCGCCCGCTACTTTGTGAAGTATCCGGGTCTAAGTCTCTATGGCGGAATCGTCAATAAAAATAAGTGATTTAGTCAATGCGATGATTTTATTTGGATGGATGCCACGCCCGCGCATTGCGCAAAGCAACGTCACGTTGGCTCTGGTTCATGCCCTCGTCCATGCGGGCAAGGGCTTTCGCCGGATCGTACTCACGGTTCTGCGTGATGATCTGCGCGCGCTGTTTTTGGGCCAGCGTGTACCACATATACGCTGCAATCGGATCGGCACGAACGCTCCAACCCGCTTCGAACATGCGGCCGACAAGATACTGCGCAACGGGTTGCCCGCCGTTGGCTGCGCGCTGGTACAGCAACGCGGCGGCAGCGGCATCGTGGCCAACGCCCAGACCGCGAGAATACAGATTGCCCAGCGCATACTGGGCATCGGGATCGCGGCCGACATCGGCGGCGCGGCGATACCACTGCACAGCGGCATTGAGGTCGCTGCGAATACCATCGCCGGTCTCGAGCATGGCGGCGAGTTCATATTGCGCGCGCGCATGGCCCTGTCGTGCCGCGCGCTCGAGCCATTTTGCGGCGTTCGCGTGATCACGCACCAGTTCATGGGCTGTGTGATAAATTATGCCAAGTTGGTATTGGGCTTCGGCACCGCCTGCCTGTGCGGCGCTGTCGAATCTTTGAAGCTGCTCGGAAAACTCGCGACGGATGATGGCGTCTTCATCCTCGGCCAAACCGCCCAGAAAGACGTTCGCCGCCCATGCCGAAGCCAGAATACCAACGATGAGGATAAAGGTAACCGCCCGCATATAGTGTATATGGACCTTGTGACCAATCGTTCAGGCGTCAGGCCCGAGATAGCAGGCACCGAGCGCCATTATGGCGTTATAGTGTTACTCTTGGGCGTTAGCCGTTCATCAGGCAAGCGCCGGGGATCGGGCTCTTTATAACACGTAACAGATGCCAGTTCCTGATAACAATACAGATTGGGCTGCATAAGCGCCTGTCGGTCCTCGGCACAATAACGCTGGCCGCTTTCCGTGCTGACGACAGAACAGTCCTTGCCGCTGAGCCACGAAACAATGTGATCACTGGCAGCCTTGTCCGTCGCCACGACCGAGAGACCTTCGACCGCAACGACCCCACAACCGCTCAGCATAAGCATCACAGCGCTGAGGGCGGCAAAAACAAACGGCGTTCTATGCGATATTCGTTTCATGATGATCTCTTTGCGATAAAAGACTGCACAATTCTATCGCTAACCTTATTGGGATCGTGGTTAAAATCGCGTTAACGTAACGTAATCGAGAACAACAACGAACAATAAGACAGGAGTTCCATATGCCCGCCATCGAGCCCAAAATTTGCGACTTCGGCTGGTCTGCGCCGGATTTCCGCCTTCCCGCCACGAATGGCAAGACCTATACTCTGAGCGATATCCGTGGAAAAAACGCCACACTGGTCATGTATATCTGTAACCATTGCCCATATGTGAAGGCCATCATCGAGCGACTTTGTGCCGACTGCCGCGCGCTACAGGAACATGGCGTCGGCATTGTCGCCATCAACGCCAATGATGCATCAACATATCCTGACGATTCCTTTGAAAACATGGTGCTATTTGCTGAAAACAACGGCTTTTCGTTCCCCTACCTGCATGACGAAGCGCAGTTGGTGGCGCGCGCCTATGACGGTATCTGCACGCCGGATTTCTTTGGGTTTAACCGCAATCTTGAACTTCAGTACCGTGGCCGCTTTGATTCTTCGGGTTCAAATTTCAGCGCGCCGCCATCGCGCCATGAACTGCGCGACGCCATGCTTGAGATCGCCAAAACAGGGCAAGGTCCCGCGCAACAGACAGCCAGCATAGGATGCTCCATAAAATGGCATGCAGACGTGTCGTAAGCCATGTCTTAAACGCCTGTCTGCCTTGAAAAAAAGCCCTGTTCCAGACGCGTTACGGGTTTGCCATCCGAGCGCGGACTCACTATTTTACCGGACCGAGTATTTGTGGCAAAGCCACGACCAACAATTTAGCACCCATGGAGCGTCCCTTGGCTGAAGAAACTGATACAGGCATACTTCGCGAGATTGATGAAGAACTGCGCCAGGAGCATTACTCTTTGCTCTGGAAGCGCTATGGCAATTTCATTATCGCTGCAGCCATTTTGCTCGTCGCCAGTGTCGCTGGATACAAGGGCTGGCAGAGCTACGATATTTCAGCGCGCACCACAGCCGCCGAACAGTTCAATAGCGCGCTCAAGCTAAGCGAAAGCGGTGAAGCCGCCCAGGCACACGATGCCTTTACTGCCATCGCTGCGGACTCCACCGCCGGTTACCAGCTGCTTGCTCGCTTGCGTGCAGCATCGGAACTGGGTGCTCAGGGAGATCGCGCGGGCGCATCAGCTGCCTTTGACACCATTGCGGCTGATAGCAAACTAGAGGCGACCTACCGTGACCTCGCTGCTTTACTGTCGATCGCAAATGCCATGGATAGCATGGATATGAGCGCCGCGCGTGAGCGCTTGAGCGCACTCAGTAAAGATAATAATCCATGGCGTTACTCCGCACGGGAACTCGGTGCCGTCGCAGCTATACGCAGTGGTGATATTGATGGCGCAACCACCACGTTGAACGAACTCTCGACTGATGCCTCGGCCCCGGCCAGTATTCGTTCACGTGCCCAGGAAATGCTTTCCGCCCTGGGTTCGTCGTAATCAGGTATATCTGATAGTCCGGAGACTACTTCAATGGTTCGCAGCTTCATCATCGCCGTCGCTCTGATCGCCACCGCCGGTTGTGAAATGTTTATTGCCGAGGACGAAGTTCGCCTGCCCGGTGATCGCATCGCCGTATTGCTGCACAACCGTAGCATTGATGCAGACCCTGATCTGGCAGATGCAAAAATCCTGCTGCCTGCACCCAGCCCGAACAAAGACTGGCCGCAATCAGGTGGATACCCCAACCATGCCATGCATCACATGATGATTGGCGGCAACCTGCAACCAGACTGGAAGATCAGTTTCGGATCAGGGGCCAATGACGAAGACCGTATTGTCAGCGCGCCCGTCGTCGCGTCGGGTATGGTTTTTGCTATGGATGTAGAATCGCGTGTATCGGCCTTTGACGAACAGAGCGGCAAAACCGTATGGTCCGTCGAAGTCACACCTGAATCTGAAGAAGATGACGGTCATATTGCGGGCGGTCTGGCATTTTACCGTGGACGCGTTTATGTCGCGACCGGGTTCGGCGATGTCATTGCACTTGATGCAGCAAACGGCACAGAAATCTGGCGCGAATATGTCAGCGGCCCAATGCGCTCGGCACCAAGCGTGCGTAGCGGACGCCTGTTCGTGCTAACCATCGACAATCGCCTGCTGGCTCTTAACGCCGACACTGGTGAAACCCTATGGACACATGCCGGCGTCGGTGAAGCAGCAAGCTTGTTGGGCAGCGCCAGCCCCGCCGTCAATGACGATATTGTCGTGGTGCCCTATTCCTCGGGTGAAATTGTCGCGCTCAAGGTTGATACAGGCCGCATGGTCTGGTCTGATTCTCTGGTTTCCGTGCGTCGAACCGATTCCGTTTCCACCCTGTCGCATATCCGAGGAAATCCTGTTATCGACCGTGGCACAGTATTCGCCATCAGCCATGGCGGCATTATGGCCGCTATTGATCTACGCACCGGTCAACGCCTGTGGGATCGTGAAATTGGTGGCATGGGCACGCCTTGGGTTGCCGGGGATTACATCTTCGTGTTGACCAATGACGCCGAGGTCGTCGCATTGTCGCAAGATGATGGCCGGGTTTATTGGGTTCGAGCACTGCCACTCTTTGAAGACCCAGAAGACCATGAAGGCCTGATCGTATGGAACGGCCCCGTACTGGCCAGTGATCGTCTGGTGGTCACCGGTTCGCATGGTGAAGCCTGGGCGATCTCACCCTATAGCGGCGACTTGTTGGGCCGCATTGAACTGCCCGACAGTGTCTCCGTACCGCCCGTCATCGCGGGTGGCGCAATCTATTTCCTGGCTGATAACGCGTCTATTGTCGCCTATCGCTAGTCGTTTATCGGCATATGCCGAATGACGGACGCCACAGCGTTCGCAGCCGACATCAACCTATTGCCTGAAAGGGCCAACAGACCATGACCTTTACGGTCGCAATTATCGGTCGTCCCAATGTGGGGAAATCGACCCTGTTTAATCGGCTCGTCGGCAAGCGGCTCGCCATTGTCGACAACACCCCCGGCGTAACCCGTGACCGGCGCGAGGGCAGCGGCAATATCGGCGACCTCAAGTTTCAGGTGATCGACACGGCTGGCCTTGAAAACACCACCGTCGGACTGGAAAGCCGCATGCGCGAACAGACAGACATCGCTTTATCTGAAGCTGACGTAGCACTGTTTCTGATCGACGCACGCGCTGGTGTAACACCGCTTGATGAGTACTTCGCCGATGTCATGCGCCGCACCAACACGCCCGTCGTTCTTGTTGCCAATAAATGCGAAGGCCGCGCCGCCACCGCAGGCTTGATGGAAAGTTACTCAATGGGGCTGGGCGATCCCATACCGGTATCAGCTGAGCACGGCGAAGGCATGGCTGAGCTTTATGACGTTCTGCTGCCATACGAGCCGGAAGAACCCTACGAATACATCCCGCCACAAGATGAAACGACCGAAACGAAAACACCCGTTGACGACGATGAAATTGATTCTGACGAGAAAGCTGCTCTGGAAGATGAAAAGGTTCGTCAGGCCCCGCTACAACTTGCCATTGTCGGTCGTCCCAACGTGGGCAAATCTACATTGGTTAATCGTCTGCTCGGCGAAGAGCGCATGCTGACCGGCCCGGAAGCCGGTATCACACGTGATTCCATTGCCTCGCCGTGGACATGGAAAGATCGAGCTATCAAACTGGTCGACACCGCTGGCCTGCGCAAAAAAGCCCGGATTACCGAAAAAGTAGAAAGCCTGTCTGCCTTTGACACCAAACGCACCATCAACTTTGCCCAAGTGGTCGTGTTGATGCTTGATGCCGATGATGGTCTGGAAAAGCAGGACCTGACCATTGCCGGACAGGTCATTGATGAAGGCCGTGCATTGGTTATTGCCATTAACAAGTGGGATACCGTCGAAGATCGCGCCATGGCCCTGCGCAAGGTCGAAGACCGCTTGCAGACCTCCTTACCACAGGTTCGCGGCATTCCTGTCGTGACCTTCTCTGCACGTACCGGCAAGGGGCTTGATCGCCTGATGCCTGCTGTATTCAAAGTGTTTGATACCTGGAACGCTCGTGTACCGACCTCGGCATTGAACCGCTGGCTTGCGCGTATGACCGAAGCGCACCCGCCACCTGCCGTAAACGGCAAGCGTATCCGCCTGCGTTACATAACCCAGGCCAAGACACGTCCGCCGACCTTCGCGATTTTTTCCAGCCGCGCTGAAAAGCTGCCGGAATCCTATACGCGATACTTGGCAAATGGCCTGCGTGACCAATTTGGGCTGGGTGGCATCCCTCTTCGCCTCAATATGCGCAAAGGCAAGAATCCGTACGCCAAATAGGTCGCATCCCTAGCCGCCACCACGCTGATAGGCTTGGTCAAAGCGCGCCTTAAAGGCCTCGGCCTCGGCGTGGGTGTAACCGTTCAGAGATATGTGTACTGGCGTAATAGGGATTACCATGAGCGCAATACGGCGCTCAGCTTCGGGACCTAGTTCGATAGAGACTTTGCGCTCACCAGCATCAAGTTCGGCGCCTGTGGCACTCTGCGTGAAATTGTCACTTTGCAGCGCGATGGGCAACAGGCGGAAGAACTCCGCATGTGTGATACCCATCTGATCGTCGTAATGATGCTCGTGCACAGTGCCCTCACCGACCTTGAGAAAACTCAGCCCCCTGCGACAGGCGGCCAGACGGCGAGATGATCGCCCTCTATGAGTTTATGCCCTGAACGCTCACCAGGCGCCAGATAGACACCGTTCACAAGTACGAGATGACAATCGCCTTCCGGCAGATTTAATTGATCGAGGGTAGATTTGGCCGATGCGTCATTGGGCACAATGAGGTCCGCCTCATTACGTTGCGCCCCATCGGGCAAATAGCGCGATAGCATGGCGTAAAGCTTAATGCGGACCTTCATAGTGTGCTTTCCGGACAACACGGGCGATGCAACCTTACTGGCTGCATCCCACGTAGGCTTCACCAATACGGTTAGGATCCTTCATCAAACGATCCTTCCATTTTCCGAGTTCGGTTTTGGCCTGAATCAGCCCACGGATACAACCGATCTGATCAGTGCGGCCCAGTGACAACGCACCGACAAGGCGCTCGCCGTCAAATTCCAGACGCAGATAACGGTAAGCATCTTCGTCGACCACTTCAGAGCGATCTCCGCCGACGCCTTCCCACTGCCCAAACGACGCCGTGATCAAGCCAGCCGTATCAAGCACGTTCATGCTCAGGCTGCCCCGGTACTCAGCAGCGTCACCGGTCATGTTGATGGCTGCGATACGGCCATGCTCGGTGGCCGTAGGCTGAATAGCATGTACCGCCCAACCATCGGTATCGAATTCACGGCCCTTGGCGCAATCGCCCGCAGCGTAGATGTTTTCAATGTTGGTGCGGAAGTTATCATCAATCAGGATGCCGTCTTCCATATTTACGCCGGTGCCTTCCAGGAAGGCGGTATTTGACTTTACGCCCGTCGCAACAACCACGAGATCGGCTGGTAGAGCATCACCCTTATCGACACTGACCGATAGCTTGCCACCGGCTTCATCCACCGAGGTGGCGCGCGTCGAGGTCAGGACGTTAACGTCCTTGGACAGGCACCACTTCTTGATCATATTGCCGCCAACCTGGTTCATCATGCGCGGCACCATACGGTCCTCGGCTTCAACAACCGTGAGATTAACGCCGCGCTCAAGCAAGGCTTCGAGGATAATGCAGCCAATAAAGCCCGCTCCCATAAGCACCACATCGGAACCCGGTGCAGCGCGTTCAATGATGGCGCGGGTATCAGCAAGGGTCCAGCAATGGTGTACGCCGTCACGGTCCAATCCTGGGACCGGCGGTTTCACCGGCGTAGCGCCCGTAGCAATCAATAGTTTGTCATAGCTCACACTGTCGCCGCTGCTCAGGGTGAGCGTGGACGACGTGGTATCAACCTTGCTGACGCTATCGGAAACGATCTTGATGTCGAGACCGTCGTAATGGCCATCGGCCTTGCGCAAAAAGGTCCCGCTTTCCTCAATTTTCCCTGTCAGATAGTAAGGGATCGCCATGCGTGAATGTGGAGAGGCCCCTTCTCCGCTGATCATGGTTATATCACCGGACGGGTCTTTTTTACGCAGCGTCTCGGCGGCAACAACACCAGCTGGGCCAGCACCAATGATAACGTACTTCATGATCTCTCCTGTCGTCGTACTGAGGACCGGGTTTTCCCCGGCCCCCAAGCATCACATTATTACAAGCCCAACCGCTGAACGGTCTCGTTGCTTGGCACACCATCGGGTGTCCAGCCACGAAGCTCATAATATTCTGGCAGCATTTCAGCAAGCTTGCTGGTCAGACCTTCTGCCGGTCCAGATGGCGCAGCTTCCGTCATCAGGCGAGGCGGCAGGTTGTCATCAGCAGACGTGAAACCGGCAGCGTTGTTATACTGACGCTCCATGTTCCAGATACGCTCGCCGACTTCCAGAAGCTTGTCAGAAGACCAGTCACCGACACATGCTGCATCAACCTGCGGAGCAAGATCTTCAAGCGACCATGCAAACGTTGTGAAGATGCACAGACCAGATGAATCAAAGGCTGCCGTAGCATCCTGAAAGGCTTTGACCAAACCAGCCTTGCCTTCGCTTTCCAGCGGATCGGTCTTAACGGGAATGCCGAGCACTTCCGATGCCACCGTGTAGCTACGCAGATGGCAGGCACCACGGTTGGACGTTGCATAGGTCAGGCCCATGCCCTGAATGCCGCGTGAATCATAGGCTGGGAATTCCTGGCCTTTAACCTGCATAGCCAATTCAGGCTTACCGTACTTTTCGCACAGCAGTTTTGAACCCAGTCCAATTTCAACACCGAAGCCTTCGCACTTACCGGTCATTTCAGCCAGTTGGCATAGTGCTTCAGCGTTACCAAATTTAAGTTCAATACCGCCCGTGTCGCTGGCCGAGATAGCGCCGATTTCGAACAGCTCCATGGCAGCACCGACGGTGGCGCCAAAGGAGATCGGATCATAGCCATGCTCGTTGCACAGGAAGTTTGCAAACGTCAGCGCATCAATATCATCCACGCCCGTTGCTGCGCCAAGTGCCCATGCGGCTTCGTATTCTAGACCGCCAGAAGCAATCTGGTATTCGGGGCGATCCTTGACTGTCCAGTGGGTGCGATCGATGGACGAAACGCGGCCACAGGCAATGGTGCAACCAAAGCATGCAGAGTTTGTGATCAGGTTGGGTTTACCATCGCTGGCACGCGGCTCAGCCATGGCTTCGGCTGAAATGCTGTGCGCGCCCTCAAACTGAGTGCTGCGATGATTGCGTGTCGGCAAAGCGCCCGTTTCGTTGATCACGTTCATCAGTACCTGGGTGCCAAAGGCAGGCAGGCCTTGTCCTGTGACAGCATTATCAGCGAGAACCTTTTTGGCTGCCGTTGTCGCTTCGAAGAAGCGCGGCCCATCCTTGACGTTCACGCCAAGCGTGCCGCGAATGGCAACGGCCTTAAGGTTCTTGGAACCCATTACGGTGCCCACACCGGAACGGCCCGCAGCACGGTCCATGTCATTGACGATACAGGCATACTTGCAGCCTTTTTCGCCAGCCGCGCCGATTGAGGCAACGCGGATCATGGAATCGCCATGCTTCTTCTTGATGCCTTCTTCGGTGTCCCACACCGAGGTGCCCCAGAACTCAGCAGCATCGATAATTTGCGCGTTATCGTTCTCAATGAACAGGTAGGACGGCTTCTTTGCCGCGCCTTCAAAAATGATCATGTCATAGCCAGCGTTTTTCATTTCATTGCCGAAAAACCCGCCGGAATTCGAACATGCGATGGCACCCGTCAGGGCACCCTTGGTAACAACCGAGTAACGACCCGATGTTGACGCACAAGTGCCCGTCAGAGGGCCTGTTGTCATGATCATCTTGTTATCAGGTGAAAGCGGATCAACCTTGGGGTCGGTTTCTTCCACCAGGTATTTGGTCGCAAGACCGCGTTGACCGAGGTATTTTTCGGCCCAATCCATGTTCAGTGCTTCGTCTGTGCAGGTTCCTTCGCTTAGGTTCACCCGCAAAATTTTCTGTGTCCAAGCCATTATAGCCTCCCTGTATCTTTATCCGTTATGCGCCAGCTTGCGCGCCAGCATCGGTCTTCAGGGCCCAATCGCGCATCTTGCCAATGCCGGTCCAGTTCGAATCGACAAAGGTAATTGCATCAGTTGGGCATGCCTTGACGCATTCGGGATCGCCTTCGCACAGGTCGCATTTGATGACCTTACCGCTGTCGGCGTTGTAGTTCACCGTGCCAAACGGGCAGGCAATGGTGCAAACCTTGCATCCTACACACGTGGAGTCGTTGACGATCTTTGCGCCAGTGGCGGCATCAACCGTGATGGCATCGACCGGGCAAGCCTGCTGGCACCACGCATCGGAGCACTGGGTGCAGGTATAAGGGACAAAGCGGCCCTCATCATGGAAATGGAAAACCTTGATTCGGGACTTCGAAGGATTGAATACCCCTTCGTTGTCATACGAACATGCCAGTTCGCACTGAACACATCCGGTACATTTCTCCGGATTAATGTGTAGAGATTTTTGCATAGGTCGCTCTCCCACTCGAAATGGTACGCAGGGAGCAAAGGACGCCGCAGCGAGCCAACATGGAAAACCACGTTTTTGCACGTTTCGGCGGGCGCCCGGTCCTCCCCAGTGCCCTGTTATCATTATGTCTGCCCTCTTTAGTGAGGGCGTGTTATCGATTTAACACCTTTCGGTGCAGCCTTTGTAGTCCTTTATTTCAAAAATCGATGATAATTAGCGTTGCAATTAAAGAGTTAGCCGCTTAGCAGGCAGTGGCACTTGACCGAATGACCAGCAAACTGCTCTGCTGTCTTGAACGATAAAGCAAATTACCGGGGCATAAAATCATGACCGAACACGCTGTTCCAACCGTACAGGCCGACAATGAGCGCACCCGTGTGACCCGATGGGACTTTGCGCCGGGCGTAACAACCGGCTACCACCGCCACGAATATGATTATGTCATCATCCCCGTTACGACCGGGAAATTGGTGTTGACCGGCCCGGATGGCGTTGAAAACATTGCAGATTTGAACGCGGGCGTTTCCTACTGGCGCGAAGCCGGGGTGGAACACGACGTGCGCAATGCCAATGATTTTGCATTCGCATTTGTTGAGGTTGAGTTTAAATAATGCCTTCTCGCTCAAACAGTGACGCGCCAGAAAACATCTCGTTTGAAGCGTTCGCCGCATTACCCCATGCCCTGAGCCTGCTCGGCATGTCCGGTGTCGGTAAAACCGTGCTCTCGACCAATTTGCGGCGTAGCGCCAACTGGTACCATTATTCAGCAGATTACCGGATCGGCACGCGCTATCTGGCCGAACACATCCTCGATAACGTCAAATCCAAGATCATGGCGATGGACGACCCGTTTGTGGCTGATCTGTTGCGATCTGATTCGATCTATATCAACCACAACATTACGGTCGATAATCTTGATCCAGTTTCAACGTTCCTTGGCATGTATGGCGATGCAAGACAGGGCGGTCTCAGCAAATCTACGTTCCTAGAGCGTCAGAATCTTTACCGTGTGGCCGAAATTGAATCCATGAAAGACGTCTGGCGGTTTATCGCCAAGGCTTGGGAAATTTACCGCTGTAACAACTTTATCAACGACGCCAGCGGTAGCCTGTGTGAAATCGTTGATCCCGCTGACGCCGATGATCCTGTGATTGCGGCGTTACGCGCTGATACGCTGATCCTCTATATCCAGCCTGATACGAAATACGAGGAAGCCCTGAAAGAGCGTGCACGCTCGCACCCCAAACCGTTATTTTATCATCCGGATTTCATTGCGCCCCGACTCGCCGATCAACCCGAGGACGGCTGCGGCATTAACCCCATTGAGTTCGCCCGCCCCCTGTTCCCGCAATTGCTCGACTTCCGTAAACCGCGCTATGAGACCATGGCCGACGCATTTGGCTTCACCATCGCAGCGGCGCAGCTGTTCGATACAGCCCAAGATGGTGGTTCGGTGCCGTGTTCGGATCGTTTCATCAAGGCATTGTATGAATTGGTGACAGCTCAGGCGCGCAATTCATCCCATGGCGCAGACAATCTTGCCTTGTACCTTCAAGCATGCGAGAAGCGCCAACATGCCCGCGCCTTATAACGGTTGAATACAGTCTGATGCCCATCAAGATACCCAACAACCTGCCCGCCAGCGATATTCTTGAAAAGGAAGGCGTCCTTTTAATCAAGGACACCGACGCCATCCGTCAGGACATCCGTCCGCTGCGTATCGCGTTGCTCAACCTGATGCCGCAGAAGATCAAGACCGAGACCCAAATCGCACGCGTGCTTGGCGGATCACCGTTACAAATCGAAATCACTCTGCTGGCACCGACCCATTACGTGCCAAAGAATACGCCGCGCGAACACATGCTGGATTTCTATCAGCCGTTCGATAATGTGCGCGATCAAAAATACGATGGCCTGATCATCACGGGCGCGCCGATTGAAAAACTACCCTTTGAAGATGTCGATTACTGGGAAGAACTGCGTCAGATTTTCGACTGGTCACTCAGTAACGTGCACAGTCTGTTCAATCTGTGCTGGGGCGCACAGGCAGCGCTCTATCATTTCTACGGCATTCCAAAATATCAGATGTCACAGAAATGCTTCGGCGTGTTCACCCATCAGGTTCACGACCATACCTCAGCCCTGATGCGCGGGCTCAACGACGAAATCCCCATTCCGGTTTCACGCCATACCGAAAATCACCCTGAGGATTTTGCGCCGTTCGATAATCTGGATATTCTGGTGGATTCTGACGAAGCGGGCATCTGTTTGGTGCATGACACCAAATTGCGCCATGTCCATATGTTCAATCATCTGGAATATGATTCCACCACGCTGGGTGACGAATACCAGCGCGATGCGGCAAAGGGCCTACCCATCGACGTCCCGGCGCATTATTACCGCGACGATAATCCGGATAATCCGCCCGTCAACACGTGGCGTTCGAACGCCCACCTGTTATTTGGAAACTGGTTGAACTATCTCTATCAGAGCACGCCATTCGACATCGAGCTTATCGGCGCCGACGCAAATTAACGGCCGCATTCCATGTTCATCGGGATTGCCTGAATGACATGTTCCAGTGCCATAATACCCTCAAGCACAGATTTCGATGGCGCTTCATCGATTTCGATCAGGGCAATGGCGTCGCCGCCCTGCTCGGCGCGGCCCAGATTAAACGTCGCAATATTAATCCCGGCATCACCCAACGTCGTGCCCAGTGCGCCGATCAAACCGGGCTTGTCGCGATTGGTAATATAAAGCATGTGCGGTCCAAGTTTTGCGTCCATGTGAATGCCCTTAATCTCGACAATGCGCGGCTCACGGTTAAACAGCGTTCCGGCAATGGAACGAGTCTGTTGCTCAGTGGTCAATGTCAGCACCACTCGTGCGTTATATTCACCAGCGTGTTCCGATGTCGCTTCGCGGATATGGATGCCGCGCTGCTCGGCGATGAACGGTGCATTGACCATATTCACGCCCTCCATTAACGGGCATAGCAATCCCTTAAGCATAATGGCTGTTAATGGCTTGCTATTGAGCCCTGCCGCATCGCCTTCATAACAGATATCAATATTGGTAATGGACGAGCGGGTTGCCTGACCGGCAAACGAACCGAGTTGCTCGACAAGCCGCATATAGGGTTTCAGGCGCGGTGCTTCCTCGGCACTGACTGCTGGCATGTTCAGGGCATTGCTGACCGCGCCGGTGAGCAGATAATCGGCCATCTGTTCTGCGACTTGCAAGGCGACCTTTTCCTGTGCCTCGCTGGTTGATGCGCCAAGGTGCGGCGTGACGATAACGTTTTCCAGACCAAACAGCGTATTGTGCGTTGCCGGTTCCTCGGTAAACACGTCCATTGCGGCACCTGCGACATGGCCGGATTCAAGTGCGGCGCGCAGGTCGTCTTCAACCACCAGCCCACCGCGTGCGCAGTTGATAACCCGCACACCGGGTTTGGTCCTGGCAAGCGCCTCGGCATTGATCAGGCCACGCGTTGCTTCGGTCATGGGAGTATGCAGGGTGATGAAATCAGCGTGTCCGAGCAGATCATTGAGTTCGACCTTCTCTACACCCATGACAGCGGCGCGCTCTTCCGTCAAATATGGATCAAATGCCATAACGCGCATTTTCAGGCCTTGCGCACGCTCGGCAACAATAGAGCCGATGTTCCCACATCCCACCACGCCGAGAACCTTGTTCATCAATTCTACCCCCATGAAGCGGGATTTTTCCCACTTCCCGGCATGGGTCGATTGATTGGCCTGTGGAATTTGACGCGCCAGCGCGAACATCATGGCGAGGGCATGCTCGGCCGTGGTGATGGCATTGCCAAACGGTGTATTCATGACCACCACACCACGTTGTGTCGCGGCGCTGACATCTACGTTATCGACGCCGATACCCGCGCGCCCAATGACCTTGAGGTTTTCTGCTGCCGCAAGAATATCCGCCGTGACATGGGTTGATGAGCGGATCGCTAAACCATCATAACCACCAATGCGCTCTGACAGAGCTTCGGGCGCCATGCCGGTCAAAACATCGACTTCAATACCACGGTGTTCGAAACATTGCGCGGCGAGCGAACTCATCTTATCGCTTATAAGTACCTTCGCCATCATGTCCCTCCATCCTCAATAATACAGTCTGTTCTATTGCCTCACAGTGCTAGCGAATGCCCAATCGAGCCAGGGGAATGCCGCCAACAGATCGTCTGTTTCCACCGTTGCGCCAGCCCACAAGCGCAACCCCGGTGGCGCGTCACGGTAACCGCCAACGTCATAGGCTGCGTGCTCATCCTCAAGTAACGTGGCCATGCGTTTGATCAAGGCGCGCTGTACCTCTTCGGACTGCCCGGCAACATGGGGGTCCAGAATATTCAGACATACCGAAGTGGTTGAGCGGCACGCCGCATCCTGCGCCAGGTGACCAATCCAGTCCGTACCCGAAACCCATTGCGAAATGGCAGCAGCGTTGCGCTCACATCGCTTGATCAAGGCGTCCAGCCCGCCAATGGATTTCGCCCAGCGCAATCCATCAAGGGCATCCTCAACAGCCAGCATGCTTGGTGTATTGATGGTTTCACCCTTGAAAACACCGTCAATCAATTTACCCGACTTGGTCAGCCTGAAAACCTTGGGCAAGGGCCACCGCGGCACATAACTTTCCAACCGTTCCACCGCGCGGGGGCTCAGAGCAATGACGCCATGTGCGCCCTCACCGCCCATGACCTTTTGCCATGAATAGGTGGCGACATCGAGTTTATGCCACGGTAAATCCACGGCGAAGGCTGCCGAGGTGGCGTCACAAATTGTCAGCCCTTCCCGGTCATCTGCAATCCAGTCGCCATCAGGTACACGCACACCCGACGTGGTGCCGTTCCATGTGAATATGACATCACGTGAAAAATCGACTTGAGTCAGATCTGGCAATTCACCATACGCGGCATCCAGCACGCGCACGTCATCAAGCTTTAGCTGGTTCGTAACGTCATTAACCCAACCCTTGCCAAAGCTTTCCCATGCCAGCATGTCCACGCCACGCGCACCCAGCATTGACCATAACGCCATCTCCATGGCCCCGGTATCGGATGCCGGTACAATAGCAATTCGCCAATCGGGCGGCAGACGTAAGATATCGCGGCTCAGCGCCAGCACCTCGGCGAGGCGAGCCTTACCCATGGATGAACGGTGTGATCGCCCACCTTGATAATCGCTTAATACGTCTGAATTCCAGCCCGGGCGCTTGGCGCATGGGCCAGACGAAAAACAGGGATTATCTGGCCTGAGCGTGGGTTTTTCCGAAGGTTGATTCATCTTACGCCTATCGTGCATATTGTTTTGCCACAGACATCAAATGCTGCACCGCAACATTAACTCTACCCTGTGCTGTACAAGACGTCACCTATTGGATGTGCATATGTCAGTTAAATATAAGGTTCACCCCATATACTCCTAAGATTCTGATGGCTTAAATATTAACAACACCACATTCGATATAAGGTTCATGCCGTGCAGGACAATGCAGTGTCCGAAGAAATCAAGAAAGTTCCCCGCGTGCACGCCATGCTGGTGACCCAGTCCGGGCGTTTGTACCGACAAATTGGTGAGTTTCTTAAATCTGATCACACCATCGAAATCGCACAGCAACTCAACGGTATTGATGCCGTATCAACATACCGGCGCAAGGGCACCGACGTCGTTATTATGGACGTCAGCGATCCCGATGGCGATTGGCTGATGACCATTACCCGACTGCGCAAGCTGGACGCACGCGCCATGATCATTCTGGTTTCATCGGCACCTGAACGCCGCGACCATCCGCGTTCACACGCTGATGGCCTGGCTCATGGAGCCGCCGACTTTATTGCGGTGCCAATGCGCGGTGCCGACGCAGTTGAAAAAAAGGCCTTTGCATGGAAACTGAACGGCCTGATTCACGCCCTCAGCACAGCACGGCGCCAACTCAAACCATCACGGGATGACAAGCAATCTCCCTTTATTGATCCGCCATCAACCTCGACCCTGAAACCGAAGGGTTACTTCCTTGACCCGGTAAAGCTACGCGCGTTTCCCAAAACCGTGCAGAACGTAATCGCTGTCGCCTCATCGACTGGTGGCCCTAGAGCACTCATGGCGTTTTTTGGCGGCCTGCCACGCGATCTTGCATGCCCTATATTCATTACCCAGCATATGCCGGCTGGGTTCACCTCATCGTTGGCGCGCGCCATCACGCAGAAAACCGGGTGGCCCTGCCACGAGGGCGTTGATGGTATGGAAGTATTACCAGGTTACGTCTATTTGGCCCCAGGCGGCGTGCATATGTTGGTTGAGAAAAGTAAACCTCACCCACGCATCAGGCTTTCCAACGATGCACCTGAAAATTTCTGCAAACCGTCTGCGGACCCCATGCTGCGTAGTATGGCAGAGGTCTATGGATCGCGTGTTCTTGTCGTTGTGCTGACGGGCATGGGCCACGATGGCATGGAAGGATCGCGTCAGATTGTTTCACACGGCGGGGCCGTGATTGCACAGGACCGTGAAACCAGTGTGGTCTGGGGTATGCCCGGTGCCGTTGCTGCGTCGGGACTGTGCTCTGCGCTCGAGCCTATCGACGCTATCGCTGGCGCGGCAGCAAAGGTCCTGCGTAAAACCCCATAACTGATCCAGAGTGCCGTTCTACAGCCCATAGTACCATGGCACAAAGACAGAAAACACAATCCACATCAAGATAACCAGCGGCACCCCGACGCGGACAAAATCGATGAAACGATAACGCCCCGGCGCGATGACCAGCAAATTGGTCTGATAGCCAAGCGGTGAAGCAAATGAGCAATTGGCCGCAAAGACAATCGCCACAGCAAAAGCATCAGGCGGCACGCCAATTTCTCGCGCCAAATCCACAGCAATCGGTGTGAATAAAACGGCGCAAGCTTTGGTACTGACCACATTGGCAAGCACCGCCACCAATAGGAAAAACACCGATAAAATAACCGCGGGTGATTGCCCATCCATGGCCGTAATCAACCCATGGGATATGTAACCAGCGCCACCAGTTTCCTGCAAGGCAACACCGAGTGCCAATGCAGCGGCAATGGTCGTGACAATTTTGGAATCCAGTGAGCGGAAAGCTTGCTCAACATCAAGCACACGAAACACCACCATAGCGGCGGCACCACACAGCGCACTCACGACAATTGGCACCATTCCCGAAGCGGCAAAGATAACAACCGCAGCAAAAATGCCCAATGCGCGCCGCGCATGATGAAGCGCCGGTAGATCTTCGCTGGCCCATTCGATCAGCACGACATCGCGGCTATCCTTAAGCCGCGACATGTCTTCGGCCTGACCCTGAATCAGCAACTCATCACCGGCTTGCAGGCGAATGTCCGTGATCGGTGATCGGATCATGCGCGAACGACGCTGGATTCCGACCACAATACAATTGGTTTTATAGCGAAACCCAATCTGCGGCAGCGTCTGCCCGATGAGCCGCGAGGCAGGTACGACCATGACCTCGCCCAACATCTGGCTGCCCTCTGTCCACGGGCGTGTGTCGGAGCGCGCATCACGATTATCACCCAGATCGGGGTGCAATAATCCGGGGTCAGATGCCAGCGCCTGTTTGAGTGACTTCCGCGTTGCCGCCACCACTAAAACATCTCCGCTGCAAATATCTATATCCTCAAACGGCGGCAAAATCGTATCGCCGCCGCGTTTGATCATACGCACAGTCATGTCAGGTAGCGCACGAAATATGCCGCCGCGCGCGTGTTCACCGATCAGGGCTGCATCATCACCCACCGTAATCTGGGCGAGATATTGCTTACCTTCACGCTGGCCACTTTGGTCGGGTGCGTCATCACTGTCAGGCAACAAATGCGGGGCGATAAAAGTAACATAGATCAGGCCAACACTGGCCAAAACGATACCCGGAACCGAGAAATCAAAAAATCCAAATGGCCGCTCGCCCATTTCGATCAAGGCGCTGTTTACCAACAGGTTCGTACCAGACCCGATCAGGGTCATCATGCCACCGAACACTGCGGCATAGCTCAACGGGATCATCCATTTGCTGGCTGACTGCCCAAATCGGGCAGCCAATGCCTGCATGATTGGAATAAAGATTACGACCACAGGAATATTATTCAGAAACGCGCTGATCACCATAACCACGACCAGTGAAATCAACATGGCCAGAATTGGTCCGGTGCGGCCACGCATCAACGACAAAATAACGCGTGCACCATGATCAAGGACCCCGGTCCGCACCATACCCTGCCCGACCACCAACAAGGCCAGAACGGTGATCAATGCCGGATTGGAAAAGCCATGCAGAATACGTACGGGATCAACCAAATTGCCGTGAACAGGATCAACAACAGGAAAGAAATGGAAGAATACCAACAGCACGCAGATAAGCCCCACGGACGTGAGTTCCATGGTCGCGCGTTCAAACACATAGAACAAAAACGCACCGATAATCAGTGCGAATGTGGCCCACATTTGAAAGGCCGAACCGTTTTGTGTCACAAAATCATCCATGGCATACAAACAATAACAGGGTTACACGTAACGTATACGCCTTTGTATTTTCACAATTTATATAGGGATAAAAGCTGCCAATTACGCGCAGATCATATGCCTGTAGCCGAAAAACCCTTGCGGCACGAAACAACACGTATAGGATACATTTCAAGGAAGACTATTCCCGTAAATCACTGGGAATTGCGCTCATGGGGGAGCAACGCGAAAAAACACGGCTGTTAATATACAGCCACGATACGTTTGGACTCGGCCATCTGCGCCGATGCCAGACCATTGCGCATTCGCTGGTTGGTCACCGCGCTGATATATCCGTGCTAATCCTGTCAGGTTCACCGATTATCGGCAGCTTTGATTTCCGTACGCGCGTAGATTTCGTACGTATCCCGGGCGTCATCAAGCTACGCCATGGCGAATATACCTCACTTAGCCTGGAAATGGGTATCGAGGAAACCGTGGCCTTGCGTGCAGGGTTGATCAAGCATACCGCAGAGATGTTCCGTCCTGACTTGTTCCTTGTTGACAAAGAACCGCTTGGTTTGCGCGGGGAAGTCAGTGAGACCCTGAAAATGCTCAAATCTAAAGGTGTTCCACTCGTACTTGGCCTACGTGACGTCCTTGATGAGCCAGGCCAGTTAAGCGAGGAATGGGAACGCAAAAACGCCCTGCCCGCGCTACGCGACCTGTATGATCATATTTGGGTGTACGGGCTTCCCGACGTGCACAACCCGCTTGAAGGGCAAGACCTGCCCGATATCGTCAAGAAAAAGGTGAACTTTACCGGGTACCTGCGCCGTTCATGGGATACGTCCGTTGCGCTGCCATATATCGCGGAGACGTTTAATCCCCATCAGCCATATGTGCTGGTTACCACCGGCGGTGGCGGAGATGGTGCCACCATGATCGACTGGGTACTGCGCGCCTATGAACATGACCCAACGCTTGATACCCAGACACTTCTGGTGCTTGGGCCGTTCATGCAGTCAAAGCTTCAATCGGGTTTTATGGCGCGGGTCAACCGGTTGCCCAATGTACATGCCATCACGTTCGATGCCCATCTGGAAGCGCTGTTCGAGCATGCCAGCGGCGTCGTAGCCATGGGTGGCTACAATACGTTCTGTGAGGTTCTGTCCTTTGATAAGCCCTGCGTGATTGTGCCGCGCACGGTGCCACGTCTGGAACAGTATATCCGTGCCAAGCGCGCCGAGGAACTGGGTCTAAGCAGCATGCTGCTTGATGATGGCGAACGCAAACCGTTGGAAATGTCTACCGCCATCCGGAACTTGCGCACACAACAACGCCCTTCAGAAACACACATACCCGGCTTGCTCGACGGTCTGTCTACAATCAACGCCATGACAGATAAGTGGCTCAGCGGTCGCACGCCAGACGTCACCGAACTAACCGTCGTCGGATAGAGCGTCAACGTGGGTGCCGTCGCTTTTATCCTAAAGGGTTACCCTCGCCTGTCGGAGACATTTATCGCCCAGGAAATTCTCGCCCTTGAACAGCGTGGCCTCGACATCCGTATCCACGCGCTGCGTCATCCGACGGACCCGCACCGCCACCCTGTTCATGATGAGATCGCCGCACCCGTCGCATATCTGCCTGAATACTTACACCATGAACCGGGGCGTGTGTTACGCGCCTGGAAACGTGTTCGGACATTGCCAGGGTATAACAGTGCACTGCGCGCCTGGATTTTCGATCTGAAGCGGGATTTTTCACGCAACCGTGTGCGCCGATTTGGTCAGGCATGCGTGCTGATTGATGAATTGCCGCACGATGTAACCCACTTGCATGCGCATTTCCTGCACACGCCCGCATCAGTCGCACGCTATGCATCGCTTATAAGCGGATTGCCATGGAGCGGCTCAGCCCACGCCAAGGATATCTACACCTCTGCACACTGGGACATCCGTGAAAAGCTGGCCGAATGCCAATGGGCTGTGACCTGTACGCGCGCCAACGCAACGTATCTGAATGCATTGCTACCCGAGTCCCATAAACGCGCTGTCACATGCATATATCACGGCCTCGACCTGAACCGCTTTGCAAACCCTCAGCCCCGCCACAGCGAGCGCGATGGCTCAAATCCATACGAACCGGTTAAAATTTTGTCTGTTGGGCGCGCTGTAGAAAAAAAAGGCTATGATGGATTGCTTCAAGCCCTCGCCGCGTTACCGCATGATCTACACTGGCGCTTCGTCCATATTGGCGGCGGCCCACAATTGGCGACCTTACGCGACAGGGCACAACACCTTGGCATTGCAGCAAAGATAAAATGGCACGGTGCGTTGCCTCAGGAACAGGTATTGGCGGCGTACCGCAGCGCTGACATATTTGTGCTTAATTCGCGCATTGCCGAGGACGGTGACCGTGACGGCCTGCCAAATGTCCTGATGGAAGCGCAAAGTCAGGGACTGGCCTGCATCGCCACCGACATCTCTGCCATTTCCGAATTGATCGAGGATGGCACAACTGGCCTGCTCGTGCCGCCCGACGTACCACAAGCGCTGTGTGATAGCTTACAAACATTGCTGTGCTCCCCAGCGAAACGCCGTGAGTTCGGAGATGCTGGCGAGCAACGCGTACGCGCTACATTCTCGCTTGATGGTAACATCACTGAATTGGCAAAGCTTTTCGGGCTATGAAACGGAAACCGTAAAATTATGAAAGTCGCTTTCTACGCCCCCTTGAAATCACCTGATTTCCCCGTCCCGTCGGGTGATCGCCGCATGGCACGTTTGCTGATTGCAGCCCTTGAGAAAGCCGGTCACGCAGTTGATCTCGCAAGCAGTCTGCGGGCTTATGATAGCAAAGGCGACTTACCGTCTCAGCAGGCAATCAAGGCCGAGGCTGAACGTCAGGCTATGGCATTGCTGGAGGTCTATCATAAAAATATGACAATACGCCCCGATGTCTGGTTCACTTATCATCTATATTATAAAGCGCCAGACTGGATCGGCCCGATAGTTACCAAGGCGCTGAATATTCCCTATATCATAGCGGAAGCCTCCTACGCACCAAAACGTGCTGGCGGTCCGTGGGACTTGGGTCACCGCGCCACAGCGCATGCCCTGCACAATGCGTCCCTCGTCATCAATCTGAACCAAATTGATGCAGATTGTGCGCGCCCTGTTTTAGGTCCAACAGGCCGCATGGTTGAAATGGCCCCATTTATCGACACCACACCGTACGAAACCGCTGCCAGTGAGCGACGTGTCTACCGTGCGATGACTGCCAGTCAATATAATATTGAGCCATCCATGCCATGGCTGTTAAGCGTCGCCATGATGCGTGAAGGCGACAAACTGGAATCCTACCGGCAGCTGGGTGCTGCATTACAGCACGTAAAGGATCGTCCATGGCGACTGTTAATTGTCGGTGATGGTCCAGCCAAGGCCAGTGCCGCGACGGCCCTGTATCACATCAGGGATCGACTGGTATGGATTGGCGAACAGGCGCCAGAGGCCCTGCCGGGTATCTACGCTGCCTGTGACCTGTATGTCTGGCCTGCGGTTAATGAGGCATATGGCATGGCATTCATCGAAGCGCAGGCCGCTGGTCTGCCTGTCATCGCAGGTGACATACCAGATATCTCGCCAGATCAAATGGGTGGCGTGCGCAACGTCGTTCACGCACCCGATGCCGGTATCCTGACACCCTGCGGTGATAGCGCGGCGTTCACCAGCGCCGTGGCGGCGATGCTCGATAATGCCGAGAACCGAACAAAAATGGCAAAGCGCGCCCAACAATACACTCTGAACAGGCATGGCCTGGAAGGTGCTGCTCAAAAGCTCGGTGCGTTGCTGCGCGAGGTCACCGCATGAATACGCCACTGATCCTGATCCGTCATGCTCCGACCGCCTGGAATGCAGAAGGCCGCATGCAAGGACGCAGTGATATTGAACTCAACGAACAGGGCCGCGAACAGGCAGGCCTTTGGCGCTTGCCCGTTATTCCAGATATTTCATTGTGTGATGCATTTTGGGTATCAAGTCCATTAAAGCGTGCGCAGGAAACCGCAAGTATTCTCGGGCACGAGCCGAGCACGGATTCACGTCTGGTAGAAATGGATTGGGGCGCTTGGGAAGGTCGGACGCTAGCCGATTTACGCAATTTACTGGGTGATGAAATGCAAGCGCTGGAAGAGCGTGGCCTCGACTTCCAACCACCAGGTGGGGAAAGTCCGCGTATGGTCCAGCAGCGCGTCAAACCGTGGCTTGCGGACATGGCAGCACCCAAACAACCCGTTATCGCGGTTACGCACAAGGGTGTTACCCGCGCCATCATGGCAATGGCCGCTGGATGGAACATGCTTGGTAAACCGCCCTTTAAACTGATGCCGAGCAGTTGCCACCTTTTCAACCTTGAGCCCGATGGAACGCCACATATTGTCACCATGAATATTCCATTACATGGGCACCAGACATGAGCACGCGCCCATACCGCGTCATGTTCTATGTACAGCACCTGCTTGGTGTGGGACATGTCCGGCGTGCATCCCTGCTCGCTGCCGGTATGGTCGAGAGCGGACTGGATGTACACGTGGTGCTCGGTGGCGAGCCTGTGCCCGACCTGAACTTCCCCGGTGCCGACGTACATCTGCTGCCCGCCGCACATGCGTCAGACGCATCGTTTTCTGACCTGCTTGATGCCACTGGCGAAACCGTTGATGACGCATGGCGCGACAATCGGCGCGCGTGCCTGCTCAACATATTCGAAGCACTTGATCCCGATGTGGTTATGATCGAACAATTCCCGTTTGGTCGTCGCCAGTTTCGTTTTGAACTTTTGCCATTGCTCGAAGCCGCGCACGCACGCGACAAGCCTCCAAAAATCGTTTGCTCTGTGCGTGACATTCTGGTGCGCAAGAACAACCCCAAACGATTACGCGAAACAATTGATACCGTTTCACGTTATGTCGATCACGTTCTGGTCCATGGTGATCGCGATTTCATCGCGTTCGATATGACCTTTGACGACATCGCTGAGATAGCTGAAAAAGTCCATTACACAGGATACGTAACGCCGCCTATCCCCGATCAAACCGACCGCACAGGACAAGGCGAAATCATTGTTGCAAGTGGCGGTGGCGCAGTCGGTGAGGCCTTGTTGCTGTGTTCTGCCCAAGCACGACAGCACACTGAATTAGCAAAACGCACATGGCGGTTTCTGATTGGTCCAAACATGCCAGAGCACGCCGCCCAGATGCTGCATGACATGTCTGACGAACACATGATCGTCGAGCCAAACCGTTCAGATTACTCCGCATTGCTCAGCAACTGCGCGTTGTCGATTTCACAAGGCGGTTACAATACCTTGATGGATATCATCACGGTGAATTGCCGCGCCGTTGTCGTGCCGTTTTCTGACGACGGTGAAAATGAGCAACTGTTGCGCACGCAAGCCCTTGCCGAGCGCGGTCACCTGTCCCTGCTGCGGCCTACCGCATTAACCCCCAAGAATCTTGCCGCCAGTATTGATTGTGCAATTTCAGCTGATCCACCCAGCATACGGCCTTTTCGCAACACTGGATCACAAGATTGCGCACAGTTCATCAAGATACTTTGTGGGCGTCAATAACCAGCAGGGCAACATATCAGGGAATTCACTTTCTCGTTTCGCAAGAATGTTGTTAGACTTCCAGACAATCTAAAAAATCAACAAAGTAACGGACCGAATACAAGAACAACAAACTAGCGATAAATTAGAAGTCACGATCCAGACTGGGGAGGTCATATTGGAACGCGGTATCTTCAAATTTGTTCTGCGCTATAGCAAAAAGCAGCAATTGATGCTTCTTTTGCTTATCGGGTTTTCGTATCCATTTTATTATTTCTCACTCGATCTACCGAAAACAATCGTCAACGAAGCGATCAGCGGCACGGATTTCCCGCGCACGCTGTTCGACATCGAACTTGATCAGATTGAGTACCTGCTCGTGCTGTGTTTCGCTTTTCTCGCGCTTGTACTCATCAACGGCGGGATGAAATTTGCTATCAACGTATACAGAGGCGTTGTTGGCGAACGCATGTTGCGTCGGTTGCGCTACTTTTTAGTACAGCGAATTTTGCATTTCCCATTATCGCATTTCAACAACATCTCGGAGGGTGAAATCGTTTCGATGGTCACCGCCGAGACCGAGCCGCTCGGCGGATTTGTCGGCGAATCCCTGTCCCTACCGGCGTTTCAGGGTGGTATGCTGATCACCGCACTGATTTTCATGTTCGTGCAGGACCCCATTCTCGGTATTGCAGCCATTGCACTATACCCGGTTCAGGCATGGGGCATTCCAAAGCTTCAACGCAAAGTAAATTTGCTGAACAAGGAGCGCGTACTCAACGTACGCAAGCTATCGGAACGCATTAATGAACTGGTTGCCGGAGCATCCGAAATCCATGCTCACGATACCGCACAGTATGAACTGGCAGATTTTTCTGATCGCCTCGGCACTATTTTCGGTATCCGTTATCAGGTCTACCAGAAAAAATTCCTCATCAAATTCATTAATAATTTTCTGGCCCAAATCACACCGTTCTTCTTTTTCTCCATCGGTGGCTATTCAGTCATCAAGGGGGACCTGTCCATCGGCGCACTGGTCGCCATTCTTGCTGCCTACAAGGACCTTTCGCCGCCGTGGAAGGAATTATTGAACTTCTATCAGCGCATGGAGGATGCTCGAATCAAGTATTCCCAACTGGCTGAACGCTTCGACCCACCGGGCCAATATAACACGGCCCTGCTTGCCCCAAGCGCCGATGGCGCAGAAACACTTCAGGGTAAGGTCATCGCATCGAACCTGACGCTCGAAGAAGATGAAGGCACACGTAGCGTTGAAGGTGCCAGCTTTACCTTTGGCCTTGACGAACACATCACCATCACCGGCGGCCCGGGCGGGGGCAAAGAAGCTCTCGCCAGACTTATCGCTCGCCAGAGTTTCCCGACCGCTGGCACACTGAGCATAGACGGGAACAACCTGTCGGACTTGCCCGAGCACGTCACCGGTCGACAATTCGGCTATGTGGATCAGGACGCCTATATCCGTTCTGGCAACATTCATGACAATATACTTTATGGCTTAAAGCACTACCCTCAGCATCTCGATCACATTAGCGAGGGGGATTTCGAGCCCAAACGACAAGAAGCCATCATTTCTGGAAACAGTGAATTCGATATCAATGCCGACTGGCTCGGCAATGCGCTGGACAAAACAGGCGATGATACAGAGCTTGAAAAACGAGTACTCTCAGCATTAGTCGCCGTTGGGCTGGAAGATGATATCCTAAACATTGGTCTGCGCATGACCATTGATCCGGACGACCACCCCGTACTAAGCGCGGGGATTCTCAAAGCGCGCGACCAAATTCATGAACATATGGCCAACAACGACAGCAGCCATGAATTCGAAGGTCTGGTCGAAAGCTGGGATCACGACACTTACAACAGAAATGCCTCAGTCGCCGAAAACATCCTGTTCGGCACCCCGGTTGATGATACCTTTGCCATTGATACCCTCGGTAACAACGAGTACGTGCTAGCGGCACTCGATAAAACCGGTTTGCGCGAAGAGTTCGCGTCCATGGGGCGCAATGTTGCAGCTCTGATGGTCGAACTGTTTAGCGATATCCCGCCGGGTCATGAATTTTTTGAACGCTTCAGTTTCATTAGCGCCGACGATTTACCCGAATTTCAAACTATCCTCAACGCTACCGCTGGTGATGACTCGCTTGCCGCACTTAGTGATGAACAATGCGAACGCCTGTTGCAGCTTCCCTTCAAATTGGTCAAGGCACGCCATCGCCTTGGCTTGATCGACGAAGCTATGGAGGCGCGTTTGCTAGATGTACGCCATGCCTTTGCCGAGAACCTGCCCGAGCATCTGCATGGTGCCGTTTCATTTTTTGATCATGATGTTTACAACCCGGCCAGTAGCATTCTTGACAACACCATTTTTGGCAAAGTCGACTCATCACGCGCCGACAGTAGCGAAAAAATCCTACAACTCGTAACCAACGTGTTTGATGAATTATCCCTGCGAACGCCAGTGCTTGAAGCCGGGCTATTATTTGATGTCGGTATCGCCGGGCGTCGCCTGAGTGCCGCCCAACGCCAAAAAGTCGCCATTGCACGAAACCTCGTTAAGCAGCCACAGCTGCTGGTTGTCAACGAAGCTGCAAGTGCGCTTGATGGGGCTGCACAGCACAAGGTATTCAAAGCGATCAAATCATCTATGGATGGTCGCGGCCTGGTCTGGGTTGATGGCGAGACCGTTGACCCGTCCCAGTTCGACCGCGTATTCCAGGCTGATGCCGGGCGCATCAAGGAAATAACTGGAGCACCGCCGTCCGAGCCCGAAGTTCGCGCAGAGATCGCCGCAGAAGATACGCGCAGCGAGGTCGGCACAGATACGGAACTATTGGCGCGCATTCCTTTCTTTGCCGGACTGGATCGCTCTCGTTTGAAATTGCTGGCATTTACCAGTGAACGCCAAGTCGTCAATGCTCATGAAGTCCTGTTCAGACAGGGTGACACTGCCAAGATGGCCTGTGTCATCGTTGATGGCACGTTCAGCATCATCGCCGAAACTGGCGAAGGCCGGGTCAAGGTGGCTGATGCGGTTCGCGGCGGTGTCATCGGTGAGCTGGCATTGCTCTGCGAGGCTCCGCGGACGGCCACGGTTCAGGCCAACGAACGCTCTATAGTGCTAAAAATTTCCAAGGACGTCTTCATCAAACTGATCAATGACAACCCAGCGGTGGGTGCCAACCTGTCACGTATTCTGGCAAATAAGCTAGAAAGTATGATGCGCAACATGAGCGCACATTACGAACTCTATGACCCAGTAACCGGGCTGCCTAACCGCAACCTGTTTATCGACTATATGAAAACAACGGCAAACCTGGATGCACGCAACAAAGAGACGTCCAGCCTTTTGTTGATCAGCTTCGATGGCCTTGAAGACCTTGACCTGACGCAAGACCTCGACACACGACAGGAACTCCTGCGCGAACTCAAGGACAGGATCAAACTAACGGTTCGATCTGCTGATGCTTTTGGGCGTCTCGAAGGATACCGCTTTGGGATCATTGCACGGGGGCTGGATGTTGCAGAAACCACCAAACAGCTTGCTGAGCGCATTGAAGAAGAACTAAGTGGCGAGATCACTGTTGCAGGAACCCGGATCGATTTGAAAATTTCCAGAAACATCAACATTTCCAGCCTGACCACTGATACGCTTCGCCCGTTACTGGAGACCGTATGACAATAACAATGCGGCGGCGATCAACATCCCCGCCCAATAATAAATTTCCGGAGGAAGCGTGAACACCTGGGCGGACTTAAACGACGAACTGTCGCGTTGGATCGATGCTGGCATGACGGCAACATTCTGGTGGCGTGATGACGATGCTGGCGCGTGTACGGCGGCACTCGAGCGTATGCTTTTGCTATCGCATAAAACCGCCATGCCTTTAACATTGGCCGCGATCCCAATAGAGATTTCATCCGAACTCGGCAATGATGACTTCCTTGCGACCCACACACGTATTGCACAGCATGGTTATGCTCACCAAAACCATGCGCCTGCACATGATAAAAAATATGAGTTCAGCGCGGCACGTCAACGCGAGACCATGCTTGATGAGATTTCTCGCGGCCTGAAAAGTATTCTGGCCCTGCCGCAGTCCATTGCCGTATTCGTGCCGCCATGGAATCGCATGGACAGGCAATTATTTAGCGGATTGCGCGAACTGGGCATCACGGGCGTATCCATGTTTGGCCCGCGCCTCAAACGCGAACCTGTTCCGGGGCTCATCGAGACCAACACCCATGCCGATATTATAGACTGGCGGGGCACGCGCGGTTTCGCCGGCCGGTCCGCGGTGCTATCGCAAATCATCGACCACCTGATAAACAAGCGTACGGGCGCGGCTGATACGGATGAGCCAACCGGGTTGCTCAGCCATCACAAAGTTCATGACGAAGCATGCTGGTCATTTTTAAACCAGTTCGCAGAAAATATTGCAGAGCATCGCGCAGCGCGTATCCTCGATGGCGTAGGAGCATTTCGCCAATGAGTGATCTACTGGAAGTTCGAAATCTCGGCGTCACGTTCGCAACGCCGGCCGGGCCGATTGAAGCCGTCAACGACGTATCGTTCAGGGTATGCGCAGGCTCGACCGTCGCCATCGTCGGCGAGTCTGGCTCCGGCAAGTCTGTTACGGCGCAGGCCATTATGGGTTTGCTACCCAAAACGGCGACTATCAGCAGCGGCGAAATTCTGTTTCAGGATGCCAACCTCACCAACGGAAGTGCGCCTGCAATCATTGATATCGCCCGCATGAACCCACACGGTTCAGATATGCGTGACATTCGGGGCAACCGGATTTCCATGATTTTTCAGGAGCCCATGACCTCACTGTCGCCCCTACACACTATCGGTGACCAGATCAGCGAGGCCCTGCTGCTGCACCGTGACGCCAGCAAAAGTGATGCGCGAACCTTATCCATCGAGATGCTACGCATGGTTGGATTTCCTGATCCTGTACAAGCTTTCGATACCTACCCGTTTGAACTGTCTGGTGGATTGCGCCAACGCGCCATGATTTCCATGGCATTGGTATGTCGCCCGGCACTGCTGATCGCGGATGAACCAAGCACGGCACTCGACGTCACCATTCAGGCGCAAATCCTCAAACTGATAAAAGATCTGCAACGCGAGCTCGGCATGGCCGTCCTGATGATTACCCACGACCTGGGTGTAGTCGCCAACGTTGCCGATGAAGTCGTCGTCGCCTATCACGGCCGGGTCATGGAAAGTGGCACCATGGACGATATTTTTACCGCGCCTGAGCATCCCTATCTAAAGGCTTTACTCTACGCCGTGCCGCATTTTGATATGAAGCCGAATGAGCGGCTGACCCCTATCCGGGAAATCAAACACTGTGCTGGCGATCTGCTCCGCCGTGATGTGGAAACAGATCAGGACACTTCGGACAAACCCATGCTGAGTGTGCGAAATGTGACCAAAAGCTACCTAACGAGAAAGAGTGGTGGTCTGTTTGCATCGAGTGGCGAAAGCCGCGCACTCGTCGCCGTTAATGATGTTTCATTTAACGTTAATCGCGGTGAATGCCTGGGGCTTGTGGGTGAGTCTGGTTGCGGCAAAACAACGCTGTCAAAAATTATTATGCATGCCATGTCACCAGACTCAGGTGAGGTCATCTTTAATGACGCAGAGCATTGCGTTGATTTGCTGGAACTGAGTGACAGTGAACTCATCCCTATGCGGCGAAAAATACAATATATTTTCCAGGACCCGTTCAGTTCGCTTAATCCACGCATGACGGTGTTTGATATCCTGAGCGAACCGCTTGCTATTCACAATATCGGCGACCAGGCCTACCGTCGTGAATTTGTCCAGGAACTCATGGGGTTGGTGGGGCTCGATCCACGCTTCCTGAACCGGTACCCCCACAGCTTTTCCGGTGGGCAGCGCCAGCGCGTTGGTATCGCGCGCGCACTGGCCCTCAAACCCAGTCTTGTGCTGTGTGATGAACCCGTTTCTGCCCTTGATGTATCGGTTCAGGCGCAAATTCTTAACCTGCTCAAAGACCTGCAACAAGAGCTTGGGCTGACCTATATTTTCATCTCGCACAATCTGGCGGTCGTCAATTATATCGCCGACCGCATTGCAGTCATGTGTGGCGGACATCTGGTTGAAGTCGCGCCCAAGGAACTGCTGTTTCGCGAGCCTACCCACCCCTACACGCAAGCGCTGGTATCAGCAGTGCCCTATCCCGACCCAGCACATCCGTTAAATTTCGATGCGTTGATGGAAGGTCGGGCGTCCGTGCCCGCGCAATGGCCTGCGCCATTTACAGCTAACGGGTCGGCCCCTCCCCCGTTTCAGGACCTCGGCGGCGGACATCTGGTACGCGCGCATGAAATGCCTCAAATGCGGGGGCTTTTCTAATGATCACGCATCAAGGTATGACGCGCATATGGGCTGTCATCGTCACGCTGCTATCGGTGAGCGTAACACCGGTGAGCGCTTCAATGCTAATCGAACCACCCTACCTGTTGCCTGCGGTACAGGTTGGCGAACTGCCCGCCATAAAGGAGCGCCTACCAAGTGATCCGTCTATTGTCGATCTTAATGCGACGCGATTGCCTGATGAAATACAACCCGGTCGTCATGGCGGCCAAATTCGCTTACTCATGGGCCGCGCCAAGGACATCCGCATGCTGGTGGTTTACGGTTACGCCCGCCTGGTTGGCTATGATCGCGAACTGAATATTGTCCCCGACATCGCGCGCGCCGTCGAAGTCGAAGAAGGTCGAATTTTCACCTTTCATCTAAGACGCGGTCACAAGTGGTCTGACGGACAACCGTTTACCACCGAGGACTTCCGATATTATTGGGAGGACATTGCCAACAATGCAGAGGCTTCACCCACCGGCCTGCCAAAATTGCTGCGCGTGGGTGGTGAAGGCCCCAAGGTAGACTTCATTGATGACCTGACGGTGCGCTATACGTGGAACCACCCCAACCCCTATTTTCTGCCTGCATTGGCCGGGGCAAGCCCACTCTATCTGTACCGACCAGCACATTACCTTAAACCATTTCATCCACGCTATCAGGACCCCGATACGCTAACCCAGATGGTCGAGGACACCGGTCAACGCAACTGGGTCGCGTTGCAATTCAAGTACGGGCGCCAATACCGTAACGACAACCCGGCTCTCCCAACGCTTCAACCATGGGTGCTTGCAACCAAGCCGCCTGCGGACAGATTTATCTTCAAGCGTAACCCCTATTACCACCGCATCGATAGCGCCGGTCGGCAATTACCCTATGCCGATGAAGTCGCACTGATCGTTGCCAGCGCCAAGCTGATCCCCGCCAAGTCCGGTGCTGGTGAGACCGACTTACAGGCTCGCAGCCTGAGTTTCAGCGACTATACATTTCTCAAACAGGGCGAAGTGAAAAACGATTTTTCCGTGCGCCTGTGGCAAACAGCCAAAGGGGCACATATTGCACTGTTCCCTAACCTCAACGCCGCCGATCCAGTATGGCGACCTCTATTGCGTGATGTGAACTTCCGGCGCGCACTATCGATGGGCATCAATCGTCACGAGATCAATCAGGCGATCTATTATGGCCTCGCCATCGAAGGCAACAACACCGTATTGCCGCAGAGCCCGCTCTATAAACCGAATTATGCAAAGGTATGGACGCAATTCGATCTTGATGAGGCAAACCGCCTTCTTGACGCATTGGGTCTGGATAAACGCGATGGGCACGACATCCGCTTGTTGCCCGATGGCCGCCCCATGGAAATCATTGTGGAAACCGCAGGCGAAGATACCGAGCAAACCGACGTACTGGAATTGGTGCGCGACAGCTGGCTGCAACTCGGCATAAAGGTCTTTAGCAAGCCCCTGCAACGCGAGGTCCTGCGCAACCGTATTTTCGCGGGAACGACCATCATGTCCGTATGGTTTGGCTTGGAAAATGGCATCCCCACCCCCGACAGCAGTCCACAGGAGTTGGCACCAACGGACCAACAACACCTGCAATGGCCCAAATGGGGGCAGTACTACCAGACCAATGGCAGCGCAGGCGAGGCCATTGATATGGCTTTGCCGCGCAGACTTGCTAGCCTTAACGAAGCCTGGATTGTTGCCGAGAACAGCGAAACACGTGCTGAGATTTGGCATGAGATGCTCGAAATTTACACAAACAACGTCTACAGCATCGGCTTGGTTTCTGGTGTGCGCCAACCGGTCGTGGTCAATAATCGTCTGCGCAATGTTCCCACAGAGGGCATCTATAACTGGGACCCCGGCGCACATTTCGGCATCTACCGACCCGATACATTCTGGCTCGAGAACGATGGAGAAAACGGCTGATGATTGAATACCTCATTCGTCGCACCCTCACCATGCTCATGACCGTGGCGGCCATCAGCGTGTTGGTATTCATCATTATCCAGCTACCGCCGGGTGACTATCTATCGACCTATATTGCCGAACTTCAAAGTCAGGGCGAAATGGTTGATGAGGAAAAAATTGAATTTTTGCGCCAGCAATACGGCCTCGATAAATCCATGCCCGAGCAATACCTGACGTGGGCTTTTGGCCTGTTGCAGGGCGATCTGGGTTATTCGTTCGAATACAACCTGCCGGTCAACGAGGTCGTCGGTGACCGCCTTATGCTCTCAATGGTGCTCAACTTTGCCACCATCATCTTTATCTACTGTGTAGCATTCCCCATAGGGGTCTATTCCGCCACGCATCAATACAGCTGGGGCGATCACAGTTTAACGCTGCTTGGGTTCCTGGGCCTTGCGACGCCAAATTTTCTGCTCGCATTGATCTTGCTCTATTTCGCCAACTCATGGTTTGGCACCTCTATCGGCGGGTTGATGGAACCGCAATACCTTGATCAACCTTGGTCCATGGACAAAGCCCTGTCGGTCATGGCGCACTTGTGGGTGCCCGTGGTTGTCATCGGCACATCAGGCACGGCAGGCATGATCCGTCGCTTGCGTGCGAACCTGCTCGATGAACTGCAAAAGCAGTATGTTGTCACTGGACGCGCCAAGGGCCTGCCACCGGGCAAGCTTTTGGCAAAGTACCCACTGCGCATGGCGCTCAATCCATTTATCGCCGATATCGGCAGTCTCTTGCCGCAAGTGGTATCGGGCTCGGTCATTGTTTCTGCTGTGATGTCGCTACCGACCACCGGCCCTATGCTGCTCAGTGCTTTACAGAGTCAGGACATGTACCTCGCCGGGTCATTCCTGATGTTCCTGGCAATCCTGACCGTGGTTGGCATGTTCGTCTCTGACATCCTGCTCACCATCCTTGATCCGCGTATCCGATTGAGCGGAGGATCACAGCGATGAGTGACAAGCTCGCCCACTACGTCAACGACGCACCGTTTGACCCCCACACCATTGAAGCACTGACGCCCGAACAGGAACGTTATTATATGGCGTCGCAGTGGCGCATGATCTGGTGGCGGCTAAAAAAGCACCGCCTTGCTGTGTTCTCAGGTTTCGTCCTGATGTTCATGTACGCTGTGATTTTGATCAGCGAGATCGTTGCGCCCTATAACCTACATACCCGTAACACTGATTTCATCTATGCCCCGCCGCAGGAAATTCATCTGTTTGATGACGGTGAATTTATCGGCCCGTTCGTCTATGCCTACGACTACAAATTGAACATGGACAACCTGAAGCGCGAGTACACCGAGAACCGGGACAAAGTGCAGCCACTTCGGTTCTTCTGTCTCGGTGATGATTATGAATTTTGGGGTGCGATTGAAGGTAGCTTCCATCTAGTCTGCCCTGACCAGGGCGCCACATTCTTCTGGCTCGGCACGGACCGGTTGGGGCGCGATATGCTGTCACGCCTGATCTACGGTAGCCGTATTTCGCTGACCGTGGGATTAATCGGCATCATCATCAGCTTTGTTCTGGGTATATCCATCGGTGGCGCGGCAGGGTATTTCGGTGGTTGGGTCGACAGCACCGTACAACGCATTATTGAAATTTTACGATCGCTACCCGAACTACCTTTGTGGATGGCGCTATCCGCCGCGTTGCCTATTAACTGGTCTCCGACGCTGATTTATTTTGGCATCACCATCATCCTTGGCCTGCTCGACTGGCCCGGGCTGGCCCGCGCTGTGCGCTCAAAGTTACTGGCCCTGCGCGAAGAAGATTACTGCGCGGCGGCTGCCCTGATGGGTGCCAAACCAAAACGCATAATCGCGCGACACCTGTTGCCCAATTTCATGAGCCACCTGATCGCATCTGCAACCCTGTCCGTACCCTCCATGATCCTTGGCGAAACGGCACTTAGTTTCCTCGGCCTTGGTTTACGCCCGCCCGTCACAAGCTGGGGTGTGCTTCTGGTCGAAGCCCAAAACATCAATGCGGTGGCACTGTATCCATGGCTCATGCTGCCCATGGTTCCGGTGATTATTGTCGTGCTGGCATTTAATTTTCTCGGCGACGGCCTGCGTGATGCCGCCGATCCGTATGCCTGATCATACCTTAGCGTACGTGTCACTTATTCTCACGAGCATGTGAGCACCCATTTTCATTACACGCTGGCAGGCCCATCATCTGGGTATGATGAAATTGCAAAGCTTACATAATATGGCAGCCTTGGCATTTGCCATTCTTGCCATAGCGCCATCAGCGCATGGTGAAGGCATTCCGGACTTTCGCCATATCAAGGTCGAGAGCCCGACGTCTCTTTCACCGCACGACGCTGAACTTATCTATAAAGAAATACGCGGGGATATGGCGGCAGCCTATGCACGCACCGGGCTTGCGCTGGTGCGCGACTACTCAACATGGCGACGCTATAACCGCGCACCCTATCGTTCCGATACGCACGGTAATCGTTTCGTCAACAATTACGCCAATGCCAAGGCCATTGGGTATGAAATGTTGGAAAACGGGATAAAAATGCCCCCCGGCGCTGTCTTTGCCAAAGACAGCTTTACGCTCAGCACGGCCGGGGCAGTTCAATCGGGGCGTCTGTTCGTCATGGAAAAACTTGCACCCGATGCGAACCCTGTAACCGAGGACTGGCGATATATGATGATTGGGGCCGACGGTACGTTGATTGGCGATACCATGGCAGCAAGTGTGGCGCAGGTCGATTTCTGCCACATTTGCCACAAGGTCCGCAGAACGAAGGATTATCTGTTTTACGTGCCGCCCGATTACCGGCAACCCTGAATTCTGCCATTAGCGGCCCTTTCGCAACCACAGCGAGGATTCGTATGCGCCTTCAGGGCGATGCAATTGAGCCGCCACGCCTTGTGCCAATTGTTTCACCATTCGGGTTCGCACGTATTGGCTCGACCAGATGGGCGTGTAGCCATCACCTTCAAGCATCGCAGCCACGCCGAGTTGCTCGTTATATCCACGCCATGCCCAATCGAGTGGATAATCGTCTGGTAAAAACATATCATGAATGTGGACCAGAACACCGGCTGGCAGCATTGGCATAACCCGGTTGAGCAGCACATCCACGTCGCTGCCCGGCATCAGGATATGGCTTGAATCGATGCTCAGGATATCTCCGGCCTGCAAATGCGAGAACACATCAGAGGCGACCTGTTGAACTGTGCAGCGCATTAAATCGATACCGAGCCCAGCCAGATCAGCACGCGGCGCTGGATCAATGGCCGTGATCTTCGTGCCTAGAGCGCCATCAGCAATAGCACGGGCGAAAAACCGCGTGGAGTGGCCCGATCCAATTTCTACAATACGTGCAGGGTCATGCTCACGCACCATGACATAAGCCATCGCGGCGTCCAGGCCGGGAAACCAATCCTGTGTCCAACGTGGTGCGGGCGGCGGTAAACCGCCAATGACCTGTAAGTCCCTGGCATGTGCATCCATACGGCTCAGGTAATGCCGCAATGATGGCTCGGCGCTCTGCAAGCGCTGCACTACACCACAAAATGCACCATGGCCTGTTTGCGCGCAGCCATTGGCATAGCGATAGGGAATGAAGAAACCCTGCCGCGCGATGCCACTCAGCGTCAGAAAACCCATGTACAGTTTTCGCCAGAACGCGCGATTCATGCCGCCTCCCGAGCTACGTTATTCGTAAAACCCGCTTGGCTTTGTTTCTTCGGGTTTAATTGCGATCGGCTGATCGCCCGATGGCAATTTGGTCTGCGCCGCACCATCCCCTGCATCCTTGGCATCCTTGGCATCCTTGATGTCATCGGCTTTAACTTCATCAGGCGTAATAATGGAAATCTCCACCCGCCGGTTTGCCAAACGCCCGTCTGCCGACTCATTGCTATCAATAGGACGTGTCGGCCCATAGCCCTGAATGGCAACGCGCGATCCATCCATACCATATTCATTGAGCAGACTATGCGCCACAGACGTGGCACGCGCAGCCGATAATTCAAGATTGGAGCCAAACTGCCCGCCAGCGCGTATGGGCAGACTATCGGTATGTCCGGCAATAATGATCTCACCCGGCGTGGTTTCCAACGTTGGTGCTAACTTGGCTAATGTCTCCATAAACTGTGGATTGAGCTGATTGCTGCCCGAGGGAAAAGCAATTTCACTGGGCAAGCGGATCACCACATCGCCGCCAACGCGCTCGACAGAAACACCCGATGTCTTGATCTCGTCGTCCATCGCAGCGGCGATCTTCTCCGCCACTTCATCGGCCTTGGCTTCCTTTATGGCCTGAGCCTTGGCAGCAACGTCTTCTTCACTCAATACGGGCAGCGCCATGGAAACACTTGGCACCGCCGTGATTTCTTCTTCGCGATTGGTGGGGTCGACATCTGTGGCGGCCTGACGGCGCATGGAGCCTTCCAACTCGATGACCCCGGCCATCTTGTCCTTACGTGCTACGCCGAGCGCGCTTTTCATGGAACCGGCGATGGCCTTGTATTTCACGATGTCCATTTCAGCAAACGTCAGCATTAACACAAATAGCGTCAACAACAGGGACATCAGATCAGCGAAAGTCGCCATCCATGCCGGGGCGCCAGCAGGTGCTTTCTTTGCCATAACGCCCTCTTCAGCCCGACTGAGCTTCGTATAGCGCTGTCATATGCTTACTCCGGCTCTTTCACAGCAGCACGTGATGCCGAGGGCAGGAATGCCGAGAGAATTTCTGCCAGTGCCGCAGGGCTTTGATTTTGCTGAATCTGCACAATGCTTTCCAGAATCAGATCATGGACGCGTTGATCCGCCTCGGTCTTGATGCCCAACTTATCAGCCAATGGTATGGCGACCAAATTGGCAATCACCGCGCCATAAAAGGTCGTCAGCATGGCAATCGCCATGGCGGGGCCGATGGCAGCGGGGTCATCCAGATTGGCCAGCATCTGCACCAGTCCCACAAGGGTACCGATCATGCCCCACGCCGGTGCCATATCACCAATGCCGCGCCAGAAAGTTTCCCCCATCTCCTGCTGCTGCATGTTGACAGCGACCTCGCGGTCAATGGTCGAACGGATAACATCCAGATTATGACCGTCCGTACACATGCCAATACCGCGCTGGAACAGCTCGTTATCAAGCTGCACGCTTTCCAGCGCCAAAAGGCCGCCCTTACGCACGAGGCCAGCCATTTCCAGGGATTTCTCATAAATATAGATCGGATCGTTTTTGCTGTTTTGTATGGCGACCTTCATACCGACTTTCAGCGACGCGATCATGTCCTTCATAGGGAACTTGACCAGCGTTGCAGCCAGCGTGCCGCCGAAAACAATCATCATGCCCGGCACATTGAGAAAGCTACCCAGGTCGCCATCAAGAAGAATGGAGACCACGATGACAACCAGTCCCGCGACGATCCCCCCGATAGTTGCTATGTCCATATAGTACTCACGGTCCCATTAATCTTCGCAAGGCACTTTGCATCACCGAAAATACGGCAACAGCACCTGAATAGTTCTGCGCTCAGTAATATGCGAGTATGTATATACGTGACCAGAGACGGATTGGCTACACCAAGCCACAGCAAAAAAAACACCGCAAACAAATGCGAGCGCGCAATATGGATTTATATGCCAGATTTTCTGAATGCCCCTATTGCGGGGCAGCTTCATATTTTTAGAATAAACATCGTAAAAATATCATAATTCAAACCGTAAACGGCTCATCTGCTCTTAATGCAGATCAATTTCCATGCGATCGCAACGCAATTCACGTGCCCGGTTCTCGCTCCAGTCCAGCAACAAGGATCGGGCATTTTCCCCACCCGTTAATGTCAACGTGACCATATCGGTAACGTGCAACACACGGTTGCCAGATGTTTCAGCGTCAGTTTCATACACCATCACGCCATAGAGGTAACCACGCTCGCTTTCGACCGCAGCAACACCACCACCGATTTCCTGAAGTTTGCCGACCCGGCCCTGCCAGTCAGCCAGAGTCATCTCCGGATGGCGCAACTGAACGAGTGCCAAGGCATTGGTAGCCTCAAAGTCCCGTAATTGTCGAACAAAGTACCGCAATATCACATCACCCAAGGATTGTTTACGGTTCTAGTTTTCCGTTTTATGGGTCGCAGGTCTTTGATTCAGGTCAATCACGATAAATTCTGCGCATGCCGCATACAATAGGATGCGCTCTTTTTAGTGCTTGGGCGTTGATTCATGGCCAAATCAACGCCATATTCACGCATAGCAAGAGTCGCCACAGGTGTCATAGAACATGCAATACCCACTCAAGGACCCCATCAAACGATGGTCTGATTCCATTCCGGCTCCGTGCGCAGCGTGCGGCGTGCGTGATTCTGTATTTTGCAGCGTGCTGTCAGATCAGGAACTACAGTCGCTTTCCTCATTTGCCTTTAACGTCAGCGCAGGTTCCAGAGAGATCATCCTCAACGAAGGCGATCCTGCAGCGCACCTGTTCAATGTTACAGAAGGGCTGGTGAAGCTCTACAAGTTGCTGCCGGATGGCCGTGAGCAGGTTACAGGTTTTCTCTATTCCGGTGATTTTCTGGGTATTGCCATGAACGATACCTATGCCTATTCCGCCGAAGCGATTACGCCGGTACGCCTGTGCCGGTTTAACCGCAAGGATCTGGAGAACATGTTCCGCGAAGCACCGCACCTTGAAAATCGCATGCTCAATATGGCATCGAACGAATTGGTGCAGGCCCAAGACCAGTTATTGTTGCTGGGCCGTAAAACCGCCAAGGAACGGTTATGTTCATTCCTGTTATCGCTTTCACGGCGCGCCGAGCGGCGCGGCGATTCGCCCAACCAAATTCCCATTCCCATGGGCCGTGATGCCATCGCTGATTATCTGGGACTAACGACGGAAACTGTAAGCCGTACATTTTCCAAGCTTAAGAAAGACAAGATCATTTCCCTGGCCAAGGGTGGCAACGTCGAAATCGCTGACCTTGAGTTGGTGATTGATCTAGCCGAAGCCTCTTTCTGAACACACTCAAAATGATCTGCTCACGGCTATTCCCCTGTCTGGAAGTCCTGTTTCATGCAAACGATCGAACATTTCTGTAAAGAGCACCATGTCACCGAGGTTGAATGCCTCGTTGCCGACATGACCGGCATTGCG
Source organism: uncultured Rhodospirillales bacterium (assembly GCA_965602485.1). Lineage (GTDB taxonomy): Bacteria > Pseudomonadota > Alphaproteobacteria > Rhodospirillales > Casp-alpha2 > JABJOR01. The sequence continues at coordinate 209,732 of CBFCYM010000003.1, read as the reverse complement.
CGCGGTAAAATTTTACCGACAGAAAAATTCCTTGCCGGCATTGCAGAGGATTCCCACCGCCTACCCGAAAGCGTATTCGCGCAAACGGTCAATGGTGAATTCCCGGACGGCGACGACATCATTGACCCCATTGATGTCGATATCATTCTGCGTCCGGACCCGAACAGCATCCGCCTTGTGCCGTGGTACACAGAGCCAACAGCCCAGGTCATCTGTGACAGTTACAATCAGGATGACAGCCCGGTAGAGATGGCCAGCCGTCAGGTTCTGAAGCGGGTTCTGGCACTTTACACTGAGCGAAACTGGCGTCCGATCATCGCGCCGGAACTCGAATTTTTTCTTGTCGCCATCAATGCGGACCCAGACTACCCACTGGCCCCGCCCATGGGTCGTTCGGGACGTCCCGAGACCGGCCGACAGGCTTTCGGCATTGACGCGGTCAACGAGTTCGATCCCCTGTTCGAAGACGTTTATGACTACTGCGACACGCAGAAAATCGATATCGACACGCTGAATCACGAAGGTGGCGCAGCGCAATTCGAGATTAATTTCCGCCACGGGGATGCACTGGACCTCGCAGATCAGGTCTTCCTGTTCAAACGCACCGTGCGCCAAACAGCAACCAACCACGGCGTGCACGCGACGTTCCTCGCCAAACCCATGCAGCACGAACCGGGCAGTTCCATGCATGTGCATCAGAGCATACTGGATACGGCCTCAGGCGAGAGCATTTTCATCGATAAAGACGGCAATGACTCAGACTTGTTCCACGCCTTTGTCGGTGGCCTGCAACACCACTTGCCCGCGGCTATGGCGCTGTTGGCACCCAATGTAAATTCCTACCGGCGATTCACCTATGAAGAGGCCCCCATTAACACCTATTGGGGACACAACAACCGGACCTGCGGTCTGCGTGTGCCAAGTTCCAAGCCACAGGCCCGCCGGGTGGAAAACCGACTGGCTGGTTCCGACGTGAATCCGTATCTGGCTATCGCTGGTACATTGGTGTGTGGTTATCTGGGCATGGCAGCAGGCCTGAAACCGGACGAACCACAGAGCAAAAGTATCTACCATTTACCGCGCAGGCTGCCACAGCACCTCGACGATGCCCTGCTCACCATGGATCAGAGCTCTGCTTTGCGCGAGGCCCTTGGTCCGCGCTTCGTCGATGCCTTTATCGCGGTGAAGAACAAAGAGTTCGGCACCTACCGTCAGGTCATCAGTTCATGGGAACGCGAGCACCTGTTGCTGAACGTATAACGCGCCGCAACAGATGCTCGCTATCACATCAGGACATGCCGATTTCGGCTGCCGTGTCGTCAAGGCTCTGCTTCAGGCGTGCGATCATATCGTCGATCTGGTCACACGTGATGATCAGTGGCGGCGACATAACGATGACGTCACGTGACGCGCGCATAACCAACCCGTTCTTCACACAATGATCACGGCATTTGCCGCCGACCGTACCTTCATCATCAAAGAATGTGCGCGTGGCCTTGTCCTTGACCAGTTCCACGGCACCGATCAGGCCGATGGAGCGTGCTTCGCCAACCAGCGGATGGTCAGCGATCTCTGCGGCAAGCTTTGCAGCCAGATAAGGACCGGTTTCCTGACCAACTTTATCGACCAGGTTTTCGTTCTTGATGATATCAATATTGGCAAGTGCTACGGCACATGCCACCGGATGCCCAGAATAGGTGAAGCCGTGCTGGAATTCACCGCCCTCACCCAGCGTGTTGACGATCTCGTCACTGACCATGACAGCTGACAGCGGCAGGTAACCCGATGTCAGGCCTTTAGCCATGGGCATAAGGTCCGGTTTGATGTCAAAGGTATCGCTGCCAAACCAGTTCCCGGTGCGCCCGAAACCACAAATCACCTCATCAGCGATCAACAGGATGTTGTGTTCTTTACAGATGCGCTGAATTTCCGGCCAGTAGGTTGCTGGCGGAATAATCACCGCGCCTGCGCCCTGGATAGGCTCACCAATAAAGGCAGCAACATTGTCCGCACCGAGCTCAAGAATTTTATCTTCAACAGCCTTGGCTGCCTTCAGACCGAATTCCTCGGGGCTCATATCCCCGCCATAGGCATACCAGTACGGTGGCATAACGTGGGTAAAGCCCGGCAATGGCAGATCAGCCTGCGCATGCATGCCCGACATACCACCCAGACTGGCCGAGGCCATGGTGCTACCGTGATAGGCATATTCGCGACTGATGATGGTCTTCTTGGATTTCTTGCCTTTGGTGTTCCAGTAGTGGCGCACCATACGCACAATGGTGTCGTTGGCCTCTGATCCGGACGAGGCAAAGAACGCGTGGTCAAGGCCATCGGGTGTCAGCTCAGCCAGCACCGTAGATAGCTCAACCGATGGCATGGTCGCCGTACTGAAGAACGTGTTGTAATACGGCAGTTCGTTCATCTGCTTGAATGCAGCGTCAGCCAGTTCCTTGCGGCCATAACCTACATTTGTGCACCACAGGCCAGACATGCCGTCGAGCACTTCCTTGCCCTCGGAATCGTAAACGAAGATACCCTCGGCACGCGTGATAATGCGATTGGCCTTCTGTTTGTCTGCCTTAAAATCGGCGAACGGATGCAGGTGGTGCGCCTGATCGGCTTTGACCCATTCCTGTGTGGTCCAGTTGTGTGTGCGTTCCACTGTGTAATCTCCCTTGTCTATTAGATGTATCGCGCGTGATTAGCGGCTCAACAGATACCATTCGTATTCACGCGGCGTGATCATGGAATTGAAATTATCGCGCTCGGCCTGCTTGGTCAGGCGGTAACGCTCGCAATAGGTTTTGCTCATATAGATCGGCAGGATCTCTGCGATCTCCAGACGATCGAGCGCACGCTGCCAGATATCAGGGATATCGGGATCAACAATGGTTCCGGCATTGCCTTCAAACACAGCCGGTGGCTCGATCTTGTTCGTAATGCCATGCAATACGCCGGACAAAACAGCGGCCATGGTCAGGTATGGATTCGCGTCCGCGCCCGCAATGCGGTGCTCAAAACGGCGCGCTGCCGCGTCCCCGCCGGGAACACGCAGAGCCGTCGAGCGATTGTTGTAAGACCATGCCCGACATGTCGGCACAAACGAGTCCGGCAGGAAGCGGCGATAAGAATTCACGTTGGGCGCAAAGAACGCCATGCCCTCGGCCATGCTTGCCAGCATACCACCGATGGCGTGACGCAACATGTCACTGCCATGTTCATCACCACCGTTATCAAATACGTTGTTACCGTCACCATCGACGAGGGAGCAATGAATGTGCAGGCCATTGCCCGTGCTGTCGACCAGCGGCTTGGCCATAAAGGTCGCCTCGAAACCGTGCTTGATGGCGACGCCACGAATAACGCGCTGCAACATGGCAGAATGATCACATGCCGCTATGGGGTCGTCGGTATGGTTGAGATTGACCTCGAACTGTCCCGAGGCATATTCCGCCGATGCCGGTCCGGCCGGAATCCCCTGCACCGTGCAAGCATCGGCCACATCACGCATGAAGTCCGAGAACTCATCGATCTCGGCCATGCTGTAGACCTGCCCAACGGTGGTACGCCTGCCGCTCTTCGGCATGGTTGGCGGAACGGGCCCGCCGCCCGGGCCGCGTTCGGGATCAATCAGGTAGAATTCCAGTTCGCATGCCACGACGGGCTTAAGCCCCATGTCGGCAAAGCGTGCCAGTACATTGCGTAAAACGTGACGCGGATCATCAATCGTCGGCGTGCCATCGGTTTCGTAATAGCTGGTCAGCACCTGTGCGATGCTACCGTCCTGCCATGGCACGGTTGTGAGTGTGCCGGGAATAGGCCGCAAATCAGCATCAGGATCACCGTCAGAAAAACCGCGCCCGTCCGGGTCGGCGCTTTCGCCGGTAACGTCGAGCAAGACAACGGAACTGGGGAACTGGACACCGCTTTTGTACAGTTTCCTGAGCTGATCAACATCGACACGCTTGCCGCGCATGATGCCGCACAGGTCATAGTTCAAAATATCGAAATATTTGGTTTCCGGGTAGCGCTCCAGAAACGCATCGACTTCGCTCATCGTGCCGATATCACTCATCGTGCCCTCATTTCACTATCGTTATACCCGCTTATATTAATTTCTACAGGGCAACGCCAATCCCTCTATGGGGGTATTTTTCTATTGGAATCAGGGCACCAGCCCGACATGTCGGGCATCGACCCAGCCTGAACCATGCGCTGATTGCAGCAATACCCAACCATCGACGTCTTCAACCACCACCGCGTTCAAACCGCTGGCAGGCAAGCGTGCCACGATATCACATTCCGGCGCTGCACAGCGGTGCATGGTCACGTCGGGTTGGGTTGGTGTCAGTGTGCGTGGCGCGGCCTCCGGTACGCTACCGGGAAGCACCAATGGGTCCATGTGAACCACCGGGGCCGCGTCGTGCAGCGGCGCATCAATCAAATCAAGTGCACGTGCGCCAGCCAACGGACGCAAGGTCCGACCTATGGGCGGTCGTCCCCAGGCATGGAGCGTCATGTCAGCGCAAACCGGAAAATCAGCCACATAAAGTCGCGTCTGCCAGCCAGAAAATAACAAGTTTGGATGAACCGATTCTGCAATGTCAGAGCGCGCCAACCCAACGGTCGTACCGGCAATAACAATGTCGCAGAGCGAAATCAGCACTTCGGGAAAGCGCATACCGAGCAACCGATGACCGGCCCAACCACCCAGTTCCAGAACATCACCGGGCTTGGCCGAAAGCAAATCATCTGTCGGCAGGATTTTATCATTGAGCGAGACCCATTCAATAAGGCCTGCCGGATCTTCGATGATTTCCCACGCCGCCAACGGGTAGGCATGGCTCGGCGCATAGGACTCGACTTCTATAATGGAACGCGCAGGCGGTAATATCATCGACACACTGGCCGATTGCTGTTGTGTGGCACCACCCGTCAGGGCACCGCCAGCCAGAAAGCTTTCCAGTTTGAAGTCCCGGTAGGCCAGATAACCACCGATAGCCGCCAGCACAACCAACGCAAACAACGCCGGCAGGACGAGAAAGCGCAACACCCACGCAATCGTGCTTAAGTGGCCCGGCACGTCATGTCCCCCAGGCTTGATAATCGATTTTGTAATTATACAAGGTGTTCCAGCTTTCCGCGAAGCCGTGCGACGTATACGTCAATTAGACGGCGCAGCACGGGGTCGGCGTCGGCGAGGTTCTCAAGGCGTTTTTCCAGATCGGCAGGGCGGATAACCATCAATTCGCTATCGCCGATGGAACGCGCCGAGGCCGCACGTGCATGACCATCAATCAGCGACATCTCGCCAAGGATTTCGCCACGCCCTATGACGGCAACACCGATCACGCCGTTTTTGCCCTGACGAAACAGTTCTATTTCACCACTGACAATCAAATAGCCCACATCAGCCACATCACCTTCGGCAAAGACAAGATCGCCTTTGCTCAGAATGCGGCGTTTCAGGTCTTTCGCCGTATGCGGTGCACCTTGTTTCCAATCGGGGGTGGGTTGTGTCATCACGTCTTTTATTCTCCACTTGTAAAATTACCCGTCTTACGCAGGTACTATTCTGTGCACGTTAGCATAAATCAGAGACCAGCAAGCATGTGCTCAAGGTCGCTGATTAGATCACCTGCATCCTCGATCCCTGCCGAGACCCGGATCAGATTTTCCGGCGTATCTGTGACGTCACTTTCGCTGGATTTACGATGTTCAATCAGGCTTTCCACCCCGCCCAGTGAAGTCGCACGTTTGAATATCCGTGCGCGTGACACCGCCGCGATGGCCTGTTGACGGCCACCGGGCACCTGAAACGACAACATGCCGCCGAACCCACCGTCCATCTGGGCCTTGGCAATGTCATGCCCGGGGAAACCGGGCAGCCCCGGATAATGCACCCGCTCCACCGCGCTATGGGCGTCAAGGAACTGTGCAAGGGCGAGCGCATTTTCACACTGGCGCGGGACACGCAGGTACAGCGTGCGCAGACCACGCACCAACAGATAGGCCTCGAACGCGCCCAATATGGGTCCAGCGTAAACCCGGTGCTCATGCACACGTTGCCATAACGCGCTTGTGGCGTCCGAACAGACCAGCATGCCACCGATGACATCGGTATGGCCGTTTAGAAACTTGGTTGCGGCGTGGCACACGAAATCCGCCCCCAGTTCAAGTGGCCGGGTCAACACCGGGGTTGCTACCGTGGAATCCACCGCCAACAGCGCACCCGCACCGTGCGCGATCTGTGCAATCGCGGCGATGTCGCTAACCGCCCATGTCGGGTTCGCCGGGGTCTCTAACCAGACCAACCGCGTATCACCGCCTTGCAGGATAGTGCGCAAGCCACCCAAGTCCCCGGCGTCGAAATAATCCACGCCCAGACCACGCTCGGGTGCAAATATCTCCAGCCAGCTCAGCACGCCATGATAGATGGTGCGCGATACAGCCACCCGGTCACCCATTTTCAGGGCATGAAACAACGCCGTGCACGCTGCGATGCCCGAAGCAAATGACAGCGCTTCGGCGCCGCCTTCGAGCGCACAGACCAGTTGCTCGGCATGTTGCTGGCTCGGCCCCTGATCGCGTATGTACGAGCGGCCCTGAGTCTTCTCGTAATCATCACCGCGCGCGTACGTGGTCGACAGATGGATGGGCGGCACGACCTCGCCGGTGGCTTCGTCTTCCAGCCCCAGCGCCTGTGCGGCCAATGTCTCGGGCCGTAATATATTGTTCGCCATACTGTTTCCTATCGCCCTTTAAACACCGGCGGGCGTTTTTCGTTAAACGCCCGCACGCCCTCTAATCGGTCCTCAGTTTCGACCAGTGCGTAATAGTATTGCAGTTCCAGTTCCAGGGCATCCTTGAGCGCCAGATCCATACCATCGCTCGCTGCACGGCGCACGGCGTGGACCGCCAGTGGCGCGCTGATGGCAATGTCGTGTGCACAGGCCATCACCGCATCGAGCAGTTCATCAGGTTGGCACACACGATTGATCAACCCCCACGCGAGCGCGTCGGCGGCGCTGAAATAATTGCCGCGCATAAAAATTTCGCGCGCGCGCGCCACGCCAACCCGGCGCGGCAGCAATTGTGTGCCACCGATCCCCGGCATAAAACCAAGCCGTGTTTCAGGAAAGCCAAAACGCGCGCCGGGCACGCCATAGGCAAAGTCACACGCCAACACGATTTCCAGCCCACCGCCAATAGCCGCGCCGCTAACTGCGGCAATGACCGGCACCGGGCTGTCCATAATGGCGTAGGACATGGCTTCGTAAATGCGGTGCTGGTGCTCCCAGTCATCGCCCGACATCTCGTTACGTTCCTTAAGGTCCGCCCCCGCACAGAACGCGCCCTCACCGGCGGCGCGCAGCACGACGCAGCGCACACCATCCGGATCAGCTTCAAGGTCGCTCCAAACGGCGCGGATTTCGCCCGCCATTTCCGTGTTAAAGGCATTGGCGCGGTGTGGCCGGTCCAGGGTGAGCACGAGCACCCCGTCGTCATGCTGTTCGGTTTCAATGGTTTGGTACGTCACGCGCAGCGGTCCTTTTAGAAGTCATGTATTGCGACACATTACCCCCACCGCAGCGGGATCAAAATGCAAAAGGACATATAGATAGAAATTCAAAACGGCGAACCCCGCCACGGGGCATTGCCCGGGCGGGGCTGCATGTTTCCGGCTCACAACTGGAAAGGCCGGGTCCCGACTGAAAAGCCGGGGTTTTATAACGAAGGCCCAAGGCCTTCAGGTTTCGAATTCTTGCCGCAAAGCAGCGGAATTCTTCGATATTCAGATTGTCTGGAATGCCCCCGCTGCACCCAATGCCACAAACCCGTTTTAAGGATTAAATCGCGTGGCGACACATGCGGGGGCTCTTCGGCTATGAGGCGGTTCCATGTAGTTGCCTACCCTCCCTGCTTGTGTTTTGGTGCATCCGTAAGGACAAAATCACCCTAGCACAAAGCGATTCGAAAATCTACGGAAACATACTACTATATTCATTCGATATTGATGCTTCTACGCCACAGGCTGGTGAATAATGACCCGCACCGGTCCCGGTACACCGTCATTGCAGGGATTGTTGATTTGCGGGCAATTCGACAGCGCAGCCAGTACGCGCATATCGGCGCGTAGCTCCACGTAGTCCCCGGCCACCGACGCGCCGTCGACGAACACACTGGGGGCCAATGCACCGTCTTCACGCACCGGCACGGCGCAGAAAAAATTCACGTTGGGCACCACGTCACGCCAGCCCAGATCGTGCGGCTCAATAGCACTGAGAAAATTTTCGCGACATCCGGGCTGGCCCTCGACACCGTAAAGCATGGCGTTGCTCCACGCCGAGCAGCAGCCACCAATGGTGTCATGTCCGCCGCAGGTATCGCCAATCACCGACATCAATGCGCGGGCATAATCGGAATACAGCACAACGCCGCGACCGATGGTGATGTTACCGGCGGCCTTGATAGTGTTGGGCGCGTTGTAGCGCTCCGATGGATCGTCAGCGTTGTAACACAGGAAGTCGACCGCCTGATGGCCCTCCTCATCGATAATGCGCAAGCACTGTCCGGCCTCTAGCACGCCACTCCACGGCGCGCCGGGCGGCACGGTGTCGTCGCTAATGATGGTGCCATCCCCGATGGCGGGACCATCCCCGATGGCGGTGCCGGGTGCTATGGTGTCGTGGTTCATGGCCGATCATCCAGCGCTTTGAAGAGCACATGACGGGCGTAGTCAATGCGACGCTCCGGGGGGAAATTATCCATTGGCAAGGCACCGTCCGAACCCAGAATACGGCGGGCATAGGGTGCCTGAAACACCATGGTGTAACCTAAATCATCCATGGCGCGCATGACCTCATCCATACAGAAAAACCGCATGGGGATCAGGTCGCCATAGTAATACTGCAACGTGACAAAGGTTTCGATATCGCCAGCCAGAAGATCAGACAGCAAGATAAAAGACGGCTGGTACCCGGCGAGCTTAGCCAACACGTCACGCCAGTCATCGGCATACTGTAGCGCACTGCCCACATGGGCGAGATCGAATCGGTTTTCAGCCGTGGGAAAGTCCCTGTGAAATACCGGCCCCTCTTCCGGGCCAAACAAGTCCTGTGCCTTGGCACAGACTTCGAGCAATTCGACAATGTGATAATCCAGTTGGGCATCACCGCGCAATGTAGCGCGCATGGCAACATAGCCGTTGCCCATGCCGCCGCCAAAATCGATAACGCGCAGGCACGCATTTGAATCCAATAATGTGGCGGCGATGGGGGCCAGCAGGTACTGCTTGAAGCGAACGGCTTCAATCTCGGCATCATCGCTTTCCAGAGATTGCTTTTCAGCATCAGCCTGTTCATACGTACGGCTGCTCCACGTCTCACCGGAAAACCCGCTACCCTGCGCAGGCGCATCGGCAAAGCTATTGTAGACGCCGTTCCAAACGGCAAACGGCTGTGTTTCAGGCGATGCCATCTGATGACCCCCAAGTAACCTGCGAATTCAAAACAAGACTACGCAAAACCGGATATGGCGACAACCAGCGACAGAAAAGATAAATGAAAGAGAGGTGGTGCGGGCGGCCGGACTTGAACCGGCAAAGCCTAAGCCGAGGGATTTTAAGTCCCTTGTGTTTACCAATTTCACCACGCCCGCACAGGTTGGCAGGTGACTGTGCAACTATCTACCCGTCCCGGGGGCGGGCGTCTACCTCTTCGTTGCATGTTTGTTCGGCGAAATGGTTCTTTTGTTTTTTGCCGATCACGTTACCCTGCGCGCTATGAGCACACAGAGCGACGATACCAACGAAAACACCGCCGAGGGCGAACCGCCCCGCTTTGATGACGCCTTTCGCGCCGGGTTTGATGACCTGTTGCGCTGGCGACGTGATGTGCGGTGGTTCCGCACCGATGCGCTGCCCGAGGGCGCGCTCGACACCTGTCTCGACGCCGCCATGCTGGCGCCCAGCGTGGGCAACAGCCAGCCGTGGCGATTTGTGCGCGTGCTTGATGAAGAACGCCGCGCCGCAGTGCGCGCCGAGTTTGAGCGCTGCAACGCCGAGGCGCTGGGCAATTACGCCGGTGAACGTGCAAAGCTATATGCCGGACTGAAACTGGCGGGATTGAGCGACGCGCCCGAGCAACTGGCTATCTTCTGTGACGAACAAACCGATGTGGGTTTCGGCTTGGGTCAGAACACCATGCCCGAAACCCTGCGCTATTCTGTGGTCGGTGCGGTGCAAACCCTGTGGCTGGCGGCGCGTGCGCGCGGCATCGGCGTTGGATGGGTCTCAATCATGGAGCCCGCCACGATCAATACGATCCTTGATGTGCCGTCCGAGTGGGCGCTGGTGGCCTATCTGTGCATCGGCTACCCACAGGAAGAGCACATCGATCCGGAACTGGAACGTGCCGGCTGGCAGGCCCGCCTAAAACGTGAGACCTTCCTGCTGAAGCGTTAGGTCTTAACCGCCGACTTCGTCTTCTACTGGCGTACCACCAAGTCCCCGCACCATGTCACGCACGCTCTCGGCAGCGGCTTCGAGCTTTTTTTCATCCGTTGAGCGCAACACCAGATTGGCGCCCAATTCCCCGGCCCGGAAAAATGGATAGCTGCCCATCTCAACATCGGGGTGCGCAGCCTGTGCCTTGGCCAATGGCCCGGCCAGAACGCCTTCGGGCATGGCGGTGGTGATGGATTTCGACAACACCGGCAAACCACCAACCAGCCGGTGCAGTAAGCCCTCGAACATGGCTTGCAGGATGCGCGGAACACCAGGCAGCACAAACACGTTTTCAATCTGAAAGCCCGGGGCACGGCTGACCGGATTGTCGATCAGCACTGCGCCAGCCGGCATATCGGCCATACTCATGCGCTCTGTTGTGGCGTCGTCGCCGTAATAGGCATGCAGCACGGCCTCGGCCTCGGCGTTGGGGCCAAAGGGCAACCCAAAGGCCTCGGCCACACTGGCTGAGGTAATATCGTCATGCGTCGGGCCAATGCCACCGGTGGTAAAAACATAATCGTGCGCCGCGCGCAGGGCGTTGAGTGCATCAACAATAATGGCGGTATCATCACGCACCACACGGGCCTCGGCCACCTGCACACCCAATTCATTCAGGCGTGTGGCAAGGAACGTCAGATTGGCATCCTGCGTGCGACCAGACAGAATTTCATTGCCGATGATCAAAACAGCGGCGGTAACGGCTTTGGGTGCTGCGGGCATAGCGGTTCTTTACGTCGTTGTTGCGGCGTCGTTGTTGTGCGGGCATTTACACCCGATATCACCCTCGACAGAGACGGGGAAGGGAAATCAGGCTGCGCACACCCATATAGTTATACAGGCTTGATACGGATAAATGGTAGGGTCATGCGCAAATTCCTGCGTACGACACATTCCATGCAACCGTAAGATGCCTTTTTTGGAATAATTAGCGCTTGGACGAACACACCATTATATGTTTAGCTTCACGTGTATAAGCTGAATAAAAAGCAGAGACTGTAAAAGTATCGCATGAAAACATTCGTTCGTTTCCCGCCATCGGCAGCCATTCTTATCGTTGGCCTACTTGCCTCCATCGGTGTTTTGCACACGAGCAGCACATATGATCGGGCACGTGCCATTGATAAGTTCGAACATCTGGCCACAGCGCGGTTTAACGCGGTTACAGAGCAGGTGTCATCTGAGCTACTCACGGTGCTTTCCACCGCATCGTTCCTGGGGAGTTCTCCCGAAATTGATCGCGTTTCTTTTCGCTCTTTCACCACACCTCTGCTGAGCATTGGTACAGCGTTTCAGGCTCTGGAGTGGGTTCCAAAGGTAACGGCACGTGAACGCGCCACCTATGAGAGCGACGCACTCACAGACGGGTTCGAAAGTTTCGCCTTTCGGCAACGTTCGATCCAGGGCGACATGGTGCGCGCAAGCCAGCGCGACACATACTTTCCCGTCTTTTACGTTGAACCATATGCAGGAAACGAAGGCGCGTTAGGCTTTGATCTGGGTTCAAGCAAGGCGCGACTGGATGCACTCAACAAGGCGCGCGACACAGGCCATATGGTCGCGAGCGAGCGCATCCACCTTGTCCAGTTAAAGGAAAACAATACGGCAGTATTGGTGTTTGCGCCGGTATACCAGCGCGGGGCACCACGTGACACAATTGAGCAACGCAGAGAATTCCTGAAGGGTTTTGTGATCGGTGTGCTGCGCATCGCCGATACGATTTCGCAATTTACAGTGTCATCTGATTCAAAGTTCGAACGCCCTGCCGGTATTGATCTTTACCTGTTCGACAAAAATGCTCCGCCAGAAAAAGAACTGCTTCACATCCATCATTCCAAAAGCCGTATAGACAAAGCCCCGGCGCTAAGTCTGGCTCAGGCCCACACCGGGGTGTTTCTTGATCATTCATTCGAAATCGGCGGGCGAACATTGAATTTGGTGGCACGCCCCACAGACAGCAGTCTCGGATCAGGTTATTCCATGCAAAGCCTGACCCTTGCTTTTACCACCCTGGCCGCCGCGGTCATGCTGGCCTATTACTTTTTCATGATGTCAAACCGTGCCACAAGCATCAGGGCGCAGGTCGACTTGCGCACAGCAGAACTGCGCACCAGCGAAAACAGATTGCGTTCAATTCAGGACACGCTGGTTGATGGCCTTATCACCATTGATGCTATGGGCAATATGGAATCCTTAAATAATGCAGCACAGCGAATATTCGGTTACGGCGCCGAGGAACTCATCGGCAAGAACATCAACTGCCTGATGCCAGAGCCCTATCACAGCGAGCACGATGATTATCTAAAGAACTTCCACAATACCGCCATACCGAAGATCATCGGCATCGGGCGCGAGGTCATCGGTCAACGCAAGGACGGCTCAACCTTTCCCATGGATTTGGCTGTCGGGGTCATGGGCGAAGGCGACGACGTCATGTTTACCGGTATTATTCGCGACGTCACAGCGCGTAAGGAGGCCGAACTCCTGAAAACCGAATTCATCTCAACGGTTAGCCATGAACTGCGCACACCGTTGACTTCAATCAAGGGTTCGCTCGGCCTGATCAAGAAAAGTGTGCTCGGCGAATTGCCCGACAAAATGGCGGCCATGTTTGATATCGCCTACAATAATTGTGAACGACTATCCCTGCTGATCAATGACATCCTTGATCTGGAGAAACTTCAGGCCGGTCAGATCAGCATGAATATGCAGCCCGTAAACCTCGGTGATCTGCTGAAGAACGCCATAGAGGAAAACACCGGGTATGCCAAAAAATTCGGCGTGGTCTTCACACTGCAAAACGATACGCCAAACGCCATTGTTACGGGTGACTTTGATCGCCTGATGCAGGTTCTCAACAATCTGATGTCCAATGCTGCAAAGTTCTCGCCCATGGACCGCGAAGTTGAGCTTCATTTATCCGAGATTGATAGCAGCTATGTGATATCGGTTACCGATCATGGCCCGGGTATCCCGGAAGAGTTCCGTGACAAGATTTTCGATCGCTTTGCGCAGGCCGACGGATCTGATGCGCGACGCCACGGCGGCACCGGACTGGGTCTGAACATCACGCGTTCACTGTTGGATAAACACAACGGTACCATCAGCTTTGAAACGCAGGTCGGCCGTGGCACGACCTTTTTTGTCACCCTGCCAAAAGCAGACGCCTGAGCCATCGGCAAGCAAGCCCCGTCAGATCAGGTCACGCAGCACAGCAACCAACGGCACATCGGCAGGCGGCATCGCCACGTCTCCCATACGAACCGGGAGCACCCAGCGCAACGACTGGCCTTCCTGCGGGCTTGGCTCACCCTGCCATACACGACAGGCATACAGCGGCATCAACAGATGAAAATCTTCATAGGCATGGCTGGCAAACGCAATGGGCGCAAGGCAACTGTGTGTTACATCAACGCCGAGTTCCTCTTTCAGTTCCCGGATCAGGGCAACTTCGGGCGTTTCGCCTGCGTCGACCTTGCCGCCGGGAAATTCCCATAGTCCGGCCATGGACTTGCCAACGGGGCGTTGAGCCAGCAGCACCCGACCATCAACGTCAACCATGGCGGCAGCCGCAACCAGCACGATGGGTAGATCACCTGCCGGTGGGCGCGTATCGGCCTGTAAACAACCGGGGTTCGGACCTGTGATCGTCATGACGTGTCCTTACGAGCGGTAGTCCGCATTGATTTCGATATAACCGTGCGTCAGGTCACAGGTCCACACCGTGGCTGATCCATCACCGACGCCAACGTTGGTGATGATGTCGATCTCGGTGCCCTTCATGTGGGCTGCCACAGGGGCTTCGTCGTAACCCTCCACGGCACGGCCATTATGCGCGACAGAAACGCCGCCGATCTCGATGCTCAGGAGATCCCGCTCAGCGCGTTCACCCGCTTTGCCGACGGCCATGACAATGCGGCCCCAGTTGGCGTCTTCGCCAGCCACGGCCGTTTTGACCAATGGAGAGTTTGCAATCGATAGCGCAATACGGCGTGCTGCCACATCGTGCTCGGCACCGTTCACCGTGATGGTGATGAATTTGGAAGCACCCTCACCATCGCGCACCACCTGATGGGCGAGATCACGGCAAATCCCAAACAGCGCGGCGCGGAATTCCGCCAGCACCAGATCATCGGCGTCCTTGACCACCGCATGTGATGCCCCTGCACCCGTAGCAAATACCATCAGCGTATCACTGGTTGAGGTATCACTGTCTACGGTGATGGAATTAAACGTGCGAGCCGCAACGTCATCGAGCACGCACTGCAGGACCCCGGCTGGCAATGTCGCATCGGTAAAGACAAACGACAGCATGGTCGCCATGTCGGGTGCGATCATGCCAGAGCCTTTGGCGATGCCGACGATATTAACTGTTTCGCCGCCGATTTTTGCCGTACGGCCAGCACCCTTGGCAAAGGTATCTGTCGTCATGATGGAACGTGCTGCATCCTGCCAGTTACCTTCGCTTAATCCACCATGCAGATCGCTCATGATGGCCGTAATCATGCCATCGGGCAGATCCTCGCCGATCACGCCGGTCGAGGCGGCAAAGACCCGACCGGGGCGACAGGTCAGCGTATCGGCCACCGATTCCACTGTGCGTGACACCGCGTCGGCACCGTTTTGACCCGTGAAGGCATTGGCGTTTCCGGCATTGACGATGAGTGCCTGTGCCTCACCCGCGCCGCCCTTCAGTGCGCGACGGCACCAGTCCACGGGGGCCGAAGGTGCCAGCGAACGGGTAAACACACCCGCCGCCTTTGCACCGTCGGCAAGCTCGACCAACAAGGCATCATCGCGGCCCTGATACTTCATGCCGGTCTGTCCGGTCGCAACGCGCACGCCTGCCACCACAGGCAGTTTTGGAAAGTCAGCCGGTGCCAGCGGCGATACGGATGGGGTTACGGGCGTTGCGTTGCTATCGCTCATCATACGTCCAGTTTAAGGTGCAGTCGGGGCGGCCAATGGTGTGCCGTCCATGTTAAAACGCTCGACCGTGGCAGCGCTCTGCAGGGTCTCGATAAACCCGGCCTCAATTTCACGTGCCAGTTCCTCGCGCAGCTGATCGCCGACCTCATCAAGTGCGGGAACCGGTTTAATGCGGCGCGCTTCGCTCTTGATAATATGCCAACCGAACTGGGTTTCAACGGGTTCCTGCGTAAAGGTACCGGCTTCAAGTGCGAAGGCTGCGGTTTCAAACGCAGGGACCATCTGCCCCATGCCAAAGAACCCCAGATCGCCGCCCTGCGGGCCAGACGGTCCGGTTGAGCGTTCCATTGCCAGAGCCGTGAAATCCGCACCACCATTCAGTTCAGCAATAATGGCAATGGCATCTTCATTGGTCGCAACAAGAATATGACGCGCATGGACCTCTTCCTGTGCGTCCTGTTCGGCGGCAAATGTTTCGTAGCGAGCCTGAACAGCCTCATCACTCAGCCCTGCCATGACCTTTTTGGTCAGCAAGGCCTGCTCAAGCAGTCTGTTTTCGTTATAGGCACGCATGCGCAAATAGTCGGCGTCCTGATCAAGGCCCGTTTTGCGCGCTTCAGCAACAATTAGGTGCATGGCAATAACGCGGTCCAGCAAATGCGGATAGAGTTTTTCAAATGGCACCTGACGGTACTGCTCGGCCAGCCCCGCAGCGGTTTGACGAACTTCACTCAAG
This sequence comes from uncultured Rhodospirillales bacterium, assembly GCA_965602485.1. Lineage (GTDB taxonomy): Bacteria > Pseudomonadota > Alphaproteobacteria > Rhodospirillales > Casp-alpha2 > JABJOR01. Next base: position 193,557 of record CBFCYM010000003.1, on the reverse strand, counting down.
TGAATTTCGGTGCCGTTAACGACGGCAACAACGCCATCATGCTCATCACTCTTGGCGGTGCCAGACATCATCGTGGATATCATCAGGCTGAACGCTACGGCGGCAAACGCCGACTGACAGGACTTACGCGAAAACATTCGTTTTAATCTCCAATTTAAGTGTTCAATCGACCTCGCGACGTACCATACGCTCACAGCGAAGCCGCCGAAGGGCCGCATCATGCCAGCGCCCGTACGCCGGGGTAAAGACGAAAAGCCTATTAATACAGGCGGACCTGATGCACGGTCCACAATCATGCTATATCAAGGCATGAATATGACAGCACAAGGATAATCCGTGTGAACCGGTTGCGCCCCCTATTCCGATCCCCCTGGCTATGGCTCGCCATCCTTGTGCTTGCAAGCATTTGGCTGATTTCATGGCTAAACCAGCGCTTTCCACATGCCCTGGCAAGCCGTGACGGTCAGATCAGCCTGACCCATTCACTGCTGATCCTTGCTTTTGTTGGTGCCAGCGTGGTGTTTCATCGCCGCATAGGTGCGCACCGCGTCATCAAGTATACGCTGGCATGGCTCGGCGTTGCCGGTGTCTTGTTCGTTGCATACAGCTTCCGCGAAGACGCAAAGAACATTGGCAACCGCCTGCTGGCAGAGCTGATCCCGGCCTATGGTGAGCAAAATGGCGACGCTGTCCGTTTTGCTGTCTCACCAAACGGACATTTCATTATCGAGGGTCAGGTCGAGGGAGCCACGGTGCGTTTCATGCTTGATACCGGCGCATCCGACGTGGTGCTCAGTCCCGATGACGCTCGCAGACTCGGTTTTGATCCCGCGCGGCTCGACTACACCAAGACCTATAATACCGCAAATGGTAAAGTCCGTGGCGCACCCGTGACACTGCCCTATTTGCAGGTCGGTCCGATCCGTATTGAAAACGTGCGGGCCTCGGTCAATCAGGCTGCCATGGGGCAATCCCTGCTGGGCATGAGCTTCCTCGGTCGCCTGTCAGGTTATGAAGCGACGGCGCACAGCATCACCCTGCACCCTTAAATCATTTTAAAACGATCAATCTTGCGCCGTTTCATTGACAGTTCCGCGCTCCCCGCTTATGTGTTTTGACGCTTTTCACCGCCAATTCACAATTAGCGGGCCATCACAACGCCGCTCCATCGCCGAGCGGCACCGGAGACAAAATTTTCCATGCTCGAAGCTATCGCCAAGCGGCTGTTCGGCAGCGCAAATGACCGATTTGTAAAAGGCCTTCAAAAGCACGTTGATGCCATCAATGCTATGGAGCCTGAGTTCGAGCAACTCAGTGATGATGAACTACGTGCCAAGACCGATGAGTTCCGTCAGGCCATTGAAGCCGGTACCAGTCTCGACGACATCATGGAGCAGGCCTTTGCCACGGTTCGTGAGGCCGCGAAACGTACGCTGGGCCAGCGCCACTTCGATGTACAGTTGCTTGGTGGCATTGTCCTGCACAAGGGCATGATCTCGGAAATGAAAACCGGTGAAGGCAAGACCCTGGTCGCCACCCTGCCGGTCTATCTCAATGCCATTGCAGGCAAAGGCGCGCACGTGATTACGGTCAATGACTATCTGGCCCAGCGCGACGCCGAATGGATGGGGCAGGTTTATCGCTTCCTGGGTTTGAGCGCTGGCTGCATCGTGCATGGTCTCGACGATTCAACCCGCCAGCAGCAATATGCCTGTGACGTGACCTACGGCACCAACAACGAGTTCGGCTTTGACTACCTGCGCGACAATATGAAGTTTCGTCTGAACGAAATGGTGCAGCGCGAGTTTAATTTTGCCATCGTCGATGAGGTCGATTCCATCCTGATTGATGAAGCGCGCACACCGCTGATCATTTCCGGACCGACCGAGGATAACTCGGAACTTTATACGCTGATCGACAAGCTCGTCCCAAGCCTGATCGAAGAAGACTACGAAAAGGACGAAAAGGGCCGCTCTGTCACCTTCACTGATGAAGGCAGCGAGCATATTGAAAATCTGCTCAACGAAGCAGGCCTGCTGAACGAAGGCAATCTATACGACATCAACAATATCTCGCTGGTTCATCACGCCAATCAGGCCCTGCGCGCCCACATACTGTTCGCACGCGACACTGATTACATCGTGCAAAACGACAAGGTCGTCATCATCGACGAATTTACAGGTCGTATGATGGAAGGTCGGCGTTATTCAGATGGTCTGCATCAGGCGCTTGAAGCCAAAGAAGGCGTCACCATCGAGAACGAGAACCAGACTCTGGCCTCGATCACCTTCCAGAACTATTTCCGACTGTACCCAACGCTGGCAGGTATGACCGGTACGGCGATGACCGAAGCGGGCGAGTTCTCTGAAATCTACAAACTCGAAGTCATCGATATGCCGACCAATGTGCCATGCGTGCGCAAGGACATGGACGATGAGGTTTATCGCACAGCAAAAGAAAAATTCGACGCTATCGTGGAGCAAATTCAGGAATGCCGCGAACGTCAGCAACCCGTTCTGGTCGGCACCGTCAGCATTGAAAAATCCGAACTGCTCTCGTCCCTGCTGAAAGATCGCAAGATCGAGCACAACGTGCTCAACGCGCGCCATCATGAGCAGGAAGCCCAGATCGTCGCACGCGCGGGTGAACCCGGCGCGGTAACCATCGCCACCAACATGGCAGGTCGCGGTACGGACATCCAGATGGGCGGCAACATCGACATGCTGCTCAAGCAGGCCTTTGAGGCCACGCCCGACGAAGCCAAACACGCCGCGATTGAGGCCAAACTCACCGCCGAGGTTGAGGCCGGAAAGGTCGTCGCGCAGGAAGCCGGTGGCCTGTTCGTGTTGTGCACCGAGCGTCACGAAAGCCGCCGCATTGACAATCAGTTGCGTGGACGCTCTGGCCGTCAGGGCGACTCCGGCGCATCGAAATTCTATCTGTCGCTGGAAGATGACCTGATGCGTATCTTCGGGTCCGAGCGCATTGATTCCATGTTGCAGAAGCTGGGGCTGGAAGAAGGCGAAGCCATCGTCCACCCGTGGGTCAACAAGGCGCTGGAGAAAGCCCAGGAAAAGGTCGAAGCCCGCAACTTCGAAATTCGTAAGAACCTGCTGAAATTCGATGACGTGATGAACGATCAGCGCAAGGTCATTTACGACCAGCGTAAGGAACTGATGGCAAACGACGACGTTTCACAGACCGTTACCGACATGCGCCACGAAGTCATCGACGAAATTGTCTCGGCCTGTATCCCTGAAAAAGCCTATCCCGAACAATGGGACACCGAGCGCCTGCATGAAGAATGCCTGCGCATCAGTGGCCTTGACCTGCCGGTCAGTGACTGGGCCAAGGAAGAAGGCATTGCGGATGCTGAGATTCGCGAACGCCTGATGGATATCACCGATCGCAAGATGGCGGAAAAAGCCGTGCGCTTTGGCCCCGACGTCATGCGCGGTGTGGAAAAGAGCCTGCTGCTGCAAATCCTCGACCAAATCTGGAAAGAGCACCTGTTGACGCTCGACCACCTGCGTCAGGGCATCGGTCTGCGCGCCTATGGTCAGCGCGATCCGCTGCGCGAATACCAGCGCGAGTCATTTAATCTGTTTCAGGAAATGCTCGACAGCCTACGTCAGCGCTTCACGACGATCCTGTCACACATTGAAATTCAGGCACCGCCCAGCGAAGAAGAATTACAGCCGCGCCAACAGGAAATGCATGAAACGCGCGTTGATCCAGCGCTACAGGGTCCCGGTGCACCCGCACCTGTAGCAGAAGGCGCGACACCGGCGAACACCCGCCACCCGAACGCCAAGCGGGATCCGAACGATCCCGCGACGTGGGGTCGCGTGGCACGTAACGCACCGTGCCCGTGTGATTCTGGTAATAAATACAAACACTGCCACGGCAAGGTGGCGTAAAGCAGCTCTAGTCGCGCACCCGTGCGGCGCGTCCGCCACGGCGGCGGCCGCTACCGGCCATGAAATCAGCCGTACCTTGTGTGGCGACCTGTTCGAGCAATTCGATCAGTTCGACCCCTTCGGGTGAGGCGTCGGCACATTTGGTGTTGGCAATCTGATCAAGCACACTGCGCGCGGCCACATCGGGCGCAATGTCGGGTGTCAGGCGCAGCAGCCACGATAGGAGCACGTCGGGTGCCGGGCCAACGAAGGCTGCGATATCTTCAAAAATCTGTGCCATCAGGTTGACCGGGTCATGCGACGGGCCAGGCGCGCCCCGATTGGGTCCCAGATGATCGCCGTGCGACGACTGTGATTTCGCGCTTTTCTGGTCCGACATAAACCCGTTCCGATGTGTTATTGACCCAATGCCATAGAGCCTGCGTCAGCCTCATGATTTTTTGCACCGAATGCAAGTGCGATATGACCTACCATTCCCATGACTTTGCAGCTACACAGATCACGTTCACAAGACTACAGACTGGAAAATCCATGGTGCAGCCCTGCCCCGCCAACGTCGGCGATTTAATTGAAGACGTCGACACCCCGGCCCTGATCGTTGATCTGGCTGCTTATGAGCGCAATCTGGCGTGCATGGCCGATATGATCGCGACAAAGAGTGGCGCGCAGGACATAAAATTTCGACCCCACGCCAAGACCCATAAATCACCGGTCATCGCGCTCGATCAGATGGCGCTGGGCGCGGTTGGTGTGTGTAGCCAGAAGGTCAGCGAGGCCGAAGTTCTGGTCCATGGCGGTGTGCGCGATATCTATCTGAGCAACGAAGTCATCGGGCGGCGCAAGACCGAACGGCTGGCCGCATTGGCAAAGATGGCCAAGGTTGCGGTCTGCGTTGATGATCTTGGCAATATCGCGGAACTCAGCGCGGCAGCGCAAAAATTCGATACCACCCTGCGGGTTATGGTTGAAATCGATGTTGGCATGGGCCGCTGTGGCGTGCCGCCGGGACAGCCCGCGCTGGAACTCGCGCGCGCTATCGACGCCTCGCCGGGTCTGCATTTCGGTGGCCTACAGGCCTATCACGGCAGCGCGCAGCACGTCCGGCCCTATGCTGAGCGCCGCGCAGCCATCGAAGACGCCGCGCGTCTGTCACGCGAAACAGCCGAACTGCTGGCTGGCGAGGGCTTACCGTGCGACCTGATCACCGGTGGCGGTACGGGCTCGTCCGAAATCGATCTCGAGCTGAACCTGCTGGGTGAATTACAGGCTGGATCTTACGTCTTTATGGACGCCGACTACGGTAGCATTCGCGCCGCAGACGACGCGCCATTCACCACGTTTGAGCATAGCCTGTTTGTGCGTGCCAGTATCATCAGCGTACCAGAATCAGGTACGGCCGTACTGGATGCTGGCCTGAAATCCTTGGCTTTTGATTCCGGCATGCCCAAGGTCTGGGGACACTGTGGCATTACCTATATCTCGGCGTCCGACGAGCACGGCAAGCTTGAAGTGTCAGAGGCCGCGCCTTTGCTTGTCGGCGAAACCATCATGCTGATACCGGGACACTGTGATCCGACCGTCAATCTTTATGACTGGTTCGTCGGTGTACGCGATGGTGTGGTCGAGCGAGTCTGGCCGGTTGCCGCGCGCGGTGCACTGACCTGATGGAAGCGCGCCCGTCATCAATACAGATAACGGGCAACGCGCTGGCGATGGCCAGTATGGTGTTATGGGCAACGTCGTTTCCCGCCACCGGCGTACTGCTTGAAACTTGGCACCCTCTGGCCGCAGCGATCGGCCGACAATTGGTTGGCGCGATGGCCCTGCTGTTGCTCATGGGGTTGCGTGGGAAATTTCACGAATTACGTGTCACACCGTGGCGGCGCGTATTTGTTATCGGCGGCGTGGGCCTGAGCCTCGCCACAATCTTCCTGAACATCGGAATTTATTACTCCAACCCCATCACGGCGGCAATTATCGCTACCATGATGCCGCCGGTCGCCTTTGTCATGGCTATCATGGCAGGCGAAGAACGCTTTTCGCCCAAACTGCTGGCCGGTATCGCACTCGCCGTCAGCGGCGGCATATGGGCCAGCCTGCAAGGTGTTGGCACGGCGCAAGGCTCCATTGGATTTGAAGGCGGCGAACCGCTGCTGTTGCTCGCTGTGTCATGCTTTGCATGGTATTCGCGCGCCACGGTCAAACATCTGCCCATGCTCTCAAAAACCACCATCACAGCGACGACCCTGTTGGCTGGCAGCATTGTGACCACGGTGCTGGTAGCGTTTTGTCACTTCAGTGGACTGACCGATGTCTACTATACGCCGACGGTTGAAAGCATCGCACTCATGGTGTGGATTGCCGCCATCGCCAACGGCTACGCAATGGTGCTGTGGCTATCGGGTGTCGCACGCATCGGTGTTACCGTGGCCTCGTTCCACCAAAATCTGGTGCCGTTCTACGTCATGCTGGTCGCGCTTGCACTGGGCGGCGCGGTCATCATGCAACAGATCGTCGGCGCCCTGATCGTGATCGCAGGCGTCATCGTCACCCAATGGCCATCACGCAAGGCGACAACCCAAGCGTAATTTCCCCAATCGCGAGCCATGACCTATACTCACGACCAAGCGTAACGGCGAGGATATGGTGTATGGGTACGGGTCAGGGTATTTCACCCTTTGTGACACGGCTTCGCCAATTTGGTGGTGCTACGTGGCGGCGGTTTTCGCAGGACCGTTGCTGGCGCATGGCGGCGGGACTGAGTTACACCTCGTTACTTGCCGTGGTGCCGTTGAGCGCCATTGCGTTTGCCATGCTGGCGGCTTTCCCGGTTTTTGAGGGTGTGCGCGACCGCTTTCAGGACGCGCTGTTTTCAAATTTCCTGCCGCAGTCCGCCGAGGCCATGCGCACCTATTTTGACCAGTTCATCGCCAATACAACGACGCTGTCGGCTGTCGGTATTATCGGACTGGCAGCCACCGCCGTATTGCTGCTCGGCACGATCGAGGCTGACCTCAATGTTATTTTTCGCGTCAAGCGTCCGCGCCCACTGATCCCTCGCCTGCTGGTATTCTGGGCCATGATCACGCTCGGCCCGTTATTGGTCGGTGCGAGCTTTTCGCTCTCCACCTATCTGTTTGTTGCCACGCAGTGGCTCGGGCTTGATCTGCTGGGCGGGCCGCTTGGTGTGCTTGGTCGCTTTGCACCCACCGCGCTGATTATCGCCGGGTTAAGCGCGTTCTACATGGTCATCCCCAACCGCCGCGTGCCACTGAAACCCGCACTGGCTGGTGGTATCATTGCCGGGGTGCTGTTCTCGCTGTTGCGCTATAGCTTCGGATGGTACGTCGCGGCCTTCCCGACCTATCAGAACGTCTATGGCGCGCTCTCGGTAGTGCCGATTTTCCTGATCTGGATGTACCTGTCATGGACGGTGGTCCTGCTGGGTGCGGTCATCACTATATCAGCGGGTGAATGGGGCCGTGCAGCACGTGGCGCACACAGCGGGACGCAAAATGCCGCCGAGCATTTGTACCGTGCCGTTGCAATCCTGGCGGTGTTGTATGCGGCATCCAAATCCGGCCACGGTGTGACGCAGAGCGATATCACTGAACAGTGTGAGCATGGCGAGGATGCCGTTGAAGGCATGCTGGCATCACTGAGTGCAGCAACCTTTGTCCATCAAACTGAAGAAGGCCTGTGGCACCTGTCACGCGATATGGGCGAGGCGCGATTGTTCGATCTTTATAATGCCTTGAAGCTGGGCGTGTGGGACACGTCAGCGTCGCATCATCAGGCTGATATAAGCGATGGCTGGCGCAAACGTTTGGCAGATTGCCTGCGCGCGGCGAATACGCACGCAGAACACGACATGGGCATGCCCCTGCGCGATATCCTGCAAGACGGCTAAGCGGCCTTAAAGACCCTTACCACCCATTTCGAGGAACTTCTCGCGACGCTTGGCCTTCAGCACACCACCGTCGAGGCCCAGCATGGCTTCAAGCTGTGCGGCAATGGCATCGCCCACACCGTTGATTGCCATGGCGGGATCACGGTGCGCGCCACCCAGCGGTTCATCAACAATGCCATCAATCACGCCGAGCTTGTGCAGGTCTTGCGCTGTCAGGCGCAGGGCCTCGGCAGCGTCCTTGGCAAGATCACCGTCGCGCCACAGGATCGAGGCGCAGCCTTCGGGTGAGATCACCGAATAAATCGAATGTTCGAGCATCAACACGGCATTGGCCGCAGCCACCGCAATGGCCCCGCCCGAACCGCCTTCGCCAATCACAACACTGACCAACGGCACCTTGATGGACAGGCAGACTTCGATGCTGCGCGCAATGGCCTCGGCCTGTCCGCGCGCTTCGGCGTCGATGCCGGGGTACGCACCGGGTGTATCGACAAAGGTCAAAACCGGTAATTTGAAATGATCGGCCATGTTCATCAGGCGCTGCGCCTTGCGATAGCCCTCGGGACGTGCCATGCCGAAATTGTGTTTGATGCGCGCGTCCGTGTCGGCACCCTTTTCATGGCCGATGACCATGACCGAGCGGCCACGGAAGCGACCAATGCCGCCTACGATAGCTTTGTCTTCGGCAAATGCGCGATCACCCGCCAGCGGCGTGAATTCTGTGATTAACCCGTTCAGGTAATCAATCATATGAGGACGGTTGGCATGGCGTGCGACCTGGGCCTTCTGCCACGGCGATAGCTTGGCATAGGTCGTGCTCAGCAGCCGGTCGACCTTGGTCTGCAGCTTGCCCACTTCATCGGCGATGTTGACGTCCTCCGCACCGCTCAGATGACGGAGTTCCTGGATTTTCCCTTCCAGTTCGGCGATGGACTTTTCGAAATCGAGATAGTTATGCATAGGAGCGATACAACACCTGTTATGGGACGGCCTGTTTCGAGCAATCAGATACAACCAAGGCGCACCAAGCTCAAGTCACCTTAGCATTTTTTGCACGAAGGCGAACAGACCCGCATAAACGGAAAGCATATACGACAAAGGGCGGTGCGTTGCCGCACCGCCCTTATACAAGTCGCAAACGCCTGAGTGGCCTTAGTTACCTGCGATCTGCGCAGCCTTGTCGACCAGCACCTGAGCCTGACGGATTGAAGCGATATCGATCAAACGGCCATCGAGGGCAACAGCGCCCTGACCGGTGCGCTGGGCTTCTTCCATGGCTTCTATGATTCGCTTGGCCTTGGTGATTTCTGCTTCACTCGGGCTGAACAGCTCATTGGCTTGATCGATTTGGGTCGGGTGAATAGCCCACTTGCCTTCGCAGCCCAGCGTGGAAGCACGCATGGCCTGTGCGGCGTAACCTTCGGGATCGTTAAAATCACCGAACGGACCATCAATCGGACGCAAGCCGTTGGCGCGCGCCACAACAACCATCTTGGCAATCGGGTAGTGCCACATATCGCCCCAATGGTAGTCACGGTTGCCATGTTCATCGGCATCGATCAGAACGCCGTAATCTGCGTTCGGTCCACCGATCACCGTGGTGCGTGCCTTGGTCGAGGCGGCATAATCTGCAACACCGAAGTGCAATGATTCGTTACGCGAACTGGCAGCCGCAATCTCGTTGAGGTTGGCCATGCCGAGTGCAGTTTCGATGATCAGTTCGAACCCGATGCGCTTTTCCAGCTTCATATTATCTTCAATCTGGGTGCACATCATGTCGAGCGCGTAAACGTCGCTCGCCGTACCAACCTTGGGGATCATGATCATATCGAGGTGCTGACCGGCCTGCTCGATAATGTCGACCACGTCGCGGTACATATAGTGCGTGTCGAGACCGTTGACGCGCATGGACACGGTCTTGCCGCTCCAGTCGAGATCATTAAGCGCTTCAATGATGTTTTTACGGGCCTGCACCTTGTCATCGGGCGCAACAGCGTCCTCAAGATCAAGGAACACCACATCAGCGGTGCTCTTGGAGGCTTTTTCCATAAAGGTCGTGTTTGAGCCGGGAACGGCAAGCTCGGAACGGTTAAGGCGTGCTGGCGCCTGATCAATAATTGTAAAACTCATGTTTAGCTCCTAAACGTCTGGCGTCATGTCCTATGGACTGGCAGGTATGCGTCGTTAAAATCCGTCCTCAGTGTGTGTCGGGGCTATGGCGTCCCGGGGCCTCTCTACGCCATGACCATTCAAGGGTCTTATTGTGGTGCGACAATGATGCAAAACCATCACCTGTTCAAGTAATTGGTGCACTGCAGCATTACAATGAAGGCTTACAATTACATAACGAATGCGTATAAACGCCCCCCATGCGACGCAATACGCTATCCGTGCGACATATACGATACCACAAAAGGAAAAATACCATGGCCAGCAAGCCCGTCATCCTCGCCACCCGTAAGTTACCTGAGGCGGTCGAGGCGCGTTTGCAACGCGATTACACGGTGCACCTCAATCCCGATGACCGCCTCTATAGCAGTGACGAACTGATCGAACTGGCGCAGGGCGCGGACGCCATCCTGCCGTGTCATACGGAACATTTCACCCCCGAGGTCGTTGCCCGCCTGCCAGCCTGTGTGAAAATCGTGGCAAACTTCTCGGTCGGCGTGGATCACTGCAACCTGCCCGCCTTTGAGCAGCGCGGGATCGTCGTAACCAACACGCCTGACGTGCTGAGCGACGCCACCGCCGAAATCGCCATCCTGTTGATGCTGGGTGCTGCACGGCGCGCCGGTGAAGGCGAAGCCATGATGCGCGCGGGTACCTGGAAAGACTGGAGCCCCGCATTCATGGTCGGAACCGCGATCACGGGTAAGCGGCTGGGCATTATCGGCATGGGCCGGGTCGGTCAGGCCGTGGCAAAGTGTGCCCGCGGGTTTGATATGGAAATCCATTACCATAACCGCTCGAAGCTCACCCCCGAACTCGAACACGGCGCGGTATTTCACGATTCCATCGAAAATCTGTTAGCGCAATGTGACGTGCTGTCGCTGAATTGCCCATCAACGCCAGACACCAAGGGGCTGTTGTCAGCCGAGCGGATCGCCATGCTGCCCGATGGTGCTATTGTGGTGAATACCGCACGCGGCGCGCTGATTGATGAGGATGCGCTGATCGCTGCGCTGAAATCTGGCAAGCTCGCGGCGACCGGCCTGGACGTCTATTGCAATGAGCCCGGCGGCAACCCCGCCATCGCCGCCCTGCCCAATACATTTTTGCTACCGCACGTGGGCAGCGCGAACAAAGAGACTCGAGACGCCATGGGCTACCGTGCGCTTGATAATCTTGACGCATTCTTCGCTGGAAAAGCCCCTAGTGACCGTGTGGCCTAGGTATTTATCTTTCATTTTCAAGGCTTAAATTAACCGTCTGGTAATGTGCTTGCAAACGAGCATGAAATATTCAAAATGCTGCACATGGTATACAAAATCAGAGGCCTAGTACGCCTGTATGCACATAAGTTTTCCACCGCAACTTTGTCTGGATAGGCTAGTCTGTTCAGCGGTTAAATAAATTGACGAACCCGGCACGGTGGAGTGGCGGGCCTTACCTAAAAACTAGGGAGAACATAAATGTCGAAAGTTGAAAAAAGCGTATCGCGCCGTAAGTTTCTGCGGAACGGTGCTGTTGCTGCCGGTGCCGCTGCTGCTACCAGCACACTTGCCGCACCGCACATCGCCCAAGCCGCAACAGTCCTGAAGGTTCAGGCTGCATGGGGTGGTGGTATTTTCCTTGAAAATGCACAGAGCTATGTTGATCGCGTGCACGCCATGGCCGGTAACAGCCTGAAAATCGATCTTCTGTCGGTTAACTCAGTTGTTAAAACCAGCCAGATGCAGGACGCCGTACACCGTGGCGTTCTTGATGGCGCTCACTACGTGTCCGCTTACTGGTACTCCAAGTCCAAAGCGGCATCGCTCTTCGGTACCGGTCCTTGCTTTGGCTGGTCCGCTCAGGAACTGCTCGGCTGGGTCCACTATGGTGGCGGTCAGGAATTGTTCAACGAACTGATGGACAGCCTTGGCCTGAACATCGTCAGCTTCTTCAACAGCCCAATGCCTGCACAGCCTCTTGGCTGGTTCAAGGAAGAAATCAAAGACGCTTCCCAGATGAAGGGCCTGAAGTACCGCACCGTTGGTCTTGCTGCTGACGTTCTCAACGAAATGGGTATGTCTGTTGTTCAGCTGCCGGGTGGAGAAATCCAGCCTGCAATGAAGAGCGGCCTGATCGATGCTGCTGAATTTAACAATCCGACTTCGGATAAAGATTTCGGCATGCAGGACGTTTCCAAAGACTACCATCTGGCCAGTTACCATCAGTCTCAGGAAAGCTTTGAAATTACCTTCAACAAGAAGAAGTATAATTCTCTGGCTCCTGAACTTCAGAACATTCTGCGTTATGCTTCTGAAGCTGAGAACTCAAACTTCTACTGGCACAACACCCTGCGTTATGCAGACGATCTGGTTTCCCTGCAGAAGGATCACGGCGTAAACGTTCACCGCACGCCGGATTCCGTCATGGCAGCTCAGCTCGATGCATGGGATATCGTTGTTGACCGGATTTCAAAAGAAGATCCGTTCTTTGCCAAGGTTGTTGCATCACAGAAAGCTTATGCTGAAAAAGTGATGAACTACCTGCTGCTGAACACGCCAAACTATGCTCAGGCCTACAAGCACTACTTCGGCTGAGCTATACAGTAACTGTGACGGATTATTGTTGCAGAACGTTATGTTACGAGGGACAGCCGAGAGGCTGTCCCTCTAATATCTAACCAAGACCGCATAGGCAGGAGCCCAAGCCGTGATACCCTTTATTCATGCAATCGAATGTCTCAACATCTGGATTGGGCGAGCATTCGGCTGGTGTATTTTAATTTTGACCCTTTCTGTCGCCTATGAAGTTTTTGTGCGTTATGTCCTCAATGCCCCGACTGTTTGGGCATTCGACATGATGGTGCAGATGTATGGCGCGCTGTTCCTGATGGCCGGGCCATATGCCCTCGCGCAGGACACGCATGTGCGCGCCGACGTCATTTACCGCTTCCTGCAGCCACGCTGGCAGGGCCGACTTGATCTGCTTTTGTATCTTGTCTTCTTTTTCCCGGGCATGGCTGCGCTGTTCTGGTTTGGTTGGGAAATCGCCTCAGACTCATGGCGCTATCAGGAAGTCAGCTGGAACAGCCCTGCGCGTATCCAGGTTTACTTCTTCAAAACCCTGATCCCGTTGGCCGGTGCCTTGTTTATCGTGCAAGGCGTTGCTGAATGCATGCGCTGCTATCTGGCGATCAAAACCAACACATGGTTACCGCGCCTCGAAGACTCCCGCGAGACGGAAGATATTCTGGTCGGCCAGGCAGCCGGTCTGGAAAAATGATAAATCCTACTTTTATAACCTTACTTGTTTTGATGGAGCGCCCGGTCGGATGACGAACCCCGAAGTCGCAATTCTGATGCTTTCCCTTTTCATCGTGATGGTGCTGTTCGGGTTCCCCGTTGCCTTCACTCTATTGGCGATGGGCGTTGGCTTTGGCTATTACGCCTATCTGGATGCAGACAGTATCCAGACAATTGCCGATGCCATGAACAACAACATTTTCTATCTGCTGAACCAGAACACCTATTCAGTGATGGAAAACGATACACTGGTTGCAATCCCGCTGTTCCTGTTTATGGGATATGTGGTTGAGCGCGCCAACATCGTAAATAAACTATTCTATGCCTTGCAGATGGCCGCTCGAAACTTGCCGGGCTCCATGGCAATCGCAGCTCTAATCACGTGCGCCGTGTTTTCAACGGCCAGCGGTATCGTTGGCGCTGTTGTGACCCTGATGGGCCTGCTGGCATTTCCGGCCATGGCGCAAGCCAATTACAACAAGAGCTTTGCTTCTGGCGTGATCTGCGCCGGTGGCACGCTTGGCATCCTGATCCCACCTTCGATCATGCTGATCGTTTATGCGGCCATTGCTGAATTATCACCGCTGCGCCTCTATGCGGCAGCTATGCTTCCCGGTCTCATCCTCGCGGGCTCGTATATCGTTTACGTTATTATCCGCGTCTGGATAAATCCGTCGATTGCGCCGAAGCCTCGCGAAGAAGACGTGCCACCACGCCGTGTCGTCTACTGGCAGCTGCTGACCTCGTTCGTCCCGCTAACGGCGCTGATCATGCTGGTGCTTGGCTCTATTCTTGGCGGGCTGGCGACACCTGCTGAAGCCGCTGCGATGGGTGCATTTGGTGGTCTCATTCTCGCTGGACTATACCGTTCGCTTAGCTGGAACATGCTCAAGGATTCCGTTTATCTGACGGCGAAAGCCACGGCGATGGTCTGTTGGCTGTTTGTCGGCTCATGGACATTTGCTTCTGTGTTCTCGTACCTGGGTGGTCACGAAATCATCGAGCATTTCATCCTCGGGTTTAATCTCGCACCATGGCAGTTTTTGATCCTTGTACAGATGATCATCTTCCTTCTCGGCTGGCCCCTGGAATGGTCGGAAATCCTGATCATCTTCGTGCCGATCTTCCTGCCGATGCTCGATACCTTCGGCGTGAACCCGTACTTCTTCGCCATGCTGGTAGCCCTGAACCTGCAAACGTCATTCCTGACCCCGCCCATGGCCATGTCGGCCTATTATCTAAAGGGGGTTTTGGGAGATATGATCGAGTTGATGGATATTTTCAGAGGGATCATGCCCTATCTCGCCATCGTTATCGGCGTCATGGTCCTGATGTATCAGTTCCCGGGCATTGCCCTGTGGCTGCCTGATGCCCTGTTTGGCAAATACATCCCTTAATATCTGTGATACCCGATTTGTGGAGTAAAACTCATGTCGTCAACACTTGTTGAAAAAATATCCGGATTGATCGCGTCGGTTTTGATCAGTGTATTTGTTCTTGGCCTTGCCGAGAGCATCTCTTCGGGTGCAGCCGGTTTCTGGGGCGGTCTACCGTTCTGGGTAATCTGCATTGTTGTTCTTCCATTGGTCTTCTATGACTTCTGGAATTCCTGCCTACGTAAGAAATAAAGGCTTCATTTGCATGTCATTGATTGAGCTATCCGCCACGCAGGCGGCCGATAAGATACGCCAGGGTGAAATTTCATCCGAGGAATTGGTCAAAGCCTGTCTTGAGCGGATAGCGCAAATCGATGGTGAAGTCGGGGCATGGGCGCACTTAAAGCCCGAGTATGCCCTTGATCAAGCCCGCAAGCTGGACGCCCAACGTTCAGCCAGCGGACCAATCGGGCCGCTGCATGGCGTTCCGGTCGGCATCAAGGATATCTTTGATACCAAATCCATCCCGACGGAAAATGGCACCGATCTGGATTCAGGTCGCCAGCCAAAGGCCGATTGCCGGGTTGTAACCCTGTTGCAGGAAGCCGGCGCCGTTATCATGGGCAAGACGGTCAGCACCGAGCTGGCCTGCACCGGACCCGGCGAGACCAAAAATCCGCATAATCCGGCACACACACCCGGCGGCTCCTCAAGCGGCTCTGCAGCAGCGGTAGCATCCTTTATGGTGCCGCTCGCCGTTGGCACCCAGACCAACGGGTCCGTGCTGCGTCCGGCGTCTTTCTGTGGTGTTGTCGGCTTTAAACCAAGTCATGGGCTGATCCCCAGAACCGGCGTCCTGCCCGTGTCTGGCCCGCTCGATACAGTTGGAACCTTCGCCCGCTCTATTGAAGACACTGCGCTGCTGGCTGAAGCCCTTGTGGCTTACGATGCCGACGATAGCGCTACCCTTGCGCGCGCCCGCCCGGCACTGTGCGAAACGCTGGGCACGGAACCACCAATGCAGCCCATCGTCGCTTTTGCCAAGACAGCCGTTTGGGATCAGGCTGACGCCGAAACCCAGGAAGCCTTTGCCGAGCTGGTCGAGCATCTGGGTGATGACTGCCACGACCTGGAATTATCGGAACCGTTTGATCATACGGTGGATATGCACCGTAATATCATGACGGCGGATATGGCGAAGAACTTCGCACACTATTACGAACGTGGTAAGGATAAGCTCAGCGACGGCCTTCTCGAGCAGATTGAATTTGGCAAGAAAGTCACCGCTGTCGATTACAACACAGCGCGCGAAGGCCAGGAATTGCTGAATTTCGGCCTTGATAAGTGCTTCGAGCACTTTGACATGATCATCACCCCGGCAGCCCCCGGCGAGGCCCCACAGGGCCTTACATCGACCGGAAATGCCGTGTTCAATACACTTGCATCATTTTGCGGCACCCCCGCCATCACCCTGCCGTTGATGGATGGCCCGAACGGGCTGCCGATCGGCGTTCAGATCATCGGACCACGCGGTGATGACGCCAGATTGCTACGCAACGCCAACTGGCTGATGCAACGCCTTATGGGCTAAGGTTTCCTTAGCTGCTGCCAAACCGGTCCGACAGTGGGTGGGCACTTTCTACCAGCGCCTTTAGCCGCTCATCAAGCACATGGGTATAGATCTGGGTCGTCGAGATATCGGCATGGCCCAGCATCTGCTGCAAGGACCGCAGGTCCGCGCCATGGGCCAGCATGTGGCTAGCAAAGGAATGGCGCAGCACGTGCGGTGAAACACGCTTGGGATCAACCCCGGCCAGTGCAGCAACCTCTTTCAGTATTTGTCCAAAGCGCGCCCGGCTCAGATGGCCTTCCTTGGCGCGCGAGGGAAACAGAAAATTCGCCGCCGCATGTGAACCTTTACGCGTTGGCATAAAGCGCTCTCGCACCATCCTGTAATCAGCCAATGCCGCCATAGCAGGCTCGCTTAACGGTACCATGCGTTCCTTACCGCCCTTGCCGCGCACAATTAGCATGCGGCCTTCGCCACTGACGGCGGACAGCGGTAAACCGACGAGCTCCGAAACCCGCAGACCCGTGGCGTAAAGAATTTCCAGAAATGCCACCAACCGCGTGCCCTCAATCCCGGCGTATCCGCGCGTCACAGCCAGCAGCTGCTCGACCTCGGCCTCGCTGAGATACTTCGGCAAGCTCTTGCCGATGGTCGGGCTATCGATCACCGAAACCGGATCATCCGTGCGGATGCCCTCGGCATACAGAAACCGGAAGAACTGTCGAATAGCTGATAACTGACGTGCCTGTGTGCTCGACGCCATACCGCGTGAGGATAACTGTTTCAGGTATGCACGAATGATATCGCTGTTGGCATCTTCCGGTAGGCGGCGGCGTGCAGCGACAAAATCGGCGAACCCGTTTAGGTCACGGCGATAGGAATCAATGGTGTTGTCGGCTGCGCCGCGTTCCACACTCAACATATCGAGAAAGGATTCAACCCGGCGCATGGTGCGGTTGCGACCACCGGCAGCTTGCGGCGTTGCAGTGCCGCGATCAGCGTTCGATGAGCCTGCCCGGCTCACAAACCCGCCGCCAACGCTGCCTCAACGCTAAGTGCACGTGCATCGCTTTCCATCCCTGCCAATGTCAGATTGCGCACAACGTGCCCCAATGCCAGTGGTGAGCTCTGCGCCGGGCCACTCTCGCCCAGTGAAATCAGGCTCAGAAGAACACTATCACCAATCCGCCCGCCATGTGCGGCTGCGTCAAGGCGCTGCCACAAAACAGGATCAGGCAAAGCGCCGGTTTTTCCACTATCGGCAAAACCCAGCGTTTCCCAGATATCAGCATCGATAGGCTGATCAAGATTTTCCAGCAGGGTGAATAACATGACCGCTTGTTCACGCCCGACATCGCTCTGGCGGCTAACACTTAGCCATGCAGACAGACCCGCAGAGCCGGCAATACCTGCCTCATCAAGGCCGGCAAGCTCGACCACGGGCACCAGCATGGCAAGGGCCTCGGCAGCCTCGCTCGAAAACGATGAGTTCGAACGCAGCAACGCCAGCCACTCAAGAGCAACGTCACTCTGCCCGGTCAGCATAAAGGCGCGCACCGCATCGCCAGCGAACCACACCAGATCAGAACGCGCAGGTACGGCGCTGATAATGGGCAGGAAGACCTGCGCCGTGGGGGCATACATAGCGTCAGCTCGCGCCATCGACAAAGCCAAAGATGTGGCTTCGGCCTTGGCACCATCCACGCTTTGCGCCATGGCGGCCTGATACAACAGGGCGCGGCCAAATGCCCCGCCACCGGCTTCGGCTGAGCTTAGCGGATTGGCAAGGTCATCGGCCTCAAACACAATAGATGCAAATAGCTCACGCAACGCCGAGACAGGCATGGCACCGGCCGCAACGGCCTGCTCTGCCGCCACGAGGCGCATAGCGGTGTCGAGATCAGCATTGCCCGACAGGGCAGCCAGAACCGCAGGCTGAGGGCTGTCGAGCGCATCCACACCCAAGCGGGCTTTACTGGCGCGAATCAGTGCGACATGCAATGGCGTCGGATCGGGCAACGCCTCGATGATGGGCACATCGCCACGGATCATGGAATCAAGCATCAGGAACAAAAGATCATCCTGAACCCCAATTTCGCGCATCAGGGCGAGGCTGAGATCAGCCTCGGCACTACGTCCGGACAGGACCTGACACAGGATCATAAGCTTTTGCCAATAGATGCTGGGATTGCTTTCCATAAGCTCGCCAACGCGGCCACAAAGCGGTACAAAATCACCGCGCAACAGCTTTACATCGCTGTCGAGCCGCATCAGCCGCTCATCACTTTGGCGGCCCGGCATGTTGGCCAGCATATCGCTGACCCCTGCGGTGTCGCCCATAGCCGATAGCACCTCGACACGGCGCAGAACAAATTCACCCTCAAGAACCGCGACGGATTGCGCCCCGGTCGCGGGCGGCTGAGCCTGGCTCATAAGCACCCGGCGCATCATTGAGCGCATAGCTGCAGAGCGTGTGTTGACGGGCAATCGCGCGAACAGGGCATCAACGCCAGCACGGCTTGAGCCAGCCCACATATCAAACGGATAACCGCCGGTTTCAGCGCTTAGGGCGCCAGCGGTATCGGCAGCCACATTGGCCAGCGAATTGATCTGAATACCTTCAACGCCAATCACTGCTGCAGGCTCAGACGCACCCGTATCGGCTGCGGGGGCTTGCGGTTGCAGTATCAGTGTTTGGGGACTAAGCGTCTGCGGGGCGCTTTCCTGCGCCATGAGCGTGCCCGGCAATACGAGCGAAACGCATAGTAGCGCGCCACCAAGCGAAGTTGTCATACGGTTCAACATGGGCCTACCCGGGGAAAGTGTCATCGGGAATAACCTTCTCGACCGGTGCGGATGGTGCCGGGATTTCCCACGTTGCGAGAAAGACAGCACCGCCGACCAACCCCAGAAGCAATACGACGAGCAACAATGTGGACGTTCTGGCCATGGTGTCCGAAGACCTCCGTTTCAGGTGTGTGAATCATATTCGCTGTAATATCTAGGATACGACTATGACATTTTTTCGGCAGTCTAAAGGCTCGCACAAAGCCTTTCAACGATGCGCGCTACAATATTGCTGATTTTCAAGGGGATATGGTGTGGTTTCACGCTGCCAGAGCCTGTATTAAGACCATATGGAAACAACGTGGGCATACAAATGCCCGCAAATTTAAACTTCGTGGAGACTTATTTTGAGCGATTCGGCTTCCCTCGTTTCAGCCATAACACCCAGATCCATTGTTCTGGTGGGGTTGATGGGTGCTGGCAAGACAAGTGTCGGGCGCAGGCTCGCTACACTGCTTGAACTTGATTTTACCGATGCCGATCACGAGATCGAGGCCGCCGCTGGCTGCACCATTGAGGACTTCTTTGAACTATACGGTGAACCTGCCTTTCGCGAAGGCGAAGAACGTGTCATTCGCCGCCTGTTGGAAAATGGCCCACAAATCCTTGCTACGGGCGGTGGTGCCTTCATCAATCCGCAAATCCGCGACGTCATTACCGAACACGGCGTGTCGATCTGGCTGCGCGCGGATTTAAACGTGCTCAGCAAGCGCACAGGACGGCGCGGCGGCAGACCTCTGCTGAAAGGCGATAATCCCAATGCCGTGCTGGAAAAATTAATAGCCGAACGCTATCCGGTGTACGCTTCAGCCGATATTATCATTGATACCGGGCACGAGAACGTTGAAGACACGGCTGACAACGCGCTCAATGCCTTACGCGACTATCTCAATCAGGGAAACGGCACGAACGATGAATAACAAGACCTATGAAACCGTACAGGTTGACCTCGGTGACCGCGCCTATCCCATTCACGTGGGAAGTGGCCTGATTGCCGGTGCCGGTCCATTCATCGCACCGTTGCTCAACCAGCCACGTACCATCATCGTCACCGACAAGAACATTGCCGCGCACTGGCTGGAACCGTTGCAGACAAGCCTGCAAGATGCGGGGGTCGAATCGCAGGCGCTGGTGCTGGAACCGGGCGAGCAAACCAAGAGCTTCGGCCAGCTGGAAAATCTGTGTGATGAACTGCTCAGCGCCCACATTGAGCGCGCCACCACCATTATTGCACTGGGCGGTGGTGTGATCGGTGATCTGACAGGGTTTGCCAGCGCCATCACCCTGCGCGGCATCGACTTCATCCAGATACCCACCACACTGCTGGCCCAGGTCGATAGCTCTGTGGGCGGCAAGACAGGTATCAACACACGCCATGGCAAGAACCTCGTCGGTGCGTTCCATCAGCCAAAACTGGTACTCGCCGATATTGGCGCGCTGGGCACCCTGCCCGCACGTGAACTGCGTGCCGGTTACGCCGAAATCGTCAAATACGGGCTGATTAATGACCCGGCTTTCTTTGGCTGGCTAGAAGAAAACGGCCCCAGAGTGCTGGCAGGTGAGCCCGATGCACTGCGCCACGCAGTGATGTCAAGTTGTCAGGCCAAGGCCAACATTGTCAGCAGTGACGAGCGTGAAAAAGGCTGTCGCGCACTGCTCAACTTCGGCCACACCTTTGGTCATTCGTTTGAGGCTGAATGCGGCTATTCATCGACCCTGCTGCACGGCGAGGCCGTCGCCATCGGCTCGGTCATGGCGCTCGCTATGTCAGAGCGTCTGGGCCACTGTGCGCCGGGCTGTGCCGCGCGTCTGCGCGAACACTTCAAGGCGACCGGGTTACCCCATGATCTCAGTGGCGTCGCACAACCATCGTGGAGCGCCGAGAAACTGCTCGATCACATGCGCCTCGATAAAAAAGTCGAGAATTCACGCATGACCTTTATTCTGGCGCGCGCCATCGGGGATGCTTTCATCACCAATGACATTGCTGATGAAGATGTTCTGGCAGTGCTGCGCGAGACCTTGGTCCCCTAAGCCTCTAAACTTTTTATGCTGACGTGCTAAGCTTACGCACGTACTGATTGTCTCTGTCATTTCAATGGATAGGCACGCACCATGTTAATCACTTTGGGCGCAATTTTTGTCCTTCTGATTCTATCGGCGTTTTTTTCGAGCGCGGAAACCGCGCTGACCGCTGCGTCACGACCGATGATGCACCAGCTTGAACAAACCGGCGATCACCGCGCCGGGGTAGTCAACCGCCTGCACGCCAGCACAGAACACCTGATCAGCACGATTCTGCTGGGCAACAATCTGGTCAACATCATGGCCTCGGCTCTGGCCACCAGCATGATGATCACCATGTTTGGCGAAGCCGGTGTGCTGTATGCCACGGCTGCCATGACGTTGCTGGTACTGATTTTTGCTGAAATTCTGCCCAAGACCTATGCCTTTGCCAACGCCAACGCACTGGCGCTGCGCGTTGCGCCCCTGCTGCGTTTGCTGGTGATCGTGTTGTCGCCCGTCACCCAGTCCATCAATGCCCTGATCCGGGTCTTATTGTGGATGTTCGGCGCAAAATACGATTTCAACAGCGCGCTCGGACGCGGCGACGAGGAACTGCGCGGTGCCATCGCCCTGCATGATCGCGAAGACGCCGATGTTAAATCCGAACGCGCCATGCTGCGCAGTGTGCTCGATCTGGCCGACGTCCAGATCGGCGAGGTCATGACCCACCGCAAGACCCTGGTCGCCATTGATGCCGACCAGTCACCAGATGACATTATCAAGCAGGTGCTGGAAAGCCCCTACACGCGTATACCGCTGTGGCGTGACAATCCTGACAACATCGTCGGTGTCATCCACGCCAAGGCCATGCTGCGCGCGCTCTACGCCAAGAACGAGAGCGGCGCGCCGGGGCTCGATTTTGTTGAACTTGCCGCCGAACCCTGGTTCGTGCCGGAAACCACCACACTTGATGATCAGCTGGAAGCCTTTCGCGAACGGCGTGAGCATTTTGCGCTGGTGGTCGATGAATATGGCGCGCTGATGGGAATCGTCACGCTCGAGGATATCCTTGAGGAAATCGTCGGCGATATCTCCGACGAACACGACATTATGGTATCGGGCGTCCACACACAGCCAGATGGCAGCTACGTTGTCGAAGGCACCGTCACCATCCGCGATTTAAACCGCGAGTTTGAATGGCGTTTGCCTGATGAAGAAGCCGCCACCGTGGCAGGCCTGGTGCTGCACGAGTCCCGCCGCATCCCTGACATCGGCCAAGCCTTTATGTTCCATGGCTTCCGCTTTGAAATTTTGCAACGCAAACGCCACCAGATTACGTCGATCCAGATCACGCCGCCTGAGCACAACCCGGACAGTGATACACAGGAGAATGCCTGATCGCTGACTTTTTATCGCCCTGAAATGCAAGATTTCCTGAGACGCCAGCGTTTTTCGCGTTAATATGCATCCCATCATGTGCGTTCACATCTGAGCGGCACTGGAATGACAACAGGCGAATGGAGAGGATAATATGCACAGCAAGATCATCCCCGACGTCGTTAATAATCAGACGGTATGTTCACTCACGAAAGACTCCAGCGCGCGCGAAGTTGCTGAGTCCATGGAAAAGAGCAATTGCGCTGCGATCGTCATCGTTGACGATGCCGGACTGCTGATCGGCATTTTAACCGAACGTGATCTGACCCGCAAAATTGTGGCCAAGGGCATCGATAGCAACACGGTTACAGCCGGTGATATTATGACGGCCAATCCTGATACGCTGGCACCCGGGGATTCAGCACGCGACGCGCTGGAATTGATGTCTTCGCGCGGCTATCGCCACCTGCCAGTGACGGTCGATGGCAAATGCATTGCCATGGTTTCCATTCGCGACCTCTACCGCACCATGAAGGAAGCGCTGGAAGAAGACATTCGCGAAACCGAGGCCTTCGTGTTCGGCGACCGCTACGGCGCCTAGCGTTACGTTGCTCATGTTGGGGTCTTGCGTCATGCGCCGCGATGATGGACAGTCCGCGCCTTAAATTTGCGTAACAAAACGGACGACGCCATGCCGCTTTCAAAGCCCGCACCCCGCCAACATGTTCACACCCGTGAAATCCGCTGTCTTGGTTACAAGCGCGATGACGGGCTGTGGGATATTGAAGCCCGCATTACCGACGCCAAGACGTATTCGTTCGAAAACATAGATCGTGACGGCATCAACGCCGGGGAACACATCCACGATATGCATGTGCGGGTCACGCTCGATGACAACGCCGTTATCCAGCACGCCGAGGCGTCAACCGATGCCAGCCCCTACCGTGCCTGTAACGCGATCAACGAGGCCTACAGTGCCCTGAAAGGCATCCGCATTGCACCGGGCTGGCGCAAGGCTGTGCTGGAACGGGTTGGCCGCGTCAAGGGCTGCACCCATATCACGGAACTCTTGCTCGGCCCCATCGCCACCACGGCCTTTCAGACCCTGCGTGGCAGCAAACTGAAGGACTCAGGCGAAGAGAAGTCCGACAACCGCAAATGGGTCATCGATACATGCCATGCGCTGGCGCGCGATGGTGCCGTCGCACAGCGCGAATGGCCTGAGCTGAATAAAACGGAAATCGGGGACGGTTAAGAACCGTCCCCGATTATCTTGTCTTGGTACGTATGTCTCAGAAACGCGTTAAGCGTCCTATACGTTCGCGCCGGCTTTTTCGAGAACCGAAGCTGCAACACCTTCCTGAATACCGCCAAGCGAATTTGCGGCCGTACGGAAGTACGTCACGATAAAAGCGCGAACCGAAGACGTACGGCTAGAGCCATGACGGAACCGTTCGATCATGGTGCACAGTTCGTGCAACGATGTGCCCTCGATAGAGCAGATCTGATCAAGCGCGCCCCAAGTGGCTTCTTCTAAACGAATACTAGTCCTGTGACCGCCAATGGTGACATTGCGGCTTACGAGTTTACCCTGCATTTCTCTATACCATCCTTGAAATTCGCGACCACCCCTGAATACGATATTAACTATATACTGGCATGCCACGTCAAGTATTACAAATGCGCTATATGCAAGAGATTCGTGCGATAAAAACAAAATTCAAACATGCCACTGTATGTCATTGAATAACCACGATTTTCATCAGGTTAATTCAGTTTTTCGAATTCCTGGCGCGTTTTCGTAACCATGGACAATGCATGTAAACCGAGGTCAAAAGCTGGTTTTAGCTCAGCATTGACCATTCTTTGCCGATCAACACGGCCGATTCCCTCGAAGCGCTCCGACACCACAATGACATGAAAATGCGTCTCACCACCCGGTCCGGCATCGGCAATGCCTGCATGCCCGGCGTGTTGGGCGGATTCGTCGATGACCTGTAAATGACTCGGCGATAAAGCGTCGCGCAAGGCGCGTTCAATCAGATCGGCAATCGGTGTGCTCACGGTGTTTCCATCCTTACTATATCTGCTGGTTTCCTGTTTGCCCCAGTCGCACGGCGAAGGCAATCCCATAGCCCCCAAAGCGAGGGTATTGCAGCGCCGTTGGTGAGCAATCATATTCATTGAATGACGGCGAAGAAATCAAAACGCGCCCACGCGCCCCTGAAACCTGAACCACAGAGCGATACCCGGCCCTGTGAATGGCCGGGCTGTGCGCATGAAGGTGAGCATCGCGCACCGCGCTCACGCGAGCACCTTAATACCTATCGTTGGTTCTGCCTTGAGCATATTCGCATTTATAACAAGTCGTGGAACTACTACGCGGGCATGGATGAAAGCCAGGTTGAGGACGATGTACGCCGCGATACAGTGTGGGACCGCCCAACATGGCGGCTGGGCACCAATGCGGGGGCCTTCGGTTTTGGGGAAACCATTGATCCGTTCGGCGTGTTCAGCGAAGACGGTAGCACGGCAAAACCCGGCAATGGCAGCGATACCCCTGACGCAGGGGCCAGTCCGATCCGACCGCCGGTCAGCGCGGAAGAGGAACAGGCCTACCGTGTACTGGGTATCGAATACCCGATTGATGCCGAAGCCGTAAAAGTCCGCTACAAAGCACTGGTCAAGAAGCACCACCCGGATGCAAACGAAGGCTCAAAATCATCGGAAGAGCGCCTGAAGGAAATAAATCATGCCTATCACGTTGTGCGCGTCAGCTTTGATGCCTAAATTTGCACTGGATCAAAGCCACAGAGTGAGAACGCCTTCTCACGCTGGTTATGTCGCCCTTATATGTCACCCTTGGCCTTGACGACATTACGTTTTGGCCCTAGGCCATATTGCAGCATTGCCCTAGGTTTTATGATTGGGCACTAACAACCCTGGATTTCCAGCCAATGACACAAAAGACATCTTCTGACGCCGACACGGCGTTCCCGCTCGACACACCCGACATCAAGCTGTCGGTACGCCAGACCTTTGGTCTCGACAGTGACATGGAAGTACCGGCCTTCAGCAAGGCCGAGGAACACGTGCCTGACGTTGATCCGGCCTACCGATTTGATCACGACACCACCATGGCCATTCTGGCGGGCTTTGCCTACAACCGCCGCGTCATGATTCAGGGTTATCACGGCACGGGTAAATCCACACACGTTGAGCAGGTTGCCGCGCGCCTGAACTGGCCGTGCATCCGCATCAATCTCGACAGCCATATCAGTCGTATCGATCTGGTCGGCAAGGACGCCATTGTCCTGAAAGATGGCAAGCAGGTCACCGAATTCCGTGAAGGCATTTTGCCCTGGGCACTGCAACACCCCACCGCACTGGTATTTGATGAATATGACGCCGGGCGTCCTGATGTGATGTTCGTGATCCAGCGTATCCTTGAAGTCGAAGGCAAACTGACCCTGCTCGATCAGAACCGGGTCATGCGCCCCCATCCCTATTTCCGGCTGTTTTCCACCACCAACACGGTTGGTCTGGGCGACACCACGGGGCTCTATCATGGCACCCAGCAGATCAACCAGGGCCAGATGGATCGCTGGAACATCGTGACCACGCTAAATTACCTGACATCCGAAGCCGAGGAAGCCATCATCCTTGCCAAGGTGCCCGAGTTCGAAAGCGATGAAGGCCATGTCCAGATCCGTAACATGGTGGCGCTGGCCAACCTGACCCGCTCGGGCTTCATGGCCGGTGACATTTCCACCGTTATGTCGCCGCGCACGGTCATTACATGGGCAGAGAACACCAATATCTTCAATGATCGGGCTTTTGCCTTCCGCGTCACGTTCCTCAATAAATGCGACGAGCATGAACGCGCGTTGATTGCTGAATACTATCAGCGTTGCTTCGACGAGGAACTGCCGGAATCCGTCGGCAACGTTGCGCTCGGCTGAGTGCACAACGCCACACGCTCAGGATACGGGTGAACCAGTGAGCCAGAACGAGAAGCCCTCGGAACTGCTGAAACGTGCCTCTGCTGCCACGCTGAAGGCGCTTGCCAACAAGCCCGAGATCGAGGTCAGCTTTACCCAAGGTGCCGCCGGGGTATCGGGACAGGTAGCACACCTGCCCATGCCGCCCCACCAGATCACGGCGGACGGTATCGCGCGCTACCGCGGCATGGCTGACGCGCTAGCTATGCGCCTGCATTACCACGATGAAGCCCTGCACCGCCGTCATATGCCATCGAACCCCGAAGCCCGCGCGGTTTTCGAGGCTGTCGAGCAAGCTCGCTGCGAAAGCCTCGGCAGCAAGGCGCTTGATGGGGTTGCCCACAATCTGCAAGTCCTGACCGATGAGCGTTGCCGCGCCAAGGGCTATGCCGGGGTACAGGAACGCAATGACGACGTACTGCCCGATGTGCTTGGTCTGCTGATTCGCGACAAACTTGGCGGCGCGCCACTTCCCGATGCGGCAAAGAACCTGCTAAGCGTCTGGAAAGACTGGCTCGGCGAGCGCATTCCCCATCAGGTCGAGGACCTCAAGGACTGCCTTGATGATCAGGCGGCCTTTGCCCAACGCATCATGCAGATGATGCAATCGCTTGAACTGGTTGACCCCAGTGATCCATACGATTCCGACGATAGCTCGGACGAGGACGGCGCGGACGATCCCGAGGGCGGCGAGGACATGGACAGCGAAAGCGGCGAAATGGACTCGCAAAGCGCATCAGGAATGGATAGCACGCAGGGTGAATCCGATGATGATTCCGAGGGTGCCTCTGATTCCGGTGAAGACGACATGATGGCTGGCGAGGGTGAAGAAGAACCCGCCGGTGCCACCCAGTGGCAGCAGAACTGGAGCGAGGACGGCGGTGCGGGTGCGCCCTATCACCCCTACGCCACCGAATTTGACGAAATCATTTCCGCTGACGCACTGTGCGATCCCGAAGAACTGTCGCGACTGCGCCAGCAGCTTGATCAACAGCTCTCGCACTTGCAGGGCATGGTCTCAAAGCTGGCCAACCGCCTGCAACGTAACCTGATGGCCCTGCAACAGCGCTCATGGCACTTCGATCTCGAGGAAGGCATCCTTGATGCCGCACGCCTGTCACGCGTGGTCACCGACCCGCTCTATCCATTATCGTTCAAACAGGAATCCGAGACCCAGTTCCGCGACACCATCGTCACGCTGCTGATCGACAATTCCGGTTCCATGCGTGGCCGCCCCATCACCGTGGCGGCCATGAGCGCTGATATTCTGGCGCGCACGCTGGAACGCTGCGGCGTTAAGGTCGAAGTCCTTGGCTTCACCACACGCTCGTGGAAAGGCGGCTCATCACGCGAAAAGTGGGTTGGCGAAGGTAAAGCCAAGAACCCCGGCCGGCTCAATGATCTGCGCCATATTATCTATAAGGCCGCCGACGTGCCGTGGCGCCGCGCTCGGACCAATCTGGGCCTTATGCTGCGCGAGGGCCTGCTCAAGGAAAACATCGATGGCGAAGCCCTGTTGTGGGCCCACAACCGCCTGCTGGCACGGCCCGAGCAACGCCGCATCCTGATGGTCATTTCAGACGGCGCGCCGGTTGATGACGCCACCTTGTCGGCCAATCCCGGCAACTATCTGGAAAAGCATCTGCGCGACGTGATTGAGTGGATCGAGACCCGCTCACCGGTGCAGTTGACCGCCATCGGTATCGGCCATGACGTAACGCGCTACTATCGTCGCGCGGTAACCCTGATCGATGCCGAGGAACTGGGCGGCACCATGATGCAGAACCTCATGGAACTGTTCAGCGAAGACGATGCGCGCATGGATAAGCAACGCAAGACAGCACGCCGTTAATCAAGGGGTTCGCCATGGATATCGAGGTTATCGAAGACATCCGTTGCGCGCTTGGTGAAGGCCCCCTGTGGGACGCTGAGGAACAGGCGCTGTACTGGGTTGATAGCCTCGCCCCTGCCGTTTTTCGTTATGACTGGGCCAACCGCACGACGCAGCGCTGGGACTTGCCGGGCGACAGTGTTGGCAGTCTTTGCGTGCGCGCGTCGGGTGGACTGATGCTGGCTATGGGCCAAGGGTTCTATGGCTTTGATCCACAAACTGGCACCTGCACGCTCATCGCCGAGCCATTGGCCGGTATGGAACATGTCAATTTCAACGACGGCAAGGTCGACCGGGCCGGGCGATTTGTCGCGGGCGGCGTGCACGGCAATGCTGGCAGCGGCATTGAGCCCCAGCCGGTATGTTCCATGTATGGCCTGAATGCTGATTTAAGCGTCGATGTCATGCTGGGTGACTTCGCCTGCTTCAACGGGCCGTGTTTCAGCCCCGATGACAAAACACTCTACGTCAACGGGCGCGGTGACATGGCCCATATCGAGGCCTTTGCCTATGACAGCCATACAGGCCGCGTGGGCGCAGGTCGCACACTGATTGAGGACATCAACCCCGACGGCACCACGGTGGACGCCGAGGGCTTTCTGTGGTCGGCACAATGGGACGACAACTGCGTGCTGCGCATCGCACCCGATGGCACGGTGGAACGCCGCATCGACGTCCCCGGACAAGTCGTCAGCAGTGTCATGTTCGGCGGGCCGAATATGGATACGCTGTTCATGACCACGCTGGGTAAGCATCACTGGGGCACGCCGGTTAGCCACGTCGATGCCGGTGCCGTGCTGATGATCCGCAACAGCGAATTTACAGGCCTGCCCGAGCCGCGCTTCGCGGGTTGATCTCACACGTAGCGCAAAAATATCTTTTTAATATACGGATTCAGGCGGTCGTGGGCATGGCCCAGCCATGAGCCGTGCCCCATGCCCGCCAGCAAGTGCAGTTCAGCGCCGGGTACAATTGAGGCCAGTTCCTCGCCTTCCTGTGGTGGGGCCTGAATGTCTTCTTCAAATGCGATGACGTGCATGGGCGTGGTGACACCACGCAGGTCTTCGCGCTGGTCATAGCGTAGTGACGTTTCCCATTGCGGGATCAGGGACTCTTCGTTTTCGCCACTGTCCATCCACTCCACCAGAATATCGCGGATTTTGGGCCACAACTCGCGGTCACCCAGCGCGCGCGCCGGATACAGCATGGACGCGTAATGGCAAACCCCCATCATGCCGTCGAGCCGCCCACCGGCGCGGCGGAATTCTATTTCGGCGTGCTGGTAATCCCAGCCCCAGCCGGGGCTCCATGCGCCCGTGCCCATGACAACGGCGCACTTCAACAGCTCACGGTGATCAATGGCGACCTGCTGGACAATCGCCGCGCCGAGCGAGACGCCGATCATGATCACGGGTGTCTTGCAGACCGCCGTGATCAGTTCGGCCAGATCATCGCTATAGGTCGACATTTCCCACGGCATGGGCACGTCACATTTTGTCTGGCCGATACCGCGATTATCAAACGTCGTGTTGCGGAACTGCGTATCGAAATACGGTGTCTGAAAGTGCCGCCAGTCCTGTCCCATGGACCCACCGCCAGCGACCCAGACCACATCGGGTCCGCTGCCGCTCTGCTCATAGAAAATTTCGGCCTGTGACGTTTTCACAAAAGGCATCGTGATATCCTTTTAAATCCACTGGAACAAAAATGATCGTGCGCGTTGTTTGACAAATTGCAAAAATATACGACATTTCCTCAACCCCACGTGACCGGAGAAATGTGTGATGTTCAAAGCCCTCGTACTCGAAGAAAATGAAGACCGTAAAGTATCATCTTCCATTCAGGACCTCGACGAGAGCAGCCTGCCCGAAGGCGACGTCACCGTCGATATCCAATATTCCACATTGAATTACAAAGACGGCATGGTGGTTAGCGGCATCGGCCGTCTGGTGCGGACCTACCCACATGTGCCCGGCATTGATTTTGCCGGCACCGTCAGCTACAGCAGCCACGCCGACTACAAGCCCGGCGATCAGGTCGTGCTGACCGGCTGGCGCGTTGGTGAAATGCACTGGGGTGGCTTTTCACAAAAGGCCCGCGTCAAAGGCGACTGGCTGGTCGCCCTGCCCGACGGCCTGAGCGCCAAACAGGCCATGGGCGTGGGCACCGCCGGGATCGCCGGTATGCTTGCCATCATGGCGCTGGAAGATCATGGCCTGAGCCCCGATGATGGCGAAGTGCTGGTCACCGGTGCCGCCGGTGGTGTGGGTTCCATCGCCGTCGCCATGCTGGCCGCGCTGGGCTACAACGTGGCGGCATCGACCGGCCGCGAAGAAACCCATGCCTACCTGAAAGACCTCGGCGCGACGACGATCATTGACCGCGCCGAACTGTCCGAACAGCCCGGCCGCCCGCTCGACAAGGAACGCTGGGCAGGCTGCGTTGATAACGTCGCCGGTGATACGCTGGCCCATGTGCTAAGCCAGATGAAATACGGCTCCAGTGTTGCCGCTGTCGGTCTTGCTGGTGGTACGGACCTGAACAGCACGGTGCTGCCGTTCCTGCTGCGCGGGGTCAACATTCTGGGTATCGATTCCGTGGTATGCCCGCGCGCCCGACGCGAAGCGGCATGGCAGCGGCTGGCAGACCACCTCGATCTCGCCAAGCTCGATGCCATGATCAACGAAGCCCCGCTGGGCGACGTACCGGCGCTGGCCAAGAACATCCTTAAGGGTCAGGTCCGTGGCCGCATGGTGATCGACGTCAACGGCTGATCCGCCATTACAGATTTGGTCTAACGCTCGGCCGGTGGGGTTTCCTCACCGGCCGAGCGCGTTTTGTGGTATAGTCCCCGCCTTCGTTGACATAGGGGGGAACTGTCGATGTACCGCAACGCATTACCGCAATTGAAGGGCGATATCTTTCTGACCGACGCCGGGATGGAAACCGACCTGATTTTCAACCACGGCATCGAAATTCGTGGATTTGCGTCCCATACCCTGTTACCCGATGAGACCGGTCGCGCGGCCATGGCCGATTATTTCCGCAGCTTCCTGTCGCTCGCAAATGATATGGACGCCGGATTTATCTTCGGCACCCAGACCTGGAAAGCGCACATGCACTGGGCCGATGATCTGGGCGAGAGCGAAGCAGACTTGAAAGCCGCCAATTTCGAATCCGTCGCTTTCAGCAGGGCCTTGATGCAAGAGTTTGCGGGCAATGCTGGCCCTATCGTCCTAGAAGGCACAGTCGGCCCGATCGGCGACGCCTATGCACCTGAAAGCGATGTCGCCATACAACAGGCCGAGGACTATCACATACGCCAGATCGGTTGGCTGGCCGATGCCGGTGTTGATATGGTCACCGCATTAACGTTTACCCAGTCCAGCGAAGCCACGGGCTTTGTGCGCGCGGCCAAAACCGTGGGCATCCCGAGCGTTGTTTCATTCACGGTTGAGACCGACGGCAACCTGCCCACCGGTCAATCCCTGGACGCGGCGATTGAGGCCGTCGATGAGGCCACCGATGCAGGTCCGGCCTATTACATGATCAACTGCGCCCACCCTGATCATTTCTGTCATGTGCTTGAAGAGCGCGACTGGGCACGCCGCATCCATGGCCTGCGCTGTAACGCATCGCGCAAAAGCCACGCAGAGCTTGATAATTCCGAAACACTCGACCCCGGCAACCCGGCCGAGTTGGGCGGACAATATGGCTCTATTTTTGAAGCCATGCCGTGGCTCAACGTGTTTGGCGGCTGCTGCGGTTCCGACTTGCGCCATGTGCGCGAAATCGCACGCGCGGTGTGCCACTAAGACTTTTTGTGCTAACCAACACACTTTCATGCCAACAATGCTTGAAAAGCATGGTGCTTGTCCCACCTATGTGATACGCATTCGCGCCTTTTTTATTTCTTCAACCTGCGGGCACCCAGGACGGAGACACCATGCGGAAATATCTGCATATCGACCTTGCGACCCAATCCATTGAAACTGAAGACCTGCACGGCGAAACCCTCGCACGCGCCGGACGACATTTCATTGCCAAAACCTTGCTTGATCGTGGTGTTGCCACGGTGGAGCCGTTATCAGCCGATAACCCGCTGATCTTTTCTGCTGGCCCGTTTGCCGGTACGAATTTTTCCAACGGCAACCGGCTCAGCGTTGGCTGCAAAAGCCCGTTGACCGGCGGTATCAAGGAAGCCAACGCGGGCGGCACGTTTGCCTTCGCCATGGGCCAACTTGAAATCTGTGGCTTCACGCTGAACGGCGTATCTGACGACTGGGTCGTCATCCACATCCCCAAGGAAGGCGACATCACGTTCGAGTCGGCCACGCCTTACATGGGGCTGGGCACGACCGAGGCTGCCGCCCTGCTGCACCAGACATATGGCGACAAAGTCAGTGTCGCGCTCTGCGGCCCTGTGGGTGAATACCAGGGCCTGATGGCTGGCATTTCCATCAGCGACGAAGACAACCGGCCTTCGCGGCTGGCCGCACGCGGCGGTGTCGGCGCGCTGATGGGCCACAAGAAGGTCAAGGCCATCGTCGTCGACAAGTTCAAGATGCCGCCATTCCACGACCGGCGCGGCGTCATGACGGCCATCAAGGAATACGGCAAGCATCTCGGCGAGTCCGTTGCCGTACAGAATATGAGCAACACCGGCACCGCGCTTGTTGCCGACCTGACCAACCACATCGGTGGCTTGCCCGTGCGCAACTTCACCGCAGGACGTATGACCGAAGGCAGCGATGACGTTCTGAAAATGGGTGGCGATTTCATCCGTGAACAAAATATTGCGCGCGGTGGCGAAACCTCACATGCCTGCATGCCCGGTTGCATGATCAAGTGCTCTAACGTCTATGTTGACAAGGACGGCGGCGAAATCGTCTCACCGCTGGAATACGAAACCATTGGGCTGCTTGGCACCAATTGTGGCCTGACAGAACCTGATGACGTGGCGCGGCTTAATGCCACGGCCAATGACCTGGGCATCGACACCATCGAGCTTGGAGCCACACTGGCAATCCTGATGGACGCCGGACAGGCCGAATTCGGCGATATGGCCTTTATGGAACAGGCGCTGGATGATATCCGCGCAGGTAACGAACGTGGCCGTCTGCTGGCACAGGGTACCGCCCGGGTCGGTGAGCATTACGGCATTGATCGCGTACCGGTCATCAAGAAACAGGCCATTAGCGCCTATGACCCGCGCGTTATCGAGGTCACCGGCGTTTCCATGATCATCACGGCGCAAGGTGCGGATCATACCACAGGCAACCTGCCGACCATGGATTGCAATGGAAAATCCATCCATGAGCTGGCGCAGGCCAGCCGTCAGGTTCAGATCAATAGCGCCATCGCCGATTCCATTGGGCTGTGCGTGTTTGGTCGCTCGGTGACAGACGTACAGCACGCCCTGATCATCGACGGCATCAATAACGCGCTGGGCACCGATCTGCCGAGTGATTTTCTGACCACGCTGGCGCGTGAAGCGCTTGCCATGGAGACTGATTTCAATGCGCAGGCCGGCTTCACGGTCGAGGATGACCAGCTACCGGCATTCTTCCATAACGAGGCGCTGTCTCCGACCAACAAGATCGCGCGCCTGCACGGCGAAGAAATCCGTCAGGCTTTCAGCGATATCCTTGCACAGGAAGACGCACTGGCCGCCGCGGAATAGCCCACGGCAGCCATCAAAAAATCAGGGCGGCAGGGTTATCCCTGCCGCCCTTTTTCATATTGCGGTGACGTCAGCGCGTTTTAGTGCCGCGTTTCATGCGATAGGGTCTCAATGATAATATCGTAGACCGCATTCCAGAATTTGCTTTCGCGCTCATTACCCATAGCGTGCAATTCATCGGCACGCTGCTGTGCATGGCGTGGTGCTTCCTCACCAAAGCGCTCAACAAAGCGCACCGCAGCCGCCTGAATACTCTCTGGAGTATGATTCTTTTCCAACAGATTTCTCCGCAGCAAAACGTCTGAAGGACATCTTAGACCTGACATAGCGCAGCGACCTTGACCCGTGTTAAACGTCGCGGTGCCTGATTGATCTGGATCAGGGAAAACACATGCCGCAGTTGCTAGACTCATCTTACGATCCGACAGTTGAGCACCTTACCAAGGGGGCGGCTATGTCACTCAGTAATGAGAAGACCAAAATCTACAATTGTACTGATTGTAACGTCTGTGCACGTTCACCATTTCACGACCTGCCACGCGATACCCTGCAAGCCCTTAATGATGGCAAAAGCATACAAAGGGTCGAACCCGGCGACGTGATCTATAACGAAGGTGACGATTGCGATGCCATTTACATGATCAGCAATGGCTTGGTTGGCGTGCGCAAGGTCGATGAAAATGGCAACAGCATCCTGTTGCGACTTGAACACCCGGGCACGGTCATCGGTTTCCGCGCAGCGATTGCCCATACACCCTATACAACCTCGGCAGAGGCCCTCGCACCGGCAGGTTTATGCGTGATCAGCGCATCAGTATTCCGGCGGTTGCTGGATGATCACCCAGAACTGTTGCAACGCCTGTTCATTCAATCAGCCCATGACATGCAAGTGGCAGAAAACAGTCTGCTATCGAACACCACATGCTCGGTGCGCGCCCGTATCATGCAATTGTTTGAGACCCTGCAGGATCGCTACAGCTGCGGCATGCATGACGGTGCCATTGTCATTGACCTGCCACTTTCGCGGCAGGACCTTGCCGCACTTATGGGTATTCGCCCGGAATCCCTTTCACGGGTGATCCGTTCGCTTGAGGAAGAGGGGATCGTACGTTTCTCCGGACGTCGGGCATTTATCCCGTCACAGCACATGCCGCGCCGGTTACGTGAAAGCAGCGACCTGCCCAATCATCTCGTGCACTAGGATAGGATATCAGACTGCCGTCGCGCTTACGGTATAGGGTAATGAAAACCGAACGACGGTGCCGTGTTGCAATTGGCTTTCCAGCGCCAGTGCGCCACCATGGACCTCGACAAGGCCCTTGGCCAACGGCAGCCCAAGGCCGGTGCCTTCACGCGTTATCATGTCGTCGCGCCCAGCCTGAGAGAATGGCTCCATAACCCGCGCCATATCATCCGGTGCGATGCCCACCCCGGTATCGGAAACGGCCGTATAAATCTCTGATTCATCCGCCGTCAGGCTGACCGTCACATAACCATATGCAGGGGTGAATTTAACCGCATTACCAATCAGATTTACCAGTACCTGCTTGATAGCCCGGCGATCTGCGTCCACGGCTGGAATATCACCCGTAATATTGCACGTAAGCGTAACGCCAGCGTCTTGAGCCTGACCTTTCATCAATCGTAACGCCTCATCAATGATTGATGACATCTCCAGTCGCTCTTTCACCAATACGGTTTTTCCCGCTTCGATTTTCGACATTTCGAGAATATCATTCACGAGGCTCAGCAGATATGCACCACTCATATGAATATCATTGGCATATTCCTGATACTGGACCGGTGTGACGGGGCCTAACATTTGCTGGCGGATCATATCGGAAAACCCCATAACCGCGTTCAGGGGCGTCCTGAGTTCATGACTCATGTTTGCCAGAAATTGTGATTTAACGCGGTTGGCCTGCGCAGCCTCTTCACCTTTTTCAATAATACGCTTAAACAGGGGCATCACGCTGCGCTCAAGCAGGATGGCTGTCAGGCTGATCAACAATACCGTGATCGACACAACCCAATAAGCTGCCTGTATAAAAGGTGTGCGGATTTCTGCGAGATCGATTTTTGCAACGAGGCCAATACCGAGCGACGCAATAGGCGCATAAGCGGCCAGAACCGTCTCACCACGATAGTCCAGGGCCAGATCCATCCCACTGATCCCTTGAAGCGCGCGACGCATGGGCTCGGCCTGCTCGGAATACCACGTAACACGTTTCGCATAATCCTGACCGTCATGGCGCAACCCATTGAGAAAAACAATTTCATCGCCACGGCGTTCAGCGAGTGTGAATTCGCCGGTTTCACCGATTCCTTTAAATTGGCTATATGAATCCACCACTTGCGCTAGCGTGGCTTGCGTCGATCCGGTTGGATAATCACTGCTATTTTGAGAATCAAAGCGTGCCACGGCCTCGATCAGGCGCACCTGACTATCAAGAATGGCATGCAGCCGCGCGCTTTGCTGTTCAAACGACACCTGATAAAAGATCGCAAAGGCAATCGCGACCCCAATGGTGCCAACAGCAACCAGACCCAAAACCGGAAACAGTAGAACTTGTCGTCGCCCCATGATTCCCACAATCAGAAATCTGCATTAAACAACTGACCGTGATTTTATGTCTTAAGGCTGACAACAACCTGACCGCGCGACAAACACTCTATGCCCAAGAAAGGAACGAACGTCAGGTGGCCCGTATGATAACGGGCCAGAAAAGAAAAAGGCCCGCTAAAAGCGGGCCTTGATCAATAGTGTGTCAGCTATTTGCAGAAAGCGTCTTAGGCGGCACTCTGCTCAGCGACAATTTTCTTGATGCGCTTTTTCAGGCGCAGCATATCAGTGGTCAGCTCCACATCGCGTGTGTCCAGCAAGAAGGCATCCAGGCCACCCTTGTGCTCGACCGTGCGCAGTGCACTGGTGCAGGCACGAAGCTTAACGGTTTCGCCAAGGCTATCGCTCATCAGCGAAGTCACTTGCAGGTTCGGCAGGAACCGGCGGCGGGTCTTGTTGTGAGCGTGGCTCACATTGTTACCGGTCTGTACGCCTTTGCCGGTCAGCTCGCAACGTCTGGCCATAATTCTGTAATCCCTTAATCAATCTGGATGACGGAGGCCGCGCATGTTGTGCGGCGGAACACACCGTCGGTTGTTCCTTGTAGACGCCGGTTTTTTACGGGACGCCCCCACGCACGTCAAGGCCTTTATCCCTGTTTCCACCTTATCTGAGGGGCAGAATCAAAGAAATGTCGATTCTTTTTGTTTACGTCGTATCTTTGATCCTGTAATGAGCCGCCACGATCGGAAATTATTACAGCCAAGGGATTTGAGCTTTGAGCACCGAACCGAACGTCACCCCCGATTCTGGCCCACAAGGCTCGTTCAAAAAGTCCTCGCTCGACAAGGATTTGAGCAAGATCGTTGTCGTTGAAGAGGCCACCCATTCGCTGACACAACGACTACGCGGCCCAGGCATCGCATTTGTCTTTATCGCGCTGGCCGGTATTTATGCCAGTGCCCAGTTCGGTACCCACGCCAACGCCATGTTCATCATCGTCGCAGCAACGCTGGGCGGTTACATGGCGATCAACATCGGTGCCAACGATGTGGCCAATAACGTCGGCCCGGCTGTGGGCTCACGCGCACTGACCATGGGCGGGGCGTTGATCATCGCCGCAATTTTTGAAAGCGCCGGTGCGCTTATCGCTGGCGGCGACGTGGTTTCAACCATCTCCAAGGGTATTATCGACCCGACCATGGTGCCCGACAGCCGGACCTTTGTGTTTGCCATGATGTCCGCACTGCTGGCTGCTGCGTTATGGCTTAATCTGGCGACCTATGTCGGCGCACCGGTCTCGACCACCCATTCCATCGTTGGTGGCGTTATGGGTGGCGGTATCGCTGCGGTTGGCTTCGATCTGGTAAATTGGGCCACCATGAGCAAGATCGCTGCCAGTTGGGTGATCTCACCCCTATTGGGCGGTATCATTGCGGCGCTGTTCCTGGCCTTCATCAAGACATTCATCATCTACCGCGACGACAAGATTGCCGCCGCGCGGCGCTGGGTGCCTGTACTCGTCGCCATCATGGCCGGTGCGTTCACCAGCTACCTGATGATGAAGGGCCTGAAAAAAATATGGAAGCCTGATCCTGTTCTGGTCATTGCTGCCGGTATCGCCGTATTCGCCCTGTCCATTGCCATCCTGCGGCCATTAATCCGCAAGCAGTCCGAAGGCATGGAAAACCGCAACCAGTCCCTGCGCAAGCTATTCCACATTCCGCTGATATTTTCCGCCGCGTTGCTGTCGTTTGCACACGGTGCCAATGACGTGGCGAATGCCGTCGGCCCGCTGGCCGCTATCCTGCATAGTGCTCAATCGGGTGATATCGCTGCCAAAGTCGGTATCCCGCTATGGGTCATGTTTATTGGTATGGGCGGTATCTCACTGGGTCTGTTCCTGTTCGGTCCGCGCCTGATCCGCATGGTCGGTCAGCAGATCACCAAGATGAACCCCATGCGGGCCTATTGCGTGGCACTGTCAGCCGCCATTACGGTGATCATCGCCTCGGCGCTGGGCCTACCGGTCAGTTCAACCCACATCGCCGTGGGTGGGGTGTTCGGTGTCGGGTTCTTCCGTGAGTACTACACCAGCCGCTCCAAGCGTCGTCGCCAGTATGTGCAAAACCATACGCTCAACGTATCGCCACCCGACGTTGCCATGCCACCGCAGGACGAACTGCGCCGCCGCAAGCTGGTGCGTCGCTCACACTTCATGACCATCATCACGGCATGGGTTGTCACGGTGCCGTGTGCCGCGCTGCTTTCAGGGTTAATCTACTACGGTCTTAAATACATACTGTAGGATACCATGACATACGCGCCCCTTTTGCTTGATGGCAAAATCGCCCTGATCACCGGGGCGGGGCGTGGACTTGGTCTGGAAATGGCGCGTGCCCTGGCTCAGGCCGGGGCACATGTTATCCTCAATGGTCGCGACCTCGCACGGCTCGATCAAGCCGTCACGGCAATCAATGCCGAAGGCGGCAGCGCAGAGGCCATGGCCTTTGACGTCACCGACGAGAACAGCGTACCAGACGCCTTTGCCGCCATCGCCGCGCGCCATGGTGGCCTCGACATCCTGATTAACAATGTTGGCAAGCGCGACCGGCGGGATTTCTTTGCCTTTGCGCTTGATGACGTACGCGACATGCTCGAAGCCAACCTGATCGCGCCGTTCGACCTCAGCCGCCGCGCCGCGCAACTCATGACGTCACGCGGTTCGGGGCGTATCATCAACGTAACATCCATCGCGGGTCCCATTGCCGGTGGTGGCGACGCCGCCTATACCGCAGCAAAGGGCGGGTTAGAGGCCCTGACACGCGCCAGTGCGGCTGCACTGGGCTCTGACAACATCACCGTCAACGCCATCGCACCGGGGTTCTTTGCCACCGAGGCCAACCATGAAAAGGTTGCCGACCCAGAGATCACTGTGTGGCTGGAGCAGCGCACCGCGCTGGGCCGGTGGGCGCAGCCCAATGAAATTGCCGGGGCAGCCGTATTTCTGGCCTCACCATCGGCAAGCTACATCACAGGCCAGGTTATCGTTGTTGACGGCGGATACTTATCGCATTTTTGATACCTTAGAGCCCCTCTAATGCTGTAAGGTTGCCGTAAGGTTTATGTAACACTCCCGATATATACCTAGCGATGACAGAGCCAGAGCGATAACAATAATAAGATCACAAAGGCCAAGTTCATATTGGAGCCCCGAAGACTATGAACAATCCCGCCGCTGCCGGAGATACGGCAAGCGCAACAGTCATCTCGGAGTTCTCTCGGCGAAATATTTGGCTTCCGCCAATCGTTTTGAGCATTTTACTGATCCTGATCAGCACCCAAAGCTTCGTCCTGTTTCATACTCTGGCCGAAGCCTTTGCTATCGTCATTGCCGTGTTGATGTACGTCGTGGCATGGCAAACCCATCGGTTTTCACGCGACAATTTCCTGATGTATCTGGCCTGCGGATATTTCTGGATCGGCGGGCTCGATGCCATTCACGCGCTGGTTTACAAGGGGGTTGGCATTTTACCGATTATTGCGGCAAACCCGGCCACGCAATTCTGGATTACCGCGCGCTACGGCGAAGCATTGCTGCTGTTGAGCGCACCGTTATTTCTAAGCCGTACGGTTAATCGTCATGTGGCCTTTGCGGTTTTTGCCGTTATGGCCGCAGTCCTGAGCCTATTGATCTGGTCGGGGCGTTTCCCTGATGCCTTCATCGAAGGCCAGGGGCTGACCACATTCAAGATCTACAGCGAGTACATGATCATTGCCTTGCTGACAGGGGCACTACTGCACCTGTACTGCCGCCGGGCACTCATTCAGCGCAACGCCCTGCACCTGATGTGCGGGGCTATTATCCTGACCATGGGGGCGGAGCTTGCCTTCACGTTCTATGTCAGCGTTTACGGTTTATCCAATCTGGCTGGACATATCTTCAAGCTGTTCTCGTTCTGGTTATTGTTTGCCGCCATCGTGCGCAATTCACTGATCGCACCGTACCAGAAACTTCAGGCAGAAATTGATGAACAT
Organism: uncultured Rhodospirillales bacterium; assembly: GCA_965602485.1. Classification (GTDB taxonomy): domain Bacteria; phylum Pseudomonadota; class Alphaproteobacteria; order Rhodospirillales; family Casp-alpha2; genus JABJOR01. The sequence continues at coordinate 152,921 of CBFCYM010000003.1, read as the reverse complement.
GAAATCACCGAAATGGCCCTGCGCCGCTCCGAGCACCGCCACCAACAGGCCATAGAACAGGCCAACGTAGCCTTCTGGCGTTGGTCGTTTGCGCAGGACAAACTGACATACTGGTCAGATAATTATCTGCGGCTGGGTGGTTTTGAAGATGTCCCCGACACCTATGATAAAATGCTGGCAGCGGTCCACCCTGATGACCGTGCATTGGTGTTGAAAACTTACACAGATGCAGACAAGGGCGTCGCCAGCTTTGATGTTGAGTACAGGGTCATTGATTCAACCGGAACAACCCGCCACCTGCATGAACATGCCGATGTGGAATACGATACAAATGGCCGGGCCATAGCTCACGTTGGGATTATCCGCGACATCAGTGATATCAAGCGTGCCGATACGGCCTTGCGCCAAAGCGAAGCGCGTCTGAGTTCTATCCTGCAAACCGCACCGGAAGCCGTAATTGTCACCGACAAGAACCAGATCATCCAACATTTCAATCAAAGCGCAGAAGCGATGTTTGGCTATAAGGCTGATGAATTGCTGGGTCGGACACTCGATAAACTATTGCCAGCAAATGTGCGCAGTTCTCATGACCAGCATATGGAAAGATTTGCCGCTGGCGAAAAGGCAACCCGCACCATGGGCGAGAGCATGGATTTATACGGCCTGAAGCGTGACGGCAGCACAATCCCGATTTCCGCATCCGTGTCCAAACTCGAGATAGACGGGGAAACCATTTTCATCGCCATGCTGCAGGACATTACCCTGCGCAAAAAGGCACGACAGGCGATTATTGAGTCGCGCGAAGCCTCTGAAATGGCCAATCGTGCAAAATCAGAATTTCTCGCCAACATGAGCCATGAACTGCGCACGCCGCTGAATTCCATTATCGGCTTTTCTGAAATCCTGAAAGAAAACCTGTTCGGTAAACTTGGTCACACGAAATACGACGAATACGCCGAGGCCATCAATACATCGGGCTCTCATTTGCTGGGAATTATTGGCGATATTCTCGATATTTCCAAAATCGAAGCCGGTGAAGTCCAGGTCGATGAAAGCGACGTCGATGCAAATAGTGTCATTGCCGCCTGCGTGGACATGGTGGCGACACGTGCGCACGATGCCACGATCATGCTCTACCCGAAGCTCGACGATACAGTGCCCGTTTTACGCGCCGACGAACGCCACGTCAGGCAGATCATCCTCAACCTGTTATCGAATGCCATCAAATTCACGCCTCCGGGCGGGGCCGTAACGGTACGTTCCAGCCTAAATACGGATGGTGGCCTTGAAATTTCCGTCAGCGATACTGGCATCGGTATTCCCGGCCGCTACCTGGAACATGTTATGGAGCCCTTCGCCCAGGTTGCCGGAAGCCAGCAGCGTGACCACGAAGGCACCGGTCTGGGTTTACCGATCTGCAAGTCTCTTATGGGTCTGCACGGCGGCACGCTGGTAATCGAAAGCATTGAGGGTACAGGCACCACGGTTACCGTGACATTTCCATCCAAACGCATATCGACAGCGGCGGCCTGAGTACCACATTAAGCATCCTTGAGGACACTGAGCGAACTGGATATGGTTGCGCACCGGCACGATAACAATTGCCGGTCAACGCCATAAAAAGACACTCGGGAGCATACCGCCATGGACCTCAGCCAATACCCCTACCCCTCGCGACGCAGCGCCCTTGTCGCGCCCAATGGTGTGGTTGCTGCCTGCCAGCCCATGGCTGCACAGGCTGGTCTGTCCATGCTGCAACGCGGTGGCAATGCGGTTGACGCAGCGCTTGCCACCGCCATGGCCCTGACCGTGCTCGATCCCAGTTCAAACGGTATCGGTGGCGACGCCTTCGCCATTGTATGGGATGGCGCGAAACTACACGGTCTGAACGGCTCGGGCCGCTGGCCTGCCGCCATGAACGCACAATCCCTGCGTGATCAGGGCATGAGCGAAATCCCCTTGCACGGCTGGTCACCGGTCAGCGTACCGGGCGCACCCGATGCGTGGCACACCCTGCATGAACGCTTTGGTACGCAGGAACTATCCGACATCATGGCCCCGGCCATCAGCTACGCCGAGCAGGGCTTCCCTGTTGCGCCGGTATCGGCGCGCCTGTGGGCTTCGGCAGCCGAAGACATCATGACCCGAAACGGCGCGGAATTTGACGGTTGGCGCGAGACCTTTCTACGCGGCGGCAAGACACCGGCAGCGGGTGAAATCTGGACCCTGCCGGGTTATGCCGCAGGCCTGCGCGCCATGGCGGAAAACGGCTTTCGTGATTTCTACGAAGGCTCGATCGCCGAGCGCATTCTCGACTACAGCAACAAAACAGGCGGTGCATTGTGCGCCGAAGACCTGAAAGCCCATCACAGCGAATGGGTCGATCTGATTTCAGCCAGCTACCGCGGCCACGAGGTCTGGGAAATCCCACCCAATGGTCAGGGCATTGCCGCGCTTGAAACACTGGCGCTGCTTGAGGGCACCGATGTTGCCGATCACGCACATATGAGCGAAGCGGGCTGGCACACCCAGATCGAAGCCATGAAACTGGCCTTCAATGACGCCTATCGCTACGTCGGCGATCCGGCCCATGCCAGCGCGCCGCAAGCCGTCGACCTGGCAAGCAAGCTGCTCGACCCGGCCTATATCGAACAGCGTCGTAAACTGATCGGCGAAACGGCGGGCACACCGGGCCCCGGTACCCTGCCCAAGGGCGGCACGGTCTATTTCTGCGTTGCTGATCGCAACGGCATGATGGTCAGCTTTATCCAATCAACCTATTACGGCTTTGGCAGCGGCATCACCGTGCCTGACGTTGGTGTTTCGCTACAGAACCGCGCGGCGGGATTCACCCTCGAAGCCGATCACCCCAACGAGGCCATGCCCGGCAAGCGCCCACGCCACACCATTATTCCGGGCTTCCTGACGCGCGACGGCGCACCCGTCGGCCCGTTCGGCGTTATGGGCGGCGAAATGCAGCCACAGGGCCACGCTCAGGTCGTTGCCGCCATGCTCGATCATGGCATGAACCCACAAGCTGCACTCGACGCACCACGCTGGCGGGTTTCCGAAGACCTGCAAAGTGTGCTGGTCGAAGCCCACACCCCGGCGGACATCATCACCGGGCTCAAGAAACGCGGCCACCGCGTCGAATTCGATATTGCCGGATTCGGTCGCGGACAGATCATCACCCGCATGGATAACGGTGCCTACCTCGCAGGCAGCGAGCCACGCGCCGACGGCGCCGCGCTGGGTTATTAGATACACACATTCGATTTCATCACACACCGTTTGAGAACTGGAATTCAAGATTATGAGCACAGAAAAACGCGTTATTCGACTTGAGCCCCACGGCCCCGCCGGAACCGGCTTGGAAAAAATGGAGCTCGATGCAGCGGATTTCCAGTCCGAACTGCCCGAGCAGCACCTGCATATTTACTACGCCGACGAAGAGCTTGGCCTGAATATCGGCGTTTGGCATACGACCGATATGCAAGAGAACTTTGGCCCCTACCCCGGCGATGAGTTCATGTGCCTGCTCGAAGGCCAGGTCAGCATGGTCGATGGTGATGAGCACGAGACCATCGTGCGCGCAGGCCAGACGTTCTGCATTCGCAACGCCATTCCGACAAGTTGGAAGCAAGTCGGATCACTGCGCAAGTTCTTCATGACCTATGCCGCCCCCAACGCGCCGACGCCTGACATCGCATCGGCTGATGGCGGCGTAATGATCCTTGACCCGGCCATTCTGGAAGCCGGTCTGACAAAAATGGAGACCACCGACCCGTTTGTGATCAAGGGCGATGCCCCTGTGCAGCACGACAGCCTCATGTTCACCAATGATGCGGGCAACATGTTTGTCGGCATGTGGGACAGCACTGCGTTCGAAAGTGAAATCCGTGAATTTCCATGCCATGAATTCGTCCACCTGCTCGAAGGTGAAGTGACCATCACAGAGGGCGACGGCACGGCGCATATGTTCAAGGCCGGTGATGCATTCTTTGTGCCCATGGGCACCGTGTGTGGCTGGAAAACCACAGGCTACGTGAAGAAGTTTTATTCCATACTGGCCCCGGCTGCGTAAAATTGCGCACAAACAGAGCAAACAACGTGCCGCGCATCGATGATGCGGCATAGGGGATCAGAAGAGACAGACCTTACGTGACGCGCAAGGCTGCGCTGACGATCAGCCGTACAACAAGTCGCTGCGGATAATGTACTTTTGTCCGCTCGTTATGGCCTCGCCGGCATGAACGCAGTGCTGCGGGTGCATGCCATGAGGGAAGCACAGAACCGCCCCCTTTGGCGTATAAATCGGCACAATGGTTGTCGGGTCCGTATGGAATAATGTGCCACCACCGGCGTAACCATCCGACAGGAAAATCAAAAACGTCATCTGGCTGAACCGATCGCCATAGGCATCGGCCACGACAGAGCCGTCAACGACCCGGCTGCCGGGCCATGCACCATCGGTGTGTGGGTTGAAAAAATCACCCTGATTATAGCGATAGAACCTGAATCTGGCATTCAGGCCCAATGGCTGTTGACCGTCGAAGTTTGAAGCACCGAAGAATGCCCGGCACCGTTCCCAGATCGGTCCATCCACGCTCTCATCAACAATCCAGTTGAAATTATCGTTGTGACGAACACTGCGTGGCAGTGAAACAGGCGCATCGCCGTGATAGCCCAGGGTTTCACTGATGCGCACGAACTGGTCACATTCAGCGTCGCTGAGCACATGGTGCAATTGAAAAGCACCCGGCACGTCAGGCAGGTCTATGCGCTCTATGGCACCGGTAGGTATTTCATCATAAGCAAGACCGCCCGGCTGCGTGCAGGCCCAGACAGGTAGGTTTGATGCGACGTGTCCGTGTTCCTGCGCAGCAGCGTAAAAATCCACGCCGCCGCATGCGGTAATCTGGCCGTGCTCTGTATTCATGGGGGTGCTCTCTTGGGTGTTATCCATAGCGTAAATCTAATCACTGGCAGGGCTAGCAACAATCATAACCAGCCATGCCATGAGATTTGGCAACTTGACTTTTCACCTGTTTTATGCTTATATTCCTGCCATCGCTTTTTAACAGGGTAAATCAGCAGCGATTACCGTTGGTGTGCGCACGTTTGGCGCAAGGCTGATGGTGGATCGAATATAGCGTTTGCAGCAGCTTAGCGCTTGCCAAGCGCCCCGCATAACCCATTGATCTATATGGTTTTGTAGACTTTTGTAGACTTTACGCTCTCAAACGGCGCGATTTGGCCGTGCCGGTGTACAAAAGTCTACATTTTTGCAGCACGATTTCCTGCCAACGCATTGAAAACAAACGGACCCCATACTGTAGAGGCGCAAAAAGTCTACCAAAGTGTACGAAAGTCTACATTTTCTGTGAAATCAATGGGTTACGCCTGTGCGTCGCCGGGCACAAAAAAACGGGCGCGCCAGTTAAGGACGCGCCCGTTTAATTGAGTTTGCGAGCCGCTGTTTAAGACAGCGGCGAAAGCCCTACCAGCTAGCCATTTTGGCTTGCAGGTTCTCATCAAGCTTGTCGAGGAACTGGGTGGTTGTCATCCAGTGCTGGTCGGGACCAATCAGGATCGCCAGATCCTTGGTCATGTGACCGGCTTCAACCGTTTCGACGCAGACCTGTTCCAGGGCTTCGGCAAAGCGCACCACATCAGGCGTGTCATCGAACTTGCCACGTGCGGCCAACCCCTGCGTCCATGCATAGATCGACGCGATGGGATTGGTTGATGTTTCCTTGCCGTCCTGATGCTGACGGTAATGGCGCGTCACGGTACCGTGCGCGGCTTCGGCCTCAACAGTCTGCCCATCGGGCGTCATCAGCACCGAGGTCATCAGGCCCAGCGAGCCAAAGCCCTGTGCCACCGTATCGGACTGCACATCGCCGTCGTAGTTCTTGCACGCCCAGACAAAGCCGCCGTCCCACTTCATGGCACAGGCCACCATGTCATCGATCAGGCGATCTTCGTAGACGATGCCCTTTGCCTTGAAGTCGTCGATGAATTCAGCTTCGTAGACTTCGCGGAACAGTTCCACAAAACGGCCATCATATTGTTTCAGGATGGTGTCCTTGTGCGAGAAATACACGGGCCAGCCAAGATCGAGACCATAGTTCAGGCAAGCACGCGCAAAACCACGAATGGAATCATCGAGGTTGTACATCGCCATGGCGATACCGGAACTTGGGGCCTCAAAGACCTCGCGCTCGATGGGTTCGCCGCCGTCTGCGGGTTCGAACTTCATGGTCAGTTTGCCAGCGCCGGGGAATTTGAAATCTGTGGCGCGGTATTGATCACCGAATGCATGACGGCCGATCACGATGGGGCGGGTCCAGCCCGGCACCAGACGCGGCACATTGCTGCACAGGATTGGCTGGCGAAACACCGTACCGCCAATGATGTTACGGATCGTGCCGTTGGGCGAACGCCACATGTCTTTCAGGCCGAATTCCTCAACACGTGCGGGGGTCGGCGTGATGGTGGCGCACTTCACACCAACGCGGTGTTCTTTAATGGCATTGGCTGCGTCCACCGTGATCTGATCGTTGGTGGCGTCGCGCGATTCCATGCCGAGGTCGTAGTATTTCAGGTCTACGTCCAGATACGGCAGGATCAGCTTGTCCTTGATGAATTGCCAGATGATGCGGGTCATCTCATCGCCATCAAGCTCGACAACCGGATTTACCACTTTGATCTTCGACATGCTCTTACACTCCTGTCTGTCTGAAACGCGCGCAGACATTAATCCGCGGCCCGCACTTAGACAAGACACAGGCCATAAACGATGACCATATGAATTTACAGTTTATCGGGGCTGACACTGGGTCGGCATGGTGCCGCGGCAGCCAGCGTATCAAACACACCAGCCACATCACTGACCACGGTGTAAAGATCACGCGCGCTGTCATCGGCAAAGCCACGGCTTATGGTCGCGTCGAGCAATTCACCCAGCGCTGCCCAGTAACCGTTCACGTCGAGAATGATAATCGGTTTGTCATGCAGGCCAAGTTGCCGCCACGTCATGATCTCGAACGTCTCGTCCAGTGTGCCCAGTCCACCGGGCAAGCTGATAAAGGCATCGGCGGCATCAAACATCAGCGCCTTGCGCTCGTGCATGGAGCCGGTGACGATAAAATTATCAACGTCGCGGCGGCCGACTTCGAGATCATCAAGGAAATTGGGGATCACGCCGGTCACGTGTCCGCCATTGGCCTTATGCGAATCGGCCAGCACGCCCATCAGGCCAATGCTGCCAGCGCCGTAGACCAAATCGATACCACGGCGCGCCATTTCGCCACCGAGATCACGCGCCGCATCACCGTAGGCGGGATCATCACCGACACGGGACCCGCAAAACACACACAACGAAGAAACATTTTCCATGGCTTATAAAATCCTGACAATAACGTTGTTTTCCGCCACTTTTTGGCATCAAGAACGTTTCGAGTATGACACATGAACGCACCAGGCAGACAGCGATTGTCCATACATGATCAAATATATATAGGCGCTGGAATGAGGCTTGTCGCGCGCCATTACAAAGCGTGGGACGTAGACCTGTTGCGGGGACCTTACGCCGCGTTAATATGGATGGCAGTACTATCATGAACTTTCTAACGAGGATCGGGTGCGAAGCATGCACTTTCTGAAGACCCCACTGTTCCTCGCCATACTGGGCGGCATCGTGGTGGGCGCAGCCATTGCGCTCAATCTGATGTTCTGGGAAGAGGACGCCGTTGAACAAATCATCGAAGAAACCACCGTACCCAGTCTGGTCGAACCGAAGGCTGATACTTCGCCTGTTCAGCCCGAAGCACAAACCGCTACGCAACCTGCACCGGACACAGAGCCCTCAGCACAGAGCGCCGCCTTACCAGAGAGCGCACCCGCAACCGTAAAATCTGCCGATGGCGTAATGATCGACGTCATAGCGCCCAGCTTTGATGTGGTTCGCATTACCCAGGATGGCAACGTGGTGATTGCCGGACGTGCTGCGCCGGGCGCTATTGTGGAAGTCCTTGATGGTGAATTGGTGCTGGGTTCGGTCAAGGCCGATGCCCGTGGCGAATGGGTGTTTGTACCCGAGCGCGCCCTGTCAGCGGGCAACCGGCAGCTTTCGTTGCGTGTGACATATGACGACGGCACGGTTGTCGAGTCTGAACGCATCGTTCTGGCCGTGGTGCCGGAACCCGATAGCGCAGGCGAGTCCTTTGCTGTTTCTGCTTCACGGCAGGGTGACGCACCAACCGAAGTGCTACAGAAACCCGGCAGCGCCATGTCTTCGGTACTGAGCATCGACGCTGTGGATTACAGCCTCGATGGGAACTTCTCCATGACCGGCATCGCCGCGCCGGGCACCCTGGTTAATGTCTACCTCGATAATACCTATATCGGCACAGCACAGGCCGATGCTTCGGGGCGCTGGCGGCTGGTACCGGAAACCAGAGTTAAACCGGGGCGCTATGAATTACGCGCCGATCAGGTCGATGACTACGGCTCGGTGATGGAACGTATCAGCATGCCGTTCATGCGTGATGAACTGGAGCCCACACTGGAACCCGGCACGTACTATGTGGTTCAACCGGGCAATTCCCTGTGGCGGATCGCACGACGCACGTATGGTGTAGGTTTGCAGTACACATTGATTTTTATCGCCAACAAGGATCAGATCGGCGACCCCGACCTGATCTTTCCAGGGCAGATATTCACTCTGCCCTCATCGCAATAAGATAAGCGGCGAGGTGGTCAGGCAGCAGAGGAATCGGATTGCGGGGTGAGCATATCGGGTGCAGGAAGTGCTGTTTGTTGAGAGAGCAAAGTTGGCTTGACGTATTCGGACAGAAGCTCAAAGAAAGGTTTGGCCTCAAGCAACATGACCGTAATCATGGCGAGCAGGTTTACCGGCGTCAATGGATCGAGGCTGCTGCGTTTGCTGCGCATGATCAACTGCTGGTTTTTTTCAAGGGTGACCCGCTGTCCCAACGCCCGGCTGGCGGCATTGAAAATTTTTGCTGCTGCTGCGCGCCCACGTTTTGATTCCGCTGTATAGGGCAGATATCCGAGCATGGCGCGAATATTAATAAACGTTCCATGCGGACCGGCTTCGGCACGAACGGCAAATGGGTAACCAGCATACGTAAACTGGAACTCGATATGGCCCTTGCCTTCTTTGTGGACCAACAAACCGCGATCTTCGACAGCGCTCAACAGGTCTTCAGCGTGGATATCGTGTTCGGAAATGTCTGACACTGAGGCCTCTGTTAATATGAAAATAAACGACAGGCATGAAATCTAGCATACCCGCCGGGGGCGGATCAATGACCGCAGGGCGGGCTTTACAGGCTATTGCACGACCTGTCGTCTCTTGTGTTTATGGCGTAGACGGCTATCATCCCCGCGTCATGAGGACCCTGTATCAGCATGCTGAAATCGCGCTAGAATGCAGAATACTCCTGTTACGACCACGCCTCACCAATCACCACGACCAAAGGCCACTTATCGCATGCTGAAAATCGTTTTCGTTCCCATCAATCCGGCTGGATTTCCATTTATTGCGATCTTCGCTGTTTGCGCTGCCCTTTTGTGGTGGGTTGCGACGTGGCTTGGTCTGGTCGGTTGTGTGCTGACGCTGTGGTGTGTTTATTTCTTCCGCGACCCTGTACGCGTAACACCAACGCGCGAAGGGTTGATCATTTCGCCCGCCGACGGGGTTGTGCAGTTGGTTGACCGTGCTGTGCCGCCTGCGGAACTTGATATGGGTGATGAGGAGCGCGAACGCGTCTGCGTCTTTATGAATGTCTTTAACGTACATGTGAACCGTGTGCCTATCGACGGTATTATCCGACGGATTTCCTATCGCCCCGGCCGCTTCCTGAATGCCTCGCTGGATAAGGCCAGTGAGCATAACGAGCGTGAAAGCTATCGTCTGGAACTGGATTCCGGTGCCGATATTGCCTTTGTGCAAATCGCTGGTCTGGTGGCCCGCCGTATTATTTGTCAGGTTCAGGAAGGCCAGCCGGTCGAAGCCGGTCAGCGCTTTGGCCTGATCCGGTTCGGCAGCCGCGTCGACATCTACCTGCCCAAGGGCGTGCGCCCGCTGGTTGTCGTCGGACAGAGCGCTGTGGCTGGCGAAACCGTGATCGCCGACATGCAGGTCGACGAACCTCACCGTGATGGCCGTACGGCTTAGAAATTTATCTCCGGAGATTTCAATATGGACGAGCATCTACAGGATTCTGTCAATCCCCGTCGGCGAAGGCTCAAAGGCCTGTCGCTGAACATGATGATTCCCAACATCCTGACACTGCTCGCCTTGTGCGCAGGCATGACTTCAATCCGCTTTGCATTAGATGAACGCTGGGAAGCCGCCGCATATGCCATCGTCGCTGCCGCGATCCTCGATACGCTTGATGGCCGGGTTGCGCGCATGCTCAAAGGGTCCAGCAAGTTCGGAGCGGAACTCGACAGCCTTTCGGATTTCATCTCGTTTGGCGTTGCCCCGGCGTTGATACTTTATCTCTGGGCCTTACAGGATTCAGGGCGGTTTGCCTGGATTCTTGCGTTGCTGCTCGGTGCCTGTTGCGCTTTGCGTCTGGCACGTTTCAATACCATGCTCGACGATCCCGACGCGCCGCCGTGGAAGCCACAGTTCTTTACCGGCACCCCGGCACCCGCCGGTGCGGGCCTGGCTCTGCTGCCCATGGTCCTGTCGTTCCTGATCGGTGACGACATCGTGCGTCGCCCGGAAGTTGTCGGTGTGGTTATGCTCATCGTCGCCGCTCTACTGGTCAGTCGCGTGCCGACCTACTCGTTCAAAAAATCAAAGGTCGGCAGCCGGTGGGTTCTACCGACCATGATCATCGTGGTACTGATTGCCGCCGCAGCGATTTCAGCACCTTGGGCAACTCTGACCACAGTACTGGTGCTCTATATCGTGAGCATTCCGTTCTCCATGCGCAGCCACGCCAAGCTTAGCCGCGCCTGGAATGCTCAGCTTGGCGAAACCGATGAGGCCTGAACGCCACGGCGTTTTGCAAACCACGCGCTCACATTCGCACGCACCATCAAGGCGCTCGGCGTAACCAGCAGCGTTAGCACCGTGGCAAATAACAGACCGGTCACAATGGCTGTTGATAACTGTTGCCACATCTGGGTTGATGGCGCACCGATGCTGACTTCACGCGTCACGAAGTCGATATTGACCCCAAGAACCATCGGCATCAGCCCGAGCACCGTGGTCACTGTGGTCAACAAAACCGGGCGCAGTCGCTGTGCACCGGTGCGCAAAATAGCGTTGCGGATATTTTTTTCCGACGTAGCCAGACGATCAAACGTATCGATCAGCACGATGTTGTTATTGACCACAATCCCGGCCAGCGCGATGACGCCAATGCCACTCATAATGATGCCAAACGGCTGAGACATGGTGAGCAAGCCGATAAAGACACCAATGGTCGACATCACTACAGCACTGAGGATCAGAAAGGCTGCGTAAAAGCTGTTGAATTGCGTCATCAGAATAATTGCCATGATGAACAGTGCTACGGCAAATGCCTTACCAAGGAAGTCTTCGGCTTTGCGCTGTTCCTCGTCCTCACCCGTGAAGCGGTAATCCACTTCTCCCGGGATGGGGTTTTCATTAAGCCATGCGCTGAATGCAGCAACCTTGTCATCGGCAAGCACGCCCTCGGCTACATCGGCCCTGACGGTCATCACACGCCGCGTATCGGTACGGTTAATCGTGCCAACTTTTTGTCGAGCCTTGCGCTCGACAAAGTTGGAAATCGGTACGGCCCCGCCGGGCGTAACCACACGGATCGTATCCAGCTGATCAATGGTGCGATAGGTCACAGGGTAACGAGCGCGAATATCGATTTCTTCATCGGCATCATCGGGGCGGTATTCACCAAGCTTGATACCCGTTGTAACCATTTGCACAGCACGCCCGACCAGATCTACATCAACACCGAACTTGGTCGCCTGCGCGCGATCAACTACCAGTTCCCAATCAATACCGGGCAGCGCCCTGCTGTCTTCAACATTAATAAAATCGCCGACGGCGGCAACCCCGCGCAGGACATGAGCAATGGCTGGGGCCAGCGTATCGGGGTTGCGCGAAGACAGTTCAATCTGAAATGCCTTGCCCACAGGCGGCCCCATTTCTTCCTTGCGTTGGTCGATGATGATGCCGGCAATATCTGATGTGCGACGCTGCGTCATTTGCAAAATTTCCTTGGCAGGAGGCCGCTCATCCCAATCAACCAGTTCAAGAGTGATGGTACCGATTATGTCTTCGGCCTCTTCACTCTGCTCTGCACGGCCAGTGCGACCATAGACCGAACTGAACGGCGCAAGACCGATCAAGCGATCCTCGACCTCTAGCATCAAATCATTTTTTTCGAGCACAGACAGATTGCCACGCGCCTTGATCTGGAGCATGACGAATTCAGGCTCCACATCGGGAAAGAACTCAACGCCCTTTCCATATAAGAAATATGTACCCTGCACTCCAACCAACACCAGACTAGCCAACACCAGAACGGTGGCCGGATAGTGTAAAACCTGACGTAGAATTTTCAGGTATACCCCGGTAAAGCCGCCAACAGAATCCAGCTCACCGTGCACCTTATCTGCACCGGCTACGCCGCGCGCAGTATCCGCGCCCATGCCGCCGGGGGCCCCGACATGGGCACCAAGGGTCGGAATAAAAATCAATGCCATAAGCAAGGACGCCGACAGTGTAATCAGCAACGTCATAGGCAAAAATTTCATAAATTCGCCGACAAGGCCCGGCCAGAATACCAAAGGCAGGAATGCCGCCAAGGTTGTTGCCGTTGAGGCGATAATCGGCCACGACATACGTTTAGCAGCCAAGCCGTATGCTCGCGAACGGTGCTCGCCTTCCATCATTTTTCGATCGGCGTATTCCGTCACCACGATGGCACCGTCAACAAGCATGCCAACGGCGAGAATAAGGCTGAACAGCACCACCACGTTAACCGTTACGCCTATCCCGTAAAGCACGAGAATGGCCATCAGAAATGAACCGGGAATAGCAACACCAACAAGCAACGCCGTACGCAAGCCCAGCGCTGCCACAACCACGATCATCACCAGCAACACTGCGCTGATAACGTTGTTCTGCAAATCCACGAGCATGGTGCGGATGTCTTGAGATTTATCCTGCAGGAAGTCGACATGAACAAGCTTACGGAGTTCATCAGGCCATGCCGTACGTTCGTGCTCGACAATCTCATAAATACGTTCGACGGTTTCAATAATGTTCTCGCCAGTTCGCTTGGATATCTCGAGTGCGAGTGCGGGTTTTCCATCAATGCGCGCAAAGCCTTCGGGGTCTTTGAACCCGCGACGAATTTCAGCAATGTCACCAAGCGTCACCACAGCATCGTTTGAAACAGCCACCGGCATGCTGGTGATGTCATCAATATTTTCGAATAACCCCGGCACCTTGACCGAAAAACGGCCTAACCCGGTATCTTGCGCCCCTGCAGCCACTAATAAATTTGAACGTTGCACGGCATTGAACGTATCGATGGGGGAGAGCCCGTAACTTTCGACCTTGATCGGATCAATCAGAATTTCCACCAGTTCGTCGCGATCACCGGCGATCTCAACTTTAAGAACGCTGGCAATGCCTTCGATTTCATCGCGCAAGTCGCGGGCCAGACGAAACAATGTCCGTTCTGGCACATCACCGGACATGGCAACGACGAGGATAGGGAACAATGAAATATTGACCTCGTGGACTTCCGGCTCGTCAGTGTCGTCGGGAAGTTCCGGTTTTGCCATATCAACTTTTTCCCGCACATCCAGCAGGGCTTCGTCGGCATCAAATCCTGCCTCGAACTCCATAATCACATTTGCACCACCTTCAAAACCAACGGCGCGGATTTCCTTCATTCCCTCAATGGTCCGCAATTCCTGTTCCATAGGACGGATCAGTAATCGCTCTGCGTCCTCAGGTGAAATCCCTTCATGGGCCATAGACACATAAATAATGGGAATATTAACGTCGGGATCGGATTCCTTGGGGATTGCCTGATAGGCAAGCACACCAGATATCAAGACAAGCGCCAGCGTTGAGAGAATAGTTCGGGAACGCCCGATGGCAGCTTCGATAATAGCGCGCATGCTGCTCTCCTCTACGACCCAGGCATTTCACGCATGCTCGGCGCAACACGTTGGCCATCACGAACGAACTCCTGCCCTACGCTGATCAGTCGTGCGTTATCTGGCAGGCCGCTCACCCAGATACCATCGGGCGTATCTGCGATCACCCGCACCGGGTAGAATCGAACATGATCATCCGCGTCAACGGCTTTAACGCCCATGCGCCCATCATCGCTGAGTGTAAGCACTGCCGGGCTCATACGATGGGCAGGCGCGGGATCCGTTTTCAGCGAGACTTCCGCTGTCATGCCCGCAGAGATACGCTGATCTGCATTATCGATAATAATTTCTGCGCGATAGGTGCGCGTAACCGGATCAGCACTACGGGAAATGAATTGCACGATCCCCTGCCCGCCCTGATCTGATGCGAGCAGCACGTTCGCCACATGACCAATACGGACATGCGCGATATCGCGTTCCGTGATTTCAACACTAACAATAATGGGATCGAGATCGACAATATTCGCTATAATTCCACCGGTGGTAACGTAATCTCCGATCTCGACAGAAAGATCATCAATAATCCCATCAAACGGTGCTTTGATACGCGTGCGTGAAATATCGAGTTGAATCATCGCTAACGTTGCCTTTGCACTCTCCAACGCAGCTTTCTCCTCGGCTAATTTAACCTGAGAACTGAATTGCTTCTTTGATAGTGCTTTGGCAACGTCATAACCGATTTCGCGGTACGCAAGCTCAGCCTGCGCCGCACGTAACGTTGCCGCCCGATCATCCATAGCCAGTTCTACAATAACGTCTCCACGATGAGGCAACGCACCTTCACGCACACTGAGAGTTTCTACACGCCCGCTCGTCTCAGCACGGATATCAACCATGCGCTCTGCTTGCGTACGCCCCAATAACACGATTTCACGGCTGTGTGCCTGTACGACACTTTGCGTCACGCGAACCTTGGGCAGATCAGGTGCTTCCGGCTCTGTCGTTGTTCGTGGTATAGCGTCATCATCCGTGGCGAATTGACCTGACACAATCCAACCTACCGCAACGACGAGAATCCCAAGAGCGATTAGCGGCGCTTGTTTCATGCCAGATCTCCATCATCACAGTGTGACGACAGCGCGGCTTTCTCAGCAGTAACGGCACCCAGAAAACGGTCCCGGTTATCATCCAGAAATGTTGCCATGCTCTGATAGAAGGCAACGCCAAACTCTCGAACAAACACACGGCTCTCGGGAACGCCATCACCGGTCATATTGCGCAGCATGTCGGCATTCTGCGTAAAAGCGGACGAATAATCATCATAGACCCTTTCCAGATGTGCAGGGTCAATGAGAGCGGAGAACAAGAGCGTCACAAGAGTCTCAGAGCGTAACTTGTCGCGTGACGGCGGCTGCTGAAGCTGGCTTTGCAAATATGCCATCCCGACATCCGTCAGGGCATATACCTTTTTGTCTGGACGACGTTCTTGCACTTCGGTGCGACAGGTAACGAGTGCTTCACCCAGCGCGCTGGCGAGCGCGGGGTAAATCGAACCATAGCTGGCCTGATAGAAATGACTGAACGGTCCCTTTTCGAAATACTGACGGATTTCATATCCGCTGGCATCCCCGTAGGTCAGCACGCCCAAGCAAAGCGTTTTTACGTCCATATCCCCCATCCTTCTCACATCACGCCCATCCCCATGGCCGTGCTAAATAATATATCGAACCGATATATATCAATACAGCATTTTCGACCGTCACTAAAGACGGACAATTCAGCCTGGATGGACGGGAAGGTCTTTGGGGCGGAACAAGTAACGCATAATGACATCACCATATCCGTTGAACAGGTAACCACCGTTACGTTCAAGAATGGCGGCACGCCCAGCACGGTAGACTGCTGGAATTCTGTACCACGGCAAGCCCGGATCATCGTGATGGACCACATGCAGATTATTATTGAGAAACAGGTGCCGCCAGAACAGCCCGGCCTCAACGATGACGGTGCGTTCGTCGGCAACGCCCGATGGTTTGTGCTCCAGAAACGAGCGTACTAGCGCCAGAGACAAACCCGGATATGCGACGCCGGCAATATAATACCAGCTCGCTATGCCATAGCGGGTTTCCAGCACATATAACATGACGCCTGCCAGCGCGATGTGCACGAACCACCCACGCACATGGCTGAAATTTCCCTGCAGCA
Organism: uncultured Rhodospirillales bacterium; assembly: GCA_965602485.1. GTDB lineage: Bacteria > Pseudomonadota > Alphaproteobacteria > Rhodospirillales > Casp-alpha2 > JABJOR01. The sequence continues at coordinate 136,568 of CBFCYM010000003.1, read as the reverse complement.
GCAAAACACATTCTGCGCGGAAAAATTGTCCTGCAGCCAGCATCGGGCCAATCAGTATACGCCCTGAAAATGTATTATTGGCGATCAGTATAGCACGGCGAAAATGTCCGAAATGCGCCCAGCGATCCGGAGAATAGTAATACGTTTCGGGATCTTCACCCGGCTGCGTTAAATGATCGACAGCGTGATGACGCAGATGTCCTTCGCGGTAAACATGATACGGCATCCACAGCCCCAGCGGCGCCCACCCCAGGGCATTGTTCAGGACTTGCCAGCGTGTCGGATGGCCATGCATGAGTTCATGCTGCAGATTGCCATGCCAACCAATCAGCACAGCACCGAGCGGGCAAAACAGCCACCATGGCAGTGCTTCCCCGAAATACATCAGAGAAGCCCAGCCGCCATAGACAGCCACAAAGACGCCCCATGTCGGAAGTTCCAGATGATCCCATAACGCTCTTTTGGCGCTGCCTTCTATCATGCGTACAATCCGTTTTCACAATTTTGCTGGTACGCAATTCTCTGGCCTGAACGCATTTAGAACAACGCGGGAATTGTAATACTTCCTCACAGAAAATGGTGTTTTCTCAATTTATGTGATTAAATACGACAATTACGGCTCTTACATTGCCGCTGAACCTGCAGAGCGAGGCTCCAATGGATCGACGCGAACTAAACAGGTTGTTCCGTACCCGATTGGCCCAAGCCATGGAGCGCGCCGGGATTACCCAAACAGCACTGGCAGCGCAAACCGGCATTGACCGTTCCACACTCTCGCAATTGCTGTCACAGCAACTCGATCGCCTGCCACGCGCCGATACTGTTGCCGCATTAGCCATCGCACTACAGGTCAGTCTGGATTGGTTGCTTGGCCTTACGCAGGAAGAAACGCTGGCTGCCGATATCAGAACCGAGGAACTCGAAATCACACTGAGCACAGGCGCGCCCATCGAAGAAAGCGTGGCGCAATGGTACGAGGAAGCTGCCGGATATAAAATTCGCTATGTTCCGTCCGGCCTGCCCGACCTGTTGAACACCGAAGCTGTAACCACCTACTGGTACGGTGAGTCTGAGGCAAAAAGCACAGGCAAGGCCATCGAAGAAAGCCGCGAACACCTTGAGTACACACGCCTGCCCGAAACCGACGTCGAGATTTGCATGCCCATGCAGACCATTGAAGCCTTTGCACGCGGGCATGGGCAATGGGGTGATCTCGACAGGACTGTACGTCAGGAGCAGCTTGAACATATGTCCAGACTGACGAATGAACTCTACCCCGGTTTACGGTTGTTTTTCTTCGACAGTCGCCGCCATTTTTCCGCGCCTTATACCGTGTTCGGCCCGCTGCGTGCTGCCGTGTATATGGGACAGATGTATTTCGTATTTAACACCCATGAGCATATTCGTGCCCTGAGCCGACATTTTGACACACTGATTCGCGCTGCTGTCGTACCGGCACCCGAGGCAAACGCCTATCTGGATTCACTCCAAACGCTGACAAAGGAGAACTAGTACACCATGGCTGATCAACACGACGTTGCTACACCACGCGCAACCGGACATTGCCTATGCGGCAGCGTTGCATTTTCCGTATATGGCCCCTTACGCCAGGTTATTCATTGCTATTGCGGACAATGCCGACGCAGTCATGGGCTGATGGGGCCATACACACAATGCGACAAATCTGATTTACAATTTTCCGCCGATAAGAGCCTGTCATGGTTCCAATCATCCGATCAGGCCGAACGCGGTTTCTGCAACGCTTGCGGTTCCAGTCTGTTCTGGCGACCGACCAATGGTGACAGGGTCAGTATCTCTGCCGGTAGTATCGATCCCCCAACGCGATTGGATGTCATCGGCCATATCTATCTGGATGATCTGGCAGATTTCCATCGGTTACCCGACGATGGTCTGCCACGTTATGCGACCACTTCGGATGGTGAGCTTGATGGAGATCAGTCTACGTGAGCGACAACGCTGACATCATCACATTTCCCACACAGGGGCGCTCAGCGTCCCTGCCCATGTATGTCCTGCCGGAAATGGAAGCCAGCCTGAAGGCCTGGTGGCATGGATTGGCAGGCCATTTTCGCGATGCCGGTCTTACAGCGGTGCCAGACACCGCTCAAATTCCAGCCGATCTTCTGGCGCACTGGTTATCTGGTGGCCTGTTATTCAGCCAAACCTGTGGCTTTCCCCTGACCCATCTACTCAAAGGCAGAGTTACCCTGCTTGCCACGCCGAGCTACGCTGCACCGGGCTGCGAAGACGCATGGTATCGCAGTATGGTCATCGTGCCGGACTCCCTTGATGCTGGAAACATCAGTGATCTGGCTGGCCTGAACGTTGCTGTTAACGGCTGGGACTCGCAATCAGGATTTATCGCCTTTCGCGCCCTGGTTGGCACTGTTGCCGAACCGGGCATGCCCTTTTTCGCACGTACCATTATCAGTGATGGTCACTTGCGTAGCATAGAAGCCGTTCAGAGTGGCGATGCGCAGTGCGCAGCCATCGATGGTGTGACCCTCGCTCTGGTTCAGAAGCACCGACCCGATGCGCTAAAGGGTGTACGCACGCTATGCACAACTGTTGCTGCACCGGGGTTACCATATATATCGCGTGGCAATGCCAGCGAAGATGATCTGGCACGCTTGCGCGAAGGTCTGTTTGCCGCTCTTGCCGACCCTGCATTGCAATCGTGTCGCGATGACTTGCTGCTTACGGGGGCGAAGGTTCTGCGACTAAGCGATTATGAACGCATTCTGGAGATAGAACGCGCGGGTGCGGATGTCATCTTTTAGACAACAAAAGCCCCCACACAGGGCGAGGGCTTTTTGTCTTACTTATTTTTCGAAAATCAGCTCCACGGATAGGGGCTGTTTGAAACCGGATGCAGCTTGCCTTCGGCAAAGCGCGAGAAGCGGAACGGTTTAAGCAGCGCATCACCCTTACCCATGATGTCATCGGCGACCAATGCACCAACACCGATCATCTTGAAGCCATGGTTGGAGTCGGCGATGAAGTAAACGTTTTCATGAAAGCGATCGATCACCGGGAAGCTATCAGGCGTGAACGAACCGATGCCGCCCGAAGGTTCTTTACTGAACTTCCCGCCCTGGCCTTCGAAACGCTTCTGGCAATGAGCCAGTGCTGAACACCACATGTGGGCAAACTCCGGCCCGACTACGAAGTCGGGGCTTTCAGGGCCATAAGGATCGACGGCGACCTTTTCAGGTTCCTGTTCGACCGGGAACGGCATGGCACCGCCCTGCACACCATTGAAGTGGAAATCAGGTTTGTAGTAGATGCCCCATGGCTCCTCGGTAATTACCGAGCCATCAACATCTGAAAGCAGCGTTGCGTCAGTATCGACGTGGATGACCGGCGGCATGGTGCCGTCATTCTGCATCAGGAAGTCAGGAGAGACGCCCAGCGTGCCTTCCTGCAGGCTCCAGTAAATCCACATGGGAACATCGCTATGCATGGAGCCATCTGCGGCCTTGATGTCGACGGCCTTGGGCAGTTCCATCATGTCCCAGACCCGTTGTGCCCATGGGCCAACGCCGACGATCAACTGCTCACACTCGATCACACCCTTGTCAGTTTCCACGGCAGAAACAGCACCACCGGAATACTGGAAACCTTTAACTTCGATACCGGTCATGATCCGCGTGCCGACGCTTTCGGCTTTATCGGCCAGACCGTACATAGCTTTGGTGTTGTTGGCGTAACCGCCCTTCTTTTCATGCAGGACCGAGGTGATGCCCTGGGCCTGCCAGTCATCGAAGATGCCCTTCATATAGTTGGTGCAATCGTCTTTGCCTTCGATGAATTCGGATTCGTAACCAATGGCCTTCTGTTGCTGATAGATTTCGCCCACGTCGGCGTGCATACCTTCGTGGCTGATCTGCATGTAGCCAACAGGATTGTAGGAAAATGCCTCGGGGTCGCTTTCCCAAACCGAAACACTATGTGCCATCAACTCACGCATGGCTGGCTGATAATAGTTGTTACGCACAACACCACAGGCGATGCCGCTGGCACCAGACGCGATGGCTGACTTATCAATAATCAGAATATCGCAGACTTCGTCAGTGTTACGCGGGGTCTTGCCCTGAGCCTGTAGATGCTTACCCAGATGCCATGCCGTGGACAGGCCATGAATGCCTGCACCAATGATCAGATATGTTGCGCGTGTAGGGGTCGCCATAATTGTTCTCCGTTACGATTGTCCTCGGCGCTCCGGATGTAATTTCAACATCCACATTGCGAACACCTGTATGCCTGTGCGAACTATGTGCCCGATAATTGATGGCCCATTGGCTTATAGCGACACGGGTTTTACTAATAGCGACCAGCCTTGCCCTGTCATGTTCACAACAAAGAAAAAACGCCGATGCAAACCACCGACGCTCGATCTTGATACACAAAACATACGCCTTAGCTGAGGTGCGCCTCGATATCGCGTTTGTGGCTTTCCGATATCTTGATAACGGGCTCAACCTCCCTGAGTTCGCCAAGAGGAATATGACACGCAATCACGTGACGCTCTGAATCTTCTTGCAGCGGTGGCATGTCCTGATCACAGATATCGCCGAGTTTGCGAGGGCAGCGACTAGCAAACGGGCAACCCGGCGGCGGGTTCAGCACGCTGGGTAAACTACCCTCAAGCACGATACGGCGCTTTTCAACCTGCGGGTCGGCGATTGGAACCGCCGACAACAGGGCCTCTGTATAAGGATGGTAAGGCGGACTAAACACTTCGTCGGTCGTGCCGCGCTCCATGACCTGTCCCAGATACATGACCACCACGCGGTCAGCCAGATAGCGCACCGCACTTAAATCATGGCTGATAAACAAGAGCGTCGTGTTGTGGTCCCGCTGGATATCCATAAGCAGTTCGGTCACAGCCGCTGCGACGGACACATCGAGGGCTGAAATTGGCTCATCGGCAATAACCGTTTTAGGGTTACCTGCAAATGCGCGCGCGATACCGATACGTTGTTTCTGACCACCCGATAACTGGCGTGGCTTACGACGAATGAAATCGCGTGGCAGCTTCACCGTGTCGAGCAGTTCCAGCACGCGTTGTTGAATTTTCACCTTGTCGGATTCAACACCGAACTTCTTGATGACGCGACCGATCTGATGACCGATGGTATGGAACGGATTGAGGGTGTCGTTGGGGTTTTGAAACACCATCTGTAACGAACCGAGTTGCTGCGGCGTACGCGCCTCAACCGGCAAGTCACCGATCCCCGTACCGTCGAGCGTAACGTCACCACCCGTTGCCGTTTCAAGCCCCATAAGAACCTTGGCAAAGGTTGACTTACCGCACCCGGACTCACCCACGATGGCGACGGTTTCGCTAAGCCCCGCACGAAAGCTGATGGACTCGTTAGCCTTGACGTACTTTACACGCTCACCGGTGATAATGGCTTTCAGGGAATTATCCTGAAGCTCGTAATACTTCTGCATATCCTTGACTTCGAGAACGGTCTCGCCGATCTCAATGGGTGGTCGCTCGACCTTATCGGGGATGGCGTCGGCATGATCGATACCATCCCAACGACGACAGCGCACCGAGTGTGACGGATCATCGTCACTGCCGATATCTTCCATGGCAATGACACCGCTGTCACATTGCCCGGCCTGGAAAAAGGCACAACGCGGGCCAAAATTACAGCCATCGGGACGTTCATGCGGCAAGGGTAACTGACCAGGAATAGCCATCAACGGACGGGCATTCTTGTCTGAATGTGGCAACGGAATACAACCAAACAGACCGTGCGTATAGGGGTGCTTGGGCCATTCGAAAATAGAATCCACATGCCCGGTCTCGACGACCTCGCCAGAATACATGACGCCAATACGGTCACAGACTTCGAGCATGAGCCCCAGATTGTGCGAGATATACAGCAACGCCGTGTTGAACTTTTTGCTCAATTCACCAATCAACTCAACAATGCCAGCTTCCACTGTGACATCGAGCGCCGTTGTCGGTTCATCCAGCAACAGCAGAGACGGCTTGGACAGCAATGCCATGGCAATGACCACGCGCTGCTGTTGCCCACCAGAAATCTGGTGCGGATAAGCCTGCATGACCCGATCTGGATCAGGCAAGTGCACATCGGCAAGCATCTGGACGGCACGTTTATAAGCTTCTTCGTGAGTCGCGCCTTCGTGGGTAATGGGCACTTCCATAAGCTGCGTGCCGCATGTCAGTGCCGGATTCAACGCGGCCATGGGCTCTTGATAGATCATGGCGATCTCGGAACCACGCAAATTGCGGAGCTCTTCTTCGCTCAACGAGCCCATGTCACGGCCCTTGAACTTGACGGAGCCACCGACGATACCGCCGTTGGACCCCATATAGCGCATAATCGCCATGGCCACGGTGGATTTTCCACACCCTGACTCACCGACAAGGCCCACACTGCCACCAGCTTCGAGTTTTAGTGAAAAATCCACCACTGCAGGGATTTCCCCAGCCCGGGTATAATAGGAAATACACAGGTTCTCGATTTCAAGAAGCGGTCCGTCGTAGCTGTCACTCATGATCGCCCCCTAATCTCTCAGTGAAACTTCACGCAAGCCATCGGCCAGCAGATTGAACCCGAGCACCAGTGATGAAATGGCGATACATGGAAAGATCGTCATATGCGGAACCGTCATGGCCATGGCGCGGTTCTCGTTGATCATACCACCCCAGTCCGGATCGGGCGGTGGCAAACCAAGGCCCAGAAAACCCAGCACACCGATGGTGATGATGACATAGCCGAAGCGCACACAAACATCGACGATCAACGGCCCGCGCACATTGGGCAACAGTTCCACCAACATGATGTAGAGCGATGATTCACCACGGGTCTGCGCTGCGCCAATGTAATCACGTTCACGAATATCAAGCGTCAGACCGCGCACGATACGCATGATATTTGGCGCGCTGGCAAAGGTGATCGCGAGCACAATATTTGCACCGCTCGCACCAAAATATGAAATCACGATAATAAACAGCACCAATACGGGGAACGACAGGATAATGTCGGCGATGCGCGACAACAACACGTCCCACCAGCCGCGTTTATACCCGGCGGCAAGCCCCATCATAATGCCAACCACATACGCTGAGGCAGTCGCCAGCGGTGCATAGGTCAGCACCGTGCGAGTGCCCCAGATCAGTCGCGACATAATATCTCGCCCGATCATGTCCGTGCCGAGCCAAAACACCCCACCATCAGGTGCATCTGCACCTGGCATTGCGAAAGGCACCATGGTCGCATTGGGATCATAAGGTGAAATAAACGGTGCAAAGATCGCAACCAATACCCAGAACGCCACCAGAGAGCCCCCTACCATACCAACGGGGCTTTCGCGAAGCAGTCCAATTGAGCGCACAATATTGCGCAGCGTAGTGCCGAGGCCCGGCTCTGGAATAGCTTTATCCGTTGTTTCCGACATCTGGCGCGCTCCTCACTTAAACCGAATTCGTGGGTTGAGGTACATGTAACCGATATCGGCAATGGTTTGAGTACCGACCACCACGAACACCGCGACGATGGTGCAGGCCTCAATCATATAGATATCCTTATTGAGCGAGGCTTCGAGCAACAAGGCGCCGAACCCTTTGTAGGCAAAGAAAAATTCAACAACGATCACGCCCGACAACAGCCATGGAAGCTGCAACAGGATAACCGTAAATGGTGCAATCAGCGCGTTGCGCAGGGCGTGTTTGAGAATGACCTTATGGTACGGCAAGCCCTTAAGGACCGCCGTACGAATATAATGCGTGGTCATGACCTCGGCCATGGAGGCACGCGTCATACGCGCCACGTAACCGAAATCATAGACAAACAACACCATGACCGGCAGGACCAGTTGCTTCCAGTCGAACCCCGTGGTCATGCTTGATGTGCCGGGAAGAATATCAAATGCAAATACAAAGATAGCGGCAAACAGCACAGCACTGGCATACTCTGGAACCGACGTGGTTATCACACAGGTTATGGAAATAACCCGGTCTTGCAGCGAGCCCTCTTTCATACCCGCCAACACACCCAGTATCAGCGATGTTGGAACCATCAGAATGAAGACCCAGAACGCCAGGATAGAGGTATTCCACAGCCTCGGCCAAAGGTAGTCATTCACCGGTGCCTTAAAACGGATAGAACGACCGAAATCGCCGGTTACGGCATTACCCAGCCACTCCAGATAACGCAACCACCAGGGTTGAAAATAGCCGTTGGCCTCAAGCCATAGGTACCGTTGGTCATCTGTTGAATAAGGGCCGAGAACCTTAATCGCGACAGTCTCGACATCCAGTTCAAATAGCAGGAAAAGGATAAAGGATATAACGAGCATGGTCATAACCATGAACCCGACCCGTTTGGCTAAGAATACCAGCATCAACGACTCCCCTGTCGTGCCGCATTACCGCAGCATCGATGTTCAGGAGAGTAACTCTCGTATGCATTGGCGTCTTGATGCGCCAACTTAAAGGCTGGTTTTCCCCGCTCGTGTCCTGCGTCGGTCCGGTTCTCCCGGATTACTCGCCGCAGGGTTACTCCCTGATCATCTTATTGTTTTACCTGCGTGCATCGTGAACAAACTTAAAACTTTCACGCAAGCTATCACCTGACGTGTGTCCATCGTGCATGCTTATCGTATGCGATGTCAAATTATCGAGGTGTGGTGCTTTAGGTTGTGTACGCTTACCGACGGATCATTGTCCGCGCCCGACCATCACCCGGCGATCACGCGAGCATAGAATAAAAAAGTATCCGGTCAGCATGGTCATGGAAACGAAACAGGCAACAAACACGGCTTCATAGAGGCCACCAACACCACGTCCCTGCACAACACCAAGCCACCAGCCCAGTGGAATCATAACAAACAGAAAGGCCGTCATATTCAGTTTACTGATAACCCAGGTCTCTCCACGTGCACGCAGCACGTTGTTCATAACCAACTGCGCGCCGTCAAAAACAACGATTGCTGCAAGCAACATGATAACAGGCCGGGCAAGATCAATGAGCGCTGGATCCACAGTATAAAGACCCGAGAACCAGTCCGGTATCACCGCCAGAAATATCGCAATGAGTGCCGCAGCGATTATACCTACGCCGAGACCGGACCACCCCGCACGACGCACCCGGACATAGTCCTTTTGCCCGTTGGCAAATCCAACCTGAATACCAGCCGCCGAGCCGAGGCCAATAGCGATCATGGCAATAAACGATAACAGGTTTAGCGCAATGGCATGCACCCCCAATGCAAATGTCCCCATCCAACCCGCCATGATGCCGAGGCCGTTAAAGGTCGCTGACTCAATGCCAATGGACAGTCCGGCGGCGTAACCAATCTTGCGTTGCAATCGCCATTCGCGCCATCCACCGCCTGCGGGTTGGCGGATCGCAAGACGCGCGTGATCACGCAATTGCCAGACGTAAATTCCAAGACACAGCCCCAACCCGACGCGCACCACATTCGTGCCCCAGGCAGCGCCAACCGCGCCCATGGCTGGCAGGCCTAGATTCCCGTATATAAGCATCCAGTTGAACAATACGTTGAGGATATTGGCTGCAACGATCAGAAGCATACCGGGCAGCGGTCGCTTGATACCTTCCAGAAAGAAAGCCGACGCGACGTAAAACAGCACAAACGGCAAACCCAGACCGCTCACGGCAATGACCTCGCCGCCCATACGTGCCAAATCTTCGTTCTGACCAGTAAACTGCAAAATCGGTTGGCCGAACATGCATATGACAAGCCCGATAAGGCCAATGCCAAAGCCATAGGGCGCACCGCGTCGCCACACAGCCCCACATTCATGCAGATTCCCACCGCCAAATGCGGTCGCAGTCATAACCTGCGTCCCCATAACAAGGCCAATGCCTGCGATCAACAGGGTTTGCACCATCGTCAGACTGATCGCGAGATAGGCCAGTTCCTGGCTAGAATAGCGACCGACCATGACGGCATCGACAAAGGCCATCAACGTGATACCGGCGCGCGCAATGATAACCGGCCCGGCTAGGCGCAGCAATTCCGCTATGCCGCTGCGCAGGTCTTCGCCCAACGGACGCTCAGGGAAAGATTGATCTGTACTCAAAACCCGATGAACCGCGCCACGCTATACCCGCCACTCCAGGCGATGACGAACCATGTCCCCATCACGCCGAGAAAGCGACCGACCGTCAATCCAGCCGACATGCTGATGCCGTAAACATGAAACAGTCGCGCACCGACCAGAACAAGGCCCAGCGTATGCATCATTTCCGGAGGGGCTTCATTGAATTCAGCCAGTACCATCAGGATCAACGCCAAGGGCACATGCTCGGTGAAATTACCATGCACCCGCATTGCCTTGCCCAGTTGTTCGTCCCCACCATCGAACAAACCGATCTTGGCCCGGTAGCGATTAACAATGACGTGAATACTCAGCGGAATAACGAAAAGGCCAAGAATACCCGCATAAAGACCGGTGATTGGAATATCGACGACGTTCATGGCCTATTCTCCTTTACAAGAGTGACGAAACACCAGCTTCGCATCAGAGTATAACATTATCGAATCCGTATTATGATTGCATTGAGATAACGCAATGAATGCACACTATTTCAGGGGAGTATCCGGCACCCAGAGATAGCCATCGTCATCAAGGATATAGGCCTCGCGTAGCCCATGGGGTTTGTCCATGGCTCCGGCGAGAATGCTAAAGTTCAGATCACGTGCACGGGCTTCCGCCGCATCAGGGTCGCAACCATGCAGACGAAGTTCCACGCCCACACCACGCGGCTGCTCATCGCCCAGACTGCCTGAGAGTGGATGGTCATGATAGGTGTGATCGGCATGTAGCATCCACTGTGCGCCGTAACCCTGCAACACGCCAAAATCCGGATCACAATATACCACCTCGGCGTTCAGCACCCCGCTCTGAAACACCATGGCGCGGTCCATGTCCTTGACCAGAATATTGACGCCGAACCCTTTGAGGGATTTACCGTATTCATCGGCGGGCATCCAGGGTTCGTTGTCGCGCTTCTTCATGACCGCCCCCTTTCTGCCGCTGATGTCATATTACACGTTAGAGTCCGGGAAGCTTTCCTTGCGCTTGGCGATGAATTCCAGCAAGGCCTCATCCACGGCAGGATCAATCGGCGGCGCTTCATAGGACGCAAGCATGTCCTTGTATATCTTGTTGGCGCGCTGCTCGGCGGTCAGGGAACCTTCGCTTTCCCACTGCTCGAATGAATTATAATCGGCGACATTGGAACTATAGAACGCCGACTCAAAGTTACGCTGGGTATGGCCGCAACCGAGGTAATGCATGCCCGGACCAACCTCGCGAATGGCGTCCATGGCCTGTGCTTCTTCGGATAGATCAATGCCCTGAGACAGTTTTTGCATCATGCCCAACTGGTCAGCATCCATAATGAATTTCTCATAGCCGGACGCCAGCCCACCTTCGAGCCAGCCTGCACCATGCAGTACGAAATTCACGCCAGACATAACGGTCGGCCATATGGACTGGGCACTTTCGTAGGCCGCCTGAGCGTCCGGCACCTTGGATGTGCACAACGAACCACCCGAACGAAACGGCAGCTTAAGCCGGCGCACAAGCTGCGCAGCGGTGGAAATCACCACAGTGGGTTCAGGCGTACCGAACGTCGGCGCACCAGACTGCATGGACATAGAGCTGGAAAACATTCCAAACACCACCGGTGCACCGGGGCGTAACAATTGCGTCAGCGCCGTACCGGCCATGCCCTCGGCCAGAGCCTGCGTCAGTGTACCGGCGGGTGAAACCGGCCCCATGGCACCGGAAATGATGAACGGTGTGACAATGCAAGCCTGATTGTTGCGTGCATAGACCTTCATCGCACCAAGCATGGTGTCATCAAATGTCATGGGCGAATTGGCGTTAATCAGGCTGAGGGATACCGCGTTTTGATCGAGAAATTCCGCACCGAACAGAACCTTGCCCATGTCCACGGTGTCCTGCGCGCGCTCAGCGGCCGTCACCGACCCCATATAGGGTTTGTCGGAGTAGCGCATGTGAGCGTACAGCATATCGAAGTGACGCTTGTTCACGGGCAGATCGACAGGCTCGCACACAGTTCCACCGGAATGGTGAATGCTGGGCGACATATAGGCAAGCTTCACAAAATTGCGGAAATCCTCAATGGTACCGTAGCGGCGCCCTTCGTCCAGATTGCGAATAAAGGGTGGGCCGTAAACCGGTGCGAACACCGTGTTGCCACCGCCGATCTGCACATTACGTTCAGGATTGCGCGCATGCTGGGTAAACTCGCTCGGCGCGGTCTTCAGAATCTCGCGCAGCATACCCTTGGGAAAGCGCACGCGTTCTCCCTGAACGTCAGCACCTGCATCTTTCCAAATGCCGAGCACTTCTGTGTCATCGCGAAATTCGATGCCAATTTCTTCAAGGATGGTATCGGCGTTATTCTCGATGGTTACCAGCCCCTCTTCACTGCACAACTCGGCATAGGGGATCTTGCGCTGGATATAGGGTGAGGCTGTGCTCTTGGCACCCTCACGCAATGAGCGCCGTGCGGCACGTCCGCCACCACGGCTACGTCGTCCACTCTGCTCTGTTTCAGCTATATCGGTCATCGTGATCTCCCATAAAACGAACCACCGCACCAAGCGCCCCGCAATAGCGAATAGTACTCATATGCGCACCATGTACATAACCTGCCGGATAGTGACTGCTCTCGGTTCGCCCTATTATTATCTGGGAACGCCACAGACATTTGAAAAGGCGACGCGATCAGGATATTTCGTGTCGAATATTTGCTGGCAATTCCCCTGCAGGAGTCCTAGATTTCGCGCAGTTTATAGCAGTCTAGGACGGTATGGATCACCATGAATACCGTAATATTCCGCTGCAAACACGAGCCATGAAAAACGCTGGTCTTTCAATCGGCGAATTTCACCGACAATGGGGTCACCACTTCCTACTGCGCGGATAGAAACGATGAAGGTTTTAGTTCCAGTCAAACGCGTCATTGACGCAAACATCAAAGTTCGAGTCAAAGCTGACCAGAGCGGCGTTGAAACAAATAATGTCAAAATGGCCATGAACCCATTTTGCGAAATTGCCGTCGAAGAGGCTGTTCGCATGAGGGAAGCTGGCACCGTTGAAGAAGTTGTGGTTGTTACGGCTGGCCTTGCCAACGCACAGGAAACACTCCGTACCGCCTTGGCTATGGGTGCAGACCGCGCCATCATGATCGAAACGGAAGAAACGCTTGAGCCACTCAGTGTCGCCAAGTTGTTGAAAGCCGTGGTTGAAAAAGAAACTCCCGGCATGGTCATCATGGGCAAGCAAGCCATTGACGGCGACAACAATCAGACCGGTCAGATGCTGGCCGCGTTGCTGGGTTGGCCGCAGGGCACCTTCGTCTCCAAGATCGAACATGCCGATGGCAAAATCAACGTAACGCGTGAAGTTGACGCCGGTCTGCAGACCGTCACGTTGAACATGCCCGCTGTTCTGACGGTGGACCTTCGTCTGAACGAACCACGCTATGCCAGCCTGCCAAACATCATGAAGGCTAAGAAGAAGCCTCTTGATGCGACCTCCCCGGCAGATCTCGGCGTTGATGTAACCCCCCGTTTGAAGACGGTTTCCGTCAACGAGCCTCCGGCACGTGAAGCTGGCGTCATCGTTGGAAACGTATCCGAACTTGTTGAAAAACTCCGCAACGAAGCGAAGGTGATCTGATGAGCATCCTTATCATTGCCGAGCACGATAACGCAGCCCTTGCCAGTGCCACGTACAATACGGTCGCTGCAGCAACGCAGCTTTCCGGTGACGTCGAAATCCTTGTGGCCGGTAGCGGCAGCGATGCTGTCGCACAGGCCGCGGCAAGCATTCCAGGTATCGCCAAGGTACTGCATGCCGATGCGCCCGAATTTGCGCATGACATTGCTGAAAATGTTGCACCGCTTCTGGTACAACTTGCACCGAATTACAGCCACATTCTGGCAGCCGCCACCACGTACGGTAAAAACGTGATGCCGCGCGCTGCCGCGCTGCTCGATGTGCAGGCGATTTCCGATATTTCCGGCATCGAAAGTGACGACACCTTCGTGCGTCCAATTTATGCTGGTAACGCCATGGCAACCGTTCAGTCGAGCGATAGCGTCAAACTGATCACCGTACGTACCACCGCGTTTGAAGCTGTTGGTGAAAGCGGTGGTTCGGCTGCGATTGAAAGCGTTGCTGGTACCGGCGACGCCGGAATGTCCAGTTTCGTCAGCCAGGAACTAAGCCAGTCGGATCGTCCGGAACTGACCACAGCAAAGATCGTTATTTCCGGTGGTCGCGGCATGAAGTCAGGCGACAACTTCCCATTACTTGAAGCCGTTGCCGATAAGCTTAATGCCGCTGTTGGTGCTTCTCGCGCCGCCGTGGATGCGGGCTATGTGTCCAACGACTTTCAGGTCGGTCAGACCGGTAAAGTTGTTGCCCCCGATCTCTATATCGCCGTGGGTATTTCCGGTGCCATCCAGCATCTGGCTGGCATGAAAGACTCCAAGGTCATCGTCGCTATTAACAGCGATGAAGAGGCACCAATTTTTCAGGTTGCTGACTACGGGCTGGTGGCTGATCTGTTTGAGGCGCTTCCCGCGCTGGACAGTGAATTGGGATAAGCCATCTCGAAACTATAAATTAAAAGGCCCTGCAACGAGTGCAGGGCCTTTTTTATTTCTATAGCCCTGAAAGAAACGAGCGCGTTACGCTACACCGCCAAGCATTTCATCAATCTGTACAAACAGATTGCCTGCAGACGACGTATCAAGCATCAATACGATGTATCCACTAATCTGTTTTTCTTTGACCCGAAAGATCACTTGGACAAGCAAGGACAGGTCCCTGTCGCTTTTCACCGCTTCGCTCTTCAGTACCGTGTCGTAATTTCCACTTAGATACTCCGGCAGAGAACTCTTGAAGTTCAAACCAATCTGGTCGGCAATACTGCTAAGGCATGCATTCAGGACAACATTACCAACCTCAAGAAGAGCCTCTTGTTCAAGGTTGCCCTGCTCTTCATTATCGCCCAAATCTCCCAAAACTGACTGCACGAGCTTTTGACTCTGGTTTTCCGGAAAAATAAGCAGCGCATCACCAGCAAAATCGCTCTCAAAATCCTGTTTAACAGCCTTTACGTGGCCATCAAAATGGTCCTCAAGCGCTTCATCGAATTTTTGTTTGCCGATAAAATCAATGCCGGGAACTGATAATGAAACCTCTTCCGACACCATCTCATTAAGCGAACTCGCGGCTCGCCCAATTGCAACATTGAGGATCTCGGTAAACGCATCACGCTGGGTTTGAGATATAAACATGCCGATTATTCACATGCCTCAATGAATGGGATCAGCTTGTCAGTGGTAGCAGGCTTTTCAACAAAACCGATCCCATGCTCGTCGGCCTGTGCTTTGACCGGTGCCTGAATGTTTGCCGTCAGCATAAAGATGACAAGATCGGGGAACTCACCTCTCCACGAAATCCCAAGATCCATTCCTGAGAGCCCAGGCATAGTATAATCCAATAAAACACCATCAACGGCTTCACGCCCAATGACTTCGCGTGCATTCTCCACGTCCTTAGCCTCAAGGACCGCCCAGTCCGGCCGAAGGTTCGCTAAAATCTTCTTGGTGACCATCCTTGCAACAAGGCTGTCATCAACGATCAAAATAGTTTTTCTAGCCAATTTAAATTCCTTAAATCCGTTAACGAACGCTGCACTCCCGGATAAACTCTAACAAACTAAACCTAATTTAGGAATCTGAATTCGATTTCCGTTAATGCGAGCCTGATCTGATCATCAATTGCCGAGCCCAAGCGAATTACGGGCACATGATTTGGTAATTTTTCTAAAGCCGTATCGTCCATCTCGAAGCTCGTCAAAAACATCACGGGAATATTCGCTGTAGACGGCATGGAAATCAGCGCCGTCACCACATCAATGCCGCTTAATTCATCAAGAATATCTGAAACAATGACAATATCCGGCCTGTTGCGTACCACATCACCAATAGCCTCCGTCGTCGAAGACATGTTGCGAACGTCAAAACCTATAGATTTAAGTTGGGATTGAACCTTTTTGGCTACAGTTCTAGAACCGGAAATCAAAAGGACCTTAAGATCCTGTTCCTTTGCCTGTGCTGCCGCTCCAGGCAGGTTATTGAGAATTGTTCCCCTCTCAGAAGGTTCCGGTTCTGTGCCTGAGCGGGTGATGGTATACATCTCATCAATGTATTCCTGTATCTCTTGTATATCATTCTGGGATGCAAACGTGCACTGTGGCAGATGATCCTCAAGACGGTGTGCCAACTCTGAAAGAACCGGAAACCCAAACGGTTGAGCCAATCCCTTGATGGTATGAACGTTACGATAAATCTCGCTTTTCGCGTCCTCGACGGAAACACTATTTGCGAATATACCATTCAAACAGGTCTCCATCTCTTCGAGATGGTCCAGCGCCTCCCGGAGAAATTCCTCCCGCAGTTCAACGTATATCTGCTCGTCCTGCTCCAACGCGGAGGCCATATTCATTACCACTTATAATTACCAATCAAATAATATTCAGTCGCTCGCCGTACGCGACGAACATCAACCTAAACTGAATACACACAACTTCAATACCCAAGTGAAATGCTATACTAAATTCGCTACTCATGCCTGACATCATTACCACAAAGCACGCGATATTTATGCACGACAGCGCACCATGTGCGACCATTCAGTATCCGCAACGCATGACGGCTCTGGGATATCTGAGGTCGAAATACGCTTAGACGTATCCCCCACGTCCCCCTACACCACGGCATGATACTGCGGCGTTGCGGATTATTGCCCAAACGCTCAATATTGAACAAAGTCGTCCATAGAAAAGACGAGGCGGTCATTTATTTCTTTTTGCCCGGCAGGCCGGTTTATACAGGGAGCGAATTATGAAATCTCATGCACGTGTGGTTGTGATCGGTGGCGGCGTCGTTGGTGTCGGCACACTCTATCATCTGGTCAAAAAGGGCTGGACGGATGTCGTTCTGGTCGAGCGCAAGGAACTGACCTCGGGCTCCACATGGCATGCAGCAGGCCTTCTGCCATTATTCAACATGAGCTACAGCGTCGGCCAGGTTCACCAGTATTCGGTCGACCTGTATAATTCCCTGGAAGAAGAAACAGGCCTGAACCCTGGCCTGCGTACGGTCAGCAACATTCGTCTGGCCATGAACCAGGACCGCATGGATGAATATCACCAGTATGCAGGCGTCGCCCAGACCATCGGCGTCAACGTAAAGTTCCTGACCCCTGACGAGGTTAAGGAAATCTGGCCCCTGTGTAATATCGATGGTCTCGTTGGTGCCATGCAGCACCCCGATGATGGCTATATCCAGCCCGCAGACCTGACCCAGGCCATGGCCCGTGGCGCACGCAACGGCGGAGCCGAAATCTACCGCCAAACGACGGTCACCGGTATCGAACAGCAATCCAACGGCGAGTGGACCGTCAAGACCGATAAGGGTGACATCACCTGCGAACATGTGGTCTCAGCGACGGGTAATTTCGCGCGCCAGACCGGTGCCATGGTTGGCTTAGACCTCCCGGTCATCCCCGTCGAGCACCAGTTCATCGTCACCGAAAAACATCCTGAAATCGTCAAGCGCCAGGAACAAGGCCTGCCGGAAATGGGCGTGCTGCGTGAATCCGATGGCGCATGGTATATGCGCGAAGAGGCAGGCGGCCTGATCCTCGGCCCCTACGAAGTCGGCGCACCGTGCTGCTATGTGGACGGCCCCAGCGAAGATTGCGAGTACGAACTCTTCCCCGAAGACCTGGAGCGTCTGGAGCCCCATATCGAAGCCGCTATCAACCGCGTCCCCGCCTTTGGTGAGGTCGGTGTGAAACAGGTCTACAACGGCGCCATCTGCTATACGCCTGATGGTAACCCGATCATCGGTCCAGCATGGGACCTCAAGAATTTCTGGCTCAATGAAGGCCACAGCTTTGGCATTACCGCTGCCGGTGGTGCTGGATGGCAACTTGCCGAATGGATTGTCGAGGGCGAACCCACCGTGGATATGCTCGGCGTTGATCCACGCCGTTTTGGCGATTACTGCACCAAATCGTTTTTGCAGGCCAAGAACGAGGAAGCCTATGCCCATGTCTTCGTCACCCACTTCCCCGACGAAGAACGCCCAGCCGCACGCGCCGTGCGGACTGCACCATGCTACGACCGCCTGAAGGATCTGGGTGCGGTGTTTGGTCAAAAATTCGGCTGGGAGCGTGCCAACTGGTTTGCGCCCAAAGGCGTGGCACAAGAAGACGACTTCTCGTTCCGACGCTCCAACTGGTGGCAGCATGCCGTCAATGAAGCCCAGAACATGGCCGAAAATGTCGGCATTCTGGACATGACCGCGTTTGCCAAGTGCCGTCTGTCCGGTCCCGGCGCAGAAGCCTTCCTCGACAACCTGCTGGCCAACAAGATTTCAAAGAAAATCGGCCGCGTTGGTTTGTGCCACGCGCTGAACACGCGCGGTGGTGTGCATTCAGAATTCACCGTGATCCGGGAATCTGATGACAGCTTCTATCTGGTGTCTGCCGGTGCGTTACAGCGCCTTGATCACGACTGGATCAAGAAGCACCTGCCCGATGACCGCTCGGTCACCTTCCAGAACATCACCAACCAGTACGGCGTGCTGGTCATCGCCGGACCGAAGTCGCGCGAATTGATGCAACGCGTCTCAAAGGCTGATTTTTCCAACGAGGCATTCCCGTGGCTGACCTCGCAAATGATCGATGTGGGCTACGCACCGGCCATGGCCGCACGCGTCAACTATGTGGGCGAACTGGGTTGGGAACTGCATCACCCCATCGAGTATCAAAACCATATTTTCGATACCGTAATGGCCGCTGGCGCTGATCTTGGCATCAAACCCTTTGGTATCCGCGCTATGGATATGCTGCGCATCGAAAAATCCTACCGCATGGTGGGCACGGAAATGTCCATTGAGTATTCAGCCTACGAATCCGCGCTGGATCGATTTGTTCACCCCAACAAAGGTGACTTCATTGGGCGTGACGCCCTGGTTGCATGGCAGCAAAAAGGATTTGAGAACACCTTTGCCACGCTTGAGGTGCACGACATCACTGATGCCGACCCGTTGGGCAGCAATCCGATCTACAGGGATGGCAAGGTTGTTGGCCGCGCAACATCGGGAAACTATGGTCCGCGCCTGGAAAAAACCATCGCGCTCGCCATGTTAAGCCCGGAACATGCGGAAATCGGCACACAGCTCGAGATGGAAATCCTTGGCACCATGCACCGCGCCACAGTGGTCGAGGAAAGCCCCTATGATTCGAAAAACGAGAAGCTGCGCGCCTGACCATAAGCCTGCTCGAGAGCAAGCATTCCTTGAACGATCAAAACGGCTGGATTTACATGAATTCAGCCGTTTTGTAACTTTACGATAAAATGGTGTTCAGAGCCACTTACGGGCACGTAGCATTATGCTGCAAGGTACTGAGAGACAAAGGAAACTCTTACATACATCGATTTATTTCATTGAAAATGTCGCGCCATAACCAATCCGTGTCTTACGGTGGATAGCGTTCAGTCAAAAATCGATGAAATCTGCGTTTTGGAAGCGTGCGATTTGATGCGCACGGTGTTATAGACACCGTAGTTATGTTTTTAATCCATGGGAGTGCCGGTGATGTCGGACGAAGAAGATATCGTTCTGTCGGAACTTGATGACGAAGAACTCGTGCAACAGATGCATGATGACCTATACGACGGCTTGGCTGACGAAATCACCGAAGGCACCAATATCCTTCTGGGTCGCGGTTGGGAGGCCTACAAGGTGCTGACCGAAGCATTGGTCGAAGGCATGCGTGTCGTCGGCATCGACTTCCGTGACGGTATCCTTTTCGTACCAGAAGTCCTCATGGCGGCGAACTCCATGAAAGCCGGCATGGCAATCCTGAAACCCCTGCTGGCCGAGAGCGGCGCGCCCCAAATGGGCACGATGATCATTGGCACCGTCAAGGGCGACATCCATGACATTGGCAAAAACCTCGTCGGCATGATGATGGAAGGTGCCGGGTTTGAGGTCGTTGATCTGGGCATTAACAATCCGGTTGAAAACTACCTGAGCGCCATTGATGAGCATAACCCGCAAATCCTCGGTATGTCGGCATTGCTGACCACCACCATGCCTTACATGAAAGTGGTTATCGATACGCTGATTGAAAAAGGCATCCGCAACGACTACGTGGTACTTGTCGGCGGTGCGCCGTTGAATGAAGCATTTGCCGATAGCGTTGGCGCAGATGCGTATTGTCGCGACGCCGCCGTTGCGGTTGAAACCGCCAAAACCATGATGTCGCAACGCCAAGGATCGGCATTGGCGGGCTAACACCCGCAGCCATCTCAGGCTGACCCCTCTATAGTAGGAGGCAAGGGCCGTTGGTCTCAGACTCGACACCATGCCCGCCACGGACGCTCCTGATTGCCTGTGGCGCGCTTGCACGGGAAATCCTTATGTTGATCGAGGCAAATGCCTTGCAACATCTGGAACTCATCTGCTTGCCTGCGTCCCTGCACAATCACCCTGAGCGCATTCCAGAAGCCATGCGCGCGAAGATTCGCGAAAACCGCGATGATTATGACCGCGTACTGGTGCTGTTTGCCGACTGTGGTACAGGCGGCATGCTCGATAAGGTACTGGAAGAAGAAGGCGTAAACCGCATCCCCGGTGCGCACTGCTATGAATTCTACACCGGCAGTTCAGCATTTGATGCTATCGCTGAGCAGGAAGTCGGTTCTTTCTACCTGACAGATTTTCTAACCCGCCAGTTCGATACCCTGATCATGGAAGGTCTCGGCATCAACAAACACCCCGAACTGTTATCGATGTATTTCGGCAACTACAAACGACTGATCTATCTTGCCCAGACCGACAACGCGTCGCTGCAAAGCCAAGCGAAGGCGGCAGCAGAAAAGCTGGGGCTTGAATATGAGTATGTATTCACGGGCCTGAGCGGCCTTGGTGCATTTCTCGAAAATCCCGATCAGGCAAAAGCATAAAGCAAAGGACGATTAGGACATGGCGCAACGCACTATTCTTTATTGGCGCGATATCCCCTCGCAGGTAGTAGTTAAGGCCGGGCGAAAAAATGCGAAAGTTTTGCTCGCTGATCGCTTCCAGCAGGCCATTGACGCTGCAGCCATGCGCGACGGTGCAAGCGATACTGACGATTATCTGGCAGATTGGCGCCGCGGTGAGCCCGTTGAATGTGGCGATGATCTGGATGCAGAAGCACAAGCGAGCGCCGAGAAGATTGAAAACGATTATGACATGGATCGCCTGAAGGTGCTTATCGCCAATGGTGGCAACGAGGACGCCTGAGCATGGCCAAAATCACCATATACCAGCCATCGGGAACCAGTTTAGCCTATCGGGTGCGTTCGCGTTACTCCATCCGCCTATGGTCGGTCCGCAACTCTCGACTGCTTGAATGGTTCTACCGCACGTTTGCGGACGCTATGCTTGCCCTCCACCCATTATGGCGGGCCATCGGATACGCACGGGTCGAAAGCCCGGTTGTCGCTGCGGAAAAACGGGTCAAAGCATTCCTGTTCGATTGCCGCATGTGCGGACATTGCGTGCTTTCCAGCACAGGCATGTCATGCCCTATGAACTGTCCCAAAAGTCTACGCAATGGCCCCTGTGGCGGCGTGCGAGCCAACGGCAACTGTGAAGTCGAACCAGACATGCCCTGCGTCTGGGTCCAAGCATGGCAAGGCAGCCTCAACATGAAGCATGGCAATGCCATCATGAACGTTCAGACACCTGTTGATCATAGCCTACGCGGCACGTCGTCATGGTTGCGCGTCACCTCAGAAGCCGCACAGGCTAAGGAAACAGCACACGACGGCACCTAACCGTGCCCGTCGCCGCCTAAATTCGCCGACACGCCAAGGAACAGGCATCATGTACGAAGAAGAAGACGAAGACCCGAAAGACCCCAGTGCTCCGCTAAAAATCCTACCTGACCATACATCGCGTAGTCGGTTAGAGCGTGTCCTGCGTCGTGGTGAATTTGCTGTAACGGCAGAATTAAATCCGCCGGATTCCGCTGACCCTGAGGACGTCTATGAGCGCGCCGCCGTATTTGACGGCTGTGTTGACGCCATTAACGCAACCGATGGATCGGGTGCGAACTGCCATATGTCTAGCGTCGCCATCTGCGCTCTGCTGACCCGTATGGGCTATGCCCCGGTGATGCAGATTTCATGCCGCGATCACAATCGCATCGCTATTCAGGGTAATGTTCTGGGTGCCGCAGCCATGGGCGTGAACAATATTCTGTGCCTGACCGGCGACGGTGTGCAGGCCGGCGACCAACCCGGCGCAAAGCCTGTATTTGATCTCGACTGCATGTCTCTGCTGAGCACAGTGCGGACCATGCGTGATGAACAGAAACTCCTGTCGGGTCGTAAGATCACCAGCCCACCTCACGTATTCCTGGGGGCTGCGATCAATCCGTTTGCTCCGCCATATGATTTCCGACCCATGCGATTGGCCAAAAAAATCGAGGCTGGCGCGCAGTTTGTACAGAGCCAGTACTGTTTCGATCTCGATATCCTGAACGAATACATGAAACGCGTACGCGATCTGGGCCTGCACGAAAAGTGCTTTATCCTGATCGGTGCCGGTCCTTTGGCTTCGGCGCGCACAGCACGCTGGATTCGCACCAACGTACCAGGCATCCACATTCCTGACAGTATTATCGAGCGCCTCGAAGGGGCCAAGGATCAGAAACTCGAAGGCCGCAAAATTTGCATCGAAATGATGCAGGCTATTCGTGAAATCGAGGGTGTCTCAGGCGCGCACGTCATGGCCTACCGCCAAGAAGAACTGGTCGCCGAAATTATTGAAGAATCCGGCGTGCTCAAAGGGCGCAAACCCTGGATCCGTGAGCCCAACCCGGGTGAAGAAGCCGTCGCTGAGCGCATGGAAGAGATCGCCCAGCAAACACAATAACTTTGACCATATACCTATGGGGCCATAAACAGCGCATAAACCGGTATTACGGCGGTTTCAGAATTTAGAGTGTCGTATTCCTGCTTGTGGGCTATAAACATGACCTCTAGAAACGCCGAACGAACCACATCTTTTATAATCAACATTGCGTTTTTTTTCAGGAATCTATGCCATGACCGAAACCCTTGTCAGCTCAGCGACCAAAGAAGTCATCCTCGGTTTTGAGCGCCCCTTCTGCATTATTGGTGAGCGCATCAATCCAACTGGTCGCAAGCTGCTGGCCGCCGAGATGGCCGAAGGCGATTACAGTCGCGTTGAAGCAGACGCCCTTGCCCAAGTCGCGGCTGGCGCGACCATGCTTGACGTTAACGCAGGGATTCCACTCGCCGATGAGCCGCGCATTCTGGCTGAAAGCATTCAGCTGGTGCAGTCGCTGACCGACGTACCGTTGTCTATCGACTCATCCATCGTCGATGCACTGGCAAGCGGTCTGGCCGTATACCAGGGCAAGGCTCTGGTGAATTCCGTCACCGGCGAAGATGATCGTCTGGAAACAGTCTTGCCACTGGTTGCCAAATATGGCGCTGCCGTGGTTGCCATCTCAAATGACGAGACCGGCATCTCAGAAGATCCCGACGTGCGTTTCGCCGTCGCCAAAAAGATCGTCGAACGTGCAGCCGATTACGGTATCCCGGCTCATGACGTGGTTGTTGACCCGCTTGTTATGCCCGTCGGCGCTCTTAATGACGCCGGTGCGCAGCTTATGCGACTGATTAAACGTCTGCGTGAAGAGCTCAAGGTCAATACGACTTGCGGCGCATCGAACTTCAGCTTTGGTCTGCCCAACCGGCACGGTCTGAATGCAGCCTTCCTCAGCATGGCAATCGGTGCTGGTCTGACGTCGGCGATCATGAACCCGCTGCGCGATCAGGAAATGGCCGCCGTCAAGGGCGCCGACATCGTCATGGGCAAAGACCCCAACTGCGCCAACTGGATCCGCAAATTTCGCGAACCGGCTGCAGAAGGTGCAGAAGGTGCCGGGGCCGGACGCCGTGAAGGTCGCCGCCGTCGCCGCACAGCGACATAAACACATAACAGATCAGGGGTGACACAGTGGCTGACGACGCACTTGTCGTTTTTACACCATCGGGGAAACGGGGTAATTTCCCACTTGGCACCCCTATTCTGGACTGCGCGCGCGCACTCGGCGTCGATGTCGATTCCGTGTGCGGCGGACGCGGCATCTGTGGCCGCTGTCAGGTCGTTCAAAGCGTCGGCGAATTTGCCAAGTTCGGCCTGACATCCAGCGCAGAAAACCTCAGCGAACCCAACGATGTCGAAAAGCGTTACGATGATAAACGCGGGCTCAAGCCCGGACGCCGCCTGAGTTGTAATGCGAAACTGCTCGGCGATTGCGTCATTGACGTACCGCCTGATAGTCAGGTCCACAAACAGATCGTACGCAAGCGCGCCGAAGTACGTGACATCGCTCTCGACCCGGCTATTCGTTTGCACTATGTCGAGGTTGAAAAACCTGACATGCACAATCCCACCGGCGATCTTGAACGTCTGCTTGCAGCCTTGCGCGAGCAATGGGACCTCGGTGATCTCGAAGACTGCGACCTGCACGTCCTGCACGGCCTGCAGCAGGCCTTGCGCAAGGGCGACTGGAAGGTCACCGTGGCGGTCCACCGTGGCCTTCGTGTCAGCGCCATCTGGTCCGGTTTCCATGACAAGGTCTACGGCGTCGCTTTCGATATTGGTTCGACGACCATTGCCGGACACCTGTGCGAGTTGTCTTCGGGCGAGGTCGTTGCCTCATCAGGCATCATGAACCCGCAAATTCGTTTCGGTGAAGACCTCATGAGCCGTGTCTCATACGTCATGATGAACCCCGGCGGTGAAACCGAGATGACGCAGGTCGTGCGCGAGTCCATCAATCACCTGATTGCTGAGCTTTCAACCGCAGCGGACCTGACACCGCAGGACGTGCTCAATGCCACGTTTGTCGGCAACCCGGTCATGCATCACCTGTTGCTGGGTATTGATCCCACGGAATTGGGCGGTGCGCCGTTTGCGCTGGCGACCAACTCCAGCATCACCCTATGGGCCAACGAGCTTGATCTCGACATGCACCCCAACGCGCGGGTTTACGTGCTGCCGTGCATCGCCGGTCATGTCGGTGCCGATACCGCCGCCGTGGTGCTGTCGGAAAGCCCTCACCTGTCTGACGATATCGTACTGATCGTCGATGTCGGCACCAACGCCGAAATCGTGCTTGGCAACAAAGACCGCCTGCTTGCCGCTTCATCGCCCACGGGTCCGGCATTCGAAGGCGCACAAATCTCCGGTGGTCAGCGCGCGGCACCCGGTGCCATCGAGCGCGTGCGCATCGACCCTGACACCCTGGAGCCGCGTTTCTCCGTCATTGGCAGCGAACTGTGGTCCGATAACCCGAACTTTGCCGACGTCGTCAAGGATACTGGCGTTAGCGGCATCTGCGGCTCGGGCATCATTGAAGTCCTCGCCGAGATGTTTCTGGCGGGCATTATCACCCAAGACGGCGTCATAGACGGCACGCTTGGTGCAAAGACCGACCGCATTCAACCCGATGGGCGAACGTTCTCTTATGTGCTGCATTCCGGCGACGTCGAAGTCCGCATCACCCAGAACGACGTACGCGCCATCCAGCTTGCCAAAGCCGCGCTTTATGCCGGTGCACGCTTGCTCATGGACAAGCTCGACATCGAAAGCGTCGACCGCATTGTGCTGGCCGGGGCCTTTGGCAGTCACATCGACACCAAACACGCCATGGTCCTAGGCATGATCCCCGATTGTCCGCTGAGCAATGTTTCATCGGCGGGCAATGCGGCGGGAACCGGCGCGCGCATCGCCCTGCTAAACCAGAGTGCGCGCGACGAAATCGAAAACGTGGTGCGCGATATCGAAAAGATCGAAACCGCCGTAGAACCCCGCTTTCAGGAGCACTTCATCGAAGCCATGGCCTTCCCGCACAAGACAGCACCGTTTCCCAATCTGGCGAAGGAAGTGTCGTTGCCGAAAGCCAAACCCGCTGCATCCGGTGATGATACCCCGGCTGGCGAAGGCCGCAGACGCCGCCGTCGTAAAAGCTAGGCGCACCGCATAATGACATCGCGTGAATGGAACCGGACGGTCTGGAAGCTGGCTGGCCCGATCATGCTGTCAAATGTCTCTGTCCCCCTGCTCGGTATTGTTGATACAGCCGTTGTCGGTCAATTGATCGGCGCGCACTATATCGCTGCGGTGGCTGTGGGTGCGCAAATCTTTGGCATCGTCTACTGGGGCTTCGGCTTCCTGCGCATGGGCACCACCGGCTTTACCGCGCAATCGCTGGGTGCCAACGATCACGACCAGGTGCGCGCCTACCTGCTACGCGCCATGCTGATCGCGGCCCTTGGCGGACTTGCCCTCATTGCATTTCAGCGCCCCATCATCTGGGGCACGTTGGCGATTATCGGGGCAAGCGCACAGGTCAATGAACTGGCCGATGCCTATTTCACCATCCGCATCTGGGGCGCACCGGCCGTATTGGCGGGCTATGCCTTGCTCGGTTGGTTCGTCGGTATCCAGAACACCAACGCCGTACTGCTGCTGATGCTTGGCATGAACGTACTCAATATCGTGCTCGACCTATTGTTCGTACTCGGCCTCGGCTGGGGCGTGCAGGGTGTCGCGCTGGCCACCGTGATCTCTGAAATCGGCGCGGCGATCTTCGGCTGCTGGCTTGCCCTGCGTCATGCCAATGTTCTAGGCGGGTCGTGGCGACGTGACCTCGCTCTGCAATGGGACCGCCTGATCTCCATGATGGCGCTCAACCGGGATATCCTGATCCGCACCATGTGTTTGCAGGTCGCTTTCCTGAGCATCACCGCCATCGGTGCACGCATGGGCGACGCGGTGCTAGCGGCCAACGCCGTGCTGATGCTGTTTCAGGGTTTCATGGCCTATGGGCTGGATGGTTTTGCCCACGCGGTTGAAACCCTGACGGGTCATGCCTATGGCGCGCGCGATGTTCAGCGGTTTCGCGGCGCGGTGCGTGCCACAACGATTTGGGCTATCGGTTTTTCTGTGCCGTTCTGCCTGATCTATTGGCTCTTGGGCGGTGAGATCATTGATCTGCTGAGCAAAACCGAAGAGGTCCGCATGGTGGCGCGGCAGTACCTGCCATGGATCATCGCATTGCCGGTCTTATCAGTGTGGAGCTTTCAGCTCGACGGTATCTTCTTCGGCCTGACGCGCGGTGCGGATATGCGCAATGCCATGGCAATCTCGGCGCTGGTCTTTGTCATTGCCGTTGTCGTTCTGGTCGGTCCACCACTTGAACTTGGCAATCATGGACTGTGGCTGGCACTGAGCATCTTCATGGTGGCGCGTGGCGTTACGCTTGCCCTGCGTTACCGCGCATTGGAGCGTAGCTTTCAGGCCTAGTGCGCGATCTGGCGTTCTTCACTCGGGGTCCGCTTGAAATACTCGCGGTAACACTTCGAGAAATGCGAGGCCGAAACGAAGCCACAGGCAAGCGCCACATCCAGGATCGGCATACTGGTTTGCAGCAATAGATAACGCGCCCGATCAAGCCTGAGCTTAAGGTAATACCGCGTCGGTGCATGACCGAGATACTTGCTGAACAGGCGCTCTAGCTGGCGTGTCGACAGCCCCGCATTGTGCGCCAGATCACCGCAGTTGATCGGTATCTCGAGATTTTCTTCCATTTCACTGATCACCGCCAAGAGCTTGGGATGCGACACCCCAAGGCGCGAACGCAAGGCCATGCGTTGGCCCTCGTTGCCTTCGCGCATGCGGTGATGGATCAACTGATCTGACGCGGCGGCGGCAACCTGATGGCCCGCATGCATGGTAATCAGGTGCAGCATCAAATCGAGCGACGCCGTACCACCGGCACAGGTATAGCGATTGCGGTCAACCTCATAGAGCTCGGGGATAACCTCGATATCGGGGAAATCCTCGGCAAAGCCTGAAAGGTTTTCCCAATGGATGGTGCAACGATAGCCATCCAGCAGTCCGGCCTTCGCCAGTATATAAGCCCCGGTACACACCGCTCCGACATGCGCGCCGTGCGAGGCCACCCTGCGCAGATGTTGCACGACCCGGCGATCCACATGATCACGCACGCCAACACCCGAACAGACAAACACGATATCGAGCTTGCCTGCCTCTTCGAACACGCTGTCGACCTGTAGCGTAAGGCCATTACTGGACGTGACCGCATCACCATCAACCGACATGGTGGCGAATTCATAGATCACACGCTCGCTGACATAGTTGGCATGGCGCAGGGCTTCAATGGCCGAGGCAAAGGCGATCAGGCTGAACCGGGGAATCAGCACAAAGCCAACCCGACAGGTCCGCACCGAAGCATCAATGGCGACCGGTTCAATGGCCCCTGATATATGAACTGTTTCAACGCTCAAAACGTAATATCCAAATTTCGCCAACCGCATAGAGTGTAATTGCAGACAAAAACCCCATTCCCATGGCACCTGTCAATGATAGAAAATCGCTGCACTATGACCAAGCTCACATAGGCCTTCGGCAAGACATTAAACGACCCCGATTTGCATGATTGCGACGCAATGCCATTATGCGCTAGGCTCTTCGCGGGGAGGCCGCCGCCACGCAAATGGCGCAGGTCGTTGGAGACACAGATGTTAGGTACACCACCAGATAACGGGCCACAGCGGGTCGGCTTCCTGCTGCTGCCACAGTTTCCCTTGCTGTCATTCACGGCGGCTGTAGAGCCCCTGCGCTCGGCCAACCGCATGAGCGGTCAGACGCTCTATAGCTGGGAAATCTTCTCGCTCGATGGGGAGCCCGTGGTATCGAGCAGTGGCATCGTGCTGATGGCCGATCATGCCATCGATGACGTCAAGGACTACCCCGCCGTAATTGTGTGCGCCGGTCTGGACCCGCATGAGTATCACGAACGACAGGCGTTCTCCTGGCTGCGTCATCTGGCACGCCATGGCAGCTTTATCGGTGGTATATCCTCAGGTGCCTATGTGCTGGCGCGCGCGGGCCTGCTTGATGAGCACCGCTGCACCATCCACTGGGAATACCTGGCGGGTTTTGCCGAAGAATTCCCCGAGCTGGAAATCACCACCAACCTGTACGAGATCGACCGCGACCGCTTCACCTCTGCGGGGGCTGGCGCAACGATGGACATGATGCTGCACCTGATCGCACGCCAGCACGGCCATGACCTGAGCGTCGCGGTGGCCGAGCAGTTCTCGCACATCACCAGCAACGACCCCGACGCCCCACAACGCATGCCGTTGCGCCGCCGCCTGCGCATCAGCCACCCCAAACTAATCGCCGTCATCGAACAGATGGAAGCCAATCTGGAAGACCCGCTGGGGCGTGACGATCTGGCCCACAGTGTCGGCCTGTCCGTGCGTCAGGTCGAGCGCCTGTTCATGAAGTACCTGAAGATGACACCGGCACGATATTACATGGAGCTGCGCCTGAAGCGCGCCCAGATGCTGCTGTCGCAGACATCCATGTCGATCCTCGACGTATCGGTGGCCTGCGGCTTTATCTCGGCCTCACACTTTTCCAAGTGTTACCGCGAAATGTTCGACCATCCACCGCGCCACGAACGCGCCCCGGCTTTGCCTGATTAGAACGACTGTTCATTTTTGTGAGCCAACGCGTAACTAGTAGATAGATTTCGCCCGGAAAGCCGCAGAACGACCTTTATAACACATTGATATAACTCATTTTGTTTATCTTTGTTTAGATATGTTCATTTTCGTTCATTTTCAGACTCTAAAACACAAAAAGGCAGCCCATGCTGGCTGCCCGTTTCCGCGTTCCGACCTTGCCTATTCACAATGTAAAAGAACAAACGCAATAGGAATATATGCTACCTTGAGTAGATTGTCAAGGATTTTGGGCGCTCAGCCAAAGCCGACCGACTGCATGGATGTCCCTTAATGGTCACTATCTCCACCCCTTGCTATGAGCTACCGTCAGAGCTTCATTCAAAAATACCGGATAAATCAAAACACAAGGGAGACGACGATGGCGGGTGTTGCAGGACGGGTCGCATTGGTAACGGGTGCAGGTAGCGCAGGAGGCATCGGGTTTTCGTGCGCACGGCTATTGCGCGACGCCGGAGCCAAGGTTGCCATCACATCGACCACGGATCGAATTTATGAGCGGCTCGAGGAACTTGGCGACAGCCCCGGCGAAACCTTTGCCCTGCCCGCCGATCTGACCAATGGTGACGCCGTCACGGGTCTGATTGACGCGGTTACCGGCGCGCTCGGCCCCATTGATATCGTCGTCAACAACGCAGGCATGGTGCAGGTCGGTATCGATGAACCATCACAGCCATTGCACAAGACATCGGATGCGGGATGGCACTATGGCATGAACATCAACCTGACGAGCTGTTTTCTGGTCACCCGCGCCGTGCTGCCGGGCATGATGGAGCGCAACTATGGCCGCATCGTACAGATGTCGTCAGTGACCGGCCCCGTCGTCGGCATTTACGGCAGTGCTGTCTATGGCGCAGCCAAGGCCGGTATGCTGGGCATGGCGCGCACGCTGGCGATTGAGGCCGGACCGCACAACGTCACGGTCAACTGCATCGGACCGGGCTGGATCGAAACCGAATCCAGCGCGCAGTCCGAGGTCATCGCGGGCCAGCACACACCCGCAGGGCGTGCCGGTACGCCCGACGAGATCGGCCACGTCGCCGTGTTCCTCGCCAGTGAAGGTGCCAGCTACGTCAACGGCCAGCTAATCGTGGTGGACGGCGGCAATACCGTGCAGGAATACAAGGTCGCGCTGTAACATCGGAGCGGATGGATAAAAAAACCCCGCCGGATATGGCGGGGCTTTTTGTTTTCAGTTTGCTGACAACGATCAGCGCGGCGTTACACCGCGCAGGCGTTCAGAGCGCCGTCGCAACAGTTCGAGCGCGCTCAGCAGGGCAATCGACATGATGATCAACAGCGTTGCCACGGCAAGGATTGTCGGGCTGATCTGCTCTCGCAAGCCCGACCACATCTGGCGCGGAATGGTGCGCTGTTCGAAGCCCGCCAGAAACAGCACCATAACGACCTCATCAAACGAGGTGATAAAGGCGAACAGGCCACCGGAAATCACGCCGGGCAAAATCAACGGCATGGTGACCTTGAAGAATGTACGCTGTGGCGTGGCACCCAGACTGGCCGAAGCACGCAACAGAGACTCATCAAAGCTCGTCATGGTCGCCGTCACGGTGATAATCACGAATGGCGTACCAAGCACGGCATGCGACAGGATGATCCCGAGGTAGGTCCCCGTCAGGTTCAATTTGGCATAGAAAAAGAACATGGCGGCAGCCGTGATGATGATCGGCACGATCATCGGCGAGATCAGCAGCATCATGATGGCGTTGCGATATGGCATGTAAGGCCGACTGAGACCCAACGCGGCGACCGTACCCAGCGTGGTTGATAGCGCTGTTGCAAAGATACCGATGATAAAACTGTTCTTCATGGAATGGAGCCACTGCTCGTTATCCAGAATATCTTGATACCAGCGCATGGAATATGCCTCTGGCTCAAATGTCACCATACCCGCTGTAAAGGTAAAATATGGCTCTGCATTAAACGACAGCGGCATGATCACCAAAACGGGCAGGATCAGAAACAGAAAGATCGCAGCACAGATAACCCGAAAGCTGTAGTACCAGGTGCGCTCCAGCGGACCGGCATATGGGGGAAGTCCAGACATAGCGTTATCCCATCTTCATTCGGTCAATGCCGATCATGCGGTTATAGACCCAGTACAGCAGCAGAATGCCAATCAGCAACACACCACCGAGCGCGGCGGCCAGTCCCCAGTTCAGGGACTTCTGCATGTGGAAGGCGATGAAGTTCGAAATCAGCTGCCCGGTACGTCCACCAACCAGAGCCGGGGTGATGTAGTAACCAACCGACAGGATGAACACGAGGATTGAGCCCGCAGCAACGCCAGGCACCGTCTGGGGCAGATAAATCTTCCAGAACGCATAGGCCGGATTGGCACCCAGCGAACGTGCCGCACGCATATAACTTGGCGGGATGGTCTTCATCACACTGAACAGCGGCAACACCATGAACGGCAGCAGAATGTGCGTCATGGCGACGAACGTGCCGGTCATGTTGTAGATCATCTGTAAGCGGCTTTCGTCTTCTATAAAGCCGAAATACACCATCAGATCATTCAAGGTGCCATTGGTTTGCAACAACACAATCCACGACGTGGTGCGAACCAGCAGCGATGTCCAGAACGGCAGCAAGACCATGATCATCAGCATATTGCTGGTGCGCAACGGCAACGTCGCCATCAGGTACGAGATGGGATAGGCAAGCAGGATACAAATGACGGTAATGCCCATGCTGACCCAAAGCGTTCGCGTGAACAGCAGGACGTAAATCTGCCGTTCCTCGGGTTGCATGGCGATCTCGCCCTGGGCGTCATAGCGCATATCGAAACTGTTGAGGTAATACCCCATGGTCATCGGGGTAGATGCCGTTTTCAGCGCCGACCAGAATTCGCTCTCGCCCCATTCTTTCTTGGTCTCAATGAACCAGTCCTTGTAGGGGCCGTCGTCTTTTTTCTTCAGTTTGCGTGCCGTACCGGTGATGACAGAACGTGCGCCGGGGTAATCGTAATTCAACCGCGTCGCAACTTTGCCCTGAACCTTCACCTTGATCGCGGCGCGCAGGTCATCGGCAAGGATTGTGAATATGGCTTCGTCTGGTATTCCCTCGCCGTCCCAGTCGCCCATGGCGGCGCTGAAATTGGGCATATTTTCGGAAATCGCAGGATTATCAATACTGCGGTACAGCATCTGCAGAATGGGGAAGATGAACGATACCACGATAAAGACCAGCAGCGGTGCCACCAGCAGGAACGCCTTGATCCGCTTTGTGCGCTCGGCACGCGCCAAGGCCTGTTTCAGTGGTATGCCGGATGCATCCAGCATAACCCCGTTG
Source organism: uncultured Rhodospirillales bacterium (assembly GCA_965602485.1). Classification (GTDB taxonomy): domain Bacteria; phylum Pseudomonadota; class Alphaproteobacteria; order Rhodospirillales; family Casp-alpha2; genus JABJOR01. The sequence continues at coordinate 103,446 of CBFCYM010000003.1, read as the reverse complement.
GCGGTTATGGCCGCATCATTCATGCGCGTAATATCCCCTTAAAGCCTTGTCCGATATTTTCCCGGACGATCCCTGAACAATCTTGATTCCGGTTAATCCGGATTATGCGTAAATTTAAAAATCAAAAAAATAAAAAGAAATCGGCACGGGTGGGACGCCGCAGCATCCCACCCGATACCAGCAAGCTTTATTTAGCCAGCCAAGCAGCGAAACGTTCGTCCATTTCGTCGCTGTGATCAGCCCACCATGCAAAGTCGTTCAGCACAGCATTGGTAAGGTTTGCACCCGCAGTCGGCATATGCGGCAGCATATCCACACCGGTTTCGGCGTGCTTGCCGATCATGCCGGCAGAAGACTTACGTGCAGGACCGTACGAGATGTACTTGGCCTGATCCGCAAGACGCTTGGTGTCGGTTGAGAACGCAACAAGCTTCAGAGCGTTTTCAACGTTCTTGGAACCCTTGGGAATGACCCACAGATCGAGATCAAGAATCTGACCGTCCCAAACGATGGTGAACGGCTTGTTCTCGCTGACCTGTGCGTTGAAGATACGGCCATTGTAGGCAGTGGTCATGGACACTTCGCCATCGGCAAGCATCTGTGGTGGCTGAGCACCAGCTTCCCACCAGACAACGTCGTCCTTGATTTCGTCAAGTTTGGCGAATGCACGATCAACACCTTCAGATGTGCTGAGTACCGCGTAAACGTCGGCAGCAGGAACGCCATCGGCGATCAGAGCAAACTCGAGGTTCGGCTTGGCGCCTTTGCGCATACCGCGCTTGCCGGGGAAGTCAGCTGTGTTGAAGAAGTCAGCCATGCTGGTTGGGTTGTTGCCACCGAACTTGGTGTTGTCGTAGGCATAAACGGTCGACCACACGATGTTGGCAACAGCGCAATCGCTGACAGCACCATCGATGAAATCTTCCATAGCTGGCGTTCCGTCGGGTGCAGGCGGCAGGATCGCTGGGTCAATGGACTCCAGGATACCTTCGTCGCAACCACGGATGGCGTCAGACAATTCAACGTCAACCAGATCCCAGGTTACGTTGCCGGCTTCCACCTGGGCACGAACCTCGGCCAAACCACCGGAGTAATCTTCGGAATTGATTTCAATACCGGTCTGCTTGGTGAAAGGCTTGTGATAAGCCTCAATCTGGCTCTTGGTGTAAGCACCGCCCCATGACACGACAACCAGGCTATCTGCGCTGGCCGAAGCTGCCATACCAACGGCGAGGACTGCTGCGGCAGCAACAGTGGTAAATTTGAGATAACGACTCATTCTTCACGTCTCCCTGTTCAACTTTACGACCGCTTGATGCGGTCAGATATGCCACTGAAAATGGCCATTCATCGAATATTCAAATCGTATTCGACATTCTTATTGTGGCAACATAATGGTATGCAGCCAGATTGCTTCTATGCCTTATGAGCCGAGGCCGGTGTACTCATCGAGTGCCCGGCAGTCTTCTGCCAGCCAGCCGATTTTAACCATTTCGCCTTCCTTCAGAAACGCATGGTTCGCCGCATTGGGCACCTTGATGATGAAATCATCATGGCCGCAGACGTTGACCCGCGTACGGATATGATCGCCGAGATAGATCAATTCCTCGACCTTGGCGTCAAAGGTATTCTGGTAATTACCCTCTTCAATGCCGACAAAGACGCGTTCGGGACGCAGCGACAGCGTTGAGCGGTCGCCCTTGTTCGAGACATTGACTTTCAGGGCCGTGATAACTTCGCCGGAATCCAGCTTGACCACGGCGTCATTGCCGCTGATGTCCTGCACGGTACCGTTCAACTTGTTGTTCTCGCCAATGAACTGCGCGACGAAGGCGTTATCGGGACGCTCATACAAATCAGACGGTGGTGCCAACTGCTGGATTACGCCGTCTTCGAACACGGCGATACGGTTCGACATGGTCAGGGCCTCGGACTGATCGTGGGTCACGTAGACCACGGTAACGCCAAGGCTTTCATGGATATGTTTGATTTCGTACTGCATCTGCTCACGCAGCTGCTTGTCGAGTGCGCCGAGCGGTTCGTCCATCAGCACCAACTGGGGATCAAACACCAGCGCGCGGGCAACCGCGACACGTTGCTGCTGGCCACCCGAAAGCTGCGCCGGGCGACGATAGCCAAAGCCGGTCAACTGCACCATATCGAGCGCGCGATTGACGCGCTGCTCGGTATCAGCCTTGCTCATGCCGCGAACCTCAAGCGGGAATGCCAGATTCTCGGCAACCGACATATGGGGGAACAGAGCGTAGTTCTGAAACACCATGCCGATGCCGCGCTTGTGCGGTGCGACGTTATTAATTGGCTTGTTGTCGAGGGTAATGTCGCCATGTGTGGCGGGTTCAAACCCGGCAAGCATCATCAGGCAGGTGGTCTTACCCGAGCCGGACGGACCGAGCATCGTGAGAAACTCGCCCCGGGCGATATCCAGATTTAAATCTTTCACGACCAGCGTTTCGCCGTCGTAGCTTTTCTGAACCTTGATAAATCGCACTAGCGGATCGTTGACGTCCGACATGCCTCTCCCTTGCATTTTCTGCGGCCCACCCATTTTTGGGCGCCCCGTGTTTTTTTAGCGGATATCGATTTTAGCGTTATTTCTATTGGTTTTTTTCGCTAACTCGTTCCCCGTCTCCCTCATCTTCCGTGAACGGTAACACAGCTATTCGCATCACGAAAGACACATATATTTAACTATATTGCACCTAAGGCTAGCCCAATCTGGACACGCCACACTTGTCCAATGTGGACATATACAGAGTACGAATGCGACATATTGGACTATGTTGAGCGTGTTTTGGGTGGTTGCCTTAGCTGTCTTCGCGACGGAACGGAAAGGTTTCGTCGAGGCGCCTGGTGATGTACTCGCCCGCGATGACCGGTTCATGGCGTGGTGTTTCACCCGCCTTCAGACAGGTCGGCAGGCACGCCACCTCGACATCATAATCCATATCGAGAAACAGCGGGATGGAATAGCGGTCGGTGCCGCTGACATTCATCACCCGGTGCTGGGTCGCAACAAACAGGTCATTGGTCCAGCCCGCCAGCATCTCGCCGATGTTGATAACAAAGGCACCGGGGATGGGCGGCACCTCGATCCACTGACCGCGCGGGTTCTGGACCTGCAAGCCGCCGGTGTCGTCCTGCAACAGGATGGTGACAAAGCCATAGTCTGAATGCGCACCAGCACCGATGACCTTATGGCCTTCAACGCTCTGGTATGGTGGATAGTGCAGCAGGCGCAGATTGGCGATGGGCTTTTGCATGCGCGTGGTAAAAAAGTCTTCCTCAAGATCAAGGCTCAGCGCAATGGCGCGACCGAGCATGTGCGAAACCACCAGCATCTGATCGTGGTACGCCGTAATGGCGCGCTGAAAATCAGGCACCTCGGCAGGCCACACATTGGGTGCATAGAACGGCTTACCGGCCAGCACATCGGGATCGTCAGTTGGCAGATCGAGGCCAAGATCGAAGCTTTCCTTCAGATCAACGGTTTCGTCCATGCCGAGTTCTTCACCAAACACCGGCACATAGCCGCGTTGATGGGGGAAGCTATCGGCAATGGGGTAACGGTTTTTCTGCTCGCTCGGCAGGTCAAAGAACGCCTTGGACTGGGTGAACGCATCGGCCACCACGCTTTCCGGCACACCGTGGTTGGTGATGCAGAAAAAGCCCACATCGCGCGCCGCACGACCTAAAGCCTGGGCGACACTATAATCCGAGCCGCCGTCCTGGAAGGCGCTCATATCGATCACCGGGATGCTATCGAACGGCACCCGGATGCCCTTGAATTCCTCGGCGATCTCGGCAATCGAACGATCTGTGGTTTTGTGTATGCTCACGCATCACCCCTGTATGCAAAAAACCTGTAATGATGGGAATTTAGTGTCCAATTAGCATGAAAACAAGGCTGTGTAGCGCGCATTTTCAAACAGCCCTTGCCACGGTGCAAATCGCATGGTTTGTCTTGCTACAACATTGCCGGGGAGAGACCGCCATGACGCAGCCCATCAGCCTGCCACTCATCGAAAAACTGATTTCGTTTGATACCACCAGCCGCAATTCGAACCTTGAATTGATCGCATTCGTTGCCGATTACCTGAAGGGTCTCGGCGTCGAGGTCATGCTGGTGCACAACGAAGATCAGACCAAGGCAAACCTGTACGCCACGCTCGGCCCACGCGACGCCCCCGGCGTCATGCTGTCGGGCCATACCGACGTGGTGCCGGTCGATGGCCAGGCCTGGGACAGCGACCCATGGCAGGTCGTGCAAAAAGACGGCAAGCTGTTCGGGCGCGGCAGCTGTGACATGAAGGGCTTCATTGCCATCTGTCTGACCTATGCGCCACTGTTTCTGGCGCGTGGCCTGCACACCCCCATTCATCTGGCATTTTCCTATGACGAGGAAATCGGCTGCATCGGAGTGCACCGTCTTATTGAGAAAATGCAGCACATGCCCATCAAGCCCGCGATGTGTATCGTCGGCGAACCAACCAGCATGAATGTCTCGCTCGGTCACAAGGGCAAGCGCAGCTACACCATCACGGTGCGTGGCTTCGAAACCCATTCGAGCCTCGCCCCACAGGGCGTCAACGCCATCGAATACGCTGCGCGCCTGATCGTGCACATGAAGGACATGGCGAGCCGTTTTGCCGAACAAGGCCCGTTCGACGACGCCTACGACGTAACCCACACCACGGTCCACACCGGGGTTATCAGCGGCGGCACGGCGCTCAACATCGTGCCACGCGAATGCACCATCGCGTGCGAGTTCCGCAATCTTGCCGACCACGATCCCGATACCATTTTTGCCGAGATCGAAGCCTATGCCCGCGACGTGCTGGAACCCGAAATGCGCGCTATTCAGCCCGAATGCGGCATCGACATTGTCGAGGTCACAGACGCACCGGGCCTCAACACCGGCGCGGATGAGGACGTTGTAACCTTCGTCAAGGCGCTGGCCGGTCGCAATGACCATATCAAGGTCGCCTACGCCACCGAGGCCGGATTGTTTAGCGAACGCGTCGGTATCCCCACCGTGATCTGCGGCCCCGGCAGCATCGAACAGGCCCACAAACCCAACGAATACGTCAGTCTCGAGCAAATTGCGCAATGCGAACAATTCATGGATCGGTTGATGGATAAGCTCTGCAACACCTGATTCAGGCGCTTAATTTTGCATTGCCATTGTATGCAATAATGCTACCACCACTTTGCGTTGTGCGCTAACATGCCACCAGCAGCATATGGATATAGCATGAACGCCGAGACAAATAGCGACGACGATCTTGACTCTGCATCGGCCACCAGTTCCCCGGTTGAAGACGTGCAGGATCACCCTGTGCCCACCGTAGTCGCTTTCGAACACCCGTTCTTTGCCGCCGTCGAAGGCACCTATTTCCGCATGGTTGAAGAAGGCGACACCCCGGTCATGGTCACACCGCTGGAAACCGGCGCAGTAGACCTGCGGCTCGATGGCGTCATGCGCGAGCTCAAGCTCAAACCCGACAGCGCCGACGCGCGCATGCTCGATGTTATCGCGCTGGCTGTGACCTTTGTGCAGGCCATCCGCATCGGCGACCCGGTACCATCGGAACTGCATTCGGGCAAACCGTCTTGGGAGATTACCGATCAGCACCGCGCCATCGCCAAGGCGCGCGTCACCATGCAACTGGTAACGTGGCTTTCCGGTGACGAAGAGGTCATGACCGACATGGAGCAGCTTGCCATGGTGGCCGAAGATCCGGCCATGAAAACCAAAGTCAATGAAGCCTTTGGCGAGGCCGCCGAAAAGCTTGGCCTGGGCCGCGAAAACCGCGAAGAGGTCGTCACGCTGGTCGATGACCTGTGCGAGGAACTGGCCGCCATTGAAGCCCTGCGCACACAGCTTGAACGCATCAGCGTGATCGAGAGCCGCGTCAAGGAGCTACAATCAATTTATCGAAGCGCACGCGGCGTGATGGACACCATCATTCCGGTCACCCGGTTGTGCGCCATCGCCATGAAGCAGTTTCGCGCCGACTTTGAAGATGTCGATGCCCAGACCGGCGAGATTATGGCCGTGCTGAAAAACATGGACAGCCAGGTCGCCTATATCCGCGAGCGCCGCGATGATCTTTACCGCCGCTTCTGGGCATGGAGCGATATCGTTGAAAAATGGCACATGCAACCAGCCGCGCGATCACCCCATACGGAAAAGCTGTTGCTCGAAACCTATCAGTTCCTGGCCCAGCGCTTCCTGCCGCAGAACGAATGGGAACTCTTCACCAAGGCGCAGGAACGCGCCAACAAGGTCGCCACAGAGAGCATGTGGTAGGAACCATCACTACGTCGCGGCGTCGAGCAGCATTTCACGAAATACGGCCAGCAAATTCTGATCAAGCTGGTCCTTCATATTAAGCATGATTTTCAGAGCCTGTTCAGGGGGAACCGGGTCCTTGTAGACCCTGCGGTCCGTGATTGCGCTGAAAATATCGATGATCGAGGCCATGCGCGCCAGTTCGTTGAGTTTCGTGCCTTTAATGCCATGCGGGTATCCCGTGCCATCAATTTTTTCATGATGCTGACCCGCCACAATCATGACCCCTTTGGGCAGTTCAGAGGTCTCTTCGAGAAAATCCACCGTGCAGCAGACATGTGATTGCATGACCTCGAATTCTGCATCCGTCAGCTTGCCCGGCTTATTGAGGACATCGTGGGGAATGTGCATTTTCCCGACGTCATGCAGCAAGCCACCTGTCGAAAGGGTCATCAGATCGTCACCCTTGATACCAAGCGTATTGCCGAACAGGCTTAAAAACGTCGCGACCCTGAGCGAGTGAACGTACGTATAGTTATCATGCTCGGAAACGCCGGAAAGAATGTCTTTGTAGTTATTGCTCTGAACGGCTTCGACCAATGGCGCGCAACTGTTTCGCACGTCATCATAGGGAATGGGCTCACCGTTCTGAATCAGGTCAGCGATTGAATTAAACGAGCTCAGCGTCTGTTTCAGGGCACTCCTTTGCGTGGTTTCAATACCACCCCACTTCGCTTCAATTCCGGCATTAACACTGCTTGAAAGCGCCGCAATAAACGTGCTGCGCGAAAAAGGCCGCCCAACAAAGAATACGTTATCGTACGATGTCGCTTCGGCTATGGCCTCGGCATGCTCGCTTCTCGCCGTAAAAACAATAGGAACCATTTTCGTTTTGACTGAGTTGCGGATTTTCGCAATCAGGCTGGGGCCACCCTTTGGCGGCAGGATTTCATCAATGATCACCGCCGTGGGCGCTGATAGCGATAGCATCGCCAAAATGTTCGCTTCGCTATCAAATAATTTAAATGCATAAAAAGACTGTAGGTTTTTTGCAATTTCCTGCTTCTGGGTAAGCGTCCCCCCAACGATATAAATCAGTGGTTTTTGAGCATTATCATCGGTTGGTGGCATACAAGAAATCCTGTTTACTACAGCACGGCATCAATGCCCGCATATGATGTAATGTTTTTTGTCTTACCACAAATACAATCATGGCAAGAGATCAAACGCTGACGATATTTTGAGTAATCCGAGCTTATCAAGGTCACCGGAAAAACGTGTTTGCACATTGCCCCCTTTTAGAGCGAAAGTTAGCCCAATTATTCAAAGGACTGAACCATGGCCGTAACTAACGTCGTCACAAGTCAGAGCGGCACGCAGAACGACCCCTATTATGAACAGCGTGTGGACCTTGCCGCCGCATTTCGCTGGACGGCGCGCTTAGGCATGCACGAAGCAGTCGCCAACCATTTCAGTCTGGCGGTTAACGATGATGCTACACAATTTCTGGTCAATCCGAACGGACGGCATTTCAGCCGCATTACGGCCAGCGAACTGCTGTTGCTAGATGCCAATGACGAAACCACCATGGACCAACCCAACGCGCCCGATCCCACGGCATGGTGCATCCACAGCGCCATGCACCGCACCCTGCCACAGGCACGCTGCCTGCTGCATGTGCATTCCAAATACGCCACTGTGCTGTCTACGCTAAAAGACGGCTCAATGCCGCCGATCGATCAGAACACAGCACGTTTTTATGGCCGTGTTGCCATTGATGATCACTTTGGTGGTATGGGGTTGGGTGACGAGGCCGAGCGTCTGCCGTCCCTGCTCGGCAACAAGTCGGTAATGTTGATGGGCAATCATGGCGTTATGATTACAGCCCAGAGCGTCGCCCAGGCATTCGACGATCTGTATTATTTTGAACGTGCCTGCGAGACCCTGATCACCGCCTATTCCACGGGCAAGGAACTCAATATTCTATCAGACGAAATCGCCCAGCTGACCTGTCAGCAGTGGATGGAATACCCGGCACTGGCGAGCAATCACTTTGGTGCTCTCAAGGAAATCCTCGACGAGGAAGAACCCGGCTACCGCACTTAGTCCCCGATTGAATTGACATTCATCAAGTTCTGGACCTCTCGGATCGCCTACAATAGTATGCGCTCAATCGCCCAATGACCCAATGAGAGGTGCTCCATGAAACAAACTCGGTATTGCATGACCATCTTTGAGCCAGAGGACGTTTTTGAGACTCTGGTCCATTTCGAATCCGTCAATCCGTTTATGGCCATACAGCGTGGTGATTTTATCAACCCATCGCTTTGGCCGGAACTTGCCGAACGCAAGGATATGAAGGATACACTGCTCAAGGTCATCCATCTGGAACATGGTATTGTCGATGCCAATGAGCACCTTCTCCATATCCTCGATATTTTCACCAAACGTGTGGAGAATACCGCAGCGGTTCGCCAGACAGGTTTCCTAGATTAACCGCAGGTGTCTGTCGGCGACAAAAATATTCCGGCAAGTGTTCCTTAAATCTTCTATGAGGATCCTGCTATTAAGGAAATCACCATGCCAACCGTAAAGCCGCAATATATGCTCGAGCGCTTGCCGCATATAAAAACGGGTGACGGGGCCGGTTACACCGAGGTCGACCTTGCCTCGCTTGGCGATAGCCCTGCCCCGTTTCGCATAGCCAACATCGCGATTGAGCCGGGCGCATCCTCGAACACCGATTGCCACGCCGAAGCTGAAGTCTGGTACGTCACATCGGGGCACGGTATCGTGCGCCTTGGTGATGATGAACGCGAAATCTCAACCGGTGACGCGATCCACGTTGGCAGCAACATGCCGCACCAGCTCGAAAACACCTCGAGCGAGACGCTGAATGTCATCACGGTGTGGTGGTAAACCTGTACGCGTGCCCTGAGCTCATATCATTCATCCGCATTGACCGGGATCAATGACGCAATTTGCGATGGCCTCTAGAATCAACGTGTAAAATCGGTTTATTGGGTCTCGCGACCCATGAGCACTATTGGGTCTGGTGGCCCATAGCCAGACGGCATGGGTATCCGGCCTTTGAATAAGGAGGTTCGTCATGGGTATAGCCATCACGGTTCGGGAATATCTCGAAGATCTCGATGTTATTTATGACATCGTCGAACATCCGCTTAGCATGACCAGCATCGGCGCTGCGTATCAGGCGCATCTGCCGCCCAACGCGCTTGCCAAGGGTGTGGTTCTGAAGGACGAAAACGACACCCTGAGCCTCGTCGTAATCCCGTCTGATCGCAGGATAGACCTCAAGCGTATTAATGAAACGCTCGGGCACTCGGCGCACCTTGCATCAGAAGTCGAGGTTGTCCGGAAATTTGACGACTGCGAGCAAGGTGCTGTGCCGCCAATCGGCAATGCCTATGCAATGCGTGTGTTGCTCGATGATCGCCTGACGAAAGAAGACGAGGTTTACCTCGAAGCAGGCGACCATCATGGTCTCGTGCATGTCAAAGGCGAAGAATTCCGCCGTTTGATGGGTGGGGCCTTGAACGGAACGTTCAGTCACGCAAATTGAACGGAACGTTCAGTCACGCAAATTGAACGGAACGTTCAGCCAGGCAAACTAACGGAACGTTCGCCTCACGGCTTAATGCCAGCGCGCGAGCCGGCCATATTTGGGCCGCGCGTCCGGGCGATGCGCGCCCAAAGCTTGCCAGCAATGCATAAACTGGTGGGCTGGCATGCCTGTGTATTCCTTTACAACGATGGCCTTCACACAGTACAACCCGGCCAACGCATTATTCCGCCGCGCGTTTGATCGCGGCGTCGTACGCCCCACAAAACCGATGATCGGCTACCTGGCGTGCGGAACCCGTATTCCGAAAGATAAAAAATGACTGAATTCGAAGGTGTCATACCGGCACTCGGCCAAGCGCTGACCAAGCGTGGCTACACCGATTTGACCCCTGTTCAAAAGGCCGTTCTGGCACCTGAGTTGCGCGACGCCGACGCCCTTGTTTCGGCCCAGACCGGATCAGGCAAGACCGTGGCATTCGGCATGGCGCTGGCCCCGACGCTGCTTGATGGTCGTGAACGCTTCGATCATGCACCGGTGCCACTGGCACTGGTTGTTGCACCGACCCGTGAACTGGCTCTGCAGGTCAAGCGCGAGCTGGACTGGCTGTATGAAATCACTGGGGCAACCGTTGCCTCATGTGTTGGCGGCATGGATATGCGTACCGAGCGTCGCACGCTCGAACGCGGCGCACACATCGTTGTCGGCACGCCGGGCCGTCTATGCGATCACATCAAGCGCGGCTCGTTTAACACCAGTGGGCTAAAGGCCGTGGTACTCGACGAAGCCGATGAAATGCTTGATCTGGGCTTTCGTGATGAACTCGAAGAAATCCTCGACGCATCGCCATCTGATCGTCGCACGTTGATGTTTTCCGCCACCGTGCCGCGCACCATTGCCACGCTTGCCAAGCGCTACCAGCGCAACGCCGTGCGTGTTTCCACCACGGCAGAACGCGAACAGCACCTCGATATCGACTACCGCGCGCTAAGCGTTTCACCAAACGACCGCGAAAATGCCATCATCAATGTGCTGCGCTACTATGACGCCAAGAACGCGCTGGTCTTTTGTGCCACCCGCGCCACCGTCAACCACATGACCAGCCGCTTCAACAACCGTGGTTTCTCGGTCGTCGCGCTGTCAGGTGAATTAAGCCAGAACGAACGCAGCCACGCCCTGCAAGCCATGCGCGATGGCCGCGCACGGGTCTGCATCGCCACCGACGTGGCGGCGCGCGGTATTGATCTACCCAATCTGGAACTGGTGATCCACGCCGACCTGCCGAAAAATCGTGAGACCCTGCTGCACCGCAGTGGCCGCACCGGGCGTGCCGGTCGCAAGGGCGTCTGTGCCCTGATCGTGCCACACAGCTTTCGCAAACGCACCGAGCGGTTGCTCGGCAGCGCCAACGTCGAAGCCACATGGGTCAAGCCACCATCGGCCGAAGACATCATCAAACGCGACCGCGAGCGTCTGTTCGAAGATGCGAACCTGACCGAGGCCCTGAACGAAGACGAACAGGCTTTCGCCAAGGAACTTCTGCAGCGCTTCAGCCCGGAACAGGTCGCCGGTGCCTTCATGCGCCTGCACAGCGCAGGCCAGTCCGCGCCGGAAGAGCTGATCGACACCGGACCTGTTGGCCGCCCTGAGCGTGGCGAACGCAAAGAGCGCAGTTTTGATGATTTCAAGGGCAGCGTCTGGATTTCCCTGTCGGTCGGACGCGATCACCGCGCCGAACCACGCTGGCTGTTACCCATGCTGTGCAAGGCTGGTGGCATCACCAAAAACGACATTGGCGCAATCAAAATTCATCAGACTGAGACCCACGTCGAGATGAAGTCCACGAGCGTCGACAAGTTCCTAGAGGCTGTCGGTCCCGGTCGCACGCTGGAAAAATCCATCACCGTGAACAAGCTGGACGGTGCTCCGAAAGCCCCCGTTGATAAACCAAAGGGCAGCTACCGCGACAAGCCGTACGAGAAAAAGAAGCCCTATGCCGGTAAACCGGCAGGCGAGCGTAAACCTGCGTCGGACTCTTATGAGCCCATGCGCAACGATGCCCCCATGGAAGCACCGCGTGATAAATCGCGCGAAAAGTCCAAGGAAAACCCCTACGTCAAACCATGGGACAGGAGCGCGAAAAAATCCAAAGGTAAGAAACCCGGCAAACCAAAATTTGCCGGTAAGCCGGGCAAGTTTGCTGGTAAGGATAAAGCCACGGACAATTCTGGTGCCAGCCCGCTGATGCGCAAGAAGCCCCGTAAAAAGGCAGATTAAGCCCTGACCGTCATCCAGCCGTGGGAAAAGCAGACATGAGCACACTCGACGCCCTGCAAGCGCGCAGCGAAAACATATGTGAACTGTGTTCTGCCACTGAGGCCCTTGCAGTCTATGAGGTTCCGCCAACGTCTGATGGTGGTGCTGATACGTGTGTGCTGCTGTGTGCGACGTGCCGTGAGCAGGTCGAGGATAGCGCAACGCTCGACGTACACCACTGGCGCTGCCTCAACGACAGCATGTGGAGTCAGGTGCCCGCCGTACAGGTCATGGCGTGGCGCATGCTCAGCCGTTTAAGTGATGAGACATGGGCGCGTGATCAGCTCGACATGCTCTACCTTGATGATGAAACACTGGCATGGGCACAGGCCCTTGGCACAGCGACCAGTGACGACGACACCATCAAACACCTCGATAGCAACGGCGCGCAGCTTGCCGCTGGCGACAGCGTCACGCTGATCAAGGATTTGAACGTCAAAGGCGCGAACTTTACCGCCAAACGTGGCACAGCCGTGCGCAACATTTCACTGGTACACGACAACGCACAGCAAATTGAAGGCCGCGTCAGCGGTCAGCAGATCGTTATCCTGACGGAATTCGTGCGCAAGTCAGCCTAGGCTCTGCCCTGCGGCACGACCTCGTAACCAGGCTCTTCGGGCTCATCATCAAAAATTTCAGCGGGGAAGCCCGGTGCCAGCAGGTCTGTAGCGCAGGCTTCTTCCAGCCGCTTGACGATGTTGGGCGACCATTCACGCGCACCGTAGCGTTCCTGTCCATCCTTGAAGATATCAATCAGCAACGGGTTGATCTCCAGCGGCACATTGTGTCGGTCGGCGACGGCCTGAAACAGGCCGATGTCCTTGAGCACCAGATCCATGGTGAAATTGATATCGCGGCTGCCGTTCAGGATGACCTGGCCTTCTGTCTCGTGCACGAAGGAATTGCCCGAGGAAATCTTGATAGCCTCAAACGTGGTGTTGAGGTCCATACCCGCCATCTTCGCCGTCATCATGGCCTCGCCAATGGCGACGAGGTTCACGGTGGCGAGATAGTTGGTCATGACCTTGAGCACTGAGGCCGTGCCCAAATCGCCAGTGTGCAGCACACGACGTCCCAGTGTGGTCAACACCGGCAGCATGCGCTCGAACGTGGCACGCTCACAGCCCGCAAAAATCGCGATATTGCCGGTTGCTGCACGGTGACAACCGCCCGAGACCGGACATTCAATGGGCTCGGCCCCGGCCGCCTTGACCAGCGCGCCCAGCCGCTTGACCTCGGCCACATCGGTGGTGCTCATCTCGGCCCAGATTTTACCGGCTGATAATCCAGCCAGCAGACCGTCATCGGCCTCCAGCACAGCAGCACTCGCCGCCGGTGAGGGCAGGCAGGTTATGACCAGATCAACGGCTTGCGCCATGGCCCTGGGGCTATCGACCCATGTCGCGCCTTTTTCCAGAAATGGCTCGGCGATGGCGCGATCAAGATCACGCACGCTAAGATCAAAACCGTTGCGCAACAGGCTGCCAGCCAGCTTTCCGCCGACGTTTCCAAGACCGATAAATCCTACCTTCATGGCATGTCATCCTTGTGTTTAAACTCAAACGATCTTTGGGCTTTGCTGCGCCCCACGGCAAATGAACTTTTTTGTATGCAGCGACATAAATTTTTTGCACCAGATGGCTTTTGTCATATGCACAAATAGCTATTGCCCATAATCGCATCTCGGCGTTCACTGTCTGACAAATCTGTCATCAATTCAGAGAGTGTTCACATGCCGCACGACCAGTTCCCCCACCTGTTCTCGCCCATGAATATCCGTCACCTGAACCTGAAAAACAGGATCCTGTCGACCGGACATGAAACGCACCTCAACGACAAGGGCATGATCGGCGACGCCATGATCGCCTATCACGAGGCCCGCGCACGCGGTGGCGCTGGCCTGATCATGAGCGAGGTCGCTCTGGTCCATCCCGGCGCCGTGTTCGTGGCTGACCCCATCCGGGTCGATAGTGATGACTGCATCCCCGGCTACAAACGACTGGCCGATACACTGCACGGCTATGATTGTGGCTTCATGGCCCAGTTGTTTCATCCGGGGCGCGAAATCGTGGCATCTGAAGACGGCAGCGCGCCGGTATCGTACAGCGCATCAGCCACGCCCAACGAACGCTTCCACGTCCTGCCGCGCGCCATGCCCACGTGGCTGGTGCGCGAAGTTATCGAACATTACGGCGACGCCGCACGGCGCATGAAGCAAGCCGGTGTGGATGGCGCCGAGATCGTCGGCAGCCACGGCTACCTGCCCTCGCAGTTCCTTAACCCCGGCGTCAACGTGCGCGAAGACCAGTACGGCGGCTCGTTTGAAAACCGCCTGCGCTTCGTGCGCGAAACCGCCAATGATATTCGTGCCAAGGCTGGTGAGGACTTTGTCATTGGCATGCGCCTGTCAGGTGATGATATCAGTCCCGACGGACTGGTGATCGATGACATGGTGGGAATCTGTGCTGCCCTGGCCGCTGATGGCGTGCTCGATTACCTCAGTGTGGTGGGCGGCTCCTCATCCACGCTGGCCGGTTCGATCCACATTGTGCCGCCCATGATGTGCGAAACCGGTTATACCGCGCCGTTCGCTGCTGCGATCAAGGCACGTGCCAATATTCCGATATTTGTCACCGGGCGCATCAACCAGCCCCAGATCGCCGAAGAAATTCTGGCCAACGGACATGCCGACGTGTGCGGCATGACGCGCGCCATGATCTGCGATCCCGATATGGCGAAAAAGGCCCACAGTGGGCGCGCCGAGGACATTCGCGCCTGCATTGGCTGCAATCAGGCCTGCATCGGTCACTTCCACGGCGGCTATCCCATATCGTGCATCCAGAACCCTGTCTCTGGCCGCGAGATCAAGTATGGCGAGGTTGCTCTCGAGCCGGCAAAAGCGCCCAAGGATGTCATGGTCATTGGCGGCGGGCCGGGCGGCATGAAGGCCGCAGCCGTAGCAGCGGCACGTGGCCACCGGGTTCGTCTGTTTGAAAAGGAAAAACAACTTGGCGGACAGACCCTGCTGGCACAGTTGCTACCCACGCGCACGGAATTTGGCGGCATCG
This sequence comes from uncultured Rhodospirillales bacterium, assembly GCA_965602485.1. GTDB lineage: Bacteria > Pseudomonadota > Alphaproteobacteria > Rhodospirillales > Casp-alpha2 > JABJOR01. The sequence continues at coordinate 88,166 of CBFCYM010000003.1, read as the reverse complement.
TAACCAACTTGCAACGCGAGATGGAGATTGCCGGGGTTGAGGTCAACCTGAACACCAGCATCGATCTGGAACGCATTAAAACCGATAAACCCGACGCCGTTATACTAGCAACCGGGGCTACTCCGCGCTGGCCTGAATTCGATGGCCGCAACGAGGCCCACGTGGTCGATGCGTGGCAGGTCCTGCGCAACGAAGTCAATGTCGGAGCATCGGTGGTCATCGCCGACTGGCGCGCCGACTGGATTGGTATCGGCATTGCCGAGAAACTGGCCGAGGAAGGTTGCCGCGTGCGTCTGGCGGTCAATGGCTACATGCCCGGTCAGGTCATTCAGATGTACGTGCGTGACACTGGTGCGGGACGACTGCACAAACTCGGCGTCGAGGTTATACCCTACGCCCGCCTGTTCGGTGCTGACGAGGACACGGTCTACCTGCAACACACTATGAGCGGCGAGCCGATCATATGTGAAGGCACTGACACGCTGGTTCTATGTCAGGGGCACATCCCGACCAACACCATGGAAGATGCCTTGCGTGAAATGGGAATGGAACTGTATCTCGCCGGGGACTGTCTGGCCCCGCGCACCGCAGAGGAAGCTGTATTGGAAGGTTTCCGTGCCGGAATCACAGTTTAAGCGCCAGCTTAACTGGCGTCGTCTGACTTCTTTTTCTTCTTGGGCACGAACAAGGTTCCGATAAAATAACCAACGACCGCGCCAAGCAGCGGCACGATGTAACGCACATCAATACTCGTCCCGTCGATATTAAAAATGAGCACGTGACCGAGCCATTGTCCGGCAACGGCGCCCAAAACTGCGCCGACGAGTGGATAAACAAAACCCATGAATGAAACTGCCCGTATCCGTAAAAAATTACTGCGTGATGGTTAGATTTTTCCAGCTCAAATATCAACCATAAAGCTAAGCTCAGGCATCACTAAGTTCCAGATAACCGCGATCAATAGCATGTTCCAGCGCCTTGGATGCGGCGAGTGCTTCCTCGTATTCTTCACGATATTGCTTGAGTTGCGCGATCTGCTCAGAATCCGGATAGCCATCCTTTTTGCCCTCAACCACTTTAAACGTCTCGGCGAGATAACGTCCGCGCAATTTCGCAACCATGACGGCAATGGGCAGAATAGTGGTCATGGATAACGGCGGCAGCATGGGGTCAATGACCTCATGATTGGCCTGCCGAATTGCCTCTTCCAGCATCTTCGTGAACTTGCGATTGGAAATTTCACCTTGATCAATCATGGCCGTCCTCATTCATAAATATTCATGCCCCCATACTATCCCACGCACCCGATAGTGCACGAGTAAAACGAATACGGGCAAAACATTATAATGAAAATTTACAGTTTAAAATCTATATAAAGATATGTTGATATATGAATATTATTGTGCATAATGCTTCAACACGAAAACGCGGAGCCGACACAATGGCCGATACCCTTGAGATTTTACTTGATGCCCTGCGCGCTATCGCCGAGCCGACGCGCCTGCGCATTCTTGCAATCTGCCGCACTGGCGAGCTAACCGTCACGGAACTGTGCCGCATTTTGGGTCAGAGCCAGCCACGCATCTCGCGCCATCTCAAATTGCTGGTGGACGCCGGGGTACTGGAGAAGGTTCGCGAAGGTAACTGGATATTCCACCGCCTCGCCCAGGGCGCAAAAGCCGCACCGGTGGCTGAGGCCATTGCTGCATTGCTGCCTGAGGATGACGAAGGTCTGATTCAGGATATGCACCGACTGGCACAAATCAAAACCGAGCGCGCCAGCCACGCGGCTGACTATTTCAGCAAGAACGCCGAGCACTGGGGCACCCTACGGGCCTTGCACGTCGATGAAGGCGAACTGGAACGTGCCATCACCACCATCCTGCCCGCGCATGACGCCGGAGCATTACTCGATGTCGGCACTGGCACGGCACGCATGCTCGAATTGTTTGGCCCTGAAATCGAACGCGGCGAAGGCATCGACATGTCACACCACATGCTCACCGTTGCGCGCGCCAACCTTGAACGTGCCGGACTGAACAACTGCCGGGTGCGACAAGGCGACATGTATCACCTGCCCTTCGCGCAGGCTTCCTTCAACAGCGTGCTGTTCCATCAGGTACTGCACTTTGCTGACCATCCGGCCAACGCCGTTGCCGAAGCCGCGCGCGTGCTACACCCCGGCGGGCGTTTGCTGATCGTTGATTTTGCACCGCACGATGTCGAAACCCTACGCACCGAACATGCCCATCGTCGTCTCGGCTTTCCCGCTGACGAGGTCACTGGCTGGCTCGAAGCCGCTGGCCTTGAGACCACAAAGGTACAGCACCTCAAGGGCGAGCCCCTGACCGTGACCCTTTGGTTAGCCACACGCACACAATCATTCATTTCCGACCAGACAGAGACAAATCATGCCGCATAGCACCACCACACCAGAAACCCTTCCCGGTCTGCTCAACGTCAGCGCACGTGGACGCCCACCCATGTCCGAGCTGGCTATCGCCACGCCGCTGCCGCAGAACGTCAAGGTCGCCTTTGAGTTCTTTCCGCCAACGCTGGGCAGTGGCACCGGCTCGTTCTGGGATTCTGTGGAGCGCCTGCTACCGCTCGGGCCTGAGTTCGTCTCAATCACCTATGGCGCGGGCGGCACCACCAAGGAACGCACGCTGGAAACCGCATCCGCCCTGATCAGGGGCGCATCAACCGACGTCGCCATGCATCTGACCTGTAGCGAGGCAACACGCCAGCACGTTGATGACGTGGCACGCCAGTTTCATGCCGCAGGCGGGCGTCACATCCTCGCCCTGCGCGGTGATCCACCCAAGGGTCAAAGTCGCTACGTACCCCACCCCGAGGGCTATGCCTACGCCAGTGATCTGGTCAGTGGTCTGCGCAATGTAGCTGATTTTGATATCAGCGTAGCGGCCTATCCCGAAGGCCACCCCGAAGCCGCCGACATGGACGCCGAGATCGATAACCTGAAACGCAAAATTGACGCCGGAGCGACCCGTGCCATCACGCAATTCTTTTTCGATGTGGATGTCTATCTGCGGTTCCTTGAACGCGCGCGCAAGGCCGGTATTGCCGTGCCGATCATTCCCGGCATCCTGCCGGTGACAGATTTCGTTCGCGTGCGACGCTTCGCCGGACGCTGTGGTGCCAGCGTGCCCGACTGGATGGGCGACCTGTTTGAAGGTCTGGACAATGACCCTCAGACCCGCCAACTGGTTGCCGCTTCGGTTGCAGCGGAACAGTGCCGCGCGCTCTATGCCCAGGGCGTCGATATGTTCCATTTTTACACCCTTAATCAGGCTGACCTGGTATTTGCCATTTGTCATATCCTCGGCGTGCGACCCAAGAATGTCATCAAGAAGGCTGCGGCAGCCTGAGAGTATTTTCTGTTTCAGCGCTCCACGTGACGCGCTAACATCCTCGCCATAGATCATAAAGCTTGGGGAGAAATACTATGGCCAGCGTCAACGCCATCCAGACCGTTAGCGTACGAGATCACGTCAGCGACGCCGAATGGGCCGCACGCGTGGACCTCGCGGCCTGTTACCGGCTCTGTGCACTCGAAGGCTGGACCGATCTGACGGCAACGCATATCTCGATCCGAGTACCGGGTGAAGACGCCTTCCTGATCAATCCCTGCGACATGCTGTTTGAAGAGATCACCGCGTCGAGCCTGATCAAGATGGACTTCGAGCGCAACGTACTGACGGATAACGGCCATGGGTTCAATCCCGCCGCCTTTACCATTCACAGCGCCGTACTCAGCGGCCGTCCCGACGTTGACAGCGCCCTGCATACCCACACGCGCGCAGGCATGGCTGTTTCGGCTATGGCCTGTGGACTGCTGCCCATCACACAACATGCTTTACGGTTTTATGATCGCACCAGCTATCACGATTACGAAGGCATCGCGCTTGATCCTGACGAACGCGCCCGTCTGATCGCCGATATCGGCAGTAACGAGGTGATGATCCTACGCAATCATGGTTTGCTCAGCGTCGGCAAGACCATTGGCCGCACGTTTGACGCCATGTTCTATCTCGAGCGCTCCTGCCAGTCGCAAATCGATGCCATGACCAGTGGTGCTGAACTGATCACGCCAAAGCCCGAGGTGTGCGAGCATGCCGCGCAGCAATATGATCTCTATGCTGACGCCATCGACAAGGAGTGGCCCATCATGCTGCGCCGGGTTGATCGCGAAAACCCCGGTTACGATCAGTAGATCGCGGGGTCTGCGGTGAACCATACACCACGCATCGTCTTTCCCGATGCCGACGAAAGCACCGCAGCGCTGCTTGTCGGGGCACGTCTTGAACGCCTTGAAGCCCTGGGTGATTTCTCATTGCACATCGGCGCACCGGGCTCGCCCGATGCATTTGTCGACGCCGTGGGCGACGCCGAGGCCGTCATGCTGGGCTGGAGCCTGCCGGATGCGGTGCTTGAGCGTGCCCCCAACCTGAAGGTCATTGCCTTTACCGGCATCGGTGCGAGCAACAACATCAATCTGGGCAAAGCCGCACAGCGCGGCATCACGGTGACCAACACGCCGGGTTACGGTGACGACACCGTGGCAGAACACACCATGGGCCTGATGCTGAGTTGCGCACGCCACATCACGACGCTCGATCGTGACACCCGCGCTGGCGGTTGGAACAAGAACCGACCGGGATTTGATCTCAAGGGCAAAACGCTGGGCCTGATCGGGCTGGGCGGCATTGGCGCACGCACGGCAGAGCTGGCCAACGCATTTGGCATGCGCGTCATTGCCTGGACCCACAACCCGACACCACAGCGCGCGGCATGTGCAGGCGTTACCTTCGCAGCCCTTGATGAAGTGCTAAGCCGAGCCGATGTGGTCTCACTGCACCTCGCTCTGAACGAAGAAACCCATAACATGATTGATGCGGCGCGGTTGGCACGGCTCAAACCTTCAGCGATTTTCGTCAACACCGCACGCGGTGAAATCGTTGATGAAGCCGCACTCATTGATGCACTTGTGAATAAGCGAATCGCCGGGGCGGCGCTCGATGTTTTTCACGAAGAACCGCTGCCAGCCGACCATGTGTTTCGCAGCCTCGACAACGTTGTCATCACGCCGCACACCGGCTTCAATACACCCGAGGCCAACACCGCGATCATAGACATCGCCATTGATAGCCTTGCGGCATATTATAACGGCGCACCGATCAATGTCGTAGCAGGCCCGAACACGCTGTGAATAATGCAATGCAGGAGACCATCTCGTCATGAAAGCCCTAACTGCCCTGATCATTCTGATCGCCGCCAGCGTGCCTTTTGCAGCAAACGCGCAAACCAGCGACACCCAGAGCGGTGTTTATCAGATCATGAAGGCGACCGAAGACAAGGTATGGCGGCTGAACACGCAAACTGGCGAAATTGCCGTCTGCACACTCGAAGGCGAGAACCTGTTCTGCACCACCACCAATGAGGCCGCTGTCGCACCACAGATGACCTATGAAGAACGCGAAGCACAACAAGAACGCGACGCAACGGCTGCCGATCTTGAGCGCGCCGACAAACGCGAACGCGACATGGCCTTCATGGACCGCATGATGGAACTGGCCCGTTCATTCATCCGCACGGTGATGGATCACGAACAGGAAAGCCAATAAGAGCGTGGCAATGAAAATACCTCGAAAAACAGTGCCGAAGCCACTTGCAGGTGGGCACGTAACCTCTTATCTTCGCGCCGTGATTCGGGGATGGACAGCGGGCAGCTATCCCCTCCCGTATCAACGACGACAAAGGAACATCCGCCCATGTCTGGTGCGATGACACATCTTCGGCAGCTTGAAGCCGAAAGCATCCATATCATGCGAGAAGTCGCCGCCGAGTTCGAGAACCCGGTGATGCTGTATTCCGTCGGCAAGGATTCGTCGGTCATGCTGCATCTTGCGCGCAAGGCCTTCCATCCCGGCAAGCCGCCGTTTCCCCTGATGCACGTGGATACCACGTGGAAATTTCGCGAGATGTACACCTTCCGCGACCGCATGGTCGAGGAAAGCGGCATGGACCTGATCGTGCACATCAATCAGGACGGCGTTGATCAAGGCATTGGCCCGTTCAGCCATGGCGGCTCCATGCACACCGACGTGATGAAGACGCAAGGCTTGAAGCAGGCCCTCGACAAGTACGGCTTTGATGCGGCCTTTGGCGGCGCACGGCGCGATGAAGAGAAATCCCGCGCCAAGGAACGGATTTTCTCGTTCCGCACCAAGACCCACCGCTGGGATCCGAAAAACCAGCGCCCCGAGCTCTGGAACCTGTACAACGCACGGGTCAACAAGGGCGAGAGCATTCGCGCCTTTCCCCTGTCGAACTGGACCGAGTTGGATATCTGGCAATATATCTACCGCGAGAGCATTCCCATCGTGCCGCTGTATTACGCCGCGCAGCGACCCGTGGTCGAGCGCGACGGTATGCTGGTGATGGTTGATGACGACCGCATGCCACTACAACCCGGCGAAAAACCCATGATGAAGTCCGTGCGGTTTCGCACGCTGGGTTGCTATCCGTTGACCGGGGCTGTGGAATCCGAGGCCGACACCCTGCCCGACATCATCCAGGAAATGCTGCTGACCAAGACATCGGAACGTCAGGGTCGTGCCATTGATCACGATCAGGCCGGCTCCATGGAGAAGAAGAAACAGGAGGGTTATTTCTGATGACCCACCAATCTGATCTCATCGAAACCGATATCCTGTCCTATCTGAAAACGCAGGAAGAAAAAGACCTGCTGCGTTTCATCACCTGCGGCAGCGTCGACGACGGTAAAAGTACACTGATCGGTCGCTTGCTCTATGACTCCAAGCTGATTTTCGAAGACCAGCTAGCCGCAGTCAGCGCCGACAGCAAAAAGGTCGGCACACAGGGTGAGAAGATCGATCTCGCCCTGCTGGTCGACGGCCTGCAGGCCGAGCGCGAACAGGGCATCACCATCGATGTGGCCTACCGTTTCTTTTCCACCGACAAGCGCAAGTTCATCGTCGCCGACACCCCCGGTCATGAGCAATACACACGCAACATGGCAACCGGCGCCTCGAACGCGGACGTTGCCGTTATCCTGATTGATGCACGCAAGGGCATCCTGACCCAGACCCGCCGGCACAGCTATATCGTCAGCCTGCTGGGTATCCGTCATGCGGTGCTGGCGATCAATAAAATGGACCTTGTGGATTTCGATCACGTACGTTTTGCCGAGATCGAGCAGGAATACCGCGAATTTGCCGCTCAGTTGGGACTAACGGACATTCACGCCATTCCGCTGTCAGCGCTTGACGGTGACAACGTGTTTTCCAAGAGCGACAAGACGCCATGGTACGAAGGCCCATCCTTGCTGGAAGTGCTAGAAACCATTGATGCATCCAGCGACACCGCAAGCGGCCCGTTCCGTATGCCGGTGCAGTGGGTCAACCGTCCGCATCTGGATTTCCGTGGTTTCAGCGGCACCATTGCCAGCGGTACCGTGCGCCCCGGCGATGACATTCTGGTCAGTCCGTCAGAGAAAACCAGCCGCGTTCACACCATCTCGACCTTCGACGGCGAACTTGAAGAGGCCTCTGCCGGACAATCGGTCACGCTGGTGCTCGAAGATGAAATCGATATCAGCCGGGGCGACCTGATCGCCGAGGTCGCCAACCCGCCGGGCCATACCGACCAGTTTGCAGCACACTTGTTGTGGATGCATGACGAGGCCCTGTTGCCCGAGCGGCAGTATATCATGAAGATCGGCACCAAGACCGTGATGGCTGCGGTGACCGACCTGAAACACAAGATCAACGTCAACACGCTGGAGCATACAGCGACCAAGACCCTGACGTTGAACGAGGTGGCCTATTGCAACCTCGCACTGGATCACGCCGTGGCCTTCGATGCCTATAAGGACGTGCGCGAGACCGGTGCCTTCATCCTGATTGATCGCTTCACCAATGCCACAGTGGGTTGCGGCATGGTTGATTTCGGACTGCGCCGCGCGACCAACCTGACGTGGCACGACCTCGACATCGACAAGACGGCCCGCGCCGAACAAAAAAACCAGAAAGCCAGCGTGCTGTGGTTCACCGGGTTGTCGGGTTCCGGCAAATCAACCGTGGCCAACGCCATTGAGAAAAAGTTGCTGGCAGGCGGCCGTCACACGTACTTGTTGGATGGTGATAATGTGCGTCATGGCCTGAACAAGGACCTTGGCTTCACCGATGCCGATCGCGTGGAAAATATTCGCCGTGTGGCAGAGGTTTCCAGGCTGTTCGTTGATTCCGGCATGATCACACTGGTCTCGTTCATCTCGCCATTCCGCGATGAACGCCGCATGGCGCGTGAACTGCTCGAAGACGGTGAATTCATCGAGGTCTTTGTCGATACGCCGCTGGAAGTCTGTGAAGCCCGCGACCCCAAGGGCCTGTACAGCAAAGCCCGCGCCGGTCAGATCAAGAACTTCACCGGCATTGATTCCGACTACGAAGCACCGGAAAACCCCGAGATCGTGCTCAAAAGCGCCGAGCACCCGGTCGAGGATCTGGCTGATCAAGTCATCGCCTATCTTAAGGCTAACAATTTCATCTGATCAGGATGAAGAAGCCCGGCTTGCTGATCTGCGAGCCGGGCCCACATCATTTCAAAGCGGATAATCGCGCTCTGGATCAATCCCGCACATCTCCACAAACTTGCGTGCATGGATCACGTCGTCCGTTGAGAAGCTATGCCCGGCGCGCGGAAAGTTCGCGGTGTGCCCGTTTAGCTTCACAGCCATCTTGCTATGATTGCGTTCCTCAACATCCGCGCCGAGGTCCGTGAACACGTTGCGTACCGCAACCGGCGAAATATTACCGCTGATGGGATGAGCGAACAGGGAATGCAGGATTTTCCGATGGCGATGGTTCATGATGTGCCCTTTCTGTTATGTGACGTTTCTTGGACTGCGCCGCGAGACTCATGACATGCAGCGCGTCGTCTTCTACGGCTCTCATGCTCGCGCCAATACGCGTTCAGGGCCATGATCCATGTCATAGCAGGAGCACATACGTAAAAAGCCCCCGATCATAATGACCGGAGGCTTTTACAATATTGGCTGGGGAACGTGGATTCGAACCACGATTGACGGTGTCAGAGTCGTTTAGAGACTATCACCATTGATAACTTTAACAATGTTGCCAAAAACGCAATTTACTTAATGAAATCAAAGTCCTGGCGTGACCCAGCCCTTAGCATGCTTATTACTCTAAATAGAAAAAGTGCTATAACATATTGTTATAGCACTTTTTTTTGGCTGGGGAACGTGGATTCGAACCACGATTGACGGTGTCAGAGACCGCTGTCCTACCATTAGACGATTCCCCATCAGAATGGGCGGCCATTCTATAATGGCTAATCTATGCTATGACAAGTCCCGCTGGCGCATCAAAATTACCGTGCACAAACATGGCTTCAGTAGGTCACTCTCAGTATGCTATTTTCGCGACCCATTGAGCATCAATGTTCAACATAAAAATGCGTCACACGCACGGCATTCATGTTATATCTTCAGGCTACAAACAATAAAACTAAGGCGTTGTGAATACCCTGTTAATCTTCAATAATCTCTAATACACCCGTATGTAAATGGGCTGTTCCGGCGTTGAAGGAAAAAACGTGTCAAAGACGTCTGATGAAATGCGCCGCCAACGGTTGCGCAAGACAAAAGCACAGCTGATTGACGAGATTGAGGCGCTTGAGCGCCAGCGCGGGAGTGTAAGCTTCCCCCCCCTAAGCCAGCTTAATTCCGACGCCAGCTTGCGCACACTTCTCGATCACATCCCCCTGGGCGCCGACGTGCGTGACTATAGCAATATCAAACAGGCAGTGGATCAATTGCGCCATGATGGAGTTGCTGATTTCTACAACTATTTTCAGCAAAACCCTGACACGCTAAAAAACCTCATAGCAAATATCACCATTATTGCTGCCAACGATACGCTGCTTGAACTGTTCGCGGCGCGCTCTTTTATCGAATATTACCGTGTTGAGCGTGAGATAGACCGTTGGTGGAGTGATGAGTGGACAGCCTATCATGCCGCCGAAATCGCCTCGCTTGCCGATCCGGGCATGATGTATGCGGGCGAACATCCTGACAAACGCGTCGATGGTGCCCCGATCAGTATCCACAATGTTGTACGCGTGGTGCAAGGGTATGAAGATACCTGGGAACGGGTTGTGACAACGTTCGATGACGTATCGGAACGCAAACAGGGGGAGGCCTTGCTTGAACAGGCCTCGGCAATTTCAAAAATCGGCTTCTGGGCCTATGACAATATTCATGATGGTTTTCTGTACTGGTCGCGGGAACTCGCAAATGTCTATGGCATCGATCCTGAACAATTTGATGAACTTGCACCAACATATGACAACACGACGATACTCCATCGCGACGATGCCAATCTGGTAACCAGTGCTTACAAACAGAACATTGCAACCGGTGAGCCCTATGACATTGAGTACCGCATCGTGCGTGATGACGGCGAAACCCGCTGGCTTCGCGAAACAGGCAATGTCATTGAATGGCGCAAAGGCACCCCCGCAATCACTGTTGGCGCAGCGCAGGACATCACCCAAATCAAGCAACGCGAGCTTGATATAACAGACCGTAACGCCATGCTTGGGCAGGCATCGCGCACAGCCAATATCGGCTACTGGCTGTGGCATCCCAAAACAGAAATATACAAGTACGTATCGGAAAACACCCCGGCGATGTTCGGCTTGGACATGGATGCATATATTCTGGCGCTTTCACATATGCATCTTGAAAACCCATATATTCACCCCGATGATCGGCAGCATGTTTATGATTCCTACACAACCGTCAATAACGGTTTAACGACGGATATAAACATTGAATACCGTGCTATCCGTAAGGATGGCAGTACGGGCTACATACGAGAGGTCGTCACCTATATTGACGGCCACGACCCACTTGTTGCTGCGATGATACAGGATATTACCCCGCAAAAACTGGCTGAAGAAAGCCTGCGTGCCAGCGAGGCCGGGCTTCGCGTGGCAAAGGAAGAGGCCGAACGTGCCAATAGCGCCAAGTCAGAATTTCTCTCCAACATCAGCCATGAACTCAGGACACCACTGAACGCTATTTTGGGTTTTTCCGAAGTTATTGATCTGCAGATGTTTGGCAATCTGGGGCACGAGAAATACAGCGAGTACAATCAGGCCATTCTTGAATCCGGCAAGCATCTGTTGAACATCATCAACGATCTTCTCGACATCGCAAAAATCGAAACGGGCGAATTCATTCTGACATGTGCCCCGTTCGATATTTCCGAGGCTATAGATGCCTGCCTTCCACTGATCCAGAGAAAATCCACAGACAACACATCCATCGCGCAGATCATAACCAGCTACCCGGACAGCGCGCTGGCCCTGAACGGTGACAAACGTATTTTCAAACAAATAGTATTGAACCTTCTGTCTAACGCTGCAAAATTCACACCCGAGGACGGCACAATCAATGTGAACGCGTTGCTTGATCCAGATGGCGGAATCAAAATCATTGTATCGGATACGGGCTGCGGGATTGCCGCGGCAGATATGACAAAAGTTCTCGAACCGTTTGGACAGGCTGCGACGTCGGCAACGCTTGCAAGCGAAGGCACCGGACTGGGGTTGCCGTATTCACAAAAACTCACGGAACTTCATGGTGGTTCGCTGGCGTTAACAAGCCAGGAGCACAAAGGGACGGAAGTAACTCTGACTTTCCCTGCTGAACGGACCGTGGCATGAATACACAAGAATGTTTCAAGGCTGCACGCAAAACACCCCGTAGTGCATCAGGCAGGAGAAGTTGTTGAGCGCACGAATTCTTTATATCGAAGACAGCGAAGACATCGCACAACTGGTCAAGGCCGTGGTCGAAAAACACGGCTATAGCGTCGACACCGTCGCGACCGGTGTCGAAGGTCTGGCCTTGCATGAAGCGGCACCCTATGACGCCGTGGCGGTGGACTACCAGTTACCCGATATGAACGGCATTGATATATGCCGTCAATTGCTGCTGCGCGACCCCGAACTGCCCATCGTGATGGTCACGGGCAAAGGCAGCCAACGTCTGGTTGCCGAGGCACTGACCATGGGCGTATCGCACTATGTTCAGAAGGATAGCGATAATCTGTATCTGGAATTATTGCCCAGCATCATCCCGCATCTGGTCGCAAAAACGGCAGACATAAAGAAAAAGCGCACAACCGAACTCGAACTGCGAAAGCGAAGTCAGCAGCTGGAATACGCAGCCAGACTGGCGCAGTTGGGTTTCTGGGAATATGACGAACTCGCACATCGCACGACCTACATGTCGCAGGGCATGTACACCATCCTGGGTTTTTCCAACACTACGCAGGTTGATGATTTTTATTCCAATCAGCAAGATCTCGACCTAATCCATCCTGATGATCAAGACGCTTATTATAAGCGCGTATACGAAGCCCCATGGATCGATGGTGATGTTTACGAGCACGAATACCGCATCATCCGTCCCGATGGACAAACCCGTTACCTGAGGCAGATCAGTCAGGCCAATCGTGACGAGCACGAAAATATTGTTTCCTGCTTTGGTGTGGAACAGGACGTCACAGACCAACGCGCCACGGAATTTGCATTACGCGACAGCCAGGCACGCGCCAGTTCCATCATCCGCACAGCCGTGGACGGGATTATCACTATCAGTGCTGCGGGCATCGTCGATAGTATGAATACTGCTGCCGAAACAATGTTTGGTTACGAAGCAGCCGAAGTCATGGGCAAAAACGTCAGCATGCTGATGCCCGAGCCGGACCGCTCACAGCATGATGGATACCTGAAGCGTTATCTGGAGTCTGGCATGCCGCGCATTCTCGGTCTGCGCCGCGAAGTACAGGGCCTGCGCAAAAACGGTGAAGTTTTTGCCATGAGTCTGGCGACCAGTGACTTCAGCCTGGGCAAGGAGCTTTGCTTTGCCGGTATCGTGCGTGATATCAGTCAGGCAAAACAAGATGAACAATCACTGCGTCAGAGCCGTGAGCAATTCTCCCACGCTGCCAAGGTCGCCAACCTGTGTCATTGGCGTGCCGACGCCAGCATGTCGCAGTGGCTGGAAACCTCGGAAAACACCAGCCAGATTATTGGCACCCCGGCAGATGAGCTTCTGGGCAATTACGATAAATACCTGGCGCGCATCCATCCCGATGACCGCGACATGCTTACCCAATCCTACGCCGCCATCGGTCAGGAACCGCAACCCTATGAGCTGGAATACCGCGTGATCGGCGATGACGGCATGACCCGATATTTATGGGAAGTCGCCGAACCTGAATACGACGAAGATGGCACACTGATATCCTATCGCGGCACGACCCAGAACGTTACGGATCGTAAAGTCGCCGAGCGCGAGGCCATTGTAGCCAAGGAAGCCGCAGACAGAGCCAATCTGGCAAAATCTGAATTCCTGTCATCCATGAGCCATGAATTGCGTACCCCGCTTAACGCCATTCTCGGTTTTGGGCAGATGCTCGAATACAACCCGAAAGAGCCCCTGAGCGAAACCCAGCAAGACAGCGTAAATCATATTCTTAAAGGTGGTCAGCACCTGTTGGACCTGATCAACGAGGTCCTTAATCTGGCCAAAATCGAAGCCGGGCACATTGACCTGTCACTCGAGGATATAGCGGCACATGATGTTCTGGAAGAATCCGTCAGCCTGATCGCATCCATGGCAGAAAGTAGGGGCATTACGATTAATAAACCGTCGGGACAGACAGAGCCACTGATGGTTTTGGCCGATCATACCCGGCTCAAGCAGATCCTGCTGAACCTGCTGTCGAATGCTATCAAGTACAATCGCGAAGGCGGCAGGATCGAGATCACCTGTGAACGCACCAACAATCACCGGCTACATATCAGCGTATCGGATACAGGCAAGGGCATCCCAGCCGATAAACAAGACGAGCTGTTTCAGCCCTTTAGTCGCCTGGGTGCCGAGCACACTGAAATCGAGGGCACCGGCATTGGCCTGACGGTAACCAAGAAGCTGGTAGAATTCATGAATGGTGCAATTGGGCTGGAAAGCACTGTTGGTGAAGGCAGTACATTCTGGATTGAGTTGCCCCTGGTCGATCAAAGCGGTCAATCCAGAGAAAACATTGAAGACAGGGAGAGTGTCGCACTCGACAAATCCGAAATGCGCGGCACGCTGCTTTATGTCGAAGACAACCCGGCCAATCTGAAATTGATGGAAACCATTATTGGCCACATTGGTGGCCTTGTCATGATTTCGGCCCACAATGCAGAACTCGGGCTGGAGCTCGCACGCACACATAAGCCGGATATTATCATCCTCGACATCAACCTGCCGGGCATGAGCGGTCTGGAAGCCATGAAACGGCTGAAAGAATGGGAAGAAACCGCTCATCTGCCTATCTTGGCGCTCAGCGCAGCCGCCACGCCGCATGACATTGAGCGCGGCATAGAAGCCGGTTTTGACCAATACCTGACCAAGCCGATCCAGGTCGCCAAGCTGATCAGCGCCATCTCTGATGTGCTCGAGGATAAAGATCAGCGCGACTGAATGTGTGGCCACCTATTGCCTTGGCATACAAGCCAGTCTATCTGATGGCGTGCTTGGGGCTTGAGCCACATCGCCGGGGCTATAGAATAGCACCAAGTACGCAGTGCGGCGTTTACGCTATCACACGCAATCATTTACATGTGGAATACGACCTTCATGGTCAAGCCGGAACAATCTGCGCCCCAGGCGACAAAACAACGACGCGCCGGCAGCCCGACGATGGTTTCTGCTGCCAACCCGGCAGCGGCCTATGGTGCGATAGACCTCGGCACTAACAACTGCCGCCTGCTGGTAGCCATTCCCGAAGGCGACAGCTTCCGCGTTATTGACTCATTTTCGCGCATTGGTCGTTTGGGCGAAGGCCTCTCGGCATCAGGTAAACTATCACAAGCCGCCATGGATCGCACCATAGAGGCCCTGCACGTCTGCGCTAGCGTCATGCAGCGCAACAACGTTACGAGCTATCACGCCATTGCCACGGAGGCCTGTCGGCGTGCCAGCAACGGCGAAGCGTTTGTGGAGCGAGTGCTGGCAGAGACCGGCATCGTGATGGAGACAGTCGCCGCCGAGCGCGAGGCAGAACTGACCTTTGACGGGTGCAGCCCGCTACTGGATGCCGATGTCCCCCATGGCCTGGTATTTGACATTGGTGGTGGCAGCACGGAACTGATGTGGATTGACCAGTCCGGCACACATCCGCCGCGTCTGGCGGCCTATCATTCGATCCCTGAAGGTGTCGTAACCTTATCTGAGCGCTACGGCGAAGACCTTAACGGTGAACAGCCCTATGAGCGCATCCTTGAATATATTGATCCGTGGCTGGAACGCTTTGACGACGCCTTCGGCATTTCTGCCATGGCGGCATCGGGGCACCTTGCCATGCTTGGCACGTCAGGCACGGTAACCACACTGGGTGCACTGCATCTGGGCCTGCGACGCTATGAACGTTCCCGCGTCGATGGCATGGTGATCGATTTTGAGTCCATCAGCACGCTTAATCATAAACTCGCCGCTATGACTTGCGATTCTCGTGCCAGCCACCCATGTATCGGTCCCGAACGTGCCGATCTTGTGGTCATGGGCTGTGCCATTCTTGAGGCCATTTGCCGACGCTGGCCCGTCGGGCGTTTACGGGTCGCTGACCGTGGCATTCGTGAAGGACTGCTGATGCGTGCCATGATGTCGGATGGTGCAATTGCCCAGCCCGACCCGCTCACCAAAACGCCCCCTGACACACCTGATAACGAAAGCCTGCAATCATGAGCCGCAAAGGACCAAAAGGCGGGAAGCCCGGCACGAGCAAAACCGGCACCACCAATTTTAGTGGCCGCAGCATGTTCGAGCGCGTTAAAACCGCAAAGGGTCGCAAAGGGTCATCGACCCGCTGGCTGCAACGCCAGCTCAACGATCCATACGTGGCAGAGGCCCGTATGCGCGGTTATCGCTCGCGCGCGGCTTTCAAGCTGCTCGAACTCGACGATCAGTTCGGCCTGCTCAAACCGGGTAAGCGCGTTGTCGATCTCGGTGCCGCGCCCGGTGGCTGGACCCAGGTCGCCATTGAACGCGTCAAACCGCTCATTCCCGACGAAGATGGCAATGTTCCGCCCAGCAATTCAAATGCCAGGCGCGGTCGTGTGGTCGCGCTCGACATCAACGAGTTTGAGCCCCTGCCCGGTGCGACAATCCTGATACAGGATTTTCTCGAGCCCGAAGCCCCCGATTTGCTGAAAGACGCCCTGAACGGACCGGCTGACGTGGTGCTCAGCGACATGGCGGCACCCGCGACCGGCCACACCCCAACCGATCACATGCGGATCATGTCCCTGTGCGAAATCGCACTGGATTTCGCCGAAGAGGTTCTGGCACCCGACGGGGCGTTCATCGCCAAGGTTCTGCAAGGCGGCACGGAACACCAGTTGCTGGCACGTATGAAAAAAATATTCAAAGTCGTCAAACACGCCAAGCCCCCCGCCAGCCGTGCGGATTCAGCAGAAATGTATGTGGTCGCAGTCGGTTTTCGGGGGCAAAAGCCCACCCAAACCGACATGGACTAGCGACTTTTCAGGCGTGTACGAAAGCGTGTTGGCAACGCGCAGACTATGTGTATGATGTGCCGCCAACTCGCTCTGATACATGATTTTGTAGACGCTCCACATTTCAAATCGCAAATTTTGGAATGATCGCGCTCAAGGAGATGGCATGAATTTCAAAGAAGCCCTGACGTTTGATGACGTCATTTTAACGCCAGCAGCGTCTGACGTTCTTCCCGCTGCGGCAGATACCAGCACAAAACTGACGCGCACGGTTGATCTCAAGGTCCCGTTGGCGTCCGCTGCCATGGACACCGTAACGGAAAGCCGACTGGCGATTGCCATGGCGCAGGCTGGCGGCATTGGCGTGTTGCACAAGAACCTGACAGCCGAAGAGCAGGCGCAGGAAGTTCGCAAAGTCAAAAAGTTCGAATCCGGTATGGTTGTTGACCCTATAACCATCCACCCCGATGCCACGTTGGCCGACGCGCTGAACATCAAGACAACCTATTCCATATCAGGCATTCCGGTGGTTGAGCGCGAAACCGGCAAGCTGGTCGGTATTCTGACCAACCGCGATGTGCGTTTTACGAGCAATCCGCAGACCCCTGTCAGCGAACTGATGACCCGCCATAACGCCGAGCGCCCGCTGATCACCGTCAAGGAAGGCGTCGACCGCGACGAGGCCATGCGCCTGTTGCATCAGTACCGCATCGAAAAGCTGCTGGTCGTGGACGATAATTTCCGCTGCATCGGCCTGATCACGGTCAAGGATATCGAAAAGGCCCAACAGCACCCCGATGCGTGTAAGGACAGCCAGGGACGCCTGCGCGTCGCTGCTGCAACCGGTGTGGGTGATGATGGTGTTTCACGCGCCGAGGCCCTGCTTGATGCTGAAACTGATGTTATTGTTGTCGATACAGCGCACGGCCATTCGCGCGGCGTTTTAAGCACCGTTGAGCGGATCAAGAAGCTATCGAACTATACCCAGATTATCGCCGGGAACGTGGCGACACCGGACGGTGCACGCGCGCTGATCGATGCCGGTGCTGACGCCGTCAAGGTCGGGATCGGTCCGGGCACTATCTGCACCACACGCGTGGTAGCCGGTGTTGGCGTACCGCAGCTATCGGCCATTCTGGAAGCTTCGGAAGTTTGCCGCGAACTGGGTGTGCCGCTGATCGCAGACGGCGGCATCAAGACATCTGGCGACATTGCCAAGGCCATTGCCGCAGGCGCTAGCTGCGTCATGGTCGGCTCGTTGCTGGCTGGCACTGATGAAGCCCCCGGCGAAGTGTTCCTGTATCAGGGCCGTTCGTACAAGTCCTACCGCGGCATGGGCTCGCTTGGTGCCATGGCACGCGGTTCAGCTGACCGTTATTTCCAGGAAGAAGTCTCTGACAAACTGAAACTCGTACCCGAGGGGATAGAGGGTCAGGTGCCCTACAAAGGTGCAGTCGAGCAGGTTATTCACCAGCTTGTCGGCGGGTTAAAATCATCCATGGGTTATACCGGTAACGGCGTTATCTCGGACATGCAGACCAAATGCACGTTCCGCCGTGTTACGGGTGCTGGCCTCAGGGAGGGCCATGTCCATGACGTCACCATCACCCGCGAAGCGCCAAACTACCGCCACAACAACTAGGCGGCAGGCAGCCCCGGTGCGTCATACCTTGTTCGGACTATTGTCATGACCCCCGGCGCACGCATTCTCGCGGCAATTGAAATCGGTCAGGAAATCGAGACCGGCGAAAGCACGGCTGACGGTATCGTCGAGACGTACTTTCGCCGACGCCGCTATGCTGGTTCAAAAGACCGCCGCGCGGTCGGCGAACGCGTCTACGGCATCATCCGACGCTACGCCCGGTTAAGCTGGTGGATTGAACGTTGCGGTTACCCCCATGCCGTAACGCCCCGCGTGCGCGCCATTGCCGATCTGGCACTCAACGACAAGGCACGCCCGGAAGAAATTCAGGCCATCTTCAGCGGCTCGCGCCATTGCCCTGAATCCCTGAACGCTGAAGAATTCGACCTCGCCAATGCGCTGGCCGGACGCCCCATCACACATCACTCTGAAATGCCCGATTGGGTGGCCCTGGAATATCCCGGCTGGCTGGACGCTACGCTGCGCGAACAGTTCGGCGATACATTGAATTCTGAGATGACCGCGCTGAACCAGCCCGCCCCCATGGACCTGCGGGTCAACACCACGAAGACAACGTTTGAAGAAGCCAGCGAGGCCCTGCGGCGCGAACAGGTCATCAGCGAGCCGACGGCACTGTCGCCTATCGCCCTGCGCGTCAGTGGTAATGTACGGCTTGGCGGCACATCGGCCTATAACGACGGGTTGGTTGAAATTCAGGACGAAGGCTCGCAAATTCTCGCCCTGCTCTGTGACGCACAGCCCAGCATGAATGTGGTTGATTTCTGCGCCGGTGCAGGCGGCAAGACGCTGGCACTGGCCGCATGCATGAGTAAACACGGGAACCTGCACGGTTCATTAACCGCCTGTGATGTATTTGCACAACGCCTGCAACGCATGAAATTGCGCATCAAACGTGCCGGGGCAAATGGCGTACGCCAGCATGTGCTGTCCACAGAGCTTGATCCATGGGTTGCGCAAAACGCACAAACGGCAGACCGCGTCCTGCTTGATGTGCCGTGCTCGGGCAGCGGCATATGGCGGCGCAAGCCCGGTTCAAAATGGCGTCTGACACCCATGGAGGTTGAAGACTACATCACCACCCAGCGTCAGATCCTGAGCAGTGCCAGCGCCATGGTGCGCCCCGGTGGTCGCCTGATCTATGCCACATGCTCGCTGCTGGCCGAGGAAAACGAGCAGCAGGTCGCATGGTTTATGTCCGATAGCGGTGATTTTGACGTGCTTGACGTCAACACGGTGTGGGCACAGAGCATCGGTGGCACCTGCCCCTCAGCGGGGCCATATCTGCGGCTCAGCCCGGCCACGACACGCACCGACGGGTTCTTCTGCGCCATCCTTGAGCGCCGCCCATAAGGTAATCTGGCCCCATGCGCACCCTTGTCATCCAATCCTACAGGACGTCCGAGGTGCCGCGCTGGATTGATACGTGTCTGCGCAGCGTACACGACTGGGCCAATATCCGGGGCTATGACTATCGCTTCTACGGCGATGAAATATTTGAGCGCGTACCGCCGTGGTTCCGCGAGAAAACACATGCCTATCCACAGATCGCAGCCGATCTTGGGCGTCTGCACCTGATTACCGAGGCGCTTGAAGGCGATTATGAACGTGCCATCTGGCTTGATGCCGATGTTCT
This sequence comes from uncultured Rhodospirillales bacterium, assembly GCA_965602485.1. GTDB lineage: Bacteria > Pseudomonadota > Alphaproteobacteria > Rhodospirillales > Casp-alpha2 > JABJOR01. The sequence continues at coordinate 68,226 of CBFCYM010000003.1, read as the reverse complement.
GATCTTCGACCCGTCGCCCTTTGATATCACGCTAACCAGCGGCTTTGCTTTTGGCCGCGAACTTTGGGTACAGCACGACAAAAAGGATGCCTTGCGGCTATATCGCAACGTTCACAATGCATTTTGCGTGTTCTGCCGCGACAATGCTTTTCTGGAATTCTACCGTTATGCCTGTAGCAATATCATGTCACAGGTTGAACCGGGCGTAGGCAACGGCATGGCACCCCAACTGATTGGTCCAAAATTCCTCAGCGCCATACACAATATGATGGGGCTACCACTGCTTGATGACATTGCCATGGCAAGCCCATTGGTTCTGGTTGATCTGTTTGCAGGCGGCGGAGCGGCTCTCGAGCTGTTGCACGCAAACAACGAACGACCACCACGCGGCGTTAACCTGTGCGCATCACTCGTCACGAACAACGACAACGATCTGGATATGCTCTGCAACCGACTTCTGGATAAACCAGAACTGATATCGCCAGCCAAGAGCGTCGCCCATAAAACTATCTAGCGCCATGCACGCATATGGCGAACAATCACTATGACGATGATCACAGCATAGCACAGCACATATGCCCTATATATACTTTTAGAAGTAATTTTATTGTCAGCTACTAATGATACCAAGCGTATATTAAATCGTTTTAATCATCAAAAAGTGCGATTGCTCAAAATAGATTAACTAAAACGCACCACAAGGATCCCCATGAAAAATACCGAATGCATTTCCGTTCAAGTCTCTGCAAGACATATTATAAATACCGCCATATCGGTCGCTGTATTTATGTTGCTTTCACTTGCGCTTGTCCCACGGGCTTTGGCTGATGACCTGCCCGCCCCCGACGGTGACGTGATTTTGAGCATTGATGGGAACATCACCAATACAAACGCAGCCGGGCAGGCGCAATTTGATATCACCATGCTGGAAAGCCTGGGCACCACGCTCATCAAATCCGAGACCCCATGGACCGATGGCGTGCAAACCTTTGAAGGTGTATCAGCCAAATTGCTTCTGGAATATATCGGAGCCAGCGGAACAACTGTCTCTGCCACGGCCATTAATGATTACGTGGTCGAATTGCCGCTTTCGGACATGCGCGATCTAGGTGTCATTATTGCCACAAAACTAAACGGGCAGCACATGCGCGTACGCGACAAGGGACCATTGTGGGTAATCTATCCTTGGGGCGATAACCCATCCCTACAGAACGAACTCTACTATGCACGCAGCATCTGGCAACTCAAAGAAATCACCATAAAATGATTCGCCATACACGGCAGTATATTGTTGCCCTGCTGCTGATTACGATCATGTTGCTCACCGGGTTTGTGAGCTACGCCGTCATGCAGATGTGGGGCCATAACGAAGCCTATCGTAAGAACGCTGAAGATAATGTGGATTATGCGATAGCCCAAAGTGAATTCGAACTGCAGAAATTCATCATCGCACTCCACGTTAATGAGCACGACCGCACGGTTTCGAGTACAGCAGACGTTCGCCAGCGCTACGATATTCTGTGGAGCCGCCTTGAAATCGCGACATCTGGTCAAGCCGGTAGAATTCTGGACCAAACACCAACTGCCAGGCAATCTTTTGTAAACCTGCTGGAAAAACTTAAAGGTGTTGAAGCTGATATTTTTAATGGTGTGGTGCTTGGGCATGAACGATCGCATGCCTTGTCAAATACATTTAATGATCAGATTATACCGCTTCATCAAGCGACACTGGCATTTAACAACACACGAACACTGTATTTAACAAACGAGCGGATCGAAACAAACGCGTGGCTGCATCAAACCCTTTACCTGCTTATTGGCCTTACACTCAGCATCCTCGCTGTTCTTGCTATCTTGGCAGTCGTAATCCGCCGTCAGAGGAAAACGGCCCTTGCACGAGACATGGCATTGGAAGAAGCCAAGCAAGCAAACATGGCAAAATCAGAATTTCTGGCGAGCATGAGTCATGAACTGCGTACCCCGCTCAACGCAATCATTGGATTTTCAGACGTTATTCATAACGAATATTTGGGCACGCTCAAACACCCGATTTATAAAGGTTACGCTGCCGATATTTACAATAGCGGCAAGCACCTGTTGAGTATCATCAATGATATTCTCGATCTGTCAAAACTCGAAGCCAACCGCTTCGAATTGATTTCTGAAGCGGTCTATCTACATCAAAATATTTCAAAGTGCATTGAGCTCATAGTGATCAGCTATCCCGATCGTAGAGAAGATTTCACCCTTCGCGTTCCGCATGATTTGCCACCTGTCCAGGCCGACGGCAGGGTCGTTACCCAAATATTACTTAACCTGCTCTCCAATGCTGTCAAATTTTCCCCGACAGGAAGCCCAATATCCATCTCGGCATCCATGACGGATAATGCTTGCCACAAAATCGATATTACCGATTGTGGTATCGGCATGTCTGATGCGGATATAACTGTAGCCATGGAAAACTTCCGGCAAGTCGACAATGTATTTACCCGTCGATATGATGGCACCGGGCTTGGCATGCCACTGGTAAAATCCCTGACGGAATTGCACGGCGGAACGTTTCAGGTAAGCAGTGTGCCGGATCAAGGCACAACGATGAGTATATTATTACCCACAAATGGTGAGATGAGCGCCCCGGCATAACGAAATCCGCTGGTGGCACGGCGGGGCGTATTGTACTCTCGCACTCCCCGAAGAGCGTGACCGCCTCGAAAGCTGATTTTCCGAGACATGGCCGCCCTCTGATTTATATAAACCGGGGCTTATTCACGTACTGACGCAGGAATTTCCATGAGCGACAAACTCACCACCGACCGCATCCTTATTATTGATTTTGGCTCTCAGGTTACCCAGCTGATTGCGCGCAGGGTGCGTGAGTCCGGCGTCTACTGTGAAATCCACCCCTTTAATCAGGTTGATGCAGACTCCATCAGGGCGTTTGATCCCAAGGGCGTTATTTTATCGGGTGGCCCATCCTCGGTCACCGAAGCTGATACCCCGCGCGCACCACAGGACCTGTTTGATATGGGCCTGCCCATTCTGGGCATCTGTTACGGCGAGCAAACCATGGTTGAACAGTTGGGCGGCAAGGTCACACTGTCTGATCACCGCGAATTCGGTCGGGCCTTCGTTAATGTGATCGATACCTGCGCACTGTTCGACGGTGTCTGGTCCGTCGATGACCGAGAGCAGGTCTGGATGAGCCACGGCGACCGCGTTGACGTTATCCCCGAGGGCTTCCGCCCGGTTGCGGTGTCAGATAACGCGCCGTTTGCCGCCATTGCCAATGACGAGCGCGGCCTCTACGCCGTGCAGTTCCATCCCGAGGTCGCCCACACGCCGCACGGCGCAAAGCTGCTGTCGAACTTCACCCACAAGATTTGTGGTTGCGGTGGATCGTGGACCATGGCGGCCTTCCGCGCCGAAGAAATCGCACGCGTTCGTGCACAGGTCGGCGACGGCAAGGTGATCTGTGGACTATCAGGTGGTGTCGACTCATCGGTTGTCGCGGTACTGCTGCACGAAGCCATCGGCGATCAACTAACATGCGTCTTTGTTGATACGGGGCTGATGCGCGCTGGCGAGTCCAAAGAGGTCGTCACCCTGTTCCGTGACCATTACAACATCACACTGGTGCACGTTGATGCCAGCGAACTGTTCCTCGGCAAGCTTGAAGGGGTCAGCGACCCCGAAAAGAAACGCAAGATTATCGGCGCTGCCTTTATCGACGTGTTCGAAGAAGAATCCAACAAGGTTGGTGGGGCGCAGTTTCTCGCCCAGGGCACGCTGTACCCTGATGTCATCGAGTCCGTTTCATTCACCGGTGGTCCAAGTGTCACCATCAAGTCTCATCACAACGTTGGTGGCCTGCCCGAGCGCATGAACCTTGACCTCGTCGAGCCACTGCGCGAACTGTTCAAGGACGAGGTCCGCGAACTGGGGCGTGAACTGGGCCTGCCCGAAGCATTTGTCGGACGCCACCCGTTCCCCGGACCGGGACTGGCCATCCGTATTCCCGGCGAGATCACGCGCGAGAAACTTGAAATCCTGCGCAAGGCCGACACCATCTATCTTGAAGAAATTCGCAATGCCGGATTGTACGACGCCATCTGGCAGGCCTTTGCCGTGCTTCTACCGGTCCAGACCGTTGGCGTCATGGGTGATGCACGGACCTACGAATATGTCTGTGCCCTGCGCGCCGTAACGTCGACCGACGGCATGACGGCGGACTACTATCCATTCGATCACGAGTTCCTCGGCCGCACGGCCAATCGCATCATCAACGAAGCACGCGGCATCAACCGCGTGGTCTATGACTGTACATCAAAGCCGCCGGGAACGATTGAGTGGGAGTAACATTCTCTTAATTTCTGCATCCTATAATTTCTGACCATCGTACCCGCGCATGCCAATTTTCCATGTTCGGGGCAGTTACCGTAACTTCACTGCACTGGATTCCAGCAGAAAGGTCGTCGGTCGATGGGAACGTCATCATTCGTTGATATACGGATTGAACACCGCTTCTGGATGACCATAGCTCTCGGGCTGGTCTTGCTTGGCATTCTCGTGCTCTGTGTACGCTCCATGACAAATCGAGACAACAAGGCCAAAGCCAAGGTCAAAGCGAAGGCCAAGGTGCGCAGCGCCCGCAAGTCCGCGCAACGTGAACGCGCTGTATTGGCCACAGGCGGCAGTGGCGGCGGTGATTATCAGGACTGGGATCACGACGACGATGAAGATGATGACGGTGTCTATAAAGACTGGAACTGACCATCAGCGCCGCACTTAGTGCAGACTCACCATGGGTTCGGCATCCATAATTAGATAATCACGCACCGGAAAACGTTTTGCGAGCACGCGCTCGGCGGTACGCTGTGCGCTTTCGCCCGGACGCGCCTGGGTGTGGAATACTTTCATGGGTGCCAGATCAAGATTTTTGCGAATCGGGTGGAAACGAACTTCGACCAGTGTCTGCTTCATCGGATACTCCTTCATCTTATATCAAGTTTTATGCAATATGTTCTCTTTTTGTTCTCATGTCAAGATGCCCAAAGCCACGCAATACGGCCATATGGCGCAGCACGCCTATTCTGGACCTTTGCGCGTTGCTAAACTTCCTCACGTCCGGCAGGGTGCGCGGTAGGGAGAATATGTGCATGCGGCGTCTATTGGGGTACGCAACGGCTGTGTTGATGCTTGTGAGCATCACTGCACCTGCGCGCGCCGGGCAAATCTGGACGTTCTATACCGGTGAGACCTATCTCGCCGCGCCCGAACCGGCGCGCACGCTCTATATTGCCGGGGTTAGTGATAGCCTGAATGCGCTGAGCGATTCTGGCGACATCAACGCCGACTGGGTGGTGGCATGCACAAACGGCAAGCATTCCACGGAACTGACCAGCATGTTCGACCGCTGGCTGGTCGCCAATCCGGCCCTGCTCGGCAAATCCGCGCCGTTGCTGTTTCTCGTCGCGCTGCGCGCCAACTGTTTGCAATAGCGCATTGAAAGCGCCGCCATAGCGGCTTATCTCTGATGATGTCGCTGTATTTCCCAGCGCAGCATCCATTTGAAAGCCTGATCCACCCATGCGAAGCCGCGAATACTCCGCCCCGTCCCCGACGCAAAGCGATGTGCGCACCATCCGCACCCTGCTACCATACCTGTGGCCGCGTGATGCCTGGAACCTGCGCGCCCGCGTTGTCATCGCGCTGCTGTTTCTGGTGGCATCCAAACTGATCAACGTGGTTGTGCCGATTTTCTATAAACAGGCCGTCGATGTGCTGGGCGGCGAAGCCGGTGCTATCATCGCCGTACCGGTCATGCTGCTGGTCGCCTATGGCGTCGCACGCATTCTGGCGCAGGCCTTTGGCGAGTTGCGCGATGCGATCTTTACGCGCGTGGCGCAGCGCGCCATGCGGCTGGCGGGCCTCAAGACCTTCCGCCACCTGCATCACCTGTCACTGGCCTTTCATCTGGGCCGTAAGACCGGTCTGGTCAGCCGCGCCATTGAACGCGGCATCAAGGGCATAGAGTTCCTGCTGCGCTTCACCCTGTTCAATGTCGTACCGACGATTTTCGAGATCATACTGGTCTGCATCATCCTGTGGATGCTGTACGATTTCCGCTACGCCGCTGTGACGTTCATCACCATTGCCGGTTACATCGCATGGACGCTGATCATCACCGAACGACGCATCGCGCACCGCCGCGCCATGAACGAATCCGACAGCAACGCGCACACCAAGGCCATTGATTCCCTGTTGAACTTCGAAACGGTGAAGTATTTCGCCAACGAAGAGCACGAAGCTCGACGCTTTGATGTCGCGCTACAAGCCTATGAGGACGCCGCCACACGCAGTGGTGTCTCACTGTCTTATCTCAACATCGGTCAGGGCGCGATTATCTCTGTGGGACTGAGCCTCGTCATGATCATGGCCGGACAGGACATCGTTGCCGGCAATATGACCATGGGCGATTTCGTTCTGGTCAACGCCTATCTCATCCAGCTGTATATGCCGCTTAACTTCCTCGGCTTCGTATACCGTGAAATCAAACAATCGCTGGTCGATCTTGAGCAAATGTTTGGCTTGCTTAACGAAAACCCCGCCATTGCTGACCGTGAGGATGCTGGCCCACTGGCCGTGTCTGGCGGTGGTATAGAGTTTCGCGATGTGCGGTTCAGCTATGATCCGCGCCGTGAAGTCCTGAAAGGTATCTCACTACACGTACCACCGGGTAATACCGTCGCCATTGTGGGGCCGAGCGGATCGGGTAAATCGACAATCTCTCGCTTGCTGTTCCGGTTCTATGACGTCAACGACGGCGCGATCCTGATCGACGGGCAGGACGTGCGCGACGTCACCCAGAAAAGCCTGCGCGGCTCGCTCGGTATGGTGCCACAGGACACCGTGCTGTTTAACGACACGGTGTTCTACAACATCGCCTATGCCAAGCCCGGCGCATCGCCATCAACGGTCGAGGATGCCGCACGCCATGCCCACATCCATGATTTTGTGATGAGCCTGCCCGACGGTTATCAGTCCATGGTCGGCGAGCGTGGCCTGAAACTTTCGGGTGGCGAAAAGCAGCGCGTCGCCATCGCGCGCACCATCCTGAAAGACCCCGAAATTCTGATTTTCGATGAAGCCACCTCGGCGCTTGATAGCCATACTGAACAGGAAATCCAGGATTCCCTGCGTGAACTTTCAGCCAACCGCACAACGCTGGTCATCGCCCACCGCCTTTCAACAGTGATCGACGCCGACGAGATTATTGTGCTGGAAAGCGGTGAAATCAGCGAACGCGGCAAGCATACCGACCTATTGGCTAAAAAGGGTGCCTATGCCGCCATGTGGGCGCGTCAGCAGGAAGCTGCGAAGGCGCAGGAGACATTGGAGCGCACCGGCGAACTTGAAACCCGTTCACCCACGACCGACGCTATTTAATCCAGTCCAAGCGGTCCGAAATTTACATCTGGATAGAACCGTGTCAGCGATTGCACCCAATCGATTTGGCGCGCGTTCATATGTTCAAGCCCACGCCCCGACACGCCGACATTCAGGCGGCTAGCGATGGCATCCCCATTAATAAGCTCTACAGCCTCGCGCGCTTTCTCTGCCTCGACATCATGCCCGAACCAACAGCAGACATCCTCAATAGCAGCAGCTTTGTCGATCATAAGCTCCTCGTAGGTCATCAACCGGGCCTTGACGCGTTCCGCACGCATGGCACGCACCCATGACACAAAGAACTCGATCTGCCACAACGCCCACTTGTTCATGATCGCGTCCATCTGGTTCTCATTATCCAGCTCGCGCAGATTGTCCTGAAACAGGGCAACAACGCTCCCCCCTCCATAGCCCACCAGCATATCGCGCATGCTGACAAGACTGTCGAAGATGTTACGCACCAACACCACCACAGCGGCGTCCATGGCCTGGATAACAGCAAGGTTATGCGCACTGGCGCGCACATGTTCCTGAGCAATCTTGTTATTGCCCCCTATGCTCTTGATATAGCCGGGGTAAAGCGTGTTTTCTTCATCAGCGTAACTCAGGCACAGCTTGTGCGAATCATAACCAGTTGCCGCAGCAAGCGTTGCCTGCATGAAGGTTGAGCCCGTCTTCGGGATACAGGCAATAAGCAGTGTCTTGCCCAGTTGATCCGGCGTTGCCCCGGGCACGAAATCACCCAACCGAGCGCCGCTCTTGCTGGCTTCCAGACACCGGAAATAAGCATGCCCCAGAGTATAGGGCGCTATCCCTATAAGCTGGGCTTGACGGCGATTGACCTCAAGCGCTCGCGCATAGTCATGAGCCGCTTCGAATATCTTCCGTAGCATGCCGATCACATCCTGATCGGATGCATCGAAATCCTCATCAAATACGTAGGTATCCATCACCTCAATGGCAGAAACATGAGCCTGCTCATGCTTACCGTCGCTGTAGGCGGGTATGGCTTCATTCATCAACGCCCGCATGGCGATATCTTTTTGGCGATTTTTCACGATCATATCCGAAATGTTCTGATGAGGAGCACGATCACAGCATCAGGTTAAGATATGTTTAGGCTTAATCGTCACGCTCACGCATGATCCAGCCGCCGCCCATGACCCGGTCATCGCTATAGAACACACAAGCCTGTCCCGGCGATATGCCCGCGACGGGTTCATCAAGCGCGACCTCGGCACGACCGCCACTCAAACCGTGAACGGTGGCCATAGCCGGTGTCTGGACCGAGCGTAACTTGACGCTCAGGCGCACCCCCGCTTCGGGCACGCCATCGCTATCGCCCAGCCAGTTTATGTCACGAATAGTGATGCGCTGGATCAGAATGGCATCATGCGGACCAACCACCACGCGGCGCGTTTCGGGCTCCACGCGCACAACGTACAGCGGTTCACCCACCGCAACGCCCAATCCGCGACGTTGGCCCACGGTAAAGCCGATAATGCCGTCATGCGCGCCAAGAACGTTGCCATCCAGATCAACAATTTCGCCAGGATCACACGCACCGGGGCGCAGGCGTTCAACCACGCTGGTGTAATTTCCACCGGGTACGAAGCAGATATCCTGACTTTCGGCCTTGTCCGCGACGGACAGTCCCAGACGTTCGGCATGGGCACGGGTTTCGTCCTTTTCCATGCCACCGAGCGGGAAGCGCAGAAAATCCAGCTGTTCGGGCGTGGTGGCAAACAGGAAATAGCTCTGGTCCTTGCCGGGATCGATGCCACGGTGCATCTGCGCGCCGTTTGGCCCCATTTCACGCCGGATATAGTGCCCCGTCGCGAGGGCTTCGGCACCCAGATCACGTGCCGTCGCCAGCAGATCGCGGAACTTCACGGTCTGATTACACGTCACACACGGGATCGGAGTCTCGCCGTGCAGATAACTGTCGGCAAAGCTATCCATGACCTCTTCACGGAAGCGGCTTTCGTAATCGAGCACGTAATGGGGAATGCCGATGGATTCAGCGACCCGGCGCGCGTCGTGGATGTCACGCCCCGCGCAACAGGTATTGGCCCGCGCGATGGCTTCGCCGTGGTCATAAAGTTGTAGCGTCACGCCAACCACGTCATAGCCCTGCTCAACCAGCAGGGCCGCAGTGGCTGAACTGTCCACGCCGCCCGACATGGCGACGACCACGCGCGTATCGGCGGGGTCTTTGTCAAATCCAAGTGAATTCATTGTCCTGCATCTTAATTTCGTGTTGTTAGCGGGAATATAGGTACTGTTGCGCCATCAACCAAGCACCCATGGCCTTTACAGGGCATCTATTTCATACCGCCATAACCGGCGCAGGCTTGACAATGCGCACCCGAAATAGTCAACAGGGCCATAGCAACGACGCCACCACGCACAAGGCAGTAAACATGACGGACCAAAATCAGCACGCAACCTCGCTTTTCAGGATGCTGGCACGCGGCTTCATGCGGCGCTGTCCGTGCTGTGGTGAGGGCCGGTTATTCTACGCCTATCTGAAGCCGGTTGATCAGTGCGCGCATTGCGCGACGGCATTCGGCCATATCCGCGCCGATGATATCCCGGCCTACTTCACGATCCTGATCGTCGGTCATCTGGTCGTGCCATCAGCGGTGATGCTGGAACAGACTTACCACCCCTCGGAACTGTTTCACCTGAGCATCTGGATACCGCTGACGCTGGCACTGACGTTCTCCCTGTTGCCGCTCATCAAGGGTTCCATGGTCAGCCTGATGTGGCGTCTGCGCATCAGCGGCAACGAAACGCAGTAATTGCGTGTTGGCAGCGCTCTAAAAACCACCTAATGGTAATTGGTCGTTCTGGCTCTGCGAGCTGGAGGGACAATTGTTCTCAGGGCGGGGTGAAATTCCCCACCGGCGGTAATTGCATGATTTCATGCATCAGCCCGCGAGCGCTTGCCACGTCTTGGCAGGGTCAGCAGATTCGGTGTAACTCCGAGGCCGACGGTTAGAGTCCGGATGGAAGAGAATGCGACGTTACGCCATGCGCGCCATGCGGCGTGTCTGCTTGATTTCGCGACGCCCTGATTCTGGTTTTATAGAAAGGAACCAACATGAATCAGAGCCAAACTGAAAACACCACCACCACGACCAATAACCAGAGCACAGCCCGAATAGCCTTTATTCAGGCCAACTGGCACAGCCACATCGTCGATGTCTGTCGCCAATCATTTTGCGCTGAACTCGGCCAATCAGACATTACAGAACCACGCATTGATACCTTCGATGTACCCGGTAGTTTTGAAATCCCTCTACTGGCCAAAAAACTGGCTCAATCGGGCTTATACGATGTCATCGTCGCCGCAGGACTGGTGACAGACGGGGGCATCTATCGCCACGAGTTTGTCGCCAATGCGGTGATCGATGCCATGATGCGGGTTCAGATCGAATGTGAGGTGCCGGTGATTTCTGCCGTGCTGACGCCACACCAGTTCCATGAGCATGGCGAGCATCATGAATTCTTCGCCAAGCACTTCGAGGTCAAGGGTGTCGAGTCCGCACAGGCCTGCGTACAAACCCTGAAAAATATGCGAAATCTTGAAGGCCTGATGAACGCTGCCTGAGAATTATGGACGGTCTGGGATATTGCTAGCTTGTTGCTGGCAGTGAAATCGTCAGGCCGTCCAGCTCATCGCTCATGGTGATCTGGCAGCTTAGCCGCGACGTGGCACTGAGGTCGTCGGCGAAGTCGAGCATGTCGGCCTCATCGGCCGTAACGGCACCGAGTTTTGCGTACCACTCAGCATCGACGATAACGTGGCAGGTCGCGCACGCCAGCGCACCCTCGCATGCGCCCTCAAGGTCATAACCCAGATCGCGCACGATCTGCATGACCGACTGGCCGCATGGCGTATCAATTTCGCGGCGCTCACCGGCGCTGTTTAGAATAATCAGTTTCGCCATGGAATGATCAGACAGAGAAGCTTTCGCCGCAGCCACAGCGGCCCGCTTCGTTGGGATTATCGAATACAAAACCAGCATGAAATTTGTCTTCGACGTAATCCATGGTGCTGCCAAGCACATACATCACGGCCATGGGATCGACAAAGATTTTAACCCCCTTGTCTTCAACCATTTCCTCAAGCTTGCTCTCGCTCTCGGCATATTCGACCACATAGGACATACCGTTACAGCCCTTTGTTGAGACCCCGACGCGCAGGCCCAGCACAGGCTTTTCGCTGCGCTCGATCAGCGAGCGCACGCGCTCGGCGGCGGCATCGGTCAACGAGATCAGCTTCGGTGCTTGTTGTGCGGTCATACTCTGTTGCTCTCTTATGTCTTCTACTCAGATAGGGTCACATCATGCCGAGTGCAAGTTTAGCATCTTCAGACATGCGGTCCGACGTCCACGCCGGTTCCCACACGATCTTGGTGGTCACCACACCAATGCCGTCAATCTGGCACACAGCGTTAGAAACCATGCCCGGCATTTCCCCGGCCACCGGACAACCCGGTGCGGTCAGCGACATATCGACGAAAACATCACCGGTTGGCGTGATGTTAAAATTATAGATCAGGCCAAGGTCATAAATATTGACCGGAATTTCCGGATCATAAACCGTCCGCATGGCTTCGATCACGGCGTCATCGTCAGCGACTTCGGCACCCGGCAACAGGGCTTCGCCCGCTGCGGTCTCAAATTCCTGCATCATGGACGGATCCGGCATGCCCATGCCCGCGTAGGGTGACGCGTCATACATCGGGCGTTCCGGCATAGCCGGGGCTGGCGCTTCGGCCACAATAGCCTCGGCAACTTCACTCGCTGCCTTGGTCAACTGCGCCTCATCGTCGCTCAGTCCAGAGTCTTTGTTTTCTGCCGATTCATTCATACCGGATTCCTGTTCGCGTGTGTCTTCATCGGGTTTGCGGGACAAAAATTTATTCAAAAAGTTCATAATACAGTGCCTCGCTACCCATCTTACTCAGTCGAAATTTCCTGATCGCCATTCACGGCGGCGTCCATGGTGTGCCATGCCAGCGTGGCGCATTTTACCCGCATGGGAAAAGCGCGAACACCCGAAAGCATTTGCAGGCGTTCCACGGTGTCCTCATCAAAGCCATCCAGGGCGGCGGGGGATTCGTCCTCGCTGGTGCACATGGCGTGAAAGGCCTTGAATAGTATCTCGGCTTCATCGGCATGACGACCCGTCAGCAGTTCCGTCATCATGGATGCCGACGCCATCGAAATGGCACAGCCCTTGCCCTGAAACGCCACGTCGGTGATCACCCTGTCCTTATCGAGGCTCAGATAGATTACCAGTGCGTCACCACACATGGGGTTGTTGCCCATAGCTTCGCGGTCAAAGCTCTCTGGGCGGCGAAAATTCCGAGGTTTCTTGCCGTGATCCAGGATCACTTCTTGATATAGTTCGCGCAGATCATCAAGCATCAGCCGAACAACTCCCTGACTTCTTCAATTGCCTTCACAAGGACATCAACTTCCTGTGGCGTATTGTAAAGACCGAATGACGCGCGCGCCGTTGCCGCCAGACCAAAACGATCCATAACGGGCTGGGCACAATGATGACCAGTACGCACAGCAACGCCAACACGGTCGATGATCGTACCGATATCATGGGGGTGCGCACAGTCCATCACAAATGACACAATGGCGGCCTTTTCGCGGGCCTGACCGATGATCGTGATGCCATCGATGGCCGAAATCTGTTGCGTGGCATAATGCAGCAGACCTTCTTCATGTGCTGCAATATTGTCCATGCCCAACGCACTGACATAATCAATGGCAGCGCCCAGACCAATGGCCTCAACAATTGGCGGCGTACCGGCCTCAAAACGCAGCGGTGCGGGCTGATAGGTGGATTTTTCAAATGTCACGGTTTCGATCATGTCTCCACCGCCCTGCCATGGTGGCATGGCATTGAGCAGGTCCTCGCGGCCATACAGCACGCCGATCCCCGTCGGGCCGTACAGCTTGTGCGGCGCAAAGACATAAAAGTCCGCACCCAGCGCCTGTACATCAATGGCGGTGTGCGGCACGGCCTGACAGCCATCAACCAGCACCACGGCATCGTGTTCATGGGCCAGACGAATGACCTCGGCGATCGGCACAATGGTGCCCAGCGCGTTCGAGATATGCGTCATGGCAACCAGCTTGGTGCGTGGGCCGAGCAGCTTTTCGTATGCCTCGAACATCAGATTGCCGTCATCATCGATGGGCACAACCTTCAGCTCGATACCGATCTGATCGCGCAGCATCTGCCACGGCACGATATTGGCGTGGTGCTCCATGTGCGAGATGATGACCTCGTCACCGGCTTTGAGAAAAGCCCGCCCGTAAGCATTGGCCACAAGGTTGATGGCCTCGGTCGCATTGCGGGTAAAGACGATCTCGTTGGTGCTGGCCGCGTTGAGGAACGTCGCGATCTTGGTGCGCGCGCCTTCATAGGCCTCGGTCGAACGCTGGCTCATCCAGTGCACGCCACGGTGCACGTTGGAATAGTAGCTGCCCATGGCCTCGCTCATGGCCTCGATGACCTGAGCAGGTTTCTGCGCGCTCGCGCCGCTATCTAAATAGACCAGCGGTTTGCCATAGACTGTTTCGCTCAGGATCGGGAAGTCCGCACGCACGCGCTCGACATCGAACGCCAGCGTCGAATTGTCACCAGCCTGAGCAGCAAGATTGGAGATCACTTCGTTCATTCTTCTCTCCACTCTTCCTGCCGATAGCATGCCGCCGGTAACCACTGCACGATTTTATCAATAATGGCCTCACGCACGGTTTCGTTGGCAATACGTTCGGTCACTTCGCCAAGGAACGAACGGATCAACAGATTACGCGCCTGCGCCTCGGGAATACCGCGCGACCGCAGATAAAACAACGCCGTCTTGTCGACCTGACCCGACGTTGCGCCGTGTGCGCATTTCACGTCATCAGCGTAGATTTCAAGTTCGGGCTTGCTGTCGATTTCAGCCGTATCGCTCATCAACATGGTCTTGTTGAGCATCTTGCCGTCGCTGCGCTGGGCGTCGCGGTGCACAATGACCTTGCCCTGAAATACGGCGCGTGACTGATCGTCGAGCACGCCCTTAAACATTTCATCGCTGGTCGTATCGGGCACCAGATGGTCCACCGTAAGCGTATTGTCGCAATGCTCGCTACCGCGCAACAGATACGCACCGTCTATCTTGCAGGCCGCACCACGGCCGCTCAGGCTCATCCGCGTCTCGTGGCGTGACAGACGTCCGCCAATGGACAGGCCGAAGCTTTCGTACACACCGTCGCGTGCCACATCGACATAAGATGCCGATATATTGGTCGCCTCGCGCGCGTCCTGCTGTATGTGCCTAACGCGCAGCACAGCGCTTTGTGCGACAGAAATCTCGCTGACGCTATTGGAGAAATATGCCCCTGTTCCAGCACCGGCATGATGAACAATGATCTCGGCTTGCGAGGCTTCTTCCATGATAATCAGATTGCGCGGAAAATAAGCCACAGGCGCGTCGGCCAATCCGCCGATAAAGACCACCTCAATAGGGGTGTCCAGCACCACGCCACGGCCCACATGCAGTACGTAGCCACAGTTCATGGCCGCGACATTGAGCGCCAACATGGCGCGCCCCGCATCATCAGCACGTTTGCCGAGGTGGCTTTCAAGCCACGCCGGATCACTTTGCATGATGTGCGAGAGCGGCTCAAAGCGCACGCCCTCTGGCAGGTCTTTGAGGTTCGAGAGATCAGGCCGCGCCTGACCGTTGACGAACACTACCCGATTGCCAGATGTAGACTCCGGCAGAATACTCGGCACGTCATCAACGCTGCACGCGCCATCGGCTTCACTGACCGGACGATACGGCGTCTCAGCCACAGGCTGTAGATTGGTGTACTTCCAGTCTTCAAGCTTCACCGTGGGCAGGCCCATTTCGGCGTAGCGCGCATGGCCCTGCTCGCGCAGGCTATCCAGCCAGTCGAGGCCAGCGCCTGACAGGCTCTGATCGGTACTGTCCAGCACGTCACTGAACGGCAATACTGTTTCGTTTTGTGTGCTCATGGTTTGTTGTCCGGTCCCGCCGCCTTATGCCGCCGCGCCGGCAAATTCGGCGTAGCCATTCTTTTCAAGTTCCAGCGCCAGTTCCTTGCCGCCTGAACGCGCGATACGTCCGTCGGCCAGAACATGGACAAAATCAGGCACGATGTAATCGAGCAGACGTTGGTAATGGGTAATCACCAGCATAGTGCGGCCCGGACCGCGCAGACGATTAACACCGTCCGCAACAATCTTCAGCGCATCGATATCGAGACCGCTATCGGTTTCATCAAGTACAGCCAGCGCAGGTTCCAGCACGGACATCTGCAAAATCTCGTTACGCTTTTTCTCACCGCCAGAGAACCCGGCATTGACCGCGCGTTTGAGCATGTCGTCGGAAATACCCAGTTCCTTAACCTTCTCACGCAGGGTGCGAATAAACTGCATGGCATCAAGCTCGTCTTCGCCACGATAGCGTCGCACCGCGTTGGCGGCTTCTTTCAAAAACGTCGTGTTGGGCACGCCGGGAATTTCCACCGGGTACTGAAAGGCCAGAAAGACGCCTTCGGCGGCACGGTCTTCCGGTGCCATGCCAAGGAGGCTCTTACCCTTGAACAGGATATCACCCTCGGTCACCTCATAGCCCTCGCGACCGGCGATGACATAAGACAGCGTACTTTTACCCGCGCCGTTTGGCCCCATAATGGCATGGACTTCACCGTCGCCGAGCGACAGGTTCAGGCCTTTGAGGATTTCCTTGCCATCAACAGTGGCGTGCAGATTCTTGATTTCGAGCATTCGTTTCGTGTCCTTAAGACTTGGTAATAATCAGGTGCGCGGCTTAGCCGACGCTGCCTTCAAGAGAAATTCCGACGAGCTTTTGTGCCTCAACAGCGAATTCCATGGGCAACTGCTGCAAGACCTCGCGGCAGAAACCATTGACCACCAGTGCCACGGCAGCTTCTTCGGGAATGCCGCGCTGACGCAGGTAAAACAACTGATCCTCGCTAATGGTCGAGGTCGTTGCTTCGTGCTCAACAATGGCCGAGCGGTTCTTACTTTCAATGTAAGGCACCGTGTGCGCACCGCACTGATCACCGATCAGCAACGAGTCACACTGGGTGTAATTGCGTGCGCCCTCAGCCTTGCCAGACATGCGGACCAGCCCACGGTAGGTCTGGTCCGAACGACCCGCCGAGATACCTTTTGAGATAATCCGCGACGAGGTGTTCTTGCCGATGTGGATCATCTTGGTACCGGTATCAGCCTGCTGCATGTTGTTGGTGATGGCGATGGAATAGAATTCGCCCACCGAGTTTTCGCCAAGCAGCACACAGCTTGGATACTTCCATGTAATCGCCGAGCCGGTTTCGACCTGGGTCCAGGAAATCTTTGAATTACGGCCACGGCATGCACCGCGCTTGGTCACAAAATTATAGATGCCGCCAACGCCGTTTTCATCGCCGGGGTACCAGTTCTGTACCGTGGAATATTTGATCTCGGCGTCATCATGGGTGATCAGTTCAACAACCGCGGCATGCAGCTGGTTCTCATCACGCATGGGTGCCGTACAGCCTTCGAGGTAACTCACGTACGAGCCTTCGTCAGCAATGATCAGTGTGCGCTCAAACTGGCCGGTATTGGCCTCGTTGATGCGGAAATAAGTCGACAGCTCCATGGGGCAACGCACGCCCTTGGGGATGTAAACAAACGATCCGTCGGTAAACACCGCCGAATTCAGCGTAGCAAACTTGTTGTCTGAATAGGGCACCACACTGCCGAGATATTTCTGCACCAGTTCCGGGTGCTTCTGAATGGCCTCGGAAATCGGGCAGAAGATCACCCCGGCTTCTTCCAGTTTGTGCTTGAAGGTGGTTGCCACCGATACGCTATCGAACACCGCATCGACAGCCACACCAGCGAGCATTTCCTGCTCACGCAGCGGAATGCCAAGCTTCTCGTACGTCTCAAGCAATCCCGGATCAACCTCGTCGAGGCTCTTGGGGCCATCTTTCATGCTCTTGGGCGCAGCGTAGTAATAGGCATCCTGATAGTCGATGGCGTCAAAATGGGGTTTCTGCCAATCGGGCTCGGGCATGGTCAACCAATAACGAAACGCCTTGAGTCGCCATTCAAGCAGCCACTCGGGTTCGTTCTTCTTGGCCGAGATGAACCGTACAGTGTCTTCGTTCAGACCTTTGGGAGCCAGATCAGACTCGATATCCGAAACGAAGCCGTACTTGTACTTCTCATCGGCGAGTTCGCTCACCTGTCCGACAGTATCAGCGGTTGCTGTCATAGTATTTTCGTCTTTCTTAAAATAACTGTCACGTTCAACCGGTTCACGCCGCGTTGGAGATCGTACGATCATAAAGCGCGATCCAGGCGTTGAAAAACCGTTCAATATCATCTTGTGCACTCGACCAGCCAAGGCTGATACGAATACCGCAGTTTGCCAGCGCGTCGTCATACCCCATGGCGGCCAATACCGAGCTGGCCTTGGCCTTGCCCGACGAGCAGGCCGATCCGGCACTGATGGCGACCCCGGCAAGATCAAGCGCCATGACCTGCATCGCACCTTCCATGCCCGGCACCATCATGTAGCTGGTATTATCGAGCCGTGTGGCCGACGCACCAGCGATAACAAGCCCACCCATACGCTGCGTAGCCTTGTTTTCCAGCGCGTCACGCCAAACGCGCAAACGTGCCATTTCACCGGGCCCCTGCTGGCGCGCGGCATCGGCCGCCGCACCAAAACCGGCTATACCGATCAGATTTTCCGTACCCGAGCGGACCCGGCGTTCCTGACCACCGCCACGCATCATGGGCTGCAGGGCCAGACCTTCAACATTAATTACTGCGCCGCAGCCAGCTGGCGCGCCAATTTTATGCCCTGAAACACTCAGGAAATGCACGCCGAGCGTCGCAACGTCCAGCGGAATTTTCCCTGCCGCCTGTATGGCATCGCAATGCATCAGAGCGCCGTGTTTACGGGCCACCTCGGCGACCCGTGCGACAGGCTGTATCACACCGGTTTCATTATTTGCGTACATCACCGAAACCAGCGTCGGCACGTCGCTGCCACGCAGCATGCCTTCAAGCGCGCCAACATCGACAATGCCATCCCCATCGACGGGTATGATCACCGCATCCTCGCGGGCTTCGCGCACGGATGGGTGTTCAACGGCAGATATCAGCAGGCGCGGGCGTTCACAGCCGCGCAGTATCAGATTATTGGCCTCGGTGCCGCCACTGGTGAAGGTCACCGCTTCATCCGGCGCACCACACAACGCGGCAACACTGCTGCGCGCAGCCTCGATCATCGAACGTGCTGCACGGCCACGCGCATGCACGGACGAACCGTTGCCGTCCAGATCCAGCGCGGCCTGCACGGCCTGACGGGCCTGTGGGCGCACTTGCGCCATGGCATTATGGTCGAGATACACGCTCTCGCTCATGGGTTACGGTCCTGTCTGCTCAGGCTGCTTAAGCGACGTTGCACGTGGGCGCAATATCGGCTCCGGGAATTTTCGCCAAAGCACATGGGTTGTCCTGCTGGAACAGCATACCGCTGGCACCGAGCACGCGATTATCCAGTACATCGGCCAGCGAGACCGCGCTCAGGAACAGATAAATCTGATTGCTCAGCTCCTGCCACAAATCATGCGTAATACAGCGACCTTTGGTACCGCGGCAGCCAGCCGGTGAACCAGGCTGGCAACGGGTTGCCTTAATGGGCTCATCAACGGCGAGAATAATATCGGAAACCCGAACATTACCCAGATTGTGGGCGATCAGGTAACCGCCGCCGGGACCGCGAACGCTCTTAACCAGTCCACTGCGGCGTAGCTTGCCAAATAACTGTTCGAGATAGGACAGTGAGATTTCTTGACGCTCGGCAATATCGGCCAACGCAATAGGCTTGCCCTCAGCATGGGTAGCAAGATCAACCATCGCCATCACCGCATAGCGGCCTTTAGTACTTAGCTTCACCGTTCAACTCCTTAATTCATTCGATGAGGGGCACCTCATCAATCACATTCAGCAGGCCTCGTGTCAGCCACACCCCGAAGCGGATTTCTTATCCGCCTTCGATGAACTCTCATCATTGTCAGCAATGGGGTCTTCGTCGTACTTGGAGAGTTGCCCCTCCAATTCACCGACGCGCTCGACCAGTGTCTTTAACTGACGGCGCAGTTCATCGATGGTCTGGACCACGGGATCGGGGCCATCAGCCAACGTGCCATAAGCGACGAACTCACTGCACTTGCTCTTGTCCTTGGGCATGACAATGCGCGCCGGGATGCCAACAGCCGTCATGCCAGCCGGTACGGGCTTGGTAACAACTGAATTGGCACCAACCTTGGCACCTTCTCCCACCTCAATTGGCCCGAGGATCGCAGCACCCGAACCAATAATCGCTCCGTCACGGATTGTCGGGTGGCGTTTCTGACCAACCTGATTTGCAGAATCCACAGACGGCGCAATACCGCCCAACGTCACATCATGATAAAGCGTGACGTCATCGCCAATCTCGGAAGTCTCGCCGATCACCACACCGGTGCCGTGATCGATTACAAAGCGCCTTCCGATAGCAGCACCGGGATGGATTTCAATGCCTGTCAGCATCTTGCCGAGTTGCGAAAGAAAGCGTGCCGCGAGCCGGAATCCCAGCTTCCAGAGCCGGTGTGACATGCGGTAAAATACGATGGCGTGATAGCCGGAATAGCACAACACGATCTCCAGCGCCGAGCGGGCTGCTGGGTCGCGTTCCATGAACGCCTTGGCATCTTCTTTTAAACTCTTGAACATGGCGAATTCTTGACTATTTTACAGGGGTCTCAGGTTCGACGCGAACGCCAGAGGTGCCGAGCAGTGTCTCGACCGTCCAGCACCCGCATGATTGAGATCAATTGAGGTTTTGCACCGATTACGCCAACTATACTAAACCCGACTTAGTTAATCAAGTATGGTCGTTTGGACCGCAGTTTCATTCGTTTAATTGTTGATATTTCAATAGGGTTATACACACATTATTCCGCAGGGCGCATCACCATTCAGATGCGGAAAAACCAGCGCAAGCCGACAGGAACGCCATGCCAGATGTCATATTTAACGGCCCAGACGGTCGTATTGAAGGTCGCTACCACCACGCAAAACAGAACGCATCACCGATCGCTTTGATCCTGCACCCCCATCCGCAGCACGGTGGCACCATGAATAATAAGGTGGTGTATTCGCTATATCAGAACTTCGCACAGCGCGGATTCTCCACTCTGCGGTTTAATTTTCGTGGTGTCGGACGCTCGCAAGGTGAGTTCGATAACGGTCAGGGTGAACTGAGCGACGCCGCTTCTGCTCTGGACTGGATGCAGACCCACAATCCCAACGCTTCAGCCTGCTGGATCGCCGGATTTTCATTTGGTGCATGGATATCCATGCAGCTGATGATGCGCCGCCCCGAGATCAACGGCTTTATCTCTATCGCGCCACCGGCAAGCAGCAATGATTTCACCTTCCTCGCACCGTGCCCGGCCTCAGGCCTGATTGTGCATGGTTCGGACGACGAAGTCGTGCCGGTGGGTTCTGTTGACAAACTCGCAGCCAAGCTGTCGAGCCAGAAGAACATCGTCATCGACTACCGCGTGGTGAAAGGCTGCAATCACTTCTTCAACAATCATCTCGAAGAACTGACCGGCCACATCGACGATTATCTGGAAACCAACCTGTCGTCTGCCGCAGCCTGATCTGGCGGCACCAACGGGCCTGCGTATTTATGCAGGATCAAAGATCCGGCCGCCGCTTGTCGGCGCGCCGACGCCTGTGGTGGTGGGCAGGCTAAGCGGCCTGCCATCAAGCGCGCGCACGGCGAGAAAGGCAAAGGCCTGAGCCTCAAGCTCATCGCCCTGCCAGCCAACAGCTTCCACCGGATCGACCGGCACTTCAAGGACGCCGCGCAGGGCGTCCATTAGCGCACCATTGTGCCGCCCGCCACCGCACACCAGCCAGCGCCGAGGTGCTTGCGGCATGAATTCCACGGCACGCGCCACGGCCTGCGCACTGAACGCCGTTAATGTCGCGGCACCGTCCTCAACCGAAAGCCCGGCAACAGGGCCTGGATCAAACCGGTTACGGTCCAGTGATTTCGGCGGCAATTCCTGAAAAAACGCATCATCGAGTAACACACCAAGCGCCTGTCCGTTTGCCCAGCCGCCAGCGGCCAGTTGACCGCCTTCATCACGGCTCGCGCCTGTATGCTGGTGCACCCAGTCATCAATCAGCGCATTGCCCGGCCCGGTATCAAACGCCAGAATGTCATCACCATCACCCCCGCCCCCGCCCAGCCACGTCACATTGGCAACGCCGCCGATATTGAGGACTGCCAGCGGCCGTTCGAGATCATGGGCCAACGCAGCATGATATAGCGGCACCAGCGGTGCGCCTTGCCCGCCTGCGGCCACATCGGCGCTGCGGAAATCTGCAACCACGCGAATCCCGGTGCGCGAAGCCAGCGCCTGCCCATCGCCAAGCTGAATGGTGATACCATCGCCCGGCGCGTGATAGACGGTCTGGCCATGAAAGCCGACAACATCCACGGCCTCGGCTGAAATCGCATTCTCATCGAGCAGTTTCTGTACCGCGTCACCGTGCAGCGCCGTCAGTTCACCAACCAGATGCGCAAAATGTGGTGCAGTTTCAGGGTTTGGGCCCTGTAAGGCGCGCAAAGCATCAACAAAACCCGGGCTATAGGGCACGAACGAACTTGGCCCGAAGGTCGATATTATTTCGCCGTCGGTCTCTATCAATGCCGCATCAACACCATCCATAGACGTGCCGCTCATCAAACCAATCGCGCAAAGAGTCTTTCGCATTGTCACAAATGCCCTTAAGTGTGTCCGCAACCAGTCTATAAGAGACCACACGGGATTGCGCTTGCGCCAGCGATATCATAAACCCGTGGCAGCAGGAAAAAGCACGAACCATGACAACATACAAATCAGATTTCATCCGTACCGTTAGCGAACGCGGGTTTTTGCACCAGTGCACCGATCTCGAAGCGCTCGATGAACGCGCTGCCGGTGGCATTGTCACGGCCTATATCGGTTTTGATTGCACGGCATCAAGCCTGCACGCCGGTAGCCTGTTGCCGATCATGCTATTGCGCTGGCTGCAAAAGAGCGGCCACAAGCCCATCGTTCTCATGGGCGGCGGCACCACGCGGGTTGGCGATCCGTCGGGCAAGGATGAAACCCGCAAGGTGCTAACCGACGAGGCTATTGCCGCCAACATGGGCGGCATCAAGCAGGTCTTTTCGCGCTACCTGACGTTCGGCGATGGTCCGACAGATGCTGTCATGGTCAACAACGCCGACTGGCTCGACAAACTGGAATACATCGCGTTCCTGCGCGACTTCGGACGGCATTTTTCCGTCAATCGCATGCTGGGCTTTGATAGTGTCAAATTGCGGCTGGAACGTGAGCAACCACTGACGTTCCTCGAATTCAACTATATGATTTTACAGGCCTACGACTTCCTTGAGCTTTCGCGTCGTCATGACTGCATCCTGCAAATGGGTGGTTCGGACCAATGGGGCAACATCATCAACGGTGTTGAACTGGGCCGCCGGGTCGATGAACGCGGCTTGTTCGGCCTGACCTCGCCATTGCTGACAACGTCCTCGGGCGCAAAAATGGGCAAGAGCGCCGACGGTGCCATCTGGCTCAACGCCGACATGCTGTCGCCCTATGACTACTGGCAATACTGGCGCAACACCGAAGACGCCGACGTTGGCCGCTTCCTGCGCCTGTTCACGGAAATCAGCGAAGACGAGATCGTCCGACTTGAAGCCTTGCAGGGTGTTGAACTGAACGACGCCAAGAAAGTCCTCGCCAACGCGGTGACGGCCCTGTGCCATGGTGCGGAAGCTGCCGAGCAGGCCGCCGAAACCGCGCGCAAGACCTTCGAGGAAGGCACACTGGGCAATGACCTGCCGTCAATCAATGTGGACCGCGCAACGCTGGAAGCCGGCGTGGCGGCATACGAACTGCTGCGTCAGGCCGGTCTGGCGACCAGCAGCAGCGAAGCACGCCGCCTGATCAAGGGTGGCGGTGGCAAACTCAACGACGTTGCCATCAGCAACGAGACCCAGGCCATCACCTTGGCCGACATGAACGCAGAGGGTGTCATCAAGCTATCTGCAGGCAAGAAGCGCCACGCGCTGGTGCGCGTTATATAATCAGTGCTGGCGCATCAGCACCTATTCTTTTTTCTTGCTGAACCCGTCATCGTCACGATCGGCGGTTGTCGGGTCGCCTGCACCTTCGAAAATGTCGAAAATATTGCGTAGGAAGCCCGGGGCCAACATGCTAAGCGGATTGACCGAAACCTCGGGGTCTTCCAGCGAACCGGTCATGGTGTAACCGGCTGCGAACAGGCCACCACCTTCTTCCCCGCCCGAGAAGATGCTACCGATCAGCGGAATATTGCCGAGCATGCTATTGAGCGCATAGATCGGCACGACCGTTCCGCTGACATCAATGGCGTTGGCATGGGTGTAGACCTTGCCCTCCGCAGTGAAGCCGAGTGACGGACCACTGGCCTTGGCATCGCTTACAGCAAGAACGCCTTCGGCATATTCGAACGGCAATATCAGCTGACTAAAGGCCAGCCCATCACCCTGCATGGATTCAAGAATACCGGTCAGGGCCATCAGACTGACCATTTGCGCCAATGCAGGCGCATCGGTGATACGGTAGGTGCCGACCTCTAACACGCCGCGTAACGGATGGTGCGGTAACGCGTCATCAAACCGTCCGGTCAGAGTCAGATCACCACCAACCATCGGGTCATAGATACCAAGGGTACGGAACACGGCACCCGCATCACCAGACCAAGCTGTCAGAATACGCCCGGCGCCGGTTTCTGAAGGTGTCAGCTTGATTTCCAGCGGACTGCCGTTCTCAACACGGGTGGTGATATAGATGGTCCGCCACAGTTCATCGGCACGCACAAAAGCCCCGGTCAACTGATCAAGAAACAGGTCATAGGACAACCATACTCGGTCAAACTGTGCCGAAACGCTGATATTTTCCAGAATGCTCTTACCCGAACCAAGCAGATCACCATAGATGATGTCCTCCCACACCGGGGACAGGTCCAGCTCAGTGCCCTTGAAGTCCGCGTCCCATGTGCCCGCCGCAACGCCCGGCACAAGCAGCCCCGACATGTCCGTGCGGCCATGCTTCACACGGCTCAACTCAATGCGATCAAGTTTTCCACTGGTGTCGGAATAATGCGCTGATCCCGCGACCACCAAATCATCGGTCTGCACGACAAATTCCGGAATGGCCGCAACGGCGTTATTCTCGATTTCAATACGAACCACCGCCTGTCCGGGCGCACCGGAATCCTTGTACCAGTTAATGGCCGGCGCGCTCAGTGACACACCATCAAGTTCTGCCACAGCATCAAGCTTCGAGGTCCCGTCATGCGCTTCTGTGACCTCGACATTGAGCGGCACCTCGCCGCGGATCATGTCGGCGGAAAATGGACTTATATCGATTCCCAGATCAGAAATATTCTGAACATCGGTCACATGGCTCGCCAGCGTGTAATAGTTCTTAAACGCCGTATCAGACGTAAAGTTCTGGCGCCACGTGATAACCGTGGGGAAGTTTTCCAGCAGCATCTCGCCGGTAACATCCATCCCGGCATGATCAACGGCCATATCCAGTGTGCCGTTCGTGATGTCGAGACCAAACAACCCACCAGGGATACTGATGTCCTGTCCGCTCGCCAGTGCCGAGGCATTAACCCCGCCCCAATCAAGGTCATGCGTTAGCGCAAAATCAAATGTCAGGTCAGCTTCGATGGTACCGCTGACATCATCAGGTGCCATACCGATCTTATGGGCGAAGCCCAATGGCTCGCGGTCAATCAGTGCCATGGCGCTGCGAAACGGCCCGCTGACCGTAGCGCGTATTTCGGCGCGCTCCTTGTTCCCGGCCAGACCGATGAGCGAGACCCGGCCACCTTGAATATCCATGCCCGACGACGTACCAGACGCAATATCCACATCGAGCCTGTCGCGATTAAAGGTCACCGTGCCATTACCACCGGTTACATCCGGCATGGCCCCGACATAGTTAATCCGGGCATCGTGAATGCCAAACCCACCGTCCATGCGGGAAACATCAACCCCCGTCTCATGCACGGCGCCTTCAAACGCAACATGAAAATCTCGTGCTTCGCCAGCCAGCACGCTTGAAACCACCCAGGCACGCGCATCATCTAAAATGCTTTCGGGCCAATAGTCCGGGATTTCCGCCGCGCGCATCGAGGGGATTTTGACTTCAAGCGAGACCATCGGATCAACCGTCAGGTCATCAATTAACCCGCTCAACGATACCGAGATACGATCAGAAAGCTGGAGGTCCAGTGCGCCAACCTCAAGACGTCCCTGCGGTGCATCATATGCACCGTTAAACCGTAGTTGTGAAACCGGATAGGTTTTGCTGAACGGTGCCGGGACTGCAATGTGTTCGCCCGGCTGCAAACGCGCGTTTAGTTCGGCGACTTCCAGACGACTGACGACGGCATCGTAATATCCGTTAAAGGTCAGATCGCGCGCCTGCAACGTACCGCTAAATGGTGCTGGCAAGCGGATCGGCCCGGCCTCGCCTTGCAGATCAAAGCCGATACTTTCCAGTTCGCCTTCGACACTGGCGGCGATGGTCACAGTGCCCTGCACAGGGAATTCGATAAAGCGCAGGAAATTTGCTTCCTCAGCAACCTCGGCAAGCACCGAGGGCATCATCTGGCCAAATGAAATCCCCGCATCAATCCGACGTGTTTCGCCGTCATAGGTGCCTGCCATGGATATTTCAGCCACGCTGTCCCCCAGATCGAGCAGGAATGACATTTCACCATCAACACGATTACCATCACGCAGCAGGCTAAGCTGTGTATCGGGTGTTACCCATGAACGACCTGCCCCGGTGCCCTCGATAATCAGATCAGCATCCGTGACCGTAATACGATGCAGGTAGCTGAACGGGTCGGTTGGGCTGGGTGGCTGCGACAATCGCGTCAGCAGCGGCTCCAATTGCCCTGTCGCCAAGGCCCCTGCCCCGGCCAGCGCCAGATTGACGCGACCATCTGTTTCACGCGCGACGTGCAAGGTTGGCCCGAACAGTTCGATAGACGCCGGTGCGACAACACCATTGAGCAAAGCCCATGTGCTGATGGAAAAGGCAACTTCGGGAACCTGTATGACAGCGGCCTGATCATCAGCACGCACACGCAGGTTGATAACCCGGATATCAACCTTGCGTTCCCACCCGGCCCAGGTCAGAATCGTGTCATCGAACTCGGCCTCGACGGAAGGCAATGCGTCATTGATCAGGGCATTGATATGTGGCGTCACAAAGCCCAGCGAGATCGGCCCGCGCGACAACACCCAGGCCACCGCCAGTACGGAGATAGCCAAACCAGCGCCAAATGCGGCAAGTGTCTGAACCAGACCTTTGACGGTACGTCTTATCAACGCCTTATTTCTCCAGCGCAATTGCATTTTCTTGCGTCAAACCGCTTTACGCACTTTGCGGAGTACTCGACAATTGCGCAATGCATGATCTTTATAATGAATTCCGAAATACGAACCTACCCGCCCCGGCTGATGCTGACATGTTCGAGCTTGGCCTCGCACGCTGGCGAGAAGGGGCTACTGCTTTGGATAATAAACAACTTTCCGAGGTGGTCGAGAACCTTACTGATGATTGTGATACAAAACGTATCCTCGGCGCCATATTCGGTAACAGCCCTTATCTTACGCAGGTTTGCCTAAACGATCCGACCTTTGTGCTGGAACTGCTGCAACACGGCCCCGATGAAACGGTCGTGCGCATCATTGATGACGTTAAAGCACTGAAAACGAAAGAAAACAATGCCACAGACCTCCCCACGGCATTGCGCCGGACCAAACAACAACTGGCCCTAAGCGTCGCGCTGGGCGATCTCAGCGGGTTATGGTCGCTCGATACCGTGACACACTGGCTATCGGAATTTGCCGAACAGACCCTGCAGGCCGCATGCACATCGGTGCTGCGCGATGGCGCACAAAAAGGCCATTTCGAACTTGCTCACGAGGATGACCCGCAACGTGATTCGGGTTTCATCATCCTCGCCATGGGCAAACTTGGCGCACGCGAACTGAATTATTCCAGCGATATCGATCTGATCGTGCTGTATGACCCCGAGCAAATTCGCACCACTGAACCGCAAACCCTGCAAAAACGATTCGTGCGCATGACACGTGAACTTTCACGCATCATGGATGAGCGCACAGCGCACGGTTACGTGTTTCGCACGGATCTGCGGTTGCGCCCCGACCCCGGCGCGACGCCGTTGGCCGTCACACGTCAGGCCGCAGAGGTCTACTACGAAAGTCAGGGCCAGAACTGGGAACGCGCCGCCATGATCAAGGCACGCGCCGTGGCCGGTGACATTGCAGCGGGTGAAGATTTCCTGAAATGGCTAACGCCGTTTGTGTGGCGCAAGAACCTCGACTTCGCCGCCATTCAAGATATCCACTCCATCAAGCGTCAGATCAATGCGCAGCGTGGCGGCAAACAGATCGCAGTAGAAGGCCATAACATCAAGCTTGGCCGCGGTGGCATTCGTGAAATTGAATTTTTTGCCCAGACCCAGCAATTGATCTGGGGCGGTCGGCAGCCAGATCTGCGCTCGTGCGCGACGGTTCCGACCCTCAACGCGCTGGTGCAATGCGGCCATGTGCAGGACGAAGCAGCAGCGCAAATGATCAGCGCCTATGAGTTCCTGCGCCAGAGCGAACACCGTTTGCAGATGGTCAATGACGAGCAGACCCAGACCCTGCCCGAGACATCGGCCGAAATGCAGAAATTGTCTATTTTCATGGGATTTTCCGACCGTGACGCCTTTGCACATACACTGCTTGGGCACCTCGGCAACGTCGAAGCCCACTACGGCGTACTGTTCCAGGACGCGCCTGCGCTGAGTGCCGGTGGCACGGTCAGCGGCAATCTGGTATTCACCGGCAGCGACGCCGATCCAGACACGCTTGAGACCATCGCAAAATTTGGTTTCCAACAACCCGAAACCGTGGACGCCGCCATTCGCGGCTGGCACCACGGGCGATACCGCGCCATGCGATCCACCCGGGCGCGCGAAATGCTGACCGAACTGACACCGGCTTTGCTCAAGGCGCTCGGCGACACCCCCGACCCGAATGCAACATTTTTGAAATTTGATGAATTTCTGGCCGGGCTACCTGCCGGGGTGCAGCTATTTTCCATGCTGCATTCCAACCCGCAGTTGCTTGATCTGCTGGCTGAAATCATGGGTGAAGCACCGCGACTGGCTGAACTGCTCAGTCGCCGCCCATCCCTGTTCGACGGCGTGTTGTCATCGGACTTCCTCGACCCGCCGCCGCCACTTGAACAGCTCATCGAGCACCTCAATACCCAATTGGCGCGCAGCGAGTATTTCGAGGATACGCTTGATATCTGTCGGCGCTGGACCAATGACCGGAAATTCCAGATCGGCCTGCAAAACCTACATGGTCTACTTAGCGCGCCCAAGGCCGCGTGGGCGCTCAGCGATATGGCCGAGGCCACCTTGAACTGCATGCTGCCACAGGTCGAGGACGAGTTCGCCCGCAGCCATGGCCGTATTCCCGGCGCACAGTTCTGCACCATCGCCTTTGGCAAGCTGGGTGGCCATGAGATGACGCCAACCTCGGACCTTGATCTGGTGTTTGTCTACGATATTCCCGACGACGCAAGCGCCTCGGACGGCGACAAGCCGCTCAGCCCGACGCAGTATTTCGCACGCCTCGGCCAGCGCTATATCAACGCGCTCACCGCGCCGACAGCCGAAGGCACGCTTTACGAGGTCGACATGCGGTTGCGCCCGTCGGGTAATTCCGGCCCGCTGGCCTGCACGCTGGACGCTTTTATTCAGTACCACCACGAAACCGCATGGACATGGGAACGTATGGCGCTGAGCCGCGCGCGCACGCTGACCGGCAGCGATGCTTTCCGCGCACAGGTCAACAATACCATCCGCGACCTGCTGGCCCAGCCACACGACCCTGATAGCCTGCGCAACGATGTTGCAAACATGCGTGCGCGCATGGACGCCGAGCATCACACGGACGAGCTGTGGTCTATCAAACACCTGCGCGGCGGATTGGTGGATGTGGAATTCCTCACCCAGTATCTGCAACTGCGCCACGCCGCAAGTAACCCTGCGGTGCTTTCACCCAATACGTGGCGCGCACTAAACAATCTGCAACGCGCCGGGTGCCTCGCCGACGAAGACGCCAACATTTTGTTGCGCGCGCTCGATTTATGGCAGGGCGTACAAAGCCGACTACACCTGAGCATCGAGACCGACGCGCCAAAGGGCGGCGCGGGGGCCATGCCCGTCGCCCTGCAAGCGCGCTTCATCAAGCTTGGCGGGGCCAGCAATCTGGGCGGTGTCGAAGACGTTATCCGCGCCACAGCGGATGAGGCCTACGGCGTATTCAAGCGTATTGTTGGAGAGCCGGTGGTGGATTCCTGATGATTACGATGAGCGTTTAATTTAGAAAACTGCCTCCGTAACCCTAATGTTACGGCCTACTCAAAGCCGCACGCCTCTATCGTCACTCCTATAGCCGCGCTCCTATTTCCTTGCCTAAAACATCCATTCGTCCAATAGCCGCTAAAAGACTCACCGTTGAGCGTTAGCGTGCCGTTTCCATTTGCAAATCCGCCCCTATAATCTCCATCAAATATGTCGCCATTCAACCAAACATAAACCCCTCGCCCGTGTTTCTTGTCATTCTTGTAATCGCCCTCGTATTTGTCACCGTTCTCCCCCACAAAAACACCATGTCCATGAAGCATGTCTTCCTTATAACCACCTTCGTATCTGTCACCATTCGCCCACACAAAAACACCATGCCCATGAAGCATGCCTTCCTTAAAACCACCTTCATATCTGTCGCCATTCGCCCACACGTAAATACCATGTCCATGTTGCTTCCCCTCCCGCATCAAGCCTTCATAATTCTGCTCTTTCCATTCTTCATCAACCAGATACCGCCACTTTAGTTCGCCATAGCCACCAGCCTTATGAGCTACACAACCACCTGTCCAAATCACCGTTTCGACAGCTTGTGGATAGTTATTCCAAACTGCACAGTTCGCCTTGTTATCCACTTGCTGCCAGCGTCCCGCCGCTAGGGCATCCGCTGATATCCCCCCCAACAGTAGTAAGCCCATCAAAATTTTTAAATATCCCCACATTGCCCGTTTTCCCTAATATTTGATAAGATTACAGTGACAGTGCACTTTAACTTCTATTGATCGTTTTGAATTGCCCCTAAATTTCTAGACACCATTATCGTCATTGCGCCACACTCAGCGCTTGACTTTTAACCTTATTTATGCTTTTATTCCTTTTATCGCTTTTTAACAAGGTAAATCAGTGGCGTTCACCGTTGCCCCACGTCCATATATAATGGTGTGGGCATGATGGTTTGATCGCAAGAAATCGTTTCAAGCTGTATCAGCATGCCTGTGCGACCTGCGTAACCCATTGATTTCTATAATTTTGTAGACATTGGTAGACACGGCCATCTGAAATGGTGGATTTCGGGCGCAGGTGTCTACAAATGTCTGCATTTTTGCGCGGTAAATTCACGCTAACCCATTGATATAAAAGGCAACCCGATTTGTAGACACACATCATGTCTGCAAATGTGCTCAAATGTCTACATTTTGTGTAAAATCAACGGGTTGGCTATAGTCTGCCCAGACGCTATTCGCGCGTATTATTGGGCAGCCTTTAGCGGAGAACGAAAACGCTTAAAGATCGCCCATCACCACCTTGGCCGCATTATGTCCCGGCGCGCCCGATACGCCGCCGCCGGGGTGGGTGCCTGCGCCGCACAGGTACAGCCCCGCGATGGGTGTGCGGTGTCCGGCGCATTTCGGATGTGGCCGCATGGCAAAAATTTGATCCAACTCCATCTTGCCATGATAGACATCGCCGCCGCTCAAGCCGTATTCGCGTTCCAGATCAAGTGGGCTCAGCGCCATTTGCCCAACGATAGCGTCTCGCAGGTTGGGTGCGTAGCGGCACATGGTTTCAATGACACGCTCTGCCGCCTCGGGTTTGGCATCATCCCACGAACGGCTACCCGATAGCTGATAGGGGAAGTGCTGGGCAAACACGCTCATGACGTGGTGGCCCGGCGGTGCCAGCGTATCATCCAGTGTGGACGGGATCACCATGGTGACCAGCGGCTCGTCAGGTATTTCACCGCCCTTTGCCGCCATAAAGGCACGCTCGATGGCCTCACTGGTCGGCTTGAGTGAGATAAATCCGGCGTGGTGCGCGGCCTGCGACGTGCCGGGCAGACAGGTAAAGTCCGGCAGCTCTCGCAACGCCAAATTCATGCGAAACGACCCCGATTCCGTGCGCCATCCTGCCATGTCGGCTCGGAAGTCTGCGTCGAGATGCTCGCTTTCAATCAGGCGCAGGAAGGTCAGCTTGGGCTCACACCCCGAAACCACGCAGCGCGCCCTTATGTCCTCGCCGCTTTCAAGGCATACACCAACGGCACGGCCCTGTTCGATGATGATATTGCGCACGCCCGCGCTGGTGCGGATTTCCACACCGCGCTCGCGCGCCGCTGCGGCAATGGCTTCGCTGATTGCCCCCATACCGCCGCGCACGAAAGACCAGCGCCCGCGCACGCCTGCGGTTTCGCCCAGACTCAGGTGCAGCAGATTGATGGCTGAACCCGGCTGATCCAGACTCGCCATGGCACCGGCAGTGGAGCTGCTGTAATACTGCGTACGCACGGCCTCGCTCTCGATATAGCGCTCGACGATCTGGCGTACGCTCGCGGTGAAGAACTGCACCGTGCGGTGGCGTACATCACTCGACATACGGCGAAAGGCCAGCGCACTGCCCCCCATGCTCAATATGTCGGCAATACCAAGCGCGCCATCAATGATCTGCGGCGGCGGTTTCAACATCAAGGGGCGCACCAGATCGGCGATCTCATCAATGATGGCATCAAGCCGCGCCATGCCCTGCCAGTCAGTATTGGAAAACTGCGCCACGTTGGCCTGATCGTGCGTCACATCACCGGTTTGCAACAGGTAGCGACCATCAGGCTTGGGGCTAAAGCTGCTGGTTACGGGCAGAAATTGTAGCCCATGGCGTTCGAGTTCAAGCTCGCGCACCACCGTGGGATTCAACAGGCTCGCCACATAGGAGCACATGGAGTTACGATAACCGGGGTGGAATTCCTCGGTCACGGCCGCACCGCCCAAAATGGAGCGACGCTCAAGAACCGTCACCTTGCGGCCAGCCCCCGCCAGATAAGCTGCCGCCGTCAAACCATTATGGCCGCCACCGATAACAATCACGTCACACTGCGTTTCAGAGTCCGCCATTTACAGGTTCCCAATAATACATCCCAGCGTAACGCTAAAGATTTGAGCCATAACTATAACGGATCAAAGAAGCAGGCTAATAGCCTTGAAAAATTTGTTTTCCACAGTAGCGCCATTTTTTAGATCATGTTACATATAGTCATATGCTTGGGGAGGTAGGGAGATAGCGACAACAATTATAGGCAACGAGCACGATGATAACTTTCTGCCGAGACGACCTTCCCCGTATTTTTAAAGTATTACTGGTGACGGTAGCCTTGTCGGGTTGCTTCGAAGAAGAGCAAACCCAGTATAGTCCAGAATTCTCTGCCGACCCGCCCACGGCAAAAGTCGTCTTTCAGTTCGGCATTCATCCCCTGCACAATCCCGAGCGGCTGCACAATATTTTCAATCCGTTGATGGAGCTTCTGACGCGGGAAATCCCCGATGTTACCTTCAGAGTCGAAGCCTCACGCGATTACGCTGCCTATGATGCAAAACTATATGCCCGGCAATTCGAATTTTCACTGCCAAACCCCTATCAGACGGTCAACTCACTGGAACACGGCTACCGTGTGTTCGGCAAAATGGGCGATGACGAAAACTTTCGAGGGATTTTCGTCACGCGCAAGGACGGCGGCATAACAAAGCCGACTGACCTGAAAGGTAAAGCCGTCAGCTTTCCCGCACCGACCGCACTGGCAGCAACGATGCTGCCGCAATACTACCTTCAGATAAACGGCGTCGAAGTTATGCAGGATATCGAGGTGCGTTATGTTGGGTCGCAGGAATCCTCAATCATGAATGCCTATCTCGGCAATACCGCCGCCGGTGCTACGTGGCCGCCGCCATGGCGGCTTCTGAAAAGCGAGCGGCCCGAACTGGAAGAAGAAATGCACGTTATATGGAGCACCGATCCTCTACCCAATAATGGCCTGGTGATCCGTGATGACGTCCCCGCCGACATCGAGAAACGCGTGTCCGACATCCTGTTCTCGCTACACGAAAACCCGGAAGGACAAACCATCCTGAAGAGCATGGACCTGTCACAATTTGAGGCGGCGACGAATGAGACCTACGCCCCGGTCATCGAATTCCTTGAGACCTTTTCGAACACCGTCAGACCATTGGATTAAGCTGGGAAAGTCAGAGAATTTCGATGCATAACCTCATTCAGAATGTTCGCCATTTCTACACCGGTTCAATCCGCCGACAACTGATCATCGGCATTGTATTCGTGCATGCCACGTTGATGACCATTTTCGTATTCGACATGGTGCAACGCCAGACCGCGTTTCTGTCTGAACAACTGGTCAAGCACGCTAGCAGCCTTGCATTATCACTCTCAGCCAACAGCGTGCCATGGGTCCTGTCGAACGACGTCATCGGTCTTGAGGAGATCATCGGTTCACAGTCCGGTTATCAAAACCTGAAGTACGCCATGGTGATCAATACCCAGGGCAGGGTACTCGGCTATAGCGACCCTGCCATGGTTGGCCAATACGTTAACGATGCCATCAGCCTGAGTCTGCTTGATAGCCCGGCTGAAACCACCGTGCTCATTAATGACAGCAATATCATTGATGTCGCCGTGCCCATTGAAACCAACGCAACGATCATTGGCTGGGCGCGGGTTGGCCTTGGCCTTGGCGTTATTACAGACAATATCAAAGTCATTTCGCGCGATGGGATTATCTATACGGTTTTGGCGATCATCATCGGTACGGTTTTCGCAATTTTCATGGCCAAAGGCTTAACCAGTGCGATCCGTCACCTGTTGGATCGGGCCGAAAGGGTTCGATTGGGCGACCTTACCGCCCGTACGGAACTGGACCGCATTGATGAGCTAGGCACTTTGGGCAGTGATTTTAACACCATGCTGGATTCCATGGTTGAATCCCGTGATGAGCTGGAACGCAACCGTGAACGCATTTCCATCTTCGCCAACATTGCTTCGGACCTGCTGTGGGAGACCAATGCCCATCACCGGATAACCTATGCATCTGAAAACATCGATCGCGTGTTGAAGCAAGAAGCCGAGTGGGTGTTGGGACAGCGGCTTACCGATATCGTTGGTCGCCCATTCTTGCTGACCGAAGTAAACGATGCGTCAGAAATTGCGGCCATGGCCGATTTCAAGCCATTCCGTGATGTTGATACCAGCATCAAACTGTCCAATGGAGAAACCCGCTATCTGGCGGTTTCCGGACAGCCCATATTTGATGAAGACCGAAACTTCCACGGATATCGTGGCACGCTCAGGGATATCAGCAAACGTATCACCGCAGAAACCCAGGTTCGCGCCCTGAATGAAGAACTCGAAATTCGTGTTGCACAAAGGACCCGCGAACTTGAAGCCATAAACAAGGAAATGGAATCCTTCACGTATTCCGTTTCTCATGATTTACGCGCGCCGCTCAGAGCCATTGATGGCTTTACCAAAATTGTTATCAACGAAGCCGGTGACACGTTGGGTGATGAGAATGTTCAGCACCTGCAAAAAGTCCGTAACGCATCGCAACGGATGGGCAACCTGATCAATGACTTCCTGAAGCTATCGCGTGAAGGACGTGGCAAGATCACCATCAATCCGGTGAATATTTCAAAATTAAGCACCGAAATTTCTGCTCAACTCAAAGAACAAGCACCAGACCGCAAGATCACGTGGGCTATCCAGGCCGACATCGTCGCGCAAACAGACCCTGGTTTTATTCGGATCGTGCTGGAAAATATTCTTGGGAATGCCTGGAAATACTCAGCCAAAGTCGATCATGCCACGATCGAATTTGGGAGCGTTATGCTACCAGATACACGACAAACAGCGTATTTCGTGCGTGATAACGGTGCCGGTTTCTCTACGTCGGATATCGATAACCTGTTTAAACCATTCACCCGAATGCACACGACAGAAGACTTCGAAGGTACGGGGATTGGCTTGTCTATCGTGCAGCGTATCATCCACCGGCTGGGTGGAGAAATCTGGGCAACCAGTTCTCCCGAAAAAGGCACCTCATTCTTTTTCACCCTGCCGGAAGCATGATCCGAGAAGCCAAGTTCTGAGCGGTGTTCAAGCCCGTCATAATGGGCTAATTTTCACGCAATTGATTCCACCCATATTGACAATCCATT
This sequence comes from uncultured Rhodospirillales bacterium, assembly GCA_965602485.1. GTDB lineage: Bacteria > Pseudomonadota > Alphaproteobacteria > Rhodospirillales > Casp-alpha2 > JABJOR01. The sequence continues at coordinate 32,136 of CBFCYM010000003.1, read as the reverse complement.
GTAAAAATTGAGGCCTGAACATGCTCGACGCTGGCTCCCCCGCACCTGACTTCACCGCACCCATTGATGGGGATGGCACGCTCACGCTGAGCACGCTCAAGGGTAAAGTTGTAGTGCTTTACTTCTACCCAAAAGACGACACCTCGGGCTGCACCAAACAAGCCATTGAGTTCACCGCCGCGCTGAAAGACTTCGATGCTGCTGGTGCTGTCATCGTGGGCGTATCCAAAGACAGTGTCAAAAAGCACGATAAATTTAAAGCCAAGCATGAGCTTGGCGTCACGCTGGTATCTGACGAAGATGTTGCAATCAACGAACAATATGGCGTCTGGGTCGAGAAAAGCATGTATGGCCGCAAATACATGGGCACCGAGCGCGCCACGTTCCTGATCAACGCCAAAGGCGACATCGCCCAGATATGGCATAAGGTAAAGGTCCCCGGCCATATTGATGCGGTGCTGGATGCCGTAAGGGCCCTGTAAAACCCTATCCGGTAGCTTGGGCGCGCTAAAATTTAGAATTTTTGTATGCAGCGCGGTTGCACTGGCGTAGCGACCTTTCATAGAATGCCTGATGAACGCCACGGTATAAGCGGAGTCTCTAATGGCCGAAGACGAAGACGCAATTCCAGATGCCGCTGAAGACGGTGCGAATGCTGATAGCGATGATGACGACGAAGGCGGCGAGAAGAAAAAAGCTGGCAAGGGCAAGCTGATCGCCATTATTGCCGTCGTTGCAATCGCCGTGCTGGGCGGTGGTGGTGCCGGGCTCTATTTCATGGGTTTTCTGGATTCCATGCTGGGCATTGAGCATGCTTTGGACGAAGAAGACACTTCGCACGAGCCTATTGATCTGGGCACGCCAGCCTATCATCAATTACCGGAATTCGTTGCCGATCTAAAAACCGGTCAATGCCGCTCAGGCATCATCAAACTGTCACTGACGGTCCAGGTGGATAAAACGGAAGTTCAAATCCTGATTGATCGCGAACCAAAAATCATTGATCGCATTCAGCAGTTCCTGCGCAGCCGTGAACGTCAAGACCTTGTCGGCAAGGATGGCGCGGAAGCCCTGCGCACTGAAATCGTATTGATCCTCAATGCCACAATCAAACCTGCCATGGTGCAGAACGTTCTGTTCCGCTCGTTCGTGCTGCAATAAACCGCTTTACGAGGCCTCGTTCTCGGCGTCGCTGCCCTTAACCCGCTGGGCAAGTGCGGCGGCCAGAAAGTCATCAATATCACCGTCCAGCACGCCTTGGGTATTGGACGTTTCAACGTTGGTGCGCAGGTCCTTCACCATCTGATAGGGCTGCAGGACGTATGAACGGATCTGATGCCCCCAGCCGATATCGCTTTTGGAACTATGCTCAGCATAGGCCTCGTCTTCGCGGCGTTGCAGTTCGCGTTCGTACAGGCGCGCACGCAGCATGCCCATGGCCGTGGCGCGGTTCTTGTGCTGTGAACGATCGTTCTGACACTGCACAACGACACCCGTGGGTTCGTGGGTGATACGCACCGCACTATCGGTCCGGTTGACGTGCTGGCCACCCGCACCCGACGCCCGGTAGGTGTCGATGCGCAGGTCCTTGTCTTCAATCTCAATTTCGATCTTGTCGTCAATCACAGGAAACACCCATGCTGACGCAAAGCTGGTATGGCGGCGCGCGCTAGAATCGTAGGGCGAAATACGCACCAGACGGTGCACGCCGCTTTCGGTCTTTAACCAGCCATAGGCATTTTCGCCCGAAATTTTAAGCGTTGCAGACTTGATGCCAGCTTCTTCGCCGGCACTTTCTTCGATCCACTCTACCTTGCAGGCGTGCGCATCGGCCCAGCGCGCATACATACGCAGCAGAATTTCTGCCCAGTCCTGAGCTTCGGTACCGCCTGCACCGGCGTGAATTTCCATATAGCAATCGTTGGCGTCAGCCTCGCCCGACAACAGTGTCTTAAGCTCGGCCTTGGCAGCCTGAGCGCGCAGCTCGGTAATGACCAGCTCGGCTTCGGCGATGATCTCGTCATCGCCTTCGGCTTCGCCAAGCTCAATCAGTTCCACATTATCCGATAGTGCCGTGGTGAAGTCGTCGACCTCTTTCAGACCCGCTTCAAGCTTGGTGCGCTCGCGCATGATGGCCTGCGCCTTTTCGGCGTCGTTCCATAGGGCCGGGTCTTCGGCAAGCGCGTTCAGCTCATCAAAGCGGCGTAAGGCATTGTCGTAGTCAAAGATGCCTCCTCAGCAGCGTAACGGACTGCTTGATGTCTTTGGCCAGAGATTCGATTTCAGCTCGCATGAATGCCTCTCGGTGTCGCATAGGATTGAACACCCCGCTGTCTAGCGAACACAGGGCGATGGGACAAGATCAATTGTCGAGAATCGGCACGGTTGAGCTGGTCAATAGAGCCCACCGGTACCACTTGCCGGTATGCCGCTACCCACAGATTTCCCCGTACCGCTAAAGCCGGGCGTAAACCCTTCACCAGCCAACAACTGGGATTCGCCGACGGGTAGCGTGCCGGGTTTAAAGGCTTCGAGGATCACGCCAGCTTCGCCAGCACGCGCCGGGGCACCGGTTGAGCCATTGATGCGCACCAACCGGATACCGGGCGGAATACGAAACGGAATACCGGGCTTGTCAGCCAATGCTTCTTGCGCGAAGGCTTTGAAAACCGGTGCTGCAACTGAGGATCCGGTTTCGCGATATCCCAGTCCGCGTGGCCGATCAAAGCCGACAAACACACCGATGGCGAGATCAGGCGAGAACCCCACAAACCATGTATCAACCTGTTTGTTGGTGGTGCCGGTCTTGCCAGCCAGCGGCTTGCCTATGGCCTTGATACGTCGCCCGGTACCGCGTTGCACAACGCCTTCGAGCATGGAAACGATCTGATAAGCACTGCCCGGACTGACAAGTTGTTCACGGTTATCGGGCAACGCAGGCAATGATTGCCCGACCCAGAATGCAGCGTCGCATTGCGGACATTCGCGCAGGTCGTGGCGGAACACAGTCAGCCCATTACGATCCTGAATACGGTCGATGAAGGACGGCTCGATACGCCGCCCGCCATTCACCAGCATGGCATAGCCTGTGGTGATGTTTATAAGCGAGGTTTCACCCGAACCGAGCGCCATGGAAAGCTGCTCGGGCAGGACATCAACCACACCGAAACGTTCAGCAACTTGCGCGACCTTGTCCATGCCCACGGCCTGAGCAAGACGGACCGTCATCAAGTTGCGTGATTTTTCAATACCCAGACGCATGGTGCTGGGGCCATAAAATTTCTTGGTATAGTTGGCCGGACGCCATTTCGGCAGGCCCGGTCCTTGATCGATAACAAATGGCGCATCAAGGATCAGGGTCGACGGGGTATAACCTGATTCCAGTGCAGCCAGATAAACGAATGGCTTAAACGCCGAACCGGGTTGGCGCTTGGCCTGAATGGCACGGTTAAATTCGCTACGCTCATAGGAGTACCCACCCGACATAGCGAGCACACGCCCGGTATGGGGATCAAGCGCAATGATTGCACCTTCGACCTCGGGCAACTGGCTCAGCTTGTAGGTTCCCGCAGGATACAGCGCGCCCTGCTCTTCGCCTTCCTTGGGTGCTGCGTGTGTAACCGGCAACACCGCAACGATTTCGCCCACGCTCAGGACCTCGGCGGGCTTCTTGACCTTGGGGCCGCGTTTCTCGCCTTTTTCCCACGAACGCGCCCATTTCATCTCGGCGAGTGGAATTCGTCCATCCCTGCCGCCGATAAAAGCAATATCAACGCTGACATCATCAAGCCCAACGACAACGGCGGCAAGACGGCCTTCCATACCCTTGGGAGGGGTGAAGTCATTGATCGCACTGTATGGACTGACATCTGGCGGCGTCACACCAAGCGGTCCGCGCCAACCGTGGCGCAGATCGTAACGCTCCAGCCCTTCACGCAGCGTACGGTCCGCGATTTCCTGCAATTTAGGATCAAGCGTCGAACGCACCGACAAGCCACCCTTGTAAAGCTCACGTTCGCCATACAGCGTCAGCAGTTCGCGGCGAATGGCCTCGGCAAAATATCCCGCCGTGACAAACTCCGTTTCCTGACGCTTGCGCACAACCAGAGGCTCGGCACGCGCTTCGCTGGCCTGACGCAGGGAAATAAAACCTTCATCAAGCATGCGGCCAATAACCCAGTCACGCCGCCCCAATGCGGCGTCGTGACGTTTAATGGGGTTGTAGTTATTAGGGGCCTTGGGCAGAGCCGCCAGAAAGGCAACCTCAGCCGTGCTCAGTTCATTGAGGGACTTGTCAAAATAATTCAGCGCGGCGGCAGCAACGCCATAGGACTGAAAGCCAAGATATATTTCGTTGAGGTAGAGCTCAAGGATCCGCTCCTTGCTCAGGGTGCGCTCCATGCGCACGGCAAGAATGGCTTCCTTGACCTTGCGCTCCCACGAGACTTCGTTGCTCAACAGGAAGTTCTTGGCGACCTGCTGGGTGATGGTCGACGCGCCAACCAGACGGCGGCCACTGCCAAGATTTTTCACATTGATGGCGATGGCGCGCGCCACCCCCATGAAATCAACCCCGATATGCTCAAAGAAGTTCTGGTCTTCGGCAGCCAGAAAGGCCTGCACCACGCGCGCTGGCATGGCGTTGATCGGGATGAACACGCGCTTTTCAACGGCATATTCAGCCAACAGACGTCCATCACCGGCATGCACACGGGTCATAACCGGCGGCTCATAGGTTTCCAACTGGTGATAATCCGGCAAGCCCCTGCCGAAATAGTGAAACCCATACAGGCCAGCACCGGCCACGCCGATTCCCAGCGTAAGCAATAGCAACAGCGAAATGAAAAGGCTCTTCAGCATTGTACCCGCCAGTCTGGGATTGTTGTACGCCCACGTCAAACGGGCATTGGCACCGACGTTTATCCCATATTCCTGTCAGAAACCTGATGGAGAAATGCGGCGAAACAGGGGCAAAGATGTCATTGTTTGCCGGTTAATTGGAATTTGCCTGCTGGACCTGCGTAAAATAACGATCAACGGCCTGAAGCATAACCTGAGCAAGTTTTTTACGAAAAGCCTTCGATTGCAGGTTTTTTTCATCGCTCTTGTTGGACAGAAAGCCCATTTCCACCAGCACGGACGGCACATCGGGTGCCTTGAGCACGGCAAACCCGGCAAAACGATGCGGTTTACGCAATATCTTGGTGGAGCGTTTGAGTTCCTTCACCAAAATATTGGCGAAGCGTGCCGATTCATTCATGGATTCGCGTTGCGCCAGATCAATCAGGATGTTGGCAATATCAGGTTCCTGCACGTTCAGGTCCATGGTGCCGATCAGATCGGCCTTGTTTTCCTTTTCCGCCAGCGCGGCGGCTTCCTTATCGGACGCCGTTTCAGACAGCGTGTAGATCGAAGCCCCGCGCACGGAACGATCCTTAATGGAATCTGCATGCACGGAAATGAACAACTCAGCACCGGCCTTGCGTGCCTTGGCGACCCGCTCACGCAGACGAATAAACACATCGCGTTCGCGCGTCAGCACCACCTTGTATCGCCCGCTGGCTTCCAGATGCGCCTTCATGGCGCGCGCCGCGGCGACCGTTATATTTTTCTCATAGACACCAGACGTACCAATGGTGCCCGGGTCAGCCCCACCGTGCCCCGCATCAATAACCACCACGCGCTTCACATGTGGTTGATAGACCGGCTTGCGTGGTGCTGGCTGGAACCGGGCCTCGAGTGCCGAGACCTGAACCGGCGCTTGCGCGATGGGTTGGGGCTGAGGCTGGGTAGTGGTTGTTGGTGATTGCGCTGCGCTGTTTGTGGTGCTCACCCATGACTGTTGTGGATTGGCATATCCTGGCGTGCCGGGCTGTACCGTGGCAGAGCGGCTCATCGCGCCCGCAAACACGCTGGCCTCCACCGGCACCAGATCAAGCACGAAGCGAGAGCCTCCGTCCGCCATGGGTTTTAGGAAAAACGCTGTCTTTACGCTGACCGGGCCGCTGGTTTCCACCACGATGCGCGATTGACCAGGCTGATAAAGCCCATACCGCATGGTGCGGAATACCCCGGTTGGACCGGGCAAAGGCTGTGCGGGAAGGCGCCAGCCGACCTCGGGCAAATCAAGAACCACCCGGTATGGGTTATCGAGCATAAAGAACCGAATATCGACGCCACGGCTCATATCAAGCACGAATCGGGTCTTGTCCGCGTGGTGGCCGACGCGCGCATCGGTAACCACGACCTCGGCGGCGTATGCGGGCTGTAGCCCTAGGGCTACAACGATCAGAGCAGCATACCGCGCCACAACACTGATCATCCGTCTCATCATTCGATTCGCCCCAAGGTATTGTGTTTCAGCCACATTAAACCTACATATACCGCCGTGAAGGCGCGAACCGCAACGCTCATGATGGGCTCTCGTGCAGGTTTACGCGCCTTTCGTGATTACAACGCTCGACTTTCACGTCAGACACACATAACGTGATTGTCGAACTAATTTACTGCGGTTATGTTAATGCCGTAGCGGTAGGGGGGAGTTCGTAGGCCAAGAGCCACGAATTTTCAATCAGTTAACCTGAACCGCGTCATGAGTTTTTCCCGTGATGACGCCGTCGTCACGATCAATGTCGCCCTTAACGCCCGCGTTTTATTCGCGGATCCGAAGGGCGGACAACAAGGTGTACTATGCCGGTTGAATATACGCGCGATTTTATAACGAACCCTGCAGCGATTACGCTGCGGGACGATTCGTCCGTGGCTCGCGCCTCCGGCATACATCCAATATCGTCCTCCACGGCCACGACGCCAAGCGCGTCTCCGACGGAGGATAACCGGAGTTCAATTCTTAATGTCTACAAAACGTATGTTAATCGACACCACGCACGCGGAAGAAACCCGCGTTGTGGTGGTCAGCGGAAACCGTCTCGAAGACTTTGATGTAGAGGTCGAATCCAAAAGGCAGCTAAAGAGCAATATCTATCTGGCCAAAGTAACGCGGGTTGAACCCTCGCTGCAGGCGGCGTTCGTCGATTTCGGCGGAAACCGTCATGGCTTTCTGTCTTTCAGTGAAATTCATCCTGATTACTATCAAATTCCCGTCGCTGATCGCGAAGCCATTCTGGCTGAGCAGCGTGAAGCCGTAGGCGATGACAACGATGACGATGATGATGCCAGCACCGATGAGGCTAGTGTTGAAAGCGTTGGCGGCGACGACAGTGATGAAGTCGAAGCTCGTCGGCCTGCACCGTCACGCAAGGTCTACAAAATCCAGGAAGTCATCAAGCGTCGCCAGATTCTGCTGGTCCAGGTGGTCAAGGAAGAGCGCGGCAACAAAGGCGCTGCGCTAACATCCTATATCTCCCTGCCCGGCCGGTATTGCGTATTAATGCCCAACACCGCACGTGGTGGCGGCATCTCGCGCAAGATCGCCAACACCACAGATCGACGTCGTCTGAAATCGATCCTGAAAGAGCTGGAAATTCCCGCCGGTGTCGCCGTTATCGTGCGCACGGCTGGTTCAACGCGAACAAAAGCCGAGATCAAGCGCGACTACGACTATCTGATGCGATTATGGAATCAGGTGCGTGAAACCACGCTTGATTCCATTGCGCCGTGTGTCGTCTACGAAGAAGGCAACCTGATCAAGCGCAGCATCCGCGATCTTTACTCGAAGGATATCGAGGAGATCGTGATTGATGGCAACGAAGGCTACCGTACGGCCAAGGACTTCATGAAGTTGTTGATCCCGAGCCACACCAAGCGGGTGCAGCCCTATAAGGATGAAGCCGTTCCGCTGTTCCACCGTTATCAGGTGGAAAGCCAGCTTGATGCCATGCATGAGCCCACGGTGCAGCTGAAGTCCGGCGGTTATCTGGTGATCAACCAGACCGAAGCACTGGTCGCTATCGATGTGAACTCTGGTCGTGCGACCAAGGAACGCAATATTGAGGAAACCGCGCTCCAGACCAATATGGAAGCAGCCGAAGAGGTTGCCCGCCAGTTGCGTCTGCGTGACCTCGCTGGTCTGGTCGTGATCGATTTCATCGATATGGAAATCCATCGCAATCAGGTCAAAGTCGAGCGCATGCTCAAGGATGCCATGAAGCACGACCGGGCACGCATCCAGATCGGTCGCATCAGCCCCTTCGGCCTGATGGAACTGTCGCGTCAACGACTGCGCCCCAGCCTGATGGAATCCAGCACAGAGCCCTGCCCGCATTGTCAGGGTACAGGTGCCATGCGTTCGGTCGGATCGGCTGCACTGAGCATTATCCGCGCCATCGAAGAAGAAGGTATGCGCGGACGTTCATCATCCATCACGGTTCATATGGCGACCAATATCGCGCTCTACATCCTGAACCAGAAACGCGCCGCATTGGCCGACATCGAAACCCGCTATAACTTCTCGGTGTTCCTTGCCAGCGACGATTCACTGATCGCACCTGATCACCGTATTGACCGCATCAAGTCGGAAACGGCAGGTGAAAATCACCTCGAGCAACTCGAAGCCGAAGCCGAGACCAGTGACGATGATGACGCCTCAAAGAAACGCCGTCGTCGGCGCCCGCGTCGTCGGCGTGGTGGTGGTGGCGAGGATGAGGTAAACGAAACATCCATTGGCGAAAACACAGCCAGCGAAGAAGAAACCGCCAAAGACGCCGTTGCTAACGAGGGCGAAGGCTCCGGTGGCGATGAAGAGGCTGCACCAAAAAAACGCCGCCGTGGTCGCCGTGGTGGTCGTCGCCGTTCGCGTTCACGCGAGGGCGAGGCAAACGAGAATACGCAGGCCACGGATTCAAATGCCCCCAATGTCGCCGAGGGTAGCCCTGATGCCGCATCCAGCGCGACAAGCGAACCGTCAACATCTGGCGTTGCCAGTGCGGCAACCGATAACGACGACGTAACGTCCGAAGATGGGCCTAAAAAACGTCGCCCTCGCCGTCGCCGCTCCAATGCCTCTGAAGCTGCGAACGAAGATACGGCCAACGTCAGCGTTGATGCTCCGGCCAATGACGATGCCGCAGCCCCTGCTGCATCTGCAGAGGCTATTGAACCTGAGCAGGCCGAAGACAAGCCAAAGCGGGTCCGGCGTTCACGCAAGAAGATTGTTGAACCCGAAGCTGAGGTCACGGCAGTGTCCCCTGCCGTCACGGCCGAGCCCGTTGTGGCTCAGGTCGTCGAAGCCGCACCAGCGCAACCCGAACAGACGGCTGCCGTTGCCTCGAACGATAGTGCCGAAGCAGCCGAAGCGGCAAAAACCAATGTTATCGTTGTCGGTGCTGACGCTGAGGACAAACCCGCCGAAACCAAAAAGGGTGGTTGGTGGCGACGTTGAATGCCACGATCTAAATCTACCGGGGTCACGAACTCTGATTAGAAAGACTGTTAAAACGCCCGGCGCGGAAATACTCCCGTCGGGCGTTTTCTATTTCAGCCAGTCTTTCAGGCGTTGAGCCGCCAAGGCCATATCCTCAGTCGATCCGGCAAATGAAAACCGCACATAGCGGTTACCGCGCGATGGATCGAAATCCACACCCGGCGTGGCTGCGACACCTGCTTCATCAAGCATGCGCTGACAGAACACGGTACTGTCGTTGGTTAACTCAGTCACATCGGCATAGATGTAAAAAGCCCCATCTGCCGAGGCCAGCTTATCAAACCCTGCCTTGGGAAGCGCGTCGAGCAGTAAAGCACGATTGGCCCTGTAGCGCTGCATGTTGGCCTTGATTTCGTCTGTGCAGTCAAATGCCGCCACAGCGGCGTGCTGCGATAAGGTCGGTGGTGAAATAAATAGATTCTGCGCCAGACATTCAACAGAACGCAGTATATCTTGCGGCACAACCATCCAGCCAAGCCGCCAACCTGTCATAGAAAAATATTTTGAAAAGCTGTTGATGATGATCGCGTCGCTGCTGAATGCCAGTGCCGTTTCGGCGTCTTCCTCATAACTCAGACCATGATAAATTTCGTCGGAAATCAAGCGGATGCCACGCGTGCCACAAAAATCCACCAACGCCTTGAATTCATCGCGATGGATCATCGTGCCTGCCGGATTTGATGGGCTGGCAATAATCAGGCCATCAATTTCACCCTCTACGGCATCAAGCATCGCTGGCGTGGGCTGGAAGTTCGTCTCTGGCCCACTGAGCAGGTCAATGACCTCAACCCCCACTGCCCGCAAAATATTGCGATAGGCCGGATATCCAGGGCTTGCCAGCGCAACACGGTCACCGGCATCAAATGCAGATAAAAAGCTCAGCAGGAACGCGCCTGAAGACCCTGTGGTTACAACAATGCGTTCAGCCGGTACGCTCTGGCCATAAAAATCGTGGTAATGCCGCGCAATGGCGTCGCGCAGCTCAGGGATACCCAAGGCAACGGTGTAACCGATCCGCTCACTGTGCAGCGCAGCTTGCGCTGCTGCGATCACCCCGGCAGGGGCGCTGGTGGCGGGCTGGCCGATCTCAAGATGCACGACATGCTCGCCTACGGCCTCGCGCTGCGCGGCGGCCTGCACAACGTCCATGACGATGAAAGGTGGCACATTTCCACGTTGCGACGTCTTTAGTGCCACGCTCGGTCTCTCCTTGCTTTGTTATTCGCCAGAAACCAGTGACAGGCCGAACCCACGCGGGTCCGTCATGGCGTCACAGCTTTCAGGGTTCTCTGGCAGCCCATTAAAGCAATAGAACGCATTGACCCGGCCAATGACAGGGGCAGCTTTAAGCGTATGCCCACGGCTCACCAGTTCCTGAATTTCGGCTGGGTCCATATCCGCTTCGTAATAGGTCTCGTCCGGCGCGCCACTGTGATGCACACGTTTGGTCCCCATGGCCTCGCGCAAGGGTCGCTCTGCCAGAATGGCACGGGCCGCAACATTCATCAGAGACGTCGGCGCGGCGACGCCACCGCTTGCAGCACCGGCCCAGAACAACTTGTTGGTATAGGGATTGGTAATCATCATAGGGCCGAGTGACAGTGGACCACGACCGCCCTGCCCCGGTACAGTGGCGAGCACAATGCCGGTACCCGGCGCAATACGCCCAGTGCCAAACAGATTGTTCATGCTCAACCCACACGCCACGGCACCGCCGTCACGATCGGCCACAACGAAACTGGCCCCAGCCGGGTTTTCAGGAACACTCACAGGTTTCTGCGTCAGATCTGCCGCTGCCGTATGCCGCGTGGCGCTATAGCTCGCCATATCACGGATCAACCGCTCATTGTTGATGATATCAGCGTTTGACCAGCGTGTTTCGCCCTGCACCAGCATCCAGCGTGCGCGGTCTGCGTAAGCCCGCATGCCGGTCTCAGCCAGCATATGATTGCGTAAATTCGCTGACGCATTGATAAAACGATCATCTTCAGCAAGCATTTGCCACATGGAGGCCGCCACAGCCCCCGCAGCAGCTGGTGGTGGTGAGAAATGCGCCATATGCTCACCGACAGAGACTTGCAGTGTATCACTCCATACCGGGCGATACGTGCGCAGGTCTGCGGCGCTGAGCGAACCACCAGCACGCGCAACGGCAGCAATGAGTTGTTGCGCGCTCTGACCTGCATAAAAATCACCGGGCCCATGCACCACCATGCGGCCAATCAACACAGAAAGATCCACTTGTGTCAGGAAGTCCCCTTCACCAACCAGTGAGCCAGGGGTTGGTCCGGCAAATACATGTGAAAAAGCGCGGTCTGCCTTTAAGCCATCGCGTGCAGCGTTCAGGTCACGTGCCAGTGCGCGCGAAACCGGTGTGCCGAATCGTGCCAGATTGGCGGCCGGCGCAAGTAGCTGTTCCCAACGCAGCACGCCATAGCGTGCATGCAACGCAAAAAATCCACGCGGGTTGCCCGGCACGGCACTGGGCCGCGTCGCCCCGGCAGGAATGCTTTGCGGCGTGCGCGCCAGAAAATTCAGCGCCTTGGTATCGCCGCTTTTGCTGTCATGCACGATACAGACCCCGCCGCCGCCGAGACTGGCAGACGACGGCAACGTAACAGCCAGCGTGAAATACATGGCAACGGCCGCATCCGTCGCGGTGCCCCCTGCCGAAAGGATTTCTCGCCCGACCAATGCAGCGCGTGGCTCGTCAACCGCAACACCACCGATGAAACCTTCAACAAAACCAACCGAGCCGCGCTCTTCCTCGTCTGATCCCAACGAGCATGCGCCAAGCAGTGTTACAACACTCGCGCTCAGCAAAAATTGACGTAGCATGCCGTGCGCACTACCTTTCCGTCGGGAGCGAGAGGTTTTGGAAAAATTGCTTAAATTCATCATCATACCGGCTGCCATTGTTAGCCTTGTCGTTTGTTTGTTACGGCCCGAACCGGCCAATGCGGCGGGCCAAATGATCGTGATCAGCGACGCCGAAACGGAAAATAGCATTCGTTCATACGCAGCGCCACTATTCGTCGCCGCCGGCCTAGACCCCGATGCCGTGCGAATCCGTCTAATACAGGATAACTCACTTAACGCCTTTGTCACCGGTGGGCAAAATATCTTTATCCACACAGGCTTGCTGATGGCCGCAAACGAGGTTGGCGAGGTCATTGGCGTGATTGCCCATGAAACCGGCCATATTGCCGGCGGCCACCTGATCCGCGGTGCACAAGCGCTCGATAAGGCCAGAAATATCGGTATCATCTCATCCATTCTTGGTGTCGGCGCGGGCCTGCTAAGCGGCCGCGGCGATGTTGCCGCGGCGGCAACAATCGGAAGCCAGCAGAGCGCCACCCGCAATTTACTGAAATACAGCCGGACCCAGGAATCAACCGCCGATCAGTCTGCGCTCAAGTATCTCGATACCGTCGGGCAATCGGCACGCGGCATGTACGCATTTCTCAAAACGATCGAGAATCAGGAACTGCTGAGTATATCACGGCAGGACCCCTATATGCGCACACATCCCATGAGTGGTGAGCGCCTGAACGCGATTGAAGCCCATCTTGAACGCTCAAAATACTCCAATACGGATTTTCCGTTGGATTTGCGCATTCAGCACAAACGTATTCAGGCAAAGATCTACGCCTATACCTATCCCCTTGCCACCGTGCTTCGACGTTATCCCAATAGTGATCAGAGTATCTGGGCACGCTATGCGCGGGCCTTTGCATATTATCGAAAACCTGACCTGGCCAAAGCCATCACGTTGATCGACGAGCTATTGGCCGAGCTGCCCGACGACCCTTATTTCCATGAACTCAAGGCACAAATGCTGTTCGAGCACGGGCACGCCATAGAAGCCTTGCCTGAATATCAACGCGCCGTTGATCTCGCCCCACCCACGGCGGTGCTGTTTCGTGAACTCGGACAGGCACAATTGGCAAGCGAAGACCCGGCCCTGTTGGGCGCAGCAGAAGACAACCTGCGCCACGCACTAGCGCTGGAACGTAACGCAGCGGGCACATGGCACCAGCTTGCCATTGTGTATGGTCGACAGGATAAAATGGGACATTACTCGCTCGCCCTGGCCGAGGAGTTTCTGCTGCGCAGGAACATCAAGGACGCCGAGTATCATGCTGGCAAAGCGGCAAGCATGTTCCCCACCGGCACACCGGAATGGTTGCAAGCCGAAGATATTCGTACCGCCGCCCAGAACCTCAAACAATCGGCACCGTAATGCATACGTCTCGCACATGGGCGCGCATATTGCGACGAGCACGCTTGTTTGTGCCCATGATCTTTATACTTGCGGGCTGCGCAACGCAGCCGGTGGTTTCCGCCATTGGTCCCGGTGGCATGCTTGAAGTCTTCACGCCCGATGCGCGGTTTGCCAAATCCATCGATAGCGGCCACTGGAGCGTGCTCGAAGACCCCGCACCCGGCGCACTGATCATCACGACACACGGCGGGCTGCCCGCATTAAAGATTGAACCGTTGTTTGATGCGTTTGTGATTGCACGCCCGCTTGATGCCAATCTGCTGGCCACACCATATCTGGAATGGTCATGGAACATGTCCGAGCATGCGCCACCCTACCACGATGTGACCTTGCTGGTTGGCTTTGCCGCGCCACCCGGCGCACCCGAACAACCATGGTCCAGTGCCATCCCGCAAATAAACGGTGCGCCACAGGCCTCGCGAGCGCTGCAACTGGGCTGGACATATTCAGCCCTTGCACGCGGTTACCTCGACACCACGGGTGAGCATACGCCACTGCCGCTGTACGCCGTGCGTGGTGGAACCGAGAATACCGCGCGGTGGTGGCGTGAAAGCATTGATCTGGCCGCGCTCTACACGCAGCTATGGCCTATGGAAAACCCGGCAAACGTAAAGATCGCCTACATCGCCATTACCGCACACGGTGCGCGCGATGCGACTGTGGGGTATCTCTCGACCATAACCCTGTTCCGCTAGGGCGTGTTCTTTCACAATCGCTTGATTGATGCCGGAAACGCATGTTGGCGGCTTGTCGGCGCACACACCATACGGCATGATACGCATCGCCCCATGGGGACAATCCGACGTTACAGGCATTTTCAAAGGCAGAACTCATGACTCGATCACGATCAGGCGCACTGAAAAGTTTCACCGCATTCCTCGGCATTATCGTATTTGGCGGATGGCTCGCCATGACGAGTACCCCGGCCCAGGCCGAAGAAAGTTTGAGCGAGGCCCAGCGCAAGGAAATAGAAGCCCTGATCGAGGATTACATCACCAAGAACCCGGACATCATCATGCGCTCGCTACAGTCCATGCAGGCCCGCAAGGAGCAGGCCGAGCGTGATCATGCGAAAGAAGCTGTTGTTCAATTGCGCGACCAACTGGCCCATGATCCGGCCGACCCGGCCGTCGGTGACGCTGCCGCCACGGTCACCATTGTTGAATTCTTCGATTACCGCTGCAGCTATTGCAAACGTGTGCTCCCCGACCTCATGAAAATCATGGCCGAGGACAAAGGCGTACGTGTGGTATTCAAGGAATTCCCGATTTTGGGTGATGAGTCGGTGCTGGCGACGCGCGCAGCGTTGGCGGTATGGAACACATGGCCGGATAAATACATGGCCTATCACGATGCGATGATGGGTGGCCGCGGCGCGCTTAGCGCCAACAAGGTCTATGACTACGCTGCCGAACTGGGTATCGACACCGACGCCATGAAGGTTGCCATGAAGGACCCCAAGGTCGACGCCGTTATTCAGCGGAATTATGAGCTGGCACAAATCCTCCAGATCAATGGCACCCCGGCCTTTATCATTGGTGACGAACTGGCACCCGGCGCGATTGATCTCAACGCCATGAAGCAACTGGTAGCCAAGGCCCGAAAGGGCTGAGGCGAGACGCTATTTAACGCACGGGCAAAATCACGAAGACGTACCCTGCTGCGCGTTCGACCAGCAGCACGACCTGTTTTTGGCCAGCGTCCTTGGCCGCCTTGTAGATATCGAGCAACTGCTCGGGCATCCAGACCGCTTGCTGGTTGATCTGTACGATCACGTCGCCACGCACAATGATTTCCGATACCCCCTTGGATGGGTCAATCAGAGAGACCAGCACACCCTCGGAATCCCAGCGCACGCCGAATTGTTTACGAATTTTCTGGCTGAGTGCTGCCATAGTCAGGCCGAGCGCAGGCAGGTTACCCATGTGCGCGCCCTTGATTTTGCTTGAGGCCGGCCAGGCGCGTGTCGCCACCGTAAGATCCAGTGTCTGATCACCACGATGAATGGTGAGATCAAACGCGTCCCCGGCAGACAATGTGCCGACCACGTCGAGCAGGTCCTTGAGCGTATGGATCGGCTGACCATTGGCTTTAAGCAATAAATCCCCGCGCATGATACCGGCTTCGGCGGACGGTGTATCGCGCCCAACATCGCGCACCATGACACCGGACGGCGCGCCATAGCCCAGCGCTGCCATGGCTTTCTGCGGCAACTCCTGAGGCTGCATGCCAACATAGGGAGTCTCTGCCAATGCCGCTGTGGGTAGGTTCAACCACCCCATCAGCGCCATAGCCAATACCAAATTTGCCAAGCTTCGAAAACGCAGCGCCGCCATGCTTATCCCCTCATGCATACGATTATGTTTGAAAGACTAACCCCGCCAAAGCATAGCGACAACCCATCGAACCCAACCTATGGACAGTCGGGCGAGGCAATGGGCTCTAATCGCTCGACCTTCATTTCGGTCGCGAACTCGCCGAAATTCATACGCAGGTTTGGTGCTACGCCGTTATCAAGTTGCATGGCGTTCATCTCAAAGCTTGGCACGCCGGTTGCACTGGCCACCGAGTGGAACGCCATGGTCAACGGCCAGCCCGTTCGCTCGCTTAACATACCGTTCGGCTCTTCGCCTTGCCGTGCTGAGTCCACAGGGTTACCGATAAAGACGTTGATCAGTTCGGGCTCCAGTTCTTCGGACCCCGTAAACACCACGCGTGAGGCATAGCGCGCACCCGATGCCGCTTCATCGATCAGCCACGCGGTATGCGATATGGGGAATAGTGTGCCGCGCGGCAATTCGACCTCGGCCTTTTCCGGTTCGCTATAATGCGCCGTACCCGAACCATCGGCACGTAATTCAGCACGACCGCGAATTTGATCGCTGCCACCGCCGTTGCGATAGCGTGAGGCAAACCGGTACTCAAGGCCGTCGAGGGATTCCCAACTGGTAAACAGCGCGCTCTGGCTGAGCGCACTGCCATTTTCCAGCGCAATCACGGTTTCCATATCCTGCGTGAAAATCCAGCCATCACACGTGCGTTCCATAGTCATGGTCATCACGCCATCAACGCCAAGCACCTGTCCCTGAACCGAATTTTTTGCCAGCGAGACCGAATAAAATGCACGGTGCGGGGCAAGCTCGGTTGCGGCCTGTGCTGCGGTAACGGCAAAACTGCTGAGCACGCCGATAAAGCCAGCCAGAATGATGGGCGCACGCGCCATAAAAATTCTCCTTGGTATATTTATACCAGCATAGGCGGGCCAGACGCCCGCCGGAAGCACTTCTTGGGCAATGGTTCAATCAGACCTGTCCAGTTTTGGTCAATTGACGTCATTCCCATATGGCTCCACTGTTCACCCAATTTATAAAAATAGCGATAACAGGAGCTACACCGTGGAACAGAATCAGGGACGCAACCGTGAACTTGCCCTCGAGCAATGCCAGCCCGCTATGGAACTGGCATTTTCACTGACTGAATATCAGGAGCGCCTGACACGCATCCGTGCGCGCATGGAACATGATGGTATCGACGTGCTGTGGCTGATGGCACCGGAAAGCATGTATTACGTCAGCGGTTATACCTGTGAGTGGTATCAGGCACAAAGCCCCAAGCAATGGCCTGCGACCAGCGGCATCGCCATCCACCGTGACCATGATAAATTTATCCTGTTCGATACGCCGAGCGAAAAGATTATGTGCCGCTTCGTGACCTGTGCCAGCGACATGCGGACCTTTCCCATGGGCACGCGGCGCGACGGCATCAGCTTTATCGTTGATGAGCTAAAGGCCGAAGGCTGGCTCAACGGCACCATCGGCATGGAACTGCACAGCTATCGCCCCAACCCCGCCATCAGCGCACGGTTCCGCGCCGCGTTCGAGGGCGCAGGATTAAGTGTGGCCGACGGCAGTGATATCCTGCGCGAAATCCGCTGGATCAAGTCGCCTCAGGAAATGGCCTATATCGAGCATGCCGCACGCATTACCGATATCGGCATGAGCGCAGCACGCGATACCATTGCACCCGGCGTTACAGAACTCGATGTATACGGCGAGATCATCTGCGCCATGGCGCAAGCGGGCGGCGAGAACCCGTCCATCACCCTGCCGGTGCTCTCAGGTGCCAAGGCCAACACCGGGCATGCCCTGTCGAGCCGCAAGGTCATCATGGCTGGCGAGCAGGTCAACGTGGATGTCTGCGGCGTCTATAACCGCTACCACGCCAATGCCGCACGCGCATTTTATGTTGGTGAACCACCGCGTGACGTGGCGGATTATCATGAAAAAGCCGCCGGGGTATTCGACGTGATTGCCGATATCCTGCGGCCCAACCTGCCGATTGCCGAACTGGTCACCCGGGCACGCGAATACTATGACGAAGTAGGTATCTGGGCCGATGCGGGCTGGGTCGGCGGCTATGAGCTTGGCATCGGCTTTCCACCCGACTGGGTCGGCAATTTCGTCTATGAAATGTCCGATACGGACAGCGAGCGCGTGTTTGAGCCCAACACGGTGGTTAATTTCGAAAGCCAGTTCTTCGCACCGCGTCTCTCTGGCATCACCTATTACATCTGCACGCTGCTGTTCAAGGAAGACACCGCCGAACTGCCGTGCAAATCGCCACGCAGCCTGACCGTTCTTGAGGCCTGAAATCAGGATTAAAAACCATGACTACATTGCTCGAACGCCGCCGCATCGAAGCCGAATTCGCCAAGGCCGTGTATGACGAAATGCTGCCTGATCTGGGTGCTGAAAAATCCCTCGCATTGCTTGGCAACGTGGCGCGCAAACTGGCACGAACCATGGGGCAGGATCTGGCCGCTAGAGATGGTGAGACCAGCCTTGAAAGCTTCGCCAACGTTCTGGCCCCGTGGCGACAGGGTGGCGCGATGGAGGTCGAGCCGCGCGAACAAACCGACGAGGTTCTGGCGTTCGATGTCGTGCGCTGCCGATACGCTGAAATGTACAGCGAGATCGGTGCGCAAGATCTCGGCGCGGCACTATCATGCAACCGCGATGGCAGCCTGTGCGAAGGTTACGACCCGCGCATCACCATGACACGTGACGAAACCATCATGGCGGGGCATGCGCGCTGCAATTTCCGGTTTACCTTGAAATCCGACACCTGATCGCGTTTTCCCGTCGCAGCACGTAGCACGGTTGGCAAGCCGCGCCTATATGCGTATTACAGTGGGACAATTCTACCGACCCATCATTCTGACCACGGACAAACATCATGGCACAGCTCGAAATTCACCAAGTTGCCGTTCTTAACGACAACTATGTCTATCTGGCGCACGACGCATCGAGTGGTGCCACCGCCATCGTCGATCCTGCCGTGGTCGGACCGGTACTGGATGCCGCAGCACAAAAAGGCTGGACCATCACCCATGTTCTCAACACCCACCATCACGGCGATCACACTGGCGGTAATCTGGAGATCAAGGAACACACCGGCTGTACCATCATCGGTCCACGTGCCGACAGCGACCGTATCCCCGGCATCGACGTACAATTGGGTGACGGCGACAGCTTCAAGATGGGCAACGCCATGGCCAAAGTTTTTGACGTTCCCGGCCACACGCGCGGTCATATCGCGTTCTGGTTTGAAGATTCTGATGCGCTATTTTGTGGTGACACGTTGTTTGCACTGGGCTGTGGACGCCTGTTTGAAGGTACGCCGCAGCAGATGTGGTCTTCGCTATCGAAGCTAAAAGACCTGCCTGCGGAAACCCGCGTGTTCTGCGCCCATGAATACACCCAGTCCAACGCACGCTTTGCGCTGTCGGTAGAACCTGATAATGCGGCGCTGGTCGCACGCGCGGCCGAGATCGATGAAAAGCGCTCTCAGGGCCTGCCCACGGTACCATCCACCATGCAGATGGAGCGCGACACCAACCCGTTCCTTCGGCCTGATAGCGCCGACTTGCAGCGCACCATTGGTCTTATGGATAGTGATATTGTTTCGGTATTTGCCGAGACCAGACGCCTGAAGGATAACTTTTAAAAGTCACCTTAAGCGTGCCCCATCTCCTTGAGGCGGCGGTACAGCGTCGAAGCACCAATTTCGAGCAAGGCGGCGGCGCGTGCAACATTGCCATCGGCAGCATCCAGCGCCCGATTAATATGGTCCTGCTCAATCTGCCACAGTGGCTTGATGCCCCCGTTACCTGAAACCTCATCACCACCGGAACCACCACGCGCCGGACCAGGCGCACTGGCAACGTTGGCATGTTCGCCTGTGCCATTGTTATGCGTTGAGGGAAATGTCGGTGAGCCAACCGCCGAGATCATGCTAGCCTCAAGGGTCTCGCCATCATTCAACACAATGGCGTTACGCAGTACGTTTTGCAGTTCACGCACATTACCGGACCAGCGATAGTTCAATAGTGCAGAGCGTGCATCTGTCGATATTTCCCTGAATTTTTTACCTTCTTCTTCGGCATAGCTCTGCACAAAAATTTCAGCGATTTCCAGAATATCACCATCGCGCTCACGCAGCGGCGGCAAATGGATCGGCACCACATGCAAGCGGAAGTACAGATCTTCACGAAAATTCCCGGCCTCAACCTCGGCGCGCGGGTCCTTGTTCGTGGCACAGATAAACCGCACATCGACCTTTTCAGTCACCGAACTGCCAAGTTTCTGGAACGTTCCAGTTTGCAGAAATCTTAGCAGCTTGGCCTGCAAGCTAGGGTCCATTTCACAAATTTCATCGAGAAACAACGTGCCGCCATCGGCCATTGCAGCCGCGCCATCACGCTCGGTATGCGCCCCGGTAAACGCGCCTTTCACATGACCGAATATCTCGCTTTCCATCAAATCTTTTGGAATGGCGGCGCAATTGAGTGCGATAAAAGGCCGCACGCGGCGGTCGCTCTTGGCATGAACGGCCTCGGCGCAGACCTCTTTCCCGGTACCCGATTCACCGGTAATGAAAACAGATGCCTTACTTGGCCCCGCTGCATCGATGGTCTTGTAGACGGCCTGCATGGAAAGCGAAGAGCCGATAAAACCTTCGTATTCACGACGGTCGAATTCTTCCTTATAGGTCTTAACGATCTGGCTGAGTTGCTGAAGCTCAAACGTATTGCGCAGGGTATAAACAAAACGTTCCGGATCAAAGGGCTTGAGCAGGAAGTCAGCGGCACCAAGTTGCATGGCCTCTACAGCCGTATTGATGGAGCCATGCGCAGTCACCACGACCACACTGAGGTGCGGCGCTGTCTGCTGAATATGTTTGAGAATTTCCATGCCGTGGATATCGGGCAAGTTCAGATCAAGGATGACGGCATCTATGGTCCCGGAATCGATCAACGCCAAGGCTTCTTTGCCGGTTTCAACCGCCGTAATATCATAGGGCTCTTCCGACAAATACTCGACATACAACTGCGACAGCAGCGGTTCATCCTCAACGAGCAAAACACTTTGGTTAATCGTTTTATCCATAATGGCCCTTAGCGGCCTTTCACTGTTGCATACGCGCATCAAACACGCGCCATGAGTGCGATACGCTGTTCAAATTCAGTATTTTACTAGCCCAATATAGTTTAGCCATAAATCTCACGTTCCACCAAGGACTTAACTCCGTTTATAGTGGATTATCATACGGATAGGGTGCAGCTTGGTGATTATAAATTCCCTATAGAAGCAATAACGAGGAGCACGGGACGCCATGGATATGGGACTTAAGGATAAAGCCATCATTGTCACCGGTGCCAGCCGGGGAATTGGTCGCGCCATCGCCCATGCTTTGGTGCGTGAGGGCGCTCATGTCTCAATCTGCGCACGCGGTGGCGAACGCCTTGAACAGACCCGCGCGGAGCTTGCCGCTATAAATCCGAACGCAACCATTCATGCCAGCCCTTGTGACGTATCAGACGTCGATGCCTTGAAAGCTTACTTTGACGAGGCCCACGCCGCGCTAGGCTCACTCCATGTACTGGTTAACAACCCTTCGGGGTTTGGTGAGGATGATGATGAAGAGGGCTGGCAAAAGAGCCTGGACGTTGATCTCATGGCACTGGTGCGCGCGTCGTGGCTGGCGGTTCCCTTTATCGAACGCGCTGGTGGTGGAAATCTAATCCATATTTCTTCCATATCAGGCATGGCGGCCTCACCAGAATCACCACCCTACGGTGCGGTCAAGGCCGCCGTTATTCACTACACAACCAGCCAAGCCAAAGAGCTTGCCGCACGCAATATTCGCGTCAACTGCATCGCACCGGGATCGATCTATTTCGAGGGTGGTGTATGGGACGAGGTCAGACAAACAGACCGCGCATTATTCGACTCGGTGGTTGATGAAATTCCCTTCGGGCGCATGGGAAAACCTGAAGAAATTGCCGATCTGGCGGTCTTTCTGGCATCGGGCGGTGCCGGCTGGATTACCGGCCAGACAATCGCCTGTGATGGCGGACAATTGCTATAGGGCTTTTCTTTCAGTACTCGGTTGAATACAATCGGCATCATATTCCCGTAAGGTTTGTGTGGCATAAGCGAAATAAGGAAACTTCACGAACGAACGTCGCCCCCCGACGTACATTTTCTGGACGTTTGAGCCGCCGTAAACATGAACCAACGAAACACACCATCTGATAACGACCAACAGTTGTCTGTAAATCGCCTCGACACAATCCTCGAAACCATGATCGAGGGTTTCTGGCGGATCGACAATGACGCCCGCACGGTCGAACTCAACGCCCGGATGGCAGAAATTCTGGGACTACCCAAGGCCGAGGTAATCGGTCGACCCGTCGACGATTTTTTAAACCCCGCCCAACAGGCCTATCATCACGAGCAATTGCGCGCGCGCAAAGCCGGTGAGGCCCATGCCTATGAAATCGAGTTGACCCACCGCGATGGGACGCAGGTGCCCTGCTCATTCAAAGCTTCGCCACTGCACGATGAAGCTGGCGAAAAAATCGGCTCATTCGCGCTCGTCACCGACATCACAGAACAGAAAAATGCTGAAATTGCCATACGCAACAGTGAAGCGCGCTTTATGGATTTCACCGATATCGCATCGGATTGGGCGTGGGAAACCGGGCCTGATTTACGGTTCACATTTATATCCGATCGTTTTTATGAATTAGCCGACATTCTCCGCGAAGACATTATCGGCAATACACGCTGGGGCTACTTCGCAGAAAAAAAACACAACGAAGAGCCATCACTGTGGCTTGCCCATCGTGACGATATGGAAAACCACCGGGTCATTCGCGATTTCCGTTATCAATTACTCAACAAAGACGGGGAAACGCGAACCGTAGCGCTGAACGGACGCCCCTTCGTTGATAATGACGGATATTTTGCCGGATACCGTGGAACAGGCACAGACATCACTGAATTGGTTGAAGCGCAGGCAAGTCTAGTCCGCGCCAAGGAAGATGCTGACCGTGCCAATCAGGCAAAATCCGACTTTCTTTCAGCTATGAGCCACGAACTGCGCACGCCCATGAACGCCATTCTGGGTTTTGGCCAGATGCTGGAATTCAACCCGAAAGAACCACTGACCGATGCACAAAAATCCTGTGTCGATCAAATTTTAAAAGGTGGCAATCATTTACTCGAACTGATCAATGACATTCTTGATCTTGCCAAGATCGAGGCCGGCAAAGTCGAGATGTCCCTTGAACCCGTCAGTCCCGCCGAAGTTTTGAACGATTGCTATGCATTACTCTCGGAGATGGCCGCCGATCATAGCATCAGCCTCGACATCAGCGCAGTGGAACCTGATAGCGCCCCCGTCAGGGCAGACTACACGCGCCTCAAACAAGTTCTGCTCAACCTGATTTCGAACGCCATTAAATACAATCGTAAAGATGGCTCCATATCCATCGACATCAAGGACCTACCCGACGGCATGCGCCAGATACGTGTGCACGATACAGGCATGGGGATTGATGAAGAGTCACTGGATGGACTGTTCACAGCGTTTAATCGGCTGGGTGCGGAAAACACAGACATCGAAGGCACCGGCATCGGCCTTTCCCTATGCAAAAATCTGGTGGAACTGATGAGCGGTGAAATTGGTGCGCAAAGTCAACCGGGTAAAGGCAGCACTTTCTGGATCAATATTCCCGTCGCCGGGGCAGAGCTGGAAAATGGGGCGCGCGAGGAACTGCTTCTGAATAAAGAAACAGAACTTGATGCGATCGAAGCGACCCTGCTCTATGTTGAAGACAATCCTGCGAACCTCAGCCTGATGGAACTCATCGCGCAACGCATTGATGGTCTCAACCTGATTTCCACCCACACAGCTGAACTGGGCATCGAGCTTGCCCGCTCAGAACGACCCGACATTATTATTCTCGATATCAATTTGCCGGGCATGAGCGGGATTGAGGCCGCCGTCAAATTGCGCGAATTTTCAGAAACGCGTGATATTCCTGTTCTGGCGCTAAGTGCTGCTGCTACAAAGAGCGATATCCGTAAGGGAGTGCGTGCTGGATTTCAGCGTTATCTGACCAAGCCGATCCAGATCACGGAAATCATTCAGGCTATCAGGGAAGCACTAGACATATCGTGACAAAACCCACTGTAGCGATCATCGGCGGCGGACCGACTGGTCTGATGGCCGCCGAAGCCCTGAGTGCATCTGATCTCCAGATAGACATCTATGATGCCATGCCATCGTTGGGGCGCAAGTTTCTGATGGCCGGGAAAAGCGGCCTCAACTTGACCCACAGCGAACCGCTTGAGGCATTCCTCGCACGCTTTGGCGCGGCGCGCACGCATCTGGAACCCGCACTGCAAGCCTTTCCACCTGAAGCTATCCGCGAATGGGCCAACGGGCTTGGTATCGAAACGTTCGTGGGGTCATCGGGGCGCGTATTTCCCAACGACTTCAAAGCAGCGCCACTGCTGCGTGCCTGGTTGCGGCGCTTACGTGGTTGCGGTGTGCGTATTCATGCCCGCCATAAATGGACCGGATGGGTACAGGTCAATAACGATGGGAAAACGCCGCTGAGCTTCGATACACCTAATGGCGAAGTTCACCATACAACAGACGCCGTCATCCTCGCCATGGGTGGTGGAAGCTGGACACGTCTCGGTTCCGATGCCGCCTGGGTGCCAATCCTGCGCGACGCTGGTATTGATATAACCGCGCTACGGCCCGCCAACTGCGGTTTCAACGTAAACTGGAGTGAGCATTTCAAAGAGCGATTTGCCGGTGAACCGCTCAAGGCTGTAACACTTTCGTTTGGCGAACAGATCATCCGTGGTGAATGCGTGATCAGCGAGACCGGTATCGAAAGCGGTGCGGTATACATGCTGTCAGCGGCCTTGCGCGACCATCTTGATGCTCACGGCGAGGCCATACTGAAACTGGACCTCTGTCCAGATCGAACGCCCACAGCCGTGCTCGATGCGCTGTCGCGCCCGCGCGGCAAGAAAACCATGGCGACTCACTTAAAGCGGGTACTTGGCATTAGCGGTGTAAAATCCGGACTGCTGCATGAATTCTGTGATCGTACGGTCTTTGGCGAGCCAGTACGGTTAGCCGAGGCCATCAAGTCCCTCGGCATACCTTTGGTCTCCACGCGACCGCTGGACGAAGCCATCAGCAGCGCTGGCGGCGTGGCGCTCACAGAGCTGGACGAAGGCTTTATGCTATGCGCCCTGCCCGGTGTATTTTGCTGTGGCGAGATGATCGACTGGGAGGCACCGACCGGCGGCTACCTGCTCAGCGCCTGTTTCGCACTCGGCCACGCCAGTGGTCTGGCGGCGGCAGATTGGTTATCACAACGCCCCTGAACGAAAACGGCCCTCACATGAGATATGCGAGGGCCACTCTGCGATCCTGAAACAGGATATAACGTATTGCTTAACGTAACCTGTTGGTTTCCCAGGTGCCGTCAGCGCCAACGGTGTTGACGCTGTAAATACCGCCAACATCACCGTTCGCATCGAAATCAACGTTGCCCGATGCACCTTCATAGTTGATGTCCGTACCAGCTGCGATCAGCTTCTTGGCCTTGGCCCATTCCCCCGGACGGATGACTTCACCCGGTCCGCTTGCAACGGCGCGCAATGCCGCACTAATCTTGCTGCGCTCGGCCACACCGGCTTTCTCGATTGCCAGCGCCATCAGGAACGAAGCATCATAACCATGTGCCGCATAAGGTGCTTTGGGTTCACCTCCACCAGCGGAATAGGCATCGGCGTACAGCTGGTAGGATGCATCATCATAATCCGAAGCCGACTGGGTGATCGAGATATTGCCACGCAGGTTATCCGCACCGATCTGCTCAATCACAGATTTGTCGAACATGCCATCGGCAGCAAAGAACTTGCCGAACAGGCCGTTTTCCAGACTGTTGCGAATAATGGCGATACCGCTGGAGCCATAATAGGCGAAGATCGCCAAGGCTTCTGCGCCACCCTTCGACAGGGTCGACAGTTCTGAACGGTACGATGGCTTATCTGGCTCATGTGCCTGATTGCCGGTGATGCTGCCGCCCAGAGCTTTGAACTCATTGACGAAGACAGTTGCGATACCGGCGTTGTAATCATCATTTGAATAGGTCACGGCGACCTTTGTGAAGCCCTGACTACGGACCAGCAAGGCCAGTGCCGCGCCCTGATAGGCATCAGACGGTGCAACGCGGAACACCAGATCGTTGTCTTGCAGATCGGTGATGGATGGGGCCGTCGCGGAATCTGAAACGTTGACCACACCAGCAGGGATGGTGACCGACTGGACCATGCCGTTGGTCGCGCCCGAACAACTGGCACCAACCACGGCAACAACCTGCTCTACATTGACGACCTTGCCGCCAGCATCCACGCCAGCTTTTGGATCACATGCAGAATCACCAAGCACAAGCTTGTAGGTTTCACCGCCTAGCAAACCGCCCTGCGCATTCACATGATCAGCGGCCAGATTACGTCCGGCAACAATCGCTGCGACCAGTTCTGCGATGGGGCCGGTCACACCGCCCACCGAGCCGACCTTGATATCGCCAGCCTGAGCACCCGGCGCCATAAGCGCGAGAGCGGCGGCTGCGAATGCCAATTTTTTCATAAACTGCATTGGATTGATTTCCTCCCTGTGTAGAAATGTGCCCATTCAGGTGGGCTTCGACGAATATGATGAACGCCCGTTTGTGAAAGTCAATAAATCACACGTTATATTGAGCTCTTCTAAGGTGTTGAACGTTCGGTATTTTTCGCGTCCTCCCCCGGTGACTTCGGACGCTGCTCGGGGGAAATTCCGTGCGGGAATTTCTGCAACACGATCTGCAAAACCAGACCGATCAAGAAAATACGGATGTACGCTGTGCGAATAGCCAGATCATCGGGCAGGCGACTGGTCAGGATTTCCGTAGCCGACCAGATGGTCCACATCAGAAATGCACCAAAGATCGCGCCCTTGTTATTGGCACTGCCACCAACCACCAGCATCACCCAGACCAAAAACGTCGCGGTCAGTGGATCGGTTGCGTTGGGGCCGATAAATTTCAGGTAGTGGGCCGTGTAGGCACCAGCCAGCGCCATCAGCATGCAACCGAAGACAAAGCCTTCCATGCGGAATTTTTCTATGTTCTTGCCAGCGGCCTGTGCAGACAATTCGTTTTCACGAATGGCGGTCATGACCCGGCCCCAGGGCGATTTGCGTGCCGTTTCCAACGCCAAGTAGATCACCACCACGGTGATCAGCACCATGGCGAGAAATGCCAGATGGTTCCACGGTTCAGGCAAGCTCTCAAATGGCTTGGGCACCATGGAAACACCGCGCGGACCATTGGTCGCCCATGTTTCGTTTTTCAGGATCAGGCGGAAAATTTCCGCAATACCGATGGTCGCAATGGCGAGGTAATCGCTACGCAAGCGCAGGCAAATCTTGCCAACACCCCACGCCAGAATGCCTGCCACAGCCATGGCTGCAATAAACGCAACCCAGTAGGGCATCTCGTAACCGCCCAGATGTCGGTCGGTCGGCATGGTGGTCAAGATCGCACTGACATAAGCCCCGATGGCATAGAACCCCGCGATACCGGCATTGAAAAGCCCAGTGAAGCCCCACTGGATATTAAGCCCCAGCGCCAGAATGGCGTAGATGCCACCCATGGTGAGCAGCGAAATGATATAAAGGGAAATACCGTATGCCTGATCCATTTCAGTATACCTTTCCCTTAAACAGGCCGCTCGGTCGCCAGATCAGCATGGCGACCATCAGGGCAAATGCGACGCCTGCCTTGTAACCCGGATTGAGCAGCGGCTCGTCACCGATCCACGGATAGGATGACAGTTCCTCGGCCAGGCCAATCACCAGCCCGCCAACAACCGCGCCATAGGGCCGCCCGATGCCGCCCAGAATGGTTGCAGCAAAGACCGGTAACAAAAGCTTGAAACCCATCATGGTTTCAACATGCGTATCGACGGCCAGCAGCACACCCGCGGCGGCGGCCAGCGCCGCGCCAATGACCCACGTTGCACGGATGACCTTTTCGGTGTTGATGCCCGTCAGCCGCGCCAGTTCAGGCGAGTCCGACATAGCGCGCATGGCCTTACCGATCTTGGTGTAACTCAACAGGTAATGAACCGCGAACATCAAGACCAATGCCGAGACGATAATCATCACATGCTTGGGCGAAATACGCAGCCAGTCGAACAACACCATGGGCATCTGAATGCCCGGCACCAGTCCCTTGACCTGCACGCCCCATATGAACTGAATGGCAGAGCGCACCATAAGCATCATGCCGAACGACGCGATAACCAACATGATCGTCGGGCTGGCACGGAACGGTTTATAGAAACCACGGTCGATACCCAACACGACAACCACCGTCAGCACCATGGCAATGGGTAGAACCGCCATGGGGTGCCAGCCGGTCAGCGTGACCAGTGTCCAGGCAAAGTAAGCCCCCAACGTCATGGTCTCGCCATGTGCAAAATTGGCAAAACGCAAAATACCAAACGTCAGCGACAACCCAATCGCGCCCAGTGCATAGATGCTACCCAGCACAAGACCAGGAATGATGTAGAAATTGATCAGATCGCTCATGATGCGGGCTCCCCTGCACCATTACCGTTCTTGCCGCCGCCGAGAAACATCTCGGCGACTTCCCGGTCAGCCAGCAATTCCGGCCCCGTACCGGTGTGTTTGTTACGACCATCCACCAGAACGTAACCACGATCAGCAATCTTGAGGGCCTGCTTGGCGTTCTGCTCGACCATAAGGATCGGCGTGCCCGTTTCATGCACGGTTTTAACGATGGAGAATATCTCTCCACGATATTTCGGCGACAGTCCGGCCGTGGGCTCATCAAGCAACAGAATGCGCGGTTCCAGCATCAACGCCTTACCCATGGCAACCATCTGGCGTTGACCGCCCGACAGGGTACCAGCGGCTTGACGACGATGTGTCTTAAGTGGCGGAAACATCTCGAAAATTTCGTTCATGCGCGGCGTGTAATCGTCATCGCGCACAAAGGCCCCCATTTCGAGGTTTTCCTCAACGCTGAGGCTGGGGAAAATATTGGACGTCTGTGGCACGTAGCACACGCCACGGTGCACGACCTGTTCGGGTGGGGTGTTGGTGATGTCCTCGCCTTCGAGCAAAATCTGACCGCCGCTGAGATTGAGCAAGCCAAACACAGCCTTGATCGCGGTCGACTTACCGGCCCCGTTAGGACCGATAATAACAACGATTTCACCGCGATCTACGGTGATTGAAACACCATGCAGGATTTGCGTATCACCGTAGCCACCCACCACATTGTTAAGTTCAAGGGTCGCCATCAGTCATCCTCTCCGCCACCAAGATAAGCATCCAGCACGTCTTCATTGCGCCGCACATCGGCCATTTTTCCCTGCGTCAGCACTGCGCCTTCGGCCAATACGATAACCGGGTCACACAGGCTGGAAATCAAATCCATGTCATGTTCGATCAGGCAAAAGGTATAGCCGCGCTCTTTATGCAGATGCAAAATCATGTCGCGGATTTTCAGCAACAACGTCGGGTTGACCCCCGCGCCGGGTTCATCCAGCAATACCAGTTTGGCATCGGTCATCATGGTACGGCCAAGTTCGAGCAGCTTTTTCTGACCACCCGACAGGTTCTTGGCCAGTTCATCGCGCAGATGCGAGATGGACAGAAACTCCAATGCCTCTTCGCCGCGCACACGCACTTCACGTTCACGCGCTGCGACCTTGGCGCGCGCGATCCAG
The DNA here is from genome assembly GCA_965602485.1 of uncultured Rhodospirillales bacterium. Classification (GTDB taxonomy): domain Bacteria; phylum Pseudomonadota; class Alphaproteobacteria; order Rhodospirillales; family Casp-alpha2; genus JABJOR01. Next base: position 2,288 of record CBFCYM010000003.1, on the reverse strand, counting down.
TTGTTAAACAGCATTTCGCCGGGCTGGGCTGGCGGCACCAGCATCAAATTCTCAAGCACAGTCATCTCACCCAGTTCATGGGGGATTTGGAAGGTCCGCACGATACCCTTGTGAAACAGCTTATGGGCCGGCAAGCCCGTGACGTCTTCGCCCATAAACTCGATACGGCCAGAGGTCGGTTTAAGCGATCCGGCGATCATGTTGAATGTCGTGGTCTTGCCCGCACCGTTCGGCCCGATCAGGCCGGTGATAGTGTCTGCACCAATATTAAAGGTACAGTTCCGTACAGCCTGCAGGCCGCCGAATTTTTTGTTTAGATTTTCTATTCTGAGCACGGTGGCTCAATCCCCTGTCATTATTTTTATCCGGTGAACGAGTGCTCCCAGCACCACCCACCAGCCACATCGGTGCTTGTGACCGACTTTACGTATCTATTGAGGGTGCTCCCTTGATCCAGATCATAAACCAACGCCCTGCTAGCAAAATACTGTATGCCAGCCCATTTGGAAACGAAAGCCCCTAGCCCAGATAACTGCCACGATCCACGTTATAGGCTTGGCCGGTGATGTCGTTTGCCATGTCAGAAGCCAAAAACAGATACATGGCGTTCATGGCCTCAGGCTCCATAAAACCTGCGATCGGCTGATGCTGTGCAATGCTGTCAGCGTATTCTTCCAGTGACACACCAGCGGCGGCGGCTTCGTCGCGCAGCGTCCACATGGCGCCTTCGGTTTTAACCCACCCCGGACACACCGCATTGACGTTGATACCCTTTGGCCCCAGTTCAACGGCCAGCGAGCGCATCATACCCATGGTGGCGTGCTTTGAAGCAACATAGCCCGAGAATTCAGCAACCGCTGTCTTGCCCCAGATTGACGAGGTGAAAATAATTTTACCGCCACGGCCCATTTTTGACAGTGCCGCACGCGTCACATACCACGTACCATTGACGTTAATATCCATAACCCGGCGAAAATCTTCATCAACCTTGGGATAAGGATCAAGTGCGGGTGTCATAGGTTGATAGCCAGCGACGTTGGCGACGACGTCAATTTTATCGAGCGAGCCAACCGCATCAGCGACGGCTTGCGGGTCAGAAATATCGCACTGGAAAACGTGCTCAGGCGCGCGGCTATCAAGTGCAATTTCCTCAGCCGCGCTCATGATGGCATCGTTTTCCGCCAGAATGGCAAGCCGTGCCCCGGCCCGCCCAAAGCCCTTGGCGACAGCCAGACCAATGCCCATGCTGGCACCGGTCACCAGCACGGTTTTATCGTTAAAGACATTGGCGAAGCAGGTATCGGTAACGGCCATTCCAGTATTTCCTTTGGTATCGTATCAGATGGCGTCGCGGATCAACGGGCAGGTCGAGCAATGGATGCCGCCACCGTTAAGCTGGACCTTATCGTATGGAATGGTGACAATTTCAACGCCGTGGCCTTCCAGCTCACCGCGCGTACGATCCGACAGCCCTTCAGGCATGATCACGCGGCCCGGTCGCACGGCAAGGCCGTTGACCACCCAGCCATTATCATCGGGTGTGGTTTCCACGGTGCGAATGCCGAGATCCTTGAGGTCCTGCATGAACGTATAGGATAGCCCGCGCGGATCGAGCAGGCATAAATCCTTGTCCACCATCAACATCCAGCCGTCGATGTGAATGCTATAAGCCGGCAGGTCAACGACCATCAGATCAACGCCCTGATGGTTGAGCACTTCGGCCAATTGTAAAATGGCGTCATCGTTCACCCGAATCCCACGCCCGACCACGGCGGTATCGCTGTTGAGCCACGCGAAGCTGCCACCCTCGATCATGCCTGAGCCGGTGATTGTGCGCACAATGGGCATACCGAGTTTGGCAAGGGTGCGTGATACGGTCTGTTCCTCACCATGGCGCATACGCGGGGCCATGCGGCTGACGATGGCACCGCCCTTGATGGCAAAGGATGAATCGCGTGTATAGACAGATTTAAAGCGGTTGCCTGTAACACCGTCCAGATAGACCACTTCGACACCTTCGGCGCGCAGCGCATCGGCCAGTGCATCATGCTGGGCCTGTAATTCGGCCAGCGGCGGGATGGTCTCGCTCTGCCAGTACCAGCCTTCTTCCAGATCGCCGTAAGAGCCGATTTCATCAATGCGCTTAGCCGGATCAATGATATTGAACTCATCACCCGGACGGTGCATCAGCACCATGCGGATTTGCCCCACATCATTATCACAGCCCCATTCACGGCCCCAGTCGGCAACCTGACGCTCAGCGCTTTCAAAGGCCGGTTCGGGCTGCG
>CBFCYM010000002.1:0-494363 GCA_965602485.1 uncultured Rhodospirillales bacterium | reverse complement strand
AAAGCAGCCCGCCGCCCGCGTATCCCTTCCATATTCACAATGTAAAAAAACACAATCTGCAGTTTCGTGTCCGACAATTTGGTGTCGACCAGTTCGCTGCGGTGGAGGGGTTTTACGGACTGAAGGGGGGGGTGTCAAATGGAAAAAACAACTTTCTTCAAAAACCTTCTCCAGGGCGCTCACAAAATCTTAATAAGCACGCCATAACATTGATATCACTTGCAGTTTCGGGGCAAAAAACTTGACACAACGCTCCCTTGGATTCATCTTTCGCCCGCCCAGACCTATAGGTTTAAGGCGCGCTACTATTATTTTCGCGACTCTGGGCGAAAGAAATTGAGGAATAACAAGACGATGAAGTTTCGCGGCCCCCTTTCCATTGCAGCATTAAGTGCGTCTGTCGCTCTCTCCGCAGCCGTTCTGTTTGATGTTGCCGCTCTGAAAAATACGCAAAACGGGCCCATGTTCTCTCTCGCGCCTCTGTCACTGGGCAATCCAGCTGCAGCAGCAACACTGCAAACCCGCCGTATTGCACCGGTTGGCTATGAACAAGGTGATGCCTTTGCCTCACAAGCGCCTGCCGTAGCTGTTCCATATGCAAAAACCGTAAAGGTTAAACCCGGCAATACACTGTCTGGCCTATTGATTAATGCTGGCCTTGCGCGCATCGAAGCCGCCAAGGTGGTCACGGCCTTCAGCAAGGCGTTCGATCCCCGCCGCATCAAGGCTGGACAAAGTCTGGTTCTGGAATTCACAGCTGAGAGTCCCGAGCAGACCAAAAAATTCCAGGGCCTTACATTTGAAACCAGCGCACGCAGTGCCGTACACCTGACACGCGAGGGCGATGATTTTAAGGCCGTGGAGCAGGAAAAAGTCCTGCATGCCCAGCTACGTCGCGCTTCGGGCCGCATTGATGACAGCCTGTATATGGCCGGAAAACGTGCCGATTTGCCCGTAGCGGTCCTCAACGAAATGATTCGCGCATATTCATGGGACGTGGATTTCCAACGCAGCATCCGTAAAGGCGACGCCTTCTCCGTACTCTATGAAGCGCTGGAAAATACCGATGGCAAGACTGTCGCCTACGGTAACATCCTGTTTGCCGAACTGGTGTTAAGCGGTGATTCGCTACCGATTTATCGGTTCTCCACATCCAAGGGTATTGTTGATTACTTCGATGACAAGGGGCGCAGCGCTAAAAAGACATTGCTGCGCACCCCCATTGACGGTGCACGCCTGTCATCTGGCTTCGGCAATCGAAAACATCCGGTGCTTGGTTATAACAAGATGCATAAGGGTGTTGATTTTGCTGCTGCGCGCGGCACACCGATTTTTGCCGGCGGTGATGGCATGATCGATTATGCCGGACGCAAGGGCGCTTATGGAAAATACGTTCGGATTCGCCATAACGGTGAGTACACCACTGCTTACGCACACATGAAGGGGTTCGCCAAAGGCATCGGCGCTGGCAAACGTATCCGCCAAGGCCAAATCATTGGGTATGTCGGTACAACCGGCAGGTCCACAGGGCCGCACCTGCACTATGAAATTCTGAAGAACGGCGTTCAGGTCAACCCCATGAAAGTCAAGATGCCCTCCGGTCAGAAGTTGAAGGGCGGAGAACTGGCGCGCTTTCAGGATATCGCACGCAGGTATGCAGACCAATTTGCCGACCTTGGCACCGGCGAAACCTCAGTGGCGCAAAACGCGGACTAAACTCGCAAGCTACCGCCAACAAACAATAGCCATCATCCCCCGGCCATCTGTCCATGCGCGATGTTGCGATCGATATCGATCAAGGCATCAAGCAGACTTGGGTCCGTACTGGCGATTGCCTCGTCCGTGCGTCGTTCCACGAACAGTGACAAGCTCAAAAAGTTCGACATCACCTCACGTGATAAATGATCATTGGGTTCCGCCAGCGACGCTTGCAACTCAATCCACAGGTGATTGTTGAAGCGTAAAGCTTCGACAACAAGGCGTCGATTTTGTGGATTCTCCCGCGCTTCGCTCAACATACGTGCGGCCTGAGCAAAGGCTTGCCATTCGAGATCTATGCCGATCCCTGGCACTGCCGGTCTTTCCGTTTCTTCCGAGCGTATCATGATGCAAGCCATCCCTATCAATTGCCCAGGGTGCTTTTATAGGCCCAGGATACGCAGATAGTATGCAACCTATACGCAACCTGACGCTGTGACCGTTATCACAGGTTATACATCTATAATGGTGCGCTTGGTACCACCTCGCCGTGATCAGTCAGTCTCAACGCCCTGACCATTGATAAGCAACCCTGATTCGCCAGCCGAAATGCTGATGGTATCTCCATCGGCAAGCTCGCCCTCAAGAATCAAGCCGGCAAGAGGGTTTTGCAGGGAACGTTGAATGACCCGCTTTAATGGCCGCGCGCCATAAACCGGATCATACCCCTTATCCGCAATCCAGCTAACAGCCGCATCATCAAGCTCAATCGTCATGTTGCGATCATCGATCAGTTTGCGCAGATTGCCCAATTGTATATCCACGATCCCGCCCATGTGTTCGGGGAACAGGCGGTGGAACAGAATGATCTCGTCTAACCGATTGAGGAATTCAGGCCGGAATGCCGCGCGCACGACCTCCATAACCTGCTCACGAATTTCGGTAGAATCGTGCCCCTCGGCCTGATGCGCCATAATTTCACCGCCCAGATTTGAGGTCAGCACAATCAGGGTATTGCGAAAATCTACCGTACGGCCCTGACCGTCCGTCAACCTGCCGTCATCAAGAACCTGCAGCAGAACATTAAAGACATCGGGGTGGGCCTTTTCCACTTCATCGAACAGGATCACTTGATAAGGTCGCCGACGCACAGCCTCGGTCAATGCGCCGCCTTCGTCATATCCGACATAGCCCGGCGGGGCCCCGATCAAGCGGGCGACCGAATGTTTCTCCATGTATTCGGACATGTCGACACGCACCATGGCGTTTTCGTCATCGAACAGGAACTCCGCAATGGCTTTGGTCAGTTCCGTCTTACCGACGCCCGTTGGACCAAGAAACAGAAAGGAACCAATAGGACGATTTATATCCTGCAACCCGGCACGCGCACGGCGTACAGCATGGGCCACCGCCGTCAGAGCCTCATCCTGCCCGACGACACGGTTACGCAGGTTATCTTCCATATGCAAAAGCTTATCGCGCTCACCCTCAAGCATCTTATCGATAGGAATACCCGTCCAGCGTGACACCACGGCGGCGATATGTTCAGGCGAGACAGCCTCTTCAAGCATACGGTTGCTATCAGTTTTGCTTGCGCGCGCCAGTTTTTCCTCAAGACCGGGGATCAACGAATACTGAAGTTCACCAGCTTTTTCATAGGCCCCTTCACGCATAGCCCGTTCCACAAGCATGCGTGCCTGATCAAGTTCTTCCTTGATTCGGGTGTCATCAGCCAGAGCATTCTTTTCCGACCTCCACTGATCGGTCAGGACTTTCGACTCGCCCTCGAGCTCAGAAAGCTCGGCTTCCAATTTACCCAAGCGCTCACGTGAGGCTGAATCAGATTCGTTCTTCAAGGCCTCTCGCTCAATCTTGAGCTGAACAATTCTGCGGTCCAGTTCATCGATCTCTTCTGGTTTGGAATCGACTTCCATCCGTAAACGGCTTGCCGATTCGTCAACCAGATCGATGGCCTTATCCGGCAAGAAACGATCCGAGATGTAACGGTTCGATAACGTCGCGGCTGAAACCAGCGCACTGTCGGAAATCCGCACCCCGTGATGGAGTTCGTATTTTTCCTTGATGCCGCGCAAGATGGAAATGGTGTCCTCGACAGATGGCTCATCAACCATCACCGGCTGAAAGCGCCGTGCCAAAGCCGCATCTTTTTCCACGTATTTGCGATATTCGTTCAGCGTCGTTGCGCCAACACAATGCAGTTCGCCACGTGCTAACGCAGGTTTCAGCAGGTTCGATGCATCCATACTGCCTTCACTGGCACCAGCACCGACCAACGTGTGCATCTCATCAATAAACAGGATGATCTGCCCATCGCCCTCCACAACCTCGGTAAGGACCGCTTTTAGGCGCTCCTCAAATTCACCTCGAAATTTAGCGCCCGCAATAAGCGCACCAAGGTCAAGCACCATAAGCTTTTTGCCGAGCAGCGTTTCAGGGACGTCACCGTTAACAATGCGTTGGGCCAACCCCTCGACCACGGCGGTTTTACCAACGCCGGGCTCGCCAATCAAAACTGGATTATTCTTGGTCCGCCGTGAGAGCACCTGAATCGTGCGGCGGATTTCCTCATCGCGCCCGATCACGGGATCGATTTTGCCCTCGGAGGCCGCTTCGGTCAGATCACGGGCATATTTCTTCAACGCGTCATAACTGTCTTCCGCTGTGGCGCTGGTCGCTTTGCGGCCCTTACGGAACTCGTCAATGGCGCGGCTCAGGTTCTGCCCCGTAACGCCGGCCTCAGCCAACAGGCTTGCCACAGGGGAGCCCGCTGCCAGTACCATGGCGAGCAGTAATTTTTCTGCCGTCACGAAAGAATCACCGGCCTTTTCAGCCAGTTCGCCAGCCTGATCAAGAATTCGAAGTGTTTCCGAAGCAAGATAGACCTGCCCCGCTCCGCTGCCCTCGACCTTGGGTAATTTCGCGATCTGTGCGCTGGCACCGTCAAGCGCACGAGCGGGCTTGCCGCCTGCACTCTCAATCAGGTTAGCCGCCAAGCCTTCCTTATCATCCAAAAGCACCTTCAACAGGTGCAAGGATGTCAATTGCTGATGATTACTGCGTTGAGCCAGTGATTGGGCGGATTGAATAAACCCTCTCGAACGCTCCGTGAATTTCTCAAAATCCATGGTGCCGCCTTTCTTCCTAGACGGGCCTCATCGCTCCCACTACAGGCAAACGAACGGGCCCTCCATGTACTAACTACATGAAAATATGGAAGCCTGCACGTTAAGCGCAAGCGCTACATGCTAAAGCGTACTGAAATTTCGTAAATGCTTTCTGACTTAAGCAGACGCTGCGAGTTCGTCCTCTAAAGTCTCTTCTTCGAGCACAGCAGTCTCAGCCTCAACCTTGGCCTCTTTCTTCACAGGCTTGGCTCTAACACGCTTTTCGACCGGGGCAACATCAGGCGTAACCTCGGCATCGACCGCCGTCACATCCGGTGCTGCGGGTGCGGGTGCGGGTGCAGCAGAAGCTTCCGTTGGCTGATCATTCGACGTGGAGTTTTCCCGGGAATTGTGCTGCTGGCGATCACGGTTCTGGTTATTCGCTCCATCGACGTTCAAAACGCGATGATAATGTTCGGCATACTGGTAGAGGCCCTCTGCAGCGATGTGCTCTCCCGCAGATGTCGCATCGCGCGCCAGAGAGAGATACTTTTCCAGAATTTGCTGGGCAGAGCCCCGAACCTTACCCTCAGGTCCATTGCTTTCCAGAGAAGAGTTACGCGAAGAAGAGGAATGACGTTTGCCGCCATTCCCTCTGGGACGACCGCGACGTTGGTTTGAACCGTGCTTCATATCAGCCATGATTTACTGCATTTTTTATCTATCCGAGCGCGCCACACACAATCTGCATGTGCACGAATCATTCGTGCGTTGATGCAGCCATTGTTAGCAATCGGAGATTGGGTTTTACGTTGTCAGCCGCTACCGGCCGACTCCGGCGGCGCACCAGCGCCGCTCACTCCAAAAACGTAAACGGGATGGCGTGGTATTCCAACCCCTTTTTTCAAAAAATTGTCATTCATCTGATATCCGCACCAAAACTACCCGTGAAACGCCACCCAAATCCTGATGAATTTCAACCGCATCAAAACCACATTCACGCAAGATTACAGCAACATCTTCGGCCTGATGAATGCCAACCTCAAACCCTGCCATGCCGCCAGGAGCCAGTATGCGGCCTAAATCACAGGCAATGTCCCGGTAAGCTTCGAGCCCGTCCTCACCACCGTCAAGTGCCAGACGCGGCTCATAGGTTGCGACCTCTGGCTCCAGAGCATCAATGTCACCAGCGGGAATATAGGGTGGATTAGAAACGACAATATCAAATGGCCCATCAAGCCCACGGGTCCAATTGCCTGTAGAAAATTTTACACGCGCTGACAGATCAAGTGCCTTGGCATTCGATTTAGCAACATCGAGTGCTGCCTCGCTGGCATCAATGCCGAGCCCCATCGCGCTCGGCAGTTCAGAAAGCAGCGACAAAATGATACATCCACTGCCAACACCAAGATCAAGAATGGAAAGCGGTTGTTCACGTTGCTCGGCATTCAATTTTGCCAATACGGCCTCAATCAAAATTTCGGTATCAGGACGCGGCGTCAGAGTATCCGCGCTGACCAGAAATGGCATGGACCAGAATTCGCGTTGGCCAAGAATATGCGACACAGGTTCACGCATAATGCGGCGTTCAAGCATTGCAGCGATCCTATTGCACGCCGCCGCATCAACGGCGCGTTCAGGATGGATTAATGCATCCTCGACCTGACAACCAAGCGCATGGGCCACAATCAGTCGGGCATCAAGTCGTGGGTTGTCTATCCCGGCAGCCTTGAGCCGGGCACTGGCAGCCTGAACCACCGTACCCAGTGTATCGGGCAAAGGCTCCGCAGCATTGCTCATCCAAGTGATGCCAGTTTTTCTGCCTGATCCGCTGCGATTAGCGCGTCAACGACCTCGTCCATATCACCTGTGATAAACCGATCAAGGCTATGCAATGTCATATTGATGCGATGATCTGTAACCCGGCTCTGTGGATAATTATAGGTCCGAATACGCTCTGAGCGATCGCCCGAACCAACCTGGCTCTTGCGGTCCGCAGCGCGCTCGTCATCACGGCGCTGACGCTCAGCATCATAGAGCCGCGCACGCAGGATACGCATGGCCGTGGCCTTGTTCTTGTGCTGCGATTTTTCGTCCTGACAGGTCACAACGATCCCGCTCGGTATATGGGTGATGCGGATTGCACTGTCTGTCGTATTAACGTGCTGTCCGCCCGCACCCTGCGAGCGATACGTATCGATACGCAAATCCTTGCCTTCGACCTCAACGTCAACCTCTTCAGCTTCGGGCAGAACGGCAACCGTTGCCGCCGAGGTATGGATGCGCCCACCTGATTCCGTAACAGGCACGCGTTGAACCCGGTGCACGCCAGACTCAAACTTCAAATAAGAAAACACATCACGCCCGGTGATGGACGCCGTGGCATCCTTGAAACCACCAATTTCATTCTCCCTGATCTCAATGGTCGCAAAGCGCCAACCATGGTTTTCAGCAAAGCGTTGGTACATGCGGAACAAATCAGCGGCAAACAGGGCTGCTTCGTCACCACCGGTTCCTGCGCGAATTTCGATAATGGCATTTTTTGCGTCGGCTTCGTCCTTGGGCAATAGCATCAACTGGACCTGACGCTCGAGGTCCGGCATGCGTTCCTTCAGTTCGCGGAACTCAGCTTCCGCCATTTCGCGCATGTCCTTATCGCTTTCGCTATCGACCATCATGCCGGCCAGATCAGCAAGTTCCTCGCCCGCAGCACGGTAGCTTCCAACCACATCAACGACAGGCTGCAACTCAGCATATTCCTTGGAATAGGCAACAAACTTATCCGTTCCTGCAACATCAGGATCGGATAGCAGAGCCGATAATTCCTCATGGCGACGCACCACTCGGTCGAGGCTGGCTTCCAGATTCACGGGGTTATTCTCCGTCCTTATTATTGTTATCGGGCTCTTGGCCCAGCCTGAATAGCAGCCCAACAAGCTGCTCGGCAGCACGAATATCCATAGTAGCGTCACCCGCAGCGATCTCACGCAAAACCACGCTGGGCTCATGCAACAAACGGTTGGCCAGCAGATTGGTCGCTTTTTCGGCGTCACCACCGCTGTCTTTTAATGCCTGTTCACGCAGGGCTTCCACATGATTGCGCAGGCGGTTTAAAACCGGCACGGCGCCGCGTTCAGCGTGACTGCGCATAAAGGCCTGCAATTCCTCATCAACAATCACCTCGGCCTGCCCGGCTTCACTTTCGCGGCGATTCAAGCCCTCCATAGCGACACGTTCGAGATCGCCCAGATCATAAAGAAACGCCTCGTCAATCCTGTTCACCGCTGGGTCCACATCACCGGGAATTGCCAGATCGATTAGAAACATCAGCTTACGACGACGTTTGGTAATCGCTGCGCGCACCATATCAGCGTTTAACGTATATTCACGCCGCCCCAGCGACGTAATCACAATTTCCGCCTCAGCCATCTGTTGCGCCATATCGCTCCACGGTGCAGCGTGGCATTCGAGCCTGCGTGAGCTTGCCTGGGCGCGCTCGACGTTCTCATGCAACACGCTCATGACTTCAACGCCTGCATCGGACAATTGTGTGGCGACCAACTCGCCCATATCCCCATCGCCGATCAACACGGTACGGCACTTGCCCAGATCACCTTGAACATCGCGTGCCAATTGTACGGCAGCGGCGGCAATTGATACGGGCCGTTCGCCGATGGCAGTTTGTGTACGCACGCGTTTTGCCGCGCTGTATGCCGCCTGCAAGACACTTTCCAGCCCACTGCCCACCAACCCGGCGTCACGCGCCATGCGGTGTGCGGCCTTAAGCTGCCCCAGAACCTGCGGCTCACCGATAACCTGGCTATCGAGTGATGCAGCAATGCGAAAAATATGACGTGCGGCGTCATCACCGCTGAGTTCATAGAACTGCCCATCAAGCGCCTCTGGCCCAACTTCACCATGCGTAGCAAATGCATCACGGATAATTGCCGCGGCAACGGATGGATCAGGGCTCATGGCCTGAACCTCGACCCGGTCGCAGGTCGAAAGCACCAACGCTTCACGCAGACCAGCAGCTTCGAGACGTGCCAGAAACGCGGGCACCATGACATCCTCGACAAAAAGGCGATCACGTAGCGCAAGCGCGCTTGAACGGTGGTTCGCACCCACCGCCACCAGAACCTGTGAAATGCTGCGCAGGTCAGTCATATCGCTACCGGTAACGGGCGAGGTATTCCTCTAGCGAGGAGATTGATACCTCGGTCTGCTCGCCCGACTCCATATCACGGACCGTAACACCGTCACGGGCCAGTTCATCTTCACCAAGCATGAGCGCAGCACTTGCCCCCACACGGTTTGCACGCTTCATGCGCTTCTTCATATTCCCAGACACGCCGAAATCCACAACGAAACCAGCATGACGCAGTTGATGCGCCAGCTTGAACGCAGCCTCAAATGCATCATCACCCACGGGCACAATGGAAACGGGCTTTGCCGCAATGCCGGGTTCATCAATCATCATGGCGAGGCGTTCTATACCAGCAGCCCACCCGACACCCGGCGTGGCCGGGCCGCCCATCTGTTCGATCAAGCCATCGTAACGCCCACCTGCCATGACGGCGCCTTGGGAGCCCAACTCAGTCGTCGTGAACTCGAACGCTGTGTGGCAGTAATAATCGAGGCCACGCACCAGACGTGAATTCAGCTCATAACCAATCCCCAACTGACCAAGACGTTCCAGCACGGTGTCAAAAAACTGGCGCGAAGCATCATTGAGTGAGTCCATCATACTTGGCGCGTCAGCAACGATTTCGCGGTCCTTTTCATTCTTTGAATCCAGAATGCGCATGGGATTGCGTACCAGGCGTTCGCGGCTATCGGGCGATAGGCTTTGCTCGTGGGCTGATAAATATTCCACCAGCTTCGCACGGTAGGCATCGCGACTTTCGGCGTCACCCAGCGTGTTGATTTCCAGCTTGGTGCGATCACGAACGCCGAGCGCCTCAAGAATATGCGAACCAAGGCTGATAATTTCCACATCACCCAGCGGATCAGCAACGCCGATCAGCTCTGCACCAAACTGATGAAACTGACGTTGGCGTCCTTTTTGTGGGCGCTCATAGCGAAACATTGGGCCGCTGTAAAAAAACCGACACGGCAATGTTTGTTGCAAACCATTCGATAAATATGCCCGCACAACACTGGCGGTATTTTCCGGGCGCAGGGTAATCTGGTCGCCGCCCTTGTCGTCAAAGGTGTACATTTCCTTGGTCACGACGTCAGAGGTGTCGCCCAGTGTGCGCGAGAACACATTGGTGAATTCAAAGATCGGTGTGGCAATCTCATCATAACCGTATTGCGCAGCCGTACCCTGAGCGCAGTCTGTGACTGTACGGTGACGGCGCATATCATCGGCCAGAAGATCGTGCGTGCCGCGAACCGGCTGTAGTGATGCCATTATTTTTCTTCCCGGTTATTGTGCAGCAGAGGACGGCGAGCGAGCATTGCCCTTACCAAATCGTTCCGTCACATAGTTTTCGACTATATCCTGAAATTCCTGCGCGATATTAGCCCCGCGCAATGTCATGGCTTTTTCGCCATCAATAAATACCGGTGCCGCAGGCTGTTCGCCAGTACCGGGCAGGCTGATGCCGATATCTGAATGCTTACTTTCCCCCGGCCCATTGACGATGCACCCCATCACCGCAACGTTGAGGTCTTCCGCACCCGGATAATCCTGCCGCCATTGTGGCATGCGGGCGCGGATATAATCCTGAATGCTCTGGGCCAGTTCCTGGAACACCGTGCTCGTTGTGCGGCCGCAACCGGGGCACGCCGTTACCATCGGTGCGAACGAACGCAGCCCCATGGTCTGCAACATTTCCTGTGCAACGATGACTTCCTGAGACCGATCGCCACCCGGTGCGGGGGTCAAGGACACGCGGACGGTGTCACCAATACCTTCTTGTAGCAGCACCGACATGGCGGCTGTTGAGGCAACGATACCCTTGGAGCCCATGCCAGCTTCGGTCAAACCAAGATGCAGCGCATAATCACCCTGCGCAGCCAGATCACGGTAAACAGCGATCAGACTCTGCACGTCGCTAACCTTACAGGACAGGATAATCTGGTCGCGTGACATGCCAATGCCCTCGGCACGTTGTGCGCTCATAATGGCAGAATTGACCAAGGCATCGCGCATCACGGCATCTGCATCGCCGGGCGTTGCCAGAGCAGCGTTCTTGTCCATCAAATCGGCCAGTAATTCCTGATCCAGACTGCCCCAGTTGACCCCGATACGCACCGGCTTGTTATATTCCAGCGCCGTTTCGATCATTGCCGAGAATTGACGGTCACGTTTTTCGCGAAACCCGACGTTACCCGGATTGATACGGTACTTATCCAATGCGCGCGCGCAGTCCGGATGCTTTTCCAGCAGCTGGTGCCCAATGTAGTGGAAGTCGCCGACGAGCGGCACGGTGACACCCAGAGCCACGAGACGTTCGTGAATATGAGGAACGGCCTTTGCAGCGTCTTCACGGTCAACCGTAATGCGCACCAGTTCCGAACCAGCCTGCGCCAGCGCAGCGATCTGCTGCGTTGTCGCTTCAATATCTGCTGTATCGGTATTGGTCATGGATTGAACGACGATAGGCGCATCGCCACCGACCGTGACCGACCCGACCCGGACCGGTATGCTCGTTCGCCTATTGGCCGCCATACATGTTCCCGTCATGCCAATCTTTCTTTGCTTTGCCCAAATTATCCGCCCGGCGCAGCTGCCCGACGCAATACAGTTGGTCACTATAGCGGTTATTTGACGCAAGCGGGCGGTCCGGTCAACGCCGGATAAGGTATTTCATAGCAAGAATAACAGGAAAATTATTCGGACGCGGCGTCCCCGGCGAGCAAACGCTCTGCATCGAGCGCCACATTCCGCCGTACATCGCCGCTGTCACCGATGGATGGAACGACATTCCCATCAACGAGAATTTCAAGTGCGCCGGCATTTCCCGTTAACAGGGTCAGCCCCGAACGGTTGGGCACACGGTAAATATCACCGGCACGCAATAGCCGTGTCAGCAGCAATTGGCTCGACACATCATCGCGTACTTGAATCCAGCTATTCGTCTTGGCCTTGACGACAACACGAACGTCACCCTGTTCGCCATAAACACGGCCATCACCGCTACTATCACTTGCAACATCACCGGCATCGCTCGGCACAGCGGCGACCTGCGCATCGTTATCAACAACCTCAGCGGGCGCTTCATCACCTGCAACGGGCTGTTCGGATACAGGCTCAGGCTCGAGCGCTGGCTCCGGTTCGGGTACTGCTGTCACGGCCACGCTTTCTGGTGACGATTCAACAATCGCCGTAACGGGCTCCTCGCTCGTATCCTGTATTGCACTCAGTTGCGCTTCATTCAGCGCAAGCGTCTCAGCCTTATCCTCAGCTGTCGCTTCAGCCAATGCTTCCATATCAGGTTCGGGTTCACTCTCGGCGGAAGCCATAGGTGCAGGTTCGATAGCCTCTGCAACATCAGCTTCGATGCTCGGCGTTTCACTAATAGCGGCCTCAGGTGCCTCTATTTGTACATCAACCGGTTCTGCTGATACGACAGGTTCGATGGCCTCGACCACCTCAGCGACTTCTTGTGCGATTTCCTCAACAACAGGCTCAACCACAGTTGGCTCAACAGTTGTGGGTTCAACAGCAACGGCTTCAATCTCAACCGGCTCACTGACTGGTTCGTCCTGAACGATGCTTTGCTCAGGCTCGGGCGTCGTGCTTTCAGGTTCAGTTACAGAAGCAGCAACGTCGTCCTCTATCACTTCTGGCTCTTGCGCTGGTTCCATTTCGGGTTCCATGGAATCGCTTGTATTAGCTGAGACCTCTGATGGCGCATTGCTATCGATGCTTTCGGCCAGATGATCAGGCACAGGCGAAACCAGTCGCGCAAGGAAACTGTCTTCTTCTGTCGACATGTACCATCCGCCATATGTCAGAATGGCAACGACAATACCGGCAAACAGAATGGCCCCACCAGGCAGGCCTGAATCAGGAATAGGTTCGGGGAAATCGAGTTTTGTTTTTTTCGCTACGCCGTCACTGGCTTCCTTAAAGCGCACGACCATGTCTGCGCTGTCCAGTCCCAGATAATCAGAATAGGTGCGAATGAAGCCAATAGCATAGGCAGTGCCAGGAAGATCGCTGTAACGGCCTTCCTCCAGTGCCTCGATATAGCGCCAGTTAATGCGTAACAGGCGTGCTACATCTTCAATAGATTCTGAATTGGCGTTGCGCGCGTCGCGCAGTTCAATGCCAAGCGTCAGAGCGCTATCCTCGGATGCGTTTAGCACAGGGTCTTCACGCATTGCGTCTGTTGTACGTTCCATCGGGCCCACAATCTTTTCGCATGCCAACTGAATTCAGGCAGAACGAGAGTGCGCGCATTGTGTCAAAATATGGTTAAGAATCAAGGGCGAGCGGGAAAAGCTCAAATTTCAACGCCATGGTCGCGGGCAAACCCGCGAAGCTTTTCACGCAACGATCCATCATCGACATCATTCAATGCCAATAGATAACCTTGCAGCGTTGCAAGATCGAGGCTCCGGATCATGGCCTTGACCGGCCCAACAGATGATGAAACCAGTGATAGATTTCGAAATCCCAAACCGACGAGCACCATGGCCTCAAGTGTATAACCGGCCATTTCGCCACATAGGCTGATAGGTTTACCGGCTTTATCACACGCACGAACAATAGATTGCAGGAAGGACAGAACAGGCGGCGACAAGGTGTCATAGCGTCCGGCCAGACGCGTATTTCCACGGTCACTGGCAAACAGGAACTGCATCAGATCATTGCTGCCAACAGACAAAAAATCGCTGTGGCGCAACAGGGCGGGCAACTGAAATGCCAATGCCGGCACTTCCAGCATGGAACCAACAAGAACCCTTACAGGTGGCACCCCGTCTTCGGCAGCATGACGCGCAAGCTCCATATCAAGTAAAGCACGTGCGCGGATAAACTCGCGCACCTCGGCAATCATCGGGAACATGACGCGCAGTTCACGTCCGGCAGTTGCACGCACCAGCGCACGCAATTGCTGACGTAACATGGCCGGGCGATCGAGCGATATCCGGATGGAACGCCATCCCATGGCCGGATTTTCCTCGGCCTCTGGCGTCCAGTATGGCAGGACCTTGTCGCCACCTACATCAAGCGTTCTAAAGACCACGGGCTTACCATCGGCACCATCAAGAATTTCGCGATATATGGTTTCCTGTTCCCTGACATCGGGGAATTCAGGCCGCACCATAAAGGGCACCTCGGTACGGTACAGGCCGATCCCGTCAGCCGCCGTTTCATTCATCCGGCGAACATCGACCAAAAGACCTGCATTCACAAAGAGCGATACATCAACGCCGTCACGCGTACGTGCGGGCAAATCGCGCAAACCATCATAAACAAGGCTTTGTTCAGTGCGTGCATCCAGTGCATCCCGGAACGTCTGCTGGACATCTTCGCCGGGCCGGATGAATACACGCGATGCCTCACCATCAACGATCACGCTATCACCGGCTTCAATCCGGTCCATGACGTCCTTGACCTGCGCCAGCACTGGTATATCGAGCGCACGCGCAACAATAACGGCATGGCTGGTCGGTGAGCCCTCTTCAAGGATCAGCGCGCGCAGTCTGCTGGAGTCATAGTCGAACAGCTGTGCTGGTCCAAGATTACGCGCCACCAGCACAATATTTTCAGGTAGATTATCGCCGTTCAGACTTGCATCATCGCCATGCAAGTGTCGCATCAGACGGGTGCCGAGATCTTCGATATCGTGCATGCGCTCACGCAGATAGGGATCGGCGATCTGGCCCATGCGCGCACGCAAGTCGTTCTGGACACGCTCCACCGCAGCCTCGGCTGTCAGGCCTGAATCAACCGCCTCGTGCAAACGACCCAGCCATCCAGCGTCGTTGGCAATCATACGGTAAGCTTCCATGACCTCACGGTGCTCTCCGTCCTTTGCCAGAGCTCCGTCTTCCATCATGTCTTCCAGCGCGCCATGCATCTCGGAATAGGCTGCGCTCAAGCGTTTGTGCTCGACATCAATATCATCGGCAACAACCTGATCGACACGGTAAAGCGATTGATGGACCACAGCCGTGCCCATACCGATGCCACCATGCAGACGCAGGCCCTCCAGCCGCAGAGGCTTGATGCCAATACCATCAACGGGTGCCAGTTCCACACGATCGACAAGTTCGCCACCCGCCACCATTTCGGCCAGCAACATGGCAACGGTTTCCAGCGTTTCCACTTCTTCGTCGGTGTAATGGCGCTGCGTACGGTTTTGCACGGCCAACACACCGATCACACGACCGCCGCGAATGGCCGGAACGCCCATCAGCGAGTGATAGTCCTCCTCGCCCGTTTCGGGCCGGTAAGCAAAGTTTGGATGACTTTGAGCATCGGATAAGGCAAGCGGGCGAGCGTGGGCCGCAATGTCACCGATAAGCCCCTCACCAATCCGCAAATGCGTGGCATGGACGGACCCCTGTAACAGTCCATACGAGGCAAACAGCTCAAGCACATCACCGGCTCGGCGCACATAGAGAGAGCACACCTCGGCCACCATCTCGGCGGCCAGAATGGCAACGATCCTGTCGAGGCGCTCCTGTGCCTCGCCTGCTTCTGACATGATGGTGCGCACACGCGACAATAGGCGACGCGAAGCCTGCGTACCGTGAGCCTTATTCCCTTGTGTCCGATCCCCAGACATTCGGTGTGCGCCCCCATGCTTTACGCATTCATACCCGCCTCAGATCAGAAGCTCAGAAGCAGGGTGCATTTAGAAAACTTGAACGTGGATTTATTCGGCGTCCAGCCCATAGGTCGTATGGAGCGCACGTAGAGCCAACTCCGTATACTCCTCGGCAATCAGAACACTGACCTTGATTTCCGAGGTCGAGATGACCTGAATATTGATACCGCGCTCTGCCAACGCCTGAAACATCTGCTGCGCGATACCCGCATGCGAGCGCATACCAACGCCGATCACCGACACTTTGACCACGTCATCATCAGCGACAAGGTTCTGATAATCGATTTCATCCTTATTCGCTTCGAGCGTCGCAACAGCAAGGCGCAAATCGCCACGCGTCACGGTAAAGGTCAAATCCGTCGTACTGCCATCAGCAGAAACATTTTGAACGATCATATCCACATTGACGTTGGCGTCCGATAGCGGGCCGAAAATACCAGCCGCAATGCCGGGTTTATCGGAAACACCGACCAATGTAATTTTTGCCTCATCTCGGCTATATGCAATACCGCTGACTAATGCCTGTTCCACGATTTCGTCCTCATCAACAACCAGTGTGCCTGGTTGATCTGTATAACTGGATAGTACCTGAAGGCGTACGCCTTCCTTCATAGCAAGTTGCACCGAACGGGTCTGCAGGACCTTGGCGCCAAGTGACGCCATTTCAAGCATCTCTTCATACGTAATCTTGTCGAGCTTGCTTGCCTTCGAAACAATGCGCGGGTCCGTGGTGTAGACGCCGTCCACATCAGTATAGATGTCACAACGATCCGCCCCAAGGGCCGCCGCCAGAGCAACCGCACTGGTATCGGAACCGCCACGCCCCAGCGTGGTGATCCGGTTATCGGGACCGACACCCTGAAAACCCGCAACAACGGGAACCTCACCGCTCTTCATGCGGCGATCCAGTTCGTCTGTCTCAATGCGTTCGATCCGCGCCTTGCCGTGTACAGCATCGGTGTGGATCGGTATCTGCCAACCAAGCCAAGAACGTGCGGCAATCCCCAGATCCTGTAGAGCAATGGAAAGTAGCCCCACAGTGACCTGTTCACCCGTCGCCACGATCACATCGTATTCGCGTGCATCATGCAGGCTGGCCGTCTCTTCTATATAGGAGACAAGCTGGTTGGTTACGCCGGACATGGCCGAAAGCACGACCGCGACCTCGTTTCCTGCATCAACCTCGCGTTTCACGCGCAATGCAACGGCCTTGATCCGCTCTGGATCAGCGACCGACGTACCACCGAATTTTTGAACAATCCGAGCCATTTTCTTACCGCAGTTCCCGTAAGTTTTGTTTTTTGCCCACTTCGCGTAATACGGTTGAAGCAGGCGCGGCGAATACATACTCTGAACATCATAGGCAGAGCAAGCCTAGGCAAAGAATACGCCCCGGCAGGGGCACGCATACGGAACACAAAATCATGACCACGACGAGCACCGCAAATGCAGAAGAAATCGCCCGTTTCGCCGCCATCGCCGATGAATGGTGGGATGATACTGGCAAGTTTAAGCCACTGCACAAGCTCAACCCCACACGTATTGAATTTGTGCGCGATCATATTGCCGCGCATTTCGAACGTGATCCTTTAACGCAACGCCCATTGCAAGGTCTTAGCCTGTTGGACGTTGGGTGTGGTGGAGGCCTGATGAGCGAACCACTTTGCCGACTGGGCGCAGATATCACAGCGATAGATGCTGGTGAGGAAACTATTGCCGTCGCCAGCGCACACGCCGAACGCGATGCTTTAGCGATCAACTACCGTCAGGCCGTGCCTGAAACGCTGGCGCAGGAAGGTCTGTCCTATGACGTGGTCATGTCGGTCGAAGTCATTGAACATGTCGACGATGTAGATGCGTTTCTTGCAGCCACAGCCGCATTGGTCAGACCCGGTGGAGCGCTCATACTGGGCACCATTAATCGCACGCTGAAGTCTCTGGCGTTGGCTAAAATCGGTGCAGAATATATCCTGCGTTGGGTGCCCGCTGGAACCCATGACTGGAAGAAATTCGTCCGCCCCTCAGAAATGGCCGGGGGTTTGCGTGATCAGGGCGTCACCCTGCGCAGCATCAAGGGCACGGTCTACAGTCCGTTCAAAGACGAATGGTCACTCAGCCGCGATACGGACGTGAACTATCTGGCCTTCTTTACAAAGGACACGACCGACTGAATTATCAGGAATAACGTAAAACGCGTTAGTCGTTACGACGTGGCGGAGTCGGCAGGCGGAAATATTCAATGCCGTCTTCGTCCAGACTCTCGCTTTCCTCGCTGTTGGCCTCGCCGTAGATGCCGCGTTCTTCGGCTTCACCGTTATGGATACGGCGCGCCTCATCGGCAAAGTCTTCGCCGACATAGTCACAGTTTTCTTCCACGTGCTCGCGCAGCTTGCCAACAGCCTCAAGGACTTCACGCGCCACTTCCGAAGCGCGCTCCTCATGCGTGACCGGCACGTCACTATTGCGGCCAGTTGCCAGAGCTGGCGCCATGATCGCCTTCATGACTTCGGGGTCGCCACACAATGGACAGCTCACATCACCGGACACACGCTGCTCGTCATAAGACTCGCTGCTGCGAAACCAGGCTTCGAACTCGTGCCCCGTGGAGCATTTCAATTGGTAGCTAATCATATTCGACCACCGTTGTACCGGCTGTTTAAAACCGGTATTGCAATATGTACGCTACATAGTCTTAAAAACCGGTCAGTACCAGCCAAATGAACGAAAGCGTTATAACCCCGCAACAAGCCCGTCATCTGCGGATCACCGATCCATCACCGTGGATCGCCCGCTTTACGCCACTTATTCCGGCCAATGCGCAAGTCCTTGACCTTGCCTGTGGCGGCGGGCGCCATACGCGACTGATGCTTGATTTGGGTCATAACGTCACGGCGGTGGACAAAAATACCGACGCCATAACGCAAAAACTGGGTGGACATGCCACCTTGGAAATCATTCAGGCTGACCTCGAAGACAATGGTGATCCGTTCGGTGAGAACGGCCCATTGGCAGGCCGCCAGTTTAATGCCGTCATGGTCGTCAATTACCTGCACCGCGACTTGATGGCTGCCCTGCTTGGCGCACTGAAGCCCGGCGGCGTGTTCCTCTATGAGACATTCGCACGCGGCAACGAGGTCTACGCGCGGCCACGCAACCCGGACCATCTGTTACGTGCGGGTGAACTGCTCGATCTGGTCGGCAGCAGCCTGCAAATTGTCGCCTATGAGCACGGCCTTGATGAAAGCACCGAATTACCCGGCGTCAAACAACGCATCGCAGCTGTGAATGATCTGGGCCCCAGCAAGCGCGAAGATGGCGAGCCGAACCCGCACCCTCTAAATCGATAATTCATCATGCGTTCAGGAAAATGGACGGTCGTGTTGTAGCGACGGCACCTGAGCACGCACCGCATCAACGCGCGCGGTATCGATCTTTGCCATGACAATACCGGGGGTTTCGCCACCATCGGCCAGGACCTCGCCCCACGGATCAATGATCAGAGAATGACCATAGGTCTGGCGGCCGCCTTCATGCTCACCACACTGTGCAGGCGCGAATACGAAACAGCCGTTTTCAATGGCGCGTGCTTTTAACAGAGTATGCCAATGGGCCTGTCCCGTAGGACGGGTAAAGGCCGCAGGCACACTCAGGAACATTGCGCCACGCTGCTGGGCCAAAGCGCGATAGAGATGGGGAAATCGCAGGTCATAACACACCGTCATACCCAACGTGCCCCAAGGTGTCACGGCATCAACCAACGTTTCACCGGGTCTATAGTTGGCTGATTCGCGGTAGCGCTCACCCGATGCCAGTTCGACATCAAACAAATGGATTTTATCATAGCGCGCCCGGATATCGCCATTGGCATCAATCAGGAAGGACCGGTTGGCCAGTTTGGCACCATCCTCATGGCAAACCACCAGCGAACCAATCAATAACCAAACGCCGGCATCGGCAGCGGCACGTGAAAACTCACCCAGAGCCAGCGTATCGGCCTCGGGGCGGGCCTTGGCGTGAAGTTGTTTTGGATCAGGCTCCATCATGCCTGCGGTTTCAGGCAGCATGACGAAATCAGCACCCTGTGCGGCGGCTTCGCCGATCAGCGGCGTAATAGCGCGAATATTGGCGTCTGGTTTACGCCCCGTTGTTGTCTGGATCAGTGCAGCGCTGAATGTTTTTGTCATGGCACCATTGTAGCGCGCTTATTGGCTCATGCACATTGCAGCATGACGTCGAGACCGCCTTTGCGGTCCAGCGCCACAAGCTCATCACAACCGCCAATGTGCTCGCCACCAATGAAGATTTGCGGAACGGTATGCCCACCACCAGAGCGTTTCATCATCTCATCACGCAGGGTTGGCTTCATCATCACGCAGAATTCCTCGTACGCAGCCATCTTGCTATCGAGCAGCGATTTGGCGTGTGAGCAGAACCCGCAAAAGGGCGAGGTATAAATTTCAATTTTCGGCGTACTCATGCTTTGGCAACCTGCGTAATGTTGGAATTCGGCGTATAGATAAGGGGCCAAGGCATAAAATGCAATTCACGCTATCGTGGGCACATAATCGGGAATCCAAAAACGCCCTCAATCACGCACGGCGCGTGTGACCGTCAACACATCAACCGCGGCCACTCCGGCGCGGTTCAGTTCCCGGCTCACCGCCCAGGCTGTGGCACCGGTGGTGTAAACATCATCAATGACCAGAACCCGGCGACCGGCGACCCGCTCACGCATCTTGTCACGAACACGAAATGCCCCCGCAACATTGCGAAACCTTTCCGCCGGGCTCGTCCTGCCCTGCCCCGACGTTGGGCGAATACGCTCCAGCGCATCAACGCACACCGTAATGCCAAGCATCTTGCCCAGCGCCTGCGCAATCAACGCAGCCTGATTGTAGCGACGGTTAAACAGTCGCCTGCGGTCAAGTGGCACAGGCACCATCACCTCGGCATCATCAAGCAACTGTGGCGCGGCAGTGCTCAACCAGCGCGCAAATAAATTAGCAGCCTCTGGTCGGTCGGCATGCTTGAAGGCCATCACCAGATGGCGGCTGCCCTCGTCATACACGGCCGCACTGCGTGCACGTGCAAACGGCGGGCTCAACGCCACGCACGATCCACACAACGGCGCATCCTGATCATAGGGAAATGGGAACCCACACCGCTTGCAAACAGCAGGGCCGATCAACTTGAGCTTCACCCAGCATACAGAACACAGCGTATGAGGCACCTCAACCACCGCCGCGCAGCCCAGACACTGGGCAGGCAACACCATGTCACGAACCCGCAAGAGTGTATTGCGCGCAAGTGACGGCACACGCGCACCAAACGGGCTTACGTGAGCCAAAAAACGTCCTGATTTTATCGGCCCTCCCGTTCGAGCGGGTTTCATCGGCCTGCCTCCCTGTGGCATAAGCTATAGCATGTCTGACTCCATGAACGTCTTCAACCGCCGTGTGGTGCGCATGCACCGCGACCGGGCAGCCACACAGTTCGCCGAACATGATTTCCTGTTCCGCGAAATTGCCGAGCGTTTGCTTGAACGCTTAAACGATGTCACGCGCCGTTTCCCGCGTGCGCTGGATATCGGCGGACGCACCGGACTGGTCAGTGAACTGATTGGCGCACGTGGCGACGTTGAGTATTTGGTATGTTGCGAGCTTTCCGAACGCATGGTGCAACAGGCAGTGCACACAAATCCTGCCGCGTCTCACGCTTGGGCTGTCGCCGATGAAGAGACGCTGCCTTTTGCCGCGCAAAGCTTCGATCTCGTGACCAGTAATCTTTCACTGCATTGGGTCAACGATCTGCCCGGTGCATTAAGTCAGATACGCGCAGCGCTGAGGCCCGATGGTTTGTTGATTGCATCCATGCTCGGCGGCGAGACTCTGCGCGAACTACGCAGTGCACTCAGCGAGGCCGAGATCGCCGTGGAGGGTGGCCTCAGCCCACGCATTTCGCCATTTGCAGATATCCGCGATGTCGGCGCGCTATTACAACGTGCAGGCTTTGCACTGCCGGTCGTCGATATGGAAACCATCACGGTTTCCTATGGCGACCCCATGAAACTGCTCGCCGATCTGCGCGGTATGGGCGAAACCAACGCCGTGATCGAGCGCAGACTCTCCACCATGCGGCGCGAGACACTGATGCGCGCCATGCAAATCTATCAGGATAAATACGCTGACGCCGAGGGCCGCATGCCAGCCACGTTCCAGATTTTATACCTCAGTGGCTGGGCTCCCGCGCCGGGCCAGCAGCAACCCATGAAACCGGGCACGGCGGACCGCTCGTTCAGCGAAATCTTCGGCAATGATGAATAATTTCCCGCCGCACCTTGTCAGGCCCCACACCGCTCACTAGGTTCCAATTCATGAAATTTGAAAGCACCCTGATCAAAGGCACACTGGTCAAGCGTTACAAACGCTTCATGGCCGACGTTGAACTGGCTGATGGCAGCGTCGTCACGGCCCATTGCGCCAATTCAGGATCCATGCTCAGCGTCAATGAACCAGGCGCTGAGGTCTGGATTTCACCGGCCAGCAATCCTGACCGCAAACTGAAGTTTACCTGGGAAATGATCCGTATCGGCGACGCGCTGGTCGGCATTAACACCGCCCTGCCCAACAAGATGGTTGCCGAAGCTATCGAGGACGGCACCATTACTGAGCTTACCGGTTATGCGTCTCTGCGCCGAGAAGTGAAGTATGGCAAAAATTCGCGCATCGATATCCTGCTGGAAGACGATGATGGCGCTGATGCTAAACCCATGTGCTACGTCGAGGTCAAAAATGTCACCATGCGGCGTGACCTCAGCCCCGGCGCACCGGCAGAGTTTCCTGATTCCGTCACCGTGCGTGGCACTAAGCATCTGGGTGAACTATCGGACATGGTCGCCGAGGGACACCGCGCCGTGATGATGTATCTGGTCCAGCGTGATGATGCCGAGAGCTTCACAACCGCAGCCGATATTGATCCCGATTACGCGGCAGCACTGCAAAAAGCCATGAAGGCTGGTGTCGAGGTACTATGCTACACCTGTACGCTCAGCGCCGAAGAAATCCGGGTCACCCGCCCGCTGGCACTTGCATTGAGCTAGATATCACATACAAATTTAGCGCGTGCATTTGCCACCGCGCGCAACCGGACCTAAGGTAGAGCTATGAAAGAACACGAAGACATCATGGACGATCACGACGACATGCCGCAATCGGATCAACGCAGCATCAAAATCCACACGGCGTCGGATTTTGAAGGCATGCGCAAGGCCGGACTGCTGGCCGCGCAGACACTCGACTATATCGTTCCTTACGTGAAGCCCGGCGTGACGACAGAAGAGCTGAACACGCTGTGCCATGACTTTATTATCGAGAACAATGCGATCCCTTCGCCGTTAAACTATCGCGGCTTCCCGAAATCCATCTGCACATCTATCAATCATGTGGTCTGTCACGGCATCCCCGGCGATAAAAAGCTGAAAGATGGCGATGCCATGAACATCGACGTTACGGTCACGTTGGATGGATGGTTCGGTGACACCAGCCGTATGTTCATTGTTGGCGATAGCGGCGTAAAAGCGCGCAAGCTGGTTGATGCCACCTTTGAGGCCATGTGGGCCGGCATTCGGGTCGTCAAACCGGGCGCGACCACCGGCGATATCGGGCATGCCATCCAGACCTATGCCGAGGCACAGCGCTATTCCGTGGTGCGTGACTTCTGCGGCCATGGTCTGGGCCGTGTGTTCCACGACATGCCCAATATTCTGCACTACGGTAAACCGGGTGAAGGATACATACTGAAAGAAGGCATGTTCTTTACTATCGAACCCATGATCAATGCCGGGCGCTATGATGTAAAAATCCTGTCGGATGGCTGGACGGCCGTCACGCGCGACAAATCACTATCAGCCCAGTTCGAGCATTCGATTGGCGTTACCGCAGACGGGTATGAGGTTTTCACCCTCTCACCGGCTGAACTCGACAAACCCCCATACGCGAAATAGATGGTTTTGCGGCGTCATGAGCAAATCAGCTGATAACGCCGAAGACACCAACGCGGGACATCGCAAGCGATTGCGCGAGCGATTTCTGAACGCCGGGCACGAAGCGCTGGCTGATTATGAACTGCTTGAACTGATCTTGTTTCAGGCCCATTCGCGGCGCGACATGAAACCGCTCGCCAAGGCGCTGATGAAACGCTTCGGCTCATTCGCCGCTGTGATCAGCGCCAGCCCTGCCGAACTCGGTCAGGTAGATGGCGTTGGCGAAGCCGTCATTTCAACGCTTAAAACCATACATGCCGCTTCGCACCGACTAATACGCAATGAGGTCATGAACCAGCCGGTGCTTTCAAACTGGCAGCGGTTGATGGACTACTGCCGCGCAACCATGGGGCGAAACAAGATCGAAAGCTTTCGCGTGCTCTATCTAAACCACCGCAACGAGCTGATCGCCGATGAAGAACAGCAGCGCGGTACGATTGACCATACGCCGGTCTATCCGCGCGAGGTCGTTAAACGCGGTCTAGAGCTACACGCCAGCGCCCTGATCATGGTGCACAACCACCCCAGCGGCGATCCCTCGCCGTCCAAGGCCGACATCGCCATGACCAAGGAAGTGCGCGACGCAGGCGAAAAGCTCGGCATTGCGTTACACGACCATGTCATTGTATCGAAATCAGGCAGCACATCGTTCAAGGATCTGGGCGTGCTCTAAAGACCTCAGTGAAACATCAAAGGAGTTATGGATATATTTACCTGCTCCTTTGATGATCAAAATATTACACATGTAACCATGCCGCACCTTTGGAGGGAAAGGCGCGTGAATGAGTGAAAACAAACCTGCCATAGATATTCCCACCGTACCGGAGCTGTTCAAGCCGAGTGCGGAAGATGCTGTTCGCATAAACAGCGGGATCGTGGAGGTGCTCAAGCGCATGCAGGCCCGTAACCTGCTGCCCGCCGTCGCCAAAGGTGGCGATCTGGTCACCAAACCGCCCCTGATGCATGCCTTCATTACCCGCTTCAAATCCAATCGTGATGTTGGCGAAGGTATCCTGATTAATCAGAACGGGCAGTTGGCACACGATGACCAAGCAGAGTTGGTGTGCGGTTTCACTCCGGCGCAGCTTGAACGTTTCCTCGTCATCACCTGTGCAAAAAGAGCCTATGCCGCATTCGGTGGCGAGACCCGGGGCAAGATACCCGCAGAGCTTAACCCCTATCTGGCATTTAGCTGGCAGTTGGGTCTGCTCGATGTCTTCGTGAACAAGATGCACCCCTCACAATTCAAAGAGCTTGGCGATGGCATGTTATTGCTGCGCGATCGCAGCCATGTCGAGAAACTTGCCCCCACACCAGCGGCCGATATTCGCAAGGTGCGCGCCATGGTCGGCGAGCGCTATCATGAAATGATGGCCGAAAACCCTGTGGCTATCCGTGGCGTCGCCATCTGTGATGAGAAGGCGTTTCAACTGTTTGAGAAAGTGATCGGAGAACGGCTTTGGTCATTCTTTGGCCGCGATCAACAGCTTGTCGCGGAATTGCGCGGCGTCGACAAAAAACGCCTTCTGTCACTGGGGCCACATGCGCCTGATTTGTGCGTTGCAACGTTTCATGTGCTTGAAGATGTCCCCACCCTCATACTCGCGCCCTTTATGCGCTCGTTTGCAAAGGTCTTCGGATCACCCGGACGGGCTTTGTTAGGCGACCAGCAGTTTGCCGAAGACTTTCTGGCAAACGTCGTAACCGACTTCCGTGAGCTTAAAGCCGATAGCAACGAGGCCATGGACGCCCTCGAAGACGCAGCCGTGCTGAAATGGAATGTCATCAGGCCAAGCCTGATGGAATGGGTCAAACTCAACAAACAAACAGCCAAGGCCGAATGAGCGCATGACACATCTGATCAAACCGCAAACAACCTTCTGCGGTGTTCCCTTCTGTGATGATATCTCTGCCCTGCGCTCTGATATCGCCATCATCGGTGCGGCGCATGGCACGCCCTATAAACCCGGCGTGCCAAGTCACGCAGCCGGTGGCGCGGCAGCCGTGCGCGGTGCCCTGTCGTGGTACAGCACGGGCAAGGAACAATTTGACTTCGACACTATGTCGCCAACCTTTGGCGGCGCGCGCGTGGTTGATTGCGGCAACATTGATGGCAGCCTTGAAAACGGCGAAGCCAACCGCGACGCCATAGCGCGCGCGACGTGTGATATTCTGGCACGCGGCACCAAGCCGATCCTGCTGGGCGGCGATGATTCTGTGCCCATCCCGTTTATCTGGGCCTATGGCGATGCGGGATGGAAAGACCTGTGCGTGGTTCAGGTCGATGCCCATATCGACTGGCGGCACGATATCGATGGCGTGACCCACGGGTTTTCCAGCACCATGCGGCGATGCTCGGAAATGGGCCATATCAAAAACATCATCCAAATCGGCGCACGTGGCCCCGGCAGTGCACGCGCCAGTGACTTTGAAGATGCACGCGACTGGGGCGTAAAGTTTTTCACGGGGCGCGACGTCCATGCGAATGGCCTTGCCCCGGCAATTGCGTGCGTGCCCAAAGGGGCCAATGTCATTCTTGCCATTGATGTTGATGGCATTGATCCGAGCGTGGTGCCCGGCGTTATCCTGCCAGCGTTTGGCGGATTGAGCTATCAGCAGATGCTCGACATTATTCACGCCATTGCAGCGCGTGCCAATATCGTTGGCGCAAACTTTGTCGAGTATGTGCCCGAGCGCGATCCGGCAGGGACCGGCGCTCAGGCCATTGCCCGACTGGCAAGCAATGTAATCGTCGCCATGGAGACTTCGTAACGCGCTGTCTTAGCTTACAGTCTGCGTGCGGTGGAACAGGCCACCGAAAAATCCACGGCTCAGCACAAATGCTTCACGCAGGAATTCGGTGCGAAGATCGCCGCCGAGATTGACATACGCCTGAATTTTCGCCGGGGTGATGTTGTCTTCCAGCGGGAAACGCAGAGCTTTTGTTTTGCTGTTTTCTTTCGTCTGCATAATCGGTCTCCAATCTGTTGGGGCTTTAGCGCCTGACTGAAGAGAACATAGGTGCGTCCACCTTATTGGTCAATATGGCTGACCTATTGTCACATTTCTGCAAAAAACCGAATTACCCTTTATATTCAACGCACTAACACAACGCATGTGGTGCCGTCATAACAGCCATGCAGCGAGTGGCACCTGAATGAACCCACCTTCACTTGCTATACCCATCATAAACCGTGGTCGCCGGGCGGGCGTTCTGGTCGGTTTCCTTGTCGTACTCCCAACCCATCACCTGCAGGCGACCATGCTGCGCATTTGCCACCACCGAGACCCGCGTGGTCGGGTTCAGGATCGGCGCGCGAACCCAGTCAAAGTTATCGGACTGCGCGCCTTGCAATTTGTTCATCTGTGCAAAGCGCCCGTAACTGTCGATGCCGCGTTTATGGCCCGCGACATCCATGCGCAGCCAGTGATTGGCGACCGCGCCGGGGCCATAGTGCACACAAACCTCGTCCTCGGTGCGCTCGATCACGCAGCAATGTTCTTCGCCCAGACCACTCAACGTAAAAAAGGCTGGCATGGCGATGGGCGTATTGATCAAAATTTCGCGCGCCTCGACATAGGTCTCGCACTGGTCAAACACCTGACGTAACAGGTGCGCTGGTGGCGGCGCATCCTGCCGCCAAACCCGCGTCCGGTTAATCGCCCAATCAAGCCAGCGCGCCGGGCTCCAGCGCCGCATGGGCGGCTGGTTAATGGCAGCAGAAAACCGCCCCGGTGCCATAGCCGTCATAATCCCGGCAAAACCGGGCCACGTCACGGCATCATAAGAACCCGCCTCACCCAATATACGCGCCACCACCAGATTGCGGCCCAAGCCATCCATGGGCCAGTCCAGCGTGCGCAACATGCGGTTACCGCCAAGCTGCGGATCGGGACCAACGCCCGCCGTACACGACCACTCGAACGACATGTTCAACATATAGGCCCCAACGCCCGCACCATGTTCGGTCGCGAAATCGGCAACGTTGAGGATTTCCTCGTAGTAAGCATTGTCGTTGCGTGCCAGCCAGTATTCCGACATCCGCTCAGCCACTGATATGGTCAAGCCGCCATAGTGGTCGTGCGCCTGATCAAGGATATCCATCAGCCGCCCACGCCCGGCGCGCGCAATCGCCAGAGCTCCGCCCTCACCCGCCTCAATCAGCGGGATAGCGGGCAGCCGTGCCAGATAATGGTCATCACGTGGGTCCATGGGTTATCAAACTACTCCAGAGTGTTGCCGCATTATAAGTTTCGCCAAGTGTCTTTCTCAACCGCTACGAAGTGATTATGATCCGCCTTTCCAATTTCAAGCCCTTTTGATCCAGCGAGTTCGAGTAAAATCATGATCCCACGTTATTCCCGACCCGAGATGACCGCCATTTGGGAAGCCGCCAATAAATTCCGCATCTGGTTCGAGATCGAGGCCCACGCCTGCGACGCCATGGCCGATCTGGGCGTGATCCCCGCCGATGCCGCCAAAGCCGTGTGGGACAAAGGCAACCTGCCCTATACACCCGAACGCATTGCACGTATCGACGAGATCGAGCTTGAAACCAAACATGACGTCATCGCGTTCCTGACCGAACTGTCCGAACACGTCGGCGATGAGTCGCGCTTTGTACATCAGGGCATGACCAGCTCTGACGTGCTCGATACCTGCCTTGCCGTGCAGATGACACAGGCCGCCGATATTCTGCTCGACAACATCGACGAACTGCTCGCCGCACTAAAAACCCGCGCCTTTGAAACCAAGACCATGGCCTGCATTGGTCGCAGCCACGGCATCCACGCCGAGCCGACCACCATGGGCATCAAGTTCGCCCGCTTCCACGCCGAGTTCGCGCGCAACAAAGTCCGTCTGTTGGCCGCGCGCGCCGACATCGCCACTTGCGCTATTTCCGGCGCGGTTGGCACATTCGCCAATGTCGACCCGCGCGTCGAAGAGCACGTCGCAGCCAAGATGGGCCTCAGCGCCGAACCTGTTTCGACCCAGGTCATCCCGCGTGACCGCCACGCTGCATATTTCACCACGCTTGGCGTCATTGCCTCGAGCATGGAAAACGTCGCCACCGAAATCCGCCACCTGCAACGCACCGAAGTGCGCGAGGCCCAGGAATACTTCGCCCCCGGCCAAAAGGGCAGCTCGGCGATGCCGCACAAGCGCAACCCGATCCTGACCGAGAACCTCACCGGCATGGCGCGCATCGTGCGCATGGCCGTGACCCCGGCACTGGAAAACGTGGCACTCTGGCACGAACGTGACATTTCGCATTCCTCGGTCGAACGCATGATCGCACCCGACAGCACCATCACGTTGAACTTTGCGCTCAAGCGCCTGACCAGCGTGATCTCCAAGCTGGTTGTCTATCCCGACAACATGATGGAGCAGCTCAACAACTTCGGCGGCATCCATGATGCCCAGCGTGTTCTGCTGTTCCTGACCCAGAACGACGTCAGCCGCGAAGACGCCTATAAAATCGTCCAGCGCAGCGCCATGCTGGTGTGGAAGAGCTTCGGCATTGATCCGGACAATCCCGATTCCACGCCCGAGCTCAACGACGTTGAACGCGGCGCAACCGAACACGACAACCGGCTGTTCTACTTCCTGTCCAAAGACGAAGCATTGGCCTCGGCGGTGAATCCCGCCGATCTTGCCAAGCTGCTGGATGAAGATTCCATCAGCTATCACACCAAGCGCGTCGACGTAATCTTCCAGCGCGTGTTCGGCGAGAGCTAGGGGCGAGACGCATGAGCGCCAAGCTGACCAACCGCGTTAAAACCCTGCTGGCCGATGGCAAACCTGCCTTCGGTACACTGGTCAGCATGCCCAGCCCCAACGTCGCGCAGATCCTCGCTTCGGCCGGTTTTGACTGGTTGTGGTTCGACCTTGAACACGGCCCAATCCCGTTTGACGCCCTGCATAACATGGTCAACGCCACCGCCGTGGGTGACGGGCTTAGCGTGCCGCTGACCCGCGTTCCCGCCAAAGCGTTATGGACGGTCAAGCCAGCGCTGGATTGCGGTTCGCTCGGCGTGATCTTTCCGTTCATCGAAACCGCCGAAGAGGCCGCCGCCGCCGTGGCCTCAACGCGCTATCCATCCGGTCCCGAGAGCACCGGCAAACGCGGCTTCGGTCCGTTTTATACGGCGTCACGCTGGGGGCTTGGCCTGCGCGAATATGCCGAGCAGGCCGACGATGCCATCCTGCGGGTGGTCATGCTGGAAAGTGCCAAGGCCGTTGAAAATTGCGAAGCCATCATGGCAGTCGATGGTATCGACGTGGCATTCCTCGCCCCGTTTGATCTGTCACAAAGCCTCGGCGTGGCCGGACAGTTCGACAACCCGATCTATCTCGATGCGCTTAAACGTCTGGAAAATGCCGTGGCCGGTTCCAACGCCGTGCTGGGTACGCTGGCGCTCGATGGTGACATGGCCAAGGCCAAGCTTGATGCGGGCTACCGCTTTGTCATGCTCGGCCTCGATGTCGCGCTGATTGATGGCGCGGCGCGCGGCATTCTTGATGCGGTGAAGGGCTGATAACGCTTAAAAACAGCGCCTGCCTAAGCCATTGATATCTATCATTTTGTTGACCTTTGTAGACCTTTGTACACTTTCGTGCGCTGGGCTCACTTTTATTATGGCAAATGTCAGGGTTTCTGCGGCTTAGCGGATGTTTTAAGGCGTTAAGGCATGACCACTTTTGTAGACTTTTATACACCCTGACGCTCACAGCGCCGCAATCCGTGCCGGCGCACATGCCTATTCTGATTCACAGGTGTTAAAGAGCATTCGAAAACACTTCGGCACACTGTCACAAAATAGGAATAAAGTCAAGCTTTAACTGCCCCACACATTTCCATAAAAAAAAGCGCCCCCTTCGCAGGAAGCGCCTTTTCAATCACCTGTTGGCGGCGCGTCACACGCGCCCGACCATATCCGCTGTATCAGCCGTGATCGCCGTTCAGCGCTTCGGGATACTCACCCTTGATCTGCTCGACAGCGACGATTTCCATCGCGTCCATCTGGGCACGTACATCGTCTTCGGAAATGTCCGCGCCATGCTTGGCGATATCGGCCATAACCTTACGTATAACGTCCTCGATACCGGGCTCATCCAGATCGGACATCACAACGTCGGCAGCATAGGCTGCCTTGTCATCACTCGTCATGCCGAACTTGTCAGCCAGCCATTCGCCGAGCAGCTTGTTGCGGCGAGCATGGACCTTAAACGTCAGCTCTTCGTCGAGCTTGTATTTGGCTTCGAAACTTTTTTCTCGATCAGAAAACGCGTCGCTCATCAATTTGTTCCCTTAAAGCTTTGGTACCCCCGAAAGCAGATGGGGGCTGTGAATGTCTGTTAGAGGTGTTTTATAGCCCGCAAGGGGCCTGTGCAATGCCCCTATGTACGAATTTAGGCACGTCGGTGCCTATTGACCAGTCCGCCCCAAACGCATATGGCAATTAGCCATGTGTACACTTGTGATTTTACATCGTCCAAACCACGACTGGCCGTTGATCGTTGCGGCCAACCGCGACGAAATGCGCGACCGGCCATGGAGCGCCCCGGCGCGCCATTGGGATGATCGCCCCAACGTCATCGCCGGGCGCGATGATCTGGCGGGTGGCACATGGCTCGGCATGAATGACGACGGGCTGGTCGCAGGTATCCTGAACCGCCGCAATGCATTAGGCCCCGCAGCCAACAAGCGCAGCCGTGGTGAACTACCGCTCGAAGCGCTCGATCACGCCGAGGCCCGCGAGGCCGCGCGCGCCCTGGGCGATATCGACCCCATGGCGTACCGCGCCTTTAATATGGTGATCGCCGACATCCGTGATGCTTATTGGATTGCGTGTGATCCTGAAAATACCGAGACCCCGGTGCGCGTGCACAAAATAGAGCCCGGCGTTTCCATGGTGACCGCCAGCGACATGAACGATACGACATCAGATCGCATCGCCCATCACCTGCCGCGTTTTCGCGCCGCCCCCTCGCCTGATCCCGGCGCTGATGAAATTACGGGCGGGGATTGGTTCGCATGGCAGGCTCTGATGGCTGACCAGAGCCGCAAGGCCGACGCGGGCTGGGACGGTGCCATGGCTATAGATAACGTCGATGAAGACGGCAAACGGGTGAATTTCGGCACCGTGTCATCGTCGCTGATCGCGCTGGGGGCGCCCGGGGCAGATGGTGTAAAACGCGTCTGGCGTTTTGCCGCCGGGATGCCCGGATCAGCCGACTATAACAACGTCGTGCTATAACGCAGCGCTGCGCCGCATAGCGCGCATATCTGCGTTGCATATGTCGCGTTGTCATGTGCGCATGCACCTGCTATACGGTGCGCATTGTCGACAAGGTGAGCGGGCACGCATCCGGCATTCTGCCGTAAAGCGAGGGCTCCCGCCGTTTATACGGACGATCAGCATGGCTAAGCGCAGACAGATTTACGAAGGCAAGGCGAAGGTTCTTTTTGAAGGCCCCGAGCCCGGCACCCTTGTGCAACACTTCAAGGACGATGCCACCGCCTTTAATAACCAGAAAAAAGGCACGATCACCGGTAAGGGTGTGATTAACAATCGCATCTCCGAATACCTGATGATCAAGCTTGCCGAAATCGGCATCCCGACGCATTTCGTGCGTCGCCTGAACATGCGCGAGCAGCTTGTACGTGAAGTTGAAATCATACCGCTCGAAGTTATCGTGCGTAACGTGGTTGCCGGTTCCATGGCAAAGCGTTTCGGCATGGCCGAAGGCACCCCGCTGCCGCGCTCGGTCGTTGAATACTGCTATAAGTCCGACGAACTGAACGATCCGCTGGTATCGGAAGAGCACATCACATCATTTGGCTGGGCCGCGCCGCAGGATCTCGACGAGATCATGGGCATGTCCCTGCGCATCAACGACTTCATGACCGGGCTATTTCTTGGCATCGGGCTGAAACTGGTGGACTTCAAGCTGGAGTTCGGTCGGCTTTGGGAAGGCGAGACGATGCGTATCGTTCTGGCTGACGAAATCAGCCCCGATTCCTGCCGTCTGTGGGATATCGAGACCAACGAGAAACTGGACAAAGATCGCTTCCGTCGCGACCTCGGCAAAGTCGAGGAAGCCTATCAGGAAGTCGCTCGTCGTCTGGGCATCCTGCCTGAAAGCGGTCCCCGCGATATGCAGGGCCCGGATACGATGCAATAAGAGATCAAGAAATAAGGGATAGAGAACAGTGAAAGCCCGTGTCCACGTAATGCTCAAAAACGGTGTCCTCGACCCACAAGGCAAGGCTGTACAGCACGCTCTGGGTTCGCTTGGCTTCGGCGGCGTTAATGACGTCCGCCAGGGTAAAGTCATCGAGCTGGAGCTTGATGAAAGCAATCCCGAAACGGCCCGCGATACCGTCGAGCAGATGTGCAAGAACCTGCTCGCCAACACCGTGATCGAAACCTACGATATTGAAATCGTAAGCTAAACACAGGGCCTCGCCATGAAAACCGCCGTCATCGTCTTTCCCGGTTCAAACTGTGATCGCGACGCCCAGGTGGCGTTGCGCAATTCGTTTGGTCACGAGCCCGCCATGGTCTGGCACGGCGATTCCGAAATGCCGAAAGCAGACCTGATCGTCGTCCCCGGTGGTTTTTCCTATGGTGACTATCTGCGCTCCGGCGCCATGGCGGCCCAATCGCCGATCATGCGTGAGATCGTGGCGCGTGCCAACGCTGGCGTGCCGGTGCTTGGCATCTGCAACGGCTTTCAGGTTCTGACCGAGGCTGGATTGCTGCCCGGTGCCCTGAGTCGCAACGCAGGCCTGAAGTTCGTCTGCCGCGACGTGCACCTGCGCGTCGAGCGCAACGACACGGTGTTCACCTCGCTCTACACCAACAACAGCTCTATTCGTATCCCCATCGCCCATCATGACGGCAACTACTTCGCCGACGCCGATACGCTGGCGCAGCTTAAGGGCGAAAACCGCATTGCGTTCCGCTATTGCGCTGCCGATGGTTCGATCACCGATGAAGCCAACCCCAATGGCTCGATTGAAAACATCGCCGGGGTCTATAACGAAAAGCTCAACGTGCTGGGCATGATGCCCCACCCCGAGCGCCTGATTGATGCCGCACTTGGCGGCACCGATGGACTGCCCATGTTCGAAGGGCTTGTTGAAGCCCTCGCGGCGTAAACTTCGAGGGGCTGTTAAGGCCCTCGTGGCGTAAATTCCAGCAATCAGGAGCGCGGTCTTGAATCCTGCCTCCGCGATCTCTCATGCATTATGCGCAGCACCACCGTGGCTTCTGCTCGCCATTGCCATCGTCGCGGCGCAACTTGGCGCGGGCATTGCCTATTTCCTGTTCCCTCAACTCGGTCCCCTTGGCGTGGTATCATTCCGGCTTGGCATCTCAGCCCTGATCCTGATCGCCGCGACCCGGCCATCACTGATCTCGCTGTTTAACCGTCAGGGCTGGATCATCCTGATCTATGGCCTGTTGCTGGCGGGTATGAATATCGGGTTTTATTCCGCCATTGAGCGCATTCCATTGGGTATCGCCATCACCATCGGCTTCATGGGTCCATTGGCAATTTCTATCGTCATGTCGCGGCGCGCGCTGGATTTTGTCTGGATTGCGTTTGCCGTAGGCGGCATCGCCCTGCTCAGCCCCGATATCGGCAATACGCTTGATCCAGTCGGTATTGCATTCGCCGTCATAGACGCAGTTTGCTGGGCATCACTGGTCCTGATCAGCCGCCGCATTGCCGCTATTGCGCCGGGCAATAGCGGTCTGGCGCTCGGCATGGGCATCGGTGCGCTGATCATGCTGCCCATGGGCGTGGTGAAAATCGGCGTGGTGCTGGGCGATCCCATGGTTCTGATCATGGTCACCAGCGTTGCGGTGCTATCAACCACCATCCCGTTCACCTGTGAATTTGAGGCCCTCAAACGCATGACACCGCGGCTTTACGGCCTGATCGTAACCACCGAACCGGCCTTTGCGCTGTGCGTGGGCGCGCTCATGCTGGGCCAGTCGGTCAATGCGCGCACGATGCTCGCCATCGCCTGCATCATTGCCGCGGCCGTTGGCGCAACGATGTTTACCAAAAGTCGCAAGGCCTGAGCCAAGTTGCGACAGGTTGCGCTGACTCCGCAGCAATATTGGGTTATGATGCCCCCCCGGAAAATGCCGGGTTCGTACATAAGGGCTCAGGGAGGGCACGATGTTCAGGATTCTCAAGATTGCCGTGCTAGGCGTATTGGCACTCGTCGGCTTTCACACCACCAGCGCGCTGGCTGAGGTTCGCACACAGGAAATCACCTATAGCGTCGATGGACTCGAGCTGACCGGCTATATGGCCTATGACGATGCCGTCAGCGGTAAACGTCCGGGCATTCTGGTGGCGCACGAATGGTGGGGCCACGATGATTACGCCCGCAAGCGCGCCGAACTGCTGGCCGCGCGCGGCTATACGGCGTTCGCGCTCGACATGTACGGCACCGGCAAGTTGGCCGAACATCCCGACGACGCCAAGAGCTTCATGATGGCATCCATCGAGACCAGCGATGTCGCCGAGGCCCGCTTTGACGCCGCCTATGAGGTCCTGCGTTCCCACCACACCGTCGATTCAGAAAAACTGGCCGCCATTGGTTACTGCTTCGGCGGCACGGTCGTGCTCAACATGGCGCGCATGGGCTTTGATCTGGATGGCGTGGTCAGCTTCCATGGCAACCTGTCAGCCCTTGTCGAGGCCGAACCGGGCAAGGTGCGCGCCAAAGTCCGCGCCTTTAACGGTGCCGATGACGGCTTTGTAACGGCCGAGTCCATTGCGGCCTTCAAGACGGAAATGGAAGCTGCTGGCGTGGATTACGAATTCACCAACTATCCCGGCGCGGTGCACAGCTTCACCAAGCCCGGCTCCACAGCCGTGGGCGAGAAGTTCGGTCTGCCGCTGGCCTATAACGCCGCAGCCGACGGGGATTCGTGGATGCAGACCATGCATTTCTTCAACGAAATATTCCGCTGAGTTCGCGATAGATCACAATCACGCCGCGAAGGGCGCAGCACAGCCCTTTCGCGGCGATTTCGGCAAGTCCTGCGTTGCTTATCGGGCGCTTTCTGCTATGAAAACCACATGACTGATACATCCACAGAAATCACCCCCGAAGTCGTCGCCGAGCATGGCCTGAGCGCCGAGGAATATGATCTGATCCTCGACATCATGGGCCGTACGCCAAACCGTACCGAGCTCGGTATCTTTTCCGTCATGTGGTCGGAGCATTGCTCCTACAAGTCATCGAAAAAATGGCTCAAGACCCTGCCGACGGAGGCCCCCTGGGTGATCTGCGGTCCCGGCGAAAACGCCGGTATCATTGACATCGGCGACGGACAAGCCGCCGTGTTCAAGATGGAAAGCCACAACCACCCGAGCTTTATCGAGCCCTATCAAGGCGCAGCCACGGGCGTTGGCGGCATCATGCGCGACGTGTTCACCATGGGCGCCCGCCCGGTTGCCAACCTGAACGCGCTGCGTTTCGGTTCACCCGATCACCCCAAGACCCGCCATCTGGTATCGGGTGTGGTCGCCGGTGTTGGTGGCTACGGCAACTGCATGGGCATCCCCACCGTGGGTGGCGAGTGCGAGTTCGACGCGGCCTATAACGGCAATATTCTGGTCAACGCCATGACCGTGGGTCTGGCCGATACCGACAAAATTTTCTATTCACAGGCCTCGGGCCTCGGCAAGCCGGTGATCTACGTCGGCGCAAAAACAGGCCGCGACGGCATCCACGGCGCGACCATGGCCTCGACCGAGTTTAACGAGGATTCCGAGGAAAAACGCCCCACCGTACAGGTCGGCGACCCGTTCACCGAAAAACTGCTGCTCGAAGCCTGCATGGAACTGATGGCGACCGACGCCATCGTCGCCATTCAGGACATGGGCGCGGCTGGCCTGACATCATCGTCGTTTGAAATGGCATCGAAGGGCGGCATGGGTGTTGAGCTTGACCTCGACCACGTACCGCAACGCGAACCCAACATGACGGCTTACGAGATGATGCTCAGCGAAAGCCAGGAGCGCATGCTCATGGTGCTCGAACCGGGCCGTGAAGACGAAGCGCGCGCGATCTTCGAGAAGTGGGAACTCGACTTCGCCGTGGTCGGCAAGCTGACCGACACGGGCCACATGGTGTTGCGCCACAAGGGCGAAATCGTGGCCGATCTGCCGATCGATCCGCTGGCCGAAGCATCACCGGAATACGACCGTCCATGGGTCGAAACGGAACCGGCTGAATACATCGCCACTGTATTGGGCGAACTGTCCAAGATGGCACCGACCGACGTGCTGCGCGCCATGATGGCAACGCCCGATCTGGCGTCGAAACGCTGGATCTGGGAACAGTACGACCACATGGTGATGGCCGATACCGTGGCACGTCCCGGTGGCGACGCCGCGCTGGTACGTGTTCATGGCACCGACAAGGGTCTGGCGATGACCAGCGATTGCACGCCGCGCTATTGCCTTGCTGATCCGGTTGCCGGTGGCCGTCAGGCCGTCGCCGAAGCCTGGCGCAACATCACCGCGACGGGTGCCACACCGCTGGCTTGCACCGACAACCTGAACTTCGGCAACCCCGAGAAGCCCGCCATCATGGGCCAGATCGTTGGTTGCATCAAAGGCATGGGCGAAGCCTGCACGGCGCTCGACTTCCCCATCGTTTCAGGCAATGTGTCGCTCTATAACGAGACCGAAGGCAACGCCATTCTGCCGACCCCTGTGATCGGTGGCGTCGGCCTGATCCAGGACATTTCCAAGGCCACCACGCTGGCCTTCAAGGACGCTGGCGAAGTCATCGTCCTGATCGGTGACAACTTCGGTCATATCGGCCAGAGCATCTATCTGTCACTGACCAGTGAAGCCGGGAAAACGTTCACCCCGCCAGCCGTGGTTCTGGCACGTGAACGCCGCAACGGTGACTTTGTGCGCAAACAAATTCACGGCGGCCACGTCACAGCCTGTCACGATATTTCCGATGGCGGCTTGCTGGTTGCTGTTACCGAGATGGCGCTGGCTGGTAACGTGGGCTGCAAGGTCGAGCCCAATATGGTGCACGAATGCCCGCTCAATGACTGGTTATTCGGCGAGGATCAGGCACGCTATATCGTGACCACCACAAAGGATAATGCCGCCGCCCTGATCATCGAAGCCGAGGCCGAAGACGTTCCGGCGCTGATTATCGGTGAAACCGGCGGCAGCGACATCACCGTCCACGTGGAAATGCTCGAACGCGGCCGCATCGCACTCGACGAACTGCGCGAAGCCCACGAAGGCTGGCTGCCAACGTATATGGCGGGTTAGTTCACCTAATCCCCCATTCTCCAAAGGGTTGACGCGGGCCGCTTGGCGGGCCATATCGTGCGCAGGAAGCAACGCATACAAAAACAAGGACCTGCCCCATGGCCATGGCTGCCGCTGAAATCGAGCGTATGATCAAGGAAGCCCTGCCTGATGCGATTATCAGCATCGAGGACACCCGTGGCGACAGCGACCATTACGCCGCGCACATCATCTCCAGTGCGTTTGAGGGCAAGAGCCGCGTCCAGCAGCACCAGATGGTCTATCAGGCCCTGCAGGGTCGCATGGGCGGTGAATTACACGCACTGGCATTACAAACATCCACGCCTGAACAGGCCTAATCGTTTACATTCAGAGGATATCATCATGAGCGACAATCCAGCCTTTGAGCGCATCCAGTCGGAAATCGACGAAAATCAGGTGGTGCTGTTCATGAAGGGCAACCCCATGTTCCCACAGTGCGGCTTTTCCGCCGCCGTCAGCACCCTGCTGAGCAACCTGCAGGTCAAGTTCAAGGGCGTCGATGTGCTACAGGACGGTGATGTCCGTCAGGGCATCAAGGACTTCGCCAACTGGCCAACCATCCCCCAGCTTTATGTCAAAGGCGAATTCGTCGGTGGCTGCGATATCGTGCGCGAAATGTACGAAACCGGCGAGCTGGCACAGATGCTCAAGGACAAGGGCGTTGAATTCGCCGCCTGATCAAGTCCACTATATGATTTAAAAAGGCCGCACCCGGCAACGGGGCGGCCTTTTATTTTGGTGTCACGACTTCGCGCCATCACATTGCCAAGTTTGGCAGGTTACGCCATCAACGTGTGAGCGCACACCCGCAATGGCGGGATCAAGCCATTGCGCAAGCCGCGTCAATAATCGCGCCGCATGCTGACGCACGCCAGCCTTCCGGACCCCGGGCCGATATACACGCGTCCCCGCAGGCACATGGCCTTCGCTTTGACGCAACAGTTCCGCACGTATCACTGCAAAGGCGGCATCTTCCAAAAACAAACGGTTATTGCTAAACTTTTCCATTGAGGTTTACTCCTTCTAAAAAACTTGAAATTCATGATCACCTGCGCGTT
Organism: uncultured Rhodospirillales bacterium; assembly: GCA_965602485.1. Classification (GTDB taxonomy): domain Bacteria; phylum Pseudomonadota; class Alphaproteobacteria; order Rhodospirillales; family Casp-alpha2; genus JABJOR01. The sequence continues at coordinate 455,289 of CBFCYM010000002.1, read as the reverse complement.
AATTCAATAAATATCCATGATCACGCCTGATCGCAAATGAGATGATCTCGCCTAACGATGGAGAAAAATTCCGCTATGAGCACACCATCGACTCTCATGCCGTCGCTCAATGCATTGCGTGCATTTGAATCCGCCGCGCGTCATCTAAGCTTTAAGAATGCCGCCGATGAGCTGCATGTGAGCGCCAGCGCGGTCGGGCACCTGATCGCCGACCTTGAGGCCTTTTTCGGCTGCCAGCTATTTGAACGCCATCACCGCCGCATCGAACTGACCCCGGCAGGGCGCAACCTTTTACCCGGCATGCGAACGTCGTTTGAGCATCTGCGCAGTGCGGTGCGCTCGTTTCAGCGCACGCGCCGCGAAGGCCCGCTGGTGGTTTCGGTCGACCCGACCTTTGGCGTGCGCTGTCTGATCCCGCGGCTGGAACGGTTTCGCGCGCGTTACCCCGATATCGCCGTACGGATTGATCCCACGCCGGAGCTTGCCGACCCCCGCGATGGCGATGTGGATGTATGTATCCGCTATGGCAGGGGAAATTATCCGGATTTGCGGGTCGAAACGATTATCGATCATGAGGATATCATTGCAGTGTGCAGCCCCGATCTGCTGAACGGCGAGCATCCCTTGCGCACACCGCTCGATATCCATAACCACACCCTGATTGACCGCTCACCCAGCCAGCATTATTCGGACCGCGTTTTGTGGTCGCGCTGGTTCAAGGCCGCCGGGCTCGACGCGGTTGTTTGCAAGGATCGTTTCGAGGTGCCATGGGAAGAATACGCCATCGTATCGGCCATTCAGGGTCACGGCATAACACTCGCCAGTTCCTTGCTTGTGGCAGATGACATGGCGGCAGGGCGACTGGTCCAGCCGTTTGATGCCTCGTATCGCGTAGATCAGGGATATTTCCTGGTCGCAGCCAATACACAGGAACCCGACACCCGTATCGAGGCCTTCTGGAACTGGATATTTGACAGTGATATAGATTTTCCAGGCAAACAAATAATACCGCAGGCAAGTGAGGCGAACCCGGTATAACGGGTCCTGCAAAGAGCGAGATCAGCCCTTGAGCCGCTCACGCAGTGCGGCGATCTTGCGCTCGTATTCGTCGATCAGTTCGGCTTCTTCGGCAAGCTGGGATTTGGCAGCCATCTCATACACGCTGGAGGCCAGTTCCGAGCGCGACGATGCAGTCTTGGCCTGTTCCAATGCCGCCAATGATGTCTTGCGCAGTTCAGCAATGGCATCGCGAATTGCCTGCATCACCGACATGGTGCCCGAAAGCTGCTCATCGGAGTCCTCAAGACGGTCTTCCAGTTCACCAATCTGGGAATGCAGCAGAATAATCTGCTTTTCCAGCGCCGTTTCCTTGTCGTGCATCTCCTCAAGCGTTTCGACGTGTGCGTCAACGCGACCACGCAAATCGGTGATCTCAAGTCCGGCAGCCTTTAACAATTCACGTAATTCAACAACTTCTGACATTGCTTAATCAAACCAGATCGGGTTGGTCCAGGCACGCTTGCCGGTATCGTCCATCACCGTCAGGCGCATGTAGGCGTCGGTGAAGCGCTCAGTGGGGAAGCTCGCACTGGTCAGCCCGTCGCCCATGGCGGTCTTGGCGCGTGAACCGCGGCCCTGTACGGAAATCACGCTGGCCGGTGAGCATTCAATATGAACCTCGTCACCCTCTATCCGCACGTCGTGAATTTCCGGTCCCTGACTGGAGTAATAGCGCCCGGCCTTCATGGCCTCGAGAAGGGCATCCGGGCACAGGCTTGTTGCGTGCACATGCATCCAACCGCCAAACGCATCATGGGTCATTTTATGTGCGTCATCGGTGGCAAAGGCACTTAACCGCCAGCCCTCGTTGAGCAATTGATCGCAGAACGGCCAGTCCTCGCCACGATCCGTTTCAACCTGCGAGCCATGGTTATAAACCTCGACAGCGTGCGCGCAGTCAATGGTGCGCGCATCTTCAACCGTCAGACCGTACCATGACGGATGCACAATGCCGATAAACGCCCCGGTATCGGCGGCGCGGCGCGCGATCTCTGGCGAGGTTTCGCCCTCATGTGGCTGGTCGAAATCGTGCGGCAGCCCCACGGCCAGAAGATGCCAGGTCTCACCCACTTTGGTTTTTCCCTGATGCAGTTCGGCCGCGATTAACGTGGTAAAGTCGTCATCGCGCATATGGCGGGTATCGCTGATAGGATAGCCAAAGCGCTCCATGAAATGTTCGCTGAGCGAGATGAAGTCGTAGCCCGCCTCTTTATATTTGCGGCACACATCGTCGGGCGGGAAAACGCCATCGGAATTGGTCGAGTGGGTATGGAGATTACCCCGATAGAAACGGCCTTCACGACCGAACGGCAGATTTTTCATGTGTCGTTCCCTTGGCAGGTATAACCAAAAAAATATTAAACGAAATATGTGGCGAGTTTTGCTGCGTTGCCAGTTAAATTTTTATGGCACAAAAGAGGGTGGGGCTCCCAAGAGCCTACAATTTGATCCAAACGGATCAGAGGCCAGCCTGAATTTCGCTGAACATCGATTGCAGCTTGGCATTGATATCATCCGGAGTGTCCTGAAAGAACACACCCGAAGCCATCATTTCAGCCGGGTTGGACAGGTTCAACGCGTCCAGAAGCCCTTGATCAACATTATCGAAGGCGGCTTTATTGGCATGCCCATAACCGCGCTCCTTGATGATGTATTCGCCGACGTCCTGCGATAGCAATTCGTCAATCATGTCGTATGCGGCCTGTTCATCGCCCAACCCATGCGCGTCATTCATCATGGAAAAGCCACAGACCCAGCACAGAATGCCTTCCCTTGGTGTCATGTATGCGACAGGCAGACCCTCACGTTTCAGGCGTACAGCCGCATCACTCCACGCATAGGCGGCAACCAGTTCACCCGAAGCGATGCCCTGCTCGACCGTGCTCAAATCATCCCAGTAATATCGCAACAATGGTTGTTGCTGTTTCAACTTGGCACGAATGGCTTCGATCTGCACATCGCTCGGCGCCCATAAATCTTCTTTGGAATATCCCAACAGCATACCGGCAACCGCAGCAGTTCCACCCGGCGAGTCATACATTGCCAGACGCCCGGCATAACGCTCATCAAACAGCAATTCCCAGCTGTGCTCTTCGTTGTACCTGGGATCAACGAGATCGGTTCGGTAGAGCACCGATGAGTTGCCCCAGTCGAAGGGCACAAAGACGGTTTCACCGTTGTGGATGGAACCGGGTAGGTTCATGATTTCGGGAAACAGCGAACCATAATTGGACAGGCGCGACGTATCGATGCCCTTCAGAATGCCCGAACGTGCCCAGCGCGGCACAGTATCGGAACATGGGTGGCCAACAGTTGGTTTGAACCCGCTGCGCATCTTGGCGAGGCCTTCGTCTTCACTGCCGTAAAACGAGAAATCCGGGTTTTCACCATACTTTTCGGCATACTTTTTAAAGAATGCCGGGTCATCGTTACCGCTCCATGTAAAAAAGTGAACGTTACCTGCTGCGCGAGGCTTACCAGCCATAACTGGCATCATCACAGCGCTCAAGCCAACGGCAGCAAGAGCCTTGGCAAAGTGCCGGCGTGTCATATCACCGTTCAAAAATTTATCTTTGAATTCAGTGGCTTTCATACACTCCGTTCCCATATTTAATCGTTGAATAAGTCAGCTCTATTCGATGGCAAAACAAACATAAACATATCCGAACAATCATGCCACAATGGCCTATGTCCCATATTAGATATATGGGCACAGACAGGGTGGCCTCACCATTATTCCATCTCCCCTCCCGCGTAACATGCGCAGAGGTAATAGTCCGTTGCGCGACCCCATGACACAGATACTGACGCGTAGGGAATTCTTTTAAGTAATAAATAACGATCAAGAAAACAGAGGAGCGATACCATTATGACCAAGGATACTATTTCCGCCGATGCGCTGATTGCCAAGATCAAATCTGGCAAGGTAAACCGTCGCGATTTCAATAAGATACTGGCAGGCGCAGGCCTTTCTATGGGCGTAACGCCGATGCTATCAGGCGGCGCTTCGGCTGCAGATCCTAACCAAGGCAGCTATTTCACCTGGAGCGGTTACGACATTCCTGAATTCTTTGGGGAATATCAGGCCAAGAATGGCACCCTGCCAAACTTCAATGTGTTCGGCGACACCTCAGAAGCGCTGACGAAAATGAAGGCCGGCTTTACGGTCGATGTCGCACATCCCTGTAATTCCGGTATTCCGCGTTGGATGGCATCCGGGCTGTTCCAGCCTCTCGACACCAGCAAACTGTCACACTGGGGCGACGTCACCGACTCGCTGAAGAACCTTTCGGGTGCAGTCGTCGATGGCAAGCCGCATTTCGCACCGTTTGACTGGGGTCAGACATCCATTACCTATCGTACCGATCTCGTTGATCTGGGTGGTCAGGAAGAAAGCTGGGGCATCCTGTGGGATGAGCGCTATAAGGGCCGTATTGGCGTCATTGCCTCACCGGGTGATACGTGGTGGTGTGCAGCAATCTATGCTGGCGTTCCATTCGATGAAATTGATACCGAGAAGGGCATCGCAGAAGTCGAGAAAGCGCTCAAGAAGCTGCATCCCAATGTCCGGTTCTATACCGATGACATGACGTCGCTTGAACAGGCGCTTGCTTCTGGCGAACTGGTCGCCGCCATGACCTGGAATGAATCTCCGGTCAGCCTGAAGGGCCAGGGCCTGCCCGTTGCATGGGCCAACCCCAAGGAAGGCGCATTGACCTGGGTATGCGGTGCCATGATCCATAAGGACGCACCAAATCTCGATAAAGCACATGACATCATCAACTCAATGCTCAGCCCGGAATCCGGAGCCTTCCTGATCAATGATTACGGATATGGTCATTCGAACAAACGCTCGTTCGATCTGGTCAGCGATGAACGTCTCGCCGAATTGGGACTGACACGCAATCCTGATGATATGCTTATGGCTGGTCATTTCCAAGGCACGGTAGATGCCAGTTTTGACGCCATGATGAATACACGCTTCGAAGAAATCAAAGCCGGTTTCTAGAAGCCATATACCAAGACAGCGAAAAGGCCCGTACAGGAAACTGTACGGGCCTTTTCTATTTCGTATCGATGGGAACCGCCGGTCTGGCGGCAACCTGCGCGAATATTAACGTGAGTAATATTCGATCACGAGGTTTGGCTCCATCTGAATTGGATAAGGCACATCGGAGAGCTTAGGCACGCTCACGAAGGAACCTTTCATTTTCGTGTAATCCACGGTGATGTATTCCGGCAGATCGCGCTCGGGCGATGCCATGGCTTCCAGCACCATTGGGATTTCGCGGGACTTTTCGCGAACTTCTACCACGTCGCCTTCTTTAACGCGGTAGGACGAAATGTTGACGCGCTTGCCGTTGACCATAACGTGGCCGTGGTTCACGAACTGACGAGCCGAGAACACGGTCGGTACGAAACGCATGCGGTAAACAACAGCGTCCAGACGGGTTTCAAGAATACCGATCAGGTTTTCCGAGGTGTCACCGCGACGACGCTGAGCTTCAGCATAGTACTTGCGGAACTGCTTCTCGGTGATGTTGCCGTAGTAGCCCTTCAGCTTCTGCTTTGCAGCGAGCTGCAGACCGAAATCCGAAGGCTTCTTGGCGCGGCGCTGGCCGTGCTGGCCGGGGCCGTATTCACGCTTGTTCACGGGGCTCTTGGCACGACCCCAGAGGTTCACACCGTGACGGCGGTTAATCTTGTATTTGGCTTCAATACGCTTGGTCATAATTCACTTACCTTTGCACACGTTTGATCGGTTGTTATTACGGCCGAATTTTTCGGCTCTCTTGGTCCCGGTATGGCTGGTTCCAGCTCTCGCTGGGCCGGGGATCTACACACAACATTGCGTGCAAAACCCACGTTCTCGGGAATGGCGGCGGAGTATAGGGGTTCGCGGCGAACCGTCAAGCATCAAAGATGGATAAAATGCGCAGAGTTCCGCGCCCTGCAAGGGCACCACAATGAAACCTAGCCGGTTTCCAGTTCGCTGTCCCAATACAGGAAATCACGCCAGCTCTCATGCAGGTAATTTGGCGGGAAAGCCCGGCCATTTTCCTGTAGCTGATAGTTGTTTGGCTGCACCGGTGGGCGCAACGGACGCAGACCATCGCGGTTGGGCAGGCGGTGCCCCTTGCGCAGGTTACACGGCGAACATGCGGCAACCACGTTTTCCCATTTGGTCCGCCCGCCATGGGCGCGCGGCAACACATGATCAAACGTCAGGTCCTCGGCCGGCAGCCGCGAGCCGCAATACTGGCATTCAAAACTGTCGCGCAGGAAAACATTAAAGCGGGTAAAGGCCGGACGGCTTGTGACGTGCACATAGTCCTTGAGCGCGATGACGCTAGGCAGGCGCATTTCCATGCTCGGTGAATGCACCACGTGATCGTATTCCGAAACCACGCTGACGCGCGACATGAACACCGCCTTGATGGCATCCTGCCAGGACCACAGCGACAAGGGGAAGTAGCTGAGCGGGCGAAAGTCCGCGTTCAGCACCAGAGCAGGGCTACGATGGGCCACTGCGGCGGTCATAACGATCTGTCTCCGGCTTCCGGCATATCCCAGGCTCCGCGTGACGGTTTCGTGTGACGTCAGATAGAGACTACTACATATAGATTAAGAATTTCAAATACATACAGCATGAAGAATTTATGATGGCATTCAGTATACGACATCACGCCATACGGCACACGCCACAACGCACTGCCCCGGTCACTATATCCATGCTAAACCTCTGAGATGGATATCGTAACCCGCTTCGCACCCAGCCCCACCGGGCGGCTCCATTTGGGGCATGCCTATTCGGCATTATTTGCCGCGCACGCGGCGCATGTCGCAGGCGGCCGATTCCTGGTGCGCATGGAAAACATCGATACGGGTCGCTGTAGGCCGGAATTTGAGGCCGCGATCCTTGAAGACCTGAACTGGCTTGGTCTGACGTGGCAAAGCCCGGTGCGCCGCCAGTCCGATCATATGGCTGATTACGGCGTGGCATTGGACCGCCTAGACACCATGGGCTTGCTGTACCCCTGTTTCTGCACCCGCAAGGACATCGCGCGCGAAATCGCTGATGCCGGCCATGCGCCGCATGACACGCCCGATGGCCTGCTCTATCCCGGCACCTGTCGCGACCTGGGTACAACCGAGCGTCTCGAACGACGCGCTAGTAAACCCTACGCCCTGCGCCTGAACATGGCGGCAGCCCTTGACGTCAGCGGGCCACTGCAATGGCATGACCAGGTGCACGGTGCCATACAGGCAACACCCGAAATCTTTGGTGACGTTGTGCTGGCGCGCAAAGACACGCCAACCAGCTATCACCTTGCCGTGACGCTCGATGACCATCTACAGGGCGTCAGCCTCGTAACACGCGGCGAGGACCTGTTCAGCGCCAGCCACGTGCACCGTCTGTTACAGGCCCTGCTTGAGCTTGAGACACCACGCTATCACCACCACCGATTGCTGAGCGACGATGCGGGCAAGCGCTTTGCCAAACGTGATAACGCCGCCACCCTGCAAGCCATGCGTGAAGCAGGCATTGATCCGGCCACCCTGCGCCGTGAGTTGGAGATCGAGCTATGAAGGCACGCCTTTTCCAGACCTTGGTCATACTGGCGCTGGTTACATTCGCCACACCGGCCCATGCCACCAATCATGACGCGGCACCATGGGATGACCTGACAGCAGGTCCCACCGTGCGTATCATCGGGGTCATTGATGGCGATACCGTGTTGCTGCAGGACGCTATCGACGGCGTCAGCGAGGTCCGTCTGGTCGGTATTCAGGCCCCGAAGTTACCCTTGGGGCGCAAGAATTTTGCGGCATGGCCGCTGAGCGGCGATGCGCGGGCCGCGCTGCGTGCCCTGGTGAAGGGCCGTGACGTCACACTGTATTTCGGCACAACACCCAAGGATCGCCACGGCCGTTTTCTGGCGCACCTGCGCACCGGCGACGGAACATGGGTACAGGGCCGTATGCTCGAACTTGGCATGGCGCGGGTCTACAGCTTTGCCGATAACCGCGTGGGCGCGGACAGCATGCTGGCGCGCGAACGTCAGGCCCGCGCCATCGCGTTGGGTATCTGGGGCCATCCATTCTACGCCGTGCGCACCCCGCTTGAGGCGGCGGCCTTTATTGGCCGCTTCGAGGTTGTCGAAGGCATCGTGCATGATGCTGCAAAGACGGGTCGCAAGACCTATCTCAACTTCAGTGATGACTGGCGCTCGGATTTCACCATCGCCCTGAAGGGCAAGGCCCGCAAATTGTTCAAGGATGCCGCGCTGGACCTGAGCACGCTAACGCAGCACCGCGTGCGTGTGCGCGGATGGTTGAAAAACCTGAACGGTCCCATGATTGAACTGAGCCACCCCGAACAGCTTGAAATCCTCGATTGAAATGCGCGATGATCTGATCAGGACAACCTGTAATCACGGAACCATAATGACCCACCAACGCCCTGCCCGCTTTTTGTTGATGCTGACACTGTTTGCCACACTTGCCGTGCTGCCTGCCTGTACTGTGAACCCGGCCACCGGTGAGCAGACCTTTACGGCCTTCATGTCACCGGAAAAGGAAAAAGAAGTCGGCGCCGAAGAACATCCCAAGATCATCCGCCAGTTCGGCGGTGCTTACGAAGAGAACGATCTGGGTGCCTATGTGGCGCAGATTGGCCTGAAACTACTCAAAGTTTCGGAACTGCCCGATGATGCCTTTCGCTTCACCGTGCTCAACGATGACAAGATCAATGCCTTCGCCCTGCCCGGTGGCTATGTTTACGTCACGCGCGGCCTGATCGCGCTGGCGGAGAACGAGGCCGAACTGGCGGGCGTCATCGCCCATGAGATCGGTCATGTTACAGCACGCCATACCGCCGAGCGTTACAGCAAGACCGTGGCGGCAAATATCGGGCTGAGCATTGTCGGCGTCATTGGCAGCATCTACGGCGCGCCACGTGAAGCCACCCAGGCACTATCGGTCGGTGCAGAGTCCCTGCTCAAAGGATACTCTCGCGATCAGGAGCTGCAATCAGATGAACTGGCCGTGCGTTATATGACCCGCGCAGGTTATGACCCAAATGCCATGTCTTCCTTTTTCAAAAAGATGAAAGCCCACGACGAATTGCGTGCCGCCATCAGCGGTCAGCCGACCAACGAGGAATCCTTTAATTTCCGCTCGACCCATCCGCGCACCACGGACCGCATTGAACAGGCCATCACGCTGGCAAACGCCAATGGCCTGAGCAATCCCTACATCGGACGCGACCCTTTCCTCGACCGCCTCGACGGCATCATCTTCGGTGATGATCTGGAACAGGGCATCCGGCGCGGGCGCGACTTCCAGCACCCCTATTTGCAACTGGCGTTCACGGTGCCCGAAGGTTTCGTGCTGATCAACACGCCAAAACAGGTGATTGCACGTCACAGCAACGAATCGGTCATTCTGTTCGATATGGAAGACAGCGACAAAGCGCGCTCCATCACCGATATACGCCGCTATCTGGTGTCAGATTGGGGTGGTAAGATCAAACTGGGCAACGTGGAACGGCTCGACATTAATGGCATGGAAGCCTGGACCGGCAACGTGCGGCGCAAGACAAAAAGTGGCCCGCGCGATATCCGCCTTCTTGCCATACTGGGCGACGACGCAGAGATTTTCCGGCTGGTATTCATGACACCGATCGATGCATTCGACGCCATGGCCGAGGGCCTGAAACGCACCACATACAGTTTCCGCCGCCTGAGCGACAGCGAAGCCGCCGCCATCAAACCCCTGCGCATCAATGTCATCAACACCACCGGCGGTGATACACAGCGCTCCCTGAGCGAACGCATGAGCATGGAAACCTACGCACAGGAATGGTTCGATCTGATCAATGCCGGGACCGTGCAAGACGGCATAGCGGCAAACAGCCGGGTCAAAATCATTTCCGAATAACGGCGATTGCCACCCTGCCCCTCAAGACTATTCCTGGCACCAGGAATCGCGCTATATTTGAAAACCGGGCAACCGGCCCGGCATGACATGGCACAGGAGGGGACCATGTATGCGAGCACAATCACAGTTACGATGCGACCCGACATGCACAACGAAGGCATTGCCTTCGCTCATGCGGTTACGGCACAACTCACTGAGCTGAACGGAATACGGGAATATACCGCCATTGAAACCGGCGAGAACACAATGCTCGTCATTGTCATTTATGACAGTCAGCAAGACTGGGAGACCGCAGCGCCAACCGCACAGTCTATCCTTGGTGGCATGGCCGATATGGTCGCTGCACCACCGCAGCGCGTGGGTGGCGAGGTCATCATCAATCACGTCTACTGAGCAGACCCAAAAAGAAACGGGGCCCGCTATAATGTAGCGGCCCCCGTTCCAAATATCGGTATGAACGAACGCGCTATCAGGCTGCGGTCAGCAGACCTTCAAGCTTGATGGTGGCGTCATCCACGTCTGTCTTGTCCACGGCAGCGACTTCGCATGCCAGACGGTCACGTGCAGCTTCATAGATCTGGCGTTCACTGAACGACTGATCAGGCTGGCCGACGTTGCGGTGCAGGTCGCGCACGACCTCGGCAATGGAAACGGGATCACCTGAGTTGATCTTTGCTTCATATTCCTGGGCGCGGCGGCTCCACATGGTGCGCTTGACCCGCGCACGACCCTTCAGCGTGGTCAATGCGGTTTCCATCTGCTTCTTGGTGCTCAGCTTGCGAAGGCCCGCCTGAGTCGCTTTGGCAACCGGTACACGCAGGATCATGCGATCGCGATCAAAGTTAATCACAAACAGCTTTAATTTTTCACCGGCGATCTCCGTGGTCTCGATCGATTCGACCTTACCCACACCATGCGTCGGATAAACTACGTACTCGCCGGGTTTGAAACTCGCTTGCTCGGCCATGAAACTTTATTCTCCGTAAATTCAATCTTTTAGCGTTAACACCATCGACATTAACGACCGTAAGAAAGCCTGCCCGCGCCCGCACTCCAGCGCGACAGCTATGACTTTCACGAATTGGGACACGCCGCCAACTGCTCATGGTTCAGCCCCACAAGCATGGCTCCTGACAAACGAAAGCCGGCCACAATGACCAGCTTTCCTGTCGTTACGCTACAGTATAGCACAAAAAGGCCTAAAAAACAGCCCCGTGGGGATACAAACTTAAATCAACACCCAAACGGTGAAGATCAGTCACCCTGTCCCGGATTTGGGCTGAAAAGATCAGCCTTGCCGGGCTTGTCTTTCCATTCATCCGCGTCGGCAGGGGACTCACCCTTGCGCGTGATATTGGGCCACTCGTTGGCATATTTTGTATTGATTTCAAGCCATTTCTCGATACCGGGCTCGGTATCGGGCAGGATGGCATCAGCCGGGCATTCCGGTTCGCAAACGCCGCAATCAATGCATTCATCAGGATGAATAACGAGGAAGTTTTCACCCACGTAGAAGCAATCGACGGGACATACTTCAACGCAGTCCTGATATTTACACTTAATGCAGTTCTCGGTGACGATATAAGTCATCTTGATCTCCGTCAGAGTCGATTTGGCAATGCTCACCTAGCCCGTAAACGCATCATTACGACCTTATCAGGCCGCTTGCAAGTCGCCGTTTGCCTACTGTCCCAGCACTCGCTGACGGGCAAATGCGCTCTCACGATCCGGCACATGCAACAGCCCGGCAATACGGCGCATCAGGTTGTCTTCATAGTCGTGTAACTCACCGTCGGCGTAGACAACACGCCACAGCATTTCCATCAACGCGATGCGTGCTTCATGGTCCAGATGCTCGGTCGCCTTGCGTGTGAAGCCAAACAACTGGCTTGATTTTTCAACGGCAATTTCCGCTTCGGAAATCAGGGCGGTGACCTCATCAAGGCTGATTTCAAACTCATCAACCAGAATAGCCATGATCGCCGCGCGCTCGTGGTCATCGAAATGCCCATCCATCAGCGCAGCATGAACCAACAGGGCCGCCGTCACGGCGCGCTGCTCATCAACTGGATTGGACTCCGGGGTGGTTTCACCGCCGAGCAGAAGACTTCGGATACGTTTAATCATGGCGCTGACCTAACATGCAAAAGACGCGACAACAACCCACGTCAAAATACGGATATTGCGGGAAGCTATCGGCTTAATCACGTTCACGCAAACGGTCGGTGGCGCGGCGCTCGGTCTTTGTCGGGCGTCCACTGCCAGCCTCGCGACGTGCGACGCCGCTGGTCGCGCGTTCTTTCCTGGAATGTGGCTGCGGCGGCTCCAGATCTTCATACAGCGTTTGTGCTTCGCTGGCCGGGCCACGCCGTGATCCCAGCGCCACGACACGGATAACGCGAACGTCATGACCCAGCGGAAAGGTTAAAACATCGCCCACATGCACGCTCTTTTGCGCCTTGCGCACGATCTCTTCATTCAAGCGCAGCTTGCTGGAATTACATAGCATCGTAGCCAGCGTACGGGTCTTGAAAAACCGGCAATACCACAGCCATTTGTCGATACGCAGTGCAGCTATATTTTCAAATTGATCGCTCATGAGCCAATCCTGAGGTCCTTGAGCACGGCAAAGGGTGAATCGCTTACGTCAGGTTCCGATGTGGATTTACGACGCGATTGAGCGTTGCGTTTTTGTGGCGACTTGCCCTTGGCCTTTTCCTTATTTTTCTCATTGGCAGCGCCACCGTGGCGTGGCACGCGGTACAGCGTCAATTCACCCTTGGTAAAGCGCTGGAAGCCAATGGCCTGTAAAATCGCGCCGACACGCGCCTCGCCTGACCCGGCCAACGACATCAGATCGGCATTCACCGCAAACGGGGCTTTCAGGCCAAGCGTCCAGGCCATACCGGCAATGCGCTCAACCATGTCCAGACGCACGGCAAATGCAGCATCTTGCGCGCGAAAGACCTGATAGCCAATGGCCGCGAGAAAGGATTTTTCCGCGCCATGGTGTTTCGATGCGGGGACCTCAATGGTAATGCGCCCTGCCGGTGGCGGCGCCATGGTTTGAACGGGTTGATGCCAGATATTCCATAACCGTGCGCGCATTTCCACGGCTTTCGGTTTGAGCAATGCTGGCATGTAGATCACCGAGCGCCCAATGCGCAGCCCCATGGTTTTCAGCAATTTACGGTCATCACGGCTGAGCGCATCGACCTGTTCGCCCGCAGCCTCACGCGATACCGAGCCAAGTTGTTCGTTCAACTGATAGACCACGCCGCGCGCCGCACCGGTGACGTTGGCCTTGGCAGTCTCAAACAACGGCGCAAGCGCCTGATGGGTTTGCGCCCTGACCCAACCATCGAGGCGGCGACGCAGGCGCTCACGCTCGGGCGCGTCAATATAATCATTGGTAAGCACGTCGATTTCCGGTTGCAACATGGCACCGCCACGACGCAGGTGGGCTATGGGCTCATCGCCCCAATCGATACGGCCATCATGACGCCATGTGAAACTGGCCGCGTCATCGCTCGACAGTGTGTCGATGCGGCGTTTGACCTCGTTGCGCAAGGCCTGTGCAGCAGCACCAGCCAGCGCCTGACGATCAGCATTGAACCGCGTGGCATCCGGTTCAAACCGCAAACCGCGCAAACGCCCGACATACTGACCCTCGATCAGTACATCGCCATCATTTTTGACCACCGCAAGCAAGTTGCCGCGCGAGCGCAGTTTGCTCACCAGCAATGTTGTGCGCTTGTCCACGAAGCGTTGGGTCAGGCGCTCGTGCAGGGCATCGGACAGCTTATCCTCGATTACCCGCGTGCGTTCCTGCCAGTGCACTGCATCATCCAGCCAATCAACCTTATGCGAGACATATGTCCACGTACGAATACGCGCGATCCGGCTCGACAGGGCATCTATATCGCCGCCGGTTTGATCAATGCGGCCCACATGATCAGCAATATAATCATCGGGTAGACGCGCCGCATCGGTGCTCAGGTGGCCGTATATCTGTTCCAGCAGGCGGGCGTGCCCGATGGTCCATTCCTTTTCAAAATCCGGTATCTGGCAAACATCCCACAGCAGCGATACGGCGTCCGCATTGCTCGCGATCTCAACAATATGCGGATCGCGGCTAAGCTCGATCAGTGCACGCTCATCGTCGGCCTCGCGCACACGTGCCAGTTCGCCCACGCCCGAAGAGGTCCGCAGGCTGGCCTTCAGGGCATCAAGGGTATTGGTCACAATATCGGGATTGCGCCAATAAACATGGCTTAGTTTGGGAAACTCGTGGTTTTCGATACGCCCGATGGTCTCTTCGTCGAGCGGCCCGACATCTGCGGTGGTGCCGAACGTGCCGTCATTGGTGTGCCGCCCGGCGCGACCGGCCGTCTGGGCAAGTTCCGCAGGGTTTAGCTGGCGAAAGCGTTTTCCATCATATTTCCGTGTTGAGGCAAAGGCCACATGATCCACATCCATATTCAGGCCCATACCGATCGCATCGGTCGCCACCAGATAATCGACCTCGCCGTTCTGATACATCTCGACCTGCGCGTTACGCGTGCGCGGGCTAAGCGCGCCAAGCACCACAGCCGCACCACCGCGCTGACGGCGCACCAGTTCTGCCAAGGCATAAACATCATTAACGGTAAACGCGACCACCGCGCTGCGTGCATGCAATTTGCTAACCTTGGTCGGGCCAGCATAACGCAGTTTGGACAGCCGTGGGCGGGTGACAATCTCAACACCGCGTACCAATCGGCGGATCAGTGACGCCATCGAAGACGCACCAAGGAACATGGTTTCCTCACGTCCACGTGCATGCAACAGGCGGTCGGTAAAAACATGCCCACGGTCGGGATCAGCGCACATCTGGATTTCATCAATGGCGAGAAATTCAACAGGGCGGTCCAGCGGCATGGCCTCAACCGTGCACAGGAAGTAACACGCGCCGGGCGGCACGATCTTCTCCTCACCCGTGACCAACGCAACCTTTCCCGCGCCCTTGAGCGCAACGGCGCGGTCATAGTTCTCACGCGCCAGCAGGCGCAGCGGGAACCCGATCATGCCTGAGCTATGGCCAAGCATACGCTCCATGGCAAAGTGCGTCTTGCCGGTATTAGTCGGGCCGAGAACGGCGGTGATTTGGGGCGATGAATGTTGCACGGCTGACAATACGCTCAATGGTCCTCATAAACCCCGGCAATAACCGGAGCACTCAGGACGACAATATCATCTCTGCGCACGATGACTAGAGCGCGATCAGCGTCCCTGCCAGACCGGGTCGCGTTTTTCCGCGAAGGCGCGCGGGCCTTCCTGTGCATCTTCTGAGGTCAGCATCTTTTCAAACATGGGAAAGCCGCCAGCCTTCATGGTGGCGTAGCAGTCCGCAATTTCCATCGTCTCGGCCATGCGCACGGTTTCTTTGGTTGCCGCCAGCGATAGCGGGGCAGCCGCGATCATCATGTCGGCATACTCGCGCGCCTTGTCCATCAGCTCGGCCTGCGGCACCACAGCGTTGACCAGACCCCACTGGTAGGCTTCGTCTGCGCCCATGCGACGGCCAGTCAGCAGCATCTCCATAGCGATGGCGCGCGGAATGCGCCGGGTCAGGCGAAAGCACCCGGAATCGCCCATCACGCCGGCGAAAATTTCCGGCATCCACATTTGCGCATTATCAGACGCAATCATCATGTCGGCAGCCAGCGCCAGTTCGAACCCGCCGCCACAGGCATAGCCATTGACCGCAGCGATGACTGGCTTATTGAGATCGTGCATTTCGCTGATCCCGCCGAAGCCTCCAACGCCATAGTCCGTGTCGTAGGACTCGCCATCGGCAGCGGCCTTGAGGTCCCAGCCAGCGGAGAAGAACTTTTCACCCGCACCCGTAAGGATCGCCACGCGTAATTCGGGATCATCACGAAATTCGGCGAAGACCTCGCCCATGGCGCATGACGTGGTCGCATCAATGGCGTTGGCCTTGCCGCGCTCAAGCACGACTTCAAGGATCTGGCCGTTGCGGATCGTTTTCAGGGCATCGCTCATAAACTCTACCTTTTCATGTATTTAAAATAACAAAGCAACTTTAAGTTGTTCTAATCAGAGCGTCAACGGCAAGCGCACCATCCTCGAATACCAGCAATGGATTCACATCAAGTTCGCACAAGCTGTCACGGTTGGCCTGCGCGTAGCTTGCCACGGCCATTACGGCGTCGACAGCCGCTTCAAAATCCGCAACCGGGCCACCGCGATAGCCGCGCAGCAGGCTGGCGACCTTCAGGCTACCGATAGCCTCGGATGCCTGTTCGCGCGTTAGCGGCAACAACAGCGTACGGCTGTCACGCAGCAGTTCAACGAACACGCCGCCCGCGCCGACCACCACAACGGGACCGAACTGGGGATCGCGCTCGACACCAATGATCAGCTCGGCAATGGCCCCGCCCATCATGCGTTCAACAAGGAACTGGTTCGACAGATGCGCCATGTCGGCGGCGGCATTCTCAACCGCAGCGGCATCGTGCAGGTGTAATGCAACACCACCCACATCGGTCTTGTGGGTCAGTTCCGCACTGACGGCCTTGAGCACCACCGGGTAGCCAATGTCATTGGCTGCGCTCGCGGCATCAGTGGCACTGACGAGGTGGCCTTTTGGCACGCCCAGTCCGTATTCAGCCAAGGCGCGCTTGCTGGCCCATTCATCGAGTGTATGGCTGTCACCGTTCGAGACCTCGGACAGGTTATCGATGGGCTGTGGCAGTCGACCTGCGCGGGCTTCGCGTTGGCGCTCGCCAATCCATGCGGCGCACTCGATAGCGTGCAGACAATCATCCATGCCCTGCATGGGCACAATGCCGCTTTCAATCAGCCATGCACGGGTTTCCTCGGGCAGGGCTTCCTGCAGGGAACTCAGCATGACACCAAGCCCGCCAGTCGTCTTTGCTGCCTTGGCAAAGGCCCGCGTGGCCTTGTCCCATTCACGCACATCACACAGACCCGGCTTGGGATAATCCATCAGGATCACCGTGGCGTCGTAACCGCATTCCATGACCGCGCAATAGGTATTCTCCAATGCATCCTCATCACCCCAGATAAAGGTGTGATAGTCGAACGGATTGGAGATGCTCACCAGATCATTGAGCGTGGTGCGAATATTAGCGCGCTGCGCATCGCTGAACTGGGCAAAATCGAGACGCAGGTCCATGGAACAGTCGGCCATCATCGCCGCCTCGCCACCCGAACAGCTCAGCGAGGCCACGCGGTTGCCCGGCAGTGGTCCGGCAATGGAGATGAACTTGAGCGCTTCGATAAAGCCTGGCAGTGAATAGCAGCGATAGATACCCAGACGTTCGAACAGTGCGGCGTAGTTATCGTCCGATCCTGACAGGGTCGAGGTATGGCTGACGGTGATCGCCGCACCGGCTTCGGAGCGGCCCGACTTGATGGCGATGATCGGCACGCCCTTTTCCAGCGCGCGGATGGCTGCACGCGAGAATGCCGCCACATCGCTCAGCCCTTCGATCAGGATGCCAATAGCTTTAACGCGCTGATCATCAAGCATAGCTTCGATGAATTCCGAGACGCTGAGTTGCGCCTGATTGCCCAATGTCACCATATAGGCCAGCGGTAAATTCCGCTGCTGCATGGTCATGTTAATAGCGATGTTACCGCTCTGGCTCAGGATCGCGACGCCTTCATCAATGCGGTGGCCGCCGTGCTGATCAGGCCACAGGGTCACGCCATCGAGATAATTCAGGATACCGTAACAGTTCGGCCCGGCGATAGGCATATCACCGGCCGCCGCAACCAGCTCTGCCTGCAGGGCCGCGCCCTCTTCGCCGACTTCGGCAAAACCCGATGCAAAACACACCGCACCACCCGTGCCCATGGCATTGAGCAGCCCGACGGTTTCAATGGTGACGTGGCGGTTCACACCGATAAACACGGCGTCAGGTGCTTCGGGCAAGTCTTCGAGTGTGCGGAAGCATGGCTCACCAGCCAGTTCGTCCCGCTTGGGATGAATTGGCCAGATCGGGCCGTCAAAACCAAACGCACGGCATTGACGCACCACCTCATCGGACCACTTGCCGCCCAGAATGGCAATGTGGCGGGGTTTCAGAAACCGTTTGAGGCGCTCAATATCGGCCATGGCCCGTCCTAGCTTTCGTGGGGTCGCAGCAGCGAACGCGAAATGATGTGGCGTTGAATTTCACTGGTCCCGTCCCAGATGCGCTCAACACGGTGATCGCGCCAGATCCGTTCCAGCGGCAAATCAGCCATCAGGCCCATACCACCAAAAATCTGGATGGCTTCGTCCGAGACCCGACCGAGCATTTCCGTTGCCGCGACCTTCGCCATGGCAAAGTCCTGATCAACAGCCGTGCCCTGATCAAGTTTCCAGGCTGCCTTCATGGTCAGCAGTTCGGCAGCTTCGATATCGATGGCCATATCGGCCAGCTTGAACGATACGCCCTGATTTTTGCCAATGGGCTTGCCGAACTGTTTACGTGTGGCAGCCCACTCGGTGGCAAGTTCGAACGCGCGCTGGGCACGACCAACACACATGGCCGCAACCGAAAGGCGCGTTGCACCAAGCCATTCATTGGCAACGTCAAAGCCCTTGTCCGGTTCGCCGAGCACAGCAGAGACCGGCACCCGGCAGTTATCGAATTCCAGCACCGAGTTATGATAGCCACGGTGCGACACCGACTTGTATCCCGGCTGGACCTCGTAACCCGGTGTGCCCATGTCGACGAGGAATGTCGTGATCAGCTTCTTGGGTCCACGCGGTGTTTCTTCTTCGCCCGTAGCGGCGAACAGGATGACATAGTCCGCAACATCGGCGTGGCTGATGAAATGCTTGATGCCATTGATGACGTAATCATCGCCATCACGTTCGGCGCGGCATTTCATGGAGCGCACGTCCGAACCCGCATCGGGCTCGGTCATAGCCAGACAATCGACTTTTTCACCCCGGATGGTGGGCAGCAGATAGTTTTCAATCTGATCACCGACACAGGCCTGCAGAATGTTGCTGGGCCGCCCCACGGCGTATTGCAGGGCAAAACTGGCGCGGCCAAGTTCACGCTCTAACAGGCACAATGAGACCGAATCCAGACCGCCACCGCCCAGTTCTTCGGGCATATTGGCGGCGTAGAAACCCATTTCCAGTGCCTTGGCCTTGATCTGCTCGATCAGTTCGGGGCGCACCGTATCGGTGGCCTCGACCTCTTCCTCATGCGGGTAGAGTTCCTGCTCGACGAAAGCGCGCGCGCTTTCGATGATCATGGTGTGCTCTTCGCTTAATCCGAAATCCATAACCTAGGGTTCCTCTGTTCAGGATTTCACGGCCATCTGGCGGCCGACCTGTTCGGGCGTGTCCATGCCCGCGTGTGCGCTCATGATCGCCTGCAATGCGGTGTAAGCGTCAGGCAGGATCGGGCATGCGCGCTCGGCCTTGGTGTCCACATGCAGCAGCATTTGTTCGGTGGTGCACAGCAGATCACCGCTCAGGCCGTGATGCATGGCATGGAAAATATGCATGCGCTTTTCATCAAGACCCAGCAACTGCGTGGTGAACTTCAACGGCTCGCCGCTGCCGACTTCCTTGAAGTAATTGATGTGGCTTTCCACCGTATAGAAGGAATGCCCCGCCGCACGGTAGGCTTCGTCATCGCCGATGTAACGGAACAGTGCGTCAGTGGCGTAACCAAAGGCTTCGAGGTAAGCGCTTTCGGTCATGTGACCGTTGTAGTCGATCCAGTTGGGCCGCACCGTGCTTTGATAAAGCGCCAGTGGTGTAGCGACATCATCACCGGCCTGCCAGCAGGTATAATCCACGGCGGCAAAGCGCGCAGCCTCGTCCTCGGCCAGCGTGCGGCCTGAGGCTATATCGTGCTGGCGCAGGGTCTGCATGATACCGATCAAGCAGTCATCGCGTAGCTGCTCCCATTCCTGAATCGAACGATCCCCGGCGTGCTCCTTGCAGCCATCGACAACCTTGTCGATCAGCTCTTCGGTCAGTTCCGGTGCCTCCATGTTGCACCATGGCAACTTCAACGCCGGACCGAACTGTTCGAGCATGTGGCGCATACCGGCGTCGCCGCCAGCCAGATGAAAGGTATGGAACGTGCCCATGAAGGCCCAGCGCAGACCGGGGCCGTACATGATGGCTGCATCAAGATCACCCGTCGTTGCGATACCTTCGTTGATCATATGCAGGCCTTCACGCCAGATGGCTTCCTGCAAACGATCTGACAGGTAAGCATCGATTTCCTTGCGCACGCGCAAGGTCTGCATGCCCAGCGTCTTGTAGAACGCTTCGCCTGTGTCAATGGCGGCAGCACCAGTTTTCGCGCCCGCCACCAGTTCACACAGTGGCAACAGATAAACCGGGTTAAACGGATGACCAATGATGATGCGTTCCGGGTGCGCGCAATCGGCCTGAATTTCGCTCGGCAGCAAACCAGATGAACTGGATGCGATGACCACGTGCGGCGCCGCATGTTTATCGAGATCAGCATGAAGCTTGCGCTTCAGATCAATACGCTCGGGTGCGCTTTCCTGAATGAAGTCCGACGCCTTGGCCAGTTCCTCAAGATCATCGGTGAAGCGGATGGCCGGTGGCGTGTCGGTCTGCGCCCAGCCAATATTGATCAGTGCAGGCCATGCATTGGCAATCTTCGCACGCAGGATATCACCTGCGTTGGGGCCCGGGTCCCAGGCAATTACATCATAGCCACGCGCCAGCGCGCGCGCCGCCCAACCAGCACCGATAACACCAGCGCCAACTATGCCGATCGTTTTGATATCCGACATGGGATCGTCCTTTTATATAAATAATTAGATAGATCAGGGCCGCTATCCTTTCAGACAGCGGCCCTGATCCGAGGTTGTCTCGATTAGCCGCGCTTGACCAAACCCAGTTCGTCACGGGTTTCCTGCGGTGTCATGACGCTGGTGCCCAGCAGTTCAATGATGTTGCGGGCCTTTTCAACAAGCTGTGCATTGGTCGCGAACACGCCGCGTTCCAGATACAGGTTGTCTTCCAGACCAACACGCACGTTACCGCCAAGCAGCACAGCCTGCGCCACCATAGGCATTTGCATGCGACCGATACCGAAACCTGCCCATACGGCACCTTCGGGTACGGCGTCAGCCATGGTCTTCATGTGCGCGGTATCAGCCGGCGCGCCCCACGGAATGCCCAGACAGAACTGGAACAGTGGCGGGCTGTCGATCATGCCATCGGCACAGAGCTGCTTGGCGTGCCAAAGATGGCCGGTATCAAACACTTCGATTTCAGGCTTCACGCCCAGTGCCTGAATTTTCTTTGCCATGACGCGCAAAATCTCCGGCGTGTTCATGACAATGTAATTTGCATCACCAAAATTCAGCGAGCCACAATCGAGCGTGCAGATTTCCGGCAGCAATTTTTCGACATGGGCCAGACGAGCCAGCGGGCCGATCAGATCGGTGTTTTCCATATCGATATCAAGCGGCGTTTCACCCGGACCAAAGGTCAGGTCACCGCCCATGCCTGCGGTCAGGTTGATGACCACATCGGTTTCGGACTCGCGAATACGCGTAACGACTTCGCTGAACAGCTCGACATCACGCGACGGCTTGCCGGTTTTGGGGTCACGCACGTGGCAATGCACCACGGACGCGCCAGCCTTGGCGGCATCAATAGCGGAATTGGCGATCTGCTCGGGGGTAATCGGCAGATCAGGGTGCTTGTCCTGGGTGTTGCCTGAACCGGTGACGGCGCAGGTAATAATGACTTTCTGGCGCATGATGCCTCCTGAAACCTGAGTTGACTCGTCCTGTGCAGCACGGTGTACCGGCTGCCTCGGTGCCGCGAGTATAGAAATGAAAAAAACCCGGTATTTCATTTTTACCGTATACTATTTATATATTTACGGCGTTTTATGTATTTTTGAGAGCACATTGAATGTTTGGTGATCCCCCACAAGGCGGCGTACAGAGACTGGCTTTCCTGCTACTGGATCGCTTTTCCATGATGGCATTATCCTCGACGCTGGAACCTCTGCGCATGGCCAATGATGTCAGTGATCGCAAGCTTTATGACTGGACCATACTGAGCACGGACGGTGAACCCGTACATGCCAGCAACGGCATGGAAAATCTGGTTAGTGATAATATTCATTCCCTGCAGCGCCTGCCCATGATCGTCGTGTGCGCCAGCTACGACCCGCATCTGGTGGCCAGCCAGAATGCCATACTGTGGTTGCGCAGACAGGCGCGGCACGGTGCTATCATCGGCGCGGTCGATACGGGCAGTTACGTACTGGCGCGCGCAGGTTTGCTCGATGGCTACCGCGCCACCATTCACTGGGAACATCTCGAAAGTTTCACCGAGGAATTTCCCGACATCGAAACCGTACAGGATATTTTCGTAACGGACCGCGACCGCTTCACCTCGGCCGGTGCGACGACGAGCATCGATTTGGCGCTGCACCTGATCCGCGCCCAACATGGCCCGGAACTGGCCCTGAAAGTAGCTGACGAATTCATCTATCACGGCGCACGCGAGCCCCATGTTCCGCAACGTGTCAGCACCGCACAGCGCATGACACCGCAAAGCCCAAAACTGGCGCGCGCATTAAATTTCATGGCCGATCATCTAGAAGATGCCCTGCCCGCACGCGACATTGCCGATCACGTCGGCTTGTCAGCCCGCGCACTCGAGCGCTTGTTTGGCAAGTGGTTGAAGACCACCCCGGCACGCTATCATCGCCAGATCAGGCTGGAACGCGCGCGTGCCATGGTGCGCCAGACCCGTCTGCCCATGCTTGAGATTGCGGTGCGGTGCGGCTTTGGGTCGGCGGCACATTTCTCGCAAAGCTATGCAATGTTCTTCGGTCATCCGCCCTCGGCAGACCGGGGCTATACCCGCATCGATAGCGCGACCGATACCGTATCAGTTCGCCAATAAACGCCGGGTCGCCTGGCAGATACGCGAAAACGCAGCGCCCCCGCGTGCAGTGACATGGCGGGCGCGCAAAAAGCCGTGTACCAGCCCGATCTCAACGTGCAGTTCCACCGGCACGCCGGCGTCGCCCAACAAACGAGCATATTCCACGGACTCATCGCGCAGCGGGTCATACCCGGCAGCCTGAATAAAAGCTGGCGGCAGGCCATCAAAGTTGACGGCTCTCAAGGGCGCAGCCATTTGGTCATCAAGCACGCCTGACGTACCGAAATACAGTTGCTGATAGGCATGCATATCGGCAAGGCTCAGTAACGGTGCATCATGGCATTCGTGCTTGGATAGTAATTCTTCGCCACCGCCGAAAGCCCCATAGATCAGCACCTGTCCGGCAATGAATAGATCACCGCGCTCGCATGCACGCAGGGCCAGACCCGCAGCAATGTTTGCGCCCGCGCTGTCGCCACCCACGGCGATGCGATGGCGCTCTGTGCCATAGGCCTCTGGTGCGGCCTCAACGCTGGCCAGCACCCGCCAGCAATCTTCATGCGCCGCCGGATAGGGATGCTCAGGTGCCAGGCGGTAATCCACTGCCACCACGACGACACCGGCGCGATGGGCGATTTCGGCACAAACCGCTTCGTGGCTATCGAGATCGCCGACAACCCAGCCACCGCCGTGGAAATACACCAGACATCCCAGTAAGCCCGCAATATCGGGCCGGAAGATGCGAATGCGGATTGAACCGCTATCACCAGAGACAAAATCGTCCTGTACTATCAGTCCGACAGGTCGCGGCGCATCGAACTCACGGCACAGATCACGGTAACGCGCGCGCTGTTGCGCAGGGGCCATATTGGCGGATTCGTCATCGAACACTGCGAGAGCGCGCTCAACGAAAATACGCACATCGTCATCAAGTTGATATTTGGTCATGGCCTAACAGACTGCTTGATGCGTCAGTTTTGCTGGTAAATCGAAATAGAATGTTGCGCCGTGGCCGGGACGATTTACAAATCCGATGTCACCGCCATGGTACTCTACAATCGATTTTGAAATGAACAGCCCCAACCCCGTGCCGGTTGTATTGCGCTCATCACTGTTGTCAGACATCGAGAACCGCTGAAATATCTTATTGTAAAATTCTTTGGCGATGCCAGGTCCCTGATCGCTGACCGATACACGGAACACGCTATTCTCGACAGCCAATGACACATCCACAACGCTATCTCTGGGCGAAAATTTAGCGGCATTGGATAAAAGGTTCGACATCACCTGTATCAACCGATGCTGATCACCATTAAGCATAATATCGGGTACCGATTGAGTGAGATTAAACCTCACCCCATATTTCTCGGCATAGGGCTGATTGCTTTGAACGGCGTGTTCGAGCATCTCGGAGAGGTTAAATGGTGTGAAAACATACTCGAACTGTCCCGACTGCAGCTTTTGTACATCAAGCAGGTCGTTGACCAGTGTCAGCAGGCGTTCGCTGTTTCTTTCAGCGATCTCGATCATCTGCGTTGCGCCATCAGAGTCTCGCTCAATGCCGCCATCCTTTAGCAAACGTAATGATGCATAGATGGATGTCAGCGGCGTTCGCAACTCATGACTGACAGTCGAGAGAAAATCATTTTTGATTTTTACAGCTTTTGTGCGCTCCTCAATCTCAATCGTCAGATCTTCGTTGACCCTGGTCAGGTCTTCGGTCCGCCGAGCAATTAAATCAGAAAGCGCCTGAACATTGGGAATCCAGCGTGCCAAACCAATGGCGAGCAACAGGAAGCCACCCAGGAAGCCGACGAATTTCTCAAGCACGGCTTCAACTTCGGTATCGCCGATAATAACAAACCGGTTAAGCGCATCAAAGTTATCGGTTACATCGAGAATGCTGCCAAATAACAGCAGGCCGAAACCGCCGAGGATAAGGCCCCACCCGTGGCGGAGGTTCTGAAAACGCGTATGCCCCGCATTCCACAGGTAAACGACGATGCCACCTAAAATCAACGCGCGGAGTACTTCAAGAATAATATCAGTCATAGCCAGCAGCCTACTGAATACGTTTTCATAGGTCCAGAAAATGCGTCTTATTGTATTCAGGCATATCAATCATTGGCATCCCCGCCGCCAGCGCCAAGCGCGCGTGATTGCTCACTCTCGGGGACCAGAACCTTGCGCGCAGCGGCATTCATGTGCGCCCATAGAGCATCATCAACCTCAACCCCGCACGCAAGTGTCTGCATACGGCGTTCCGCCAGCCGCTGTGGGTCCATTAGATTGCCTGGCGGTACGCCGTCACCAGCCCGCAGCGCGGCACCGTCCACATCATAGGTGACCTCGAGATCACAAACCTGACCTACATCCAACAAACCGGCCGCGCTATCATCTGGCCCATCAATCCAGACTTTCTCTGCCCCGGCCACAGTGGCCTGATAGGCCGTACCATCGCAAACCCAACGCAGGCGAAAGACGCCCGCGTTGGCAGCCCGGCGCGCCGCAAAGGGCAATGCAAACAACACAGCACGCGCATTGAGCACCAGAACGCTGCCTTCGTCCCTACCCTGCGCATTCGCACGTTCAGCCAAGGCTTCGGCCAGATCAATCACGTCAACGCCGAGAGACACCAACGGATTTTTATGTGCGTTCAACACGAAGGGCGTTGCCGCATCATCCGGCTTAATCCACCACGACGCCGTTTCCGGTTTCAGTTTCCCAAGCATGTCAAATGCCGGGAAGCCGCGTTCACACAGCCATGTGGTGGCAAAAGCCGCCTCGCGGTCATGACCATCAGGCGCACCGGCACCTTCGCGCACGCGCTGGGTCAGTTTCCAGATTTCGAACAATGAAGCATGCATGATCACGCGCCCCCCACATCAAATACCGGGAACGCCCAGTCGAGCGCATCGGGGTCGTCGAGTTCATCACGCAGCGGCGCGCCCTGAAAAAAGTTCACACGCGTCCAGCGGTCGGACTTGGGGTCGAACTTGCCTGCGCCAAAGATGCTTAGTTTACAGCGCAGCATATCGATGGGACGACAGTCCGCGCCGATCAGGTTGTCGTGAATTTCGGCGTAAGGATAGCCCGACAGGCTCTGCACCCGGGTGGTGATCCGTCGCCATTTCGGTTGTGCGATCAGGAATTCGGCGACGCTCACGTCATTTTCGCTGCAAGCCGCGCAAACCGCCTCATGCAGGGCGCTGACATCACGCGCCACGCCAATGGGGGTCTCTAGCCTGGCACCCGGTTCATTGAAGCGCTCACCGAACCGGGGCTCTTCTTTCTCTGCCGAGCGGTACCAGAAATAGTGCTGCGCCGCGCTGTCGGTATAATCAATGCTCAGCGCCCAGTTGTAATGATCCTCAATCAGGACTTTCAGTTCGCTCAGGCTCATGGCCGGTTCGCTCATGGTGCGTTCATCCGACCCCATGATGTCCTCGAGTGAGTCCACCAGATCGGGGTAAAGCTCGATCACCACGCTGTTGAGGATTTCCTGTAGTTCGAGACTGCCCTCGGCCTCGGCCCAACGAACCAGACCATCCCATGGCCGGTGCGTCGGCAGAAAACCAGCGCTCTGCATCGTCGCCTCGCGAACATCACGCAGCTCACCGCGCAGAACTTCAATATCGCCCATCTGCGCCGCGTCATCGGTCCGCCACTGATCGGTGAAATTTATGACCCGTTCGAGCAGGACCATGAAATTTGTACGCGTGTCATCATCGGCATCATCGACAGAGCGGACCCGTGCCAATGCCGTTTCGCGCGCCAGTATCCAGTTGCTCATCAGCGTCGGGTGGCTGATCAGAAACGGTGCCATGCCCAAACCGGTGGCATTGCCGACGCCAAGCACGCGCTTGATATCGCGTGACAGAGCCACGGCCTTTTGCGGATTACGCGCCTGTGCGACATGCTCGATCAGGTCGAACGAAAACTCGCGCACCAAATAGACCATCAGCATCTCGGCCTGATAGGGCAGACGGAAAACGCCGCTGGAAAACACGTGCGCCAGATCGGCCATGCCCAGCTTGCCATTACCGTAAACTGCTGTGGTGCGCATCAGGTAGCCGATCTCGAGGCAGCGCGCCATATCAGGTTGCGTACCACTGGCGAGATTTTCAACGATATGTTCAAACAACCGCATGCTCTTGTTGGCGCGGCTGAGCACAATCTCGCCGGGGCCAAACCGTCCGGCTTCCTGTAGCGGTGTATTGATGCGCAAACGCTCGAGATCGTCTGCATCCAGTTCGCCCGAATGCAATGCAAATGCCGTGTCCCAGCGCTCGGCGATTACCCGGTCGGTTCGATCATCAGCATCAAGCGCATTGCAGAAGCCCACAAAGCTAACCGGTCCGTCCGGCGTCACCACGCGGTAGACCAGTGTGCCATAACCGTTTTCGTCAAAATCGAACACCGGGCGTTCGATAGTCCAGTTCTCACGTTCCATGCGCCGGATCAGGGAGCGCACAAAGCTGACCCGGGTCTGATGGAACGCGCCGAGACGCGATAGCCGCATGACCTGTTGCGCCGGGCGCAACGCAATGGGAGCATCAAGTGAACTCATGATGTCTCAGTCTCGCGTGGGCCGAACGAACGTTCAAAGAAATCGAGCCAGTTGCGCCCCATGATCCTGTCCACGTCATCGGTATCAAAACCGACATCAAGCAGGCCCTGCGTGATGTTGGGGAAATCTTCGTTGCCGGTGAACCAAGGCACCGGGTCGGGCCAGCCGGGTGCAGACTTGCTGCCTTCGCCAAAGTCCGTTTCACGGCTCCAACGCCCGTTGCGCATCCATTGCACCACGCCATCATCATGCCCCTGGCACAAATCAGAGCCCAGACCGATATGCTCAATTCCCATAAGCTCAGCGGTTTGCATAACCATGGCACAGAAGCCATCCAGCGTGCACGCCGAGGTGTCTTTCAGGTGGAACGGATAGAGGCTGAAGCCCAGCATACCACCGCTCTGCCCCAGTGCGCGCAGCACCGCATCGGATTTGTTGCGCAATGCAGGCATCCAGAATGACGGGTTGGCATGGCTTATGGCGATGGGGCGTTGCGACAGCTCGATAGCTTCCAGCGTCGAACGCTCGGCACTGTGCGACATATCGATAACCATCCCGACACGGTTCATCTCGGCAATGGCCTGCTTTCCAAACCGCGTTATGCCGGGGTCTTCGTCCTCATAACAGCCGGTAGCGAGCAGGCTCTGGTTGTTGTAGCTCAACTGCATGAAGCGGACGTCGAGATCATGCAGAATTTCAATCAGATCGATATCGTCTTCAATGGGAGAACAGTTCTGGAAACCGAAAATAATGGCGGTCTTTTCCACCGCAGCGGCTTCACGCACATCGGCAGCCGTACGTGCGGGCACGATCAAATCGCCATGCTCGCGAAACAACGCCTTCCACGCACTGATGTTGGTGACAACCTCGCGAAACAGCTCGTGATAGGCGATGGTGACATGCACTGCGCTGACATCGGCGGCGCGCATCTGTTCAAAGATAGCCCGATCCCACCGGCAGTATTGCAAACCGTCAATGGTATAAAGTGGTTTATGCGTCATACGTCCCCGCCTTTCCCCGTACGTCGATTGTAGATCAAAGCAGTTCTATAGAAAGGCCGCAATGACATCCATCAATGTGCGGCTTCACCCCATACGGATCGGTGTTTCCCTGTTCGTGCCACGCCGCGCACGAGCCATGGTTCCGCGCACCATAGCCCAGCTACGCACCAACCCGGCTGCCATGACAGCAGACAGCGCACGGTAACGCGTTATACACGGGACAGGCTTGCCGCTCAGGTACAAACCCAAGATGCGTGACGGCCAGCCCGTTTTACGTGGCTTATGGTCAACGTGCATTTCGTCGAGTTCAGCCTCGCTGAAAGGTTCCAGCACCATGACCCCGGCAGCCTGCGCATCACGCAATAGCGACGCACCCTTGGCCGTGCGTGCGATCAGCACGTTAGCACCCGGCGCTTCACGGTGAAGAGCCTTGCCATTTTCCATGACCCAGCCATCGGGGCACGCGATATCGGCCAACTCGCCAATGGCATCAGGGCAAATTTTGCAACGGAACTGCATGTCGTACTTCCACGACACGTCGTCCTCGAAATAGGCCTGATCGTAGGTCAGATCAAACGCCTGCCCGTCACGGGTTTCCATGTGGGTGGTGCCCGGCCAGCCTTCACCGCGCCAACGAAACAACGTCAATTCATCCGTATCGACACCGAAATGCGCTGCCATCTGCGTGGGCAATTGCAAGCCCGGCAGACCGCCGCAGAAAATGGTCAGGCAATAAGGGATTTGCTTTTCCACGCGCGCATCAATGCGCGCCAGATTACGGATTGCCGCCACATCACAAGGCTTGGCGATAACGCTAAAGGTGCGCCCTTCATCAAGCAACCGGTGTACGTGGATCAACGGCGCAGCAGGGCCATAGCGCGACTGCGCACCATCATAAACCTCGCGCGCGGTGGTGCTGACAACAGCATCGCTCATCATCGGATTATCGGTTGATGCCCTGACATGCACGATGGCCTCAACCCGGCCACTGTCCAGCAGGTACGTGCCAAGGGCTGTAAGCGAACCACCAGCGGCAGCGTGAAAACGTGTCGCCTCATCGCCCGCCCAACCACGGTGCAGGGATGCAATGGGGCCCCAGATCGGGTTCATATGACCGCCTGTACCAGCCTGATCGTGTTCCGGCCCGTTCAGGCTGACACCGGGGCAAACCTGCAGGATGTCGTTCATCGTGGCGGTATCGAGCGGCTGTTTTGTTCTTGGGCGTAACCGTCCTTCATCTGTCAAAGCCATATCCACGCGCGTTGACCCGGCCATGCTTTCACACAGACCACACCCGGCGCACAGACCGTGCTCTACAATATAGTCCAGATCGGATATCCGAGCGCCCATGCCCCTGCCCTATAAATCTTTTATGTGTTTTATACGTTGAATTTTGTTTTGTCGCGCGCAGCCCACATCTCGTTCGCCATGGTCTCTGCCTGCTCAATTGTCATCGCAGGACCAAGCGTATGGAGCGCAATGGCCGCCGTACCCGTAATAGCTGCCTCAATTGCCGGTTTGCGCAGATCGCCACGCCACAAGGCGGGCACGCGTGCCGGATCAAGTGGCTCAGCACGCCAGTCATGGGCAACATCATTGAACGTGGCGGGCCACTCATCCTCGCCGCTATCACCCTCGCGCACCCAGACCACGCGGCATGACTTAAGCGGATTGCGCTGGACCTCACCGCCGCCACCCTTGAACACCACCGAGCGTGGCTGGTTCAACAGAGCGGCCACTTGCTGGTGCGTATCGCGGTAGGGCGGATGCACCACGCCTTGTAACTGGCACGGCGCGCGCAATGGATTGATGGCACGTGCAAAGGTATTGACCATGGTGCGTACGCCAAGCACCGGGCGCTTGTGGAACAGTGCCTCCACATCAGGCAGGAAGTCTTCCAACCCGATATAAGCGAAGTTCGCACGGCCCATCTCGGCCATAGCTGCTGCCATATCGCGCGCCGGCTCAATCCCCAGCGCGGCAAGCACCGGACGTGTCGGCGCATAGCCCTCGGCATCTCCCGCAATTCCGTGCATCAGCACGCGGTGGCCGTTTTGCGCCAACAACAAGGCAGCCAGCACGAACCATGGCTGCTGGCGGTGACGATCGGCATAGGACGGCCAGTCAATATCAGGTGCCTGAGCACCGGAGCGCACATCAATGGCGTCACGCGCAGCATCAATAAATCCGGCAAGTTCATCAGCCGTTTCACCGCGATTGCGCAGCAATAACAGAAACGCACCCAACTGTTCGGGCAAGACATCGCCAGCGATGATCATGGACATGGCAGCGCGCGCTTCCTCGCGGGTTAGCGGGCGCGACATATTGGGGCCTTTGCCGATGATTTTCAGAAAGGCTGCGAAGGGGTGGTCCTGAGGTGTGCTCATACTCGCTTGTAGCACTGCTTATGATGCTTCGGCTACAGTCTCTGAGCTCTCGATTGCACGACGCAGGTTTTCATATCGGCCTTCAATGGTTTTATCGAAGAGCGGATCAACCTTATCGAAAACGCGTGCATCAATAGCAGCCCAGTCCTCATCGCTAAGAATGCGTTCAGCGGCAGGGAAAAACACGACTTCTTCCATCTGCATGTGCCGCCGCATGGCGCGCAGGTAATCCTCTGCGACCTCTGCAAACCAGTCACGTGGCAAAGTGCTATTGCCCAGAATATTATCCACTGCCGTCGCAAAACGTTTTGCCAGAACGTAAAGGTCGGCATGCTCACGTTCCAGATCGCCGACGGCTGACGCTGCGTCTGCATCACGCTTACCCAACGTCTGAAAGATCAGGTCTTCCTTGGGATGGTGACAGGCGTCTGGAAAATTCACGTTATAATCGAGAATATCGCGCACCAGATGAAAGTCCGCCGGACCACCATTTTTAAAATGTTCAATTTCCCGGCGCAAGATGGTGAGCAAGCTGCCCATATTCTTGTGCTCGTCACGCAATTTCACAATTGTCACACTCATGTACTTCCTCCTTGTTGCGATTGCGCGCAATCAGTCGGAGGACCGTAATCGACCGGACGAGCTAAAGCGTTGACCTAAGTCAAGGCGGGGCAATTATCAGAATTGGAGAATTCAGGCCGTTGCGCTTTGTGCGAGAATATAGGCTTCAATTTCAGCGAACGTTTCATCAGCTATTTCAATAAGTATACCGCTCAGGCGAGAAGCCTCAGCCATATCATCATTGTCACAGGCACTTTCAGCTGCACGGGCAAAAACATGCATGCGCTGGGCGCCGAAGGTTCCAGAACTACTGCCTAGAGTATGCGTTTCAAAACCCAGTGTTTTTTTGTCGCCCGCACTGACCGCTGCGGCAATTGTATCAAGGCGCGGGCGGGCCTGTGTCAAAAACACAGTTGTCAATTCCGTCACAACGTCTTTGCCAACCACCTCGAGCAAACGGTCGAGTGTTTCTTGCTTAAACAATGGCTCCTGATGTTTATCTTCGTCCACGCGATCGACTTTCTATTCAGAGTCTGAGCTTGCAACGCATGCGCTCATAACAAAACGGGCCAAACCATTACAGTTCAGCCCGTCATGTGTATCAAGACATGCTTGCTATGCGCAATGCAAATCAAGCATCAAGCGTATTGTCACGCTCCCACTGCGTCAGGTGCGAGGAATAGCTATCCCATTCCTTCATACGCAGTTTTACGTAGGACGTGATCAGTTCATCGCCAAGTGCAGCACGAACGGCCTTGCTCTTATCCGTCAGGCGAAGGGCATCCAGCAGATTGAGCGGCAGCTTTTTGACGCCGCGAAGCTTGTGACCATCTGCATACATGTCGATATCATGGCGTTTGCCTGGATCGGTCTTGTTTGCAACGCCCTGTAAGCCACTGGCCAACAACGCAGCGGGTGCCAGATACGGGTTCATGGCACCATCGGCCAGACGGAATTCAATCCGGTTGGCTTCGGGAATACGCACCATGTGGGTGCGGTTATTACCACAATAGGTGATGGAGTTAGGTGACCATGTAGCACCCGATGATGTGCGTGGCGCATTAATGCGCTTATAACTGTTCACCGTCGGATTGAAGATTGAGGTCAATGCTTCGGCATTTTGTATCACGCCGCCCAGGAAATTATAGGCGACCTTGCTCAGGCCCAGTTCACCCTTGGGGTCCTGAAACATGTTCTTCTTGCCGGTCTTGTCCCACAGTGAGGCATTGATATGGCAGCCGTTACCGGTCAAATGCGTGAACGGCTTGGGCATGAAGGTTGCGCGCATGCCGTGCTTTTCAGCAACGGTCTTGGCCATGTACTTAAAGAACACGTGACGATCCGCTGTCTTCAGCACATCGTCATACTCCCAGTTCATTTCCCACTGGCCATTGGCATCTTCGTGATCATTCTGATAAGCGCCCCAATCCAATTCGATCATGGCATCGCAGATTTCAGAAATCACATCATAGCGGCGCATCAGGGCGCTCTGGTCATAGCAGGGCTTTTCCTGGGTATCACGCTCGTCATAGATATCCGAGCCCTCAGCATTGATCAGGTGAAATTCGCATTCCACACCAGTCTTGAGGATGTAGCCCATCTTGGCAGCCTTCGCGATTTGCGCTTTCAGCGCGACGCGCGGCGATGCGGTAACCGGCTTGCCTTCCATGTAAAGGTCACTGGCGACCCAGCCCACATCACGCTGCCATGGCAAAATAATCAGACTGTCGGGATCGGGAATTGCAAACATGTCGGGGTGACCCGGCGTCATATCCAGCCAGGCAGCAAATCCGGCAAATCCAGCGCCATCCTTCTGCATGCCCTTGATGGCACGTGCCGGCACCAGCTTCGCGCGCAACACACCAAACAGATCCACAAAACTAATTAAAAAATACTTGAGCTTCTTGTCTTTGGCGACTTTTGCCAGATCCACAGCCATGGGGGTCTCCCTTCCCTATCGTATTCCGGATTGCGACACAGGTTGCATCCGGGAATTCGTTGACGACAATTACGAGAATAACAGGATCATGCCAGCGGCATATCCAAGCTATCCGGTTAAAAAAGTTTCCTTACATTACATCTTTCCCATAACGCGAATCCAGCCAATAGCGACACGCTTCCAAGAATTATTACCCATTTTTGTCACAAAACCTCTGCATATGGCCTGAATATTGCTTCAAATAGCTCAGAAAGTTGAATTCTGTCGCCCAAAGCAAAGAAACAACAGGGGGAATAATAATGCAGTTTGGACCAGATGACGCCGTTGGGCGTTTCACGCCAGCTAACAATCTCGCGCCGGGCATAAAGACGCAGAGCGGGTCGAGCGCCAAAGATAGCGAACGCGCCGCTGACGATGCCCACAATAAAGAAACCTCGACCATTGATGAAATTCGGCACATGGGTTTTCGCGCCTACGTCGAGGAGACCCAAAAACGCCACATGGAAGAACTGCGTGAAAAAATCCTTATGTCAATGGGGCTTAGCGAAGAAGAACTCAAAGAAATGCCCGCCGAACAACGCAATCTGATCGAGGACGTTATCAGTGCTGAAATCAAGAAGCGCATGATGGCAAACTCTATCGCCAATAGCTCGAATGAAACTGATGCCGCTAGGGTCAGCTTAAAGCAGATGCCAACACAGGTTGCAGCTGATGCCATGGATAGCGGTCAAGGCCAGGGTATGGAAATGGGCCTCGCCTTGATTGAGGCCATTGAGCAGGCAAACACACCCGAGCATTTATCGCGCAATAAATCTGAAGACAAAGACGGGTAATTTTTGCCCGCTCGGGCATATATTTCCCCACTCAATACAAAAAAAGAGCGACCATGACATACAGGGTCGCTCTTTTTATCTGGTTTTCGGCGCTGTTATTCAGCCGCGTCGAGAATCCTGTTGGTACCCGCCAGCGGTACGCCAGCAGCACGCGCCGTAGCGATGGTGACGGAGCGCATATCTTCGGGTTCAAGATTGTGCACATCTGTCTTACCGGTGCAGCGAGCCATGATCGAGGCCTCACCCGAAGATGCCTGAAGCAGGTTCGCGATACCTGTTTTGCGGTCCTCGGTGTGATAATCGGCATAGAATGACATGCCGCCATTCTCGATACTACCACCCACAGCCATAGCCGCAGCTACGCCGAGAATGCCAAGCCTGCTGCCAAGCGCGATGGCTTTGGCGATATCGGTGCCCGAACGCAGACCACCGAAGTACAACAGGTCAAGGTCTTCTTCGCGGTTCATGCCACGCATGATGGCAATGGTATCGCGCAGCAATTCCAGATCACAACGGCTACCAAGTTCACTCCATGGCTGGCCCATTGCATCGGTACCGTCGAGCACGACGAGATCGAGCTCGGCTTCAAGGCCCTTGGTCAGGGCTTCTTCCAGACCATCATGGCTAACGACCATACCGCTCAGCTTATCGGAACCGGCGGCCTGCTTGATGGCGGACAAATCGGCTGTCCAATCGAGTGCAACATAGCCAGAGGCCGATGCATCAGGTGTATCACCCTCGCCGACCAACTGTATCCACGTGCCATCGCTCGACAATGCACGTCGGCCGATATAGGCACCACCGTGATTGGCGATGCCAGCGGCAACGTCGTCGCGGACCTCGTCAGGGGCCTCATCAAAGCCCGTAACCAGGGACGGCGTGGCGATGGTTAGCTTCTCGGCAATCACGGTGCTGACGTTACAGGCATCGCGATACGGATCGATCACCAGACGCGACAGGTTGGCAGGCAGGAAGACGAGGTCTTCAAACACGCCTTCACGGCCTTCTGGATATGGGTTTTCACGCAGGTGCAGACGCTTGTGTAACATGGCGTTTTGCGTGCGCGCATCTTCCGGCGCGGTGCGTGCCATGACGAAAATTTCTTCACGGCCATGCACGGAATAATCCGACGCACCCGTTTCCACGTCGCAGCGATAGCAGCGCGCGGCTTCACACCGCGCAGATTTTTCGTCGTATGTCGTCTCGATCTCAGGGAACGATACGGGGTCGTCGCCAAGACCGTGGAAGTCCTGTTCCTGACGATTGATGAGTTCCCATTCGGGGTCCTGTGCGATGGGCACATTGCGTGTGCGGAACGGCGTGCGATACGGCACGGGGTTCTCACGGCCTTCAACAAAAGCCTTCACGTAATACGCTGCACGGTGACCGTGCTGCATGGCCATCACGATGGTTGAACCACCGAACGCACCGTCACCGGCGGCAAAGACCTGCGGATCATCGGTGCGCATACCTTCCCAGTCGGTTTTGACACGGTCCCAGTTCATCAGGCCTTTGGCTTCAAGATGATCTGATTCCGACTGCTGACCGACGGCCATGATGACCATACCGCAGTCGATATCATGTTCGCTGTTTTCGATCTCGATAGGACGACGGCGACCGTCTTCCTCAGGCTCGCCAAGGCGGGTCTGCACACAGCGCAGCTTGACGCCATCACCGTCTTCATCGGCAACCACAGACACAGGCTGAATGTTGTAGGTGATTGAAATATCTTCTTTCAGGGCACCTTCCAACTCGTCACGACGAGCGGGAATTTCTTCCGGCCCGCGACGGTAAATAACCTTGACCTCTTTACAACCGGGCAAGCGCTTAGCCGCACGACAGGCATCCATAGCCACATCGCCGCCACCGATCACGGTGACCACGGCGGGCATCTGCGGGCGCTCACCGGCATTGATCTTGCGCAGGAAGCCGACACCGTCGATCACGCGCGGATCATCAGAGCCATCCACGTTCATGGACTTGCCCCACCATGCACCGATGCTCAGCAATACCGCGTCATGGCGTTCCTTGAGCGTATCAAGTGTCACACCATCATCACCGAGCGGGGTGTTGAGATGCACCTTGATACCGGGACAGTGGGCCAGCATGCGCTGGATGTCTTCTTCAATGACGCCTTCAGGCAGACGGAAGGTGGGAATACCCCAAGTCATCATGCCGCCAAGGCGATCGGTCATTTCATAGATATGGACTTCATAACCAGCTTCGGCCAGGTCTTGCGCAGCGGTCAGACCAGCCGGTCCGCCACCAACAACACCAATGGTCTTTGACTGTGTTACTTCGCTGACCGGCAGACGGAAGTCCTTGCCCAGCTTGTCCATGACGTAACGCTTCAGATTACGAATACCAATGGCACCGTCACTGTCGGTGCGTCGGCATGCCGGTTCGCACGGTGCGTCACAGACGCGACCACAGATAGAGCTGAACGGGTTGGTTGCGGTGATCGCCTCAAATGCTTCCTCGACCTTGCCTTCCCAGATGTAGCCGATATAGGACGGCGCGTCGGTGCCCACCGGGCAGGCGACCTGACAAGGTGCCGGCACATAATGCGCTAGCGCAACATCGTCCTGAAAGCCCTGCGGCGCAGCACCGGGATCGATACGATCAATATTGTAAACGTCATCGGTCATGTTTTGGCTTCCTTATTCCGCTGCCGCAGGCTGAGTATCGCGGTAACCGGGCTCATATGGCAGTCCGGTGATTTCCGCAGCCTCAGGCGTCAGCGCAACCAGATCATCACGGTTCAACTGGTGGATATCGTTATAACCATGGGCATCGGCAATAGCGGCCATCTGCCAGCGCATACTTTCTAGGTAACGGTGCATGTTGCGGGCTTCAACTGGCGTGTTGTAACGCTTTTCATGCTCGGGGTTCTGCGTCGCAATACCGACCACACAGGTACCCACGTGGCACTGCATGCAGGCGATACAGCCACCGGCGATGATGATACCGGTACCGACAGCGGCCGCGTTGGCTCCCAGCGCAATGGCCTTGGCAACGTCAATGCCGTCTTTGACACCACCCATCAGCACGATCTGTAGCTGACCGGCGCAATCGATTTCCTCAAGCGCGTCGAGGGCTTCCTGAATGGCCGAAAGGGTCGGGATGCCAACGTATTCCAGCACCTCGTTACCGGCTGCGCCGGTTGAACCCTGCAACCCATCAAGCTCAACAAAATCAAAACCATCTTTCATGGCGATCTTGATGTCATCACGCACCCGGCCCGCGCCGAGCTTCACGGAAACCGGCACCTTATAGTTGGTGGCTTCGCGGAATTCTTCGATCTTGATGACCAGATCATCCGCACCCAGCACGTCAGGGTGACGCGACGGGGAACGCAAATCGATACCTTCGGGAATACCGCGGATACGTGCAATTTCCTTGGTTACCTTGCTGGCCATCAGCTGTCCGCCGAGGCCGGGCTTGGCACCCTGCGATATATAGATTTCAAGGCCGTTGGCACGCTGCATGTCATGAATGTTCCAGCCCAGACGGCCAGACAGACACTGATAAATCAGTTGATCTGCTTCTTCACGTTGCTCGTCAGACATGCCGCCTTCACCGGTATTTTCGGAAATGCCTGAAAGCCGCGACGCCGTTGCCAGTGCAACCTTGGTGGATTTAGACAGTGCGCCATAGCTCATCGGCGCAATCATCAACGGCATAGAGAGCTTGAGCGGCTCAGCGCCCTTGTCCCCGCCGATTTCCGTTGCCAGATTGACGCGCTCGAGAACCTTGGCATCCGGATTAAGCTTGCTCAGGTCTTTGCGGAAAGCAACGTCGCTCAGGTGTGGTAACGGACGCGCTGCGCCATAACCACGGATACGGTAACGACCGATCTGTGCCTTGACGTGAATGTCTTCCTGAACCTTCTGGTTCCAGTAATCAGACTCACCAGAGAACGTGTAGAACGGGATATTACGCACACGTGGCTCAAGGGTCTTGTAGCGCAGAGTTTTGCCCGCGTTCTGGATTTTCTGGAACGTGCCCTTAAAGGGAATTTCGTAGCGGTCGAGAAACTCCATGATGGAGTCGACTTCTTCGCTCGGCAGATCTATGACCTCGGCGTCCGAACCCAGTGCCTGAATTTTGCCAGCTACATAGATTGCGCCACCGGTCAGATCTTCGCCGACCTTGTCGCCGGAATCACCGAGAATAATAATCCGCCCACCGTACATCATATAGCCAGCCATGAAGTTGGCATTGCCACGACACAGCAGCGTGCCTTCCTTCATCACCTGGCCTGCACGTGAACCGACATTGCCATGCACGACAACCTCTGCGCCGCGCATGGCAACACCCGCGATGGCACCGGCATTGCCGTGCACAACCATCGAGCCGCTGAGCATGTTATCTGCCACGCCCCAGCCAACGTTGTTGTCGACAACGAAATTCGGACCATCCGTCAAACCACCACAAAAATACCCGGCAGAGCCACGGATGTGCGCGGTGATAGGATGGGTCAGCCCGACACCGATATGGTGACGCGCATCGGGGTTCAGAATTTCAACGTTTTCACCGGCTTCGCCATACTGACGGATCAGCTTGTTAGCTTCGGTGACGGAAATCGATCCAAGATCTACTTGTGCCATGTGTCGAACGTCCCTGGAGGTGGTTCCATCGTGTTAAGTGCCATGCCGGGGAACAGCTTGTTCAGCGAAACTTCCTCCGATGCGATGGCGATAATGTCGTCGTCCTCAAACTTGACCATTGGCTTTGCAGCCAGACGGTCCTTGGCGTAACCGATTTCATCCTTGGTCGAAACCAGGAACGAAAACGTGCCATCCAGATCGATAATTGACTCTGCAAGTGCTTCTTTCAGCGTGTGGCCGAGCTTCAGCTTTTCAGCGAGATAAACCGCGACCAGTTCACTGTCATTATCGGTGTGAAATTCGAAACCGCGCTTTTCGAGACGACGGCGCATTTTCCAGTAGTTGGTGATCTGACCGTTGTGCACGATCGCCACATCAGCAAAACCGGTGGCCCAGAACGGATGAGCGGCTTCGGGCTTCACATCGGACTCAGTGGCGAGGCGGACATGACCGATACCGTGCGTGCCGTTAAAAGCATTCACGTCATAAATGTCATCCACGTCATGCGCACTGCCGATATCCTTGATGATATCGAGGCTCTCGCCAATGGAAACCAGCTTGGCAGCGTGCTCCATAGCATAGGACAACTGCTGAACGTCGCCATCGAAACGCACCAAAAAGGTGTGCGTCGGGCCGACGACGTCTTCGTCAATGACCTCAGCTTCCCATTCGGTCAGCTTGGCCTTGATCTTTTCAACTGTTTCCTGAGCCTCCGCGCCGTGACCGACGAAGAAGCGCATACGAAGCTCTCCGACCTGCGGTTCACGATAGAGTGCGAAGCCTGTGGAGTCGGGGCCACGATGCTGGCAACCGTCGAGCATATTAATCAATGCCTGACCGGCCGTCAGATTGCGGTGGTCCCCTTTAAATAGGATACCTGCGATACCACACATATGAGTCACCTCTCACGTTAAAGGCGGCGTTATAAACCTGAAAATGAAATGTACAGAAGTGGTTTTCGAAAATCAACCTCAGTAAAAGAAATTAACTGACATGAAAATCGAAGCCGCGCATTTTTATGCCGATACCGGCTGGCAGCGCATCTATTGTACGGTCAGGTTTCACCCTGACGCATATAGGATATCACGGACAGAAATTTAATAGGCAAGGTCGTTAATTCTTCGGGGCCATGCGGTACATCGGCATCAAAATACAGCGAATCGCCCGGCTTCAATGGATAAACCTGATCGCCATGACGATAGGCGACCTCGCCCTCAAGCATATAGATGACCTCGATGCCACCGTGTTGGAACAGTGGAAACACATCAGATTTTTCCGTCAGCGTGATCAAATATGGCTCCATAGCCAAATGTTTGCCTGCACTATGACCGAGCAATTCATACTGATGCCCGGCGCGCGTACCACGGCGCTCGATCTTGAGCCCCTCGCCCGCTTTAACGTACGTTGCCTCACGCTCTTCTTCAAAACGGCGAAAGAACGCTGTGACAGGGACCTGCAATGCATTGGACAGGGCCTGCAAGGTGCTGAGCGATGGTGAGGTAATACCGTTTTCAATTTTCGACAGCATGCCGGTGGAAACACTCGCACCCTTGGCAAGTTCAGCCACGGTCATGTTCTGCTGGCGACGAAACGCCCGAACTTCACCGCCAATGGCGGCTTCGAGCCTGTTGTCGCGCTCCCCGGCCAGATCGTGGGCGTCCTGTAAATCTGTATGCGTGCCGCCGTGCGACCCTGAACCTTCACTTGCCATGCGATCACGCTCCGATCATTGCCATCGCCATTCCCGATTCGGGCCACGGCATCATATCACTTATGCACTTATATATATGACAATAGGTATGGGCAACTGTATGGCGCACGTCAAACGAGAGGAAGCTAACATGCATGCAAGGCACTGTGTTCAGGAGCCCTCGCCAGCGCCCACCAGATCAGAGCGGGCCTCTTCCAGGTGGTCGTTAATCAGTTTAACGGCGAGATCCATATCGCGCGCGCGTATGATTTCGTACAGGCGGCGATGCTCACGGTTATATTCGGCAATGCGCTCGGGCGTGAGAATCTTCTCGCGCGCAGCAAACCACAAGGTGTTGCCGCGAACCTCATTGATCTGACGATACAACCAGACCATCAGCGGATTGCGGGTACATTCTGCGAGGCACAGATGAAAGGCCTCATCAGCACGTGAAAACCGCCGCGCGTCATCGGTTATACTTTCAAGCCGTCGCAGCGCTTCTTCAAGACGATCAAGATCGCGCAATCCGGCATTCTGTACGGCCAACCGGGTCATATGCGGCTCAACAGAAAAGCGCACTTCGATCAATTCCAGCGGGCTGGTCGCATCGGCGGCATCGTCGCGATCCGTTTCACTACGATAGGTCACATAGGTGCCACTGCCGATGCGGCGGCTAACCAGATTGTTTTCTTCAAGCTGACGCAAGGCTTCCCGCACGGTATTGCGTGATGCACCGAAACTTTGCGCCATAGCGCGCTCAGGCGGCAGCTTCTCACCAAAGGCGTAGTCACCCATCAGAATAGCCTGACGCAGTTCCACCGCAATGTTGGCGGAACTACCCGAT
The DNA here is from genome assembly GCA_965602485.1 of uncultured Rhodospirillales bacterium. GTDB lineage: Bacteria > Pseudomonadota > Alphaproteobacteria > Rhodospirillales > Casp-alpha2 > JABJOR01. The sequence continues at coordinate 413,915 of CBFCYM010000002.1, read as the reverse complement.
GTGCCGCCCGCTATATTGGCAATAATTTTGTCCGGATTTTGGTTCATTTTACCCATCATCTTTCTGAACCAATTTTATACCACTAAAAAAAATAGTTTGCAATAGAGAGAAAGTGTGGTCTGTAATATCCTTGGAGGTTGGGAGCATAAGGCTAGAGTTTATATGAGTTTTCGCCCTAATCACTGAAAAATATAAGATTCCGCCAAAATGGCGCAATATTGGTTGTCGATTAATTGGGCCGATTCCAAGAAAAAATTGGCCGATCCGATTGGGAGATCACGTTATGGCAAAAGCTGCTGCGAAGAAAAAAGCACCTGCGAAGAAGGCCACGAAAAGCCCTTCTCGTGCGAAGACCACAGACCTTGAAGCACATGTAAGCGCACCTGGCCGCGACAAGATGGTCAAGGACGTCCGTAAAAAGATTGATGAACTGGGCATTTCCTATGTCTATTTCCAGTTCGTCTCTGTCACTGGCCGCATCGTCGGCAAAGGTATTCCTGCTGATCACTGGGAAGCTGTCTCCAAAAAAGGTTTCCAGCTGGTTTATGGCTCGACCGCAAACCTGTTCACAGATCGTCACGGCGATTACATCGGTTATGGCCCCGAAGCTTCCGAGCTGGTCGGTATTCCTGATCCTGAAACATTTGTTCAACTGCCTTGGGACAAGCGCGTCGCGCGCGTCTTCTGCACCCTGTTCCGCAACCGTGAAGAAAATGAAAATCCTGGTGGCGCACTGACGTCAGATTGCCGCGGCAATCTGCGCCGGATCGCCAAGGACTTCAAAGACAAGCACGGCATGGAAATGCGCTGTGGTACAGAGCCAGAAATGATGTGGCTGAAAAAGGGCGAAGACGGACTGCCCGACGGCGGTTTCTCCAAGCCAAACTGCTATCACATTGATCAGTTCGAAAGCCTGCGTCCTGCCTTCATGAAAGTTATTGAATACTCGCAGGCCATGGGCCTCGACATGATTCAGGGCGATCACGAAGATGCACCCGGTCAGCTTGAATTGAACTGGATGTACGATGACGTGCTGCGCAACGCAGATCGCCTGACCACATATCGTCAGATTTGCGCACAGGTCGCGCGTGAAATGGGCATGATCGCCTGCTTCATGTCGAAACCATTCATGGGCGTTTCGGCTTCAGGCTGCCATCATAACGTCTCGCTGTGGACTGGCGGCAAGGATGTTACCGTCAACACACCGCACACCAAGAGCAAGCCAGGTCTGGACGGTTGTTATCAATACCGTCAGGGCGGCAAGAACCACTTCATGCCAGATCCCAAGATCGACAAGCGCAAGCCCGGTCCGGTTGGCCTGAAGTCCATTGGTGGTGCCATGAAGCATCTCGGCGCACTGACCGCGCTGGGTTCATCCACCGTGAACTCCTATCGCCGTCTTTGGGATACGGGTTTCTGGGCGCCGGTCTTTGCTGACTGGGGTTATCAGAACCGTACCTGCGCACTTCGTATTTCCGCACCGGGGCGTTTCGAATATCGCTCTGTGGATTCCATGGTGAACCCATACCTGATGGGCGCAGCACTGCTGAAAGCCTTTGATGATGGCATCAGCAAGAACCTCGATCCGGGTGAAGCGGAAGAACGCAACATCTATCAGGCCATTGAAGAGGGCAAGCAGGTCACAAAACTGCCTATGTCCCTTGGCGAAGCACTGGAACGGCTGGCTGATGATGAGGTCATCAAATCGGCGTTGCCGGGCGATATGTACAGGGTCTTTGAACACTACAAGCGTGATGAATGGGAAACCTTCATGGCGACTGTGACCGATTGGGACCTCAATACGTACTGGGATTGCCTGCCTTAAGGCATCCCGAAAAGAACCACCCCGGGGGCGGTTAACCCCGTCCCCGGATATTCTAAAACACTTAATACAGTTGATAGGGAGAGCCAGGCATGTGTGGTATTGCCGGACTGATCCACCGGGGGAAAACCTCGGATATTGGATCGGAAATGACCTCGATGCTTCAGTCGTTGAAGCACCGTGGTCCAGACTCCACCGGGTTCGCCGTTTACGGCAAGCCATCGGGGGCCGACAACGAATTCGTTATGCGTTTCAAAGTGGCCGAGCAGGAAGATTTGAGCAAGGGCTCAAACATCCACGCCACCATTGCGGAACGTCGTGCCGCTGTTAACGCGCGCATGGCAGAGCATAACGCGAAGATTTCTGCGGAAGTCGATTCGACAGAGTATGCATACCGTTACACATTTAAATTTGACGGTGATGACACTGCGCTGGAAAAGATGACCCGCTACATCGAGGAACTCGATGGTGCGGAAATTCTCTCCATGGGCCGTGGCCTTGAGCTGATCAAGGATCTTGGCGACGCCGCCGTGGTCTCCGATCAGTACGGCCTGAAAGGCTTTCAGGGCACGCACGCTATCGGCCACACTCGTATGGCGACGGAATCCGATGTTGATATTCGTTCCGCTCACCCATACTGGGCATATCCCTACAACGATATCTCTGTTGTTCATAACGGTCAGATCACCAACTACTGGATCATGCGCCGTCAAATGGAATTCAAGGGACATCGTTTCCTGTCCAACTGTGATTCCGAGCTGCTGGCCGTGTACACCGCCGACAAGCTGAACGACGGTTACACACTGGAAGATTCACTGCGCCAGTCCATCGAAGAGATCGACGGCGTGTTCACTTACGTTGTTGCAACGAAAGATTGCCTCGGCATGGCCAAAGACACCATGGCTGCAAAGCCCATGGTTTTGTTTGAAAGCGACGATCTCGTCGTTCTGGCATCCGAAGAAGGTGCAATCCGCGCAATGATTCCACATGAGATCGATACATACGATCCATATGATGAGGAGGTACGGGTATGGCAGGCGTAGAAGGTCGTTCCCATGATATGGGGCTGCACAACGAGCAGCTCAGCGGACGCAAAATGCAAACGTTCTTCAGTCCCGATGACTCGGAGAACTGCACGTACCCATGGGCCCATGATGTTGATTTCAACAAGCGTACTGAAATCGACATGCAGGATATGGAACCCACCGAGGCCAATATCAAAATCCGCGAACTGATGGCCGAAGGTTATGGATCGATTGTGATCAAGAACCCCGGCTCACGGCACTCCATCGGTGTTGGTATTCTCAACAAGCTGAATATCACCTTCGAAGGCAGCCTTGGTTACTTCGGTTGCGGCCTGATTGATGGCCCCAACATTCGGATCAACGGTCGTGTCGGCTGGTCATGTGCTGAAAACATGATGGCGGGCACGGTTGTCGTCGAAAAGAATGCCGGCTCCACGTTCGGAGCGGCCATTCGCGGCGGTGATCTGGTCTGCAAAGGCAGCGTTGGCTCACGTACCGGTATCGATCAGAAAGGCGGCACCATTCTTGTTGGTGGCGACACTGGCGCATTGACCGGCTTCATGATGCAGCGTGGCCGCATGGTCTTCTGCGGTAATGCAGGAAAGAACCTTGGCGATTCCATGTACGACGGCACCATTTTTGTTGGTGGTGAAATTCAGTCTCTCGGCGTGGACGCTGTCCCCGGCGAACTGACCGACATGGATAAAGCATGGCTGACCCGCAAACTGGGCATGTACGACATGCTGCCGGAAAAAGGTGTCGATCACTTCACGAAAATCGTCGCTGGCCGTCAGCTCTGGAACTACGACAACCTTGAACCGCACGAAAAGAAAATCGTGCTCTAGGGCGTAACATTAGGACAAGAGGAAAATCAGCATGTCTGATAACACGACAAAAGACCTCGGTCGCGATGTAACGCGCCTTGGCAACAGCTTCGTCTTTCCACCGGCAGTCATTGATGACATTCACATCAAGTCTGAACTCGGTCGCTACCGTATGCGTGGCATGTCACTGTTCAAGAAAATCCCGCATTGGGATGATCTGACATTCATGCCCGGTACACTGACCCGCTTCGTGATTGAAGGTTACCGCGAGAAATGTCTGACCAAGACGATTATTGGCCCCCGCGCCAAGCGTCCGCTTGAACTGGACATTCCGATCTACATCACCGGCATGAGCTTTGGCGCACTGTCGTTTGAAGCCAAGACCGCTCTGGCACGCGGCGCAACCATGGCCGGCACGGCAACGTGCTCGGGTGAAGGCGGTATGATCCCGGACGAACGTCGTTATTCGTCCAAGTGGTTCTACCAGTGCATTCAGTCGCGCTATGGCTTTAACCCACACCACCTTCAGTTGGCCGATGCTTGCGAATTCTTCATTGGTCAGGGCTGTAAAGTTGGCCTCGGTGGTCACCTTATGGGCCAGAAAGTGACCGATCAGGTCGCCGAAATGCGCTCACTGCCTGCTGGTATCGATCAGCGTTCCCCCGCCCGTCACCCTGATTGGCTGGGACCCGATGATCTGGCACTGAAGATCAATGAAATCCGCGAAGCCACCAACGGTGAAATTCCGATCCAGCTCAAGCTGGGTGCCGCGCGCGTCTACGACGACGTTCGCATGGCTGTGAAGACCGATCCTGACTCCATCTACATCGATGGTATGGAAGGCTCCACGGGTGCAGGTCCGCACCTTGCCACGGAAGAAACCGGCGTTCCGGGCATGGCGGCGATCCGCCAGGCACGTAAAGCCATTGATGATCTTGGCAAGCGTGGTGAAATCAGCCTGGTTTATGCTGGTGGTATCCGTAACGGTGGTGACGTGGCAAAGGCTATGGCCCTTGGCGCAGATGCTATTGCAATCGGCCACTCAGCCATGATGGCGCTGAACTGCAACAAGCAGATTCCGGGTGCTGATTATCCCAACGAAGTCGGTGCCGAGCCCGGTTACTGCTATCACTGCCACACGGGCCGTTGCCCGGTTGGCGTGGCCACGCAGGATCCGGAACTTCGCAAACGTCTCGATCCGGATGCAGCAGCAGAGCGGGTTTATAACTTCCTGCACACGCTCACCATTGAAGCTCAGATGATGGCTCGTGCCTGCGGTAAAACCAACGTGCACAGCCTGGAGCCGGAAGATCTTGCAGCCCTGACCATGGAATCGTCTGCCATGGCCGGTGTGCCGCTTGCCGGTACCGAGCACACAGTCGGTGTCCCCGACTATCACCATCTCTAAGGAGGACAGATAGATGGCTGGAACATCATACAAAGGTTCTGAGATCACAGACGTCAATCAGTTCATCGACGATGAAGAGGGATTGGCATCTGAGCGTGAAAAGGAAATCGGTCAGCACATCGGCTATCGCTATGATGTGAATTTGGTTCCCGATTACAACAACATCACGCCATATCTCACCCGTTACATGGAAACCATGGGATGGGATGACCTCAACTGGCTTGAAGACATTCACATGGGATACGAAGAAGGCCGTCCTGCGGTGTTTGATCGCAACATCAACGGCTGGGTTTCAATTCCCGAAGACGTCAAATTACCGGACAATCAGCAGGACCGCGACATGGTCGCACGTGAAATGCTGCTGAAGTTCCAGATGTCGCCGAACCACCCGCTGGTTCAGCTGCGTCAGGCTTACAGAAAGTTCTAATCGACAATCTATGACAGCCAATAAACTTAGCCCCGGCCGTGCAAACGACCGGGGCTTTTTTTTGCCGAAATGCTGGAGGGATTTGGCTGGGATCAGCCGGTCTTGCCCAGACGCTCGATAACCCGCGCCGAAAGCGCGCCCGGCTCGTTGGTCGCATGCGCCGCCGCAAAGGGCCGGATGCTTTCCTCGACGCATTCCGAAAGCAGTTTTTCTTCCCACGAGCGCAACAGACGCTTTTGTGAACACACGGCCAAATGACCGGCATCCAGAATGCCGCTGATCACGCTATCAACCGCACCGTCGAGCGCCTTGCTATCTTCGGCAACCTCTTCAAGGAAGCCCCATTCATAGGCTCTGCGCGCATCGATATTGTCACCCGAGAGCATCAGCCACGACGAGCGTCCGGGGCCAAGGATACGCGCCACCATGGCGGCTTCGATTACCGAGGGAATACCAATCTTGACCTTTGGCATGGCAAATACAGATGAGGCAGAGGCCAGCCGAAAATCACACATTGCGGCCAGTTCCATGCCGACGCCCATACATGGTCCCTGAATGCGTGCGATAACAGGCACCGGAATGGCGCGCACAGCGGCCAACGCTGCATGGGTGGCCCGCAGGAACCCGCCAGCAGAGCCCGATGTCAGTTCGCTTAACTGCTTGAGATCAGAACCGGCAGAAAACACCTTGTCCGTGGCCCCCGTAACAACAACACACCGCAGACTGTCATCACGTCCCAGATCGCGCGCAGCGACCTCTAGCTGGTCAATCATGTCTGCGCTCAGGGCATTCAGCTTGTCAGGCCGATCCAGAATTAACCATCCGATGGTACCCGACGGGGTCTCACGGCGCTCGGCACGTACTTCCGCCATTGTTCATCCCTCCTGCATGGCCCACGCGCAATGATCGCACAGGCATTTCTGATGTGTTTCTGATTGATTGTAACCAGACGGCCCGTCCACGACAACGCAAGACATAAGACTGTGTGAGGTGACTAGAAGGTGCCTTTGATCTTAAGGGCGTAGGTTTTCAGCGCCAGATCCTCACGCAACCAGTCATGCACCGCCATTTGGAAGAGCGCAACCAGATCGTGCGTATCGGCGAACCCCTTATGAACACAGCCTTCTATCAACGCATCGAATTTTTCTACGATAGAACGATGACTGGCACTGTGTCGGTGCAGCTCGGGATAATCGATGGATTGCATAAAGGTTTCTTCTTCAACGAAGTGAGCCAACATGGCTGTCTTGATATCAGCAAACAGGTGTTCAAATCCAATGACAATTTTGCCATCCAGAGCGTCAACACACCGGTTCAAGGCATTCAGCATGCTTTGGTGCCCATTATCGACGAGATCGTCATCGAACCGGGCCGCGTCAGGGATCATGAAGTGTTTCAGCATAAACTAGTGTTACCGATTGAGCTTTATCCCGATATGCAAGGCAACTGCCTTAAACCCCACACTCTGAAATTCAGCGCGGACAATAGACCTGAATCAGGCAAAATAAAAGGCGGCGCTTCCTGCGAAACACCGCCTTAAATTCAGTCTGCCGATGACGGCATATATTAGCTGGCAAGTTCCAGAACCAGGGTCAGCAGTGCAACTGCTGCGATGAAGGAACCAAGAACTTTGTTTACCACTTCGGTCTGTGAGCCTGAAATGTACATAGCGTTCATCCTTGAAAATTAAAACTTGTTGAGGTTTGTGTTTTCTCGTTGAGGCCTATGTAGACCAGCTCTTCAAAACCGACTAACGCCATGATCGCATGCCACCCATGAGTTTTTTGCAATGCAGCATACAACCCACATGACATATCGCATGACGCGGTTGTGATGCTACGCGCTGCGCTATGGCGTGGTATGGTGAAACAACATGATCCAAAGGGAACATCGCAATGGCCCGCATTCCACCACTTGAGCCAGAAGACGCCACGGGTGACCACGCCCGGGATTTATCACAGCTGTTTACGTCATGGGGCCGCCCGTGGGCCGTTGGCAAGACCATCGCCAACGCACCGGGTTTGCTCAAGGTATTCCTCGGCATGTCCCAACAGATGCCACACTCCAGCCTTAGCGATGATGACCGCGAAGTGATCGACCTCTATCTGGCACATGCCAATGGCTGTCACTACTGCGTGCCAGCCCATACCCTGCTGGCGCGTGAAACCGGCCTGCCCGAGCACGATATTGCGGCCATCCTTACAGACCGTGAACCGCAGGACGATCGCCGTAAACTTGTTCTCAAGGCATTAAAAGCGCTGGTTGAAACCAAGGGCGGTCTATCAGACGCCGCTTACAACGGCTTTATCAAAGCTGGCCTGAGTGCTGAGAACCTGCTCGATATCATCGGTGAGATTGCCCATTGCACCATCACCAACTACGCAAACCGGCTGGCCCGCACGGAGCCTGATGATTTTCTCAAAGAGGTGCGGCCAGCAACGAAGCCACAAGGTATTGCCGCGCCAAAAAAGACCCGTTACCCCCTGCGCGCACCAAAGGTTGGCTAGAAGGGTACCTGGCTTAAATTCATAGCGATTTCAGTAGACCGGCGGTTCAGCCTTGGCGTTCAGCCAATCCGGTACAAACTGCACGATCGGCGAATCACCAGGAATAACCGGATTGAACAGATGATTATGCCAATAGGTCGCCTGCCAGACAGGGTCATCTTCGCTCAGACGGCGCACGGCGCAGGGGATCATGTAACGCTGGCTCTTTTCATTAAATGCCAACGTTGCGCGCCCGACTTCCTCCAATCGAGCCGCCGCATTGGAACCCGGCGCGAATAACGCTGTCGGTGCATCCATGAACTCCTTGGGGTGCTGGTAATACATCTCGGCAAGCTGCTTCAGGGCTGAATCGTAGCGCAGCTTGGGATCGCTTGTGCGCTTCACCATGTGACGCCACTCAGCCGTAATCTGAGCTGAATCACGACGCACCAGTAAAACAGTCACATTTTCAAAGCCCTGATCTGTATCGCCGATCAAGATATGAGGTTGCAGACCCGCACTTGGCTGGCCATGCATATGGCGGATGGAATGTTGGCGCAGGCGGCATTGCCAACCGAGAAAATGATCGCGAATTTTGCGTTCATCCTCGCTCAATGTTGCCTGATCCGCGTTGGCCTGCGTGGTCGTTTCCGACATAAGAAATCTCCGCCTCTAATGCTGTGGCAAAACCCGGTTTGCTGCCTTTGGAATAAGTGATTATAACGATTTTACAAGCGCTTATTAAGAAAGAAACCGTATCCATGAATGCAGCACTTTGGGGCACGCTAACCGCGCTTGTATGGGGTAGTTCCGACTATATCGCGCGCTTTAATGGTCGCGCCATCGGCCACGCCAATACCCTGCTCGGCATGCTCATTTGTGGCGCCACTTTGCTCAGCATTTACGTCGTGATCAGCGACATGCCGTTCCTGTGGGACTGGTCGGCAGCATGGATGCTGGTGGTCTCTGGCATCGGTATCATGATCGCCACCCTGCTGCTCTATCAGGCTATTACGCGTGGCCCCATCAGCGTGGCTTCGCCCATTGTCGGCAGCTATCCAGCGTTGACCGTCCTGCTGGCCTTTGCGCTGGGCTCTCGCCCCAGCCCGACACAATGGATGGCTATGGCGGTTGTGCTTTGCGGCGTGATCACCGTGGCGCGCTACGCACCGACCAGCAATGAAGAACAGCATCATGATCCGGCCTATAATCGTGCAACGGTACTGATTGCTGCGGGTTCAGCCATATGCTTCGCCGTTGCCATTCTGGTCGGCCAAATGGCAGCGCCGATCTTTGGTGATCTTGAAACAACATGGATCGGGCGATTGATTGGTCTCGTTAGCCTGTTGGGCCTGTTCGCCTGGCACAGTGGTTACACAATTAATCTGCCGCGCCGCACCTGGCCCCTACTCGGCGCTCAGGGCGTTCTGGATTCATCGGGATATGTCTTCATATTCACCGCAGCCTACATGCCCAATAGCGAAATTGCCGCCGTTACAGCTTCGGCCTTCGGTGCCATCACCGTATTGCTGGCGCGATTTTTCCTGAAAGAGCTTATCAGTTTGCCGCAATGGGCGGGCATCATCGCCGTGTTCGGCGGCGTCGCGGCACTGGCATCATAAACGAACCTCATCGCCTGAATACGAGACACCTTCACGACCATACAGATATCCATCCGATATCGGCATGCCGTTGCTCAATTCGTCGAGAACTGCCGCGCCCTCTGCGCTATCCATGCGACCATCGAGAACATCGCGGAAGCAGCGCGCTACGGCCACCATGTCCCAGCTATGTGGCGATATCCTGAAATGCCGAACGCCCGCTGATTGCAATGGGGTCAGGGCATGAATCAGATTGCAGCACGTATAGGAAAGCGTTTGTACGCCGTTGACCGCCAGAAACGGATCCCCGTCCAGAGTATCAACGTCAAGCCCGTCGGCATCCTGTGCACAGACATACTGGCAGCCATCCTTGCTCAAATCGTGCGCCCGTGCGTGATAGCACCGCGCCGAAATAGCCAATGGCAAACGACCATAGGCAAAGACTTCAAGCTCTGGCCCTGTTGTGTCCAGCGAACAGGCCAGCGCCGTAATCACGTCAATTGATAGCTCAACGGGGAGTGCGACCCGGACCGCACCGTTATCACGAACGAATGCCAGTGTTCCTTCATTGTAAACATTGACAAGCGGTCCGATCACATGCGGTCGACCTTTGAGCAATGAAAGCGCCGAAACATCGTTGGCCTCAACCATCAGGTCATCCTGAGCTGCGGTTTCACGCAATGTCTTTAATTCGCGCGACGACATGATGAGCGACAGCGTGGAGACAATAACCTGTTTGCCCGCACCTTGCAGACGCTCCACAACATCGGGAATATATGGCGCAAAGAACGGTTCGCGTTTGGAACACACCGTCTCGCCCAGATAGACGGTATCAACCGGTGCCTCATCGGCAATCCGAAAATAGAAATCCCGCCAGGTCTCGACCGACCAATTGAACAGATTAGGCCCCAGCGCCAATCCGGCATGCTTCATGATGTCACGTCCTATACAGTATCAACGCCATGTTTTGTCATATGCACCCGACGTCTTGCTCTGCCCCTCGGTAATACCCGAGAGGCCAAGATCAGGTATTGCCTCACCCGCCGAGCATGCATCTACCGCGCGGCGGAATGACGACACCACCTGTGCGGTATATGCACGACCACGCTGGCGGCCCTCAATTTTCAGTGCGGTCACGCCCGCGGCTGCAAGTTCAGGCAGAAATTCCGCTGCATTCAGGCTGGTCGGCTCTTCGAACAGATATGACGTTTTATCCCCTGCGTTAAAGCGGCCCTTGCACAGGGTCGGGTATCCGGCTTTTTCATCGGGAGAAAAGGCATTGATGGTGAAGCAACCCAGACGTGAAACAAGCCGGTCGCCTTCATCCTCGTAATGCACATGGCTGGCGGGCGAGCACACACCGTTCATATTTGGTGACTCCCCGGTTACATACGAAGACAATGCGCACCGGCCCTCGGCCATGACGCATAATCCGCCGAACACGAAAACTTCGGTCTCAACATAAATCTGGCTATTCAGTGCCCGAATCTCTGCAATACTGAGAACACGGGGCAGCACGACACGCCGCACACCAAAGGTCTCGGTATAGAAGTTTATCGCCTCGGGATTTGATGCCGAAGCCTGCACCGAGAGATGCAACCTCAAATCCGGGTGTTTGTGCGCGGCGTAATCAAGCAACCCAATATCGGCAAGGATCACCGCGTCTGCGCCGATCCGCGCGGCATCGTCCACCGCCGTATGCCATGGCGTGAGATTGCCTGCCTCGGGATAGGTGTTAATTGCGACATAGACCTCTGCGCCACGTGCATGGGCGTATTCGATGCCCTGGGCCAGTTCCTCTCGGCTGAAATTAAGGCCGGGGAAATTCCGTGCGTTGGTTGAGTCACGAAACCCCAGATAGACCACGTCCGCCCCCGCATCAACGGCAGCATGCAGAGACGCCGGGGTGCCCGCAGGACAGACCAGTTCAAGTTTCTTTTGCATCATGAAGCGCGCTCCCGACGGCGTTCGCGTGAAAGTTTTTCTAGGCGTTCTTCCAGTCGGCCAATTTTCGCAGCTTGAATATCGTTACGGCGCTCAAGCGGTCCGTTGGCAGCGCGGCGCACACATTCCAGATCATTTTCAAGGCGCATGTATATCCGGTTTGCAATGTGGCCCGCACGGGCCGACAGACCGGCCAACGGCCCCAGATGGTCAAGGATTTCATCAAGCAGGTCGATTTCACTGCCATCAACCGCATTGCGCAACGCAACCACGGCGCTGGTATCGCCTTCAACCGTCATCGCGCGTGAGAAGAACTCGGCATCACCATCAAGCTTGCCCTCCAGCATGGCGATCAAAATGCGCAATGGCCCCCGAATGGTGGCGCTCACATCGCCAGCCTGTTCACGATCGCGCACTGCCCTTAGCGTTGGTGCGGTTACGTCGGCGACAAGCACAAAACAGAACGGCAGATCAATGGGGTCAATGAGGAATGTCGGGCTGCCCATGTCTCGAAGTCGCTCAAAAACATCGGGATGTCGCCGAATGACCCGCGCCATGGCATGCGCCAGGACCGGTTGCAGGGGCGCAAGTGGCAAAGGGCGCGCAAGCAGCCCGAAAAGCAGAACAGGTGATAGAGGTGGCACCATGCCAGAGGCAGGAATCATCACCGGATAGCCCTAAGTTTAGAATTAAAATAATTATTATAATTCAATTACTTAGTTAATTTTCTACCGCAAATGGCAATCCGTCAATACACATCATAACGTGGTGCGAATTATTCCCCGGCCGTGAGGCTAAGCGCAGCGCCCTCGGGATCTGTATAGGCCCGATCATGCTGCAGTGCAGGGACTTTGCTACGCGCTTCATCAACCTTTGCCGGGTCAATTTCAGCAATGACCACATCCTCATTCTCACCGTCACCATCGGCCAGCACGTTACCCCATGGATCAACAATCAATGAGTGACCATAGGTCCGCGCCCGGCCATGCGAACCGCTCTGACATGGTGCGATAACGTAGCAGCCTGTCTCAATCGCGCGGGCGCGTAACAACACGTGCCAGTGGGCCTGCCCTGTGGTGCGCATGAAAGCAGCTGGCACGGCGAGGAAACGCGCACCGGCCTGTGCCAACGTGCGGTACAAATAGGGAAAGCGCAGGTCATAACACACCGACATGCCCAGCGGCCCCCATGGTGTGGGCGCGAGAACGGCTTCGGTACCGGGCTCGAATACATCGGATTCCTTGTAGCTTTCGCCGTTTCCAAGTTCCACGTCGAACATGTGGATCTTGTCATAGTGCGCACGTATCTCGCCCGCTGGATCGATCATGAGCGAGCGATTGCGCAAGCGCTCGCCACCATCATCAACACCAATGGAACCGATTAAAATCCACGCCCCGGTCTCGCGTGCAAGGTCACAAAACATGGGCAGTGCGGGATGGCGTTCCTGTGGCACCGCACCGGTTTGAAGGCCATTATCGCCAACATTCAGGCAGGCGAAAAATTCCGGCACGGCAATCAGGTCTGCGCCCATATCGCGTGCTTTACGCGTCAGTTGTGCCGCGCGCTCCAGCGTTTGCGTCATGTCTTCGCCCGCACAGTTCTGCACGCAGGCTGCCTTGAATGTCTCACTCATGCTTTACGGTCCCTGTAGCGCGCGCTTATGCGCCTTCCCGGATATCTTTCCAACGATACCACAGATTCATAAATGGCAAGGCCAGCGGAATAAACCCGTGGAAACGAACCGCTGGGAAATCCAATGGATCAAAGCCCGTCTGTCCGTCCTTTGTACCCAGCACCTTGTTGGCAACCCGCCAGCCCAAATAGGGTGCCATCGCCACGCCAGAGCCGGAATAGCCAAGCGCATAATATACGCCATCCGTGTCCTGCCCGATACGCGGCAGGTGATCCTCGGTAAAACCAAGCGTGCCCAGCCATGAATGGCTAACGGCCATATCGTCAAGTTCGGGGAATAGTCCAACCAGCAAACGACGCAGCACCAGGCCGCTCTTATGGGGCGGCATATGGTTGAGTGCCGCGCGTGCGCCCAGCAGGATACGTTCACCATCCGGCGAAGCCCGGTAATAACAATGCCGCGAACGGGTCTCGACAATCATGCGGCCACCGGGGATCAGTGCACGCACCCGCTCGGCACCCAACGGCTCGGTTGCGATCATATGGCTGGCAATGGGGATCAGGCGGCGGCGCAAGGCATCGCACGCACCTGTCGTATAACCATTCGACGCCACAACAACGTCCTTGGCACGGATCACACCACGCGGTGTTTGAACACAATACCCAGATGGCTCACGCGTGATCGTCTGAACCGGCGCGTGATCGATCAATTGCGCCCCGGCATCGCGTGCACGCGCGGCTATGCCATCAAAGAAGCGCGCTGGCTGCAAACCTCCATGGGCGTGATAAACACACCCACCGTGATAATGATCGTGGGCAATTTCACGGTGCTGCTCGTTGCGCGGCACCATGTCCGCATCAAGATCGACATGCTTGCGCATGAACTCCATTTCACGCGCAATGGCCTCATAATCAACCGCGCGCCATGCACCGCGAAACCGTCCACTGCGTACAAAATCACATGCAATGGCTTCGCGCTCAATCAGGTCTGTGGCGTAGTCCAGAGCGTGTAGCCCTTCGCGCATCACGCCCACGGCAACCGCTTCACCATATTGTGCCGCCAATGCCTCGAACGGCACTTTATGGCCGCTGCCGATCATACCGCCGTTACGTGTGCTCGCACCGTGGCCTAAGGCTGCGGCCTCAAGCACACAAACGTTGCGCCCACCACGCGCCAGACTCAATGCCGCCGAAACGCCGGTGAAACCCGCACCCACGATAAGCACGTCGCATGTTTGCGGTAATGCCGTCTCTTTCTGGTCCGTGCGCGGGGCAGTTTCCCACCACCACGGCTCATAATGCACATCAGGGGTAAAATCTGGCCCTGCCATAGATGCTCTCCACACCTCTGCTCAATCATGCTTCATGGTGGATAGTGCCGTGTTCGAGTCTGCGCAGCAAGGCATGAAAGCTCTAGAAACAAGCATATTATTGTTTATTTTCATATGATTGCTGTCAATGCATTGATATTAATGAATTTATATCTCGAGTGTGATGGGCGTCACATCTGAAAACCCAAGGACTCCCTTAGATTGATTCGTGCAAGATCATTGCAATGAGCATATTTGCACTACCCGGCGGTATTCATTGAGTGTCACGGGGGACTCCCCCTAGTTTTCACACATTGAGATGTCGAAACACGTTCTACCAATATGATAACAGCCAAGGAACTGATGTCTGGCGGCGATCAGGAAACAAAGAAAATGCACACTGGAAATACCCCTCCCGCACCAACGCTACGCGGGCCACGTAATAAAGAAGCTGATGATGAAACGATATTCTTGGCATTTGAAGATGAGCACGCAGATTTGCCACGTTTTGTCGAGCAGTTCATGCGCGATGTTGAAGCTGGGCTGAACCTGAAGGGGATCGACGCTCCATGGCGTATTTCTGTGATGAACGGCTCCGGCACCCTGGAACCATTCACCGCTGCGAACCGTCCAGATGATTTGCCCAAGGGTGAGTTGACCGGATTTCTTGCCGTTGGCGACCAGAGCATCGCATTTGCCGGTGCTCGTAATATTACGTGGTGAATTATTTTACGAATTTGAATGCTGGTGCCACCAGTTCGCACGGCATGCCAGGACATGTTAACCGCTACCCCCCCAACAGTCCTGGTTTTGCCGGCGAGATGGGCGGTCCTTTTTATTAAGGACCGCCCATTTTCTTTTTAACCGTATAATGACAGAACTTAACCGCGCATCTGCGCGCCATCGGGATCAAACAACACTTCGGTTATGATGTTTGCGCGGCGTTTTTCGCCAAGGATTTCGATTTCAAACGCTTCGCCATCATTAGCCAACGCCGCAGGCACCATCCCAAGGGCTACGGATTTTTCGCTATAATGCGCGTACCCGCCCGAGGTCACAAAGCCGACGACCTCGTCACCCTTCCAGATCGGTTCATCGGCCACCACGTCGGCGTCGGCAGCATCGACCACCATGGTGACCAGTTTACGTACTGTCGGATTGTCACGCTGCTCGACGGCTGCGGCCCGCCCGATAAAGTCATCCTTTTGAAACTTGATGAAGCGGTCCAGACCGGTCTCAAAGGCATTAAAGTCTGGCTTGTATTCGCGCATCCACGAGCCAAATCCCTTTTCCAGGCGCAGCGACATCATGGCACGCATGCCAAATGGTCGCAGACCCAGAACAGCACCCGCAGCACTCAACGCCTCGTACAATGCGATCTGGTGTTGTGGTTCGACGTAAATCTCATAGCCCAGACCACCGGTAAAGCTAACCCGGCAGACAATGGCTGATAACAGACCGACCTCCATATGGCGTACGCTCATAAAGGAGAACGCTTCGTTTGAAACATCACTGCGGGTCACCCGCGATAGCAGTTCACGCGCCTGTGGTCCGGCGATCTGAAAGCCGATGCGTGTGTCAGAAACATTTTTAACGTGCACGCCACTTTCCGGCAGGTGTTCCTCAAACCAGCGCATATGATAGGCCTGCGAACCGTAGGATGCGGTCAGCTGGATATGCTCTGGACCAAGCCGTGACATGGTAAAGTCACCGATCAGCATGCCACGCTCACTAAGCATAGGCGTCAACGCCATGCGGCCCTGCGCGGGCACCCGGTTGGCCATGACATAGTTCAGCCAACTCTCGGCACCGGGCCCCGTAACATCGTATTTTCCAAAGTTATGGACCTCGTTGATGCCGACGCCCTCTCGCACGGCGCGACATTCCTGACCCACGGCTTCAAATGCATTGGAACGCCGGAAACTCGGTGTCTCACACGCTTCTTCGCCTTCGAGCGCGAAATAGTTTACCGCCTCCATCCCGTACATATGACCGAACACCGCATTCTGTGATTTCCAGATGCCATACGCCGGGGTGGTCTTGAACGGACGCCCTGCGGGCAGTTCCTCGTTGGGATAGGAAATGGCAAAGCGCTTCTGATAGTTCTGCACCACCGTGGCGCGGGTATAGGGCTTGGTGCAGTAATCACCAAACCGCGCCACATCCATGGCGAACACATTTTGTGAGGGCTCACCCTCGACCATCCATTCAGCCAGCGTCAGACCGACGCCGCCACCCTGACTAAAACCAGCCATAACCGCACACGCGCTCCAGTACCCGGGCAATCCCGGCACCGGACCAACCAGCGGGTTGCCATCGGGTGCAAAGGTGAACGGGCCGTTGATGACGGTCTTGATCCCGGCCTCGGCCAGACACGGATAACGGTGATAGGCCATCTCGAGGGATTCCGAGATACGCTCCAGATTATCAGCCAGCAGTTCATGGCCGAATTCCCACGGCGTGCCATCGACCGCCCACGGGTCGCAGCGCTGCTCGTAAGTACCGAGCACCAAACCGCGACCTTCCTGACGGAAATAACTCTCGCCCGACGGGTCAACAATGTGGGGTAGTTCGACCTCACGCTCATAGACCTCGGCAATGTCATCGGTTACCAGATACTGATGCTCCATGGGGTGCAATGGCATATAGATGCCAACCATCTCGTTGACTTCACGCGCCCACAGGCCGCCTGCATTGACCACATGCTCGGCATGGATCGTGCCCTGCTCGGTGACCACGTCCCATGTGGCGTCGCCGCGCGGGTTGATTTCAAGCACCCGGTTGCGCAGGTAAATTTCCGCGCCCTGAATACGTGCCGCCTTGGCGTATGCGTGGGTGGTGCCCGATGGGTCCAAATGACCGTCGAGCGGATCGTACAGCCCGCCAACGATGCCATCGGTATTGACGACCGGGCAGAGCTCCTTGATCTCCTCGGGATTGACCAATTGCGTATTGAGACCCATATAGCGGTGCTTGGCGCGCTCGGCGCGCAGGTAATCCATGCGATCGCGATCACTGGCAATAACGATCCCGCCGACATGATGCAGACCACAGGACTGTCCGCTGATTTCCTCCAGCTCTTTATAAAGCTTGATGGTGTATCCCTGTAGAGAGGCCATGTTGGTATCGGAATTCAGTGTATGGAATCCACCCGCCGCGTGCCACGTCGAGCCCGATGTCAGTTCGGAGCGCTCGATCAGCACCACGTCCGTCCAGCCCAGCTTGGTCAGGTGATAAAGCACACTACACCCGACGACACCGCCACCGATCACAGCAACCCGTACATGAGATTTCATTATAGCTCTCCCTCGCCACCAATATTGGCAGCTTACAAGACTGAGCCTAGGCCCATGCAATTCAGGCGGTCAACTGTGATAACCCTGAATTATTTTCGCGTTAGAAGAAAAAATGGTGCCGCGCCAAGGCAATCGCCATAAACACCAGAAACGCCGTCGCAGTGCCGCTGACCACATTACGCCGGGTGATAAAAAATACAGCGAACCCGCAACCCAGCGCAATCAGCTTGTCGGGTAATGGCGCAAGGGCCAGCGCGCCTTCGGGCAGGATGATCATGCGCGCGATCAGGCCTGCCAGCACAGCGTAGGCAACACAGGAAAACCAGCGCGACAACGCACTGTCGGGGTGCAGGTGGCTGGCAATCAGCATGCCGGCAGCGCGCCAGACGTAGGTCGACAGCACCGACACCGCGACAACCATGATGAGCCATGTGTAACTCATATATCACCGCCCTGCGCGCGTGAGCGCAGCACATGATCAATGCCAAAAGCCAGACTGCCCGCCAGCAAACCAGTGACTGGAATGCCCCAGTCAGGCGACGCCATATGCATGGGCGGCCCCATGGCCGCACCGATCAGCAACGACATCACCCCGGCGCGGTGGCGCACATCGGCAAAGATCATGGCGAAGAACGCCGGGCTGAGGAATACAAGGCTCAGGGTCAGCGGCGCAGGCAACACGCCTGACAGCACATGACCCAACGTCGTACCAATCACCGCTCCAACCAGACATACCGCAGAGAACCCGGCGTAATAGGGCACGCGTTCTTCCTGATGCATGGTGGGAAATTTCTGTAGCGCCGCTACCCACGGCGTCAAGGTGATGAACTGCGCAAGCAACAAACGGCGCGGCCATGTAGTGCGCCAGCCGCTGAGATACGGCGTAACAGCCAGCGTCATGGGCAGGAAACGCGCATTGGCTGCCGCCACACCCGCCGCAATAGCGAAAATCGGTGCCCCGGCGGCCAACATCTCGGCCATGATCATCTGACCGGGCAGGCCCCAGATACCGACCGTGGTGGCAATGGTCAGCCAGACATCCAGACCACTGGCACGCGCCAGTGAACCAAATCCCATCATCGAGGCAAACAGCACCAGCACCGGCATGCCCACGGCATCACGCGCGCCACGTCGCCGCGCGCGTGCAGAGTCAGGATTGGTATTCTCCTCAGCCATGCCTAGAACACCGCGCGGCGGATCAGGTTCAGTCCGATGATAAACAGCGTACCCATGAGCACCCGGCGAAACGATTCCTGTGGAATACGGCGGCGGATACGCTGGCCGACCAATAGACCGGCCACGGCGGGCACACAGCCTGCCAGCGAATAGAGCACGTTGTGCGTCCCGACAATGCCATTGAGTGTATAGAAAATTCCAAGCGGGATTGCGCCAAGAAACCAGATCAGCCCAACCGTGCCGATAAATTCATCCTTTTTCAGATCGAGCGCAATCAGGTACATGCTGATCGGCGGCCCCCAGATACCGGCCACCCCGCCACACGCACCGGCCAGCGCGCCGATGCCCATACCGACCGGGGTCTTGTATTTGGGATCAAGGCGCATGGTCGGGTGCAGGAAGCTAAGCGAGGTAAACACCGTCACCATGGTTCCAACAATGCCATAAAGGTATCGGGTTTCCAGTGTGGCGAGCAATTGCGCACCCAAAGCGAGGCCGATCATCATGGTCAGCAGCATGGGCCAGAACCGCTTGAGCGGTTCCAGATTGCCGCGCACCTCAACGACCTGCCAGACGTTGGTCACGACCAGCGGCAGAATCAGCACACCAAGCACGTCCTTGACCGGCAGGAAAATGGTCATCAGCCCGACCACCACCAGTGGCAGGCCAAGTCCGACCACACCCTTGACGAACCCCGCCAGCAGCAGCACCGCAGCCATCAGTGACAAAGTCATGGGATCGTCGAAAGAGATCATCCGTTTTCTACCGTGCTGGTTTATGTTGGCGAATATCGGCACGCATCATAGTGCGCGATCAGTCCGACTGCCACGTAAAGAAAAAGCGGACAGATAAACTGTCCGCTTTTCAGGAGAACCCGTATGGCCCCGATTGACCAAAACAATCAGGACGATACGGTTTCACTCACTTCGTAGCCGAACTCACCGGCGGCGTCACAAGTCCATTCCCACATGTGCTGGCCAAAGCCGCGCAGCACGTACATGTCGAACGTGTTCTCATCCACACAGGCGAGCAACACGCCACATTGCGAGATCGCGCTTTGTGCCGCACGACCCGGGGTGAAGACCTTTGCATGGAAATCCAGCGGCGCACCCTTCATCAGCACGGTGCGGGCATGGGCGCCGGAAATACGGATCACGGTGCGGCCCTGACTGACGTCGATAATCGCACCAGCATCGCCACAGGCATCACGCAGTCCAACTTCCAGCACACCGGCACCACGATCAGATGCAACCGCCAGCCAGCGCGTCGGCGCCAGCCAGATCAGTGACAGATCACCAGCCGTGGCAATGCTGCCCGGCTCGGTCGGTAATGCACAGCCACAGGCTTTTTTTACACCAGCGGCAAATGCCGCGTTATCAGCCTTGCCCGCGATATGGACAATGCTCAGCGGACGGCGTTCGGCCAGTGTGACACCGGGACCACCGGCGACATCAGCGCCATGCACGCCGGGTGTGTAGCTATTGGTCAGCGCCGAGCGGCGTTCAATCATATCAGCCACGGACTCTCTCCCCTTCAGGATCAACGAAGTGCGGACTGCACAGTTCGACCTCGACATAATCTTTGGTCAGCGGTGAAACAGCCCAGAGCCGTTCACCAATACGCTCAGGCCCGTTTTTGACAATACCCAGACCAATGAATTCCTTCATGTTCGGGCTATAGCAATTGGACGTAACCTCGCCGAGCATATGAACCGGTGTCTGTGCAGCCGGTGCCGCAACGATCTGTGCGCCACGCGGGATGCGGGTTTGCCCATCAACGGATTTGAGCCCGACAAGCTGCTTACGCTCGGGATCGTTCAGCGCAGGTTTGCTCAGCGAGCGTTGACCGATGAAGGCCTTCTTGCTCGACAGCATGCCGCCGAAACCGAGATCGCCCGCCGTGGTACGGCCATTAAGCTCGGCACCAACAATATGGCCCTTCTCGATACGCAGGATGGACATGGCCTCTGTACCATAAGGCGCGACCTTGAGGTCCTCGCCCGCTTCCATCAGGCCTTCCCACACATGGCGTCCCCAATCGGACGGCACGCCAACTTCGTAGGCCAGTTCGCCCGAAAAGCTGATACGGTAGATACGCCCCGGAACGCCACAGATATTGGCTTCCCGTACGCCCATGAAGGGTACGCTCTCGTTGGACATGTCGATGTCACAGACCCGCGACAACAGTTCACGGCTCTTCGGACCGGCGACGGCCATGCCGCACCATTCCTCGGTGACCGAGACAACGTGTACGTCAAGTTCAGGCCAGACCACATCGAGCAGGTATTCAAGCTGCTGCAACACCGGTGCGGCCTTGGCCGTGGTGGTGGTCATCATGAAGTGGTTTTCGCTCAGGCGTGACGTGGTGCCATCGTCAAACACCATGCCGTCTTCACGCAGCATCACGCCGTAGCGGCACTTGCCGACAGGCAACTTGGCAAAGCCGTTGATGTAGCAACGGTTCAGGAAGTCTGCTGCGTCGGGGCCCTGAATATCGATCTTGCCCAGTGGCGAGACATCGAACATACCGACATGGGTCCGCACGTGCGTGGTTTCGCGGTAGATCGCATCCCACATGCTTTCGCCGTGCTTCTGATAGTACTGCGGACGCATCCACATACCCGCCGCGACAAAGGTTGCACCAGCTTCGGCGTGCCAGTCATGCAGTGCCGAGCGGCGCGTTGGCGAGAAGTGATGGCCGCGTTCAACACCGGTGATCGCACCCATGGTCATGCCCGTATAAGGTGGGCGGAACGTGGTGTGGCCGACCTCTGGTACCGGCTTGCCGACTTCTTCGGCCAGAATTGCCAGACCATTGATGTTGGATGTCTTGCCCTGATCGGTGCCCATGCCCAACGTGGTGTAACGCTTGGTGTGCTCGACCGAACGGTAGCCCTCACGTGCGGCCAGTTCGACATCGCTCGACGCCACGTCATCCTGAAAATCGATGAAGCGTTTGATGTGATTGTGCGGCGGCTGCGGGACGCGCCACATGGCGCGCAGGGTGCCCATACCAGCGTTGTCCGCCTTGGGTGCCTTGGGTGCTTTTGTGCCTTCGAACCCGGCAGTAACAGCGGCCTCGGCTCCGGCCTTTGCACCGTCTTTCAGACAATCGGCCAAACCAAAGGATGCCTTGCACGCACCGGCGGAACGTTCCTGCTGGAACGACACGTCAGGTACGAACGTGGTCAGGTCTTCATCCCAACGCAGTTTGCCACGCGCCTGAGAGAACAGATGAACGCTCGGCGTCCAGCCACCCGACATGCACAGCAGATCGCAATCGATCTTGATGTGGCTGCCGACAAGATGATCGCCCGCATCGTTGAGCGCCATGATCTCGACGCCCTTGACGTGCTTGCCGCCCATGGCCGCAAAGACCACATGATTGTTAAACACCGGAATACCGCGGCTGGTTACCAGATCGGCAACCGGCGAGGCTTCTTTGCGGTTATCAACCATTGCCGCGATACGGATACCTGCATCGTTCATATCGGCAGCGGCCTGATAGGCCGAGTCATTATTGGCAAAGATCACGGCGTTGCGACCCGGCAGTACGCCGTACTGATTGGCATAAGTTGCCGCAGCCGATGTCAGCATGACACCGGGCAGATCGTTGTTACCGAATACCATGGGGCGTTCAATGGAACCTGTGGCAAGCACAACCTGCTTGGCCCAGACTTTCCAGTTGCGCTGACGCGGCACAAAGCCGTCCGCCGTTGGCAAATGGTCGCCGGTGTGTTCATTGAGCACCAGCATGTTGTGGTCATAATAGCTCGCCACCGTGGTACGCCGCAGGACCGTCACATCGTCCATGGCGTCCAGTTCGGCACGAACCTCAGCAACCCAGTCCATGGCAGGCTTGCCGCCAATGGTCTCGTTGCGACCGCGCAAGGCACCACCGAATTCGGTGTTCTCATCGGCGATCATGACGCGTGCACCACTGGCAGCAGCGGATTTGGCCGCCATCAAACCGGCAGGCCCGGCACCGACCACCAGCACGTCACAATGGGCATGCATGTGTTCATAGCGATCAGGATCACGCTCAGTCGGGGCTTTGCCCATACCGGCGGCATGACGGATGATCTCTTCGTAGGTCATCCACATGAAACGCGGCCACATGAACGTTTTGTAATAGAACCCGCCCGGCATCAGACGATTGAACAGGTTATTGACGGAATTGACGTCAAAGTTCACCGACGGCCAGCAGTTCTGGCTGTTGGCAACCAGCCCGTCGTACAATTCGACCTGCGTGGCGCGGATGTTTGGCTCGGTGCGCTCACCTTCGCGCAACTGCACCATGCCGCAGGGATCTTCGGCCCCGGCTGCCATGATGCCGCGTGGACGGTGGTACTTGAAGCTACGTGCGATCAGGTGCACGCCATTGGCAAGCAAAGCTGAAGCCAGCGTATCGCCCTTGTAACCCCAGTAACGTTTGCCGTTAAAGTTGAACATAAGGCGTTGAGAGCGGTCGATACGGCCACCCTCAGTTGTGCGATGGGACTGGCTCATTTGTCACCTCCCTGCAACGCGCCGGTCATGGGCGCGGTATCGGCAATTTCATGAGTCACGGTGTTACGCCGCGCCTTGAAGTGTTTCCGGCAGCCCTGAATATGGTGCCAGATTTCATCGTGCCAGCCCTTGGGGTCGTCACGCAGATAAACAAATTCGTGCCATTCAGCGTCGCTGACGGCAGCAGGATCGGCGGGACGCTCCACGGTGGCGTCTCCTTGATAGGAGAATTCTGCCAGCGAACGCTCGCCGCACCAGGGACATTTGATCAACATAACCTGGTTCCTTCCGTCAGTGGGCTTTAGGCATGGGACCCATGCCTTTTTCGTCGAGTACATGACCGGTTTCAAAACGATCAAGCGAGAAGCATTCGTTGAGCGCGTGCGGACGGTCCTGGGCGATGGTGTGGGCAAAGGTCCAACCCGAAGCCGGGGTGGCCTTGAAACCGCCGTAGCACCAACCGGCATTGATATAGAGGCCATCAACAGGCGTCTTGCCAATGATCGGGCTGCCGTCCATGGACATATCCATGATGCCGCCCCAGGTGCGCATCAGCTTCAAACGGCTGAGTACGGGGAACAGTTCGCAAGCCGCCGCAACGACGTGCTCGATATTGGCGTAGTTGCCGCGCTGGGCGTAGGAATTGTAAAAGTCGATATCCCCGCCGAACACCATCTCGCCCTTATCGGACTGACTGATGTAGCAGTGCGCAGCACCGGACGTGATGACCGTATCAAGCAACGGTTTAACCGGTTCGGTCACCATAGCCTGCAACAGGTGCGCTTCCATGGGCAGGCGCATGCCAGCCATCTGGAACACCGGCGAGGAATGACCCGCCACTGCGACACCGACCTTGGCTGCCTTGATGACACCCTTGGTGGTCTGCACGCCGGTAATGCGGCCCTGCTCGATGTTCATGCCAGTGACTTCGCAGTTCTGGATAATATCAATGCCATAGCTGTCGGCCTGACGGGCATAGCCCCATGCCACGGCGTCATGGCGCGCGGTACCAGCCAGCGGCTGACACAGCCCGCCAAGGATCGGGAAACGAGCATTGCGCGACGTGTTGAGCATAGGCGCGCGTTTCTTGACCTCTTCAAGGCTTAACCATTCGGCGTCAATACCGTTCAGGCGCATGGCGTTGCCACGGCGCTGGAAGGCATCAACCTGCGGATCGTTGTGCGCGACATTAATCACACCGCGCGGACTGAACATGGCATTGTAGTTCAGGTCCTGCGACATGGTGCGCCACAGATCCATGCCCTTTTCATAGAAGTGGGCGTTGCCCTCGATGGCGTAGTTTGAGCGCACGATGGTGGTGTTACGCGCCACGTTGCCGCCAGCCAGCCAGCCCTTCTCAACCACCGCCATATTGGTGATGCCGTGTTCCTTGGCCAGGTAATAAGCCGTGGCGAGGCCGTGGCCACCGCCGCCAATGATAATGACATCATATTCGGACTTGGGCTCAGGACTACGCCATGCCTCTGTCCAGTTCTCATGATAATCCAGTGCGTTTCGCGCTAGACTGAAGATGGAATACTTCTTCACACCCTGTCCCCTCATTACGATGGGATAAATCCCAAACAGGCCTCGGTTTACGTCATTGGGAGTAACTCTATCAATGGTTCGAAACTGGCATGAACCACATGCCTATAATTAATTCTATTCATAATTATAAGTTATAGTTAGACTGCCAAGCATCCGAAATATCAACCGTTCCATTCACCATGGCCACACACACGAGTTCTCTGGGTTTTGATCTGAAAGCGCTTGGCGTGTTTCTCGTGGTGGTCGAAAGCGGCAGCATGACGACGGCCGCAGACAGCCTCGGCATAACGCAACCCGCCGTAACCAAAATCGTAGCACGTCTCGAAGCCGATTTGGGTGCGCCGTTGCTAGAGCGCCGCGTGCGCCCGTTTCGCCCGACCCCGGCGGGCCAGGAACTTGTCGATCGGGCACGCGCCCTGTTGGCGCAAGCCGAACAACTGCAAGCCAGCGTGCGCGAGATCGGCGATGCCACCCTGCCCGCCGTGCGCATCGGCCTGATTGATTCCTTTGCTGCCACGGCTGGCCCCGGCCTGATCGGGGCCATGCGCAACTACGCCAAGAACTTCACGGTCTGGTCAGGCATCTCGCCCAATCTGGGTGATGACTTGATTCGGCGCAAACTGGACTTCGTGATTTCCACCGACCCCATGACCACGCTGGGCGGCATCGAGCGCCACCGCATTATGCGTGAGCCATTCCTGCTGGTGCTGCCCAACCGTATGGCTGCCGCCATCCGCGAACCGCAACTTGATGAACTGGCACGCAACCATCCTTTCGTGCGTTACAGCGTTCGCTCGCTGATCGGCACGCAAATCGAGCGATACCTGCAACAGGGCGGCATCGCGGCACCGGAATCCCTGGAATTCGACGGCACTGAGGCTGTGTTCGCCATGGTTTCGGCTGGACTGGGTTGGGCTATCACCACACCACTGTGCCTGATCCACGGTTATGCACACATGCCCGAACTGACGGCCATGCCCCTGCCGGGCCATTCGCTATCGCGCACACTGTACCTGATTGCGCGTGAGGGCGAGACCGGCGGCCTGCCCAAACGCATCGCGGCAGACGCACGCGCGGCGGCTCAGGCTCTGGTTGATGAAAAGGTCCGCACAATCGCACCATGGGCAGCCGATGAAATTGTGGTAGGCTAGACTCATAGACACGTTATATATAAAGAATTTTATATATAAATATATTTCTTTATATATAAAACATTGAGGCTCGCCATGCTCCTGCCGCCGCCCTGCCGTTACATGCCTTGTACCGAGATCAATGAAGGCCTTGGCATCCGGCCCAATATCATGATCGACGGCGCGGCCAGGGCGGGCACGGTTCTGGCCCTGTCGCACTGGCCCAAGAGCGGTACGCCCGATGCACTAAAGGCCGACACCTCAACCGAGATCGTGTTTGAATATATCGACCAGCCCGGCATGCACGAAGACGTGGCGCTGATCACCGGCGATCATTTTGACGAGGATGCCAGTCTGGGTATCTTCACATTGCTGGAACCTGATTTCGCCAGCGCCCACCGTGCACTGATCTGCGACGCCGCACGCGCCGGGGACTTCGCCACCTATGAAGATCGCCGTGCCGCCCGTATTGCCTTTAGCATTCAAGCGCTCGGCGACCCGGCCTATTCACCCCTCGCCAACGCCATATTCGAGCAGGACTACAACGCCATGTGCGCTGATCTGTTCAAAGAGATATTGCCGCGTCTGCGCCCCATCATTGAGCACACCGAGGCCTTTGAAGAATTGTGGCAGGGCGAGGACGACTTCCTGAAGCGCAGTGAACAGGCTCTGGCGGACGGCAGCTTGCGCATTGAGGAACACCCCGACATAAGTTTCGCCGTGGTCACGGTTGATACAGACCTGCGCAATAATGGCGACCGCGCACGGGCGCGGCGCGGCGGCCTGCCCTATCACCCTATGGCCGTTCACAACGCCACGAACTGTAACCGGTTGCTCAACGTGATCGGCCAGCGTTACGTCTTTGGTTATCGTTACGAAAGCTGGGTGCAATATATAAGCAGTCCACCGCCCGAGCGCATCGACCTGCACCCGTTGGCGGCAAACCTGAGCGAGCTTGAACCCGGTGATGCCACATGGACCTTTGACGGGGTCGAGGCCATCACCCCGGCCATGCGGCTCTCCAAAGAAGACGAAAGCGCTATGGAGGTCGCTGATATAGTCAACCGGATCGTGGCATTTCTGGAAAATGGTGATCCGGCGTGGGACCCTTATGATCGCCCGGAAGACAAACTGGCGAACACATCAGGTATGCTGGCTCTACCGCACTAAGCATCCAGCGCAGCGCGTGTGTGTCGCGCGATGACCAATTCCTCGTCCGTATCGAAAGCATAGACAGCGACCGCACTGTTCGGCGCATTGATATTGAGGCCACCACTCGCGTTGGCATCCGTGTCCAGTTCCATACCGAGCCATGCACAGCGCGCACAAATATTCTCGCGCACTGCGCTTGCGTTTGCGCCGATACCGCCGGTAAAGACCATGGCATCAAGCCCGCCGAGTGCGGCGCTGAGCGAACCGATTTCGCGCGCGACGCGGTAGGCGAAGAAATCAACAGCGTAACGCGCCGCTTCGTCATCATGGGCGAGCAGCGTGCGCATCTCTGCCGAAATACCCGACATACCGAGCAAGCCCGAACGGTTGTAGAGCAGGTCTTCCAATCCATCGGCGTCCAGACCATCACGGCGCATGATCGCGATCAGCGCGCCGGGGTCGACCGCGCCCGAACGGGTCGCCATGGGAATGCCGTCCACGGTGGAATACCCCATGGTGGTCGCCACGCTGCGGCCGTCACGCACGGCGCACAGGCTACCACCATTGCCCAAGTGCAATACAATCAGGCGCGATGGCAACGCAGCACCGCTATGGTGCGGCAAGGCACCCACCACGTACTCATAAGACAGGCCATGAAACCCGTAGCGCCGAATGCCCGCGTCGCTATACGTTCTCGGCAAGCCTGTCTCGCGCGCCAGCGCCGGTTGGCTGGCGTGAAAAGCCGTATCAAAACACGCAACCTGCGGCACATGCTGCCATACCCCGGCCACGGCTCGTATTGCGGCGACATTGTGCGGCTGATGATGCGGTGCGAGCGTGCTCAGGCTATCAAGTGCTCCGAGCACGACATCTGTCACAATCAGGGGCTCGGTAAAATCCGTACCGCCATGCACCACACGATGCCCCACGCCATCAATCGGGGGCAAGTCAGCACGCGCATCAAGCCATGCCAGCAGGCCCGCCAAAGCCGTAGCGTGATCTTTTGCATCCGCTTCGAACCCACCCGAAGACAGTTCCGCACCGCTTTCGTCATGGCCCTGAAAAAAAGGTTCGTGGCCAATGCCGCCGACCTGTCCGCGTATCACCGCCTGCGGGTCAACGTCACCATCGCGCAATACAAACACCGCGAACTTGATGCTCGATGATCCCGCGTTCAAAACCAGCGTCGCTATATCTGTGTGTGCGTTCATGATCCCTGAGCCTGAAAACAAACGCGGCGGCCGTCAAGTCCGGCCGCCGCGTTTTCTCCTACATCACGCCCCCCGCGACGTAAGAAGTCGTCTTTAAATACCGCGCTGAGGCCGCATATCGTTCGGGTCAATGCCCGCGACCTGAACCGGTTTTTTCATGGCATCACGGCGGAACGGTTCGCCCAGTTCCTGATTGAGGATGACTTCGATAAACGTGGTCACGCCGTCTTTTTGCGCTTCGCAAGATGTCTTTAACGCAGC
This sequence comes from uncultured Rhodospirillales bacterium, assembly GCA_965602485.1. Lineage (GTDB taxonomy): Bacteria > Pseudomonadota > Alphaproteobacteria > Rhodospirillales > Casp-alpha2 > JABJOR01. The sequence continues at coordinate 385,154 of CBFCYM010000002.1, read as the reverse complement.
GGTCAACTCGGCCTGTGTATTTACGGTGACGCCTTTCAGGCCACAGCCTTCGGCGACCCGTGCATAGCTCAGGTGCGGGTCCAGTTCCGTGCCGACAAAGTTATTGTCGTACCACAGGATGGAATTACGCTTTTCCGCACCCCACTGGTAATTGCGGAAAATCACCATGGTGATAGAGGGCCAGTCTTCACGACCAATAGATGACATCTCATTCATGGAGATACCAAAAGCACCGTCACCGGCAAAACCAACCACCGGAATCTCCGGGTTGCCGATCTTGGCACCGATGATGGATGGGAAACCATATCCACAGGGGCCAAACAGGCCCGGCGCGAGATACTTGCGGCCCTCTTCAAAGGACGGATAGGCATTGCCAATGGCGCAGTTGTTGCCGATGTCACTGGACATAATCACGTCGCGGGGCAGGCCATCCTGAATGGCGCGCCATGCCTGACGCGGCGACATGCGATCAGCATCACGTTCGCGCGAGTCCTTGTTCCAGCTCGTGCCGGGATCATCATCTTCATGGTCCATGCTGGCGAGCGTCTGTAGCCACGCGGACTTGGTCTGATGGATAATACCTTTACGCTCTTCACGTCCGGCGTCGCCCGCGCCCGACGCCAACTGCTCGAGAAGCTGTTGCGCGACCATTTTGGCGTCACCGCAAATCCCGACCGATACCTTTTTGGTCAAACCGATGCGGTCGGAATTCATGTCCACCTGAATGATGCTGGCATCCTTGGGCCAGTAATCAATGCCATAACCCGGCAGGGTGGAAAACGGGTTAAGCCGTGTGCCGAGCGCCAATACCACGTCGGCCTTGGCGATCAGTTCCATGGCGGCCTTCGAGCCATTGTAGCCCAATGGACCAGCGGCCAGCGGATGGCTGCCGGGAAAACTGTCATTGTGCTGGTAGCCACTGCATACCGGTGCATCGAGGCGTTCTGCCAGCGCCTGACATTCAGGAATGGCTCCACCGATAACGACACCGGCACCCGACAGGATCACCGGGAACTTGGCATCTGATAATAATTTGGCCGCCTGGGTAATCGCCTCGGCACCGCCAGCGGGGCGTTCAAGCCGAACGATTTGCGGCAACTCAATATCGATGACCTGTGTCCAGAAGTCGCGCGGCACGTTGATTTGGGCTGGAGCCGACCCACGAATCGCTTTTTCGATCACGCGGTTGAGGACTTCGGCCATACGTGAGGCGTCACGGACTTCTTCCTGATAACACACCATGTCCTTGAACAGGGCCATCTGCTCGACTTCCTGGAAGCCGCCCTGCCCGATTGTCTTGTTGGCCGCCTGCGGCGTCACCAACAGCATCGGCGTGTGGTTCCAGTAGGCTGTCTTGACCGGCGTCACAAAGCCGGTAATGCCGGGACCGTTCTGGGCAATGGCCATGGCCATCTTGCCTGTGGTGCGCGTGTAACCATCGCAAATCAAGCCGCCATTGGTTTCGTGCGCGACATCCCAGAACGTGATGCCGGCTTTTGGAAAGAGATCAGAAATGGGCATGAATGCAGAGCCGATAATCCCGAACCCATGCTCAATACCATGCATTTGCAAGACCTTTACGAAAGCCTCTTCCGTTGTCATTTTCGTCATGATCTAAATCTCTCCCATAAAGAACAGACCGGGGGCACACGCCCCCGGTCGCCTCACAGACACATTAAAATTGTCCGCTGGAAGTACCGCCTATCAGGCGGCCATAGCGTCTTCCGGCGGCACGAAGTCATAGCCCAAATCATGGGCCACAGGCTCATTGGTAATCTTGCCAAGATGCACGTTCAGGCCCATGCGCAGGTGCGGATCATCCGCCAACGCCTGTTTGTAACCCTTGTCGGCCAGTGCCAGCGCAAACGGCAATGTCGCGTTGTTCAGTGCAAAGGTCGAGGTCCGTGCAACGCCACCCGGCATATTGGCAACGCAGTAATGCACCACGTCATCAACGATGTAGGTCGGGTCTGAATGCGTGGTGGCATGCGCTGTTTCCACGCAACCGCCCTGATCAATGGCAACATCAACAATGACAGAGCCAGCCTTCATACGCTTGACCAGATCGGCCGAAACCAGTTTCGGCGCAGCCGCACCGGGGACCAGCACGCCACCGATGACAACATCAGCATCAAGTACCAGACGCTCCAGCACATCGTGTGTCGAATAAACGGTTTTCGCTGTGTTGGCGAAACGCGTAGTCAGTTGATCGAGCACCATTGGATTACGGTCAAGAATACTGACGTCGGCAGCAAGCCCGGTCGCCATGATCGCCGCGTTTGAGCCAACCACACCACCGCCGAGGATAACGACCTTGGCCGGTTCTACGCCGGGTACGCCGCCCATTAGAACACCACGTCCGCCCTGCGCTTTTTCAAGGCAATGGGCAGCCGCCTGAATGGACATACGTCCAGCAACCTGTGACATGGGTGCCAACAGCGGCAAACCACCAAACGGCGACGTCACAGTTTCATAGGCGATGCACACCGAGCCGCTATCAACCAAATCCTTGGTCTGATCGGGATCGGGAGCGAGATGCAAATATGTATAAAGGATCTGACCTTCGCGCAGCATCTTGCGCTCGATGGCCTGAGGCTCCTTCACCTTGACGATCATATCTGCCTTGGCAAATACATCGGCGGCGGCACTGGCAATGCTTGCGCCAGCGGCTTCATAGTCAGCGTCGCTGAAACCGATACCAGAACCAGCCTTGGTTTCAATGATGGCGCTATGGCCGTGAGCGATCAGTTCGCGCACGCTGCCCGGCACCAGGCCGACGCGGTATTCGTGATTCTTGATTTCCTTTGGTACGCCAATAAGCATGACGATTACTCCTGTTTTGGTTCATTGCCCCGGTAACGCTGGCAGGATCAGCACATTCGATAAGAAATGCGGCACCACGCTGACGGATAAAACCGGTCAACAAACCCATGTCCGTTTCACTCGAAATACTGCGCTGAACCACGCCAGTATAGAGCCAGATATCGAGAAACACGGGGCCAGAACAATACCCCCGGAGGGTAATCCCATTTCGGATATATGGTTTTGGCTCGCTGAGCGTGTCAGCCGCCATTGTACCATATGCGGCACATAAGGTTTACCGGGCGCGTCCCGCGCTTATCCTACCGGGCGCGTCCCGCGCTTATCCTACCGGGCGCGTCCCGCGCTTATCCTACCGGGCGCGTCCCGCGCCACGCCCGATCATGCGAGCAAGGATTTCAATGCCCGGCTCGATGCGCTCCTGCGCAATAGACGAAAAGCCCAACCGGAAATAGTTACGCGGCATATCCTCACCGGTGAACCACAAATGACTGGCCTCAATCACCACGCCCTCTTCGAGCGCCTGTTCAGCCAGCACCTCGGCGTCCAGCCCCTTCGGTCCGGCAACCCAGAAACTGGTGCCGCCAAATGATGGTGTGGCCGCCATACCGGGCAAGTGCTGTTGCAGAGCAGCGCCAAGACATTCCCAGCGCGCGCGATAGGTCTTGTGCAACTTATGGATCAGGGAATCATGATGGCCCAGCGCCAGAAATAACGCCGTGGTGCGCTGGTTGTTGTTCGGTGGATGACGCAGCATCAAGCGACGCAACGCACGTAATTCCGCAATCAGTGGTGCCGCGCCGACCACATAGCCCAGCCGCAAACCGGGAAACAGGCTTTTGGACAGACTGCCGACATAGATCACCCGGTCATCATGATCGAGCGATTTAAGCGCCGGGGTCGGTTCAGACAGATAGTTCGTCTCGAACTCGTAATCATCCTCGATAATCACCAGATCGCTACGGTTGGCTTCATCAAGCAAGGCACGGCGGCGATCCATGGGCATGGTCACCGTGGTCGGAAACTGGTGGCTTGGTGTGGTGTAAACATAGGAACAACCCGCCAGTTCGCCGTTTACCGGCAGCCCTTGCCCGTCGACAGGGATTGGTTTCACCAGATCAGTCTTGAGGCGGAAAATATTGCGTACATCCGGATAGCCCGGCTCTTCCATACCAACCACGGTGTCGGGCTTTAACAACAGGCTCGCCAACATATAGAGCGCGTTTTGTGCACCGAGCGTGACCAGAATGTTTTCTTCACCAACCAGAATACCGCGCCGTGGCAGCAAGCGCGTGCGGATCTGCTCAATCAACATGGGATCATCAGAAGTATAGGTATCGCTGGTCCAGATATCCATACCCTTGCGCCCCAATGCCTGACGCGAACATTCACGCCACGCCGCGATGGGAAACAGGCCTTGATCAACCTGGCCGTAAATAAAGGGATAAGGATAGGACTGCCAACCGCTGGGTTTACTCAGATTGGTTTGTCGTCCGGGTTGCATGCGAAACCGTGCCGTCCAATCCGGTGCATTGGCAATTTCCGGCGGCGTTGCAGATTTATCACCGTTCACCGACATGTCGGGAATGCGGCCATCACGGATGTCGTCATTGACAAAAAACCCACTGCGCTCACGCGACAACAGGAACCCGTCATCCACCAGCCCCTGCAGTGCCAGGATCACCGTATTGCGTGATACGCCCAGCGTCTTCGCCATACGACGGCTCGACGGCAAGGGCTCGCCCGATGGCAACTGTCCGGCCAGAATTGCCGAAACCAGCATCTTGCGAATTTGGCTCTGGATACTGGTCTGGCCGTCGCGCTGGATTTGGAACAGGGCGTCGCGCATATCTTCAAATTCCCTGAGACGTGAATTGCGAATGAAATTCTTGCTGGACCCCTTTAGTGCCGATATCTGGCATGGGTCCAGATTTTTCCAAGACTAGACCTAATGATCGTGCGCGATCAACTGTGAAAGCAATGCGATGCCGGGTTCAATTTTGTCCGCCGCAATCGATGAAAATGCCAACCGGAAGAAATTCTTTGGCGGATCGGCGCAGGCAAACGTTGTATCGCCGGGTTCAATGACCACACCGCGTTCAAGCGCACTGGCAGCCAGCGCGCTGGCGTCAAGATCGCGCGGCCCACGCACCCAGTAACTGGTACCACCAAACGACGGCACGTCAGAGGCATCAGGCAAATGCGTAGCCAAAGCACGCCCCATGGATTGCCAGCGTTCTCGGTAAACCTTGTGCAGCCGATTGATCAGCGTGTCGTGATAACCCAATGATAGAAACAGCGCGGCGGTACGCTGATTGTTATTGGGGGGGTGGTGCAGCATCAAGCGGCGCAGGGCGCGAGCCTCTTGCACCAGTTCGCGTGGCCCCACCAGATAACCCAGCCGCAAACCGGGAAACAGGCTTTTGGACAGACTGCCGACATAGATCACCCGGTTATCGCGGTCGAGCGACTTAAGCGCAGGGATCGGCTCGGACAGGTAATTGGTTTCGAACTCGTAGTCATCCTCAATGATCACAAAGCCGCTTTTTGAGGCTTGCGCCAACAGGGCGCGGCGGCGCTCCAGCGACATGGTCACCGTGCTTGGATAATGATGGCTTGGTGTGGTGTAGATAAAGCCACACGCATTAACCCGCTCATCAACCACCAACCCGTCACCATCCACCGGAATGGGGCGCACGTCAGGTGTCTTGAGCGCGAAGATATTGCGCGCCGCCTGATAGCCCGGCTCTTCGAACCCAACCGTATCGTCGGCGTGCATCAACAAACTGCCCAGCAGATAAAGTGCGTTCTGCGCACCAAGCGTCACCAATATCTGATCCTCGTCCGCCATAATGCCGCGCCGTGGCAACAGGCGCGTGCGGATCTGTTCAATCAACAGGGGGTCATCATTGTTATAGGAATCCGCCGCCCATGCATCCACACCACCACGGCCCAAAGCCTGACGCGAGCATTCACGCCATTCCACGATGGGGAACAGTTCCTTATCGACCTGCCCATAAATGAACGGATAGGGATAACGCTGCCAGTCAGACGGGCGGTCTATATTGCGTTGATCACTGGGCCGCACACGGAACATATCGCGCCATGGCGGTTCATTCTCACCCGACATGTGTGTGTTATCACCGTTTGCCATACGTATGTTTTCAGGCGCAAAGGCGCGTGGGCGAATATCGGCATTCACAAAGAAACCACGCCGCTCGTGCGCAATCAGAAAACCGTCATCAACCAAGCCCTGATAGACAATGCTCACCGTGTTGCGCGAAATGCTCAGCCGCTTGGCCAGCTTGCGGCTCGACGGCAGCGGTTCGGCTGTACTGATCTGGCCGCCCAGAATACCCGCCACTAGTTGCTGGCGCAGTTCGGCCTGAATGCTCATCTGGCCGTCGCGTTTCAGGTTAAAGATAAAGTCTTGCATGGTTGCCTGTCTCAGAATGTCAGGTGATAGTAGAACCTGCTGGCTCTAAAAACATCCCAAAACTGGCACTATCGTAAACCGGCGGAAATCCATAGGTTCAGCATCAGGGAACGATCTAGGTTCTCGCATCCGCACAGGCGCGATAAAGCCGCGCCGGAGCGGGCCTAAAAATGATCGTCACATAATTCATAACAACACTTCTGACACGGAGCATGCATCATGCAGTACACAGCCAATTCTCTTGAAAACCAATGGATGCCCTTTACCTCGAACCGTGAGTTCAAGGAAAGCCCCCGCCTGATCGTAAAAGGCGAAGGCGTCTATTTCACCGACCACAATGGTGGCACGGTCATTGATGGATCGTCCGGCCTGTTCTGCTGCCCACTGGGTCATGGCCGCAAGGATATCGCCGAAGCCGTCTATGAGCAGCTTTTGGTCAACGATTATGCCTCACCGTTCATGACCAGCACGCCGGGTGGCTTTGAACTGGCACAGAAAGTTGCACGCATTCTGCCTGAGCCCATGAACCATGTGTTCTTCACCAACTCTGGCTCTGAAAGCATTGATACTGCACTGAAGATGGCGATGGCCTACCACCGTGCCAAGGGCGACGGTCAGCGCACCCGCTTTGTTTCACGCGAACGCGGCTATCATGGTGTGAATATCGGTGGTGTCAGCTTGAGTGGCATGGTCAAAAACCGCGAAACATTTTCCGGTGTCATGCCCAACGTTGTCGCCATGCGTCACACCTGGAACCCTGAAGAGTTGTTCGTACGCGGACAACCGGAAAGCGGCGCGGAACTGGCAGACGATCTGCAGCGTTTTGTTGAAATGTATGGTGCATCTACCATCGCAGCTGTCTTTGTCGAACCTATTGCCGGATCAACCGGCGTGCTGGTTCCACCAAAAGGCTACCTCGAGCGTCTGCGCACGATTTGTGATGAGCACGGCATCCTGCTGGTCTTTGATGAAGTCATCTGTGGCTTTGGCCGGACCGGTCATGCGTTTGCCGCACAGGCCTTTGGCGTCACGCCCGACATCATGACCATGGCAAAAGCCATCACCAACGGTTCACAGCCCATGGGTGCGGTTGCCGTCAAAGATGAAATTTACGACACCATCAACAATGCGGCTCCGGACAACGCCATTGAGTTCTTCCATGGCTACACCTACTCCGGCCACCCCGCTGCCTGCGCCGCAGGGATCGCCGTACAGAACGCTTACCAGAACGAGAACCTGTTCGAACGCGCCAACGAATTGTCGGAATACTTCCTCGACGGCCTGTTCAGCTTGCAGGACCTCGATTGCGTTAAGGACATCCGTGGCTACGGCATGCTCGGCGCTGTCGAATTGAAACCAAAAGGGAACCCCGGCGTACTTGGCACCCAGACCCAGAAAGATCTGTTCTGGAACGGCCTGCACGTCAAATTCACCGGCGACACCGGTTGCGTCGCGCCGGCCTTCATTTGTGAAAAAAGCCAGATTGACGAAATCGTCGACAAGCTTCGCCAGACATTCGAAGCCATCTGATCGCTCTAAAATCTTACCTTGATGAGGACGATGCGCGGGACAGTGCATCGTCCTCATCGTATACTCGGGTATTCTCCAATCTGCCCGTTAATCGAAAGCACACAACATGACCAAGCAAATTCAGCATTACATCGGCGGCAAGATTGTCGCTGGCACCAGTGGCCGCTCCGCTGACGTATTCAACCCCGCCACAGGCGAGGCCCACCGCTCCGTCGCGCTGGCCACCAAGGAAGAAGTTCGCGCTGCTGTCGAAAGCGCACGCGACGCCTTTCCCGCCTGGTCCCACATGCCGCCGGCACGGCGCGCACAGATCATGTTCAAGTTCCGCGAACTGCTGATCGCCAACATGGACGAACTGGCTGAACTGGTTTCCAGCGAGCACGGCAAGACCCTGCCTGATGCCAAGGGTGAAGTCGGGCGTGGCCTCGAAGTCGTCGAGTTTGCCTGTGGCATTCCGCATCTTCTGAAAGGTGAATTCACCGAAAGTGCCGCCAACGGCGTAGACGTGCATTCCGTGCGCCAGGCCGTTGGCGTATGCGCCGGTATCACACCGTTCAACTTCCCCGCCATGGTACCCATGTGGATGTTCCCCATGGCACTGGCATGCGGCAACACCTTTATCCTCAAGCCGTCCGAGCGTGATCCGTCCTGCGGCATGCGTATGGCCGAACTGCTCACCGAAGCTGGCTTGCCTGATGGCGTGTTCAACGTCGTTAACGGTGACAAGGAAGCTGTCGACGCCCTGCTGACCGACCCCGATGTCAAAGCCATCAGTTTTGTCGGCTCTACGCCGATCGGTCGCTACATCTATTCCACCGGCTGCGCCAACGACAAACGCGTACAGGCCCTGTGCGGTGCCAAAAACCACATGATCATCATGCCCGACGCGGACATGGATCAGGTTGTCGATGCTGCCATGGGCGCTGCCTATGGCTCGGCTGGCGAACGTTGCATGGCGATCTCGGTTGCCATACCCGTTGGTGAAGAAACCGCCGACCGCTTCATCGAAGCACTGGCCCCACGCGTACGTGAACTCAAAGTCGGCCCTTACAATGATCCGGCCTCGGAAATGGGCCCGGTTGTTACCAAGGAAGCCCAGCAGCGTGTCCTCGGCTACATTGATGGCGGTGTTCAGCAGGGTGCTGAGCTTGTGGTTGATGGCCGCAACGTCAACTTGCAGGGCTATGAAAACGGCTTCTTCGTCGGCGGCTGCCTGTTTGACCGTGTCACCACAGACATGGATATCTACAAGGAAGAAATCTTCGGCCCTGTGCTCAGCGTTGTTCGCTCCAATGATTACAGCGAAGCGGTCAAGATGATCAACGACCATGCCTATGGCAACGGTACGGCGATCTTCACCCGCGATGGCGACACCGCGCGTGATTTTGCCAAGCAGATTCAGGTCGGCATGGTCGGCGTCAACGTGCCGATCCCCGTACCGGTGGCCTACCACAGCTTCGGTGGTTGGAAGGACTCGCTGTTCGGCGATCACTCCATCCACGGCATGGAAGGCGTGCGCTTCTACACCAAGCTGAAAACCGTCACCTCACGCTGGCCTTCGGGCATGCGCGAAGGTGCAGCGTTCCACTTCTCGCGTGGTTCCGACGTCTAAGACGTTCAATCCGCTCTACAAAACACGGCGGCATCCCTTGCGGGTGCCGCCGTTTCTTTTTGCCCAATGAGTGAAAATAAAAAAATGAAATTTCACTTTCTTTTTTTCATTTTTGGCGCGAAACTTCCCTCCAACATGCATACGCACAACAGGGTTTCTGGCACTGGTTTTTGATGATGGATCGCAATCACACCACGCCGCACGCGGTAAATAATGATCTGCCCGACGATGCAGAGCGGATGGCATCGGTGCCTGCCAGTATGGACGACGCCGCACCTGTGGGTGAGCAAATCCGCGACCTGCGCAAGGCCAAAAACCTGACCATCACCGCGTTGGCTGAACGCATTGGCCGCTCTGTCGGGTATATCAGCCAGATCGAACGCAATATCACGGCAGTCTCCATTGACCGACTCAAGGAAATCGCCGAGGCGCTGGACGTACAGATCAGCTGGTTTTTTCAGGGTGGCGCATCCGCTGCGCCCGAAGAACGCGATCTGATCGTGCGGCGTAGCGATCGGCGGCGTCTAACGTTTACCGGATCAGGCGTCACAGAGGAACTGCTCTCGCCCAATCTTAGCGGTGCATTTGAAATGGTCATGACATCCTATGAGCCGCACGCCACCACCGGCGAAGCGCTCTACGGACGCCCCTGCCAAGAAGCTGCCTTCGTCATTGAAGGCCGCCTTGAAATCTGGATTGGCGAACAACACTACGTTCTTGAAACCGGTGACAGCATCACCTTTGACGGTATGCAGCCGCATCGCTCGGGCAATCCCGATGCAAGCCCGGCGCGCGTCATGTGGGTGATGTCACCCCCGACCTATTAAGCAATTCGATTACAAAAATAACGATCTAATTTATAAGAGGAAAATTCCATGGCTGACAGTGTTCCAAAGCGTGCCCAGGTCGTCATCGTTGGTGGCGGTGCCGTCGGATGTTCGGTTGCCTATCACCTGACCAAGATCGGCTGGACCGATGTTATCTTGTTGGAGCGCAAACAGCTTACCTGTGGCACCACGTGGCACGCTGCCGGGCTGGTCGGTCAGCTTCGCGCCACCCAGAACATGACCAAGATCGCCCAGTACACCGCCGAACTGTTCGCTGGACTGGAGGCTGAAACCGGTCAGGCTACAGGGCTCAAGCAAAACGGTTCGATCTCTGTCGCAACCGATATGGAACGCATGGAAGAACTCCAGCGCGGCGCATCCATGGCACGCGTCTTTGGTCTCGAAGTCGAAGATGTCTCGCCCGACTGGATCGGCGAGAAGTACCCCATCCTGCGCACTGAGGACCTTGTCGGCGGCGTCTATCTGCCGCGCGATGGCCAATGCAATCCCATCGACGTAACCCAGGCTATGGCCAAGGGCGCTCGCCAGGGCGGCGCGACCATTATGGAAAACACCAAGGTCACCGGTGCCAAGGTCATGAATGGCCGCGTTACCAGCGTGTCCACCGACAAGGGTGACATTGAGTGCGAATATTTGGTCATTGCCGGTGGTTTATGGTCACGTGATTTCGCGCGCGAGATCGGCGTTAATATTCCACTGCATGGTGCCGAACATTTCTATGTTGTGACCGAACCCATTGAAGGCCTGCCGAGTGAACTGCCCGTGCTGCGCGAGCCAACGTCCTGCTTCTATTGCAAGGAAGACGCTGGCAAGTTGTTGATCGGCGCGTTTGAACCGGTCGCCAAGCCATGGGGCGGCGATGGCATCCCCGAAGACTTCGCGTTCGATGAACTGCCCGAAGACTTCGATCACTTCGAGCCCATGCTGGAGCGCGCCATCCACCGTCTGCCTATTCTGGAGACCGCCGGGATTCAGACCTTCTTCAACGGTCCGGAAAGCTTCACGCCCGATAACCGTTACTATCTGGGTGCCGCACCCGAGGTCGAAGGCGTGTTCGTCGCCACCGGCTTTAACTCCACCGGCATTCAGTCGTCGGGCGGCGCAGGTAAGATGCTCGCCGAATGGATCCGCGACGGCCAGCCACCAGCCGACCTTTGGGACGTTGATGTGCGCCGCGTGATGTCGTTCCAGTCCAACATGAAATACCTGCACGACCGCACCACGGAATCCCTTGGCCTGCTATACGCCATGCATTGGCCGTTCCGGCAGGTCGAGACCGCACGCGGAGTACGCCGCACACCGCTTTACGACGCCATGAAAAACGCTAACGCCTGCTTCGGCGAAGCCGGTGGTTGGGAGCGCCCCAACTGGTTTGCACCGCAGGGCATCGAGCCGAAATACGAATACAGCTATGGTCGCCAGAACTGGTTCGAGCACACTGGCAATGAACACCGCGCCATTCGTGAAAACGTCGGACTGCTTGATATCTCGACGTTCTCGAAGTTCCTGTTACAGGGCCGCGACGCGGAAAAGGTCATCAACTACGTTTCGGCCAATGACATGGCCGTTAAGACCGACAGCATGGTCTATACACAGTGGCTCAACAATAATGGCGGCATCTCGGCCGATCTGACGGTCACCCGCGTGGCCGAAGACGCCTTTATGGTCATGACCGCGTTTTCAAGCCACACACGTGATTTCACATGGTTACAAAGCCATATTCCGGCAGACGCACACGCCGTGCTGACCGATGTTACGGCAGCCTATGCCGGCATCAACGTGCAGGGACCGAATTCGCGCGCATTGTTGAACAAGGTTACACCTGCCGATCTATCCAACGAGGCCTTCCCATTCGGCACCAGCAAGGAAATCGAACTTGGCTACGCCACCGTGCGGGCATCACGCATTTCCTATGTGGGCGAACTGGGTTGGGAGCTCTGGGTGCCAAGTGATATGGCCCTGCACGTCTATGAGGTTCTGGCCGAAGCTGGCAAAGAGTTCGACATGGCTCATGTCGGCATGCACGCCATGAACAGCCTGCGGACCGAAAAGGCCTATCGTCACTGGGGCCACGACATCGCCGATGAAGACACCCCCATTGAGGCCGGACTGAATTTTGCCGTCAAATACGACAAGCCCGGCGGTTTCATCGGACGTGATGCCCTGCTCAAGCAGAAAGAAGCCGGTGTTGTCTCAAAACGTCTGGTGCAGTTCCTGATGAACGACCCGGACTCCATGATCTACCACAATGAACCCATCGTGCGTGACGGCGAGATTTGCGGTTACATCACGGGCGGCATGTACGGCTATACACTGGGTGGCTGTGTCGGTCTTGGTTACGTCAACAACCCCATCGAAAACGGTGGCGTAAATGCTGACTACATCAAATCCGGCAGCTATGAGATCGAAGTGGCAGGCAAACGCCTGCCCGCCACGGCCTCCTTGCGGCCCATGTACGATCCGAAAAACGAACGGATCAAGATGTAACGAACCTTTTCCCCGAAAGGGGTATGGACAAAAGGGCGGACTTCCGGTGAAGTCCGCCCTTCTATTTTGCTATAATACAAAACCAATGATTTAGCGTGATGAAGGAAACAGGGCCATGTCGCTCCGCACTCCATATTTGATGTTCATCGGCGATGCCGCCGACCAGCTTGCCGCCAAGACCGCACAGGGCGTAGTCCATTGGCGACCCGAATGGTGTCTCGGTCAGTTGCGTCTCGATGGCTGCAACGCCGATTTGGGCATTCCCGACATGACGTTGGAAGACGCAGCCGCTGCTGGCGTAAAGACCCTTGTGGTCGGCGTTGCCAATCGCGGTGGCATTATTTCGGCAGAATGGACAGCAACACTGGTCCGTGCCATGGAATTGGGCATGGACATTGCCTCGGGCCTGCACAACAAGTTGGGCGACGTGCCCGCTATCCATGACGCTGCAGAAATCAACAGCCGTTCACTGTATGATCTGCGCCATCCGACCCGCAGCTTCCCCATTGCCAATGCCAAACCACGCACGGGCAAACGCATGCTGGCCGTCGGCACAGATTGCTCACTGGGTAAAATGTTCACTGCGCTGGCGGTTTGGAAAGAAATGGAAGCGCGCGGCATGAAGTGCGATTTCCGCGCCACCGGGCAGACCGGCATCTTCATCGCCGGTGACGGTGTGTCCGTGGATGCCGTGGTTGCCGACTTCATCTCGGGTGCCATCGAGACCATCGCGCCCGACCATGACGCTGGCCACTGGGACCTGATCGAGGGACAGGGTTCGTTGTTCCATCCGTCCTATGCCGGTGTATCCATGGGCCTGCTGCACGGTGCACAGGCTGATGCGCTGATCATGTGCCATGAACCGGGCCGTGAACACATGCGCGGCATTCCGCACCAGTCCTTGCCCTCGCTGGAAGAGTGCATTGCACTGAATGAGACCTGCGCGCGACTGACCAACCCCAATGCCAAGGTCGTCGGCTTTGCGTTCAACACATCAAAGATGAGTGACGCCGAGGCAGAAGCTTACCTGAAGGACATATCCAACACATTCGGCATGCCTGCCGTTGATCCAGTGCGCACCGGCGTCGCCGCCCTCGTCGATGTCATGCAGGACATGTAAGAACCATGAGCACGCTCACGGCGCACCCTGAAAGCTGGCTGCTGGCCAAGCCCTTCACCATTTCACGCGGCACCAAGACCGCTGCCGATGTGGTGGTGGTTGAGATCACAGACGATAACGGTGTGCGCGGCTGGGCCGAATGTGTGCCCTACCCGCGTTACGATGAAACCGTTGAGGGCGTGATCGCTGATATCGAGACACAGGCCGCCAGCATCGCGGCGAATCCGAACCGCGAACACCTGCAAGCCACCATGGCGGCAGGTGCCGCGCGCAACGCCATTGATTGCGCGCTGTGGGATCTGGAAGCCAAACGGGCTGGCAAACGAGCATGGGATATCGCCGGATCACCTACACCCGAGCCGACCATCACGGCGGAAACCATTTCCATCGGCGAACCGGAAGCCATGGGCGATGCCGCGCGTGAACTGGCCCACGCACCGTTGCTCAAAGTCAAATTGGGCGCGGACAAGGTCGTAACCCGCATGGCCGCCGTGCGTGACAACGCACCGACATCACGCCTGATCATCGATCCCAACGAGTCTTGGGACATCGACATGCTGCGCGAGATCGCACCCGCGCTGGCCGATCTGGGCGTTGAGATGATTGAACAACCCCTGCCCGCCGATGCCGATGATGCGCTGGAAGGCTATGACAGCCCGGTGCCACTGTGCGCTGATGAGTCTTGTCACACCGTGGACAAGCTACCCGCGCTTAAAGCCAAATACGCCATGATCAACGTCAAGTTGGACAAGACCGGCGGCCTGACCGAGGCCATCGCCCTGACTCAGGGCGCACATGATCTAGGCTTCAAAATCATGGTTGGCTGCATGGTCGGCACGTCGTTGGCCATGGCCCCGGCCACACTGCTGGCACCCTATGCCGAATTCGTCGACCTCGATGGTCCGCTGCTGATGAAGCAGGACCGCGAACACGGCCTGATGTTCAAGGACGGCAAGGTCAGCCCACCCGATGCGGCTTTGTGGGGATAATGGCGTCGTCATGAACCGGTCAATTTCCCTTCAGGCGGTCTTCGCCGGGTTGCTTGCAGCATTTGTGGGATTTGCCAGTTCCTTTGCCGTTATTCTTCAGGGTCTCACGAGCGTCGGTGCGTCACAGGGCGAGGCAGCATCCGGCCTGATGGCTTTGTCCCTATCCATGGGACTTGCCGGTATCTATCTCAGCCTGAAAACCCGCATGCCTATCAGCATGGCGTGGTCTACGCCGGGCGCTGCTTTGCTCGCCACCACGGGCGCTATCGAAGGCGGTTTCCCCGTCGCCGTGGGGGCCTTTCTGGTCTGTGGTGCCCTGATTGTTTTTACCGGACTATGGAAGCCGCTGGGGCGCTGGGTTGCCGCCATACCGGGCGCGCTGGCAAATGCCATGCTGGCGGGTGTGCTGCTCGGTCTGTGTCTGGCCCCGGCGCGTGCCGTGGCAGAGTTTCCCATGGAAGGCCTGATCATCGTCATAACATGGGCCGTGGTCGCAAAGCTCAAGCGCGTCCTCGCCATGCCCGCCGCCGTCATTGCCACTGTTGTTTTGCTGGCATTCACAAGCGATGTCACGATGGCAGAGATGGGAAGCCTGTGGCCCATGCCTGTATTGGTCATGCCGGCGTTCAGCTTTGCAGGCATTATCGGCATCGCACTGCCATTGTTTATTGTCACCATGGCATCACAGAACATTCCCGGCATGGCCGTCCTGTCTGCCAATGGCTACAAGCCGCACGCCAGCCCGCTATTTCGAGATTCCGGTATCTTCTCGCTGTTGTCAGCACCCTTCGGTGGGCATGCGGTTAATCTTGCCGCCATCACCGCATCGCTGTGTGCCAACGAAGATGCCCACCCGGACCCATCGCGGCGATACTGGGCCGCCATCACGGCCGGCATCCTGTATATCCTGTTCGGCCTGATGGCTGGGGCGGCCACGGCATTTGTCAGCGCCTCGCCACCTGTCCTGATTGAAGCGGTCGCGGGTCTGGCCCTGCTGGGCGCATTTGGTGCCGCGCTCATGAGTGCGGTATCCATAGCCGAAGACCGCGAAGCCGCCGTGATCACCTTTCTGGTCACCGCATCGGGATTGACGTTCTACGGGATCAGCGGCGCGTTCTGGGGATTAATCGCAGGCGGCCTCGTACTGGCGCTCACGCGCTGGAAACGGCCCTGATCAAACCTCTACCTTCGCCGGTTCATCTGCCTCAAGCGCCAGATATTTATAGGCGACGGAAACGACCAGCACCGTCCACGCCGTCATCAACACACCGAGCACCGCGTCGACAGTAGCATTCACCAGCATCAGCAAAGCTGACTCTAATCCAAGAGCCAGCAGCATGATGGGAGACTTCAGCAACCCTATCAGAATGAATGTCACACCGACGACAAGCCACGCAAGAAACAGCTTCCCGACCCGGCCTTTCATCAATTGCCAGGATCGCCGTAATTTATCGATAATGCCACCAACCTCATCGATCGCGATTGCCGGGAACACAAGGGACACCCGTGTGCATGCGTATACGAGAAAAACATAAGCAATGATCATTCCAATCATACCAACTGCTGCATTCAGCATCGCCAATGGTACGATAATGAGAACGACGAAAATAACTGGAATGATGAGAAGAATGCTTGCGCCAAGAAACCGTAATTCCCGTCTGCCAAAATGCAGACCATCATGGTTATCAAGCAGGAAGCGGCGATGAACACTCACCGCAAATACGGCATAAATGACTATCGAAACCAGATTCGCCAAAAACTCGCCAAAAACGACAGCAGGCTCCATTTGCGCTTCATGCGCCATTATACCTGAGTACATAAAGACATTGACCACAACCGCCGCCAGCAACGGCAGTACGGCGATCTTTGCAAGCCCCGAGAAATTCATCCTCAGAAACCTGTAGCTTTCCAAAATCAGCAAACCAACCGTAACAGGTGCCTTCTGTGTGCTCTGCGCTTCCACCGTTCTCTCCCTAATCC
This sequence comes from uncultured Rhodospirillales bacterium, assembly GCA_965602485.1. Classification (GTDB taxonomy): domain Bacteria; phylum Pseudomonadota; class Alphaproteobacteria; order Rhodospirillales; family Casp-alpha2; genus JABJOR01. The sequence goes on along the minus strand of CBFCYM010000002.1, from coordinate 368,332 downwards.
GGTGTTCCGTTTTACAACCTGAAACACCATATCCGTGCACATGCATGCTGTCTACGGTCGCTACCACAGGTTGCATATATAAACAGGAAATATTTAAATTTCAGAAGGTTATGAGTCAGCCGGCAAGACCTGTCCGCTCTCCATATCCGTCACGCTCCAGCCTTCACCTTCGCCGTTGGGTGGCTCGTGCAGCAGGGGCAGACAGTTGGGCAGGCGGTAATCTGATGGCAGACCGATTATATCGCGGATCGCCCAATAGATGCCGCCGTGCGCGACGACGAGCACCGGACCTGGGTGCTCCGTAATCGCCCGGTTCACGGCACCCAGCGAACGCGCCATGTGTTGCTGATAGGTTTCTGCTTCTTCGATTTCGAGCGTTCCGGCCTTCCAATCTGCGAACCACTGTCCGCGTAATTCACCATCCTGCTTACCAAGATTGCATTCATGCAGTTCCGGCAAAATGGTGATAGGCAGGCCAATCACTTCGCAGATGATTTCCGCCGTGCGCCGCGCACGGTTGAGCGGGCTGCACACGACGGAGCCGATCTCGACACCGTCGAACAGGTACATGGCTGCACGCGCCTGTGCCAGACCGGTGTCATTCAGTGGAATGTCCAGCAGCCCCTGCATGCGGTCTTCCTTGTTGAAGTCAGTCTCGCCATGGCGGACGTAGTAAAAGGTCTGTTGTGCAAGCAATGCCCTATCCCCTGAACCGGTCGGTCGCGCTGATCAATTCGTGGATGATACCGGGTTCACTCGATGCGTGCCCGGCGTCGTGCACCAGACGGAAATCCGCTTCCGGCCACGCCTTGTGAACGTCCCATGCCGTGCGCGCAGGCGTAACCACGTCGAAGCGCCCCTGCACCATCACGGTGGGAATATGTTTGATCGCGGGTAGGTCGCGAAGGATCTGATCATCGACTTCAAAGAAACCACCGTTAATGAAATAGTGGCATTCGATGCGGGCAAACGCGAGGGCGAACTCATCCTCGCCAAAGTGTTCCTGACGGTCCTCATCCGGCCATAGCGACAGGGTTGAACCTTCCCACACCGACCATGCACGCGCACAGGCTTGTCGTGCAGCGACGTCATAGCCGACCAGGCGCTTGTAGTACGCCTTGATCATGTCGCCGCGTTCTTCCTCGGGGATCGGCGCGACATAACTTTCCCAAACATCAGGGAATATATGTGAGGCACCTTCCTGATAGAACCATTCGATCTCCGAACGGCGCAGGGTGAACAGGCCGCGCAGCACCAGTTCGGTGGCGCGCTCGGGATGCTTCTGAGCATAGGCCAGTGCCAGCGTGCTGCCCCATGAACCACCGAACACCTGCCACGCCTCGATACCCAGAGCTTCACGCAAAGCCTCAATATCGGACACCAGATGCCATGTGGTGTTTTCTTCCAGCGAAGCATGCGGCGTGGATTGCCCGCAGCCGCGCTGATCGAACAACACGATACGGTAAGCTGCCGGATCAAAATACCGCCGATAAACCGGGCTGATGCCGCCACCCGGCCCGCCGTGCAGGAAAACAACCGGTTTGCCGTCAGGGTTACCGCATTCCTCGTAATAAATTTCGTGGAGTTCCGAGACCTTCAATCGCCCTGTGGCATAGGGTTCGATCTCGGGGTAGAGGGTGCGTTCATAGGAGCTCATGTCGATGTGTGTCCTGTCTCGGTGTGTGCTTTGCGCAGCACGTTTACGCGCATGGGCTGGTCAAATCGCCAGCCTTTTTCTGTATCGTGGATACCCAGATGCTCAAAGCTCTCACGCAATTCGGTGTCCATAGCTTCAAATAACGCAGCGCGCGTGGGATCAATCCGCACGCTCTCATCACGAAATTCTTCATAATCTGCGTAGTGGTACATTGTCTCATAGGCGATTTCGCGCTCCTGGATCAGATCGCTGGCCTGTACGTTGCTCAACGCGCCATAGGCCTGTGCACGTACCATGGTCTCGTCATCGATGGGCGCGTGCAGTTCAAACCCGCTACCCGATGCAATGGGTTCGGCGATATAGACCGTTCCACCCGGTCGCACCACGCGCGCGGCTTCGCCCAGTGCGGCGCTCATATGCTCAACAGGGATGTGGTGCAGGGAATTGAAGAACACGGCGGCATCAAACGAGGCGTCTTCGAACGGCAGGTCCTGACCAACGCCTTCGACGTATTCCTCGTCACCCTCACGCGCCGTGGCATAGGCCTTTTCAAGTTGCGCTGCACCGCATTCCAGTCCCGTCACACGGGCACCATGACGTGTCATGGAACGCACCAAGCCGCCCGCGCCCGAACCAATATCGAGTACACGCAGCCCCTGTAACGTCAGGACCTCACGCAAGACGGACCCATCGGTACGAATTTCAGCCATTTCACTCTCCCCCGGCGATATTACCTGTAACGGTTTTAACCGAACTATCGTCCGGTGGAAACAAAACCGTACCCTTTTTGATCCCTATCAAGGCATCCACAGTCAAATCGCTCTACCATACTTGCCACCACATGAACGGCGTACAGGAGATTTTATGATGATTGATAACATCGTCCTTGCGACCGATGGCTCTGAGCATGCCAACAAGGCTTTGGATATGGCCGCCAGCATCGCCGCAGCCTTTGGTTCGAAACTAACCATTGTACACGTGTTGATGCACGGCATCCCCCCGGAAGAGTTGCAACACATGGCTCAGGTTGAGCATCTTGTAGAGCATGCCACGTCGACCATGCCCGCCATGACGAACCTGCCGACCAGCATGGTTCACGTATTCCAGAACGCCAAGAACTGGGACATTGCAGCAAAGGTCGTTACCGCCATCGGCGATAAAATCGTTGATACCGCCGCGCATAAGGCACGCGACTTCGGCGCTAAAGATGTGGAAACCTGTGTTACGAACGGTGATTACGCCCGTAGCATTCTTGATGCCGCCAAAAAGGCCGAGGCCAGCATGATCATCATGGGCAGCCGTGGACTTGGCGATCTGCAAGGATTGCTGATGGGCAGCGTATCGCACAAGGTTGCACAACTGGCCGATTGCACGGTGGTGAGCGTTAAATAGAGGTTGCCGTACGCCTGTGACAGGTGGAGTCGCATCGGCGGGTTCGGTGTGGTTTTCACGTGTCCTTCAATGAAAATCGAACCGGCACCTCGACGAAGGCTTGTACTGCTGTCCCGGCTTGCGTGGCGGGCCGAAATATCCAGTTCATTACGGCGCGGCGCGCGACCCTGTCGAGCAAGCGATGGCCGGAACTAGCCTGAATCTCGACCGAGACTGCCCGTCCACTGTCATTCACCAGCACCCGCAAGACGACCAACCCCTCCTGCTGTCGTCGCCGGGCCTGGGGCGGATAGGGTGGGATTGGGTTCTGCGCATATGACGGTGGCGTGGATATGGGGCCACTCTGTGGCGTGGCTGCAGCCGCCTGCAGGGGTGGCACAGCCGTATGTTTCGGCTCGGGATCGTCAGTCGTGCGCAGCAATATTATAGCACGATCACGCCGCACCGGTTTCTCCGTAATGAGTTCCTTCAGAGTCTCAGGTTGCAAAGCATTTGGTTTGCGCCCCGGCAGCTCGAACACGGGCTCGGCCAAGGGCGCCACGATCATTTCAGGCTCCAGCTCTGGTTCAGAAACCAATTTTGGTTCAGAAAGCGGTTCAGGTTCAGGCAGGGGTTTGATCACGGGATCATCAGGTAAAGCTTCGATCTCAGCAGGTTCGACCGGGATGGGTGCCAGTGGTGGCGATGCATCTTCCACCACAGAGACAAGGTCTACGAAAATAGCCTCGACTGTCGGCGCCAACGGCTGGGGGTTGCTTGTACGCATTCCCAGCCACGCCGCGCCGGCCACAGCGGCATGCAATGCCACTGCGAGCGCCACGCCCACCACCATGCCGGGGAAACGCTCCCCAGCATGGATTTGGTTATATCCCGGTCGCATTTCAGCCTGTTACCAGATCAGAACTTCGTACTGACCTGCAGGTAGAACGAACGCCCGGGCTCACTCACCTGCGCCTGATCCGTATCAAAGCTATTGGATCGGTTCAGGTGATTAGCATAACTGTGGTCCAGCAGGTTCGTAACGCCGAACCGCACCGTGACAGGGTCAAGGCCGCTATACGCACCGTATAGCCCCGGCACCACATAGCCGGGAGTCTTGCGCACGTCTAAACCACTGCCCGTATCTGTATCGTTATCCACGCGGCTCTGCCGCAGGGCGGCATCTATGCGCGTGCCGAACAGCCAGTCATCGTGCTCATAGGCCAGATTGAGCGCCATACTGAGCGGCGGAATTTGCGGCAGGGGAAGCCCGGTATCGGCGTTCCGGCCATAGGTGTAGGCTGCATTCGCACCCAATACCCATTTTTCGAAAATGCGTGTATTTGCTCCGATTTCCAAACCCCAAAGCCGCGCATCCACGTTGCGGTAAACAGTGGCACCATCAGAAAGCAAAATGCCATCCTGCCCCCGGGCCCGATCACGGAAAATGAAATCATTAACCCAATCGTGATAGGCCGAGGCCTCCAGCAACCAGCCGTTCGTATCAAGCGTTGTGCCAAGTTCCAGTTGGTGGTGCTTTTCTGGCGCAATATCAGGATTTCCAACCCAACGGCTGGCGTCCGTTGCATGATCACCAGCCATGCCACGCTCGGTGGCATCAGCGGTGCGCACGCTGCGGCTGAAGGTAGCATAGGTTTGCAGGCTCGCACCCCAATCCTGTTCGTAACGTACCAATCCACCGAGGTTATGCTCGGCGACATTATCCATACGCTTGCCGTAATAGAGGTCGTACAGGTCATTTGCCGAGCGCGAGATGGAACCGGACGGTCTTGCGGTCTTGTCAACCTTGCCTGCATCGGCCTGAACATAGTCATAACGCGCGCCCACGGTCAGTCTGGACACCTTATCGATCGGCAGGGTGCTCTCAGCGAACAACCCGGTCTGCATAATTGCAAGGTCTGGCCACATATAAGCGTGGACTGTATTGAGGTTTTCGGCATTCGTGCCACGATAGCGAGTTGCGTCACGGGTGTTGTGTTGGATATCGGCGCCCGTCGTCACAGCAACCCCCCCTACATTCAGATCCGCCGAGATCTGCGCGCCGAGCGTATCGGACAGCGAGTTCGTTTTCATGGTCATCATGCCGAACGAGCGTAGTGAATAGTTATCCATCAGGTGATCGGTAAACGAACCGAAGGCCGATACATCAATGCTACGAACCACATCGCTATTGATATGGGTCTTCATCGCCATGCGTGTGGTCTGGGAGTCCGCTTCTGGTGTATCCATGCCCGCACCAGCGAACAGAACATCACGCGACTGATCGGCTTCTTGCGATAGCGTGATAAGTGTATCAACATCCGGTCGCCAGCCGAATTCCAGCACACCGCTGTGCTGTTCAAATGCCGAACGGACCTTGTCACCACGGGCATCCTTATAGTTTCCTGCATCCTTGAAACCAGCGTCGAAACGCACGTAACCTGCATTGAGGTCATGCGCGAAACTCAGACTGGATTCCTTGAGACTACCGTTGGAATTACCGCCCATGGAAAATTCGCCTTCATAGGCCTTTCCGTGCATGAATTCGGGTTCATGCCGTACCATCTCAATGGTGCCGCCGGTGCCGCCGGGTCCGTTGGTCACCGTCTGGTAACCGCGCAGAACAACAACCTCGTCATAAGACTCAAAGCTTGTGATCGAGGTCGACGGATCCATCCGATTGGGGCATGCGCCGTACTGAATGGCGCCGTCACCGATCACGTTCAGACGGTTCTGCTGCTGGCCACGAATAACCGGCTCCAGGCCATGTCCTCCCATGCGGCCCGAGCTTACGCCCGGTATGGATCGCAGAAATTCACCACCGTCCGCATAAGGTGCGGTTTCGGTAATGCCGGGCTCGGTCGTATAAATAGCTGGATTGATACTCAGGCCCTCGACCTGAACTTCGGGCAGGGTGACCGGCGCAGTTCCAGTTTCATCCGCCAAGGTCGGCGCCGAGGTTATCGCAATGGCAATTGCCAGCGCTGCACCCGCAGAGGTTTTCTTGTTCATTTTCTCATTCTCCTTGCCAGGGCATGGAATTGCCCCGTTGCTGGTCCAACCGGCACCGGTCGAATGCAGGCAAATTGCGCACGGCATTAGACCTCGCGGACATACTGTCCACCGGATCGGATGGCTATTCAGTCAAGTGAAAGAGTTATGCTGGCGGAGCGCGAGCCGGAGGGAGAGCCGAAAAGATCGAGCACATGGGCATGCTCTGATGGAACCAGTCATAGTCTACCGATTGCGGCGCAGCCCAGCATTCAATGGGTACCACAACAGGATCAGCACCACCGAACGACGGCAAGCTGCACAATACGCAATGCACATCGCTGTCATCATGGTTCCTTGGGGCGCCGTTACCAACGCTGTCATCAGACGGCGGCCCGAGCGCATAACAGATTTCCTCACTCTCCAGACCCGCATACGGCGTTTCAAAGGCATTCGCACTTTGTTGCCAACCGGGTAGGAGCACCTGCAAGACGATGGCTACAACGCTCAGCCATGTGCACAGGTTTTTCTTGAGTAGGGTTCTCGACATTATTGCAGCTTAACGACAGTTGAAACGTTTAACCTTTCTATCGCGCTCTCTATCTAATTCAACACAAATTTAAAAATTCAAGCCTTGCTAAACTAGAAACAGCACAAAAAAAACCAGCCTTCGAGTAAACGAAGGCTGGCAAATAAAAGGTTAGGGGTAACCGTATATGCGATCGAATTATACGCGGTCGTTGCCATTCTCAAACGGGGCGCGCATGGAGACATGCCGCACACTCATTGGCGCAATGCCAATATCGGTCAGTAAACGGGAATCCAGTTCGGCGACATTGCACTTGGGCGCGACGAAAGATTTAAGCAGGTTAATGAACGTCATGGCCGTTGTCCTAATCTAAAAAGGGGTTGCTCATATATATGGTCGGGGTTTCGCCGCCATCTTGATTACGCATGTACGCCTATTTTATTTCGTGCGGAATCGCATATTCAGCATATCTGCTATGCAGTGACAGCACGGCTCTGTACGGCTATGAATTACGCATGGATAGTACAACCGATACACAGCATGCCGCACCAACCGAAGACACCGTCCTGCCGCTCGCCGGCATACGGGTTCTCGACATCGCAACGTTTATTGCCGCGCCCTATACGGCGGCGATCCTTGGCGAATTTGGTGCCGATGTCATAAAGATTGAAACACCCGATGGCGGCGATACCTTTCGCCGGTTCGGCACCCCGACCGAGGCCGATGACCGCACCTTGCTGTGGCTATCAGAAGCCCGCAACAAACGCTCGGTAACACTGAACCTGAAAACACCTGAGGGCGCCGAACTGCTAAAGCAGTTGGTATGCGATGCAGACGTGGTATGCGAGAACTTCCGCCCCGGCACACTGGAAAAGTGGGGCCTGGGCTGGGACGTGCTACGCGCCATTAACCCCGGATTGGTCATGCTGCGGGTCTCGGGTTACGGGCAAACGGGCCCCTACCGCGACCGTCCCGGCTTTGCGCGCATCGGCCATGCCATGGGCGGATTAAGCGCCCTGTCAGGTGAGCCCGGAGGCACACCGGTCACACCGGGCTCAACCTCGCTGGGTGATTACATGTCCGGATTATATGGCGCAGTGGGTGTGCTCATTGCACTGCGCCACCGCGACAAGAGAGGGCAAGGGCAAATGATCGACGTCGGGCTCTACGAGTCGGTGTTCCGTGTGCTCGACGAATTGGCACCAGTTTATGCACGTGAAGGCATCGTGCGTGAACCCGAAGGTAGCGGCACGCGCAATGCATGCCCGCATGGCCATTTCCCGACCCGCGATGACAAATGGATCGCGCTGGCGTGCACCACTGACAAGATGTTTGCACGTCTGGCCGAAGCCATGGGTAAGCCGGACCTAGCGACCGATGCAGCATACGCAAACCACCGCAAGCGGCTCGCCGGGCGTGAAACAGTGGACCGGCTTGTCGCGGCCTGGACCGGCTCGCTTGATCGCGATGCCATCATGGAAATTTGCCTGCATCATCAAGTTCCCGCTGGGCCACTCAATACGATCGCCGACATATTCGAAGACCCACAGTTTGCCGCACGTAAAAACCTGCTGCACTTCGAGCATCCCGAACTGGGCGAGATTGTGGTGCCTAATGTATTTCCTAATTTGTCAGAAACACCTGGTCGCATCGATACACTGGGGCCAGCGTTGGGAGAACATACCGAACAGGTACTCGCTGAGTTACTCGGGCTGAGCGCCGAACAAATTAAAGACCTGCGCCGCAAACACGTCATCTAAGATATAGTCACAGTCATAATTTCAGGGAGCCTATCACGATGCGTCTTTATGATTTCGCCGATTCCGGAAACGGCTACAAGGTCCGACTTCTTCTTGGTCTGCTTGGCATCGAATACGACTACGTCGAAAAAGACATACGACTACGTCGAAAAAGACATCACAAAGGGCGAGACACGCACCCCTGAATTCCTGGCGATGAATACCAACGGCCGCATCCCGTTGCTGCAACTCGACAATGGTGAATGCTTGCCGGAATCAAACGCCATCTTGCATTACCTGGCCGACGGCACGGCCTACCTGCCGACAGATAGGCTTGAGCATGCGCGCGTGTTGCAATGGATGTTTTTTGAGCAATACAGCCACGAACCCGCCATCGCCGTGGCGCGCTTCATTGTTCACCACTTGCCAGCCGACCACCCGCGTCAGGCTGAACTGCCACAAAAACGCGAGGCCGGGCATACCGCACTCGCCGTAATGGAAGATCACCTGAGCGGTCGCGACTGGTTTGTCGGCACGGCACCGAGCATCGCCGACATTGCACTGTTCGCCTATACCCACGTGGCTGATCAGGGCGGTGTAATGCTGGATGACTACCCCGCCATCAACGCATGGTTGAACAACGTGCGCGCATTGCAAAATTTTGTTACTATGGCCCCTTAATAACGGCGTTCACTCACGAGCGCCGCCAACCGGGGGAAGTTGTCATGGCAAAAGCGTTTTCGCTCGCGTCCTGGAACGTCGAGCACTTCAGAGGGCAGCCCGCGCGCATGAAGCGGGTCGTAAAATTTCTCAACGAACAGAAACCTGATGTCTTTTCACTCTATGAAGTCGAGGGCAAAGACGTCTTCCGTGAAATTTCACGCACCATGCCGGGGTACAGTTTTCACATCACCGAAGGGCGCCAAACCCAGGAAATTCTGGTCGGTGTGAAAAGTGGTTTCACGGCATTTTTCAGCCAACGCGTTACCTTTAAAGCCGGTAACAATTCACTACGGCCCGGTGCGCTGCTGACACTGACCATCAATGACGTGGATTATTCCATGCTGTTTTTGCACCTGAAGAGCAACAACAAGCCCATTGGCTTGGGCATTCGCGATGAGCAACTTGGTCGCGCCTACAAGTTAAAAAAGAAACTCGACAAGGCGGTGAATAGCACGGATTCTAATTTCATCGTGCTGGGTGATCTCAACACTATGGGCATGAAATACCCTTACCAAAAAAACATCACGGCCGAGTTGGAATTAAAGAAACTGGACAAAGACCTTGCCAAGACCAGTGTCCGGATGCGGCGACTAAACAAAGCTGCCGATGCAACATGGTGGAACGGGCCTAACGGCTCATACAATCCATCAAACCTTGACCACGTACTGGTGTCTGATCATCTGACCTTCAAGCAGTTCAACCGGCTGGATGGGGACGGCAAGGCCGAGGTTGACGTTCGTGGATGGCCTGCACTTGGCACGCCCAGCGCACAGGGTAGTTGGATCAATAAATATTCAGATCACGGATTACTGTATCTCGAGGTTCAGAAGGTCTGACCCTACGGCGCAGCCTCGCCAGTGGTTTTCGTATACATCCGACGCCATAGTTCGAGGTCGGATGCGCGTTTGCTTGCACTAATATTCCCTTCGTTGGCAATCATCAGCTCCAGCCGTTTTTGCGCCTGCGATGCTTTGCGCAAACGCTGGATTTGTGCCGTAAGCGAGTAATCGTCCCCGACAGGGACGCCTTGAGCATAGGCTGTTTTCCAGCCCTCGCCCGTTAACCCGCCTGCCGGTGCGTCCATCTGCATATTGCCCGCACTGAGCAGGTTTTCGGCTTCGGCCAACTTGCGCGCACGCAGCGCATTGTTAAGCTTCGCCGTACGATCAAGATCAACCGGCTTGACCTCATATGCCCCCGTCTGCGTAGCGCTCTGGTTCAGCCCGTAATAAATCTGCATGGTATTGCTCGAAGCATCACGCGTTGCGACGCGCCGCTCGGCATTCCAGATTTCGGTGATCTTCTTTTTGTAGCGTTTATGATAGGTCGGTGTAGCTGAATGATAATTTCCCGCCGCCGTCAGCCAGTCGGGTGCACTGGCGCGCAACTGGCGTAGAAATGTCGCGGCGTAGCTGACATTGCTCAGTGGATCAAATGCCTGTTCCAGACTCTTGAATGCTTTACCATGGTAAAATAGGTTCACCTGCATACAGCCAACGTCAATGTTACGTTTGCCCGATGCTATCATGGCACGGACATGCGACACGGCGTCGGCCTTGGTATCGAAGTACCATTCCTTGGAACCGGACGTAACGGTCCACGGCCAGGCAACATTTGCCTTGTTCAGGTCATCGCGCCGGCCTGATTCGGCAATGGAAATAGCGCTGAGCAATTTGTACGGCAGGCGGGCCTCTGCCTCCACCGCATGGGTTGCAGACGCACACAAGTCCCAGGAAACCGCGAATTCACGGGCTTTATCGGCCTTTGCGGCACCAGGCAGGGCAAGCAGAATGCCTGTAAAAAGCACGGTGATGGCTCGGATATAAAAGCGCCTCATGACGGTCCTATTTGTTGTGACACAATCCTACCACGCAATCCTTATGCCACTCTTAATAAAATGCGCTGTGCCTTGTCACGATTACGGCAATGTATCGTCAGACTCACCCAATGGGCGCTGCATAATCACGCTGTCGAGCCAGCCGCCGTGCTTGAAACCCACCGAACGCATGGTTCCAACATGCTCGAACCCCAGCCGCTGATGCAGGATAATGGACGCATCGTTGGCCGAGTCACCGATAACAGCAATCATCTGGCGAAACCCACATACTGTGCTTTGATCAATAATCATCTGTAGCAACGCACGGCCAATCCCCTTGCCGGCACTCTCGGGCGCAACATAGACCGAATTTTCCACAGTATTGCGATAAGCCGGTCGTGCGCGGTAAGGCCCGGCGTAAGCATACCCGGCAACAACGCCACCACACACCGCAACGACATAGGGAAAGCTGCCATGCAGTAGCACATCACGGCGCGCACGCATTTCGGCCTCATCAGGCGGGGTTTCTTCAAAGCTCGCACTGCCGACGCGAACGTGGTGCTCATAGATTGCCGTGATAGCAGGCATATCCGCATCACAAACATCGCGGACTTCGATGGCAGCACTGTGCATGATTATTCGGCTGCCATACGCATAATGCCCATGTCGCTCAACGCCATGTCGCTCAGCGCCGTGGCAATACGCATCAAGCCCGCACGCACATCGTTAAACACGGGTAAACGGGTAATGGAGCGCTCATCCATATAGAGTCCCCGGTCAATTTCAATTTGCAGCGCATGAACACCGCTGGTTGGCTGACCATAATGCCGGGTCGTGAATCCGCCGGCATAAGGCAGGTTCCGTCGCACCGAATATCCCGCAATTGAGGCCGCACGCTCAGCAGTATCGCTGATATTTTGATGGCACGAACGCCCCCAGCAATCACCCAACACAATGTCAGCACGATGCCCCACCGCCCCACTGTGAAGTGAGGGCATAGAGTGACAGTCGACCAACAGACAGGTACCGAACTGCGCCAGTGTCTGATCAATCAGTTTGCGCAAAGCGCTATGATAGGGTCGATAACAGGACTCTATGCGATGACAACCATCATCTGCGTAATGAATTGGTCCTGCGTAAATATTCTGCCCGCTGCTAACGACCTTTGCGATGGTGCCGATCCCCGCTCCGACTCGCGGCGAGCGAATATTTGCGTCATGGGGCAAATCATCCTCAAACATGGCAGGGTCCAGTTCCATGGCTTCACGGTTAACATCGACATAGACCCGCGGAAAACGTGCATGGATTAGTGGCGCCCCAAGTTCGGTGACGTCGCTGAATAGTTCATCGACATAGGCATCTTCGGAGCGTCGCAACGCCACAGGATCAAGACATGATTGCGACAGAAAGCCCGCAGGGTAGTCGCGCCCGCTGTGGGGGCTGGCAAAAACCACCGGTATACGCTGATGATCGGGCGCAACGACACACACGGACGTATCAGGGGTAAATTCGCCATAATCAGGCGTATTGAATGTGTGCATAACGATGTCGCGATCCTTGCAGATAAACGCTGCCCCATTGCGAATGTAAGCCCTTTGCAGGGGAGTGGGAAGTTTGGCATGGCAAACCAGCATGGGCAATAACGCCATAAAATAAGCGTTTGTCAAAATTGATGGATATCCCCTTGCCAACCGGGTCGGGACACAGTAAAACGCGAGCGCTTCAACACCGTATCTGAAAATTCAGAAACGATATTATTGCAAGCGATAGGGCGCGTAGCTCAGCGGGAGAGCACTGCATTGACATTGCAGGGGTCACTGGTTCAATCCCAGTCGTGCCCACCATCAAAACCCCAAGGGAAACCTTGGGGTTTTGCCGTTTCTGGGAGACTATTTATAGTATTTGCGCTATGTCATGGCATACGACCTTGATGCCAGTCATAGCATATCTAGAGTAGACATTTGTCCCTTGCCCCAAACACAAAGGCTCGTTGCCCTGACTCGACAATCCGCCAAATCACATGAGCACAAGACCAAGGCCCAGTTAATTGAGGAACTGACAGCTCTGGAACGTGATGTCATCACAAAGGATGCTGAGGCATCCACTGTGACCAGCGCGGATGATCTGTTTCGCGCCAGCTTTGATTCCAGCACCAACCTGATGGCTGTAACCCGCGTCAGTGACGGGCAGCATTACGATGTGAACCGCGCGTGGCGGCATACCTTCGGCTATACACGCGACGAAGCCGTGGGGAAAACATCAGCAGAACTCGATGTTTGGCATATACCCGAGGAACGTGACGCCATAATCGCAGCGCTACGTGAATACGGGGTCGTCCGTAACTTCAGGGCGACGATGAAGGCAAAAAATGGCGCCTTGCATGAATGCCTGGTCACCATGAGCCCGCTTAGCGCTGGCGATGAAGAATACCTGCTCTTTTCAGCCTACGACGCGACAGATCTTAAAAACCTGCAAGAGGAATTACGCCAATCGGAGCGAAGGTATAAAATAGCCAACAAACAGGCCAAGATCGCATTTTGGCGCTGGTCATTCGGCGAGAAAATATTAACCGATTGGTCGGATGAGTATTCGCAAGTCAACGCTTATGGAACATCTATACCGACATCCTATGACGACATGCTGGCCCGAGTGCACCCTGAAGACCGTGACGCGGTTCTTCAAGCTTACCAAAAAGCAGACAATGTGCCGAGCGGGTATGACATCGAATACAGAATTATCGATCCAGCAGGAATAGTTCTATGGCTGCGTGAATATGCTGAAGTGGAATATGATTCTGCTGGCACAGCTGTCGCCCATATTGGCTTCAATCAAGACATTACCCTGATTAAGAATGCGCAGGAAACCCTGCGCCGCTCGCATGACGATCTGGAAGGCCGCGTCGAAGAACGCACACAGGAATTACAGGCAGAGATCAACGAACGTCATCAGGTCACCGAACGCTTGCGCGAGCGCGATGGCCAGTACGCCCATGCAGAACGCATCGCACATACCCACAACTGGACCTCTGACGCCGCGCTTGAAGAATGGATCAGCTGTTCCAAAAACACCGAGCATGTGCTCAGAATTCCCGCTGAAGAGCTTATCGGCCCACACGCGCAATTTTTTTCCTACATCCACCATGATGACCGGGCGTACGTAGAAAGCACTTATGAGGATGTTGCACAAAACCCTCGGCCCTATGAAATCGAATACCGCTTTTGCCCACCAGATGACGAGATCATTCGTATTCGCGATACAGGCGAGCCCGTCTACGATGAAACCGGCAAGCTGGTTTCGTTTCGCGGCACAACGCAGGACATCACCGAACGGCACGAACGCAATGAAGAATTACGCCGCCAGGGTATCATGGCGCAACAGGCTGGAAAAATTATCGGACTCGGTCACTGGATTTGGGACGAGGTTGAAGATCGCTGTATCTACTGCTCCGAAGAAGCCCCCGGCATGTATGGCGTCAGCATGGAAGAATTCATGGGTATGGGAGCCCAAACCTTCGACCAGTTAGGGCAAGTTTTTGGCGAAGACCGCGAGCATGTCCTGCGTGCCTATAAGCAATACCTATCAGACGGGAAAGACTATACCGTTGAGTATCGCATCAACCCACCGGGCGGCACAATTCGCTGGATCCATGAGGTTGGAACTACCTATGAGCAGAAGAATGGTCAGATCTTATCGACATTGGGCACCATGCTCGACATCACAGAGAGAAAGCTCGCACAACAGGCGCTGGAAGAAAGCGAATCACGCAATCGCGCCATTGTTGAAACCGCTGCCGATGGCATCATTACAATCAACGAAAAGTGCATCATAAAGACATACAACAAAGCCGCAGAGCGCACTTTCGGTTATCGCCAAGACGAGGTTGTCGGGCAAAACGTCCGTATGTTAATGCCAGAACCTTATGCTGCTCAGCATGATGACTACATAAATAATTACCTGCGCACAGGCACCGCCAAAATCATCAACATAGGCCGCGAGGTCGAAGGCCTTCGCAAGGATGGACGAACCTTCCCCATGCTGCTCGCCGTCAGTGAAATTAAAGTTGCAGAAGAGATAATTTTTACGGGCATCATCCGCGATATTTCAGATTTCAAGGCTGTCGAGCAAAGCGCCATCACTGCCAAGGAAGACGCTGAACGGGCCAACGCTGCAAAAACGGACTTTCTGGCACACATGAGTCATGAACTCCGAACGCCGCTGAACGCAATTATCGGATTTTCACAGACCATATCGCATGAGGTTTTTGGCGCAATCGGCCATCCAAAATATGCCGATTACGTTGGTGACATTCTGAATTCCGGGCGCCTACTGCTGCATATCGTGAATGATATCCTTGATATTACGAAGACTGAAACCGGCGAAATGGAGCTATTCGAAAGCATTTTCTCTCCCGCCAGTGCTATTGAAGAGTGCATCGCCATAACGCGGGAATGGCCGAACGATGGTGAGGCTGCACGCATTGAATTCCATAATGGCACGCCAACCCTAGACCTCTTGGCTGATGAACGTATATTCAAACAGATCGTGCTTAACCTGTTGTCCAATGCTTTGAAATTTAGCCCCGACGGCGGGGTGGTTACGTTAAGCACCATGCAAGAAAGCGAAGGTGGCTTGACGCTCCGTCTGGCAGATACAGGCTGCGGCATTGGCGAAGACGATCTGGCCATCGTACTGGAACCCTTTGGTCAATCGCGTTCCGGGTCCGACACGACACACAAAGGTACAGGGCTTGGCCTGTCGTTATCAAAAATTCTGACAGAACTGCATGGCGCAACACTTGGCATCGAAAGCAAAATTAATGAAGGGACAACCGTGACCCT
Source organism: uncultured Rhodospirillales bacterium (assembly GCA_965602485.1). Classification (GTDB taxonomy): domain Bacteria; phylum Pseudomonadota; class Alphaproteobacteria; order Rhodospirillales; family Casp-alpha2; genus JABJOR01. Next base: position 352,668 of record CBFCYM010000002.1, on the reverse strand, counting down.
ACGATTCCCTGCGCTCCGCAGTAGGCCCAATTCAATTTCAACCTAGGCAATGCTCTCCTCAGCACTGTAAGCATTGTGTAAGTCTGGTGTATTATTGTATTTACGCCTCCCTGGTAGCTGAGCCTACACACTTGAATATAGCGGAACCTGAAGATGTCGAATTCATCGCGATCCCTGAATATCCTTGTTGCCGAAGACAACATGGTCAATCAGATGCTTATTTCCGGAATTCTTGCGCAATTCAATCATCAGGTCATTATTGCACCAGATGGTGAAGAGGCCGTGGAAAGGGCTGCCGCCGGTCAGTTCGACCTGATCTTGATGGATGTCCATATGCCAAAACTTGATGGCATCAGTGCGGCGCAAAAAATCCGAGACTTTGCCGAACCTGCTGCCAATATACCGATCATCGCACTCACCGCAGATTCAGAACCAGACAAACAGGAAAAATTCAGTTCATGCGGTATAAATATCGTGGTCGCCAAGCCCATTGATGTCAGCGCCTTGTGCACCGCCATCAATACTGCATTAAACGAAGAAATTCATAGTATCGAATAATCGCCATCACGCTTGGTCATTCAATGGGATTACTGAAACAGCTGTAAAATTCCCTGCTCGGACTGACTGGCAAAGGATAGCGCCTCGTTGCCGAGTGCCTGACGAGTCTGCAAGGCGAGCAAATTCGCACCCTCCTCATCAAGCTGTGCCAACGTTAATTTGCCAGCACCATTTTCCAGTGTCGTCACATAACGTTCCGTATGATCAAGTCGTGCGCCAAGCAGCGAAATATTGGAACCAAGCATGGCGGCGTTGGATCGCAGATCGGAAATAGCCGTGTCCAGGCTGCCTATAATACCGTTGAGCACTGCAGTTGCTCCAACCGTGACAACGGTCCCCTCTGCCTCAAATGCACTTTGCGCCAGCGAAGCCTGGAATGAAACCGATGCCTGCGAAGCAACAGACGCCAACGAGCCAATGCTGGCTATAGCAGCACGCGCAGTGCGCACGCCCGCTGTTGCTTTCAATGAGATTGAAGCCACCGACGCGCGAGACGTTATGCTTTGCCGCGATGGAAAAGACGGTTGAGACGCCACCGATGATTGGGTTCCGAGCACACCCTGCGAAGCCACAGAAACCTGCGATGATACCGAGGCGTGCGAGGCTACGGATGCCAAACTGGCGCGTGATGGCGCCGTTGTTCCATCGGCAACGTACGGCAGCGAGGCCAGCGAGGCCCGGCCATCAAATGCCACAACACTCCCCTGCGAAGCCTGCGATGTAACCTGCGTCTGCGTGCTTAATGCGCTCTGAAAGAACACCCTCGCCTGCGAGGCAAAGGTAACCAGCGAACCGATACTGCCCTGCGATGCAACGCTCGACTGTGCGCTGACCCCGGCCTGTGCAGCAATCGATACCTGCGAAGCAATGGATGCCACCGATGCACGAGCAGCAACCGAGGTTCCCGAAGCCACAGAACCCAATGACGCGACCGCTGCACGTGAAGGATAGATTGCCTGACCGCCATATGCCGCCTGTGATGCCACGGAGGGCTGCGCTGTCACACCGAGTTGAGAAGCAACCGATGGACGTGAAGCGATACTGGGCTGCGATCCCTGTGAGCTTTGCATGGCCACAGATAACTGGGAAGCAAGGGAGCTTATCAAGCCATATGCAGGTCGTGATGCCACGGATAGCTGGGACGCAACGGAAACTTGCGATGCGACATATCCCTGCGAGACCCGCGAAGCACGCGAGGCGCGTGAGACCTGTGAAAATATTTCAGCCTGTGAAGCCACCGCGCCCTGCGCCGATACAGCAACCTGCGAAGCCACGGACGCAACCGATGCAACGCTGCCGCGCACACCCGCTGTTCCCTTCGATGCAACCAAGGCGACCGATGCGACCGAACCAAGCGACACCTGACTGGTGATGGCGCTTTGGAATGAAACACCCAGTTGCGAGAACTGTGAGCTCTGTGAAGCCGACGACCCCGCCGAAGCACGTGATGTCTGCGCCTGCACCGAGGCTTGCGTCGCCACCGACCCCTGCGAGGCAATGCTCGTCAGGCGGTTGATATTCAAGCCCGCCGTACCGGGGCCCAGATCCACGGAATCAATGCTGATCGCGCTAACCGTGCGCTCGGAAAACTGAACCGTGAACTCGTTACCTTCACCATTGATCAGGTTGGTCCCGCCATAGGACGTATCATCCGCCAGATTTCCAATCTGGGTGCGCAGATCATTATACTGTGACATCAAATCATTGATCTGAACCCTTGGCGCGCTCTTCATGGATTGGGCGATACCCTTAAGCTGGCGCACCACCGTATCGATGGCCTCGACCCCGTCACTGGCTGCGGTCAGGGTACTGATCGCCTGATCAATGTTGTGCTTTCTTTCAGTAAATTCCCGTGCCCGCCCGCTCAGCGCCTTGCCCTGAAAAAACGCCACAGGATCGTCGATGGCACTGGCGACCTTCAGCCCACTGGACAGACGTGAGTTCGTCTGCCCCATAAGGTCTGTTGTATCCTGCAACGACAGCAGCGTATTTCGCACCGCCGGGTTGAGTTTGATATCCGCCATTCCCGATCCCATCATTGGGCAACATGGTTCTTGCCGGGTTTTCTTTTCCGGCAATTTTCATGGTTAACAATCCCTTACAAACGTAAACCAATCGTTAACCATGAATTATTCGGGTATGCGAATTTGCAGAATTTCAGATTTATTTTTCGTTTTAGCCCAGTTCGTCTTTGATGCCGTAGCCCACATAGGCCCCGCGCAGGTACGTCGTGCGCAGGAACGGCAGCGGAAATTTCGGCGGCGTACCGCGCATCATGGCGGGAACATCGCCATCCAGTGAAGCATTGCCCGCGACCAGCCGCGCCAGCATACGACCCGTCCATGTCCCGCCGGTCACACCGGCACCGTGATAGGCCAGCCCACACCATGCCGAAGGATCGCCATCAAGATTGCCGATGTGCGCCACCCGGTCATAGGTCATGCAGATAAAGCCGTTCCAGAAGTGTGTGAACTCGACATCTGACCAGGCCGGATACATTTTACGAAACGTCTTTTCCATATAAGTCCGCATGGCAGCCTTGCCGCTTGGCGAAGCATCACAGCCGCCACGTCCGCCAAACAGGTAACGCCCATCGGGCAACAGACGCACATAGTGCAGCAGCTTGCGGGTGTCGTATGTCAGCTGCGTGGTGGTGATGCCCTGCGCTGCGCGTTCGGCTTCGCTTAGTGGCCGGGTCACCAGAATATTCGACAACGCAGGCATCAAGCGCCCGCGCAATCCGCCATGCAGATCTTCAGCCGTATAGCCATTGGTCGCCACAATTACCGTTTTGGCGCGGATCTCACCCTTGGGCGTGACCAGCACATGATCACTGCCGTCGCGCATCCATGCGGTGACCGGGGCCTGCCCGTGGATCACCGCGCCCTTGGCCTGTGCCGCGCGCGCCAGTCCCCGGACGTATTTCATGGGGTGCAGGCCAAAGCCATAATCAAGCCGCATCCCGGCCAGGAACTGCGGCCCGGCAACACCCTGTTCAGCCAACGCATCACGGTCAAGAAACGTCAGCTCCTCGCCATAGGTCGCCATGGCGAAATCTTTCCACTCAAGCAATTCAGCAACCTTGCTTTTGCGGTGGGCCAGCGCAATATCACCCTCGGCACCCCGATCGGCCTCGATGCCCTCTTCATCAAGCAACTGTGCGACCAGATCGACACCGTCGCGCTGGGCGCGATGAAAGCTGCGCGCCTCGTCCAGACCATGCCGCTTAATCAGATCGCCATCGCCCAACTTGGCCCAACCGGGACAGACAAAACCGCCGTTGCGCCCCGACGCGCCCCAACCGGGCTGCCCGGCCTCAAGAACACGCACATCCGCGCCGTGATCGCGCGCCAGATGATAGGCCGCCGATAACCCGGTATAGCCGCCACCAATAATGGCGATTTCGCACGTTGCGTTTTCCTCGCCCGCCAGATCGGTTGTCTCGACCGGCGAACCGGCAGAGTCTTCCCACCAGCTGCCAACAGGCGCATCGAACTGGAACGCGGATTTGTCATAGATAAAACGCATGAGCGTGACTTTCAGGTTTCATGAATGGGCTGTACTCAGAATTCGACAAAGCGCCACACCATTCAATATCTTTGATGGGGCATGGCATGCGCAACTGCCCGCTAAACGATTACCTACAACCCATTGATTAAAAACAAAATGTAGACTTTCGTAGACCTTTGTAGACTTATGCGCGCCTAGATTTAAACATTCTGTTTAATTTCAATTACTTAACTCTATTCAAAGGCGCTAAAAATGTAGACTTTTGTACACGCTTGCCGTCATTCGACATCATTTCAGGGCCAGCGGTGTACAAAGGTCTACATTTTCAACAATATCAGTGCATTAGGATTATGGAAAAGCCTTTACACCTATCAAAGGAATATATTCTGTTCTTGCCCAATGTCAACCTTTATCAAGAACTGCGCCGATACAGTTCGTACACTGAGACTCCAAATCTATTTTAGCGTACAATTACGCCGTCACACTGTTCATCAAGACAAACGTTCACGTATTAGAGGGGGGCCTCGGCGATGAAGAAATTTGTAATTGAACGCGACATTCCCACCGTTGGCGCAATGAGCGAAACCGAACTCAGCGGTGCTGCAAAAACCTCCAACACCGCACTGGCAGAACTTGCACCAAAGGTGCAGTGGCAGCATTCCTATGTCACGGCCAACAAAACATTCTGTATCTATCTGGCTGAAGATGAAGCGGCCATCCGCAAGCATGCAGAACTAAGCGGATTTCCCGCCACGATAATCACCGAAGTCACCGGCGTCATCGATCCAACGACAGCCAGATAAATCCGAAGCCTCTGCGCGCCCCAATGCTTTCGCGCGGCGGGGCGTCAGTTGGTGCTGTCATAGAGCCTGATCTGCGGCGCTCTTGGTATTACAGGCCACCATGCCTTGGTGCACACGGCGCGGTTCTCTTGTGTTCTTCGGATGAATACGGCCCGAGTGCAAACGTGCATTCCACGGTCACGGCACGCGCGCTCCCGATAACGATCTTGTCGGCACGATGGGTTGTCTTGCTATCGGGGTAATCCAGATCCCATTGAACCCGGCGGACAATAAAATCCGAACACCCTTCCTGATCAGGACGCGAAATCGTCACCAGATCACCGGTCTGTGGGACGCCCGGCAAATCGAATGCCAGACTTTGAATTGGCTCGTCCTCTCCATTCTGAAAGAGCAGGAATTGCATCATCATGATTTTTACTCCTCTCTTGGCGACCACCAACAACGCGCCATCGACGAACAGGTCGTCGTAATCAGGTGGTCTCTGGAACCATCTTGATGGCACCACACGGGCATTCGGCGGCACACAGGCCGCACCCCTTGCAGAAGTCATAAATAAACTCGAAACGCTTGCCCGGCCCCAGTTTTCTGACGGCATTATCGGGGCAGACGCCGTAGCAGTTATCGCACTCGAAGCAATTGCCACATGACAGGCAGCGCCGCGCCTCGAACAGGGCGTTGCCCGCGTCCAGATCGCCGATAACTTCCTCGAAGCTGGTCTGGCGACGAATAATGTCGAGTGCTGGCTGCACCGATTGCGGCGCGTCGTCGTAATACCAGGTATTGAGGTTATCGAACGTGACCAGTTCGCTCTTTTGCGGTTTTACATAATCCTTGCCCCTGAGCCACGCGTCGATATGACGGGCCGCCTTCTTGCCGTGACCGACCGCGACGGTGACAGTGCGCTCGGACGGCACCATATCGCCGCCTGCAAACAGGCCGGGGTAACCAGTCATCATCCGCTCATCCACATCGACCACCCCGTCGGATGCAATGACGACACCAGGAATTCGTTCCAGAAACGATGTATCGACATCTTGCCCAAGTGCCATAATCAGGGTGTCGGCTTCCAGCGTTTCGAATTCTCCTGTCGGCTGTGGTCGACCGTTTTCGTCGATCTCCATTTTTTCGACAGTAAACGTCGCCTCATCAATCTGCTTGATGGTGCGAAGCCAGTGGATCAGAACGCCTTCCTCTTCTGCTTCCGTTGCTTCAAAGTCATGTGCGGGCATTTCCTTGCGCGAACGTCTGTAGACGATCATTGTTTCATCCACACCCAGGCGCTTGGCCGTGCGCGCAACGTCCATGGCCGTATTGCCGCCACCGTATACAATGACCCGACGGCCCAATCGTGGCGGTTCGGCCCCCGTTTCCATGTCGCGCAGCACACTGGCAGCATCGAGAATTTTACCGGCAGCGTGGGCCGGGATATCAATCCTTTTGGCAAGATGGGCACCGACGGCGACAAATACGGCGGCAAACCCGTCGGTTTCAAAGGCTGCGGGGATATCGTCGACCTTGCAGTTAAGTTCCAGTTCGACGCCAAGATCGAGAATACGCTGAATTTCCTGATCCAGCACATCACGTGGCAGGCGATATCTGGGAATGCCAAAACGCATCATGCCGCCCGCCGTGGGACCGGCTTCGCGAATGGTGACGTTATGGCCCATGCATCGCAAATGATAGGCCGCTGATAGCCCGCTTGGCCCGGCACCGATGACAAGGATCCGTTTACCTGTCGATCCGTTTCCGATGTCTGGAACCCAACCGTTCCTCAGGGCCTGATCACCCAGAAAACGCTCAACGGTATGGATGGCGACGGGTTCGTCCAGATCAGCCCGGTTGCACGCGCCCTCGCACGGATGATAACAGACCCGCCCCATGACAGCAGGCATCGGATTGTCGCGCATCAGCATTTGCCAAGCCGTTTTATAGTCGCCTTCTTCCGCGTGATAGAGCCAGCCCTGGATATTCTCACCAGCCGGGCATGCGTTATTGCAGGGCGGCATCGCATCCTGATAGAGCGGCCGTTCGGTGCGCCACGAACCGGTTTGATTGGCGAGGCTGGTACCGGGGTCGAGGGTGATGGCATAGGGAAGTTGCTTCTTTATATTCGTGGTCATGACGCATCCCCATCATCCAGAAGCTTGAAGCGCTCTATGTTGAAATCAGCCATACGCTGGATGGCCTTGATGCTGTCGATGTCCTCGGCACCTTCACGAAACAGATGGGCAAAGCGCCGCTGAATTCGCAGATAGTCCTCGACCGGCACCCGGCGACGGATTTTCTTGACGTTTGTGACCGCGCCATGCTCGGCCTCGAACAGGGGGAACAGGCCACTCTCGACAGCCAATCGGGCGACGTTAATGGTCGCATCTGACGCACTGCCCCAACCCAATGGGCAGGGAACCATGATGTGGATGTATCGCGCGCCGGACATACCCATCGCCCGGATCACCTTGTCTTCCAGATCGTGCAAGTCAGCGACGCTGGCTGTCGCCACGTAGGGAATGTTATGGGCCATGGCAATGAGCGGTAAATTCTTGCCGGTGCCAAAGACATTACCCGGTGCCGCGCCAATGGCTTGTGTCGTCGCCGTGCGCGCTGCGGGCGGCGTGGCGCTGGAGCGCTGAACGCCTGTGTTCATGTAGGCTTCATTGTCGTAACAGATATAAAGCACGTCATCGTTGCGTTCGAACATGCCCGACAGGCAACCGAACCCGATGTCCGCCGTGCCGCCGTCACCGCCCTGAGCAACAACCTTGATATCTTTTCGGCCCTTGACGCGTAGCGCCGCTGCAACGCCGGTGGCAACAGCCGGCGCATTACCGAACAGGGAATGCAGCCATGGAAGTTGCCACGATGTTTCCGGGTATGGCGTGGTAAAGACCTCCAGACAGCCGGTGGCGTTAACCGCCACCAGTTGACCGTCGGTGGCACGCATGGCGGCATCCAGTGCATAACGCGCACCAAGCGCCTCGCCGCATCCCTGACACGCGCGGTGGCCGGACGTAATGGCATTGGAACGATCCATGCTGGCCTGCACCGTGCGTTTGGTTTCGTCGAGTAGCCTGTTACCGACGGTGTGGGTGCCGGTCTGGTAGAACTTGACGGTTTGCGGCGTACGGTCGTTCATTTGCCACCTCCACCGGCTTTCTGGCGTAAAATATGTTCAGCCGTCGGGCCGGAACGCCGCGTCGCGCGAGCTCGCACAATTTCATGCTCAACCGCTGCGTGATCGAGATCGAGGAACTGGACATCCGGCAGCCGGTCCTCGCCAGCCACTTCGAAGACTTCTTGCAGGGCCCCCATGGTGATGGCACGCCCGCCAAGACCCGCGATCACGGTATACACCGGCTGGTCTGAGCCGCGTAACGATGTCCGGACATTGGAGGCGACGACACCGCCAAGCCCGGGTGCCAGACTTTTTTCAATGACCACGATCCGCTTTGTACCTGCCAGTGCTTCGCGCAATTCATCCAGCGGGAATGGACGGAATGAACAAATGCTGAGCGATCCAATGGCGACGCCGTCTTCGCGCATGGTGTCGATGACTTCCTTGATGGTGCCGTTGACGGAACCCAGAGCGACGACGATGGTTTCAGCGCCTTCGGTCCTGTAGGCATGGAACAACCCGCCCGAGTCCCGACCGAACACATCCTTGAACACGTCGCCGATTTCCGGGATCAGGCGCAATGCCTGTAGTTGCTTGTCATTGGCCAGATAGCGCACTTCGGTAAAGGCGTCGGGACCGACCATGGCACCGATCGAATAGGGGGCTGCCGGATCAAGGACCTGTACCGGGTCAAACGGTGGCAGAAAGGCGTCAACGTCTTCCTGACTTGGCACGTCCAGACGCTCATAGGCGTGGGTCAGGATAAAACCATCCATGCAGACCATAACCGGGCAACTCAGTTCCTCGGCCAGCCGGAAAGCCTGAATGTGCAGGTCGACGGCTTCCTGATTGGTTTCGGCATAGAGTTGAATCCATCCAGCATCGCGCATCGACATGCTGTCGGAGTGATCATTCCAGATATTAATGGGTGCGCCGATCGCCCGGTTGCCGATGGTCATGACAACGGGCAGGCCCAGACCTGCGGTGTTGTAGACGGCTTCGCCCATGAACAGCAGGCCCTGACTGGCCGTTGCTGTATAGGTGCGTGCTCCAGCGGCTGACGCACCAATGGCAACCGACAGGGCAGCGAATTCTGATTCGACGTTGATGAATTCGCAATTGGTCAATGTGCCGTCCTTGACCAGCGCGCCGACCCCTTCGACGATATGGGTCTGGGGTGTAATGGGATAAGCACAAACCACTTCCGGGCGGCATAGCGCCACGGCTTTTGCGACGGCTTGTGATCCTTCCATTTGTTGCAGCATGTCCGCTCTCCTGTCAGGCGGCCTTGGCGATATCGAAAGCTTGTCTGGCGGCAGCAACGTTGGCTTGCCCCACGTCGCCTGAGAATTTCCCCATAATCGCCTCGGCTACCGATTCCATGGCGAGTTGCCCCGAAATGGCGGCAAAGCCACCCAGCAGGGCGGCATTGGGGACGGGGCGTTTAACGTGCTTCATGGCCAGTTCCGTCGCGCCGACAGTACAAACATGGTGCGGCGGAAACCCGGCAACGAAATCGGCTATATGCAAGTCCTCAAACGTGCGGGTTGAATTGATTACGATGAAACCGTTCGGCTTCAATCCCTGAAAAACATTGACCGAGTGCAACAGGGTTGTGTCCTGAATGATCAGGGCGTCAGGCTCCTGAATAGGTTCACGCAGACGGATTTCCTTGTCATCCAGTCGGCAGAACGAGATCACGGGCGCACCCATGCGTTCCGACCCGAAGCTGGGAAAGGCCTGGGCATGCTTGCCCTCAATGAAGGCCGCTACAGACAGCAGTTCGGCTGCCGTTACAACGCCTTGTCCGCCTCTGCCGTGAATACGCACTTGGAACACCAGATTGCCCCGTTCCCGTTTTTCCTGAACCGCGCAGTGCCCACCTCTCCATTTCTGGACGCTCGGGCACCAGCGTTAACAGGTAGAGCGATCATAGCCTTCCCGGCCCGGCAGGCATTGACCTCCATCAATTTTGCGGAATAGCCGTTAAGGCGTTTTCACGCGCAGCCGCTCAGTCAAAAAACGCGAACGTGCGTGTCTCGATGCTTTCGCGCGGCGGTGCGTCCGGGCGCGCGGTGGGGTCGTCGAACGCCGTATGCACGGCGTACTGGGCGCGACCATCGGTAATGCTGTCATAGGTCTTGATCAACAGCGCTTCGTCACGGGTCATATTCGGGAAATAGACCCAGTGCTGATCGGGGCTGTAGCACACCAGCAACAGTTCACCGATGCGGTCCCTGGCACGGCGCTCGCTGATCACCACATCATTGGGGTCCAGGCTGCGCGCATCGCACAACGCCAGCGGTGCGGCCTCTACCGGGTGCTTCATGGGTCGCCAGACATTGACGATGGCAAAGCGGCGTGTCAGCAGATCATCGGCCTGATCGGGCAGGATATCATGCACCCGCACACGGGCCGAGGCATCGCTATAATCATTATGGATCACCGATGACGGCTCACGCGTGGTGCGTTCCTCGCGCACCGCTGCGCTGCTGGAACGTCGGGTGTGATCAAACACCACGACACGCGACGCACCCGTCTCGGCCATGACCAGCTGTTCGACCTCGGCGTTGTAAGCATTGCTGATCTGCGCATCGTCATAGAAATCAGCCATCGCCGTGGTGTGATCACGCAGGGCGAAGCCTTCTACATCAAGCGTGCAACCAGCCGCACGACCGTCGCTCACCGCAACCTCGCGCGTTTCGAACAGGCCTTCCATAGACAATTGCGCTGCCCCACCACCCTGTGAAGCGTAATAGATCGGTTTTTCATTGGTGGCGACCAGATAGTCGAGGTTGGCGCGAATACTCATGGCGGCTCAAATTCCGTGGTTCATATCCTGTAACAAACATAGGCTTGTCACGAATGCCCGGTCTATAGTTTTAAAAAGTACAAGGGGCGAAACATGACATCACACACCGACACCATCATTATCGGGGCGGGCGCAGCGGGATTATCGGCTGCAAAGACCCTGCGCGCGGCAGGCGTTGATTTTCAGATCATTGAGGCCTCGCACCGCATCGGCGGGCGGGCCTATAGCGAAGACCTCGCACCGGGCGTTCCATTCGATCTGGGATGCAGTTTCATGCACCACGCCGAGATCAATCCGTTCGTCGAGATCGCGCGCGAGCATGGCTTCCGTATCGATCAGGACGGCTTGCGCGGTATATTTGCCAAACGGGGTATTTTCCAGAACGGCGCGTGGGAAAGCGATGAACGCATGGCTGCGTATAAGGCCTATATGAGCGACGCCGATAACGCCATAGCCGCCGCCCAAAGCGCTGGACGCGACAGCGCCGTGCTTGATGAGATCGATATAGAGAACGAATGGTCGCCATTTTATATATCCACCCTTGCCGCGATGAACGCCACGGACGTGGACGCGGTGTCGGTCATGGACAGCATGAACTGGGACTGGTCGGAAAACGACTGGCCCATTTACAAAGGCTTTGGTTCTCTGGTTTCCACGTGGGGCGCGGACGTGCCGGTCAGCCTGAATACGCAGGTCGAAAGCATTGACTGGTCCGGCAAGGATATCACGGTCAAGACCGCCAAGGGTGACATCACGTGCAAAAAAGTACTGATTACGGTCTCGACCAATATCCTCGCCGCCGGGGATATCACCTTCAGCCCCGCCCTGCCCGACTGGAAGCGCGCCGCCATTGACGGCCTGCCCACCGGCACGGCGAACAAGGTCGCCATTCATTTCGACACGGACGTATTTGGCGATGACACGCCGCGTTTCTGCCGCGTCCTGACCGACGGTGAGCCCTTCATGTTCATGATCAATTCACTGGGCCAGAACATGGCGGAGGCCTATGTGGGCGGACGGCATGCCGACTGGATGGAACGACAGGGCCCCGACGCCATGGTCGCCATGACGATGGATGCACTGGCCGCCGCGTTCGGCAACGACATTCGCAAACATGCGGGAAACACCATCACCACGGCGTGGGGTACCGACCCATGGACGCGCGGGGCCTATACCTGCGCACTGCCCGGACAGGCCCACCAACGTCACGTCTATGCCCGCGATATTGACGAGCGGCTGTACTTCGCAGGTGAAGCCGCCCACACGCGCTGCTTCGCCGCCGCGCACGGCGCATACTTCACCGGCCATGACGCGGCGCGCGCCATAGCGGTGTCGCTGGGCCACTGATAAGAAAAAAGCGCCGCCCGGTTAGCCAGAGCAGCGCTTTTATTCAAGTCTGCGGCACGGCCGCCTAGGATGCCATGAGCTGGCGCAGCACGTAGTGCAGGATGCCGCCGTGGCGGTAGTAGTCCAGTTCATCGAGCGTATCAATGCGGCACAGCACCTGTGTCTCGTGCGTTGAGCCATCGGCACGGTGAATACGCAGGTTGATATCCTGACGCGGTTTCAGGTCGTTGGCGATGCCCTCGATATCATAGGTTTCCGAACCGTCCAGTTTCAGGCTCTGGCGGCTTTCGCCGTTCTTGAACTGCAACGGCATGACACCCATGCCGACCAGATTGGAACGGTGGATGCGTTCGAAGCTTTCAACGATGACGGCTTTGACGCCGAGCAGAAGCGTGCCCTTGGCCGCCCAGTCGCGTGACGAGCCGGTACCGTATTCCTTGCCACCGATGACAACCAGCGGGGTGTCGTCTTCGGCGTAAGACATGGCCGCGTCATAGACCGCCATCTGCTGGCCCGCAGGCATCAGCTTTGTGACCCCACCTTCGATACCCGGCACCATTTCATTGCGAATGCGGATATTGGCAAACGTGCCGCGCATCATGACTTCATGATTGCCGCGACGTGAACCATAGGAATTGAAATCCTCGGGACGGACCTGATAACCGAGCAGGTACTCACCCGCCGGGCTGTCCTTTTTGATCGCACCGGCTGGGCTGATGTGATCGGTGGTCACCGAGTCACCCAGGATCAGCAGCGGGCGGGCGCCCGTGATGTCGGTGGGATCGGTTGGCTCGGCGCTCATGCCGTCAAAGTACGGTGGGTACTTCACATAAGTCGAGGCATCGTCCCACGCATAGGTCGCGCCGCCGGTCTTGGCGATGGCCTGCCATTCTTCGGGGCCTTCGTAGACATTGCCGTAACGTGCGGCGAACATGTTCGCGCCAAGGCACGACTGCACCGTATCGGCGACCTCTTTGTTGGACGGCCAGATATCGCGCAGATAAACCGGGTTGCCGTCGCTGTCCTTGCCCAGCGGATCGTTGTGCAGATCACGCGTCATGGAGCCAGCCAGCGCATAAGCCACCACGAGCGGCGGTGACGCGAGATAGTTGGCGCGCACGTGCGGGCTGATGCGACCTTCGAAATTACGGTTGCCCGACAGCACGGCGGTGGCGACCAGATCGCCGCCTTCGATGGCGTCGCTGACTGGCTTGGCCAGCGGGCCGGAATTACCGATACAGGTGGTGCAGCCGAAGCCAACGATGTTAAAGCCCAGTGCATCGAGCGGGTCTTGTAGCCCGGCTTTTTCCAGATAATCGGCAACCACCTGCGAGCCTGGTGCCAGCGAGGTCTTGACCCACGGCTTAGTCTGCAAGCCCTTGGCCGCCGCGTTGCGCGCCAGCAAACCCGCGGCAACCAGCACCGATGGGTTCGAGGTATTGGTGCACGACGTAATCGCGGCAATCACCACGTCGCCGTCACGCAGGGCATGGTCGGCACCCGCCATGGGTTGCTGGCGCGGTGCGTCGGCACCGGCCATATCCTTGAGCGTACCGGCGAAACCGGCAGCGGCACCGGACAGGGCAATGCGGTCCTGCGGGCGTTTGGGGCCAGAGATACACGGCTCGACCGTGCTCATGTCCAGTTCCATGGTATCGGTAAAGACCGGGTCTTCGTCACTTTCGCTCCACCACAGGCCCTGTTCCTTGGCATAGGCTTCGACCAGCGCGACGGTGTCGTCTTCACGCGCCGTGGCGCGCAGATAATTCAGTGTCTCGCCATCGATCGGGAAGAAACCGCAGGTCGCGCCGTATTCCGGGGCCATGTTGGCGATGGTCGCACGATCCGCGAGGCTAAGATGCGCCAGACCCGGACCATAAAATTCGACGAACTTGCCGACCACGCCCTTGGCGCGCAGCATTTCAACCACGGTCAGAACCAGATCAGTCGCGGTGTTGCCTTCCTTCATGGAACCGCTCAGCTTAAAGCCGACGACTTCGGGAATGATCATGGATACGGGCTGGCCGAGCATGGCGGCTTCGGCCTCGATCCCGCCGACGCCCCAACCCAGCACGGCCATGCCGTTGACCATGGTGGTGTGGCTGTCGGTGCCGACCAGCGTATCGGGCATGGCGATGGTCTTGCCGTCTTCGTCCTGTGTCCACACGGTCTTGGCGAGGAACTCAAGATTAACCTGATGGCAGATGCCGGTGCCCGGTGGCACCACGGTGAAATTATCAAACGCGCCCTGACCCCATTTCAAAAAGGTATAGCGCTCGGCGTTGCGCTCAAATTCCTTTTCGATGTTGTTGTGCATGGCCGTTGCGCTGGCACTTTCGTCCACCATCACCGAGTGATCGATGACCAGATTACAGGTCGACAGCGGGTTGATCTTTTGCGCGTCGCCGCCCACGGCGGTCATGGCATCACGCATGGCGGCCAGATCGACCACGGCGGGAACGCCGGTAAAATCCTGCATCAGCACGCGCGCGGGGCGATAGGCGATTTCGTGCGACGAGGTGCGCGTCTCAAGCCACGCGGCGCAGGCCTTGGCGTCATCGACGCTGACCGTGCGGCCATCTTCGTAACGCAGCAGATTTTCCAGCAAAACCTTGAGCGACTTGGGCAGGCGCGAAACCGCGCCGATGCCGGCCTCTTCGGCAGCCGCCAGGCTGAAATAATCGTAGCTCTTGCCAGCAACCTGCAACGTGCGGCGGGTGTTCAGCGTATCCTGACCGGTGATGGGCACGGGGCCTCTCCTTATCCAGCAACATGATATGTGGTGATGGCCCTTTTTATAGACAAGGCAAGGCAACTTGGCATGCGTTTTCTCGCAGATGCGAAGCTGTAAGGGCATACAACTACGCTCAGATAACTTTCTTGTGACTTGAACCCGGCATGCGGCTTGGGGCATCTTGCGGGCTGTATTGCAGACCACAGGAAAGCCCACTCATGGACCCCATCTTTGCCGCTGCGTTGATTGTGCTGGCTGTTGCATCGTTTCTGTTTGCGCCGCGTGCCGCCGATGCGGACGGGTTCTTTCGTGGCCGTGCGCCCGATGGCAGCGCGCCGGGTTTGCTGGCGTTGACGTTTTCACAGGTCACCACATGGATTTTTGCACGCTCGCTGCTGACCGCGGCGGTGCTGGGCTATTATTACGGTATCGCTGGCGGGCTGGCCTATACGGCGTACTATTTCTCGTTTTTGACGGGCGGTGCGATTATTCGCTCGCTGCGTTTTCGCCATGGCTGCGATAGCGTGCAGGACTTCCTGCGCGCGCGCTTCGGGCGCGGCGGCGTGGCGTGTTACAACGTGGTGGTCGCTGTGCGGCTGCTCTCGGAAGTGTTCGCCAACCTGCTGGTCATCGGCATCATCTTTGGTGAGGGCGGCAGCTCGGCCTACGCCATCGCCATTGTCGTGCTGGCGCTCGCCACGCTGGGATATTCCATGCTTGGCGGCCTGCGCGCATCGCTGCGCACCGACGTGTTCCAGATGGCCGCCTTTTTGGTCATGTTCGCCATGGTCGTCGCCATGCTGCTGACCAACCCGTCATGGTCTTGGGGCGCGGCACTGGGCAGCAGCCCCGATATGGACGGCCCGGGCTGGATATTGCTGGCCGTCGCGGGGCTACAGATCTGGAGCTACCCGCTGCATGATCCGGTCATGATGGATCGCGGCTTCGTGGCCGATCAGCGCACCACGCTGGGTAGCTTCAAGCACGCCACGTGGATCAGCATGATCTGCATTTTCGGCTTTTCTCTGCTCGGCGTGTTTGCCGGGCTGCACAATCTGGACGGCGAGAGCATGCAGGCCGCGCTGTCGCGATTGCTCGGCCCCACCACCATGATATTTGTCAATCTGGCGCTGATTATCTCGGCGGTTTCGACGCTGGATTCCACCCTGTCGAGTGCCTCGAAGCTGGCCATCACCGACATGGGGCTGGCACAACCCAGCGTGCAGAACGGCCGCATCGCCATGGTGTTGTTTATGGCCGGTGGGCTGGTGTTCCTGTTTGGCGGCACCCAGGACCTGTACAGCGCGGTGGCGGTCAGCGGCACGGCGTCCATGTATCTGGCACCGGTGATCTTCTTTTCCATCTGGCGCGGCAGCGAGGACGTTCCCATGTGGAGCTATTACCTCAGCTTCGCCACCGCCATGGGCGGCGCGGCGCTGTATTATCTGGAAGCCGGTGGCACGCTCAACGTCATGAGCCCGCTCACGGGTCTGGAGCACAAATACGCCAAGCTTTTGCTGATTTCAGGCACCGTCATGGTGCTCGGCAATGCTTATTTCGCGCTCGGACTGCTTGGAATACGGCGAAAACAGGCACTTTTCGGTGCGTCCATCAAATGACCCCAATTGGGGCATAATCTCGCCACAATCACCCCATACATTCTTATTCATAGACCTCCTCGTCTATACCCTGCCAGAGAACGTAATCCCCCTCATTCTCTGGCCCCCTTTAGTGGCAGTTAATGCCCATAACTTGCGGCCGGTTTTACACCGGCCGTTTTTTTTGTTGGTTCGCCGTGCAAGCCCCGCCATGATCGCGCAACATGAGCATCATAACCTTCATCACCGCCAGCCCGCGCTTTCTGGCCTTTGGCTTTACCGCTGCATTTTTCTCGTCATTCGGGCAGACCTATTTCATTGCGCTTTCGGGCGCGGAAATCCGCAGCGCGTTTGACCTCAGCCACGCTGACTTCGGCATGATCTATTCCGCTGCAACGCTGAGCAGTGCGGCGCTACTGATCTGGGCCGGGCGCAAGATCGATGATGTCGATCTGCGGCCCTATACCTGCGCGGTGGGTTTCGGGCTGGCCATGGCGTGTCTCGGCATGGCGGCGGTCGGCTGGTTCGGCTCGGCGCTGTGGCTGCTGCCGGTGATCTTTGGCTTGCGCTTTACCGGTCAGGGCCTGTTGACGCACATCGCCACCACATCCATGGCGCGCTATTTCGACGCCCACCGGGGCAAGGCCATCAGTGTGGCCTCCATGGGCTTCCCGCTGGGTGAGGCCCTGTTACCGATCATTGCCGTGGGGCTGATCGCAACCTATGGCTGGCGCGAGACATGGACCGGCATCGGCGCGCTGCTCGCACTTGGGCTGGTCCCGCTGGTACTGTGGTTGCTCAAAGGCCATGGCGAGCGCCATCGCGCGCTGCAAGAGACCGCCCGACAGGCCAGTGAACGTGGCGCGCCGGATGGCTGGAGCCGCAGCCAATTGCTGCGTGATCCGCGCTTTTATGTGCTGCTGCCGGCCATTCTGGCGTCGTCGTTCATCATCACCGGATTTTTCTTTCATCAGGTTCATCTGGTCGAGGTCAAGGGCTGGACCATGACATGGTTCGCCGCGACCTTCGTCGCCTTTGCCGCCGCACAGATCGTCGCTGCGCTGGTCACCGGCGTACTGGTTGATCGTTATGGTGCGGTCTCGCTGATCCGTTTTGACCTGCTGCCCGTCATGGCCGGGTTGATCGTGCTGGCCGCGTTCGACGGGCCATGGGTCGCCGTGGTGTTCATGGTGCTGATGGGCCTGACATCGGGGGCGGCTGGCGTCATCCACAGCGCGGTGTGGGCCGAGGTCTACGGCGTGGCGCACCTCGGCGCGATCAAGGCGCTGGCCGCGTCGCTCATGGTGCTGGCCAGCGCACTGTCACCGCCCATCATGGGCTGGACCATCGACGCCGACATCACCATGGATACCATCGCCGTGGCGTGCACAATCTACAGCGCCGTGGCGGTGTTCCTGCTGTTCGTGGTACTACCGCGCATGGGGCGTAGCTAGCGTTCTCAGAACGTGGGTTTCCAGTCTTCGCCCCACACATCGCGCCACAGAAATGGCCGGCCCGAATTCGATTTTACGGAGCCGCCGCTCCACAGGCTCCACTTCGGATTGGAGTATTGCTCGAACTGCTCGGTAATGCGCTTTGTCAGGGTATCGACAACAGATTTGTATTCAGGGTCCTCGGCAAGGTTTTTGCGTTCACCGGGATCATTGCGCAAGTCATACAATTCATCATGGAAGTTGAAATCCGTCGGGCCAAACCGCTGCATGAACAGCCACTCCCGGGTCCGGATAGAACGAGTTTCTTCCTGCTCCATAAAGACCGCATCACGCCAGTCGGCATCGGGATCTTCAATCAGTTTGCGCAGGCTCTGTGCCGAAGTTTCCGCCGGGTCCGGGCTGTCCGATCCGGCATAGTCCAGCACCGTGGAAAACAGATCAATTGTACCGACCATCTGCTCGCTGGTTTTGCCACCATTCGATTGCGCCGGTGTCTTGATAATCAGCGGAATGTGGTTGGCCTCGCGGTGGGTATTGGACGGCCATGTGTCCTCGCCATGCCCCCAGAAACCGTGTTCGCCAAGCGACATGCCGTGATCGGAGGTATAGATAACCAGCGTATTGTCATCCAGATTGTGCTCTTCCAATGCGCCGAGAACCTTGCCGACGCCTGAATCAACCATGCTCATCTGTGAATAATAATTGCGCAGCGACGGCATGTCGTTGAGCAGTTGCACGAGGTCTTCAACGTAGCTTGGGTATTCTTCGGTGACCCGCTCATGGCGCACACGCAACCAGTCCATCAGCTCATCGCTGACCCCTTCGCGCGGCACCGAATTGAACGGGGTGTCACGGTATTTATCAGCGAACCGGTTGGTTGGCTCACCCTGAATGGACGGCCAGTGACCATAAGGCGCGGGATAGGTCAGGAACATGAAAAAAGGATCTTCCGGCGTGGCGGCCTGGTCCGCGATATAATCGACAGCGTGCTCGGTAAAGAAATCCACCGAATGACCCGGATGCACAAAGCTCTTGCCGTCCTTGATCATCAAATTGTCATAAAAGGACTGCACGTGCCCGATTTGCATGGTCACCCATGTCTTGAAACCGTTTTGCGGTTCATCGGCAAGGCCCAGATGGTATTTTCCAAACAATGCCGTGTCATAGCCATCATCAAGCAGGCGCTCGGGCAGGCTGCGGAATTCGTCAATCGCGTTCCAGTTATCGGGCCATGTATCCATGACCCCTTCATCAATCCACGTATGGACGCCATGCTGTGATGGCATCAGGCCCGTCAGCACCGAAGCACGACACGGCGAGCACATGGCATTGGGGCAAAAAGCGTTGCTAAACCGCGTTCCCCTTGATGCCAGACGATCAAGGTTCGGCGTATGAATTTCATCATTGCCCGAACAACCCAGCATATTGGCGGGCTGATTATCAACAAAGATCAAAACAATATTGGGCTGGCCCTGTGACATTGTGCGTCCTTTTGATTTTTTATCCCAATCGTATATGCCATCACTGGCCGTCGATTGATATGCCAATATCCAGACATGTACCTTCGGTTGCTCATGTTCCTGAACGCAACAAACCGTTTAAGCACACCGCTGTGTTTTGAACTTTTCGCAGGCCACGCCATACGATAGGGTTTGCGCCGAGATACATTAACAAACGAGCATTCCTGCATGGCGTTGTTTTCCGGCTCTGATCTGATCTGTGTGCGCGGTGAGCGTACCGTGTTTCGCGGTCTTGATTTCGCGCTTGATCGCGATGGCATGCTGTTGCTTGTCGGGCCAAACGGCAGCGGCAAGTCGAGCCTGTTGCGGCTGATGACCGGTCTACTGCCCCCTGCTGATGGCGTCATCGCGTGGGACGGCGAAAGCACCGCCGAAGACCCCGAGGCGCACAATGGCCGCCTGCACTATGTTGGGCACCACGACGCCATCAAGCCCATGTTCACGGTGCACGAGAACCTGTTGTTCTGGGCGCGCATGCACGCTGGCCCTGATGAGGGAGAAGCCCGCGTCAGTGCCGCGCTCGACGCATTCGGCATCGCGCACCTGAGCGATGTGCCCGCACGTTTTCTGTCTGCCGGGCAACGCCGCCGGACCTCACTGGCGCGCATTCTGGCTGCACCCGCGCCGCTGTGGCTGCTCGATGAACCAACCACGGCGCTCGATAAAGACGCCATCGCCTCGCTGGAAAGCATCATTGCCGATCATCGCGCGGCTGGCGGCATGGCGGTGATTTCAACCCATGCTCCGATCCACGCCGAAAACACCCATACACTCGATTTGGGTGATTTCAGCGTGTCGGGTTTTCATGATCACAGTGGAGAGGCCGCCTGATGGGACGCTTTGCACTGCTCGTTCGCCGTGACCTGCACCTGACCATGCGTCAGGGCATGGATAGTTTTATGGTGGTGATGTTTTTTGTTATCGCCGTGGTGCTGTTCCCGTTTGGTGTGGGTCCCGAGCCCAACACACTGGCACGCATTGCCGCTGGGGTGATCTGGGTCGCCGCGTTGCTCTCGACCATGTTGTCGCTCGAACGCCTGTTCCTGACCGATTACGAGGACGGCTCGTTGGAACTGCTTGCCCTGTCACCTGCCACGCTCGAGGTTCTGGTGCTCGCCAAGGTCTGCGCACATTGGCTGACCACGGGGCTGCCGCTCATCGCAGCAGCGCCCTTGCTTGCGGTGTTCATGAACATGGATGCCGACGGGTTTCTGGTGCTGATCGCAGCCCTCGCACTGGGCACGCCGACGCTCAGCCTGCTAGGCGCGGTGGGCGCGGCGCTGATATTGGGATCGCGGCGCGGCGGTGTGTTGCTGTCACTGCTGGTGCTGCCGCTGTTTATCCCGGTGCTGATCTTTGGCGTCAGCGCGGTGGACGCAGCCCTTGGCGGATACCCCATAAAGGCGCAGTTTCTGATCCTTGGCGGATTGTTCGTACTGGCCCTGCCGCTGTGCCCATGGGCGGCGGCGGCTGGCGTGCGGCAGTCTCTGGAATAATGGCTGAAATGCTGGAAATACGCGGCCTGATACGCTAGGAAATCCCCCATGGCTTTTATTGAACGCTTTGCGAACCCCAACCGCTTTCTCAACATCGCCCGCCCACTGGTACCGTGGATCGGCGCGCTGACACTGTTGTGTCTCGGCGTCGGGCTGTATCTCGGGCTGATCGGCTCACCTGCGGATTACCAGCAGGGCGACAGTGTGCGCATCATGTACGTCCATGTACCTGCCTCGTGGATGGCGATGTTCTGTTATACATCCATGGCCGCATCATGCGCCGTGGGCCTGATCTGGAAACACCCGCTGGCTGATATCGCAGCGCGCGCCACCGCACCGGTAGGCGCGGCCTTTACGTTTCTGGCACTGGCCACTGGCTCGCTGTGGGGCAAGCCCATGTGGGGCACATGGTGGGTGTGGGATGCGCGCCTGACGTCGGTACTGATCTTGCTGTTTCTCTACATCGGTTACATGGCGCTGAACAACGCCTTTGACAATCCGCAGCGCGGTGCCAAGGCATCGGCCGTGCTCGCACTGGTCGGTTTCGTCAACGTGCCGATCATCAAGTATTCCGTCGATTGGTGGAACACCCTGCACCAACCCGCCAGCGTTGTGCGCATGGACGGCCCGACCATCCACCCCAGCATGCTGTGGCCGCTGGGTCTTATGGCACTTGGTTATACGCTGTTTTATCTGTGGGTACTGATCATCCGCATCGACAGCGAAGTCACCGCCGGCAAGGTCCGCGCCCATCGCCAGCGCCACGCACATGGTTGATGCCCTTTAAAAAGGGCGCATCTGTTCCCACTTGAGACATGTCATTTTTTTGACACAAGGTTTCGTATAGTGTGACGCAATATCCGGAACACCGGTTCCGGACTATGGATTGGAGACACCGTGGATTCTCTTTCATCATTCTTTGATATGGGCGGCTATGGCGCTTTTATCTGGCCCAGTTTCGCGCTGTCCGCCGTTGTGCTGGGTATCGTGTTTGCCAGCAGCCTGCGCGACCTGAAAACCAACCGCGCTGCGCTCGCCGCGCTTGAGGAGCAAACGCGCCGTGAAGCGTAAACACAAGCGCCTGACATTCGTCGGCATTGCCGGATTGCTGATTGCCGCTGCCGTCGCCCTGATGCTCAGCGCGTTCGAGGAAAGCATCGTGTTCTTCCGCACGCCGACCGACATCGCCGAAAACAAGGTCGAAGAAAACAAACGCATCCGTCTCGGTGGACTGGTCAGCGAAGACAGCGTTGAGCAGGGCGCAGACGGCCTTGTCATGTTCCGCGTCACCGATACAGCCAACACCGTCAACGTGCGCTACGTCGGTATTTTGCCCGACCTGTTCCGCGAAGGTCAGGGCGTGGTCGCCGAGGGCATGGTCAAAGACGGCGTGTTCGTGGCCGACGAAGTGCTCGCCAAGCACGATGAAAACTATATGCCACCAGAAGTTACCGATGCCCTTAAAAAGGCCGGTCAGTGGCAAGGTGAGGAAGCCCCACAACAATGATAGCCGAAGCCGGTCATTTCGCCCTTATTCTGGCGCTGCTCGTCGCCGTGACTCAGGCCGTGTTGCCGCTGGCCGGTGCATCGATGGGCAATCGCACATGGATGGCCTATGGCCGCCCCGCCGCACTGGCGCAGTTCGTGCTGGTCGCGGTTGCATTTGGCTGCCTGACCTACAGCTTTGTGGTTTCGGATTTTTCCGTGCTCAACGTGATCCAGAATTCCCATACCGACAAACCCATGCTCTACAAGGTCTCGGGCGTTTGGGGCAACCACGAGGGCTCGATGCTCATGTGGGTGCTGATCCTGTCGCTGTTCGGCTGTGCCGTATCTGTATTTGGCGGTAACCTGCCGACCAGCCTGCGCGCCCGCGTGCTCGGCATTCAGGCACTGATCGCTGTTGGTTTCTACCTGTTTATCCTGTTCACATCGAACCCGTTTGAACGCGTGTTCCCGCCGCCCCTGAACGGCGAGGACCTCAATCCGTTGTTGCAGGACCCCGGTCTGGCGTTCCACCCACCCATGCTCTATCTCGGCTATGTCGGCTTTTCGCTGACATTCTCGTTCGCCATCGCCGCCCTGCTGGAAGGCAAGGTCGATGCCGCGTGGGGTCGTTGGGTGCGGCCATGGACACTGGCGGCCTGGGGTTTCCTGACCGCTGGTATCTCGCTGGGCTCATGGTGGGCCTATTACGAGCTGGGTTGGGGCGGTTGGTGGTTCTGGGATCCGGTTGAAAACGCATCCTTCATGCCGTGGCTGGCGGGTACGGCCCTGCTGCATTCCGCCACCATGGTTGAAAAACGCGACACCATGAAGGGCTGGACCATCTTTCTTGCCATCGTGGCGTTCTCACTCAGCCTGCTCGGCACATTTCTGGTGCGCTCGGGCGTGCTGACCAGTGTACATGCCTTTGCCACCGACCCGACGCGCGGCGTATTTATCCTGATCTTGCTGATTATCGTCATTGGCGGTTCGCTGGCGCTGTTCGCGTGGCGCGGTCCGTCCATCCACAACACTGGCGTATTCCAGCCGGTTTCGCGTGAAGGCGCACTGCTGTTTAACAATCTGGTGATGACCACGGCAGCCGCTGCGGTGCTGCTTGGCACGTTATACCCGCTGTTCCTTGACGCCATTAATGCGGGCAAGGTCTCGGTTGGCCCACCGTTTTTCAACACCGTCTTCATTCCGTTGATCATCCCCATGGTCGCGGCCATGGCCATCGGCCCCCTGTTAGGCTGGAAGCGCGCTGATCTGTCGCGCGCCTTGCTGCGCCTGCGGCTTGCCGTCATTGCGACCATTGGCGCGGCCATCGCCGTCTGGGTCTTCGCCAGCGACGGCCCCGTGATGGGCGTGGTTGGCATTGTCATGGCTGTCTGGCTTGGTACCGGTACGCTGGTTGAACTGGCCGAGCGTATCCGCCTGTTCCGCGAGCCGCTCGGATCATCGCTGTCACGTCTGGTGCGCACACCGCGTGCCAGTTGGGGCATGACACTGGCGCATCTGGGGCTTGCCATCGGCATTGCCGGGATGACCGGCGCGGGCGTGTGGAAGGTTGAATCCATCCAGACCATGACGCCGGGTGAAACCGTCACCGTCAGTGATTTTCAATTCACCTTCAAGGGTGCCAGTGAAGACACCGGTCCGAACTATGAAATCACCCGCGCTACATTCGACATTAGCCGCGACGGCGAGCACATCGTCACCGTCGAGCCGGAAAACCGGCGCTATAACGTGCGCGGCATGCCAACCACCGAAGCCGCCATTCACTCGCTGTTTCTGGGCGATCTGTACGTCGTGATCGGTGATCCCGATGGCGACGCGGGCGGCTACGTCACGCGGTTATACTGGAACCCGCTGGTCGCATGGATGTGGGCCGGTGCATTGATCATGGTGATTGCAGCGGGGCTAAGCCTGAGCGACCGGCGTTACCGCGTTGGCGCGCCGTTACGTCGCAAGGTTCCGGCCAACGCCGTGGCCGCTGAATAGCGCGTAGAGGAGCCAGCCGTGAACACCAAACGCCTGATATTCCTGTTGCCCGTCGCGGTGTTCATGGTGTTGGCGATTTATTTCGCCATCGGCCTGACCAAGGACCCGAGCGTGCTACCCTCAGTGCTGATCAACAGCCCGGTAGCGGAATTCCAGCTACCCGCCATCAAGGGCCGCGAAAATGCGGGCCGCCAGTGGGGCCTGGAAACAGCCGACTTCAAGGGCGAGGTTTCGCTGCTTAACGTGTTCGGTTCATGGTGTGTGGCCTGTCAGGTCGAGCATCCCTTTTTGATGAAAATAAAACAGAGCGGCGATGTACCGTTGCACGGCATCGATTGGCGCGAAGAGACTCCCGATGCCGGGCCGCGCTGGCTCAAGCGATACGGAGATCCCTATGCCCTGATCGGTGACGACCCCATCAGCAAGGGTGCCATCGCCTTTGGTGTGACCGGCGCGCCGGAAACCTTTGTGATCGATCGCAACGGTGTCATTCAGTACAAGCATATCGGCCCCATAAACCAGCAGGTCTGGGACCAGACCATCTACCCGCTGGTTGAGGAGCTGCGCAAGCGATGAGAGCAAAAGCCATCCTGTCTATCCTGCTGCTGCCGCTAATGCTGGGGTTCGCAACGCCAGCGCATGCTGTTGATCCCTGGGAAATCCTCGACGATCCAGCGTTGGAAGAGCGCGCACGCGACATCAGCGCCGGCCTGCGCTGTCTGGTTTGCCAGAACCAGTCCATCGACGATTCCGATGCCCAACTGGCGCGCGACCTGCGTGTGCTGGTGCGTGAACGACTGGTCGCTGGTGACGCTGACGACGCGGTGGTCGATTATGTTGTATCGCGCTATGGCGATTATGTTCTGCTCAAGCCACCCGTAAAGGCTTCGACCTATGCCCTGTGGTTTGGTCCCGTGATCATTGTTGGCTTTGGCCTACTCGCCACGGTCATGGTGTTCCGGCGAAAACCCGATGCAGCCCCCAGCACAGCATCTGACACAGCCAGCGCACAGCCCGCCACACGCACGCCACTGAATGCCAAGGAACAACGCCGTCTGTCCGAACTGCTCGGCGAAAACGATCAACACGATGACGATGGAAAACACACATGACGCTCTGGGTTCTACTTGCCGCCATCGCCGTGGGTGTTATCGCCATCCTGAGCTTCCCGACGTTGCGCCGCAAAGCCAACATCGCCACGGGCGCTGATCTTGATATTGCCGTCTACAAGGACCAGTTGAGCGAACTGGACCGCGACATCGAGCGTGGCCTGATCAACGCAGATGACGCAGATAATGCGCGGCTGGAAATCCAGCGCCGCATCCTCAACGCAGCCGACAGCACGCACTTCACCCTGCCCGCCACCGCCGAGTACAAATCGCGCATACTGATCTTCGTGCTCGCTGTGCTGATCCCCATTGGCGGCAGTGCGCTGTATCTGGAACTTGGTTCACCCAGCCTGCCCGACTTCCCCTATGCCCAGCGCACGGATTTGCAGGAAGAACCAGTCTCTGCCGACAATCTTGCGGCCATGCGTGCCGCCGTGACCGAGTTGGAAGGCCGTCTGGAAAGCGATCCGGAAAACGCCGAGGGTTGGCTATTGCTGGCGCGCAGCTACCTGAGCATGGATCGCTACGAAGACGCCCAACAGGCGTTCCTGAAGGTCCACGCCATCACCGGTGATATTCTGATCAAGGCTGAATATGCCGAAGCGGTGATCCTTGCCAATGACTCGCAGGTTGTGCCCGAAGCCATTGAAATCTTCAAGGCCGTGCTGCTTGAACACCCGATTGATCCCAAGTCGCGGTTCTATTTCGGTGTCGCCGCCGTACAGCAGGATGACATCGAGGCCGCATTAAAAATCTGGGTCGACTTGATCCACCTGTCAGACAATGCAGCACCGTGGCTGCCCATCGTGCGCGAGCATGTCATGCGCGCAGCAACCGAACTGGGCACGCCGCCGTTCACCCTGAAACCATCACCCGAGGCCCGCCAGTTAGCGGCGCGCATGGGCGTGGACAGCGCGTCGGTTCTGCCATCATCAACAGCAGATAGCGCACCAGTCGCACCGGGTCCGACACAGGACGACGTCAACAACGCCGCTGACATGAGCGCCGAAGAACAAGACGCCATGATCCGCTCCATGGTGCAGCGTCTGGCCGACCGCCTGAAAGACAATCCCGACGACCGCGAAGGCTGGTTGCGTCTGGGTCGCGCCTATGAGGTGTTGGGTGAAACCGACAAGGCCGACGAGGCGCGCCAGCGCGCCAGCGAACTTACACCCTGATCTGGCTATTTACAGACAACTGCCATATATAACAACGCATGACATTTGAAACCGCCATAGCACTGGGCATTGCCAGTTTTATCGTGATGGTCGCACCGGGACCGGGCACGCTCGCCACCGTTGGCCGCGCCCTGACAAACGGTTTTGCAGGCACGCTGTCGTTTATCCTCGGCATCGTCGCGGGTGATCTGGCGTATCTGCTGTTTGCCATTTTCGGGCTGTCGGCCATCGCCGCGCTTTATGGCGACGCATTCACCATCATCCGCTGGGTCGGTGCGGCCTATCTGATTTACCTCGGCGTGCGGGCCTGGACGGCACCTGCCGTGCCGCTTGATGAACGCCCGATTGATGCCCAGCGCCCGTTTCGTGATTTCCTTGGTGGCCTGATGCTGACGCTTGGCAATCCCAAGGTCATTTTGTTCTACACCGCGTTCCTGCCGACGTTCCTTGATCTCGGTGCGCTGCAAACACTCGACATCGCATGGGTTGCCGCCATCGTTCTGAGCGTGCTGTTTCTCACCATGGTGGGATATGCCTGGGCGGCTGCACGTTCGCGTCGCCTGTTTCGCTCGGCACATGCCACACGTATTCTCAACCGCACGTCAGGTGGCGTGCTGGTCGGTGCAGGTGCCTATATCGCCGCGCGCCAGTAACGAACTCTTTCACATATAGACACAGGATTATGCAGAGGCATGACCAGCTTCAAGACCATTGACGACATCAACGTTTCGGGTAAGCGTGTTCTTGTGCGCACCGATTTGAATGTCCCCATGCAGGGTGGCGCCATCAGCGACACCACGCGCATCGAGCGCACCGCTCCGACCCTGCGCGAATTATCCGAAAAGGGCGCGATCGTCGTGGTGCTGTCGCACTTTGGTCGGCCCAAGGGTCAAGTCGTCACTGACATGAGCCTAGCCCCCATCGCGCAGGCACTCGGTGAAGCCCTGGGCGATATCAACGTCACCTTCGCCGCCGATTGCATTGGCGCAGAGGCACAGGCCGCCGTCAAAGCCGCGCAACCCGGCGACGTGGTGGTGCTGGAAAACCTGCGCTTTCACGCAGGCGAAGAAAGCAACGACGCAGCACTCGCCACAGAACTTGCCGCGCTTGGTGATCTTTACGTCAACGACGCCTTTTCCTGCGCGCACCGCGCCCATGCCTCGACCGAGGGCATCACCCATCAGTTGCCCGCTGTGGCCGGTCGCCTGATGCAGGCTGAACTCAACGCGCTGGAAAATGCGCTGGGCAATCCGCAGCACCCGGTCGCCGCCATCGTCGGTGGCGCCAAGGTTTCGACCAAGATGGCCGTGCTTGGTCATCTGCTCGACAAGGTCGATGTGCTGATCATTGGTGGCGGCATGGCAAACACGTTTCTCTATGCCGAGGGCATCGATGTCGGTGCGTCGCTGTGTGAAAAGGACATGGCCGATGACGCGCGCGCCATTTGCGAGGCCGCCATTGATAAAGGCTGCGAAATTATCCTGCCGTCTGACGCCGTGATCGCCAGCGAGTTCAAGGCCAACGCGCCAGCGCAAACCGTATCGCTGGAAGTCATTCCCGCCGACGCCATGATCCTCGACGCCGGTTCTGAGACCATCGAATACATCAACGCCAAGCTGACGACCTGTAAAACGCTGGTCTGGAATGGTCCGCTTGGTGCGTTTGAGTTGACACCGTTCGATGCCGCAACCAACGCGGTTGCCCAGCAAGCCGCTCGCCTGAGCAATGCGGGCAGCCTGCGCAGCGTGGCCGGTGGCGGCGATACGGTCTCCGCGCTGGCCAACGCTGGTGTGGTGGATGATTTTTCCTACGTCTCAACGGCAGGCGGTGCGTTTCTGGAATGGCTGGAAGGCAAAGACCTACCCGGAGTCAGCGCGCTCAAGGCGGCGAAGGCCTGAGCCTTCAGTCTTCGCTGTCGGCGTTGTGTTTCAGCGGCTTCATCATCGGGCGGGACGTGTTCTCGCCCGCAACAGGTCCCATTTTCTGCACCAAATCATCGAGCATATTCTGCAGGTATTCCGACTGCGAGAGCAGCTTGTTGGTGGCTTCCAGCGCTTCGACAGAGGCCGTTGATGCGATTTCCTGAGCCACTTCGCTGACCTTGTCCAATGAGGTGCGAACCGAGGACACCAGACGCTCGGCGCGCGCCACGGTTTCTCGGATCGCATCGAAGCGCCGACCATCAGGCACACCACCCGCAGCCGTACCCGGCGTATCACCGCGTTCGTCTTTCAGATAAACCAGCGTGTCACGGTCATCGCCCGGACCGGGTCGGTTTGGCGCGCGAAAGACCAGTAGATTGGCTTCGTCGCGCACACCGGCAACACAGGTCTCCAGTTCAGAAATGTCATGAGATGCATCTGCCAGCACCCGGATCAGGGTCTCGGTGCGTTCAACATCACGCGCGGCTGCTGTGACGTAATCGCTATACTGGCTGAGCTGTTTACTGGCGCTGCCGATGGAGCTGTTCTGTGCAACCGCTGAGCGCTCAATCAACTGAGCCGCGCTGATTTCCGGCGGCAGACCTGGCTGTGGCGTGACAGGTGCGTCCTCATGATCTTCACCCTCCAATGCCGCATCGGTGGTATCGACAGCCTCGGCAATGGCACCAAGGGCTGAGCGCATGCGCAGGTCATCAAGTTCAGTACGCAGATGGTCGAGTTCCACCAGATTATCGAGCCATATATCAAGCGCACGCGCCATGTTGCCGAGTTCATTGGTGTTGCCACGCAATGGCACGACAGCCGTATGATCGCCGTCAACCAGATGCGCAGTTGCGTCGGCCAACTTGCGCATGGGTGAACTCAACGAGCGTATCAAAACAATGCCAGCCAGTATCAGGCTCAGCACAATGCCCGCGCTTCCACCGGCGATCAGGCGACGCATCATCTGGCGCTCGCGTTCAAACGCGGCAGGTGCGGCACGGCCGAACTGGGCACTGAAATCGCTCAACGCACGCAGGCTCGGTCCAACGTAATCGAGAATGTCGTCAAACGACTGCGGTACCAAGCCAAGGCGCGCGCGTGTGTCGAGCAGGGCATCAAGCACATTGCCATGGCGCACCAGCAATTCGCCAAGCTGCGCCTTGATCGTGTCATCGACCAGTGAGCGCGCGATCAATCCGTTCAACGCGTCATATCCACGATCTCCACCGGCAGCATCATCGGCAGCGATCTCCTGCTCAGCCAATGCATTGATAACCTCAAAGTCCGCGATCAGGGCGTCTAGTTCATTGGCTGTCAGTGTGTCGCGAACGTTGTCGGCGGCGTCGCCCAACTGGGCACGCAGACCGGTGTTCTCGCTCACACCAAGCACGGTCTGGTTTTCGATCATGGCGGAGAATTCAACACCGTATTCGGCAAAGGCATCGCGCGTGGTGATCATGGAATCACGCAGGTCCAGGGCATGGGGCGAGCCCTGAATGCTATCGAGCGCCACGGCAACCCGGTCGATGGCGCGGCGGTGGGCCTGTGCCGATGTGGCATCACGGTTGTCGCGCACGCGGCGGTCATAAACCCGCACATCATCAATCGCGCGGCTCAGCTCACTGACAGAACCCGCAATGCGCTGCGCGTCGTTCCACGCGCTTAATGAGCGCGCCATACGTTGATCGACATAATAATAAAGTCCGGCGAACGCGCCCACGGCCAGCACGCCAATAAAGAAAAACAACCCGGCGCGACTCGACACGCCTGAGCCGCCCAGAAAGGATTTGTCCGCGTGCTGTTGTGCATGCAGATCCAGATATTGGCCTTCGGCGTGTGGTTCGCGGCTCATGTCGTCCAGTTCATACTTCTGCTAATGGCGTTGCGGTTATTCTAGGATAATATGCGCACAAACGGTAGGCAATCTTACGCAAGGCACCCGGAACGCTTTCCATGTATCAATTTTGGGGCGTCTATGCCATAATACGCCCGTTAAAGTCGTAAATCGGAGCCTTTCATGGCGAACCCAGTCAGTGGTCCCGGCGGTATACAGATGGCACTTTATGCCATGCTAGTCGCCGCCCAACAGGATCGCAACGTATCAAGCGTTATACTGCGCGAGCAGGACAGCGCGCCCAAATTTGAGGGCAACGGCGGGTCACACGATCCTTCGCGCGGGCAGAATATCGATATATTCGCCTGATCGCATTTC
Organism: uncultured Rhodospirillales bacterium; assembly: GCA_965602485.1. Classification (GTDB taxonomy): domain Bacteria; phylum Pseudomonadota; class Alphaproteobacteria; order Rhodospirillales; family Casp-alpha2; genus JABJOR01. Next base: position 321,811 of record CBFCYM010000002.1, on the reverse strand, counting down.
CTTGCGCGCGATTCAGATTTCATTAACCATTACGCCCTACGTTCACAATCATGAACGATATCTCAAGCATTACATCCGCCATTCAGCCTCGTGCAAATGCTGGCACCGTTTCCCGCCCCGCAGGCTATCAGGCCAATAACGAGGTCCGGTTACGCGCAAACGTCGCGACGCCCAACGAGTCACCGGAACAACGCGGTGCTATCAACAGGCTCGACCGCGCCATGGCCGCAGACGAACCTCCACGCGCCGACGTACCACGCGGCTACTACCTCGACATTTCCGTCTAGGCCGCCTGGCGACAATCCCAGAACACTAAAACGACGAATTGGGCCGGGTCAGGAACTCGGCTTCTTGCGGTGTGCTTTCACGCCCGAGGATCGCATTGCGGTGTGGGAAGCGCCCGAACTGCGCGATAACGTCGAGATGCCGCCGGGCGTAATCAAGCTGGTTTGCCAATCCGAGCGTCGTGAACAGTGACACCGAGCGTTCCTGATCGCCCAAATCCTCGCTGTGCTCAAACGGCAAATAGACGAACGCGCGCTGGATCGGCAATAGCGCCTGATCCAGACCCAACCCCAGCATCTGATCGGCCCGGTTGCGCGCCTTTTCATCGGAGATAAACGCATGCGGCGTGCCACGGAACAGATTGCGCGGTGCCTGATCAAGCAGGATCATCAGCGCCAGTCCGGCCTGCGCATCTTCGGCCCAATGATCGTAGAAGCCCTGTGCAGCTGTATCATAGTGCTGGGCGAGTTGCGTGCGGCATTCAACATCGAATGCTTCACTGGGTTGCCACCACACATCACGGTCCTTGCCATAGTCCGGCGTGCCCGGTGCACCGAACCAGAAATCCACAATGCCGCCAATGATGTCGTTAACCTGTTCAGCCATGCCGCCCCCATTCATGCCATATCAAAACAGCATACGTTTATATGAAGCTGGATGGAAGAACTTGACGCAGGACCATGCGCCGGTTTGAGTGAGCCAAAGCTGAGGAGCATACAGATGAGCGACAAACGCGTGGATGCCGTAAAAGACTGGGCCGAGCTGGTTCAGGCCCTGTCACCCGATGTCATTGATTTACAGGAATCCGCCGCCGCCGCCGTGCGCGCAGGCGATCTGGCGCGCAGCGAGGCCGCGCGACAGGGCGTGACGTTTGAAAGTGAGCCTTCGGCCTTTGTGAAGCTGTTAAACGATCTGGCACCGGAGCACGGCAATGAGCGATAGCGCGCTGCATACCCTGAGCCTGAAACAGGCCGCCGACGCCGTGCGCCGTGGTGATGTATCATCGCGCGAGCTGACCGCCCATGCCATCGCCCGGCTGGAAGAACACGGCCCGACACTGAATTGTGTCGCCGCCCTGCAAGCCGATGCTGCCATGGCGAGCGCACACGCCGCCGATGAACATCAGGCCAGCGGTGCCGAGCTCGGCGCGCTGCACGGTGTGCCGTTGGCGCACAAGGACATGTACTACCGCGCTGGCTGGCCCAGCGAGAACGGCTCGAAAATCCGCCAGGGTTTTATGCCCGACGTAACATCCAGCGCCGTGCTGCGGCTGGATGGCGCCGGGGCCATCGACATCGGGCGGCTCAACATGGTCGAGTTCGCGCTCGGCATCACCGGTCATAACGAGATCACCGGCCACGTGCGAAACCCATGGAATACCGATCACATCACAGGCGGCTCGTCGAGTGGCTCGAGTGCCGCCGTGGCCGCACGGCTGGTCTATGGCTCGCTGGGTTCTGACACCGGTGGTTCGATCCGCTTTCCCGCCGCGTGCTGCGGCATCACCGGCATCAAGCCGACCTACAGCCGGGTCAGCCGCTTTGGTGCCATGCCGTTGGCCCATTCGCTTGATTGCGTCGGGCCGCTGGCGCGCACGGCGCAGGACTGTGCCATGCTGCTCGGCGTCATTGCCGGACGCGACGAACACGATCCCACAAGCAGCGCACGCCCCGTGCCGGATTACGCGGGCGCACTGGACGAGGGCATTCGTGGTCTGCGCATCGCCGTGCCACGCAACCATTTCTACGATCCCGTCACCGATGAAGTCGCCAGCCATGTGCGCGCCAGCCTCGAGGTGCTGCGCAGCGCCGGGGCCGAGATCGTCGAGGTCGATATCCCTGACAGCTTTGCCGCCGCCAATATGCTCAACAACCTGATCGGCGCGACCGAAGGTGCGGCCTTTCACAGTCGCTGGCTGCGCGAGCGACCACAGGACTATGGCAACCCGACGCTCATTCGATTTATGAGCGGTGCCATGACCCCGGCGGACCGCTATCAGGAAGCGCTCAATTTGCGCGCGGTGGTGTTGAAAGACTTCGCCGACGCCGTGTTTGGAAAAGCCGACATGCTGCACCTGCCCATGATGCCGGGACCGGTGCCAACCATCGCGGAAACCGATTTTGCCACCCGCACGGACGGGTACGCCAAATTCCTGACCGACACGGGGCACTGTGTACGCGGCTTCAACTATATCGGCCTGCCCGCCGCCAGCATGCCGTGCGGCTTCACCGAAAACGGTTTGCCGGTATCATTCCAACTGGTCGGCCGCCCGTTCGACGAAGCCACTGTGTTATGCGCGGGCCACGCCTATCAGCATGAGACCGACTGGGCCGAGCGCGCGCCTGATCTGTGATCAGACGCCCTCGATCGGGGCTTCGGGCATGACAAACGGCATGGCGGCCTCGAACGCGGCGGCGGCGCGCAGTACGCCCGTGTCGTCGTGCATGGGGCCGACGATCTGCAAACCGATGGGTAGGCCTTCGCTTGAAAACCCGCACGGCACCGAACAGGCTGGCTGCTGCGTCAGGTTGAACGGGAAGCTGAACGGCGTCCACGCCATCCAGCGCTTGGGGCCATAATCCGGCCGGGTTTCCTGACCCGCCGCAAAGGCCGTCACGGCTAGCGCAGGCGTCAGCAGAAAATCCCATTTCTCATGGAACTTGCACATGTGCTGGCCGAGCGCACCGCGCGCATTCACCGCCGCCATGTAATCGAGCAGCGAGAACTTTGCACCGGCGTCGTTGACCTCACGCAGGCCGGGATCAATCATGGCCATCTTTTCGTCTGAAAAATCGCGCAACAGATTGGCCGCACCGGCGTACCAGTGAGCCTCAAAGGTTTCATAGGGATCATCAAAACCCGGGTCGATGGCTTCTACATGTGCGCCCAGATCAGAAAACACCTGCACCGCGCGTTCGACCGCTGCGGCGACCTCGGGATCGACCTTTGCATAGCCCAGCGTGGCGCTATAGGCGATGCGCTTGCCGCGCACGCCTTCGAGCAGGCCCGCACGGTAATCCGCGCCGTCATAGGGCAGTGAAAACCAGTCGCGCGTATCAGGCTCGGCCATAACGTTGAGCATCACCGCAGCATCACTGACCGTGCGGGTCATGGGGCCAAGGTGGGCCACCGTACCGAACGGGCTAAGCGGATAGGCCGGGATGCGTCCATAGCTGGGCTTATGCCCAAAAATGCCGGTAAAGGCCGCCGGAATGCGAATTGATCCACCGCCATCCGTGCCGATATGCAACGCGCCCATGCCAAGTGCAGCCGCCACCGCCGCGCCACCCGATGAACCGCCCGGCGTGCGGCCCGTGTTCCATGGGTTGCGCGTCACACCGTACAGTGCGCTGTCGGTGACGCCCTTCCAGCCAAATTCCGGTGTTGTGGTCTTGCCGAGAATGACCGCGCCGTGTTCCTTCAGGCGCGCAACGGCGGGGGCATCCTCATCCCATGGGCCGCTCGGGTCGACGGTTTTCGATCCACGCAGCGTCGGCCAACCCTTGGTCAGCAGGATGTCCTTGATGGAGGTCGGCACGCCGTCGATCAGACCGAGCGGCTCACCCTTTGCCCAGCGGGCTTCTGATACTTTGGCGCTTTGCAGCGCAGCCTCGTGATCAACCAGGCAGAACGCGTTGACCGCACCATCAAAGCGATCAATGCGATCGAGTGCCGCGCGCGTCGCCTCAACCGGCGACAGTGCCTTGGTAGCAAATTGCTCTGTAAGTTCAGTAACCGACATCAGTGCCGGATCGGTCTTGGTCATGGTCGTCCTCCTGAATTTCGAAAGGAGCCTAACCCGACAAATGCATCGCCGCTACCCCGCCGACAATACAAATTGCAGCAACCCAGCGGATCGGCCCGAAACGCTCCTTCAGCGTCACCGCGCCAAGCACGACGGCAAACAACACCGATGTTTCGCGCAGGGCAGAGACATGCGCCATGCTGCCCTGGCTGAGTGCATAGAGCACAAACGCGTAGCCGGTCATGGCGAGCAGGCCGCCGATGACGGCCTTCAGCCCATCGACCTTGAGATAAGCCACATAGGCCATGGGCCGACGGATCAGCACGTAGATCATCATGGGAACGGGATCGAGAAAATTGAGCCACGCGATATAACCAAACGGCGTCTCGACCTCGCGCAGGCCAACACCATCGGTCACGGTATAGGACGCGATGAATATGCCGGTGGCGAACGCCAGCATAAATGGTTTGAGGTTCTCGCCACGCGGCAGACCCTTTTCAAAAGCGAACAGGCAAATCCCCGCGCTGGCGAGCACCAGCCCTGTCAGCGTAATGGGTGTCAGTGTCTGACCAACAAACAATGCCGCACCACCCGCTACCAGCAACGGCGAAGCGCCGCGCGCCACGGGGTAGGCGCTGCTCAGATCGCCATAGCGATAGGCGTACCACAACAGCATGAAATAGGCGTTGTGCAGGATCACCGAGCCAATCAGGTAGGGCCATGCCGCCGCGACCGGAAAGTCCACGAATGGTAGCGCGAATATGTATATAACCGCGCCCGTGCCCATCACCGTGGTGAAGGTGAACAGGCCATCGCCACTGGTCTTGACCAGCGCGTTCCAGGACGCGTGCGTCAGCGCAGCGACCAGAACAAGAGCAATGAGATAAGGTTCAAGCGCCATGGTGATCATGCTCCATGGCGCGGGGCATTAGCTCAGCCCCATCAAGCTGTCAGCGAACTCTTGCGCGTTGAAGGCTCGCAGGTCCTCGACCGCCTCGCCAACGCCGATGGCATGTACCGGCAAACCAAACGCCTCGGCCAGACCGACCACAACGCCACCCTTGGCGGTGCCGTCCAGCTTGGTCATGATCAGGCCGCTGACATCAACCAGATCGCGGAAGGTCTCAACCTGAGAATGAGCGTTCTGGCCAACCGTCGCATCAAGCACCAGCAACACTGCATGCGGCGCGCTGTCATCGTTCTTCTTGATCACGCGGACGATCTTTTTCAACTCTTCCATCAGGTTCGATTTGTTCTGTAGTCGCCCGGCGGTATCGATCATCAGGATATCACTGTCGGCATCCTTGGCCTTTTCCATGGCCTCAAACGCCAGACTCGCGGCATCGCTGCCCTGTTCATGGGCGATCACCGGGCAGCCAGTGCGCTCGCCCCAGACCTGTAGCTGCTCGATGGCAGCCGCGCGGAACGTATCGCCTGCCGCCAGCATGACCGAGCGGCCAGCGTCGCGGTGCTGTTTGGCAAGCTTGCCGATGGTTGTTGTCTTGCCCGATCCGTTGACACCGCAGACCAGCACCACGAAGGGCTTGTGGCTGGTATCGATTTCCATTGGCTTGGCAACGGGTTCAAGGATGCTGGCGACCTCGGCCGATAGCATGGCGCGCACGTCATCAGCGGAGACTTCCTGATCGAAGCGGCTCTTGGCAAGTGCGCCGGTCAGACGAGACGCCGTCGCCACACCCATATCAGATGTAATCAGCAGGTCTTCGAGCTCATCAAGGGCTTCGCGATCCAGCCTGCGACCACGAAACAGATCACCGATGCCACCGCTCAGACGTTCGCTCGTGCGCCCCAGACCGGCTTTCAGCCGCTCAAACCAACTCATGGATATAATTTCCTTCAGGCCGCGAGCGAGGCGTAAAGCCGCTCGTGATCCGCCCGTTCAATGCGGACGTTGACGATAGCGCCGAGCGGCGCGGTGGAACCGGTATCGACCGGCGCGTAGTGCTCATTAAACCCGGTGCCGTCGCGCTCGACCAGCACAGCGGTGGTCGAACCCACACAGCTTTGCAGGTAGCGCGCCAGCGCCGCATCGCCGGCGTTGCGCAGAGCCTCGGCGCGTTGCTTGCGCACGGCTTTTTCAACGCTCGGCATGCGTGCCGCCGGGGTGCCGGAGCGTTCGGAATAGGGGAACACATGGAAATAGGTCACACCCAGATCGAGCACGTTGCGCAGGGTGTTGTCGAACATGGCATCGGTTTCGGTCGGGAACCCGGCGATCAGATCGGCACCGAACACCACGTCGGGACGTACGGCGCGCGCACGTTCAGCATAACGCAGGGCATCATCGACGCTGTGGCGACGCGCCATGCGCTTGAGCACCATATCGTCCATGGCTTGCAGACTAAGATGCAGGTGCGGCATCAGGCGTTCTTCTTCGCCCAGAACCGCGAACAGTTCATCATCCATCACGGCGGGATCAATGGAGCTCAGACGCAGGCGCTTGAGTTCGGGCACGACGGCCAACAGGCGGCGCACCATGGCGCCAAGGCTCGGCGTGCCCGGCAGGTCAGCGCCATAGGACGCGATATCGACACCCGTCAGCACGACCTCGCCATAACCCGCCGCGACAAGTGTACGAATTTGCTCGGCAATGGCACCCATGGGTACGCTGCGGTTGGGGCCGCGCGCAAATGGGATAATGCAGAACGTGCAACGGTGGTCACAGCCCTGCTGAATTTGGATAAAGGCACGCGCACGGCCATCGAACCCGTCAATCAGGTGCGGCGCGGTTTCGTGCACGGCCATAATGTCGGCGACCTCGACAGCGGGATGCTCGGTGGCATCAAACGTGGCGGGCTCAAGCTTCTCGGCGTTGCCCACGACCCGGTCAACACCGGGAATGGCGGCGAAGCCTTCGGGGTCAAGTTGTGCGGCGCACCCCGTCACAATGATTTCGGCATCGGGGTTTTCACGCCGCGCACGGCGCACGGTCTGGCGCGACTGGCGCTCGGCCTCGGCTGTAACCGAACAGGTATTGATAATGACCGCACCATCCATACCGCCCTGCTCGCTGTGGCGGCGCATAAGCTCGGATTCAAAGGCGTTGAGCCTGCAGCCAAGTGTAATGACGCGCGGCGCACTCATGACGACGCACCCACGGTCAACAAAGACGCATCGAGGACACCACTGAAGCTGATCGAGGACGGACCGGTCTGGGTGATGTGGTTGTCTTCGCGCCAGTTGATCAGCAGCGAGCCGCCATCCATGACGATTTCAGCCGAACGACCGGTCAGGCCACGACGATGCGCTGCCGCCAGTGTGGCGCACGCGCTGGAGCCCGATGCCATGGTGCGGCCTGCGCCACGCTCCCATGTCTTCAGGCGAATGCGGTCATAGCTGATCACTTCGGCCATCTGCACGTTGGTGCGCTGCGGAAACAGCGGGTGATGCTCAAGCTCGTGACCCAGCGTATCGATTGGCGCGATGCTGGCGTCTTCAACGAAAAACACCATGTGCGGATTGCCCACGTTGACAGCCACCGGCTCGGGCAGGCCCTCAACCGCAATGGGCAGGTTCAGGGTATCAATCCTGTGGCTCAGCGGAATTTCATCCCACGCATTGTTGACCGGACCCATATCGACACAGACCGTGTCTTCGCCAGCCTGTGTGATAGCGAGCAGTCCGGCGGTGGTCTCGATGGTGGCATGCGCACGGCTGGTTTCGGCCATAACCATGTTACCGATGCAGCGCGTTGCATTACCGCAAGCACCCGACTGGCTGCCATCGGCATTATAGATGCGCATGAACACATCGGCCGCGCCATTGGTTGGCTGTTCCAGCACAATCAACTGATCGCAGCCGACGCCGATATGACGGTCAGCGATTGCGCGCACGACAGGTTCTGTGAGGGCCGGAAGCCGCTCACGCCCGTCGAGCACGACAAAATCGTTACCGAGTCCGTGCATCTTTATGAAGTCTAATCCGCTCATGGCCGGACAATATGTCCTAGGATATGTGGAAGTCCACCCGATTCCAGCTATACTGTATATACAGGGTACGCTTAACGCGGTGCGTGCAGATCGCGAAACAGGCCCATGTGGAAGCGAGTCTGGGCTTCACCATAGGCGTAATCGCGACCCACCGGACAGGCCCGTCGCGCCAGACAGCCTCGCGTCAGACACAGATCGCCCTCAACCGTATCAAGATGGGCACCACAACGCGGCACGTCATATCCATCGGCGCTGAACGCCCCAACCGGACAGGTATTCAAGCACGGTTTATCGGTGCAGCTATCACACGGGCTGGGCTGTGTAGCGACCTGCGGCAGATCAAGCGGCGCGCGAAACACCAGTGCGCCACGGTACGCATGCCATAAACCATACTGCGGGTGGATCAGCGGCCCGATGGGTGAAGCATGGACAGGCTCGGCACGCATGGCCCAGCGCTGAAACGGATGATAGGGCGGTCCACCAAACGGATAGAGCGCCACCACACCGCCGAATTGGATATCCAGATCATGCGCCACCGCACCCAGTGTGCGGCGCGTCCAGTTGTCCATGGCATCGGGTTCGTCGCGCCGCGCAGCCGCAAAGGCGTCCCACATAGCGCCGCCGATATTGCCCACCATAATCACACTGGCGGGGCTACCGGTGAACCCGCAATCGGGCACGCCATCGTCTGGCGCGGGATGGAACCCGCCACGATAGTCGAACCCGGCACCATTCAGCGCATGTTCGATGGTTTGTAAATTCGCTTCCATATAATGGTTTTGCGAGCCATTGCGCGCCGCGTCAAGAAATTGTGTTGCGCGCTTAACCCTGCTCGGCGGCCCGGCGAACAGCGCGAAGCACCAGCTCACGTGAACCAGGGTTCTGTATGGCGTTAAAAGCCTGCATGAATTCACGCAGTTCACGCGCGTCCGGTGCTTTTAGCATCGCCATAGGCAATAACGGCGCGGTGTGCAGGTCATTGGCCGTATCGTTGGCCGGTGTTGGCTCTGCACGTGACTTGAACTTGGGCTTGGAATTTGAATTGGCCTGTGCCGTTGTGAAAGTCATAAAAGTTTCCTTTGTGGGGGCGTGAAATTATATACACTTTTATCGTGTGAGTTATCTTTTAATACAACCATACAGTGCTTTGCAAGAAAATTGCTCGCAACCCCGCAATCTGGCGCGTACGCGCGGCTTTGAATGGCTGCGCAAGTTGCCTTGACTTCATGGTGCAAAATTCATAAGTTCGCGCCGCTCAACACATTGCCAGTCGGCATGTCTCTTTGGGGCACCGCCAGTCCGCGAGTTTCGCGCACTGGCGTGTTTTGCGTTGCACGAACGAGTGCGCATTGTTTTGGGCTTTGTATTTTTAGGGAACGGACACGAACACCACATGTTCGACGGATTATCGGAACGCCTTGGCGGCATATTTGACCGCCTGAAAAAGCAGGGCACGCTGAAAGAAGGCGACGTCGATGAGGCGTTGCGTGAAATCCGCGTTGCACTGCTAGAGGCCGATGTTGCCCTGCCGGTGGTGAAAGACTTCATTGCTGGTGTGCGCACACGCGCCGTCGGCGAAGAGGTTATCCGTAGCGTCACCCCGGGTCAGATGGTCGTCAAGATCGTCCATGACCTGATGGTCGAAACGCTCGGTGGCGAAAGCACCGATGGCGATGCCCTGCCCAAAATGCCTGAGGCCAACAGTGGGCTGAACCTTGCGGGCGCCGCGCCGGTTTCGATCCTGATGGTCGGCTTGCAGGGTTCCGGTAAAACCACCACCACGGCAAAGATCGCCCTGCGCCTGACCAACCGCGACAAGAAAAAGGTCTTGATGGCCTCGCTCGATGTCTACCGCCCTGCCGCGCAGCAGCAACTTATTGCGCTCGGCCAGCAGACCAGCGTCAGCGTCCTGCCGCCAATCATGGGCGAAAAGCCCGTTGCCATTGCCAAGCGCGCCATGCAGACGGGTAAACTTGAAGGCTACGACGTTGTGCTGCTCGATACAGCGGGCCGCCTGCACATCGACATGGAACTGATGGGTGAGGTCACCGCCGTACGCGATGTGGCCAAGCCAACAGAGACCCTGTTGGTCACCGATGCCATGACCGGTCAGGACGCGGTCAACGTGGCACGCGAATTTAACGAAAAGGTCGGCATCAGCGGCATCGTACTGACCCGTGTCGATGGCGATGCGCGCGGTGGTGCAGCATTGTCCATGCGCGCCGTAACCGGTCGCCCCATCAAGCTGATGGGTATCGGTGAGAAACTCGAAGAGCTCGATACATTTGATGCCGCGCGTGTGGCTGGCAGCATTCTGGGCATGGGCGACATTGTCGGCCTGGTCGAAAAGGCCCGCGAGGCCGTCGATGAGGTCGAAGCTGAAAAGCTCGCCAAGCGTGCCCTGAAAGGCCAGTTCTCGCTTGATGACATGGCGTCCCAGCTTGGCCAGTTGCGCAAGATTGACGACGTCAACGGCTTGATGAGCATGATCCCCGGTATTGCCAAGGCCAAAAAGCAGATGGCGCAGGGTAATATCGACGACAAGACAATCGCTCGCCAGGAAGCCATCATCCGCTCGATGACGGCCAAAGAGCGCAGCAAACCAGCCCTGATCAACGGCTCGCGGCGCAAACGCATTGCAGCGGGTTCAGGCACCTCTGTTCAGGAGGTCAACCGCCTGCTGAAACAGTTCAAACAAATGAGCACCATGATGAAAAAGGTGGGCAAGCTTGGCATGAAGGGCCTGATGGGCGGCATGCCCGGGGGTGGAATGCCCGGCGGAATGCCACCAGGGATGCTGCCCGGACGCTAAGGCAGTACACCGCAACGAAACAACCGCCGTCCATGACGGCATGACCTGTAATCACGACAAACACGAAATCGTTTTATCGAACGAAAAGGACTAGACAAAGAATGGCTTTGAAAATCAGACTTTCCCGTGGCGGCGCAAAAAAACGCCCCTACTACCGCATTGTTGTTGCCGATGGTCGCAATGCACGTGATGGCCGCTTTATCGAGCGCGTGGGTGCCTACAACCCAATGCTCGAAAAAGACAATCCAGAGCGCGTCCAGCTTAACCAGGAGCGTCTGGCTCACTGGGTCAGCGTCGGCGCACAGCCAAGCGACCGTGTTGCTCGCTTCATGGCACAGGCTGGCATGATGGAAGCTCCGGCGATCCACGCCCAGACCAAGAAAGACAAGCCAAAGGCAAAGGCTCTTGAGCGTCTTGCTGCACAGGAAGAAGCCAAGAAAGCTGCTGAAGAAGCTGCTGCCGAAGCCGCTGCTGCACCAGCCGTAGAAGAAGCGCCTGCTGAAGAAGCACCCGCTGAGGAAGCTCCAGCTGAAGAAGCTGCTGCCGAAGAAGCGCCTGCTGCTGAAGAAGCACCTGTCGAGGAAGCCCCTGCTGAAGCGGCTGCCGAGGAAGAAAAGGCTGAGGGCTAAGGCAAGGCTTTTGCCTTGTCTGCCCCTGTGTGACCGATGACTGATTTGGTCCTTGTCGGTGTGGTTTCAGGCGTTCGCGGTCTTAAAGGCGATCTTCGCATTAAGCCGTTTACGTCGAACGCCGAAGATATGTTCAGCTATGGCCCCTTGTTCAACGAGGACGCCAGCCAGACATACAAGGGTCGCATCATCGGTCATGCCAAGGGGCAGTTGCTGGCCCGATTGAGCGGGGTTGCGGACCGCACGGCAGCTGAGGCCATCAAAGGCCTGAAGCTATTCGTGCCCCGCAGTGCGCTGCCCGAGACCGGGGAAGACGAGTTCTACTACGCTGAACTCATCGGTTTACGCGCAGAACTGGTCGATGGCAGCGAACTGGGCACCGTTCTTTGGGTGCTTGATGCCGGCGCCGGAACCAGTCTCGAGCTGGAAACGGCGAACGGTCCGGTTTTGGTGCCGTTCACCAAGGCTTCGGTGCCGCTGGTTGATATTGCCGGCGGCAGGGTGGTGATTGATCCACCCGACGGATTATTGGAACCGGCTGAGCCGGAAGGTGACCCAGATGGGCCATTTGCTGAGAGGGACGCCGGCATATAAGGCGTTTAAGGCGACCATGGCGAAGCAGGCCAAGAAAGGCGCGTCTAAAGCATGGCAGGCAATTGCCCTGACCATCTTCCCGGAAATGTTTCCGGGGCCGCTTGGTTTAAGCCTTGCGGGTCAGGCCCTCGAAAGGGGCGCCTGGGCGTTGCAAACGGTGGACATTCGCGACTTTGCGCGCGATAAACACCGCTCCGTGGACGACACCCCCTTTGGGGGTGGACCCGGAATGGTTATGCAGGCCGATGTTGTGGACGCAGCAATCGGCGCGGCGAAGGATGCAGCAACATGCGAGTTGCCGCTGATTTACCTGACACCGCGCGGACGTCCACTTGATCAGGCACGTGTTCGCCAGTTGGCAGACGGACCCGGCGCGATCGTTTTGTGCGGTCGTTTCGAAGGTGTCGATCAACGGGTGCTCGAGGCCCACGCGGTCGAAGAAATTTGTCTGGGAGACTTTATACTCTCAGGCGGTGAAACAGCGGCGCTGACCATGCTGGATGCCTGTGTACGGTTGTTACCGGGCGTTATCGGCAGCGAGGAGTCGCTGAGCGAAGAAAGTTTTGAGCGGGGATTACTGGAATATCCCCTCTACACCCGGCCCCAGGAATGGAATAGCCGGACCGTACCAGAGGTTCTGCTCTCTGGTCATCATGCCAATATCGAGGCGTGGCGACTGGAACAGGCCAAGGAAATTACCCGCGAACGCAGGCCCGATTTATGGCAGCGCTACGTGGACAACGAGGTTTAAGTAATTTGCGGTGGACCGGTGGTCTGCCACGGAATGAACGAAGGAAGAGAACGATGAACATTCTTGAAGAAATCGAAAAAGAACAGATCGGCAAACTGACCGCGGATAAAGAAATCCCCGAGTTCGGTCCCGGTGACACCCTGAAAGTCAACGTCAAGGTTGTTGAAGGCACGCGCGAACGCGTACAGGCTTTCGAAGGCGTTTGCATTGCACGTAAGAATTCTGGCCTGAACTCGGCCTTTACGGTCCGCAAGCTGTCTTATGGTGAAGGCGTCGAGCGCGTATTCCCACTGTATTCGACATCCATCGCCAGCATCGACGTTGTTCGTCGTGGTGCTGTTCGTCGCGCCAAGCTGTACTATCTGCGTGGTCGTACCGGTAAATCTGCTCGTATCGCCGAGAAGAAGATGCCGCCGAGCGCCAAAGCAATGGCTAAAGCCGCTGCGAAAGCCGAAATGGCTGCCAAAGCTGCTGAGGAGTAAGTTCGAGAATGACCGGCCCGCGCACGCTGTTTGACAAGATCTGGGATAACCACCTTGTTGAAACCCAGGAGGACGGCACGTGTCTCCTCTATATCGACCGGCATCTGGTTCACGAGGTCACCAGCCCGCAAGCTTTTGAAGGCTTGCGCATGGCGGACCGTTCGGTTCACCGGCCAGAGGCAACTCTGGCCGTTGCAGATCACAATGTGCCAACCACCGATCGTTCGGTTGGTATCGTTGATGCAGAGAGCCGTATCCAGGTCGAGACACTGGAAAAGAACTGCGCGGACTTCGGCGTTCCCTACTTCGCCATGGACGACATCCGTCAGGGTGTCGTCCACATCGTTGGCCCCGAACAGGGACTGACACAGCCGGGCATGACCATTGTTTGTGGTGATTCACACACCGCGACCCATGGTGCGTTCGGCGCGCTGGCATTTGGCATCGGCACCTCGGAGGTCGAGCACGTGCTCGCCACCCAGACGTTGTTGCAAAAACCAGCCAAGAACATGCGCGTCACCGTTGACGGCGAACTGCCCGAAGGCGTCACCGCCAAGGACATGGTACTTGCCATCATCGGCCTGATCGGTACCGCAGGCGGCACCGGCCACGTTATCGAATATGCTGGTGAAGCCGTTATGGCGCTGAGCATGGAAGGCCGCATGACGGTCTGTAACATGACCATCGAAGGCGGCGCACGCGGCGGACTGATTGCACCTGACGAAACCACCTTTGAGTACGTCAAGGGTCGCCCCATGTCGCCCAAGGGCGCAGCGTGGGAACAGGCTGTCGAGTACTGGCGCACCCTGCCATCGGACGATGGTGCAAAGTACGACACCGAACTGACACTCAAGGCCGAAGACATCATTCCGCAGGTCACATGGGGCACCAGCCCTGAGGACGTTCTGCCGATCACCGGCGTTGTGCCCAATCCCGCCGATGAAGCCGACGAAAACGTGCGCCGAGCCAAAGAGCGCGCACTGGAATACATGGACCTGAAGGCTGGTACGCTGCTGGAAGATATCGCCATCGACCGCGTGTTCATCGGATCATGCACCAATGGCCGCATCGAAGACCTGCGTGCCGCAGCCGCTGTTGCCAAAGGCCGCAAGGTTGCCGACGGTGTCGGTGCCATGGTTGTGCCGGGTTCCGGTCTGGTCAAGGAGCAGGCTGAAGAAGAAGGCCTCGACAAAGTCTTCATCGAAGCCGGTTTCGAATGGCGTGAAGCAGGATGCTCCATGTGTCTGGCCATGAACGATGACAAGCTGGCACCGGGCGAGCGTTGCGCTTCGACCTCGAACCGTAATTTCGAAGGCCGTCAGGGTCGTGGTGGCCGCACCCATCTGGTCAGCCCCGCCATGGCCACGGCAGCCGCCGTGACCGGCAAGCTGACCGACGTGCGTAAATTGAGCTGAGGAAGACCCGGTTATGGATAAATTCATCACACTTACCGGTGTTGCTGCGCCGTTGAACCTGATCAATATCGACACCGATATGATCATTCCAAAGCAGTTCCTGAAAACCATCGCACGTACTGGACTGGGCAAGAGCCTGTTCTTTGAGATGCGTTTTGATAACGATGGCAACGAAGTCGCTGATTTCGTGCTCAACAAGCCCGCCTATCGCAATGCGTCGATCCTGGTGACCGGCGAGAACTTCGGTTGCGGTTCATCGCGCGAGCATGCGCCGTGGGCATTGGCTGATTTCGGCATCAAGTGCGTCATTGCACCAAGCTTCGCCGATATCTTCTACAACAACTGCTTCAAGAACGGCATCCTGCCCATTCGCCTGCCGCAGGACGACATCGACAAGCTGCTCGAAGACGCTGATCGCGGTGCCAACGCCACCGTGACGGTCGATCTGGAAACCCAGGTTATCACCGGCCCGGACGGCGGCTCCATCAGCTTTGAGGTCGAAGAATTCCGCAAGCATTGTCTGCTCAACGGCCTCGACGATATCGGCCTGACCATGCAGCGCACCGCCGAGGTCGAAAGCTACGAAAGCAAGCAGCGGCTCTCGCAGCCCTGGCTGTACAGCTGAGCCGGCTCACCACCAAAATCATACCTGTAAGGCTACATATACAATGTCAGATAATAAGAAACTCCTGATCCTGCCGGGTGACGGCATTGGCGTCGAAGTCATGGCCGAAGTGCGCCGTATCATCGAATGGATGGGCGCAAATCGCTCGATCAACTTCGACGTATCGGAAGGCCTTGTCGGCGGTGCGGCTTATGACGCACACGGCGTGGCCCTGAGCGACAATGATCTGTCCGCTGCCATGGACACCGACGCAGTGCTGCTCGGCGCTGTCGGTGGCCCCAAGTGGGACAACGTGGCGCGCGAACACCGCCCCGAAGCCGGCCTGCTGACCCTACGCAAGGAAATGGAGCTGTACGCCAACCTGCGCCCCGCGCTGGTATTTGACGCACTGGCCGATGCATCCTCTCTGAAGACCGAACTGGTAACCGGACTGGACATGCTGATCGTTCGTGAGCTGACCGGCGGCGTTTACTTTGGCCAGCCCAAGGAAATCACAGAACTGCCCGACGGTACAAAACGCGCCGTCGATACTCAGGTCTACACCACCCCGGAAATCGAACGCGTTGCCCGCGTTGCCTTTGAGCTGGCGCGCAAGCGCGGCAACAAGGTCCATTCGGTAGAAAAAGCCAACGTCATGGAAACCGGCGTGCTGTGGCGCGAAGTTGTTGGCAAGCTGCATGCGGCTGAATATTCCGACGTGACGCTTGAAAACATGTACGCCGATAACTGTGCTATGCAGTTGGTGCGCAACCCCAAACAGTTCGACGTCATGGTCACCGATAACCTGTTCGGCGATGTGCTGTCGGATTGCGCGGCCATGCTGACCGGTTCGCTGGGCATGCTGCCCTCGGCCTCGCTCGGCGCAGCCGATGCGAACGGCGCACGCAAAGCGCTCTACGAGCCAGTACACGGCTCGGCACCCGACATCGCCGGTCAGGGCATCGCAAATCCGCTGGCATGCATCCTGTCGCTCGCCATGTGCCTGCGCTACTCGTTCAGCATGGGCGAAGACGCCGATCTGATCGAAAGCGCCGTACAGAACGTTCTGAGCGGTGGCCTGCGCACTGCCGATATCATGCAGAGTGGCAAAGCCAAGGTCTCGACCTCGGGCATGGGCGAAGCCATCATCATGGAACTCGACAAGCTGGTCGGCTAATCACCGCACAACATTGACGGCCAATTCAAACCGGCAGCCTTTATGGGCTACCGGTTTTTCTATGTCACAAGAAGAATTTTACCAGCAACGGCACGAGCAACGCTGTTGCCAGACCGTTCAGTCCCATGGCGAGGCCCGAGAACGCCCCAGCCACAGGATTGACCTCGAGCGCGCGTGCGGTGCCGATGCCGTGCGCCGCTGTGCCCATAGCCAAGCCGCGCGCCGCCCAGTCCTTAATGCCAAGAATATTGAGCACAAAGGTACCCAGACTGGCCCCTGCAATGCCCGTCAGAATGACCAGCACAGCGGTCAGCGACGGCAACCCGCCGAGTTGTTCGGCAATACCCATGGCGATGGGCGTGGTCACCGATTTGGGTGCCAGTGACATCAATGTCTGCGGTGAGGCCCCCATAGCCCACGCGATGCCCACGGCGCTGACAATCGCCGTGATTGAGCCCGCGATGAGCGAGACCATGATGGCAAGTGCAGAGCGCCGCACCCGCGCGAAGTGATTATAAAGCGGAATGGCCAAGGCAACCGTGGCTGGGCCGAGCATGAAGTGAACGAACTGCGCGCCCTCAAAATACGCTGTGTATTGCGTGCCTGAGAGCTTTAGCAATCCAACCAGAATGATCACCGCGAGCAGCACCGGATTACACAGTGGGAACTTACCGCTGCGCCGATATATCCAGTCGCCCGCCACATAGGCCGCCAGTGTCAGGGTCAACGCCGCCAGCGGGCTGGCTGACAGATAGACCCAGATGGCAGCGACACTTTCGTTGGTGGCCTCCATCTCAGCTCTCCCCTGCGTTATCGTTGCCCGAACCAAGCCAGCGCATGCACAGCCCGGTAACAGCAACGGCCGCGATGGTGCTGGCGATCAGCGAGACCGCAATGGCATCCCACTCATCGGCCAACAGCTCGATATGCACGATCACACCAACCCCGGCTGGCACGAACAGTAGCGACAAATGCTGCAAGATACCGTCACCGGTCTGTTGCAGATCACGCGGCACATTGCCCTTTACCAACAGGCCGACAAACAGGATCACCATGCCGATTACCGGACCGGGCACGGGCAGATCAAATGTGAAACGAAGGGTTTCGCCAACAAGTTGACAAAACAGCAGGAGGGTGATGAACCTGAGCAATCTGTTTCTCCTAGAATACGGCGCTATGACACACCAGTTGATCTCGGTATCGAATTCCTGTAAGGGTAAGCCATGATGACCGCAAACGCAGCCATGTTTGATCTTGCCAATACCACCGCGACAGCCGGTGCGTATGCGGCTGCGCTCGTACTTGCTGCCGTCATCGTAACCGTCGTCACCACCAATATTGCAAAAGCGAAACGGTGATGCGGGCCTGAATTAAACGTTACTTTCGAAAGTATCGACCAGGCCCGCAGATAACACTGCGGGCTTTTTTATTGGGAGAACGGCAATGAAATGCCTGGCGATTTCAAATGAGGGACGCTTCGAGTTACGCCGTCCACAGAGCGAGAGCGAATGGGAGAGCTACCACTGCATCCGCGAGCGCGCATTGTGGTGCGCCATCGATATGCAGAACACATTCGGTCCCTATGACAGCAAACACCCTGCTCAATATGCTGAGGATTACACGCCACTGGTCCTGCTCAGGAACGCGATCGTGACAGGCACCGTGGGTCTGCAGGACATGGGCACGTATGAGCATGGCCGCGAAGTTGAAGTCCGCGGTGTGGCTATTGACCCCGCCTGTCAGGGTCAGGGCTATGGCAGGATCATGCTAATGATGGCCGAAAGCGCGGCGTTTGATGCCGGTTTTACACGGGCCGGGGCATGGTCGGATCAAAGTGCCGTGCTGTTCTACGCGCGCAATGGATACATCCACCGCACAGATGAACACCCGCAGCGTCTGGCCTGTCCGGTCAAAGGTGCCATCCCAATGACAAAAAGACTGGATTTGGGTGTTGCACAAAACGACGGTTCGGTATTAATAGCCGCCGCATAGGGGCTCATTGCCCCACATGATATTTGGAGAACAAGAAGTATGGGTTACAAGGTCGCTGTCGTAGGAGCCACGGGCAATGTGGGTCGTGAGCTTCTCAATATGATTGTTGAGCGTGAATTCCCCGCCGATGAGGTGGTTGCACTTGCCTCGAGCCGTTCGGCTGGACGTGAGGTATCGCTTGGTCTGGATGAAACACTCAAGATTCAGGATCTCGCAACCTATGACTTCAAGGGTGTCGATATCGTGCTCAGCTCACCGGGCGCTTCGGTCTCGGCTGAACACAGCCCACGCGCGGCTGCCGCTGGTGCCATCGTGATCGACAACACGTCGCATTTCCGTATGGACCCCGATGTGCCGTTGGTCGTGCCCGAGGTCAATCCCGAGGCCATCGCCGAGCACACCAAAAAAGGCATCATCGCCAACCCCAACTGCTCGACCATCCAGATGGTTGTGGCGCTCAAACCATTGCACGATCTGGCCGGTATCAAGCGTGTCGTGGTTTCGACCTACCAGTCGGTTTCAGGTGGCGGCAAGGAAGCCATGGACGAACTGTTCAATCAGACTCGCGGCATTTTCGTCAATGACCCCATCGAAAAACATCAAAGCAAGTTCACCAAGCAGATCGCGTTCAACGTTATCCCGCACATCGACAGCTTCATGGATGACGGCTCGACCAAGGAAGAGTGGAAGATGGTGGTCGAAACCAAGAAAATTCTCGACTCATCCATCAAGGTTCACGCGACCTGTGTGCGCGCGCCAATTTTCATCGGCCATGCCGAGTCCATCAACATTGAGTTTGAACGCGCGATCGATGAAGACACCGCACGCAAGGCCCTGAAGAAAGCGCCGGGCGTTGTCGTTGTCGATCACCGCGCCGATGAAGGCTACGTCACCCCGGTCGAATGCGCTGGTGAAGACGCCGTCTATGTCAGCCGTATCCGCAGCGATCCAACGGTTGAACATGGCCTGAGCCTGTGGGTGGTTGCAGACAACCTGCGCAAAGGCGCTGGCCTGAACACCATCCAGATCGCCGAGGAACTTATTCGCCGCGAAAGCCTGTAATCGCCCCTATATCAGGCTTTCAGCGTTTATCCCTATCAAGCAGGGTCAGAATTTCCCTGGCCCTGCTTTGATTCCGATACACCGCTGCGCGCGCCATTGTCGGGCCCACCGAACAGGTTATCCACGTCATCCTGATGCAAGGCATCGCGGTTGAGTTCCAGATCCATCCCGGCAGTGTCATGACGCCGGTCCTGCCCGTTATATTTTCTGTCTGATTTATGGCGGCGTCGGTCCGGCCCAAAGAATTCGCCGACTTTGACGTAGGGTCGCGGGTTTTCAACAACAGCGCGTATCCGGCTGAGAACCTGTTTCGCCGAACACGGCTTGATCAGGTATTCGTTGACCCCCGCGTCACGCGCGACCATGACGTTTGTAAGGTCCGAATACCCCGTCATCATGATGATTGAGACGAAAGGATCGGGGCTATCCTTGGATCGCCGGATAAACTTGGTGAATTGAATACCGTCCATCACCGGCATTTCCCAGTCGAGTATGATGATATCACATGGCCGCAAACGTATTTCGTCGAGCGCCTCGCAACCGTCCTTGGCATGGCGTAGATTGCGTGCGCCCAATGCCTGCAACATGTCGCGGATAATCGTTCTGGAAAATTCATTATCCTCGACAATCAGGAACTCGATATCTTCGAGATACCCCTTGCCGTTGGAATTGGTCGTAGAGCCCGTTTGGTATACGCTCATTGGCGCTGCGCTCCCTTACAAGCTCAGGAAAACAGACATCGCGCTGCATTACAACGTATGCAGTTTCGCTACTGTTTCAAATTTCCTGTATGTAAGCAACCCCATGTTGCGTATTGGGGTAACGCAAGATAAACGCCCTGGTCGCTGAGATTAGCCCATGGTTTCAATTTGCTTGGGCTCGGCAACGCGGCGTTCTTCGCCGTGATAGTTCTTTTTGTCGCGACGACGGCGGTCAGGTCCAAAGAAGTTCTTGGATTTCACAAAGGGGCGGGGGAACTCAACCACGGATTCTATCCGCTTGAGCAATTGCGCGGCAGAAAATGGTTTCACCAGATATTCGTTCACGCCGCAGTCACGCGCCTCCACGACACGTGGGTGCTCCGAATACGATGTCATCATAATGATCGGCAGGAACGGATTGGGGCTGTCAGAGGACTGCCGTATAAAGCGTGTGAAATCCAATCCACTAACCACCGGCATATTCCAGTCGATCAAGGCAATATCGACATTGGCGAAACGAACCATTTCGAGTGCCTCGGCACCGTCTGATGCATATTTGTTCAGCCGCGAACCGAGCGCCATGAGAATATCACGAGCGATCTTACGCGAAAAATCATTATCTTCCGCGACCAGAAATTTGAGCTGAGTTATATAACCGCCGTGCCCTAGCATCTCGAAACGCTACCCGCCCTTTTCATTAGAGCCGCCCCACACGGCCCATGGCTTTATGTCTTATTAGTATACATACACGCATATCATCAGTGTCTGCATATTATTTTAACGACACTTCTATCCGTACATCGGTAAAAAGATGATGAAGATTACACTTTTTCCCGTTTTTGGTGTTGCCACATTAAATAGCGTGCACAGAAAATACCCGTGCAGGATCAACAATCAGATCCTGGGCCGCAACAAGACGCAGTTCGTCATGCCCACTTTGGTGCGTTACCTCGGTTATCCCCCAGATTGAGGAAACTGCAGCGCTCAGTGCCATATCTATTCGATCCGGATTCGACAGATAGCGGCCAACAAACAGCGCCATAAAGGCATCACCCGCGCCTTTTTGCTCGACCGGCAGGTTCGGCGTACAAACCACCCATGCCTGCCCGGCATTGAGCGCAATGCACGCCAGAGCATCGGCTTCATCCGCTGGCACGGAACTCACAACAATGGTGCCAATATCCCAACGCGCCATCAACGTACGCGCTGCGTTCAGGGCCGAACTGATATCATCAACCGGCATATTTGAGAGCGTTTGCAGTTCGAATGCATTGGGTTTGAGCACATCGGCATGGGCAAGGGCCTCTTCACGGTAAAACGCCACAACCTCGTCACTGACATAAACGCCGCCATCACGATCACCCATAACCGGGTCGAGCATGAACCGTACATCGGGGCGGACAGTCTTGACCCTTGTAACGGCCTCGAGTGCAACACGACCGTTTTCAGCCGTACCCAAATATCCGCACAGAACGGCTTCACAATCGGGGAAGCCGTCACGCGCTTCAATACCCGCAATGATATCTGTGATGTGATCAGCCGACATGATCTGACCGCGAAAATCACCATACCCCGGGTGGTTGCTGTAAAGCACCGTGTGAACGGGCCAGACCTCAAACCCCAGACGTCGCAGGATAAACACGCCAGCAGCGTTTCCAACATGCCCATAGGCCACGTGTGATTGAATCGCAAGAATGCTCATGAGCGTAGCTTGCCATACCATGAGCGCTGATTATAGTGTCGCGAAATCAACATATATCCTGAGGAGATTGGCAGTCATGAGGACGGATATTCGACCACGTCGCAGTGTGCTTTATATGCCTGGATCCAATACGCGCGCATTGGAGAAGGGCCGCAGTCTGCCCGCTGATGCGATCATCCTTGATCTCGAAGATGCCGTAGCGCCCGATCAAAAGGCAAATGCCCGGCGCAATATATCTGACGCCATTGCCGAAGGTGGCTATGGCATGCGCGAACTGCTGATACGCGTCAATGGTTTCCAGACAGAGTGGGGCTACGAAGACCTTGTGTGGGCGGCAACAGCCGGTGCCCATGGCGTGATCCTGCCAAAGGTCGAAAGCTCCGACGCTATCCGTATGGCTGAATCCGTCATGGTCACAAACGGCGCGCCGGACGATCTTGCAATCTGGTGCATGATTGAAACTCCAATGGGCGTTTTACGCTCCGAGCGTCTGGCGACCGCCAGCTCGCGCATGGCAGGTTTCGTCATGGGCACCTCTGACCTTGCCAAGGATGTGCATGCCGCACATACCCGCGAACGCCTGCCCATGCTCTATAGCCTGACGCACTGCCTGTTGGTGGCGCGTGCTTACGGTCTCAGCATCCTTGATGGCGTACACCTTGATCTCGATGATGACGATGGCTTCTATCATTCATGCCTGCATGGCCGTGATCTCGGGTTTGACGGCAGGACGCTGATCCACCCCAAAACCATCGACACAGCCAACGAGGTTTTTGCGCCAAGCACCGAGGAAGTGACTTGGAGCATGCGCATCATCGAAGCCTTTAGCGAAGCCCAAAGTCAGGGCGAGGGTGTCGTTGTGGTTGATGGCAAGCTGGTCGAGAACCTGCACGTTGAAGAGGCAAAACGAACCGTTGCTCTGGCCGAAGCCATCGCGAAGATGCAATAACCGCAAACGCGCAATCTGACCGCGGATTTATAAGGACTGAGATGGCAATGGGCGACAAAACCAACCCGGGCAACTTTTTCGAAGACTTTACCCTTGATCAGGTCTTGGTCCATGCCACACCGCGCACCGTCAGCGAGGGCGATTGTGCGCTCTACATGGCGCTCTATGGTTCACGCTTTGTCCTGCCCTCTTCGGATACCTTCGCCCAAAGTCTGGGATATGAGGCTGCACCACTCGATGACATGCTGGCATTTCACGTGATGTTTGGCAAAACGGTCGCCGACGTATCGCTCAATGCTGTCGCCAACCTTGGGTATGCCGAATGCCGCTTTCATGCACCCGTTTTCCCGGGCGATACCCTGAGCACGATTTCCGAAGTGATCGGCCTGAAGGAAAATTCCAACGGCAAAACCGGCGTCGTCTATGTCCGTTCAAGCGGCATCAACCAGAGCGGTGAGCTGGTTCTGGATTTCGTGCGCTGGGTTATGGTGCGCAAACGTGACCCGAACAGTGCAGCACCCGATCGCGTGGTGCCGACGTTACAGGAATGCGTGCCTGCGCATTTGCTGGCCGTTCCCGAGGAACTGGATTTAAGCGGTTATGACTGCATGGCAGCAGGCAGTCCACACCTGTGGGATGACTACGAACCCGGCGAACAGATCGACCATGTTGATGGCATGACCATCGAAGAAGCCGATCATATGATGGCAACGCGACTCTATCAAAATACGGCCAAGGTACATTTCAACCAGCACATACAGAAGGATGACCGTTTTGGTCGCCGTCTGGTCTATGGCGGGCATATTATCAGTCTGGCCCGCGCCGTCTCGTTTAACGGCCTTGCCAATGCGCTGTGGATTGCCGCCATCAATGCAGGCCGTCACGTTGCCCCATCATTTGCAGGCGACACCATCTACGCATGGTCGGAAATTCTCGAGCGTATCGAAATTCCCGGACGCGATGATATCGGTGCCCTGCGTGTGCGGACCATCGCCACCAAGGACAAGGCGTGTGGGACGTTCCCCCATAAGGACGCATCGGATAACTACGATCCGTCGGTGGTGCTTGATCTGGATTATACGCTGATGATGCCGCGCCGGGGCTGAGCGCGTAATTTCCGCCGAAACAACGAAATACAGTTGTTCGCGGATTCCAGTGCTGCTAGATAGTGTGGAGTAGAAATAGAGGCGTCAGGGATGTAGATCCTGGGAAACCTACATCGCGCACCTGAAGAAAACAGGTACTCCCAACGCCTCTGAGAGCCGGCCAGGCTCCACGTACTTAAAAGCAGCATTGCATGCTTCCGACCCAATCCTCACCGAGTGCACCCTGGGCAGAGTTAAAGCCCTCGGCGGGGTTGGGCGATTGCGCACCAGAGCGCATGCATTTCATGGAAACGCCCGCACTCACATACGCAACCATCAGACATCAACCGCTAGAGGGGGATTGCGCGAAAGCAACCTGCCTGATGGTCGTTAAGTTTTCCTCCCTCAGAGGGTAAACCCATGCCAGAGACAATCCCGTTTCCAGAAAAGACCTGACACCTGACCACAAGAACCAGCCCCGTAGAGCCTGCTGCATTTCACATAAACTGTATAACCAGCGAAAGCCGACTATCCAGCTTTGCTCCGGTCAACCGAAACACTGTTGCCTGCCGCGTCGCATAGGCTGCCGCATATACGGCTGCAAGCAACCGTGCCAACTGACGAAGCGCTCCCCGTCTCGCAACACGGTTAACACCTGCTCTCCAGAGCGCGTACGGAGAGAACTTCGCACGCAACGCTGGAAAACCGGTTGATACACCGCGAGACGAACGCCCCCCGGCATATCCATCACGACCTTCCCAGATCATCGTCCAGACCCATAAGCTCTGTTCGATCACGGTAAAGAACGCGCAATGGCACTTCTTCGTACCGGTAAATCATGAAAGTTGCTGCGTCCATATTCAATGTGGAAAACACGTAAAACGAGATTATTTTGTGCATAACTTCTCGTGTTGCACACAATTCATGCACATCTTTTCCACATAATCTTGCACAGGGATCGTCTATTTCATTGAAATTATTAATTCCATGACAATTTGTCTGACAGGAAGCTTAATTATGCAGGCGTATAATTAAAATGCCCCCGCATTGAAATCGAGTGGCACGCCATACATTACTATGCTACCTGTTATGGGTAAGGCTCAAGTGACGCACCGTATGGCAGTTGAAAACAAATGTTGAGGCGAAGTAGGTATATGTCGGCAGAATCACGCAATCGCCGAATTCTCTATGTTGAGGACGACAACGACCTGTCTCAGGTCATGTCCATGATGGCTGGGCATGAATCCATAGATTTTATTTGTGCCGCATCCCTTGCTGAAGCGCGCTCGTGTCTGGAGAGCGAAACGTTTGATCTGGTTATCATAGACCCCGGACTGCCTGACGGTAATGGCATCGTACTGCTCGATGATCTGGAAACGCCACGGCTCGCCGATATCCCCGTCGTGATTTATTCTTCTGACAGTGTCGATGCGCGCACAACAAAGCGTGTTCAAAAGGTCTTTCTGAAATCACGTGATAGCGGGGAGCGGCTGCTTAAAACGATTGCCCAACTCACCTGATGTTCATTGAGCCGAGAAAATTGTGGTATACCAATGACTAATACGATGCATCAATTTTTAATTTGTTGGTTTTCTCTTGCCCATAACGTTGACTTGCCCTTTGGCAATGAGTACCAATGAATGATATTCACTGGATTTCATAAGAGTCTTACACACCCTAAATCAAACAATTTAAGGTGTGATCAAGCCTCTGATTATTTAACTTTGATGGCGATACATATTTCAAATTATCGGAATATGAAGTGATCGCACTCTAGGGCGAAGGAACGGTTAAATGGCATCCGCCGACAGGCCTCTTTCACCACACCTTCAAGTCTATCGTCCGCAAATTACATCCGTCCTGTCCATAACCCATCGTCTGAGCGGTGTCGCGTTGAGCGCGGCTACGTTGTTGTTCACCTATTGGGTGGGCGCGGCGGCCTATGGCCCGGATGCATTCGCGCGCGCCCAATCTCTTATGGGATCGTGGTTCGGGCTGCTTGTTCTGTTCGGTTTCACCTTCGCGCTGTTCTTCCACATGGCAAACGGCGTGCGACACCTGATGTGGGACATTGGCAAGGGTTTTGAGCTTAAAACCCTGCGCCGCACAGGTTGGGCCGTTGTCATCGTTGCCCTTGGCGCAACAGCACTGACCTGGGCCTTTGCTTGTCCACTGTTGGGAGGCTCATGATGGAAATGCGCTCCCAACTCGGTCGCGTGCGCGGACTTGGTTCGACAAAAACGGGTTCCGAACATTGGTGGGTACAGCGCCTGAGTGCAATTGCCCTGTTGCCGCTATCACTATGGTTTGTGGTTTCCGTTCTCGGGCTAATCGGCGCTGATTACTTTACTTTCAAGGCCTGGATTTCAGAGCACGGCAATCTGATCGCCTTCGGTGCGTTCGTTATTGCCTTATTTTATCACGCCCAACTCGGCCTGCAGGTGGTGATCGAAGATTACGTACACATCGAAGCCGCCAAGGTAACCGCTATCATCGCCGTTAAGTTCATCGCCTTTGGCGCTGGTATTTCTTGCATCCTGGCCGCGCTCCGCGTCGCGTTCACAGGTTAGACGGAAAGTATTTCAATGAGCGCCGCATACGAAATCATCGACCATAAATACGACGTTGTCATCCTGGGTGCCGGCGGCGCTGGTTTGCGCGCCACACTGGGCATGGCAGCTGCGGGCCTGAAGACGGCATGCATCACCAAGGTCTTCCCAACCCGCAGCCACACCGTCGCCGCACAGGGCGGCATTGGTGCGGCACTCGGCAACATGGCCGAAGACCACTGGGAATGGCACATGTACGACACCGTCAAGGGCTCGGACTGGCTCGGTGATCAGGACGCTATCGAATACATGTGCCGCGAAGCCGTACCGGCTGTGGTTGAACTGGAACACATGGGTGTACCGTTCTCACGCAATGACGAAGGCCGGATTTACCAGCGCCCGTTCGGTGGTCACATGCGTAATTTTGGCGAAGCGCCCGTGCAACGTGCCTGCGCAGCGGCGGATCGCACAGGCCACGCGATCCTGCACACGCTTTACCAGCAGTGCCTCAAGCACAATGCCGAGTTCTACGTCGAATATTATGCGCTCGACCTGATCATGGGTGACGACGGAACCTGCGAAGGCATCGTCGCATGGAACCTTGATGATGGCTCGATCCACATCTTTCGCGGCCATCAGGTCGTGTTGGCAACTGGCGGTTACGGTCGCTCGTATTTCTCGTGCACCTCGGCGCACACCTGCACCGGCGATGGCAATGCCATGGTGGCGCGGGCCGGACTGCCGCTACAGGATCATGAATTCGTCCAGTTTCACCCCACCGGTATCTACGGTTCAGGCTGCCTGATTACCGAGGGTGCACGTGGCGAAGGCGGCTACCTGACCAATTCTGAAGGTACCCGGTTCATGGAGAACTACGCGCCGACGGCCAAGGATCTTGCCAGTCGCGATGTGGTCAGTCGGGCCATGACCGTGGAAATCCGTGAGGGCCGCGGTGTCGGCGAGAACAAAGATCACATCAATCTGCATCTCGAGCATCTCGGTGCAGAGATTTTGCAACAGCGTCTGCCAGGCATCACCGATTCCGCTCGAATTTTTGCCGGTGTTGATGCAACCAAAGAACCCATCCCCGTACTGCCGACCGTGCACTACAACATGGGCGGCATACCGACCAATCATCACACCGAGGCCCTGCGCCCAACAAAGGGCGACCCCGACGCCATCGTACCGGGCCTGATGGCAATCGGTGAGTGCGCCTCTGCTTCGGTACACGGCGCGAACCGTCTGGGCACCAATTCACTGCTCGATATCATTGTGTTCGGTCGCGCTGCTGCGATCCGTGCCAAGGAATTGATCAAACCGGGCTCACCATTGCGTGCATACCGCGACGGCTGTGCCGATGCCGCGCTTGATCGTCTCGACCGGCTGCGCCATGCCAAAGGTGGCACACCAACCAGCAAGCTGCGCCTGCAAATGCAACGTGCCATGCAAAACAACGCTGCCGTTTTCCGCACCAAGGACGTGCTGACCGAAGGTTGCCATGAGATCGACAAGGTATGGGACGGTATGTCCGATATCAGTGTCGCCGACAGTTCGATGATCTGGAACTCTGACCTGATCGAGAGTCTGGAGCTTCAAAATCTGATGATCTGCGCCAAGGCAACCATGTATTCGGCTGCTGCGCGCGAAGAAAGCCGTGGCGCACACGCCCACGAAGACTATCCGGATCGTGACGACGTGAACTGGATGAAACACACGCTGGCGTGGGTCCGCGCGGACGGCAAGGTCGACCTCGATTACCGCCCGGTACACACTTATACCCTGACCGATGAGGTCGACTACATCGAGCCCAAGGCTCGGGTATACTGAATTAGGGAGCGCGATTATGGTGGAATTCAATCTCCCGGCCAATTCACGGCCCACGAAAGGTAAGCTCTTCAAGGCCGAAGGCGCTGGCAACAATGTGCGGAATTTCCAGGTTTATCGCTATGACCCGGATTCTGGCGATAACCCACGCATTGATACCTTTGAGGTCGACCTCGACCAATGCGGCCCGATGGTTCTTGACGGTCTGATCAAGATCAAGGACGAGATGGACTCGACCCTGACGTTCCGCCGCTCGTGTCGCGAAGGCGTGTGTGGATCGTGCTCATTTAACGTCAACGGTACCAACACGCTGGCCTGCACCAAGCCAATTGCAGACATCAAGGGCGACGTGAAGATCTATCCCCTGCCCCACATGCCGGTGGTCAAGGATCTGGTCTGTGACCTGAACCAGCCCTATGCCCAGTACGCAGCCATAGAGCCATGGATACAGTCAGATACCCCCGCGACCAATCGCGAACGCCTGCAGTCGCCTGAAGAGCGCGCCAAGCTGGACGGCAAATGGGAATGCATCCTGTGCTTCTGCTGTCAGACCAGTTGCCCAAGCTACTGGTGGAACGGCGAGCGTTACATGGGGCCGGCCGTACTATTACAGGCCAGCCGCTGGATTCAGGACAGCCGCGACGAAGCCACGGGCAAGCGTCTCGACGAACTGGATGATCCGTTCCGGCTGTACCGCTGCCATACCATCATGAACTGCACGAACACCTGCCCCAAGGACCTGAACCCGGGACAGGCCATTGGTCAGATCAAGGAAGCTCTGGCAAAACGGCGCTAGAGATGAGTTTCGAGAATTGGTGCTAGGCAGCGGCGACTTCAGGTAGCCTGATAAAAAACGTGCTGCCTTCGCCGGACTCAGATTCCAGCCATATTTCACCGCCCATAGCGAGCATCAGTTCCCGACTAATAGCCAAGCCAAGCCCTGTGCCGCCCTTTTGTCGGCTGTCGGACTCATCGACCTGTTTGAACTTGCTGAATATATCGCCCTGATGCTCTTGCGCGATTCCGATGCCATGGTCTCGCACGGCAATCGTTACAGCGCCATCTGCACGCGTAACAATAATATCCACGACCCCACCGGATGGCGAAAATTTGGCTGCATTTGATAGCAGGTTAGCAAAGACCTGCCCCAATCGATCCGCATCCACATGAACCAGAATTGGGCCTTGCGGTTGCGTTACCTTGAATATGGTATCGAATTGTTCCGCGTAGCTGGCATTTGCGTTGACAGAATGTTCGACCTGTTCACATATATCGAGATTAGCCAAATATATCTCGAGTTGGCCGGCCTCCATCTTCTGTATATCGAGAATGTCATTAATCAGGCGGATCAGGCGATCGCAATTTCGTTGTGCGATCCCCATTAACCCGGATGCCTTATCGGAAAGCTCCCCGACCGCCCCGGAATTCAGCAGTGAAACCGACCCCATAATAGACGTCAAGGGCGTGCGTAATTCGTGACTGACCGTCGAAACAAAGTCCGTCTTCATCTGCTCCATATGCATTCGTTCGGTAATATCAGTGCCAACATAGACATCACTGACACCGATAGCATCATCACGCACAGGTGATTTGAACCATAATACGCCTTTGATAACATCGTGCCCCTGATGATAAGTTGCTTCCAATGAACTATTACGCCCGGCAACGCGCAAAAAATTTAATGGATCCTGATGTGTGCCATATTCATCGGCCTTGATGACCTCTGACATGTTGATGTTGCGGTCCAGACCTCTTGATTCCAAAAATGCCTTGGCTGCCGCGTTCATGGTAATGACTTCACCACCAGGCATGGTCGTGAACAGCATTTCACTGATGGAGTTGAGAACCGTATCAAGATAACTGCGTGACGTCGTCGTCTGCTTTAGGGCTTCCAGCATGTCGTTAAAGGAGCCGCTCAGATCACGAATTTCCTGTGGACCTGAAACATCAATTCGGCGTTCAAAATCTTCCCGCGTGTTAATTTTAGAAAATGCATTTGATAACCTGCGGAGCTGTCCTGCGGCCAGATAGGTGGAAATGACAGATGCCGCAACCACAGCGGCCAACGCAGCCAGGGTTACGTAAAACAGAAATAGCCGCAATTGGTGAATGGCGGCATACGCTGTTGATTTCTTCTCTCCCGTTGATATCCAGCCACCGCGCAGAAACCGTAATACAGAACGTGTGGTGACCATATCTTCGCGTGAAAAGATATCAACGGCCTGCCCTGTATCCGACTTCAGTGAAGCATATATCGTATCTCCGACTGAATTATGCAGGGATATCTCCAGATTCACGGCCTTGATATCGAACATGTTGTGGGTTACTTCGGGCGGGAAGGATGCAACAATAGCCCCTTCAGGTAACCCATATACGATGATCGGCACAGCGACAATCAAGCCATCCGTGCCGAGGTAGCGAACCTCCTTGCCGGCCGAAAGCATATTGTTCCATGGCGAACGATGGATATCAGGACCGCCGCGCGCCTTATTGGCCAGAATTTCACGCCCTTTATAATCAACCAGCGATATCCGTGCCGTTGCGCCGCCAAGCCTGAGAGATTTGAAAAATATGGGCAGGTAATCTTCACGGCTTTGTGCGTCAATCAAGCCATTGACGATCAGATCATTGCCCGCCAGCACCCGTGCCTGTTCGACGATCGTAAAAAGCCGTTCATCAACGAGTTGGGCAATCTGATCGCTAGCTTGCCGTAAACGCTCCTGAACAGACTCCTCGACGACTTTCTGGGTTGTCCATAATACGGTCAACCCAATCGCAGCCATCGCGGCAACGGCAATCGGCAACACACGCCAAAGCACATAAGCCGAAAGCGGTTGCGCTTTGATATGAGGACCAACCACCGACAAGTCGCTTAGTTGCCCGAAGGCATCGTTGGAACGATGACCCCATCAGCATCATAGCGCGCAAGGATGAAATCCCGAACATCAAGCGCATCGTGACGTTCTGGTGTGAAGGCAGGTGCATAATCACGCATGACGCCGCGATGATCGGGCAACTGCTCAAGCGCATCGCGCACTACGCTACGATCCAGAGTACCGGACTCATTGACCGCCAGCGCCAGCAAATTGACCAGATCATAAGCATGGGCTATGCCCGGTTGCGCAGGCACGCGTGCAGCAATCGGCATATCGGGAAACATCTCCAAATGGGCCTCAAACAATTGCTTTCCACGCTCTGGTAATGGCGGGCGATTAAACGAAAATGTTTGCAGAAAACGTAGATCAACCGCGCTCAGCATATCCCCGGCCTGTTCACCAAAGGTGCCCCCGGTAATGCCCCAATGAGAAATAATCGGCAGGCGTTTTTCGGCAGGAAGCGCTGCCATGCTACGGAGCGCGACAAGGCCTTCGGGCGGATTCGCCACCAGAATAACATCCTGGGTGCCAGCCTCGCGCAAACGCTTGATATGGGGTGATAGATCCTCAACCCCCCAGTTAAACCATTCTATGGCAGCAGGTTCCAGACCGCGCTCGCTCAGGGCCTGGCGCACAGCCTTTTCATTCGAGCGTCCCCAACCGGTGCGTTCCAGCAGCAGACCAATCCGCTCGTGCCCTTCAGACAGAGCACTCTCGACAAAAAAGCCCCCGGCAAACTGATCGCGCACGGATACCCGAAATACAAAATTTGGCGAATAGGGGTTATCGACGATGGGCGTGCCTGCGGCCCACGCCACAAGGAATGGAATTTTCTGGTTATGGATGCTCTCAAGTTCATGCAGGGCGACAGGTGTGTGCAGGCCAGCTATAACAGCCAGCAGACCCGGCATGGTCGCAAATTCCGCAATGTTATCAAGCCCGCGCGCGGGATTTCCACGGTGATCACGCACCACGAGTTCCACGGGCCGACCAAGCAGGCCCCCGGCACTATTGATTTCAGCAATAGCCAATTGAGCGCCGCGCTGAATGGCAGCACCAGCCTGCGCCGAAGACGACGACATGTCTGCATCCAGCCCAATATAAACAGGTGCCTCTTCAGCCGATACAGGCGCCGATAGCAGTGCCAAACCAGCGAAGACCACCGCCTGCGACAAGCGTGCAAAACGTTGCGTACATCCAACCATGAATTTTACTTTCACCATTTGCAATTCCACTTTCTGCCTCAGCAGACACCCTATATCTGCATACAATGTGGTGCCAAGGCCTATTCGTACTGTATTTAATTATATTAGCCCAATTGCTTATCTGTATGAGCGTCTTGTAAACATTTGTTAAGTCTTCTGAAATGGCGCGATCATCAGTGCAGGCAGCGACACGCGTGATGGGTCACGGACATCTGGCAGGCCAATGCTCATAGCCGCGTGATCGGCTTTCGGTTGGGCACAATAGGTTCGCAACAGGCGGTCCCAGCACGACAGATTAAACCCGTAATTGCTGTTGGTTTCTGCTACCTGCGTTGAATGGTGAACCCGGTGCATATCCGGCGTCACAACAAACAGGCGCACAAAACCGTCAAGCCAACGCGGGATGGCCACATTGGCGTGATTAAATACCGCCATCGTGATCAAAATTACCTCAAATGCGAGAACCACCGGCGCGGGGATCCCCAAGGCAAGGACCGCCAATATCCTTATCGTTAACGACAGCACAATTTCGATGGGGTGAAAGCGCAATCCCGTCGTCACATCCACGTCCAGATCACAATGATGTACGCGGTGCAAACGCCACAGCAGCGGCACGCGGTGAAACGCGACATGCTGCAGGTACACGATCAGATCGAGTGTCATAAGCCCCAATGCCCATACCGCCACATC
This sequence comes from uncultured Rhodospirillales bacterium, assembly GCA_965602485.1. Taxonomy (GTDB): domain Bacteria; phylum Pseudomonadota; class Alphaproteobacteria; order Rhodospirillales; family Casp-alpha2; genus JABJOR01. Next base: position 288,732 of record CBFCYM010000002.1, on the reverse strand, counting down.
GGGGAATTGCGGCAGCATATTCAATATGCCCCAACCGTTTTGCTGCGCCACCAACGCCGCACCAACCGGCAATATGGGCATGGCAAAGCGTATAATCAGCGTATTGATGGCCGTTATCATGATATTGATCATCCAGCGTTCGGCTTTTGGACGCATCGGCACGCGGCGCGGCAACAACTTTTCAAGCCCCGCCATGACGCCAAAGGCACCAAAGAAAATCAGCAAGCAGATTAACGCGTCTTGACCTTGATATTCTGGCATGTATTCGTTTCCGCAACGGATCAAATGGTTACACTGTAACGACAGGATCGATATCCGGTATCATATATGCATCCACGATAAATCATACGTGGCAGGTGAAACGTTTAAAACCATGCTTGATAAAACCAGACCAGATGATGCCTACCGGGCCCTCGTCGATAGCGGGGAACTACACGCCGATCCGCGCCAGGCCTTTGCCATGGAACGATTGCAGGCTCTGTCGAATGATCTGGAAACGTACGCTCAACAGATGGGCGAGACCGGTTGGCTCAAACGTCTAAGCTTTCGTGGGCGCGCCACAGTGCCACCCAAAGGCATCTATATGTGGGGTGGGGTTGGGCGTGGTAAATCCATGCTCATGGAGATTTTCTACGGTCATTGTGACGTGGGCATGCGAAAACACATCCACTTCCACGCCTTTATGCAGGAAGTTCACCGCCGCGTTCACAGCTACCGGGAAGCCCAAAAGGCAGGCAAGGTCGCGGCGCAAAAAGACCCTATGGCATCACTTGCGCGCGTCATTGCCGATCAGGCATGGCTTTTATGTTTTGACGAATTCCATGTCAGCGACATTGCCGACGCAATGATACTGGGCCGTCTGTTCGACGCCCTGTTTAAAGCCGGTGTGATTGTCGTGGCGACATCGAACCGCCCGCCATGTGACCTTTACAAGGATGGCCTGCAACGCGAACTGTTTTTGCCTTTCATCGATTTGATCGAACAACGCATGGAAGTCATCGAACTCGACAGTCCGACCGATTATCGGTTGGAGCGCATCTGCGCCATGGATGTCTTTATTACACCAGCCGGCCCTGAGGCCTCTGCCAAACTGGCAACAGATTTCGAACGCCTGACCATTGGTGCCGAGCCCGAACCACTGACCATTAATGTCCAGGGACGCGATATCCATTTCCCCCGCACGGCCGAAGGCGTGGCCCTGACGGACTTCAACGCGCTCTGCGCCCAACCATTGGGACCGGCAGACTATCTGGCCATCGCGGACCGCTTCCATACGCTTATTATGGCTGATATTCCGCGCCTCGGTCCCGAGCACCGCAACGAGGCCAAGCGCTTTGTAACGCTCATCGATACGCTCTATGAGGCCAAGGTCAATCTGATCTGTTCTGCTGGTGCGCCTGTAGCGGAACTCTACGGCGAAGGTGATGGTGCGTTTGAATTTGAACGCACCGCATCACGCCTCATGGAAATGCAGTCGCCCGATTACATCGCCCTGCCACACGCCATTCTTTGAAGCTTGATCCGTATCTCCAGAAAATTTCTCTGAGGATGCAGAATGACTTGCTTTTTTTCTGTGGTATACCGTATACCATAAGACAACGAGCAGAGTGCCGAAAGGTTAGGCCCGCGTGCGTACCACTGTGTGTGACTCTGCGCGCACTGTGATATAACGTGAGCCTTTCCAACACTCGAATGGGATAAAAAAAATGGCACGGAATAAAATTGCACTCATCGGTGCAGGCAATATTGGTGGCACGCTGGCCCATCTGGCAGGCCTGAAAGAGCTCGGCGATGTGGTCATGTTCGACATCGTCAATGGCATGCCCCAGGGCAAGTCCCTTGATATCGCAGAATCCTCTCCCGTTGACGGTTTTGACGCGTCTATTGTTGGCGCCAACAGATACACCGCCATCAAAGGCGCCGACGTGGTCATCGTGACCGCCGGTATCGCGCGCCGCCCCGGCATGAGCCGGGACGATCTGATCGGCACCAACGCCAAAGTCATGGCCAGTGTCGGCGCAGGCATTAAGCAGTACGCGCCGAAAGCCTTCGTCATCTGCATCACCAACCCGCTGGATGCCATGGTCTGGGCCCTGCGCGAAGCATCCGGTCTGCCCCATAACAAGGTGGTCGGCATGGCTGGCGTGCTCGACTCCGCGCGCTTCCGTTACTTCCTGGCCGAAGAATTCAAGGTTTCTGTTGAGGACGTCACAGCATTTGTGCTGGGTGGACACGGCGACACCATGGTTCCGCTAACCCGCTATTCCACTGTGGCCGGTATCCCCCTGCCCGACCTGATCAAGATGGGTTGGACCACGAAAGAGCGCCTCGACAAAATCGTTCAGCGCACGCGTGACGGTGGTGCCGAAATCGTTGGCCTGCTGAAAACCGGTTCGGCATTTTACGCCCCGGCAGCATCCGCCATCGCCATGGCAGAAAGCTACCTGAAAGATAAAAAACGCGTTATGCCGTGTGCCGCGCACCTCAATGGTGAATACGGTCTGAAGGGCATCTACGTCGGCGCGCCATGCGTTATCGGTGCCAAGGGCGTTGAACGCGTCATTGAAATCAACCTGAACGCATCCGAGAAAAAAGCATTCAAAAAATCGGTCGATGCTGTGAAGGGGCTTCTCAAAGCCACACAGAAAATAATGGACCAGGACAAAAAACAGGCCAAGGCCGCGCCGAAAAAGGTAAAAGCTGCAGCAACCAAAACCAAAGCTGCACCCAAGAAGAAGACCAAAACCGCACCTAAAAAGAAGTAACAGGGGTGCTCATATACACCGTAGCGCCGGGTGCATAATGCACTCGGCATCGGAGACGAGGCTGAGATGAATATTCACGAATATCAAGCGAAGGCACTGCTTGCCAAATACGGTGTATCCGTATTGGAAGGCGGCGTTGCCTATACTGCGGACGAAGCTGTCCAACATGCTGAGAAACTCGGCGGACCAGTCTATGTGGTTAAATCACAAATTCATGCCGGTGGACGCGGCGCAGGCCGTTTTTCGGACAATCCCGATGGCGCCGGTGGCGTACGCGTGGTGAAATCCGTTGAAGACGTCCGCACCAATGCAGCCGAAATGCTGGGCCATGTTCTAGTCACCAAGCAGACCGGTCCAAGTGGCAAAGAAGTCAAACGCCTCTACATCGAGGACGGCTGCGATATTGCACGCGAACTGTACCTCGGCATGCTGCTTGATCGTGAGACCTCGCGTCTGACCATCATGGCATCGACCGAAGGCGGCATGGAAATTGAAGAAGTTGCCCATGCCACGCCTGAAAAAATCGTCAAGATCGCCGTTGACCCGGCGACCGGCGTGATGCCTTTCCATGCCCGCAAGCTCGCGTTTGCTCTGGGTCTGGAAGGCAAGCAGGTTGGTTCGGCCGTTAAGTTCATTCTGGCCATGTACAAGGCATTCAACGAGCTTGATTGCTCCATCGTTGAGATCAACCCGCTGGTTGTGACCGGCGCGGGTGACGTTGTTGCGCTCGACGCCAAGATCAACTTCGACGACAACGCGCTGTATCGTCAAAAAGACGTGGAAGAACTGCGCGACGAAGACGAAGAAGACCCCATGGAACTGGAAGCTGCCCAGCACGAGTTGAACTACATCAAACTCGACGGCAACATCGGTTGCATGGTGAACGGCGCAGGCTTGGCCATGTCCACCATGGATATCATCAAGCTGGTTGGCGGTGACCCTGCCAACTTCCTTGACGTTGGCGGCGGGGCGACCAAAGAGCGTGTCACCACGGCCTTCAAGATCATTCTGTCTGATCCCAATGTAGAAGGCATTCTGGTCAACATCTTCGGCGGCATCATGCGTTGTGACGTTATTGCCGATGGCGTTGTTGCTGCGGCGCGCGAAGTCAGCCTGAATGTACCCCTCGTGGTGCGCCTTGAAGGCACCAACGTCGAACAGGGTAAGCAGATTCTCGCAGACTCGGGTCTACCGATCATCTCTGCTGACGATCTGGGCGATGCTGCCAAGAAAATTGTTCAGGCCGTGAAGGAGGCAAGCTGATGTCCGTTCTCGTCAATAAAGATACGCGCGTCATTTGCCAGGGCTTCACCGGCGCGCAGGGTACATTCCACTCTGAGCAGGCAATTGCCTATGGCACCAAAATGGTCGGCGGCGTAACGCCGGGCAAAGGTGGCTCCAAGCACCTTGATCTGCCGGTGTTTGACACCGTGGCCGATGCCGTTGCCAAGACCGAAGCCAATGTCTCGGTGATTTACGTGCCGCCGCCGTTTGCCGCCGACGCAATCCTCGAAGCCATCGACGCTGGTATCGAACTGGCCGTCTGCATCACCGAGGGCATTCCGGTGCTCGACATGGTGCGGGTCAAACGTGCACTCGAAGGTTCGAGCACGCGACTGATTGGTCCGAACTGCCCAGGCATCATCACGCCGGGTGAATGCAAAATCGGCATCATGCCCGGCCACATCCACACCCCGGGCAAGGTTGGTATCGTATCGCGTTCTGGCACCCTGACCTACGAAGCCGTTGCACAGACCACGGCTGTTGGCCTGGGTCAGACGACCTGCATCGGTATCGGCGGCGATCCGGTTAACGGCACCAACTTCGTTGACTGCCTGAGCATGTTTATTGAGGACGACGCCACCGAAGCTATCGTCATGATCGGTGAAATCGGCGGTTCTGCAGAAGAAGACGGCGCAGAAATCCTCAAGGCATCGGGTACCAAGAAACCCGTTGTTGGCTTCATTGCCGGCCTGACGGCTCCTCCGGGACGCCGCATGGGCCATGCCGGTGCCATCATTTCCGGTGGTAAGGGCGGTGCTGAAGAAAAAATTGAAGCCATGAAATCAGCTGGCGTTCACGTCACTGAATCCCCGGCTTCTATCGGCACGACCATGATTAAGGCCCTGTCATAGGGACTTTGAACATCAAAATCTGACGGCTTTTGTCGTCGGCGTGAAAAATCGGGCGGCTTCGGCCGCCCGATTGCTTTTGCATAAAAAATTCTTCAATGTTTATTTATGCTTGCCCGATTCTCTCTAAGTTTTAAGCTATGTTCAGTTTGGACCAGAGTTGCTACGGGGTGGTTTGAATTATCCAAATTCGAGCGCTTCAAAAAAAGTTACTCTGGATGATTGGCATTGACCGAAAACATACGATAGAGTGCACTCGATCGTAATTCGGTATAGGGCGTGATCGTTTTTGTTTGTGTGACTGAAAACGTGAATCACGTTCTGGTTTAAATGCTTAGGGGCTCATTCGCATCACGGATTCGTTTTGATCCGGGACGTTTGATATCCTAGGGGGTGTGGGGCCAGCAAGACTATGAGCGCAATAGATCCAACCGATCCGACCAGTTTCCTGTACGCAGGCAATCAGGTTTATATTGCCCAACTTTACGAACGCTATCTGGATGACCCTGGGTCAGTCGATTCGCGCTGGCAGGAGTTTTTCACCGATCTGGAAGACGAAACCCGTTTGCTCAATCAAGAGCAGCGCGGCGCAAGCTGGTCGCCCTCGGACGCCCGCATTATCGGCGAAGGCAGCCTGACACCACTATCGGAACAGATGGCCCCGACCCGGCAAGACCAACCTGAATTTTCCGGTCGCGCCACATCGGCCGTCAGTAGCACACGCGTGCGCGAAGCCACACTGGATTCTATCCGCACCCTGATGTTGATCCGTGCCTACCGGGTACGCGGCCACCTGTTGGCAAACCTCGACCCATTGGGTCTGGAACCGCCCAAGGAACATCCTGAGCTTGATCCAGCCACCTATGGTTTCAACGACAAAGACCTCGACCGTGAAATTTTTATCAATTACGTGCTCGGTCTGGAAAGCGCTTCGCTGCGCGAAATTATCGCCATCGTGCAACGTACATACTGTGGCTCTATCGGCATTGAGTACATGCACATCCAGGACCCCGCCGAAAAGGCGTGGCTCCAGGAGCGCATGGAAAGCATCCAAAACCAGACCCACTTTACCAACAAGGGCAAAATAGCAATTCTCGCCAGCCTCAGCGAAACCGAAGGCTTCGAGCGCTACCTCGATAAAAAGTTCACCGGCACCAAACGCTTTGGCCTTGATGGTGGCGAGAGCGTTGTTCCCGGCATTGAGCAGATCATCAAGCGCGGCAGTCAGTTGGGGCTCGAAGAAATCGTCATCGGCATGGCGCACCGTGGACGCTTGAATCTGCTCGCCAACGTGATGTCGAAGCCTTTTCAGGCCATTTTCTCGGAATTTCAGGGCAACGCAGCAAACCCCGATGATGTGCAGGGTTCGGGTGACGTAAAATACCACCTTGGCACATCTGCTGATCGCGTCTTTGACGGTCGTTCCGTTCACCTGTCGCTGACGGCCAACCCGTCGCACCTCGAAGCCGTCAACACGGTGGTGCTAGGTAAGGTGCGAGCTAAACAACGCCAGCGCAACGACGGTGACCGCGAAAAGGTCATGGGGCTGTTGCTGCACGGCGATGCGGCCTTTGCCGGACAGGGACTGGTGGCTGAGACCCTCGATCTGTCACATCTGCGCGGCTACCGCACCGGCGGCACGATTCACGTCGTGATCAATAATCAGATTGGTTTTACCACATCACCGCGCTTTTCGCGCTCATCGCCCTATTGCTCTGATGTGGCGAAAACCGTCACCGCACCGATTTTCCACGTCAATGCGGACGATCCGGAAGCCGTCGTTCACTGCGCACGTATCGCCATCGAATACCGCATGAAGTTCCACAAGGACGTCGTGGTGGACATGATCTGCTATCGCCGCCACGGGCATAACGAGGGTGATGAGCCCATGTTCACCCAACCGTCCATGTACAAAAAAATCGCAACGCACCCGACGACGCGCGACATTTTTGCGCGCAAGCTGATCCGCGACAAGGTCATGAGCGAAGGGGACGTTGAGACCATGTGGGGTGCCGTGCAGGGCAAACTAGATGATGCGTTCGAAGCCTCGACCAGTTACAAACCGAACAAGGCTGACTGGCTGGAAGGCTCATGGAGCGGCATCAGCGTTGCACACGGCGACGCCAGACGCGGCATCACAGCCGTACCGCTTGAACGCCTCAAGGAAGTCGGTGCGGCCCTGACCCGTGTACCCGATAACTTTAACGCGCACTCAAAGATTACCCGCCAACTCGATTCCAAACGCCGCATGATCGACACCGGCGAGAATATTGATTGGGCAACGGCTGAAGCCCTTGCGTTTGGCACCCTGCTGTTGGACGGCCATCCGGTCCGCCTATCGGGTCAGGACTGTGGACGTGGCACGTTTTCACAACGCCATTCAGTACTGACCGATCAGGAAACCGATGAGCGCTTTATACCGCTCAGCAATATCCGCTTTGGCCAAGCCCCCTACGAGGTCATCGACAGCCCATTATCGGAAGCCGGTGTGCTTGGCTTCGAATACGGTTACTCCATGGCCGAGCCACAGATGTTGATCTCATGGGAAGCCCAGTTCGGCGACTTTGCCAACGGCGCACAGGTCATTATCGATCAATTTATCACCTCGGCAGAATCCAAGTGGCTGCGCATGTCCGGTCTGGTCATGATGTTGCCGCACGGTTACGAAGGCCAAGGCCCCGAGCACAGCTCGGCGCGGCTCGAACGTTACCTGCAGCTCTGCGCGGAAGACAACCTACAGGTCTGTTATTGCTCAACGCCTGCAAACTACTTCCACGTGCTGCGCCGACAGCTCATGCGTGAATTCCGTAAACCGCTGATCCTGATGACGCCAAAATCCCTATTGCGTCACAAGCGCTGCGTATCACGCCTCGATGAAATGGCTGATAACACGAGCTTCCACCGCGTACTGTGGGATGATAATCAGCTCAGCGGCGGGCTCGCTGCCGATAACAAGATCAAGCGCGTCGTACTGTGCACAGGCAAGGTCTACTACGACCTGCACGAGGAACGCGAAAAGCGTGGCGTCAAAGATGTATACCTGATGCGCGTTGAGCAGCTCTATCCGTTCCCCGCCGATGTTCTGGACGAAGAGTTATCACGCTTTCCAAATGCCGATCTGGTCTGGTGTCAGGAAGAGCCTCGCAACATGGGGTCGTGGACGTATATCCGTGAGCCGCTCGAAGATTTGCTCGATAGCATGGGCCGCGATACCGAACGGGTCAGTTATGCCGGGCGCATAGCAGCGGCTTCACCGGCAACCGGATCGCTTAAAAATCATGTCCGCGAGCAGGCCGAATTGGTCGATGCCGCCTTGACGGTAAAGAGCGCGAGCAAGAAGAAAGCCGCACCAAAAAAAGCGAAAAAGAAAACGAAGTAGATGAGATAGCGCCATCTATCCCCACACTCGTGGGACACAGGATGGCAAATCAAACATGACCGGAGGACCGAATGGTCGTAGAAGTCAAAGTCCCAGTTCTCGGCGAATCAGTGTCGGAAGCCACTGTCGCCAAATGGTTCAAAGCAGCGGGTGAAACCGTCAACATCGACGAACCTATCGTCGAACTGGAAACCGACAAGGTAACCGTCGAGGTCAATGCCCCGGTTAGCGGCGCCCTGACCAGCATTGTAAGCGTTGAAGGTAGCGACGTAGAGGTCGGCGCACTGCTCTGTACCATCGAAGAAGGTGCAGCAGGAACGGCCGCGCCACCGGCTGAGAAAAGCGCTCCAGCCCCCGCAGCCGAAGCGGCGGCGGCGCCACCCACGCCTGCACCCGCCGCAACTACTCCTGCAGCGGCACCGGTCGCAGCGCCAGCCGCGGCACCAGTGGGCAGTCACGTACACCTGTCACCGGCCGTGCGCAAAATGATCGTCGAGCACAACCTTGACCCCGCGCAAATTCATGGCACGGGACCGGGCGGCCGGATCACCAAGGGCGACGTGCACGCCATCTTGCAAGGTGACGTCGGGCCAGCATCCGCGAAAGTATCCGCACCGGCAGCAGCGGCTGAATTACCGCCGCGCCCCGCAGATCCACGCGAAGAAGTCGTTCGCATGACCAAGCTGCGGCGCATTATTTCCGGGCGCCTGAAAGATGCTCAAAACACCGCAGCCATGCTGACCACATGGAATGAGGTGGATATGAAGTGCGCCATGGATATGCGCGCTGAATACAAGGAAGCCTTTGAGAAAAAACATGGCGCACGGCTAGGCTTCATGTCCATATTCGTCAAAGCTGCCGTGCTGGCACTACAGGAATGGCCTGCCGTTAATGCCGAGGTCTACGGCGACACCCTTGTTTACAAGAATTACTATAACGTCGGTGTTGCCGTTGGCTCGCCCAATGGTCTGGTTGTGCCGGTACTGAAAGATGCCGACGAAATGAGTTTCGCCGACATCGAAAGCACAATCGCCGATTTCGGTCGCCGTGCGCGCGATGGCAAGCTGGGCATCGACGAAATGACCGGCGGCACGTTCACCATTTCCAATGGCGGCGTATTTGGATCACTGATGTCCATGCCGATTCTCAATGCACCACAATCTGCAATTCTGGGCATGCATAAAATCCAGAAGCGCCCTGTTGCCATTGGTGACAATGTTGAAATCCGCCCGATGATGTATCTGGCCCTGACATACGACCACCGGGTTATTGATGGTCGCGAAGCGGTCTCGTTCCTTGTTCGCATGAAGGAATACATTGAGGATCCAAAACGCATTCTGGTTGAGATCTGAGCCCGGCCCTGTTGAGTTTATACGCACGGAAAGAGGAAATTCGATGAGCGAACCCTATGATCTCGTCGTAATCGGCGGCGGCCCCGGTGGCTACGTAGCAGCAATTCGCGCAGCACAACTCGGCCTGAAAACCGCATGTGTCGATAAACGCGGCACGCTGGGTGGCACATGCCTCAACGTTGGCTGTATTCCGTCAAAGGCGCTGTTGCAGTCTTCGCACCATTATGAAGTGGCGAAAGACGAGTTCGCCCACCATGGCATCAAGGCCAGCGGTCTGACGGTCGATGTAAAAGCCATGATGGGCCGCAAGGACAAGGTCGTCGAAGACCTGACCAAAGGCATCGAGTACCTGCTGAAGAAAAACAAGGTGGACTACCACGTTGGCGCAGGTCGTATCATTGAAGCTGGCAAGGTCGGTGTAAAACCGAGCAAGCGCGGCGCCAAGGAACAGGTCCTCGAAACCCGTGATATTCTGATCGCCACAGGCTCGGATGTCACCCCGCTCAAGGGTGTAAAGATCGACGAAAAGCGTATCGTCAGTTCCACCGGCGCGCTGGCCCTGAGCAAAATACCCAAGTCCATGATTGTCATCGGTGCGGGCGTCATCGGCCTTGAAATGGGTTCCGTCTGGCGCAGGCTTGGCGCGGATGTCACGGTCATAGAATTTATGGACCACATCCTGCCCGGCATGGACAGCGAAGTGTCCAAGAACATGGGGCGTATCCTCAAAAAACAAGGCATCAAGTTCAAGCTTTCTACCAAGGTCACCGGCGCGAAAGCTGGCGCATCGAGCGTTGAATTAAGCACCACGCCCGCTGGCGACAAAGGCAAGCCCGAGAAATTGAAAGCCGATGTTGTCCTGGTCGCCATTGGTCGGCGTCCCTACACCGACGCACTGGGTCTGAAGGACGCTGGCATCACGCTTGACGAGCGCGGCTTCATCCCCGTCAACGAGCATTTCCAGACCAACGTGCCGGGTGTCTTTGCCATCGGCGATGTCATCGGTGGTGCCATGCTGGCCCACAAGGCCGAGGAAGAAGGCAACGCGTGCGTCGAACTGATTGCAGGCGAAGCCGGACATGTGGATTACAACTCCATTCCCGGTATCGTCTATACGTGGCCCGAGGTCGCCGCACTGGGCAAGACCGAGGAGCAACTCAAAACTGCCGGTATTGCCTATAATATTGGCAAGTTCCCGTTCTCGGCCAACAGCCGCGCGCGTGCCAACGGCGACGCGGACGGCTTTGTTAAAATCCTCGCCGACAAGGCCACGGACGCTATTCTTGGCGCCCACATCATCGGCCCGGCGGCAGGTGACCTGATACAGGAAATCGTCGTCGGCATGGAGCTTGGCGCTTCTGCCGAAGATATTGCACGTATCTGTCACGGCCATCCCGGACTGCCGGAAGCCGTCAAGGAAGCCGCTCTGGATGTCAGTGGCAGAGCCATCCACATCTAATAACAAGAGCCATAAAACGAGATTGAACAGGCCGTGGTCCATCACTGATAGCGGGTGACTTGCAGGCATACCCCGCACATACCTATCTAATGATCAGGGCTGAGTACACGGGCGCGTCCAACCATTAGCGTTATCGCTGAAAGGGGTGGATATGTTTATTATTCTCGACAGTTCACACGATGACTATATGGCGCTTGAGGCTGTCGGCACGCTGAGCAGCACCGATTACGACGGTCTGCTTCCCAAAATCGAGGCCATCATTGCCAAGCACGACAAGATACAGCTGCTTGTCGACCTCGAAAAATTCGACGGCTGGGAGATCGCCGCAGCTTGGAAAGACATGATGTTCGGCTTCGTACACTGGAGCGATATTTCGCGTATGGCCATCATCGGTGATGCAGCTTGGGAATCCTGGGCCGCACAAATTTCCAACGTGCTGATGCCCGCACAGGTACGGCACTTCCACGTCAACGAGCGCGAACAGGCACACCAGTGGATGATCGCCTGAGGCTCATAAATCGTACCCCAAAAACATTCACTGGACGGTGGATGTGAAGGCACTAGGATCGCGCCATGAACAGCGCGCCACCCATGCTTCGCATCACCGCCATTGTCTGCCTTGCTGAAGCCCTTGGCATGGCGGGCTTTGCCGCGTTCCCTACCCTACTGCCCGTGTTCTTTCAGGAATGGTCCATCAGCAATACTGAAGCTGGCTGGATCAATGGCATTTACTACGCCGGGTACGTGCTCGCCGTTATTATTCTGACCAGCCTGACCGACCGCATCGCGCCACGCGATGTGGTGCTGATTTCCACCGCCATATCCGGCGCTGCATGTATCGGCTTTGCATGGTTCGCTGAGGGTTTCTGGAGCGCTATGGCGTTTCGCGTGCTCGGCGGTATCGGTCTGGCCGGCACATATATGCCGGGGCTTAAGATGCTCAGTGATTTTCTGCATGGCCCGAAGCAAAGCCGCTTCATTGCGTTTTACACCTCAAGCTTCGGGGTTGGTGCTTCAGTGTCCATCCTTGCCACCGGCGTGTTTGCCGATCTCGGCGACTGGCGCAGCGCGTTTGCCCTGCTGGCGATTGGCCCAGCCATCGCCATGGTACTGGTTACGGTATTCGTACCGCGACGCCGCAATGACCATCAAGACAAGCCGCAAACGCATCTACTCGATTTTCGCCCGGTCCTGCGCTGTCGCCCGGCTATGGCCTTCGTGCTGGCCTACACGGTGCACAACTTCGAACTGTTTGCCTATCGGGCATGGACTGTGGCGTTTCTAGTTTTTGCGGTATCACAAAACCCGGGCACCAGCCTGCCGGTTTCCATTGCCATACTGGCCGCTATCATCAATCTGTTCGGCGTCCCCGCCAGCATTCTGGGAAACGAGTTTGCATTGCGTCTGGGGCGTCATCGCTGGATCACGCTGGTTATGATGGCGTCTGCGCTTGTTGCCTTTGGTATTGGATTTGCGTCGGTCTGGCCGGTGTGGATTCTGGTTGTTCTGTGCTGCATTTATTCCATGACTGTAGCAGGGGATTCCGCGTCGCTCACAGCCGGTGCCGTGCAAGCTGCGCCGCCAGCCTACCGTGGCGCGACCATGGCAGTGCATTCCTCAATCGCATTCTTTGGGGCCTTTTTGGGGCCACTGGTGTTCGGCGTCGTGCTTGATATCAGCGGCGGCGCGCACACACCGGCATCATGGGGCGCGGCCTTTGCCGTCACCGGGCTGGTGGTTGCAACAGGACCGTTGCTGCTGCGCTGGCTGGGGCCAGCAAAAGGCGAAGCTGCGCTCTAACGCATCCGCGCGCGTGGATGGGTGCTATCGTAGACCGCCTGCAAGCGAGCCGCGTCTACATCCGTGTAACGCTGGGTGGTTGATAGCGAGGCGTGGCCCAGCAGTTCCTGAATGGTCCGCAAATCCCCGCCACCGGCCAACAGGTGCGTTGCAAAGCTGTGGCGCAGGGCATGCGGTGTCGCAGTTTCCGGCAGGCCCAGATAAATCCGCAGCTTATGCATCTTGTCCTGAATCGCACGCGAGGCCAGACGCTTGCCACGCACGCCAAAGAACATGGGACCATCCGCGCCCTGATCAAACGGACAATGTGCCAGATGGTCACGCAGTGATGCCTCGACCACGGGCAGCACAGGCACAAGGCGTTCCTTGTCACCCTTGCCGCGCACCCGCAAAACGCCGTTTATGGGCAAGTCGGCCCGGTTGAGATTCAGGGCCTCGCCAATGCGCAACCCACAGCCATAAAGCAACATCAGCACGGCGCTATCGCGCTTGCCCACCCACGGTTCGTCGCTCAGTTCACCGGCGACGTCAATGACCGCTATGGCTTCGGTTTCATCCAGGGCTTTCGGTACACTCTTGGGAACTTTCGGCGGCCGCATGGTCACAATCGCTGCGTTCGATACAATGGCGCGACGCTCAGCAAAGCGGAAAAAACTCTTCAGGCTGGAAATGGCGCGCGCGGTGGATGTGCGCGACAGAGAGCGTGAACCACGTTCGGCCAGATAGCTGCGGAAATCGATACCCTTCAGGCTTTCGAGATCACCAATGCCCGGCGCGTATCCAAAGTGTTGTGCCAGAAACCCCATGAACCCGGCGATATCGCGCGCGTATCCATCAAGGGTATTGGGCGATAGCCGACGCTCATGGGCCAGCCAGTTGTACCAGTCAACGCAGGCCCGCCGAACAGCAGGCTCTGCCGTGATGTCCTTGATCAGCCCCTGCGGGTCAAGCATCGCCGCACACTCGCAGCCAGCACGTTCGAGAGGAACGCCAGCAACTCCGTGCCCTGACCGGGCATGAATGAATCATCGCGCGCACCCAGCGACAACAGACCCGGCGGTAATTCAAAGCCAGCCTCAATGCGCGACAGGGCTGCCGATTTGGCGATCCCCGCGCCCTCACCGAACAGGGTGCCGTCATCAATCATTTCGGAAAACAGTCGGACATTCAGATCAGGGCCAAGCATATGGCGGATGGTACCCAGCGGTAATTGCCGCAGGTCAGGATTAATCATGGCGGGGAACGGCGCACGGGTGAATTCAAAGCCCAGGCTCACGATATCCACGTCGAGAATATGCGGCCAGTCCTCGGTTACCACGCGCACGATATCTTCAAAGCTGTCAACATCGAGCAAGGCGACGACCGCTGAATGCGCGCGCGTCTGAACAGACATGTTGCTGCGGCTGGTCGCAATCACGCTCTGGGTTGCTGAACGTAAATCGTCAATGGCTTCCTGAGAACGATCGATCATGACCGATTGCAGGTCTACGACACCGTCACCGCTCCATTCTTCGCGCGGCACCAGCCGACGCAGAATTTCAATATGATCGACCAGAAATTCCGGGTGTGTCAGCAAATAGTGAATAACACTGGCTTCGCTCAGTTCTTCTTCTGCTTGCCCGGTTTCGCCCGCCCCTGATGCAAGCTCTTCATTGTTTCCCGTCATTCTGCCGTCCTGAATTCTGCTGGAAGTATTGTTCGTTCATGATGAAGAGTTCCCGCTCGACCCTGCAACGAGAACCGTTAAAGTGTATCGCATGACATCTGATGATACCAGTTCAAGCGACGGAAAAACCCAATATATTGGGGGTGAGCGTGTTTGTGTGCTACTACCCCTGCCGATTGCCAGTGCGTATGACTACCTCGTGCCCGAAGGCATGATTCTCGAAATCGGTGATTTTGTTGATGTGCCATTGGGCGCGAGCACCAAGCGCGCAGTGGTCTGGGCAAGCGCACACGGCGATGTCGCGCAAAGCCGCCTGAAGACGATCACGGCAAAGCTTGATGCTCCACCCATGCCGCATGCCTCTCGTCAGTTCATCGAATGGGTCGCGAATTACACCTTGGCACCCATGGGACAGATTCTGCGCATGGTGATGAGCGTGCCCGAAGCACTCGACCCACCAAAACCTGTAACCGCCTATAGCCTTGCCGATGACTTGCCCACGCTGCGCATGACGCCCGCGCGCGAACGCGTTATCGAGGTCGTGCGCGATGGCCCGCCGCGCACCCTGAGCGATCTGGCACGCGAAGCCGCGACGGGTACCGGTGTCATTAAAGGCCTGCTCGATGCTGGCGCACTTGTCACGCTCAGCCTGTCCTCGCCGCGACCATCACAACCCAACCCCGCACAACAGGGACCGAAGCTCTCGGCCTACCAGCAAACCGCCGCCGATGAACTGTGTCGCGCTGTCGATGATGCCAGTTTCAACGTGCATGTGCTCGACGGCGTGCCGGGTTCGGGCAAGACCGAGGTTTACTTCGAGGCCATAGCGCGCACCCTGAGCGCAGGCAAACAGGCGCTGGTCCTGTTGCCCGAAATCGCGCTGGGCACACAATGGCGTAAACGGTTTCTGGCCCGCTTCGGTGCCCTGCCGCTGGAATGGCACTCTGATCTGACGCGCGCCCAGCGCCGTAATATCTGGCGCATGGTGGCAGGCGGTGGTCCGTGCGTGCTGGTCGGTGCACGTTCCGCATTGTTCCTGCCCTATCCCGATCTGGGCTTGATCATCGCCGACGAAGAGCACGACGCCGCCTACAAGCAGGAAGAAGGCGTCATTTATAATGCACGCGACATGGCCGTGGTGCGGGCACGGCTTAGTCAGATACCGGCGGTTCTGGCATCGGCCACGCCGTCACTTGAGACCTCGGTGAATGCCATAGCTGGACGATACGGTCTGTTGCACCTGCCCGAGCGCCACGCAGGCGCCACCCTGCCCGAGGTTTCACTGATCGATATGCGGCGCGAAAAGTTACCGGCGACACGATGGATTTCCGGCACCCTGCGCGAAATGCTGGTCAAGGTTCTGGAAAATGGCGAGCAGGCCATGCTGTACCTCAACCGGCGGGGCTACGCACCACTGACCCTGTGCCGGGGCTGTGGTCATCGTATGCAATGCCCGCAATGCACTGCGTGGCTGGTCGAACACCGCCGGTTCAACCGGCTGCAATGCCACCACTGCGGCTACACCCTGCCGGTGCCTGATAAGTGCCCCGAATGCGAGGCCGAAGAACGCTTTGCCGCCTGTGGTCCCGGCGTGGAACGGCTCGCCGAGGAACTCCAAACGCTGTTTCCCGATGCGCGGCAAGTGATCGCCGCCAGCGATACCCTGAACAGTCCGCGGGCTGCCGAAGACCTGATCCGCTCTATCGAGGAACACGAAGTCGATGTCGTGATCGGCACACAGATTGTTGCCAAGGGCTATCACTTCCCCATGCTGACGCTGGTCGGTGTGATTGATGCCGATCTTGGTCTATCAGGCGGCGACCTGCGCGCTGCTGAACGAACCTACCAGTTGCTCTATCAGGTGGCGGGCCGGGCCGGGCGCGCCAAGCACCCCGGTCGGGTTATGATGCAGACGTATCTGCCCGAGCATCCTGTCATGATCGCGCTGGCCGCCGGGGACCGCGAGCAGTTCCTGTCCATAGAAAGTGACACACGCGAAAGTGCCGGCATGCCGCCATTTGGACGGCTCGCCGCCCTGATTGTATCGGGTAAGGATGAAAGTGCCGTGGAACAGGCTGCAAACGCCCTTGGCAGGGCGGCCCCCCACGGCAACGGCATTTCTGTATTTGGCCCTGCGCCTGCGCCCATTGCCTTGTTACGCGGGCGCCATCGTCGGCGGTTATTGCTGAAAACGGATAAAGATATTGCCGTACAACCACTGCTCAAGCGCTGGATCGATTACGCATCCATCCCAAATAAAGTGCGCGTACAGATCGACGTTGATCCCTATAGCTTCCTATAGTGGGGCATGCATCAGGCCGTACTCAGGCGTTCCCTGAGCGATTTTTGTTCACTCTCGCCTTCTTCACTATCTTTCTCTGTCCGACGCTCGTCTCCGTTTAACGGGCCTGCCTCAAGCCAGCGCCGGTCCGGTCCGACGTAACCAGGTGCGCGCACAAACTTGCGCGGGTGTTTGAAGGTGGTCTTGATGCGTTCCATCAGGGTCGAAACACTGAACGGTTTGAGAACGAACTCATGTACGCCGACATTACGTGCTTCGGTGATCACGTCTGACTCGCCAAACGCCGACACCATAATCATGGGAATTTCTGGCGAAGCTTTAGTTTCACCCAGACGGATACGACGCGTCAGGTCCAGGCCCGACTCGCCGGGCATTTCATAATCAATGACAATCAGCTCGAAGGTATTTTCAGACAAGGCTTTGATGGCCGTCTCGGCGCTATCGGCTTCCTTCAGGCTATGAATGCCGTTCATGGACAAGGCATTTTTGACCATCGAGCGATGAAACTTGTTATCATCGATGATCAGAACCTGTACTTCGCGAAGGTCTTCGCGCGGCTCGCTTGTGGGCGGGGTTATGATGACATCGCCATCCATACCAACCTCGGATGCGACGGGAACATCAGGCCCCATCCCTGGCAAGTAGCTTATATTGTTCTCATCGTCAGACATTTATGGTGCCCACTCTTGATCGTTTGCGTAGTGATGCTCTCGACGCCCCCGCCACCGATCAATTAAATGCATCAGATTTTATGTAGCAGGCCTGTTAAGCATAATCTGTGATGGCGATCACAGACTCATGGCAGAGAATGAATTAAGGCCGCGTTTCAGGGCACAAAGCACCCCTAAATCGATGCTTTTCACGGTCGCGTAACGCCGCGATCGGGGGCACGGGGGCATATCCTTTTCAATACGGCAAAGAAATCGTTCCGAGTCCGCTTGAAAGCCCTATTTTAGTGTGGTACCACACCCGCGCTTTGACGGAACTCTCGTTCGGGGGAACCGTGTCGTGGGATGCCGTTTGGCACGCCTTGGCAATGCAAGACAAAGACAATGAGGGTTCTCAGTTGACTGCACCATCCACAGGCCTCGCCGGTCGATACGCAACGGCGTTATTCGATCTGGCTGACGCTGAAAAAGCGTTAGATTCCGTCTCCGAGGATCTCCTCGTGCTCGGCCGTATGATTGAAGACAGCGACGACCTTCGTCGCCTCGTACGTTCGCCGGTTATTTCACGCGACGAACAGGCCACCGCCATGCTCGCCATCGTCGACAAAGCTGGCATGAACAAACTGACACACAATTTTATCGGTATTATCGCCCGGAACCGCCGCTTGTTCGCACTACGCGACATCATTGGCGCGTACCAGTCGATTCTTGCCGCGCATCGTGGCGAAACCACCGCCGAGGTGGTTTCTGCCAAGTCGCTTACAGATAAACAGACCAAGGCTCTGAGCGATGCCTTAAAAAAGGCGGTTGGCTCTGAAGTCACCGTTAACGCAACAGTTGATCCCGGCCTGCTGGGCGGTCTGATCGTTAAGATCGGTTCACGCATGGTCGACAGTTCACTACGCACGAAGCTGCAACAGCTTCACCTCGCCATGAAAGGGGTTGGATAATGCAAATCCAGGCTGCGGAAATCTCCGCCATCCTGAAAGAACAGATCGCCAGCTTCGGCACGGACGCCGAAGTCGCAGAAGTTGGACAGGTTCTGTCCGTAGGTGACGGCATCGCCCGTGTCTACGGCCTCGACCAGGTCCAGGCAGGCGAAATGGTTGAATTTCCCGGTGGTATTAAGGGAATGGCGCTGAACCTCGAGGCTGACAATGTCGGTATCGTGATTTTCGGCGACGATCGTACCATTAAAGAAGGCGATACCGTTAAACGTACCGGCTCCATCGTGGACGTGCCTGTGGGCATGGGCATGCTGGGCCGTGTTGTTGACGGTCTTGGCAACCCCATCGACGGCAAGGGTCCTCTTGAGGACGTTGTGCGTACCCGTGTGGAAGTCAAAGCGCCCGGCATTATCCCGCGTAAATCCGTGCATGAGCCCATGCAGACGGGCCTCAAGGCTATCGATAGCCTGATCCCCGTTGGTCGTGGCCAGCGCGAATTGATCATTGGTGACCGTCAGACCGGTAAAACGGCTGTCATCATCGACACCATCCTCAATCAGAAGGCCACCAACGCCGACGCAGCAGACGAAGACAAATTGTTCTGCATCTACGTCGCTGTTGGTCAGAAGCGTTCGACCGTTGCCCAGCTCGTCAAGACGCTGGAAGATTATGATGCGATGAAATATTCCATCATTGTCGCAGCTACGGCGTCCGATCCGGCTCCTCTGCAGTTCCTGGCACCGTACACCGGTTGCGCCATGGGCGAATTTTTCCGCGATAGCGGCAAGCACGCCGTTATCTTCTATGACGATCTGTCCAAACAGGCCGTTGCGTACCGTCAGATGTCCCTGCTGCTTCGTCGTCCGCCCGGACGTGAAGCTTACCCGGGTGACGTTTTCTACCTGCATTCACGTCTGCTCGAACGCGCCGCGAAGATGGGTGACGAAGCTGGCAACGGTTCACTGACGGCTCTGCCGGTCATTGAAACCCAGGCTGGTGACGTGTCCGCGTACATCCCGACCAACGTGATTTCCATCACCGATGGTCAGATCTTCCTGGAAACCGATCTCTTCTACAAAGGCATCCGCCCGGCCGTGAACGTTGGTCTGTCGGTTAGTCGTGTGGGTTCGGCTGCCCAGATCAAGGCCATGAAGCAGGTTGCTGGCTCCATTAAGCTGGAACTGGCGCAATACCGCGAAATGGCGGCATTTGCACAGTTTGCTTCGGACCTTGACGCTTCTACGCAGCAGCTTCTTGCCCGTGGTGAACGCTTGACCGAGCTTCTCAAGCAGCCGCAGTACACGCCGCTGCCTGTTGAAGAGCAGGTCGTTTGCATCTATGCCGGTGTGAATGGATACCTTGACGGTATCGCTGTCGCCGACGTGAATCGCTTTGAAAAACAGTACCTTGACGCCGTGCGCGACAAGGGCGCTGATATTCTTGACGCTATTCGTAGCGACAAGGCGATCTCCGAGGATACCGACGGTAAGCTGAAAAGCTTCCTCGCCGACTTCACCAAGACCTTCGCGTAAGACCAGGGTCGGACAGGAAACCGCTAACAGCCGGATTTACAGCCGATGCCTAATCTAAAGGACCTGAAAGTCAGGATCGCAAGCGTCAAGTCGACGCAGAAGATCACGTCAGCCATGAAAATGGTTGCCGCCGCCAAGTTGCGCCGCGCTCAGGAAGCCGCCGAAGCAGCACGCCCCTATGCCGAACGCATGGAACGTATGCTGAATTCAGTGGCTTCTACTGTAGCCAACGTGGAAGGTGCGTCACCCATGCTGGTCGGCACCGGAAAGCAGGACACACACCTGCTTGTCGTGTGCACGGCCGATCGTGGCCTGTGTGGTGGCTTTAATGGCTCCATCGTTCGCCAGACGCGCAAGCTCATCAAAGAGCTTAAGGCCGAAGGCAAGACGGTGAAGTTACTATTTGTGGGCCGCAAGGCGCACGATGTGCTGAAACGTGAATTCAAGGACGATACCGTCGAGGCCATCACGGGTCTGGGCCGCAAAGGTATTACCTTCCCTGAAGCCACGGACGTCGCCGAAAAAATTACCGATCTGTTTGAGGCCGGTGAATTTGACGTCTGCACAGTCATCTTTAACAAGTTCCAGTCCGCGATGACACAAATCGTCACGGAACAGCAGCTGATACCGTTTGCACCGGAAGAAGATGACGCAGCCGAAGCCGTTAGCGGCGCACAATCGGCTTACATCTACGAACCCGATGAAGACGAACTCATCGCTGATCTGTTACCGCGCAATATCGGTGTACAGATGTTCCAGGCCTTGCTCGAAAGCTCCGCTTCGGAGCACGGTGCACGGATGACGGCCATGGATAGTGCGTCCCGCAATGCGGGCGATATGATTGATAACCTGTCGCTGACTTATAATCGTACGCGTCAGGCCTTCATCACCAAGGAACTGATTGAAATTATCTCCGGCGCAGAGGCGCTGTAACGGATCATTTGATCCGCATACAAGGGAACAAAGAGTATGGCGAAGAATAACGTAGGCACGATTTCCCAGATCATGGGCGCCGTGGTAGACGTGCGCTTCTCAGGAGAGCTTCCTGCGATCCTGAACGCGCTCGAATGCCAGAACGATGGCAAGCGTCTGGTGCTGGAAGTAGCACAGCACCTCGGCGAAAACGTCGTGCGTACCATTGCAATGGACGCGACCGAAGGTCTGCAGCGCGGACAGGAAGTATCCGATACCGACTCACCGATTATGGTGCCTGTCGGACCGGAAACACTGGGCCGCATCATGAACGTTATCGGTGAGCCGATTGACGAACGTGGCGAGCTGAAAACCAAACAGAGCGCACAGATCCACGCGCAGGCACCGGCATTTGCTGACCAGGCCGTGGAAACTGAAATCCTGACCACCGGTATTAAGGTTGTTGATCTGATCGCACCTTACTCCAAGGGCGGCAAGATCGGCCTGTTCGGCGGCGCCGGTGTGGGCAAGACGGTTTTGATCATGGAACTGATCAACAACGTGGCTAAAGGCCACGGTGGTTACTCGGTGTTTGCCGGTGTTGGTGAACGTACCCGTGAAGGTAACGATCTGTACCACGAAATGATTGAATCGGGCGTTATCGATCTCGAAGGCACAAGCTCCAAGGCCGCACTCGTATACGGCCAGATGAATGAGCCTCCGGGCGCACGTGCACGTGTTGCACTGACCGGCCTGACCCAGGCGGAATACTTCCGCGATCAGGAAGGCCAGGACGTGCTGTTCTTCGTTGATAACATCTTCCGCTTTACCCAGGCAGGTTCCGAAATTTCGGCTCTGCTCGGACGCATCCCATCCGCTGTGGGTTACCAGCCAACGCTGGCAACCGACATGGGCAACATGCAGGAACGTATTACCTCGACCAACAAAGGCTCGATCACCTCGGTGCAGGCCATTTACGTGCCGGCCGATGATTTGACCGATCCGGCGCCTGCTACATCGTTTGCTCACCTTGATGCGACTACGGTTTTGAGCCGTCAGATTGCCGAACTCGGCATCTACCCGGCTGTGGATCCGCTGGATTCAACGTCTCGTATCCTTGATCCGCGCATCATCGGTGAAGAGCACTATGGTGTCGCTACGGCTGTTCAGCGTGTGTTGCAGACCTACAAGTCCCTGCAGGACATCATTGCCATTCTCGGCATGGACGAACTGTCGGAAGAAGACAAGCAGACGGTTGCGCGCGCTCGTAAGATCCAGCGCTTCCTGAGCCAGCCGTTCCACGTTGCTGAAGTGTTCACCGGCTCACCAGGCGTTCTGGTCTCGCTCGAAGACACCATCCGTGGCTTCAAGGGCATCATTGACGGCGATTACGATCACATCCCCGAAGCTGCCTTCTACATGGTTGGCACGATCGAAGAAGTGCTCGAAAAAGCCAAGAAGATGGCTGCCGAAGCCGCTTGATAAGCGTGCCAAGGCATTACGGTCTGGAGGACTGAATAAATGGCCGATACGGTCGAATTTGAACTGGTCTCACCCTCGAAGCTTCTCAAATCAGAAGCTGTCGAAATGGTGGTTGTGCCGGGCGGCGATGGCGACATCGGTGTACTGCCGGGTCACTCTGAACTGATCACGACCATGCGCGCGGGTGTCATCGACATTCACGAAGGCGGCAAGGTGCGTGAAAGCATCTTTGTCGGCGGCGGTTTCTGCGAAGTTTCCCCCGAGCGTTGCACGGTATTGGCCGAAGAAGCCATGCCGGTTGGCGATATCGACAAGTCAGACGCCGATAGCCGCCTGAACGCTGCCAATGAAGCTCTGGCATCAGCCGACAGCGACGCAAAAGACGCTGCCATCGCTGAAGTCAAACGGGCCGAAGCACTGGTCGAGGCTGCCGGACGGGCTTAAGCCTTCCGCGCATCGATAAAGATTTAACGGGCGCGTCCTTTTCGGATCGCGCCCGTTTTCTTTTTCGAAAAGCCATTTCGCAATGTGGCGTTCCGTTGCATGATCGTGCCAGCCTCATTGATCAACCGGATCATACGGCCATCGAAACCACCGCGTCGCAACTGCATTTGCAGTTCACTTTCCCCATAGAAGCAGCCAGACCATGATCGCAGCCTACTTCGGATTATTTGCAAGTGCCCTGCTGGCGGCCTCTGTGCTGCCCATGTCGTCGGAAGCCGTCATCACGGCCATGTCGATCAGTGGTGAGTACCATACGGGTGCCCTGCTGGTCGTAGCGAGCACGGGCAACACGCTTGGCTCACTGCTCAACTGGCTGATGGGGCGCTATTGCCTGCATTGGCAGGACCGCAAGTGGTTCCCGGTGGGTCCAGCGGCGCTGGAGCGCGCCACAAACTGGTTCAACAAATACGGCCTGTGGTCGTTGCTGCTGGCCTGGACGCCAATCATCGGCGATCCGCTGACCCTGCTGGCCGGAGTGCTGCGGGTCAATGTCTGGGTCTTTCTGATACTGGTTGCGATCAGCAAGACAGCACGCTACGCCGTCCTGCTCGGCCTCATTGACTGGTTGAGCTAAACGGTTTCAGAGCGGACGCGGTGGTGCGCTGGGATACGCAATGGCCTGACTGGCAGAGGGCGAGTTGACAGCGGGATAGACCGCAAAGAAGAACCAGACGTCCTCCTCAGCTACATAGGACAGTGGCGTATTACGCGGGATCCACAGGGTATCGCCCGGCCCGGCCTCAAACACCTCATCACCAATGCGCAGCTTGAAGTTTCCCTGATGGATGAACAGAAATTCATCGTACGTCACTTCCCATTCAATATCACAGCCCGCGCCAAACACACCGAGGCCACCGCCCATGGTGTCGCTGTTGCCCGCATTGACCAAGGCCAGCACGCTGGCTGGCATGTCGTCACGATAGGTAAAGTCCTGATCTTCACGCCGAAACAGTTTTACGCCTGACATGGTGCTCTCCCTACTCTACCAGATTAAATTAAGCCCGCTTGCGTGCGCCCTTCTTTTTCTTGCCGGCGTCCTTCGGGCTCCATACAGCGCCCTTGGCGCGTGGGGCCATGCCGGGGCGGTCGAGGCCCAGTTCGTGACATTCGAGCCTGCGGATTTCGTCGCGGATGCGTGCGGCCTCTTCGAACTCAAGGTTCGCCGCCGCGGCTTGCATGCGTTTGTCCATATCGGCGATGTGGGCCTTCAGGTTATGGCCGACCAGATTATCGCCCGCGCCACCTGTTGCGCCGGAATCACCCAGATCCACGGTAACGTAATCCTGCTCATAGACACTTTGCAGCACGTCAGAAATACCCTTTTTCACGCTTTGCGGCGTGATGCCGTGCTTCTTGTTATAGGCCGTCTGTTTCTCGCGGCGCCGGTTGGTTTCGCCGATAGCGTATTCCAGTGAGCCGGTCATACGGTCGGCATACAGAATGACCCGACCATCAACATTTCGCGCGGCGCGCCCAATGGTCTGCACCAGTGACGTCTTGGAGCGCAGGAAGCCTTCCTTGTCCGCATCAAGAATACAGACCAGCCCGCATTCGGGAATGTCGAGGCCTTCACGCAGCAGGTTGATACCGATCAGCACGTCGAACGCACCAAGCCGCAAATCACGGATGATCTCGATCCGCTCCAGCGTGTCGATGTCGGAATGCATGTAGCGCACCCGCACACCGTTATCGTGCAGGTATTCGGTCAGCTCCTCGGACATTTTCTTGGTCAGCGTGGTAACCAGTGTGCGCAGGCCCTTCGCGGCCATGTCCTTGACCTCGGACATCAGGTCATCGACCTGTGTTTCAACCGGGCGGATAATGCATTCCGGATCGATCAGCCCGGTCGGTCGCACCAGCTGTTCGATAAACACACCACCGGTCTGTTCCAGTTCCCATGGTCCCGGCGTGGCCGAGACCAGAATGCTCTGGGGCCGCATGTGGTTCCATTCCTCGAACTTCAGCGGCCGATTATCAACACAGCTGGGCAGCCGGAAGCCGAACTCGGCCAGCGTTGCCTTGCGGTTAAAATCGCTGCGATACATGCCGCCGATCTGCGGAATGGCAACGTGGCTCTCATCAACCACCACCAGCGAATTTTCGGGCAGGTATTCAAACAGCGTCGGCGGTGGTTCGCCGGGGTTGCGGCCACTGAGGTAGCGCGAATAGTTCTCGATACCCGCGCAGTGCCCAGTGGTTTCCATCATTTCCATGTCAAAGGTGGCGCGTTCCTGCAAACGCTGGGCCTCGATCAACTTGCCCTGCTCGGTCAGTTGATCGACACGCGCCTTCATCTCGGCGCGGATTTTGGGAATGGCCTGCAACAGCGTCGGGCGCGGTGTGACGTGATGGCTGTTGGGGTAGAGCGTGAACTCCTCGATGATGGCCAGCTTGTCACCGGTCAACGAGTCGATTTCCCACATGGCCTCGACCTCGTCACCGAACAGCGACAGCCGCCATGCGCGGTCTTCCATGTGCGAGGGAAAGACTTCAATCACGTCACCGCGCACGCGGAACGAGCCGCGCTGGAACGCCGCGTCATTGCGCTTGTATTGCAGCTCGACAAATCGCTGCAGCAGCTCGCGCTGATCAACCTTGTCGCCGACCCTGATTCTGGACACCATCTGGGCATAGGTCTCGACCGCACCGATACCGTAAATGCACGATACCGAGGCGACAATCAGCACGTCGTTGCGCTCAAGCAGCGCACGGGTTGCGGAATGGCGCATGCGATCAATCTGTTCGTTGACCGAGGAATCCTTCTCGATATAGGTGTCGCTGCGCGCGACGTAGGCTTCCGGCTGGTAATAGTCATAATAGGAAACGAAGTACTCCACCGAGTTGTTGGGGAAGAACTCGACCATTTCGCCGTAAAGCTGCGCCGCCAACGTCTTGTTGGGTGCCAGGATCAGCGTCGGGCGCTGTTCGTTCTGGATAACGTGGGCGATGGAATAGGTCTTGCCCGAACCGGTCACACCAAGCAGCACCTGTTCGCGCTCACCCGCCCTGATCCCGGCGGTCAGCGCGGCAATGGCCTGCGGCTGATCACCAGCGGGTTCGAACGGGGCCACCAGTTCAAAACGACGATTACCAGCAACCGGCGGGCGCTTCTGGGGCGTGAATATTTCGGGGTTTACCATGGGGCTAATTTAGCTCGTTTTACCGCAGAGCCAAGCCCCGCAAATCGCATCATACAACCCATTGATTTACATCGTTTTGTAGACTTTTGTAGACCTTTATACACTTTCGCGCACCAGCGCACCGTATTATGGAAAATCAGCCCCTGCGTTACATATAAAGTGATTAATTTCAATGACTTAACTGAAATTCTTTTCAACATCGCGCTGTAGACCTTTGTAGACTTTCGTAGACCTTTGGTGTTCGGCCACGAGCGGCAATACAATAGACAGAGCGAAAACAACGCCCCAATCGCTTCACGGTATGATTTAGATATATGATAATATACCTATTTTAGGTGAAAATGTCAAGACCTGAAATGCCCTACTGCAATGGTGTGTACCTTAACCCTGCATCTGATCACGCGCACGCGCAGCGGCCTCGATATGTTCGATGCTCAGGCCACAGCACCCGCCGATGGCCTGCACGCCCTGTCCGATCCATTGCACGAAGAAGTCCTGTAAACGATCTGGCTTGATGATGTCGATGAACTGCCAACCCGGCATTTCGAAATACCCCGCATCGGGATAGGCCATCAGCGGGCCGTCGAAATGGCGGCGCACACCGTCGAGCGCCTCGGTCATGATTTCCGAACCCGTATGCATGCAGCCTGCCACGTCGATACCCGTGGTTGGTATCAGGCCGTTGATGTCATCAACGGGTAAATCGTCGAGGTGATGGAAGCTGAGCAACCGGCCATCCTCGCCGCGCCGTGCGCTCATGCCGAACCATACCGGCAGGCCGGTGGCGATGGCCGCTTCGACAGCCAACCGCGTACGGCCCGGGTGGTACATCATTTCCAGCATGATGTGATCAACGCCCGAGTCTTTGAGAATGCCAGCCATTTCATGAAAGGCATCCAGAACCTTTGCATCGGATGGCACCTTGGCGGGATCAACCTTGTCGGTGCCTTCGGCCACGGGCACCATGTGCGACAGCGAACCCGCCACCGTAATCTGGCGTCCTGCCGGGGCATTGGCGCGCGCATTCAATGCGGCTTCTACGGCGCGGCGGTTGATTTCCTCGACCCGGTCCCCGAACCCGGCTGGTTCCAGCATAAGGCGCGAGGCGGCATACGTATTTGCCGTGATCACGTCCGACCCGGCGGCAATGTAATCACCGTGGATTTCACTCAGCAGCTTGTCATTGCCCAACGTTGCAGGGCCGCACCATGCGGCGGGATCCATGGCGACGCCGCGCTTTTCCAGCTCGGTTCCGGTCGCACCGTCAAGGATGATAATCTCGCCTGCGTCGAGGCGCTGTTTCAGTTGGGCATAAGACATGGTGATTACTCCATCTAGGTCAGGCAAACCGCATTGTCATATGCGCACAATATCATAAACCCGGTTTCAATCACGCGTGCAAAGCCTTATTCTCGCGCCACACACGATCAGGATATAGCCCCTATGAACCTTGCCCGCACCATCCGTCTCGACGTCTCGGACGCCCATGTCTTTCATTTGCCCGCCGAGGATGGCGCATGGGCTGTGACCGGGACGTTTGCCTTTGCAGAGGGCGACCCATCCGCATGGGACGGCAAGCAGCAGATCGCGTTTCGCAATGGCTGGATGGGCACGGAAAATTTTGGCCGGGCGACCTTTATACAGGTCGCCGCTATCACCGAGGCGGAATACGAAGCCGTCGTGCGGGCACTGGCAGCGCACCTGTTTGAGGCTTATGGCGCGCCCGATATGTTGCGCGCGCTTGATGCGGCACGCCATGAACTCGATGACATGGCCGCACTATGCGCCGAGCACGCGCCCGGTACACTATTGGCGATTGAACGTGAAATGACCGATCAGGCGATCACCGAGCGTACCCGTGCGATCCAATCTGATGGTGAAGCGCCACATGCAAAAATCTGGACGCTGGTGGCCGACGAAGAAGACTAGATAGTCTTACTGCGGCATCTCCACGGTAACCTTGATGTTGGAATAGTACGCCGCCACGTTAGCGATATCTTCGTCGCTCAGCATCTGCACAATGATGCTCATCTGGGCGTCGTCGCGCTTACCGTCACGGTAATGCTCAAGCTGAATTTTCATATACATTTCCTGCTGACCACTCAGGTTGGCCGCAACTGGCGTGGTGGCGACGCCGTCCATGCCGTGGCAGGTCTGGCAGACGTTTTCAGCAATGACCTTTCCGGCTGCAACATCCGCAGCAACTGGCGAAGCAGAAAAAACTGTAAAAATGGCAAGAATGAAGGAGAGGGCGGAAAGCTTATTGCGCATAGAGAATGTCTTCTTCTGTCAGAAAAAATAAAAAATGGGCCGGGTACGAGACCCGGCCCAAATCTTCAATCAGGCCGGATTAGTTGCCTGTGTAGCTGATGCGATAGATTGCGCCAGCTTTATCATCCGATACCAGGATCGAACCATCAACGTACTGCTGCACGTCAACCGGACGACCGGTGTAGAAGCCGCTTTCTGTCAACCAGCCATCAGCGAAGGGCTCGGTCTTGGACGCATTGCCGTCTTCGTCGAGGAAGGTCACCATGACGCGAGCGCCACGTGGCTTAACAGCATTCCAGGACCCGTGCTGGGCGCTGAAAATGGCGTTCTTGTACTTCGCGGGGAACTGATTACCCGTGTAGAACATCATGCCCAGATCAGCCGCGTGTGCAGCCATTTCGACCTGTGGAGCGATATAACGAGATGCTTCGTCAGACGGAATGTCCTGACCAGCGTACTCGTTGGTGCGCACATCACCGCCACCGTAGTATGGGTGACCGTACCAGCCGCCATCAACATGCTTGTTCAGCTCGCCCGGAGGGGTTTCATCACCCATGCCGTCGACCTGGTTGTCCGTGAACCACAGGCTGCCGTCTTTCGGGTTGAAAGCATGGCCGACCGAGTTACGGATACCGGTTCCGATAACTTCGCGGTTTGAACCATCACGGTCCATACGGAGCATGCCGCCGATACCGGTTTTCTTGTACAGCTCAACCTTGTCGGCCGGGGTCACGTTAAATGGCTGACCCATGCTGATGTACAGCTTGTTGTCCGGACCCACGGCGCAAACGCGTGCGGTGTGGTTATAGGACTCTTCTTCTGCAGGGATCAGGTCGCCCTGACCAACAATCGCAAAAGCAACCGTGTCGGAACCTTCCATGAAGTATTCCGCAGCAGGGAACATCATCACGCGGTTACGTTCAGCAACGAACAGGAAACCATCGGGCGAATAGCATACGCCGTTGGGAATATCGAACTTCACGCTGGGGCTGAACTCTTCAACCGTGTCGGCAACGTTGTCCATATCGCGATCGGTAACCGACCATACTGTGGTCTTGCGGGTACCAACCCAAACGGTGGCCTTGTTGCGGCTGATCGCCATGTTACGTGCGTCAGGCACGACAGCGAACAGATCAATCTTGAAGCCCTCAGGCAGATTGATCGTTTTCAGCACATTGCGCAGGTTGTCGGCGTACTTGGTATCCTGGTCAACGCGCAGCATGGCACCGGTGGCGGTTTTCTGGAACGCGCCAAGTTTCGACAGATTTTCGTCGTCACCAGCCGCCAGAGCCGAAGTCCCACTCATGGACATTGCAAGCCCGGCAGCGGCCATAAACAGACCGTATTTTTTCATCGTTACCTCCCTAGTGATGGCCTTAGCCATAGACCCAAATTATTTGGGCGATTTATTTTTGTGAACAAATTCAAAATGTTACGAACATATGCTTCATTGAAACGATCCGAGCATACGCCATAACAGCAATTCACCGAACAAATTGTATACCAGAGGCCTGTCTAAACCCGCAACAATTGTATTGGTTTTTTTTCAAGTATTACGGCAACACGAAGTGCTGCATGCGCATAACCTCAAAGATATCGTCGCTCTCAAAGCGCACACCGTGCGGGTCAATCAGCCGCACACCGGGAAAGAATGACGCCTTATAAGCATCCTCATGCTTGGTGAACCAGATTTCGAATTCAAACGATTCGGGCAACTCGGGCACGGCCAGTGCCGCACTATCGCCCAGTGCCGCACTGACACCGGCGGCGATTTCACGCCGCGCGGTGGCCGGGTGCATGGCATTGGCCGAACCACCAATACCAATATTGGTCGACACGGTGTGGATATGGGGATCATGGGCCGGAACGTACGCACATAACGCCTGATCACCAGAGATAAACACCGAGGGCACGCCAACACTGGCGGCGGCATGTCTGCTGAGCAGGTATTCCGGTGCTTTTTCACCGTTCAGCATGACCCGCGCGGCAATCCCCGTCATGGTATGGGCCAGCGGATGACCGCCGGTCGCCGCGCCAGAGTGATAGCCCGTCATGATCAGCGCATCAAAGCTCACATCCAGATCCTGAATCATGGCCCATGGATGGCCGCTCCAGCCGCGAATCAGGCGAACCTGCTCGGGCAGCTTTTGAATATCAATATTGCGCCCCGTCCAGTGCGCATCCTTGACCACGATTTCGCTCGCACCGGCAGCCAGCGCGCCTTCGCAAGCCGCGGCGACCTCAAGCGTCATCAGTTCGGCAAATGCATCGTAACCCGGTTTACACTTTTCGGCCTCGTCCCAATGTGCGATCCCGGCAGTGCCTTCGATATCCGCGCTGATATAGACTTTCATAGCGATGGTCTCCCTGTATTTTTTATGAGCAAAGACTAGCGCGGTCGTGATCACGAAGAAATGCCTCAAATGGCATGAATCCCGGTTGAACGACCCCCGACACAGGCGTAGGCTGCGCCTCGTTAAACGACCTTCACCCTTTTCATATTATTACCTTCGACGCAGGTGTTATTTGTCATGTCGATCATCGCCAATCGCCTCTCGCGCGTAAAGCCGAGCCCCACTGTCGCCGTTTCCACCAAAGCCAACGAGCTTAAAGCCGCCGGACATGATGTCATTGGTCTGGGCGCCGGGGAACCGGACTTCGACACCCCCGCACACATCATCGAAGCCGCCAAGGCCGCCATGGACCGTGGCGAGACCCGTTACACCGCGCCAGCCGGCACCATGGAACTTCGCAAAGCTATCTGTGCAAAATTCAAGCGCGACAATGACCTGACCTACACCCCCGACCAGATTCAGGTCGCCAGCGGTGGCAAGCAGAGCATTTTCAATGCCATGGTCGCGACGCTCAATCCGGGCGATGAGGTTATTGTTCCCGCGCCATACTGGGTGTCCTATCCCGACATCGCGCTGATGTGCGAAGGTGATCCCGTCATCGTACCCTGCCCGGCCTCAAACAACTTCAAGCTGACCCCGTCCGATCTGGAAGCTGCCATCACGCCCAAGACCAAGTGGCTGATCCTCAATTCGCCGTCCAACCCGACCGGTTCGGCCTACACCGAGGCTGACCTCAAGGCTCTGGCCGAGGTGCTACTGTGCCATCCCCATGTCTGGATCATGACCGATGATATGTACGAGCACCTGATCTATGACGATTTCAAGTTCTCGACCATCGCACAGGTTGAACCCGCGCTGTATGACCGCACACTGACGCTCAACGGCGTGTCCAAGGCCTATTGCATGACCGGCTGGCGCATCGGTTATGCCGCTGGTCCGCTCGACGTCATCAAGGCCATGAACAAGGTGCAGTCGCAAAGCACCACGCACGCGACGTCCATCAGTCAGGCCGCAGCCGTGGCCGCGCTAAACGGTTCGCACGACTTCATCGCCGAGCACAACAAGGCGTTCGTCGAGCGCCGTGACCTTGTGGTCAGCATGCTCAATCAGATACCGGGGATGACCTGCGCCACACCCGAAGGGGCATTCTATGTCTATCCGGGCATTGAAGGCCTGATCGGCAAGAAGACACCAGACGGCAAGGTTATCGAAACCGACGAGGACTTCGTGACCTATATTCTGGAATCCGAAGGCCTGGCCGCAGTTCAGGGCGAGGCCTTTGGCCTGTCACCTTACCTGCGCATTTCCTATGCCACCTCGTTGGAAATCCTGACGGAAGCCTGCACGCGCATGCAACGCGCCTGCGCCGCGCTGAGCGACTAAACGCTGCACGCAGCGGAGCAGAAACAGACCGGGAGCCGGCACCGCGCCGCTCCCGGTTTTTTCATGCCCGCATAAAACTTGGCTATACCGCAATCGTTTTAATTTGCGCTCACTTACAGTGTTGTGGTCTCGTGATTACATCCAGTCAAAGGGGTGTAATACATGACACGACGTGGGTCACGACACACATCACAACGCCGCGCGGCACTTGACGCTGGCGGTCTGCCGCAAATTCCCTGGCAACGGGTGAGCAACCCGAACCCGCCGATTGAAATCCTCAATGCCGATCAGATCGCCATGATCCACGACGCCTCCATGACGGTGCTCGAAAACACCGGCATGCGCGTGGATTGCCCCAAGACCCGCGCCTTGCTGGGCGAACACGGCAACACGGTGGACGAAGATACCACCATTGTGCGCTTTGACCGCGGCTTTGTGACAGAGCGCGTTGCCATGGCCCCGTCCTCGTTCCGCATCCATCCGCGTAATGCAGATCGCTGGGTCGAGTTCGGCGGCAACAACATCGTGTTTGGTGCGGTTGGAGGTCCGGCCTTCGTCAACGATCTCGACAAGGGCCGCCGCCCCGGCACGTACGAAGAATTCAGAAATGGTATCCGCATCCTGCAAAGTCTGAATGCCTGTCACTTCATCAACACCGGCATCTTCGCCTGTATGGACCAACCCGCGAACCGCCGCCATCTCGATACCTTGCAAACCTGCTTCACGCTTATGGACAAGGCCATGGGCGCATCGCTTCTGGGCCGCGAACGTGCGCAGGACGCCATCGACATGGCCTGTCTGGCGCATAATACCGACGCCGAGGGACTGCGCGCACGCCCTGCCATGATCGGCAACATCAACACCAACAGCCCGCTGGTGCTCGACGTTGAAATGGCACAGGGCGCGTGGACCTTTGCCGAGAACGGGCAGCCTGTGACCGTCACGCCGTTTACCCTGTCGGGTGCCATGAGCCCGGCCACCATCCCCGGCGCGCTGGTCCAGCAAAATGCCGAGGCACTGGCTGGCATTGCCTTTTTGCAAACCGTCAATCCCGGCACGCCATGCCTGTATGGAACGTTTACCTCCAACGTCGACATGAAGACTGGCGCACCGGCCTTTGGCACGCCGGAATACGTCAAGGCCACGCTGGCCTCGACCCAGTTGGGCCGTCACTACGGCCTGCCCGTGCGCGCCAGTAACACCAACGCATCAAACGTCGTCGATGCGCAGGCGGCCTATGAGTCACAAATGTCGCTGTGGGCCTGCGTGACGGGCCACGTCAATTACGTCAATCACGGCTTCGGCTGGCTCGAGGGCGGCCTGAGTGCGTCGTTCGAAAAATTCATTCTCGACGCGGAAATGATCCAGATGCTGATCGAAAGTCTCAAGCCGCTTGATATTCGATCCGAGACCCTTGGCGTGGCGGCCATTGCCGAGGTTGGCCCCGGCGGGCATTTCTTTGGGGCCGCCGATACCCTGTCACGCTATGAGGATGCGTTCTATGCACCGCTACTCAGTGACTGGCGCAACTTTGAGACCTGGAGCGACGGTGGCAGCCTGACCGCAACACAACGTGCCAACACGATCTGGAAAAAATTGCTGCAAGACTACGAAGAGCCGCCCATGGACCCGGCCATGCGCGCTGAAATCGATGCTTTCGTGGCCCGCCGCAAGGCAGAGATTGAAACCGGTGGCACGGCTTGATCTGCATTTAATGACGTGTTTGTGCGAATCCCTTTGACTCCTCGGCCAGTGGGATTAACCTTGATTTTGAGCATAAGGCGCATGTCCGGGGCCCAATCCCGGATGGCAACCCGGCATCCCACGGGCCCCGACAAAAAGACCGCCATGTCATGACATACGCGGCCTGCGTTTGGATAGTAACACCCGGGTACCTGGGAGGTTTTCATGACAAACAAGGCCCAATCCGGCCCGCGCGTGGCTGCGATCGTCGGTCCCTATCTGTCGGGCAAAACGACGTTTCTGGAAAGCATTCTGGCCAGCGCGGGCGCAATTCACCGAAAAGGCAACATGCGCGACGGCAACACTGTTGGCGATAGCCTGCCCGAAGCGCGCGCCCGCAATATGAGCACTGAGCTCAACGTGGTCAGCGCGACCTATCTGGATGAACAGTGGACCTTTCTCGACTGTCCAGGCTCTGTAGAGCTGGCACAGGATTCCCTGTACGCCATTATGGTTGCCGATGTCGCCGTGGTGGTCGCAGAACCAACCCCGGACAAGGCCATCGGGTTATCGCCGATCCTCAAGGCACTTGAGGACAACGGCGTTCCACACATGATTTTCATCAACAAGATGGACCACCCCGACACCAGCGTGCGCAAAACCTTTGAAGCCCTGCAAACCGTGTCCTCGCGTCCATTGGTGTTGCGCGAAGTCCCCATCCGCGATGGAAACAATATCAGCGGCCATGTTGATCTGGTTAGCGAGCGCGCCTTTCGCTGGCAGGAAGGCAAACCATCCGAACTGATCGCCCTGCCCGACGACATGAGCACGAGCGAAAGCGACGCGCGGGCGGGCATGCTCGAAAGCCTGGCTGATTTCGACGACACCCTGCTGGAAGAACTGCTCGAAGACGTGGTGCCGTCATCCGATGAAGTCTACGCCAACCTGACCAAGGATTTGCAACATGACCTGATCGTGCCGGTGTTCTTCGGCTCGGTTGAACATGACAATGGCGTGACCCGCATCCTCAAGGCACTGCGCCATGAAACCGCCGAGGTTGATGCCGTGAAGCACCGCCTTGATGTCAACGGAGACCCGGTCTCAGCGCAAGCCTTCAAGGTCGTGCACGCCGGACAGATCGGCAAGCTGACGTTGGCGCGCGTTATGGCCGGGGAAGTCAAGGACGGCATGTCGCTCAATGGCGAGCGTATCAGTGGCCTCTATCACATGAACGGCCAAAAGCACGACAAGCTCACCAAGGCCGTGGCCGGTGACGTGGTTGCACTGGGTCGACTGGAAAATGTCACGGCGGGTGACGTGTTGAATGAAGACGGTGGAGGCCGCTCGGCACTGTGGCCTGCGCCGCTCACACCACTATTTTCCATCGCCCTGCACGCCAAGGATCGTGGCAACGACGTCAAGATGTCGAGCGCCGTCAACAAGGTGGTCGAAGAAGACCCTGCGTTATCGAGCACACACGACCCCGACACCGGCGAATACCTGTTGTGGGGGCAGGGGGAAATTCACCTCAACATCGCACTGGACCGCCTGAAAAATCGTTATGGTCTGGAGATCACGGCCGAGCGACCGCAGGTGCCCTACAAGGAAACCATCCGCAAACCCGCCAGCCAGCACGCACGACATAAGAAACAGTCGGGCGGTCATGGCGAATTTGGCGACGTGCATCTCGATATTAAACCGCTGCCACGCGGTACCGGTTTTGATTTCAGCGATAGCATTACCGGTGGTGTGGTGCCCAAGCAGTACATCCCGGCCGTTCAACACGGCGTAAAGGAATATCTGGTACGCGGGCCACTTGGTTTTCCGGTTGTCGATGTTGCCGTGTCCCTGACCGACGGTCAGTTCCATGCCGTGGACAGCTCTGAGATGGCGTTCAAAAAGGCCGCCCAGCAGGCCATGCGCGAAGGTATGCCGAACTGTAGTCCGGTTCTGCTCGAACCCATCTGCATGGTAACCATTTCCATGCCCAATGACTTCACCTCAAACATCCAGCGTCTGGTGAGCGGGCGGCGTGGCACTATTTTGGGCTTCGAAGCCAAGGCCGCATGGGATGGATGGGATGAAGTTCAGGCCAATATCCCGCAATCAGAGATGCATGACCTGATCATTGAGTTGCGCTCCATGACACAGGGCGTTGGCACCTTTGAATGGGCATTCGATCATTTACAGGAGCTCTCGGGCCGACAAGCCGACGACGCCGTCGCACAGCGTGCGGTTGCACGTTAAGTTCAGCCCACAACCCGTCGTTTCCGGCATAGACCCAGAGGCTATTTTATCGCATTATGCGGCAAAACAGTCTCTGGGATCGTAATACATGTCTGACGCCATAGCCCGCGCACTGCCGCGCTATTTTTCTGATCACAAGTCATCGGCACTCTGGATCCTTGCCATTGTGATTTTGGCCGTTTCTATCATCGTTAATATGATAACGGCCGGAACCCATGTATTTCCCCCATCGGTCAGCGAAGCGTTTCCCTTTGCCAGTTGGGTTAATGGCGGCGAAGACTGGTTAAGACAGAACTATCGCTGGCTGACCAGAGCCATTGCCGGGATTGTGCGTTCCTGGCTCGATAGCGTCGAAACGTTCCTGATCCTGCTGCCATGGCCAATAACCATTGCTGCTGTGACCCTGCCCGCCTTGAAATTTGGCGGTATCCGTCTGGCCCTGTTCTGTATCCTCGCCATGATGTTCTGGGGCGTTGTGGATATGTGGGATTCTGCCATGGAAACCCTCAGTCTGATGATCGTCTCGGTGGTGATCGCGGTCGTTGTGGGGGTCACAACCGGGATCGCAGCATCACAGAATGACCGTTTTGAGGCCTTCGTGCGACCTGTTCTCGACACCATGCAGACCATGCCGAGTTTTGTGTACCTGATCCCGGCGGTGTTCTTTTTCGGTATTGGTGGCCCACCAGCTATCATCGCCACGGTGATTTATGCCATTCCACCAGCTGTGCGCCTGACCAATCTCGGTATCAGGCAGGTTTCGCCACAAACGCTGGAAGCCGCACAGTCGTTTGGCTCAACGCCATTGCAGTTACTGTTAAAGGTCAAGCTGCCGCTCGCCATGCCGTCGATCATGATGGGCATAAACCAGACCGTGATGATGGCGCTGGGCATGGTGGTGATCGCCACCTTCATCGGTGCCGGCGGACTTGGCTACGAAGTCTGGCAAGCGCTGCGCCAGCTTAAAATCGGCTGGAGCCTTGAAGCCGGTACCAGCATCGTGCTGATGGCAATCATTTTCGACCGCATTAGCTACGCCATGAGCGAAGAGGGTAAGTCCGCTCACCTGCAGCACGCCTTCCGGTTGCTGCCCCGCAAATTCGAAGAGCACCGCTGGGCGCAGGCTTTTGAAAATGTGCTGGGCTCGCTATGCCGGGTCTGTAATTGCGCTACGCATGGATTTGCCGCACTGCTCGCAGGCATCGCCGTTCCCATTGCCCGCCTTGCCAGTGAAGACTTCGCCAGTGATCTACGGTCATTCATCCGCCATCATGCGTTCTTCTTCATGGCATCGCTGATCGTCGTTGTCGTCTATATGATTGACGCCTATATCGTCAGCTACGGCGATTACCCCAAGGCCTGGCAGTTCTCCATCCGTGCACCCGCTGATGCGGCGCTGGATTGGCTTAAGACAAACCCCGTCTTCTTTGGCATCACCACGTGGATCCGCTGGTTTGTGTTTGCCTGGATGCTTGATCCGCTGGCTGACTTCCTGATTGCCCTGCCCTGGTGGTACGCACTGGCTCTCAGCACCGCACTGGTCTGGTTCTCGGCCGGTCGGTTGCTCGCCGTCATCACCTTCACTGCTCTGCTATTCCTCGGCGCTTCCGGGCTGTGGGAAGTCTCCATGTTTACACTGGCAACGATTTTGGTATCGGCAACCCTGTGCGTCATTCTCGGTGTGCCGACTGGCGTGATGATGTCCGTCAGCGACACCTTTGAAACCATCATGAAGCCGATCCTCGACGCCATGCAGACCATGCCGGCGTTTGTCTATTTGGTGCCAGTGCTGATGTTTTTTGGTGGCAACGTGGTTTCGGCCGTGATCGCAACCGTGATCTATGCCCTGCCGCCACTGATCCGTTTGACCAATCTTGGCGTACGTGAAGTTCCCCATGAGGCCATTGAGGCAGCGCGTTCTTTCGGGTCGACCTTCATGCAGATATTGCTGAAGGTGAAGATGCCCATGGCGCTGCCATCCATCATGATGGGGATCAATCAGGCCGTGATGATGGCGCTGGCCATGACCATCCTGACACCGCTCATCGGTGGCGGTGGTCTCGGACAGGAAGTCTTCAACGCCTTGGCCACATCCGATACAGGCGAAGGTCTGCAAGCTGGTCTGGGCATCGTATTTATCGCCATTGTGCTCGACCGCCTGACTCAGGCCTGGAGCGTGCACCGCCAACAGGCGATCGGATAACCGCACAATAAATGAGCTCCTAGCCTATTCCATGACGATACCCTAAGATCAGCCTTAGTCAGGCAGAGCTATTTTTAATAGGGAATACGTAACAAACGAAATCAATCGATACCAAGGGAGGATATCTGGTATGACTTTTAAGAAATTACTTGGAAAGTGGCTCAGCGCAGCCGCTATCCTGATCGCTGTGACAATGGCGGCCCCCGCCGCACAGGCTGCCAAAGGCGTACTGACGCTGCATGAAGGCGATTGGACGGGTAACCTCGTCACTTGCAAATTGCTTGAGATCATTCTTGAAGAAGAAATGGACTACAAAGTAAAGCGCACGTTCCTGCCGGGCGGCGCCGTGGTCTATGAAGCCATCATCGGCGGCGAAATCGACTTCGCATGCGAAGGCTGGCCATCCTACAACCCGATCAAATCGACCTATATTAAAGAATATGGTGGCGACGGTCAGGTTGAGATGTTCGGTCGCATGGGTGTTGTTGGCGCCAGTGGCTGGTACGTTCCGCGCTACGTCATCGAAGGTGACGCAGCACGTGGTATCACAGCTTCTGCTCCGGACCTCAAGTCCTACAAACAGCTGAACAAGTACAAAGCCCTGTTCGCAACCCCTGAAACTGCACCAAAGGGCCGCGTCGTTGAATGCCCTGTTGCAGCATGGGAATGTGATTCCGATGGTCGTGTGGCCGGTCTTGGTCTGGATTACGAAGCCGTTATCCTGGGTTCTGACACCGCACAGTGGGCCGAGCTTGAAGGCGCATACTCGCGCGGTGAGCCAATCCTGCTCTACGCTTGGGAGCCACACTGGGTTCACGCCAAGTATGACCTCGTCAGCATTGAGCTACCCGCTCACTCCGACGATGCATGGCCTGCTTCAACGTGGCCTGAAGATGTCTGCTACAACTATGGCAACCCCGAGCTGAAGGCGAAGTACCCTGATGCACACGCCCTGATCAACAACCAGAGCCTGAGCAATCTTGATCAGTCTGGCATGATCCTGGACATTGACGTGAATGGCATGGAACTTGATGCTGCTGTCCGCAAGTGGATGGCTGCTAACGAAGGTACATGGCGTGCCTGGATCCCTGCTGGCATGTAAGTGTCTGTAAGATTTAGCGGATAAGCTAAAAAGAACGGCCCCCCGGCATTTGCCGGGGGGCCGTTTCTTTGTCTATATCTTGCTCACCGGTGATGGTGTGCAGGCAATGCCTGAACCTTAGGCGTCAATCGCCAACATGATCGCCGTACGGTCAACCGAGCCGACCAGACGGTTATCAGCATCAACCACAGCCACTGGCGCGTCCGTACGTGCGGTCAGCGGGATCAGGGCCTCTACCAACAGATCAGATGCTACGCTCTGTCCCGCGCTGGCTACCGACCCTGCGCTATCGCCATCATTTGCAGCGGCAGCAGCGGCAGCGTCGAGCGTGGCCTGATATGTGCCGTCCGCACCAACGATAAATGCCGCATCACGATTCTGTTCGTTCATCTGCTTGAGAGCATCTTTGACACTGGCATCGGGTGATACGGTAATGCCGCCCTCAGCCATGATAGCGCTGACGCTCAACACCTTGTGACGCGGTACGTCCTCGGAGAAATCCTTCACGTAATCGTTTGCCGGATTGGCAACGACATCTTCTGGCGTGCCAACCTGCACGAACTCGCCGTCCTTCATGATGGCGATATGGTCGCCCATCTTGATGGCTTCGGCAAAATCGTGTGTGATGAAGATCATGGTCTTGTGCACAACGCTTTGCAGGCGCAAAAGTTCGTCCTGCATTTCGCGGCGGATCAGTGGATCGAGCGCGCTGAATGGCTCATCGAACAGCATGATTTCAGGGTCAACCGCCATGGCGCGGGCCAGGCCGACACGCTGCTGCATGCCGCCCGAAAGTTCGCGCGGGTAATGCTCACCCCAACCGCCCAGTCCGACCAGTTCAAGTACCTCGCCAGCCTTCTTCAGGCGGTCAACCTTGGACATGCCACGGACCTCAAGCCCGTAGGCGACGTTCTCGATAACCTTGCGATGGGGCAACAGGCCAAAGTGCTGGAACACCATGCTCATCTTGTTGCGGCGCAAATCAATAAGCTGACGCTCACTCATTTTCGCGACATCCACACCATCGATGAGGATTTCGCCAGCCGTCGGCTCCACAAGGCGCGAAATACAGCGCACCAGTGTCGACTTGCCGCTGCCCGAGAGGCCCATAACCACGAAGGTCTCGCCTTTCTGGACCTCAAACGAGACGTCCTTGACCCCAACCACGTGACCGGTGCTTTCCTGAACCTCGGTGCGTGTGAGAGAATGATCGAGCTCGCGCAGTGTACGCTCGGGCTTCGAGCCAAAGATTTTCCAGATGCCACTGCACTGGATCTTGGCTTCGCGCTTATTTTCGGCTGAATGTTCTGTCATGATGCCTTTGTTAGTAGCGGCTAACGTTTTTCACCGCAAGTATTCTAACCGACACCCGCTGTTCTGCTAGCGCAAAGACAAAAAAAACCCCCGGTAAAAACCGGGGGCGAGTTTAAACAGGGAGGCTTCACGTCTGGGAGACGAGGGAGCCCGAAGGCTCCCACACCCGGATAGGGATCCGGGCGGAAGAGATGCTGCAATGCAACATCTATGCACAAGAATATAGGGATGCGGTCGCTATCGGAAAAGTGCCATTTCTGCATTGCAGCAATGCGCTTAACGCATGCCTTAACTGCCTGCCATGTGGCACAGGTAAACCCGATTAATCTACTGCGATATCTGTGTGCATCTTGCTCACAAGAAAATCACGGAATGCTACAATCCGTGCTGTATTGCGCAATTCGCTCGGATACACAAAGAAAATTTCCAGATTGGGCCCACGAATTTCAGGCAGTATCTCAACCAGCGTACCGACTTCCTTGCTCATATAGTCCGGTACTGCGCCAATCCCCAGCCCGCTTTCGACGGCACGGAAGATGCCATAGATGCTGTTGACCTTGAGCACCGGTTTGCGTGGCGCTGCGCCCTTGGGCCGTCCCACGCTCAGTAGCCAGTTCAGGTTCGGCACGGGCGGGTGGGCTTCCTCGCCATAGACCACAAGATTGTGGTCATCGAGATCTTCGGGGGTCTGCGGCGTACCATGTTTCTCGAGGTATT
Organism: uncultured Rhodospirillales bacterium; assembly: GCA_965602485.1. GTDB lineage: Bacteria > Pseudomonadota > Alphaproteobacteria > Rhodospirillales > Casp-alpha2 > JABJOR01. Next base: position 247,418 of record CBFCYM010000002.1, on the reverse strand, counting down.
CCGGCGCAGCGTAAACATGGTACCCAATGTCGAGCAGGTGACGCTGGATCAGGTCAGGCTTTTTCGGTGGCGCAAGACGGATTGCCACGTCGGCCTCTCGCATGGATAGATCAAGCTCTGAGTCAGCGAGGTAGAGCGATACATCAATTTCCGGATACATCTCGATGAACTCGTTGATACGCGAGGTCAGCCACACCGAGCCAAATGCCACCGTGGTGGTAATCTTCAACGGTCCGCTGGGGACCTCTTTATTTGTGCTGATCTGGGCCTGCACCATGGCCAGCTTGGAAAACACATCATGTGCGGTGGTATAGAGAAGTTCGCCCTGCTCTGTCAGGTGCAGACCGCGCGCATGACGGTGGAACAACGGCACCTTTAGGCTTTCTTCAAGTGCGCTGATCTGACGACTGACGGCTGACTGGCTAAGATTAAGCGCGTCACCAGCATGGGTGAAGCTACCGGCTTCGGCCACCGCGTGGAATATTCTCAGCTTATCCCAATCCATGACGTAGCCGTCTCCTTAAATGATCCCACACACGGAAAAGTCCGGATGGGTTATTGCGCAGCCTGTTCGGTCGTTTTACTCCGCAGCCTACTCGGTCATTTTATTCTGCAGCCTGTTCGGCTGACACTTCAAGATGACCAAGATAACGCTCAGCTTCCAGCGCGCTCATACAACCACTACCCGCAGCCGTAACGGCCTGGCGGTAAATCTTGTCCTGCACATCACCAGCGGCGAACACACCGGGCACATTGGTTGCGGTACTATCAGGTGCGGTCAGAATGTAGCCTTCTTCATCAAGATCGATCTGTCCGGCAAACAGTTCCGTGCTGGGCACATGACCAATCGCCACGAATACGCCGTCAACGGTGATTTCCGATATTTCGTCTGTCTTGACGTTGCGCAGACGCGCCGCCGTAACACCCGGCGGCATGTCCTGACCGACAACTTCATCGAGAACGCTGTCCCAGATGACATCAACCTTGTCATTGGCGAACAGGCGATCCTGGGCAATCTTTTCCGCGCGCAATTCACCGCGACGGTGCACCAGCGTGACCTTGGACGCGAAGTTCGTCAGATAGAGCGCTTCCTCGACCGCCGTATTACCACCGCCGATCACGCAGACCGGCTTGTCGCGATAGAAGAACCCATCACACGTGGCACAGGCCGATACGCCGAAGCCCTGAAATTTCTGTTCACTTTCCAGCCCGAGCCAGCGCGCCGTCGCGCCGGTGGCGATAATCAGGGCGTCACCGGTATAAACCGTGCCGCCGTCACCAACGGCCTCGAACGGGCGCTTTGATGTATCGACGCTGACAATGGTGTCCTCAACCATCTCGGTGCCAACATGCAGCGCCTGGGCCGCCATTTGCTCCATCAGCCACGGGCCTTGTATGGGTTCGGCAAAGCCCGGGAAGTTCTCTACATCGGTGGTGATGGTCATTTGCCCACCGGGTTGCAGACCCTTGACCAGCCGGGGCTTTAAATTGGCCCGTGCAGCGTAGATGGCAGCGGTATATCCCGCTGCGCCCGATCCGATGATTAATACCTTGCTGTGGAGGCGCTCGCCCATGGCTTTTCTGTTCCCGTAACACATCAAAATTCACCGGGCTCGCACACATCAACATCATGCGCCCACGGCTAGCGCTAACATACGGCGCATGCTGTTCAGCCGCAAGGTAGCCCACGCACACTCTGTGCAAACAATGCGACTTTTACCCCGCCATCATGATGTTGGTGCCGTGCAGAAGCACTCGCTGAAGTCCGCAGTGCGAAAACACGGTTCATTTCAGATGGATCAGTACTTGGAATACCAGAAACTGTTTTGTAATATAATTGCGCGATTCGCCGCTTCGCTAATCATAACATTTCACAATACCGGAACGTCCCAGACATGCAGCGCCACAAACTCGACCGAATCGACCTCATCATCCTGAAGTGCCTGCAGGAAGACGGGCGTATGACCAATGTTGATCTGGCGCGCCACGCCAACATTTCTGCGCCGCCCTGCCTGCGCCGGGTGCGCACGCTGGAGCGCGAAGGCTATATTCACGGTTATCATGCCGCCATCGATGCCGGGAAGCTGGGCTTTACAGAGATGTTTTTCGCGCTGGTTGGGTTATCGAGCCAGTCCCAGGCCGTGCTGAGCGCATTTGAAGCATCCGTCTGCACCTGGGACGAAGTGCGTGAATGCCACATGATCCGAGGCGGCGGCGACTTTCTGATCAAACTGGTGGCGCGCGACAAGGCCCACCGCGATGACCTGACCATGCGCCTGACATCAAGCGATAATGTGGAAACGGTATCAACGCTTGAAACCATCCGAACCGAAAAGGATATTTCCGGCGTGCCTGTGGATGACACCGACACTCTGTCTTGAAATACCGGCAATCTGATCTGTACTGCGCTCCAGCAGCACCCGTCGCACGTAAATACTCTTACATATAAAACTATATTGACGGTGTATTATTCTGATAATAAGGAAATGATGCAGCGACAGCACACCATTGTATTTATAACCCTTAAGTAGAAGAGGCGCAAAAGTAGTATAAGAACTATTCTATAAATCTATTTTGCATTGTGCTTGCGGGAAAATTCACTTTTACCTAGTTTTTTATGTACTTAGTGCAATTTCTGGTCTCTTTTTTCACAAATAATGAAAACTAGTCCCTTTTCTTTCTATGCAAACAAAGGTTATTTCATGACAATAATAATATATTCATGAAGGCCTTGGGGGATTTATCTTGGGAGTTCTGGCTGAAGTCATCGGTCGTCATGTTCGTCGTTTACGCAAACAACATCATTGGACACAGGCAGAGTTAGCCGAGCAAGTTAACATGTCACTTGATATGATCGGTCGGGTCGAACGTGGGCAAGCCACGCCATCGCTCGCCACCATCGAAATGCTGTCACAAATTTTTAAAGTGCCGCCTGCCGGACTGATGATTGACGATCTGGTGCCCCATAGCGATTCACAGACGCGCCAACGCAGCTACACCAAACTGTGCGATCTATTGTCGACGTTAGACGACAGTGAACTCGATTGGGTCTATCGCGTTGTTGAAATCGTCATCAACAGGCATCCACCGGTTTCTGCAAGCTAAGCTTTCAGGGCCTTACGCCAGACCTCTGATTACCCGAATTTCACATCACAAATTTCATAAGCCTTGGTGCCGCCCGGGGTCTTGACCTCGACCACGTCACCGATGGTCTTGCCCAACAGGGCGCGCGCCAGCGGTGCGGTGACCGACAGGCGCTTGAGCGCAATATCGGCTTCGTGCGTACCGACAATATGATAGGTGGTCTCGCTATCAGCCTCTTCGTCGTAGACCATGACATGCGCACCAAAGCGCGCCACCGTGCCCGAAAAGGCCGATATGTCGATGACCTCGACGTGGCCGATCACACCTTCAAGTTCCGCAATGCGGCCCTCGATGAAGCTCTGCTTTTCGCGCGCAGCGTGATACTCGGCGTTTTCTTTCAGATCGCCATGCTCACGCGCAGACGCAATCGCCTTGATAACAGCGGGGCGCTCTGTGCTCTTGAGAGTCTTGAGTTCCACTTCAAGGCGCTCGAAGCCCTCTGCGGTCATTGGAATCTTGTCCACGGCGCTATTTCCTCATTCGCTGGCGCAAGCATCAAAAAAAACACGGCCATCCCCGCCATTGTGGGATAACCGGCAAACTCGTGACCATTGGTTGGGGTCTATGTTTAAAACGTGTCTTTAAAGTACGACTGTAGCGGCGCGACATCAAGGGCCCCGGCATTCAATGCCTCAATAGCCCCGACAGCCGCACTGGCCGCCGTCATGGTCGTGTAATGCGCCACGTTGTGGGTCAACGCCATGCGACGGATGGAAAAGCTGTCCGCGATAGCCTGAGCGCCCTCGGTCGTATTGATGACCATCTGCACTTCGCCGTTGATCAATGCATCGACGCAGTGTGGCCGACCTTCAAGCACCTTGTTGACGCGCGCCACGTCGAGACCCTGTTCGCTCAGGTAGCTCTGCGTGCCAGCCGTCGCGATCAGCTTGAAGCCCTGCGCCATCAGGCGGCGTGCGATATCGACCACCATTGGCTTGTCGTGCTCCTTGACCGAGACAAACACCGCCCCTTGCGTTGGCAGGTCCATGCCCGCGCCAAGCTGTGACTTGGCGAACGCCTTGGGGAAATCGCGATCAATACCCATGACCTCGCCGGTCGACTTCATTTCCGGGCCAAGAATAATATCAACGCCGGGGAAACGCTTGAACGGGAACACCGCTTCCTTGACCGCCGTGTGCTCGAGCTTGGGCAAGGCATCGAGATTGAAATCAGACAGTTTCTCACCGGCCATCACGCGCGCGGCGATCTTGGCAACCGGGCAGCCGGTGGCCTTGGCGACAAACGGTACGGTGCGCGAGGCACGCGGATTGACCTCAAGCAGGTAAATCACGTCGCCCTTGATGGCGAACTGGATATTCATCAGCCCGACAACGTTCAGCGCATGGGCCAGTTGTTCGGTCTGGCGGCGCAGATCGGCAAGGATGGCTTCGCTCAGGCTATGGGGTGGCAGCGAACAGGCGGAATCCCCGGAGTGGATACCGGCTTCCTCAATGTGCTCCATGATGCCGGCGATAAAGACGTCTGTACCGTCCGATATGGCGTCCACATCGACCTCGGTGGCGTTTTGCAGGTACGAGTCCAGCAACACCGGGCTGTCGCCTGAAACCTGCACGGCAGTGTGCATATAGCGCAGCAGGTTGGCATGATCGTGCACGATTTCCATGGCCCGGCCACCGAGCACATAGGATGGCCGCATGACCAGCGGATAACCGATATTTTCAGCGACCTGAACGGCTTCGTCCACCGAGCGCGCAATGCCATTGGCGGGCTGTTTCAGATCAAGCGACTGCAACAGCGTTTGAAAACGCTCGCGGTCCTCGGCCAGATCAATAGCGTCGGGCGAAGTGCCAAGGATGGGAATGCCGGCGGCTTCGAGCGCATGGCTCAGCTTCAACGGTGTCTGTCCGCCAAGCTGTACGATAACGCCCATGACCTCACCGTTTTGCTGCTCGGTGCGGATCAGTTCGATGACGTCTTCCTCGGTCAACGGTTCGAAATACAGCCGGTCAGAGGTATCGTAATCGGTCGAAACGGTTTCGGGATTACAATTGACCATGATGGTTTCATAGCCCGCTTCCGACAGCGCATAGGCGGCATGGACACAGCAGTAATCAAACTCGATGCCCTGACCGATACGGTTCGGACCACCACCCAGAATGACGACCTTGCGGCGATCACTGGGATCGGCTTCGTCTTCTGCCGGGTTGATACCGTCACCCTCGTAGGTCGAATACATATAGCTGGTCTGCGTGGCAAATTCCCCGGCGCAGGTATCAACGCGCTTATAGACCGGGCGCACACCAACGGCGCGGCGCGCATCGGCCACGGCGCTTGATGTGCTGCCAGCCAGTTCGGCAATGCGTGGATCGGAAAAGCCCATACGCTTGAGCTTCATCCAGCCAACACCATCGCTCGGCAGACCATCACGACGCACGGCGTCTTCGGCGCGCACAAGGCCTTCAATCTGGTCAAGGAACCACGGGTCGTACTTGCTCGCAGCATGAATGACTTCGGACGACAGCCCGGCGCGAAAGGCCTGGGCGATGACCAGCAAACGGTCGGGGCGAGGCTGTGACAACATGGCACGCACGGCGTCCGGATCGCTGCCATCGGCCCCATCGAAGTCCATTTCGTTCAGGCCCGTAAGACCGATTTCCATGGAGCGCAGGCCCTTTTGCAGGGATTCCTGAAACGAGCGACCGATGGACATGGCTTCGCCAACGGACTTCATGGCCGTGGTCAGCAGCGGCTCGGCACCGGGGAATTTTTCAAACGTAAAGCGCGGTATCTTGGTCACCACGTAATCGATGGTCGGCTCGAACGACGCCGGGGTCAGACCGCCGGTGATGTCGTTGTCGAGCTCATCAAGCGTGTAACCAACCGCCAGCTTCGCGGCGATCTTGGCGATGGGGAAGCCGGTGGCTTTCGATGCCAGCGCCGAAGAGCGCGACACACGCGGGTTCATCTCGATGACGATCAGCTCGCCGTTCGCCGGGTTGACCGCGAACTGCACGTTCGAGCCGCCGGTTTCGACGCCGATTTCACGCAGCACCGCAATCGAGGCATCGCGCATGATCTGGTATTCTTTGTCACTCAGCGTCAGCGCCGGGGCCACGGTGATGGAATCACCGGTGTGCACGCCCATGGGGTCGATGTTTTCGATGGAGCAGATGATGATGCAGTTGTCGGCTTTGTCGCGCACGACCTCCATCTCGTATTCTTTCCAGCCGAGCACGGACTGCTCGACCAGTACTTGTGTCACCGGCGAAGCATCAAGCCCGCCCTTGACGATGTCGGCGAACTCTTCGGCGTTATAGGCAATGCCACCACCAATGCCGCCCATGGTGAACGACGGGCGCAGGATGGCTGGCAGGCCGATCTCGGCCATGGCCGCCGTGGCTTCTTCCATGGTCTGGACCAGCACACTTTTCGGCGTGTTAAGGCCGATCTTGGTCATGGCATCGCGGAATTTCTCGCGGTCTTCGGCCTTGTCGATGACCACGGCGTCGGCACCGATCAGCTCGCAGCCGTACTTTTCCAGCACGCCGTTTTCGGCCAGCGCCATGCCGGTGTTCAAACCGGTCTGCCCGCCCATGGTGGGCAGGATGGCGTCGGGGCGTTCCTTGGCGATGATGGCCTCAACGATCTCGGGTGTGATGGGCTCGATATAGGTGGCGTCGGCTGTCGACGGGTCGGTCATGATGGTGGCGGGGTTGGAGTTCACCAGAATGACCCGGTAGCCCTCTTCGCGCAGCGCGCGGCAGGCCTGGGTGCCGGAATAATCGAACTCACAGGCCTGACCGATCACAATCGGTCCGGCACCAATGATCATGATGCTTTTGATGTCTGTACGTTTGGGCATGGGCTACGCCTTCGCCTCCATCAACTCCACGAACCGCTTGAACAGGTAGTGGCTATCGTGCGGGCCGGGCGAGGCTTCGGGGTGATACTGTACGGAAAATACCGGCTTGCCAGACAGGCGGATGCCTTCCAGCGTGCCGTCGAACAGTGAAATATGGCTCATCATGGCATCGTCAGGCAGCGAGTTGATATCAACGCAGAAGCCGTGGTTCTGGCTGGTGATCTCGACCTTGCCGGTTTCCAGATCCTTGACCGGCTGGTTCGCGCCACGGTGGCCCATGTGCATCTTGTAGGTCTTTGCACCAACGGCCAGCGCCAGCATCTGGTGACCCAGACAAATACCAAACGTCGGCGTGCCCGATTCAATCACCGCCTTGATCATCGGCACGGCGTAATCGCCGGTCGCCGCCGGATCGCCGGGGCCATTGGACAGGAACACACCATCGGGCTTGCGGCCCAGTATGTCTTCGGCCGTGGCAGTGGCAGGCACCACCGTGACCTTGCAACCTGCCGAGGCGAGGCAGCGTAAAATGTTCTGCTTGGCGCCAAAATCCACCGCGACAACGTGAAAGCGCGGGTCGTCCTGTTTGCCGTGACCATGCTCAAGCGACCATTCGGTCTCGTTCCATTCATAAGACTGGGTGCACGACACGTCCTTTGCCAGATCCATGCCCTCAAGACCGGGCCAATCGGTAGCCTGTTTGCTCAACGCAGCGACATCGATGGTTTCGCCCGCGCCCGGTGCATAGACAACCACACCGTTGGGTGCGCCACCGTCACGGATATGACGTGTCAGGCGGCGGGTATCGATACCGCAGACCGCTTGCAGGTCATGTGATTTCAGCCACGCATCAAGATGCTGTGCCGCGCGCCAATTGGCCGGATCGGTAATATCCATGCGCAGTACGCAGCCGCGCGTAGCGGGCGTTACCGTTTCGGTATCTTCGGGATTGGTCCCGACGTTGCCGATATGGGGGAACGTGAAATTGATAATCTGTCCGGCGTAGCTCGGATCGGTGAGGATTTCCTGATATCCGGTCAGCGAGGTATTGAAGCAAACCTCGCCCACATCGGAGCCAGCAGCGCCTGCGCCGTGGCCCCAGAAAACGGTGCCGTCAGCGAGCACCAACGCCGCATCAGCTTCAGGAGGACGCTTGTCCGCCGAAGCCATCACGGGCGAGTCGGTCGTTTCATTCATCAATGGAACACCTCTGGGGCGTTAAAATCGCCGGAAACCGGCTGCTCGGACGTGGTTTTAAGCAATGAAGCGCCCAAGGTCAAGACTCCATTTTTTAAGAAAATTCAATGATTTCAATACGTTAGCTTTCACGCATCGGTTGCCTTTTGATTATCTTTACGCTAGTGTCCCGGCCTTCTGATCATATTGCCGGAGTCCCCCCATGTTGCGCCAGCGCATGAACGATGCCCTGAAAGAAGCGATGAAGAGCAAAGATGCGGTTTGCCTTCGTACACTGCGGTTGATTCTAGCCGCGCTCAAGGACCGCGACATTGCTGCGCGAACCGCCGGTGGCTCTGATACCATTAGCGACGATGAAATCCTTGGTATGCTGCAATCCATGATCAAGCAGCGCAACGATTCCATCGAGATGTATAATAAAGGTGACCGCCCCGAACTGGCCGCCGAGGAACAAGCCGAGATCGAGATCATCACCGGCTTCCTGCCCCAGCAACTGGGCGACGATGAAATCAGCGCAGCTGTCAAAGCCGTCATTGCCGAGGTTGGTGCCGAGAGCATCAAGGACATGGGCAAGGTCATGGGCGCACTGAAAGGCCAGTACGCCGGACAAATGGATTTCGGCAAGGCCGGCAAGATCGTCAAGGAAACGCTGGCGTAATCATGCTATAGCCTCCGGCCCGTTGATAACTCTGCGGATAACCACGGTATATCCACGGTATTGAAAGTGCGCAGGTGCGAATACTTTGCGCACCACATGCCGCTTTATGGCACTATAACTATAGCAACGCGAAATAACGTTCCGCGCAGCATGATGCGCTGCGCGACCGGGTGAGTATGAATGGCCTTTTCCCCTCAATTCCTTGAAGAGCTCCGCACGCGCAGCGTGCTGTCAGATAGCGTCGGGCGGCGCGTCAGGCTGGTCAAGAAGGGCCGCGAGTTTCATGGCCTGTGCCCATTCCACAAGGAAAAGACCCCCTCGTTCACGGTCAACGACGAAAAGGGCTTCTACCATTGCTTCGGCTGTGGCGAGCACGGCAGCGTGTACGACTTCGTCATGAAGACCGAGGGTTTGAATTTTCCCGAAACCGTTGAACGGCTGGCCGTTGATGCGGGCATGGAAGTGCCCCAGGACAGCCCGGAAGAACGCCAGCGCACCGAGCGCCGCCGCTCGCTCGAAGATGTCACCGAGGCGGCCTGTACATGGTTTGAGCGCGCCCTGCGCATGCCCGAGGGCAAACAGGCGCTGGATTACCTGCATGGTCGCGGGCTGGATGATAAAACCATCGCGGCCTTCCGTCTGGGCTTTGCACCGAACGGGCGGAATGGCCTTAAAAACGCGCTGATGCATGATGGCATCGAAGAAGACATGCTGGTTGAAACCGGCATGTTGATCCGCCCGCCCGAAGAGCGCGACGACCGCACCCCCTATGACCGCTTTCGTGGCCGCGTGATGTTTCCCATCATGGACCGGCGCGGGCACGTCATCGCATTTGGTGGGCGCATCATGGGCGAGGGCGAACCGAAGTACCTGAACTCCCCCGAAACACCGATCTTTCACAAAGGACAGGTGCTCTACGGGCTGGGCCAGGCGCTGCCCGGTGCGCGCAAATCAGGCCGCATGTACGTCACCGAAGGCTATATGGACGTCATCGCGCTGCACATGGCGGGCTTTGATGAAGCCGTCGCACCGCTCGGCACGGCGCTGACCGAAGACCACCTGCGCGCGCTGTGGCGTGTGGTACGCGAGCCGGTGCTGTGCTTTGACGGCGATAAAGCGGGCCAACGCGCCGCCGCACGCGCCGCCGAACGCGCCCTGCCATTGCTCAAATCAGGCTACGGGCTGCGCTTTGCCGGACTACCCGCAGGCGAAGACCCCGATACACTGGTGCGCAGTCAGGGCCGCGAGGCCATGCAAGATATCTTTAATACCACCCTGCCGCTGTCGGAGATGATCTGGCGCATGGAAACCGGCGGCACGGTACCGACCACGCCAGAAGACCGCGCGGCAGCACAACAGAAACTGGGCGAGCACGCGCGGCGCATCGAAGATCCCACGGTGCGTAGCCACTTCGCATCGTTCTTTAACGAGCGCATCTGGCAGGGTCAGGTGCCGCCACAAATCGACGAACGCGATAACAACCGCGATTCGGGCAGAGATTCGCAGCAAGGCACAGGTTACGATTCTGGACGCGATTCAGGCTGGAGCAACAATCGTAACACAAAACAAAATACTGGCCGATCAGGGGCGCGTGGCGGCTTTGGCGGGCGCGGCAAGCAAGGCAGCAAATACGGTGGCAGCGGCTACGACACACCACAAATTGTGTCGGGTGACGCTGCACGCGCAAAATCGCGTAAACCAGAGCCCCGACAACTCGAAATTCTGCTCGCCACATTGATTTCCCACCCCACACTTTTTGACGCTGTGGGCGAGCGTTTGGGCGCTTTGGACTTTACAGTAGCGGGCCAAAAGCTTGACAATCTTCGCCAAGAGGTCTTAAAGACCCTCGCTACAGACTCGTCCCTTGAATTTGACGGCCTGTCCGACCATCTGAGGAACACCGGCTTTGCTGGCGCGCTCGATGGACTGATGGGCAGCCGTGTAATCGAGGACGTATATTTCGCCCGGCCCGGTATCGAGCCGAACAAAGCCCTGATAGGCTGGGAAGAAACGTTTACACGGATGCAGGGCAAAAACCTGGATTCAGAAATTCGCGATGCCCTGCAAAGGTATTCGGAAGACCAGAGCGAAGAAAACTCGCAACGGTTGCTTCTTTTGCAGAAACAGAAACTCGAAGCGTCCTCCGTCCACATCGGGGATGCCTGAGCCACCCGTAATCGCCCCCAGGGCATTTTAGATATAACGACCAGGGAACATAAAGTTGGCAAAAGCAGCGACCGCAGCACAAGCCCGCGAAACCCCGGAAGATCAGCCGGACAGCCCTTTGCTCGACACGCTTGGCGCATCTGTCAAAAAGATGGTCGCCCAGGGCAAGGAACTCGGCTACGTCACCTATGACGAGCTGAACGCGGCTCTTCCGCCTGACGAGGTTTCCTCCGAGCAGATCGAAGACACCATGGCCATGCTCTCTGAGATGGGCATTAATGTCGTCGACAATGAAGAAAAAGACGACTCGGCAAGCGAATCTACTACGACCACCGACGATAGCGACGGTAGCGAAGCGCCCGCCAAGACATCTGCTGCAGGCAACATGGCAGAGGCCGATGTCGGTCGCACCGACGATCCCGTGCGCATGTACCTGCGCGAAATGGGCTCGGTTGAGCTGCTCTCACGCGAAGGCGAAATTGCCATTGCCAAGCGCATCGAGGCCGGCCGTGAAATGATGATCGGCGGCCTGATGGAAAGCCCGTTGACCATCCGCGCCATTGTTGAGTGGCATGACGCGCTGATCGACGAGCGCATGCAGTTGCGCGACATCATCGATCTCGAAGCCACCCATGGCGGTGGCCCCAGCGCAGCTGTTGATAATTCCATTGCTGCGGTCAATGCCGAAAACGGCATAACCAATGAAGAAGAAAACGCCCAGAACGCCGAAGAGGTTATCGCTGAGGCCGCGCCGGCTGTAGCCGAAGAGCCCAAGGCGAAAAGCAAGGCCCCCGAGGCAGACGACGACGATAAAAAGCCCGCCGTTGAAGGCGACGGCGAAAGCAACGGCGATGATGACGACGACGAGGATGGCGATGAAGTTAACCTGTCGCTGGCCATGCTCGAAGCCAAGCTGACGCCCGAAGTGCTCGAGACCTTTGAGCAGATCACCAAGACCTACAAAAAGCTGCACCGCGCGCAGGACAAGCGTCTGGAAACCCTGCAATCGGGCGAAGACGTCAAACCCGCCGCCGAGCGCCGCTATGACAAGCTGCGTCATGAGCTGATTGATCTGATGGAAGGCGTGCATCTGAACAACCTGCGTATCGAGCAGTTGATTGATCAGCTCTATGGCTTTAATCGCCAGCTCATGGGCCTTGAAGGCAAGCTGATGCGCTTTGCCACCTCAAGCCGCGTGAAGCGCGAAGACTTCCTTGAGAATTACTTCGGCCATGAGCTTGATCCCGGCTGGTTGAAGCGCGTTACCAAAAACTCCAAGGCATGGGAAAAGTTCGCCACCAAGTATGGCAAGGACGTCGAAGCCCTGCGTGACACCGTTGGTGAAATTTCCCAACAGGCCGGTCTGTCGATCAGCGAGTTCCGCCGTGTCGTCGGTGTCGTACAAAAAGGCGAACGTGAAGCCGCCAAGGCCAAGAAGGAAATGATCGAGGCCAACCTGCGTCTCGTGATCTCCATCGCCAAAAAATACACCAACCGTGGCCTGCAGTTCCTCGACCTGATTCAGGAAGGCAACATTGGCCTGATGAAGGCGGTCGACAAGTTTGAATACCGTCGCGGTTACAAGTTCTCGACCTATGCCACGTGGTGGATCCGTCAGGCCATCACCCGTTCCATCGCCGATCAGGCGCGCACCATCCGTATTCCGGTGCACATGATCGAGACCATCAACAAGCTGGTGCGTACAAGCCGCCAGATGTTGCATGAAATCGGTCGCGAGCCGACGCCCGAGGAACTGGCCGAAAAGCTATCCATGCCGCTCGAAAAAGTGCGCAAGGTGCTGAAGATTGCCAAGGAACCGATCAGCCTCGAAACGCCGATCGGCGACGAGGAAGACAGCCATCTGGGCGACTTCATCGAAGACAAGAACGCTGTGCAGCCGCTTGATGCAGCGATCCACGCCAACCTGCGCGAGACCACGACCCGCGTGCTGGCCAGCCTGACCCCGCGTGAAGAACGTGTGCTGCGCATGCGCTTCGGTATCGGTATGAACACCGATCACACGCTCGAAGAAGTCGGCCAGCAGTTCAGCGTGACGCGTGAACGAATACGTCAGATCGAAGCCAAGGCGCTCCGCAAGCTCAAGCACCCGAGCCGCTCGCGCAAACTTCGCAGCTTCCTCGACTACTGAGGCTGGGGCGGATAAAAGTTACAGAGGCCGGTGCAAAACAGCCCGGCCTCTTTTCTATAGGGTCGCTCCGCAATACGGCAGCGACCTCGGTGGGCCTGTAGCTCAGCTGGTTAGAGCCGGCCGCTCATAACGGTCTGGTCGCAGGTTCGAGTCCTGCCGGGCCCACCACTCAATCTCTTTCGAACCCACCACCAATCCTTTCCTAGCTCTTAATCAGCGGTTCGTAGGTTCGAATATTTATTGCAATATGAAGTTGCCAAGATTGATATCGAACTGCGCCAGCCTGTTCCGTGCGTATTCCACATCATCGTCATCAAAATGGTGGTGCCACTTACCGGACTCTCCCCCACGGATATGGGTTTCATTGTCCCCAACCTGATCGCGCCCCAAGGTGGCACCCAACGCAGCCTCAACATTTTTCAGGCTGTCGCGTTCACATGACCTCAGTGCGCGCTCGAAACACGCCATGCGGTCCGTACAATCAATCCGAAAGTTCCAAAAATTAAGCATGCGGCGGAACATTTTGGCCGGGTTACGCATCAAACGCTCATAGGGAACCATCAGGATATTGCCGGGATAGAGTTTGTTCATCTCATGAAAGGTGACGTACTGTTTGATGTAAGAATCAAGGCCCGGCCCGCGCAGGAAATCCCTGTAATCGGCGATCTCGCGTTCCTCGCCGTCCTCCCCCACCCTGACCCGCTTTTGCTCGTTCTTGTTGTTTTGAGCGTGGCGGAAATAGGACACAGCCTGATCAAGCGGGTTGCGAAAAAGGTAGATGATACGGATGGCGGGATTGCTCACCGGTGAGAAGACGTTGATATTGTCGCCGATGAACTTATCGTACCCGTAATTGTACCCCGACACATAGAATTCCAGGTCGTCCCACGCTCGGCGGCAGGGCCCGTCGAAATGTTCTGCAAAACCCGGGCATATGGCGTGCACGTTGATCTTACCCAACTTCAGGGAGTCGTAGATTTCGAGATCCATGCGCGTGTTCAGTACGTCGCGCCCCGATAGATACACATCGAGAAACTCGAAGAAGTAGAAACTGTACCACGTGCCCGAACGCGGCATCGTCGCGAGCAGGCCAATCGTGTAACCCTCCGGAATTTCATGCCTTGCCATCAGCTTGCTGCTTCAATCAAATGCAGCCATCAGATCAGCAGGTCGTTCTGATCGACCCCGTTAACACCGAGCAGCGTTATGGAGCCGTCCAGACCGAGATCCACCACGGCATCCAGCACGCCGTCACCATCTACATCGGAGTCCGTAATGGACGAGATCGCCGCGCCGTCCTCAAGTGCCAATAGATCAGTCAACACGTCGAAGTCGGTATAAGTGTCATTGCCATCATTGCCGCCGAAGACGAAGGTATCATTGCCGTCGCCGCCGCTCAGCCAATCGTTACCCCCGCCGCCATCGAGCACGTCGTTACCTGCACCGGAATCGAACGTGTCATCCCGGCTCGATCCGAACAACAATGTGGTATCGGCTTCGGCTGTGGCATTGTTGAGCGCAGTTAAAATTGCGCCATAGCTGCCACCCGAGAGTGACGCCTGGAAGCCATCCGCCACGCCGGTGAGGGCAAAGGAAGTCATTGGTGTGTTGACCCAGCCATACCCGTTTGTGCTGATGAAATCGAAAGAATTCCCGGTAGACGCTGCAAACCCATTCGTGAACGTAAAGTGAGCGATACCACTGTTCAGATTGAGGTTGCCACCCACATCGATCTGCGAGAAGGAACCGGATCCCGTACCACCGATCTCGAGCTCCATGCGGGAATTGTTGAGCGCCAAATCGCCAGAAACAGACATGGAAGCATCGGAATCGACAGTCAAGGTAGATTCATGACTGCTATCCCAGTCGTTAAACCCGCCGTTGATGGTGATCGCGCCTCCGTTTTCGGCTGTCACTGTACTCTCAGTCAGAAGAGAAACGGCATAGCCATACCCATCATTGGGATCAAGGTCGAGATTGGTGAACGTGATATTCGATCCGGCACCCGTTGCTGTAATATGGCCTTCGCCAAATGCCGTGTTAAAATCGATCATACCAATACTAAACCAGTGATCGGCTGAGATATCGATGTTGCCACCTTTGGATGCGGTCACGAATGCCTCACCTCCGCCAGGATTATCTATCCAGCCGTTACCGATATACATCGTGCCGGCAGCATCAATGGTCAAGGATGACCCGGCGCCATCGACATTGACGATACCCGTGGCACCACCATTTCCAATGCTGTTCCAGCCATCGTCAAAGGTTCGTGTTGTTGTAATATTAGCAATAGCGCCATTGGTGACGCTCATGGTGGCTACCATACCGTCACCAACGTTACCGAGTTGCAGGCTGCCGACGGTTGCATCAAGGGTCGACCCGACGCCATCAATGGTCAAATCAGCCGTCCCGACACCGTCGGGTACACCCCAGCCCGCGCCGATAGTTACATAGTCTTCGTTGGTACTTCCGCCATTGATCGTGAGATCCGCACCGTCTGAAATCGTGATGGCGCTGTTGAAGCCCGTTTCAATGCTAACCGACGCACCGGAGATTTCGGCGACCGAACCCTCGCCGCTGACATGCAACTCACCAGAGTTGGTGTCGTCATTGCCGCGGGCCAGCTGCAAGCGCGCATATCCGGACTGGCCATCCAGGGTCAGACGGCTGCCGGAATTGACATTGACCCGGCCCGTTGCACCGTCACCGCCCCATCCTATACCAATCTGCAGCGAGGCATTCTCACCATTGAGTTCGAGCACGCCATCGTTGGTAATATCAATGCTGCCTTCGCCGCCCGGCCGATTTCCGACCCTTAGGGTCGGCCCATCGTCATAGGGGGCATCCGTCGGCCGAGGCCCTTCCTGCGTGATGGCGAACACCGAGCCTGCGCCATCGATGATAACGCTGCCCTGACTGCCATTGCGGCCGATGTCGATCCATTCAGAGGATGTTTCTTCACCCGGCACCTCATTCAGTGCATCGCGAACCTCAAGGCGGCCGCCATTGAGAATACGGATGGTGCCTGTGCCACCGTCGCGGCCCACGTTCATCCAACCGGCCTCGTAGCCGTAAGGCTCGTTGAAATTACCGTGCTCAGGCGAAACGATAACCGTCGATCCGGCGCCCGAGATCGTAACGTCGCCGACACTGCCTGCATCGCGGCCGACCACGAATGCGATACTTTCCACTGTTGCGCCATCGAGCACATTCAAGGTGCCGGAGCCGCCTTCCCTGCCGACGCGCACGTCGCCGTTGAACCCCGCGGTGATGAGCGATGAGCCCGCGCCCGTTACCGTCGCCGTGCCGATGCCTGTCACACCCCGACCAATGACCACACCTGCCCAGTTCCAGCTCGTATTGTCGACGGTGGTGTTTTCCACCGTGACCTGACCGCCGGCAGAGATTGTTAGATCGCCCGTCCCTTCACGACCAACATTGACTGTCACGTCATTGCCGCGAACGTTCATCGTCGACCCCGTGCCATTGACGGAAATCGAACCCGAAGCCCCCACACCTCTACCGAGGTTCATACCGCCATAAGAGCCAAGACCATCAACGTTGAGCGTGCCGCCAGTTTCCAAATTGATGGATCCTGTGCCTTCGCTACGGCCAATATTCATCCAGCTGCTCTCACCCAACAGACTAACTTCGCCGCCATTGGAGACAGTCAGCTCGCCAGTGCCGCCACCGTTGCCACCACGGCCAAGCTGAAGAAGCGGTCCGCCATGCCCATCATCTGGTGCCGACTGGGTTATCGCCAGCACCGAACCCGCACCATCGACAAGAATTCTACCGGTTGCACCATCGCGGCCGACGTTTATGCCGGGCAATGTACCACCTGTGTTTTGAGTAGCCCCCTCACGGATCTCGACACGTCCGCCGTTGACAATATTCAGTGTGCCGTCGCTGTCAGTGCCGCGAGCAAGCGTCACCCAGCCAGCCTCATAGTCATACGGTGCTGAGAAGCTGCCATGTTCTGGCGACACGATCAGGGTCGATCCGCTACCCGACACGTTCACCGTTCCAGTCCCCTCGCTTGCGATCTGGAGCCACATGGTCTCGGCTTCGCCGCCGTTCTCAACATTTAACGTCCCGGTGCCACCGCCATCGCCCACGTTAATCGAATTGTCGATACCGACGGTGGTCAGAATCGAACCACTACCCGTCACTGTCATCGTCCCGACACCTGTCGGTGAGCCGCCGATCAGTAAGTCGCGGCCTGAACCATAAGTGTTGATGTTGCTGATACCGTTATCGACCGTCACAGAGCCACCACCGGAAACCATCAGGTAGCCCGTGCCAGCATTGCCGACGACAAGATTATCTGCACCCACATTCCAGGTGCCGCCGTCTACCGCTGCCGTACCGTCGGAACCGGTTTGGTTGCCGACAATACCACCGTCCGATGTCAATGTGCCGCCAGCGATCGTACCTGCGAGGGTCGTGTCCCCCGTCGGGGCAACGGAACTGTCAACTACCAGCGTGCCGATTCCGATATCACCAACAATGGTCGAACCGGTCGACGGACGGGCTGTTACGGTGAACGTTGTGGAGCTCGATGCGAAGTCACCGTTGGAGTCCTCAATCGCTGTGGCCGTAACATCAAGTTGGATTTCATTGGTCACCTCAAGTGGCAGGGACAGGGTCAATCCAGCAAGGTCGTCCGCGGAGAGAGCCCACGTACCACTGCTAACCTCCACCCCCTTCGACAGGCTTGAGTTAGCAGGCACGCCGGAAATGGTGATGGAGAGACTTTCCGAGCCATCTGTATCGGTCAATACAGAAGATATATCGAGTGAAACAATATTTTGGCTATCGGCACTAACGTTGACCGCTGATACGCTTGGTGTATCAGCGACTGCAGCGACGTCGACTGTCACTGTCGCCGTAGAGCTCCCGCCATTGCCGTCTGAAACAGTATAATCGAATGCCGCAGGACCGGCATAATTTTCTCCCGGCGTAAAGGTGATGTCACCGCTCAAAGCGTCATAGGATACGGTGCCGTTAATTGCGTTGCCGACCCAGGTAACCTCGAGCGTATCACCGTCGGCATCGTTGTCATTCAGGATAAGGTTCGCCGCAGGGATCACGACTGGCATGTCCTCATCAGTCGCTGCGCTGTCCGCATTGGCGATAGGATTTGCATTCGATGCCGTTGGGTCCACTTCTACACCATCAACGTGGACGGACAGGAGCTCAAACTTACGGACCGTCAGATCAAAGGCCTCGAATGTGAAACTCTCGCCGTCCGCCTCGCCACTCAGCGGGTCGATATGGGCATCAAGAAATTCGAGGAAGCGCTGGATATCAGCCTGCACATCGGCCCGCGCATATTCCTCACTCGTCAGATCGAGTTGCAGAGTATCGATGCCGGACCCTCCGTCATAGATATCCACGCTATCGGTATTCTCGCTTGCATTGTATATGGCCGTATCGTCGCCAGAGCCGCCTTTTACCCTGTCGCTTCCTGCGCCACCATCCAGAACGTCATCACCGGAATTCCCTTCCAATCGGTCATTTCCTCTACCACCAGACAGCTCATCATCTCCAGAGCCCCCGTTAATGCGATCATTGCCGTCACCGCCGGTCAGTTGATCGTCACCACGCCCGCCATGAATACGGTCATTGCCCGCACCGCCTTCAATCTCGTCATCACCTTTGCCGCCATGCAGGTGATCTGATCCGTCTCCCCCATCGATATAATCATCGCCCTTACCGCCGTGAACCTTGTCATCTCCACCCCCGGCAAGGACATCATCGTCACCGTTATGCGCGTGAATGTGGTCGGGTGTTTCACCCGTAACGATGATGTCGTCACCCCACGTTCCGCGTACCTTTTCACCCTTGCCCTTTTTAGCCATCATGCCGCTCCCTGATATTCGTTCTGCACATACGATTTCGGTTACGCCGCCCACGAGCAACCGAACGTTCGTCATAAAAAACAATTGGATTGTTGGACATTATCGACTGGCGGGCCCCAACCCGACGCAATCAATACGCCAAGGCCCCGCGCAATACAGATCGATTGTTCCGATTGGGTCTTCCCCAAAAATGCAATCATACCCCGCACCTCATACATTCAGGTGCAGAGGACTGGCTTTCTGTCTTTTATCGACATACGGGTCTTTGTTCTGCGCCCGTTGGGTCGCCTCCGCATGCAGAATTCTATCAACTAAACATAATGCGGAATAGTGACGGCGGTCACAAAACGTGTAAAAGCATTATGATTAGTGCTAATTAATTGTATTTTCGATGTTAATTCACTGCTTGATGATATCTAAGTCGCATATCGTTCGAGATCCGTGCGGCAATCGATGTACAGGGTGCGGGCGTCCCGCCTGACAACACCCTCCCTGCGCAAGTCGGCCATAACGCGCGTGACGGTCTCGCGGGTAACACTCGCACCACCTGCAATGGTTTCCTGGGTTGGCAGCGGGTGAATATGCCAGCTCTCCCCTCCCTCGGGTATGCGCTCGGAAAGGCGCAGGAGCTCGAGGCAAACGCGCTGTTTTGAACTCAGCGTACTCATGTCAAGAATTCGCTCATTGCCCATGCGGACGACACCTGCCAGCCGTTTGAGCAACCTGAGCGCTATTTCCGGATGGGCCATGGCAATATCGATGAAGGGTGCGGCGGGCACAGAAGCGATCTCACACGGCTTTCTAGCGACAACAGTTGCCGAGCGTGGATCGCCATCTATCGCGCTGAGTTCGCCAAAATACTCACCTGCGCCAAGGCATGCAAAGGAGAGAAACCGGCCAGTATCGGTGAATAGAAGAACATGTACATTACCAGATAAGATAAAGTAGATGTCCGTGTCCGCACGATCTCGTTCGATGACCGTTTCGCCTGGTCTGAAAGCCCGTATAGACCACTGACTATGCAGTGCTTCGCAGACGTCATCAGGCACGCCCGCAAACAAGTCAAAGCCGCCCACACTATTGGGCTCGTCCGGATTCTCGTGGCATTTGCAAACCATGGATTCCCCCAAATCCCCGGCAAGGCCCCCCAGTACGCCGCCCCACATAGTAATGACGGCGACCAAATCGCACTTAATAGTAGCTTTTCCGCCATGGCACGCAATCAAATTAAGCGAAACATTCGGCAAAGTTAATTCTATGGGTCAAAACATGGATAACTGAGCATTCTGTAGAATAATCAGCGCATAACCGCTATATTCGGCGGCCTGTCTTTTCCCCCACTATTTCAATGGGCTAGAAAACCCATCCCCACCTAGCGCAATCAAAGCAATTTGCAAACATCGTGACGTGCCCCCTAATTCATCCTCGTTCATAAGTAGAATCTGTTCTGGTTATAGTCCTGTTTAGAGCGACCTGCAGACTCCTTTGGCATGAGTCCATTCAAACTCGACTGTGGCCGTGTTTTGATTTGCCCTCTGGATAGATGAGTGGCTAGCGTTAACGCAGTTGCTGGTAGGCTGCACTTGCGATCACCATCGCAATGGTCTGTGTAAAAATAAATCAACTATTAGATGTTAATATACTCGTAATTCGTGTAGACTTCGTGCTTCGAATTTTCGGTCGTTGGCAACCTGGTCCGCTGTTCAGAAAGAGCAGATCATTGCCCAGAACGGACGAGTAAGGCTGTGGCTAGGCAGGCTAACCGACCCGAACCAACGGGGGCGGACAATGTCAGACAATTCACATCACATCGGTCATTCACATCATTCCGGATCGCGGATCCGGGGAACCGACGGAAACGACATCCTGATCGGTACACCCGAAGATGACCGCATCGATGGCGGCAAGGGTGATGATATTATCAATGCCGGCGAAGGCGACAACCGTATCAAGGGCGGCAAGGGCGACGATGTCATTACATCCGGCGCTGGCGATGACCGCATCGATGGCGGTAAAGGCGATGATACCATTGATGCTGGTGACGGTGACAACCGTATCAAGGGTGGCAAAGGCGACGATGTCATTACATCTGGCGCTGGTGATGACCACATTGATGGCGGTAAGGGCGATGACATTATCGATGCTGGCGACGGCGACAACCATGTCAAGGGCGGCAAGGGTGACGACCAGATAACCGTCGGTGCCGGCGATGACAAGGTAGATGGCGGCAAGGGCGATGACACAATCATCGACAATGGCGGCAATGACCGTATCAAGGGCGGCTCGGGCGACGACACCGTTGTCTACAACGCCGCAGCAAATACCGGCACGCATGATGTTTATGATGGTGGTTCAGGCGACGATACCCTGCTGCTGGAATTGACGCGTGACGATTGGTTCCGTCCTGAGGTACAGGCTGATATCGCGCAGTTCCTTGAATGGCTCGACCGCCATGACAACCGTGACGGGCGCGGCCATAGCGGCGATGACGAGCATGGCGGTGGACACGGCCATGATGATGACCATGGCCGTGATGATCACCATGGCGATGATCAGTTCCACTTTACAGCGTTCGATCTGACGGTGCGCAAATTTGAGGCGCTGCGCGTCACGGTCGACGGCGTTGAGCTTGATCCGACAGATGAGCTTGTCGATGCCGTGGACGACGTAGTTGAAACGGATGAAGACACTTCCCTGTCCGGAAATGTTCTAGGCAACGATGATGTGCCTGATCTGGTGCGCGAAGTGCGCCTGATCAATGATGTCGCCGCTGGTAACCTGACCCTTAATGCCGATGGCAGCTTCGACTATGATCCGGGAACGGCGTTCGATTATCTTGCCGTGGATGAGACGGCACTCGTCAGCTTCACCTATGAAGTTGAAGACGCCGACGGCGACACCGACCAGGCCGTCGTTACCATCACGATAACCGGCGCCAACGACGCGCCGGTGATCGGTGTGGCAGATAACACCGCCGGGATCACCGAGATCGCCGACAATGCGGCGGGCGAAAACACCGATACGCATTTGGCCGGTGGTAGCATCGCGTTTGTCGATGTTGACTTGAGCGACACACATACGATTACCGCGACGGCGCAGGATGCGGGCTATCTGGGTACATTTGCGGCTAGCCTAACCGACCCATCGACGGGTGATGGCGCGGGCAGCATCGGCTGGACCTTCAATGTGCCTGATGCCGATCTGGACTTCCTCGCGGCCGGACAGATTTTGACGCAACACTATGAAGTGGCAGTTGATGATGGCCATGGTGGCATTGATACCGAGATCGTCGAGCTGACGCTAACCGGCACGAACGATGTGCCAGTGGTTACGGCGATTGCGGTTAGTACAAACGAAGATGCAAGCGGCAATGTCCAATCGATTCTTTTTGTTGATGATGACGGAGGATTGAACGGCCAGGGCACATGGCTGACCCATCTTGGCAATCTTGGCTATTCGATTGATTACGAGGCGCTAAGTTTTTATGGAAATCCCGCGTCGAACTTGAATGATTACGATCTGGTGCTTTGGTCTATTGGCGATCAAGCTTATACAAACCTGACCACTGCCAATGTCAGCACGCTTTCCAGTTATCTGGATGGTGGTGGTAATCTGCTCTATGCAGGCGGTCATAGTCTTTATGAAGAGACTCAGGCACACAGTTTCATTCAGGGCTATCTCGGGCTGACCAACTACCAATACAATATGCCTTATACCGGCTCCACGGCCACTGGCCCGGGTGGCTCTTACTCGCTGGAGTATTGGTCTGGCGGTAATTGGGGCAACATGATGAGCGCCTTCGACGCCTCGGCGGCGACCGAGACGCTGATGACCCTGGACAGTTGGGGAGGGGCTGCTGATATCGCCGCCATCAATGCGACGGAGACCTTTACTGCAGCCACATGGGGGTTCGACATCAACCATTTGGCTGCAAGTCAACGTGAGGGCTTCCTTGCCGACACCCTGAATGAATTCGGCACAAGCGTGGTTGAGGTCGACCTTTTGGGAACGGCATCCGATGTTGATATCAATGATGTGCTGAGCATTAACTCGGTGATACAGACCACCGGAACTACGGCGGCTTACACCTTGGCTGGCAGCACTTTTACGTTGGTGCCAGCGGGACAGTTTGACCACCTGGCGGTGGGCGAAACGGAAGATGTCACCTTCACCTACAACGTCAACGATGGCCATGTAGATGTGCAAAATACCCTGACCATCACGGTGGCCGGGCGGAATGATGGCCCGGTAGCAGTTGATGACGTTGTTACTGGCGGGTCAAGTTATGGCGACATCGCTGTATTTGGTGCCTCCGATGGAACTGGCGGTGCCGGTTTTGTTGCCGATGATCTGTTGGCGTTGGGCATCTTTGATTCAGTATCTGTACTGAATGGCTCCGAAAACCTGGCTATGTTGAATCAGTATGACGCAGTTCTCGCCTACCAGAATGGTTATTCCTCCTCAACATATATGGGCAATCTCCTGGCAGATTATGTCGATGGCGGTGGCGGCGTTGTTGCCGCGACATTTATCTGGCAAAACGAGGCGAACTATTACGGCGGGGATTGGGGCCGGTTAGAGAGCGATGGTTATCTGCCATTCGAAAATTACCAGGGTAATTATTCGTACGTATCCCTCGGTAGTTACGATGCCAGCCATGCGATCATGGATAGTGCCTTCACCATTACAAGCGTGGGTGGCTATTACCACGATGTGGTTGACCTGACATCGGACGCGCAACTGGTCGCTTCGTGGAATACTGGCAGTCCCTTCGTTGCAGTCGACGGTTCCGGCGTGGTGGGTATCTCGCTGTTCCCGAACGACTACTATGGTCAATTAAGCGGCCAATACATGGAGTTGTTCGGTAACGCTCTGGGTTATGTTGCCAATACAGGCCCCGACGAAGATACGGCGATCGACATTGATGTACTAGCCAACGATACAGATGTTGATACCACTGATGTCTTGAGTGTATCGGCGTTCGATGTGTTGAGCGCCAATGGGGCTGTAGTTAGCCTGAACCTCGATGGCACGCTGCATTACGATCCAACATCTGCGGCTGCCTTACAGGCACTGGCCGTTGGCGAGTCTCTGGTCGATACCTTTGATTACACCGTCTCTGACGGTCATGGCGGGTTCGACACAGCAACGGTGAGCGTCGAGGTCAATGGCGTTAATGATGCCCCAAGCCTGGACGATGTTCATCTCTATACAAATGTGCAGGCTGGCGACACGTTCGTGTTGCCGCAAAGTGCTATTGCGGCCCTAACCGCAGATATTGACACAAGTGATGTCCATGTAGTCACAGGGCTTTCTAATGTTTCAGGCGCAGTTACGGCATCGCTTGCCGGTGTCGGCGACATCAATGTAACAATGCAAAGCACAGCGACCGGCGGCCCGATTTCGCTTGGCAACAGCTTGGTCAACGGGTTGGGCGGCTCCGCCGGGTTCGGCGAAGGCGTACTTGGTGCCAATGATGACGGCAGCACTTCCTTCATTAATCTCTCGAGCGTTTTCGAGGATGGGCTGGACTTCTTTGGCACTAATTATGCGGGTTTTTACGTCAACAATAACGGCAATGTCACGTTTAACACTTCACAGTATACGTATACACCGTTTGTGCTGACGGGCTCGACGGGCAATCCGATTATTGCGCCGTTCTTCGCCGATGTGGACACGCGAGGTAGCCACGCCAATACACCGACGCCGGGCGGTAATTCGACCGGCACCAACCTCGTCTACTACGATATGGACACGGTTAATGATATCGTGACGGTAACGTGGAACGATGTAGGCTATTATAACTCACACTCCTCGCCTCTGAATGCCTTCCAGATGCAGTTGTATGATCGTAGCAATGGTGATTTTGATATCGTCTTCCGCTACGAAGACATCAACTGGACGACCGGTGACGCCAGCGGTGGCTATGGCGGTCTTGGCGGAACGGTGGCCCGCGCTGGTTGGAGTTCCGGTAACGGAACAGATTATGCCGAACTGTCTGGGTCAGGAAACCAATCATCAATGCTTGATCTGGAAAATGCCAACGGCAACCTCGCCGTGCCGGGCGTTTGGGCTTGGCAGGTCCGTGACGGCAGTGTCAGTCAGGCACCAATTGGGCAGTTCGACGTTACGGTATCCGATGGCAATGGCGGCTCCGACACCGGTACGGTGCAGGTCCACCAGGGCAACACCACGACCATCGTGGCGGGTGCGGGTGATGACGTCGTGATCGGTGACGTGTCGAACGATAGTTTGACGGGCGGCGCAGGTGACGATCTGTTCGTCTTTACCGACGGTGGTGGCAACGACACGGTTGTCGACTTCCAGGCCGGTGCTGGTTCGGATGATATCCTCGATATTTCGGACTTCGGCTTTGCTGATCTTGCCGCGGTACAGACGGTGACGACCGATACGGGTGCGGATATGGTGATCCAACTCGACGTTGATGACAGCGTAACATTGCTGGGGGTCAGCGATCCCTCCCTGTTGCACACCGACGACTTTACATTCGCTTAGGTGCTGAAGACCATCAATATTGCACGCAGTCCGCAGGGGCTGTGTGCAACATGTTGGTGACAATGCTGAATGCTACCGTACCATTGTGTGCTGTTGGCATTCAGGTTTTCTGCTCAGAGCAGCGTCGTGCAACGTAGCGCGGCATGTACATTCAGATTTCCCTTTATGAAATGAAATTTAATGGCAGTCACAGCACCTAAAGAGTGCAAGGCTTTATCTCGCATGACTAAAATTTTTCTGATACGATTGCTAAATCAATAAGTTAGCGTGCTCGCTTTGGTGAGCGAATGCCAAGGAGTGTATCGCTAAAAAGTTGGGGGATCCGGGTATGACAGGCCTGAAGACCGACTTGCGAGATGTACTCGGTGCCTGCTCAAAGGGCTTCTTCGCCGTGGTGTTGTTCAGCCTTGGCATCAATCTTCTGATGCTAACGGCTCCCCTATACATGCTTCAAGTGTTCGACCGGGTGTTGACCAGTCGTAGTACGGAAACTCTCGTGCTGCTGCTTCTCATTGCTGTCGTGGCGCTCGGCGTTCATGGCCTGCTCGATACTGTGCGCGGTGTTGTGCTGCTGCGTATCGGGTCATGGATTGACAGGCGTATCGGCGGAGATATTTTCGGCGCTGGCGTTCTGAAAGGGCTTAGCCATGGTGCTGGGGCCAGCGTGCAGGGCCTGCGCGATCTCGGTACGGTACGCACGTTTCTCTCAGGACCGTCTATATTTCCGCTTCTTGATGCGCCATGGGCCCCCTTGTTTCTAGCAGTGATGTTCCTGCTGCACCCCCTGATGGGTTGGTTGGCGACTGTCGGCGCCGTGATACTGTTTGCAATGGCTTTGCTTAATGAGCTTGGCACCCGCAAGCTTCTCGCCCAGGCCAGTGGTGCCACGAACCTGGCATTGCGCCGTGCAGAGGCCGCCGCGCGCAATGCTGACGTGGTCAGCGGCATGGGCATGATGGAGAATGTCACCGCCCGCTGGCAACGTGAAAATGCCATTGCGCTTGATTTTCAGACCCAGGCAAGCAGCCGTGGCATTGCTGTTTCGTCTGCATCAAAGTTCATGCGCTTTTGCTTGCAGGTCGGCGTCATGACAATCGGCGCCTGGTTGGTGATCGAAGGTGAATTGACCCCGGGCGGGATGATTGCGGGTTCCATCATCATGGGACGCGCGCTGGCACCTGTGGAACAGGCCATTGGTTCATGGAAGAGCGTCGTTGGTGCTCGCACGGCCTATGGTCGGGTAAAGGCCGCGCTTGCTGCTGCCCCTATTCATGATGATGGAATGCCCTTGCCGACCCCGAAAGGGAAACTCGACGTGCAGGGCATCGCATATCTGTTTGAAGGTTCGTCTGAACCACTGCTTCGCAACATCACCTTTGAGTTGGAACCAGGTGATGTGCTCGGCCTTGTGGGTCCGACGGCAGCTGGAAAGACAACGCTGGCGCGTATTCTGATCGGCAACCTGAAGCCCCGGCGCGGTTTCGTCCGACTCGACGCCATGGACGTCTCGGAATGGGACAAGAGAGACCTTGGGCGGCATATCGGTTACCTGCCACAGGATGTGGAATTGTTTGATGGCACGGTAAAGGAAAACATCGCCCGCATGGGCGAAGGAGAACCAGAGGCTGTTATTGCTGCGGCGCAACTCGCCGGTGTGCACGACATGGTGCTCGGCATGGCCAAGGGTTACGATACGCCAATCGGTGAAGGTGGCATGGCGCTTTCCGGTGGTCAGCGCCAGCGTATAGGGCTTGCACGTGCCGTTTATGGCGCGCCGAAGTTTGTTGTTCTCGACGAACCCAACGCGAACCTGGATTCCGATGGAGAGCAGGCGCTTCTGAGTGCTATAGACCGGCTTCGCGCGAGCGAGGTTACTGTCGTCGTGATCGCGCATCGACCCAATGTCATGCAGCGGGTGACCAAGGTACTGATCCTGAAGGATGGTACCGTGCATATGTTTGGTCGTCCCGATCAGGTCGTGCCGCAGATTATGCCGCCGCGAAACAAGGAACAAGAAGAAGGGGGCGCTGCGGATGCCCCGAAAGATCTGAAGACGGGAAAAGCAGCCGATGATCACGCATCGGAATCGGCCGCGCCAATGACAGGGCCTTCTTTAACAGAGCGTTCTGTAACAACGCCGGAAGCGATAGCAAAACCAGCAATGAAGCCCATCAATACGAGCATGTCATTCCATGTTTCGCGCCCTGTAAAATCGATGGAAGTGAAAGAGAACTCCCCTAAAAAGAAGCTGACTGGAAAGAAACCAGCGTCCGGTAAATCCACAAAGGCCAGCGCCAAGAAGAAGGCTGCGGAGTAAAGAGCATGCCAGAATCTGCTGATAGTCAGCCCATTGCAAAAATTGAACCTAAGCAGGTGCCTGCGGAACTTGCTGTAGAGGGGCGCGCCATTGCCGTTCCAGACTCAACGGCGGCAGGCGAAACTCCCGTTCTGCGTGGGCCGCTATACATTGGTCTATCTATTATTTTACTATTTTTCGGCGTGATTGGCACATGGGCGGCGTTGGCACCTCTTAACAGTGCGGCAATGGCACCGGGCTTCGTCCGTGTCGAAAGCAACCGTAAGACGGTTCAGCATCTGGAAGGGGGTATCGTCAGTGAAATCCTGATCCGCGATGGTGATAAGGTAGCTGCAGGGCAAGTTATGTTTCGCCTGGACGAGACGCAGGCACGTGCAACCCTAGAGTTGCTGAAGGGACGTCTTCTTGCATCAAAGTCTCTGAAGGCCCGGCTACTTGCTGAGCGAGACGATTTGGATAGCATTACTTTTCCATTGGAACTACGCGATCAAATGAGCGACGCAAATGTACGGGAAGCATTGGAAGGGCAGCAGCGTATTTTCGTTGCGCGTCGCGCCTCGATTTCCGGGCAAACGGCCATTCTGGAACAGCGCATAGCCCAATTCCGTTCGGAAATACTGGGACTAAAACAAGAAGTTAAATCTCAAGAGACACAGATATCCTTGATTAAAGAAGAACTGCTCGATGTCGAAGAACTGGTTAAAGAGGGGCTCGCGCGAAAGCCACGTCTGCTGGCCTTAAAACGTGAGAGGGCCGGTATAGAAGGCGATCGCGCTCAGAGCCTGGCGCTAATTGCACGTGCTGAACAAAATATTGGTGAATCTCGATTACGCATCAGTGAGCTAAGGACAACGCTCATCAACGAGGTGGTGCAGGAGCTTCGCGAGGCACAGTCAGAGCTCTTTGATTTTCAGGAACGTGAGCATGCAGCAGAAGATGTTCTGCATAGAATAGAGATACGTTCACCGCTTGCCGGTACAGTGGTTGATTTGCAAATCCATACATCGGGTGCCGTCATCTCTCCGGGTCAGCCATTGCTGGACATCGTGCCCAGCGGCGACAGGCTTCTTATTGAGGCTCAGGTAGCACCTGAGGATATTGACGTTGTTCGCCCCGGTCTGGCAGCGCAAGTGCGCCTGACAGCCTTTAGCCAGCGCACGACGAAACCACTTGAAGGTATCGTCGAGTCGGTCTCGGCTGATCGCCTGACGGACGAGCAGACGGGGGCGATCTTTTACCTTGCGACCGTCCTGCTCACAGAAGAAAGCGGCCGCGCTGTTGAAGAATTTGAACTCTATCCCGGCATGCAGGCTGAAGTCATGATCGTCACAGGAGAGCGCACAGCGATTGAATACCTGATGCAACCTCTGATCCGCAGTTTTTCAAGGGGAATGCGTGAACAATGATACGGGGCACATACGGGCCAGTGAAGGTTTTGGCAGCCCTTTTTCTTTTGTTTCCAGTTGGAGGGCTTTCGGCTTCAGCCCAGACTCTGGAAGGGATCAAGGGTGAGGACGACCGGCAACTGGTCCGGACGTCAGAGTATCCGTGGAGTGCTATCGGTCGGGTGAACAAGCGAATTGGTGGATTTTGTACCGGGACAATGATCGGACAACGCACTGTCCTGACGGCAGCGCATTGCCTGTGGAACAAGCGGACGCTGAATTGGCTGCCAGCGCAATCCTTGCATTTTGTGGCAGGTTATCAATTGGGGGAATACGTCGTGGCATCAGGCGTGGAGTCTTTCGCCGTAGATGATGCGTACCAAGGAGGGCAGCCTGCACGATTACAGGGGGCCGAACATGATTGGGCTCTGTTGACCCTTACGAAGGACATCAGCGCTCTGACAGGCGCAATCCCAGTCCAAGGGCAGCCTTTTGGTTTGATTGCTGATATGCAGAAAATACTTCAAGCCGGATATAGCCAAGACAAGGCGCATATACTGACGTTGGATGAGAGCTGCTCGTTTACGGGGAGTTCGAATCGAGATGGTATAATTTTTCACAATTGCGATGCTGTAAAGGGCGATTCAGGATCGCCTTTCCTCACAAGGAATGGTGAGTCTTATCATCTGATCGCAATACATGTTGCAACGCAGATTATTCAAAACAACAGCATTGGCATTGCAATCGTGCCTGCTCTGGAATCCTTAAAGGAGTAGCGGTGGAAATTTCCACCTGATGTCTGACGACTTTCGGTTCACAAGTTCATGAGGACTGTTATATGGCAACGGGCGACACCGGAAACTATGCGAAATGCATGTATCAATTTTTTTGATCTCTGTTCTTGAAAATACCTTCCCTGATAACCCGATTTAATTTCCCTGTTAATCGTTTAGGGAATTTGGCTTTCAGGGCGCGCAATACGTACGTTCCCGACATTCGTTTTGGGCAACTTACTATCGAAATCGAAAAATTTCCCTATAATTTCCCTGCTTAACAGGGAAATCCAACAGAGACGGGTTCGCTCCAGACTGCGTCCACCACCACTCTTTCTCATACGAACCCACAACCAGACCAAGACTACCCGCCAATTCTAGCCCGGAAACCCTGCATGTGAGTTGACCTGCTCGAAACCCAATGCCCATGAAGGTTGTTCAGCGGCAAATATTCTAATCCTTTCGGAAACTTCTGGCTCTCCGCTCAGACAACCCGCTGGAATGATCACCTTCGATCCGTCGGCGCTGGCCCAGGGTACACCGGAGCCGCAGACCCGGCAGAACGACTTGGAGACATCCCGCCCCGGCACCTGATAGTTGACGATATCCTCAGCGCCGTCGAGCCACAAGAACCCACCCGCTGCCACAAAAAGATTCGATGCGAACGCCGACCCGGTGATCTGGCGGCACTGCTCACAGCTGCAGAAGAACAGCTTATCGAAGGCATTGACAACCTCGAACGAGACCCCGCCGCAAAGGCATTTCCCTTTGATTTTCTTCATCGTAGCTATCCTTTGCTAGTGGGTTCAACAATTCTGCTGATGCGCCGCAAACGATCTTCAGCCTGCAAAATCATTCTGTGAAGCGTGGCTTGCGCAGGTTCGATAACCCGGATGAGATCGGCTGCCTCCCCGACGATCACGGCTGCAATATCTGTGTCATCCGCAGCGCAAGCGGCTTTAAAACGAGCTTGCTCCTCAGCGAGGTTTTGCCCGAGGCCTTCGATGTCCTCACTCCATCGCCGGGTGAAGGAATTGCGCATAGCGCGGTTGTTCCAGTCGGGCGGCCAATTGAGACCGCGCGCCAAATCGAATACGGAACTGCGCTCGGTGTCATCACCGGAACTGCTGACGGCGGTTTGTTTGGCATTATCGCTGGCGAGGGATTCGTCGCTGGCAAAGAAGCTGGTTCCGCACAACACGCCCGAGCCCCCGAGCGCCAGAGCCGCGGCCAAACCACGCCCATCGGCGATGCCTCCTGCCGCTATCACCGGTATTTCCTTCGCGATATCGACCACCGCCGGAACGAAAGGCAGTGTCGCTCTGGTGCCGCCGTGTCCGCCCGCCTCGGTGCCCTGTGCCACAATGGCATCGACTCCAGCGTCCACAGCTTCGCGCGCTTGGTCCAACGTCTGCACCTGAACGATTAGTTTCGTCTGTCCGTCCCTAATAATGGGGAGAAACGGTTGAAAATCACCAAACGAGAGCATCAGCGCGGCGGGCGCACGGTCGAGGACAAGATCGAGCAGATGAGGCTGACGTGCCAGAGACCACGTGATAAAGCCCACCCCGATCCGCGCATTACCCGCAGCGTCGAACTCCCGTTCTAGCCAGTCTGCGTCACCGTAACCACCGCCGATAAGACCCAAACCACCCGCACGGCTTACTGCTGCCGCAAGTGCACCCCCGCTGACCTGCGCCATCGGCGCCAGAAGAACGGGATATTCGATGCCGAACAGTTCACAAAGAGGTGTGTGAATGGACATATCTCACCTCACCGCCGTTCGCCGGTATTCTTCGACCAGCAGGCCGCCTATCCCCCAATCCTCAAGCGCAACCTCGTCAATCACGACAAACGTCGTCGCTGGAGCCTTGTTGAGAACCTGAACCAGCAAGTCAGTAACGCCGCGGATCAACTCGGCCTTTTGATCGGCAGTGACGCCTTCACGCGTCACCTTGATGTTAACGTAAGGCATGGTATTTCCTTTCAGGACTCGCGCTCGGTGACTTGGAAAACCTTGGCCATGATGCGCCACGCGCCCTCGGTTTGCACTAAAGTCAAGAAGTCGGTGAAGTCACGCGTGCCGATAGAGCAGCGAACGCGGGCAAAAGCGGTGCTCTCGCCCGCAAACTCTATGGCATCGATTGCGTCTCGTCTGGGCTCAGCACGTGACGCCGGGGATTCCCGCTTTTCCACCACCGGAAAATATTCATCCATCGTGCGATAGAGCAACGGCACCTCGTGCGCCGTTGCGTAGATCGCTTTCGGATGAAACACGACGGCCAGCCTATCAGTGTCGGCGTGATAGAGACCGTCGAAATAGGTCTCCAGCACGCCGGTTACGGCAGCAAAGTCGCTCATGCCACCTGTTCCTGCTTAATGAGCCCTTCAGTAACCATTGCCTTGATGGCGGCAGGACGGGCAGCGACACGAGCCACATAGGTTTTGGTCTTTGGCCACGCGTCGAGACTCACCTCAACGAAACCTGCCCAGTTGAGCACGACGAACGCATAGGCATCGACGACGGTGAAAGTGTCACCGAGAAGATAGGCGCGGCCATCTGCTAGGCTTCTTTCGATATGGGCGACGCGGAGTCCAACGCCGGCCTCAGCATGTTCTTTTGCATCGGCATCGAGCACGGTTCCGGAAAAAAACGGTCTGAAGGACTTATGCAATTCGGACGTTACGAAGTTAAGAGCTTCCTGAAGCCGTGTGCGTTCCAGCGTGCCGTTCGGCGGCGCAAGCTTGGCATCGGGCGTCTGATCGGCGAGATACTGCAGCACGGCAGGGTTTTCGGTGATAATCTCACCGCCGTCTGTGACCAGAGCCGGAACATAACCGTTCGGGTTGATTTTGCGGAAATCCTCGCCCGCTTCGGTCTTGCCCGCGTCGGTATCAGTCTTGTCGAGTTCGAACGGAATGCCAAGTTCGTTCAGGATGATGTGGGCCGCCATTGAGCACGCACCGGGTTTGTAATGAAGTTTCATTGAAGGTTCCCTTTCTGAGATTTGTCATGTGAGTTCGAGAACGGTACCAACCAATTCATCCCATTGATAATATTGTTTTCTGACTATAATGATCTAAAATATTGATCGTCTATAACGAACGGATGAGCTGAGTCATGACATATGAACAATTGGTCGTGCTGCACGCCATTGTCACAGAAGGAACGTTTCGAGGCGCGGCCGAGCAACTGAACAAATCTCAGTCAGCGATTAGTTACATGCTCAAGAAGCTTGAAACCGAGATCGATATCATTTTGCTGTCGCGTGAAGAGTACAGACCGACTCTCACCGCGGGAGGAGAGGTGTTTTACCGGCAGGCAACACGCGTAATGCAGCAGATGAAAGAGCTTAGTGTCATTGCGAAAAACCTGAGCGCCAAACAAGAGCCAGAAGTCTTTGTAGCCGTCACCGCCACGGTTCCATTGAAACACGTTCTCGAAATCATCGGCACCATCAGGGATGAATATCCGGTCACTCATATACGTTTGTCGCGGGAGAGCATGGGGGGACCGATTGAACGACTGTTACGAAATGACGCCGACATCATCATTGCAACAATGGATGGCGTTCCTGTTGAGCAGGTAGAGGCGTTGCCCTTCACACAGGTAACAATTGTGCCGGTGGCCCATCCAGACTTCGAACCCGCACGAAGTTCGCACATGAAGACTATCAGCGAGATGCAAAGCTATACACAAGTGGTCGTTGCCGACAGCAGTAGTGGCGAGTTTGCGCAAAGCAGGGATTTGCTTCCAGGCGGCCTTCGTTGGACCGTTTCGGACTTTGCTGCCAAAAAAGAGATACTGTTGGCGAAGCTAGGTTGGGGCGGCATTCCTACACATATGATCGATGATGAATTGGCTCAAGGCGAGTTGGTAGCTCTCAATGTTGAAGGCTATGAAAAACGCCAATCGCAAGTGTTTCAAATGCGCAAGCGTGACAAAAACGTTGGCATTGTTGCGCAATCAATTTGGGAGCAACTCCGAAGATAGCGTAGTATATGCTGTCCCATCTCAAAATCTAGATTACTGCAGAAATTCTGGACATCAATTTGCCAATCTAAACTAGGAGAAAAGTTCCCTGATCACAGGTTCTAATTCGCTGATCGGTCAAAATATTTCCCTGTTCCGAGCTTTAGGGAATTCGCCGTAGACGAATTCGCTCGAGACTGCGCCCACCACCAATTCTTCAAGCCATTGTATTTCAACAATATCACGCCCCGCCTGCCAACAAATCTGGGCACCAAAAATGCCCGCTTTCGGGTAGAGAGCGGAATTTCCCTTAAATCAGGAATAAGTCATCCGGAAGGTCAGGCAGATGCGCTCGCCCGTTGGTTTGTTGGTCTTGGGGATTTGGTGTAGCCAGTAGTGTTGGGTTTCGCCCTTCATCAATAACAGATTGCCCGCCTGCAGGTTGATATTGAACGGCAGGGTCACGCCTGATTTTGGCTTGAATTGAAATATCCGATCACCGCCGAAGCTGAGCGAAGCGATGGCCGGATTTATCCCCAACTCTGCCTCATCGTCCGCATGCCAGGCGACGCTGTCTCGCTCATGACGGTAGAGATTGCAGAGTGCGCTGTTGTAGGTAAATCCGGTTAGCTGTTCAGCCCGATCCTTGAGGCGTGACAGCAAAGGCGTCATCGGTCTCGCCGGCATGTGCAGACGTGAATAGGTATAGGCCGAATCTCCATACCATTGCTGCAAGCGGGGGATCGGCACGGTCCGGCCATATAAGGTGATGTACGCCTGCTGCCAATCCAGATCGGATTTCAGTAGCTCGAAAATCTCTGCGCTTTCATCCGCCGAATAGGCTTGAGGGAAACAGCAAATATCGGCTTGTGGGGCAGGGTACTGAATTGGGATTGTATCGGGCATCTTATATTCTAAACATACTCTATAAAAAAGACGCCGAAGAAAAGGTCAACGGCGGCTTCAAAATGAAAACAAAACTTTCTATGGCAACTAATTCCAGGCCCCAACGACACCATCATAGAGCCGGGCATGGTGCTTTGTCTCGAAGTTCCGTTTTGAGTCATGAGCAGATATTCTTGGCTGTCGTCAGACGTGTCTGTTTTGTAACGGAGAGCGGATATTCGGATGCGCTATAGGTGCGCGTAAAACCCAGTGCCCATCTTTGCCCTGCCGGGCCCACCACTTCTAAAAACCCGGCCTTTTACGGCTGGTTTTTTTTGTGTCCCCGCATAAACGCACTTTGCCGACAGTAAAGCTGTTGCCTTCAATTCCAAAATGACTGAACCTGCGGCATGGTTTGGCTCATCTCCGGTCTATTGCTTTGGATTGGCGCGCATTTTTTCAAGCGCGCATTCCCGCGTCAGCGTGCGACGCTGGGCAAGGCCGGGCGCGCCGTGGTGGCTGTGCTCATCCTTACAGGTATCGTTTTGATGGTGATCGGATATCGCGCCGTCGACGTCGTGCCCTTGTACGCGCTGCCGTACTGGGTCTGGCATGTGAACAATGCTCTGATGCTGGTTGCCCTGTTTTTCATGGACGCAGGAAGGGTCAGCGGGATCGTGCGAACCAAAGTGCGGCATCCCATGCTGATGGGCGTTGTCATCTGGTCCGTGGCGCACCTTCTTGTGAACGGCGATCTGGCATCGCTCATCCTGTTTGGGGGCCTCGGACTTTGGGCACTAGCCGAAATGAACATTATAAGCCGGACTGAAGGTCCGTGGACACCACCAGCGCGCGGCACAATCACCAAGGACCTCAGGATCGTGGGACTGGCCGTGGTGCTGTACGCCATCATTGTCGGCATACACTACTGGTTACTGGGCTATAGCGTCATCGCATTGCTGAATTGAAGGCTGAGCGATCTTAATTACGAGCCCGCCACTTCAGGTGTGTGAGACATTGGCACGTTCGCGGGTTTAACCCGGATCTTATTTTTACCGATCTTGCTGCCGTGCAGTTCTTCGATGACAGCCTCGCCTTCATGCTCCAGCGCCATTTCCACAAAGCCAAAGCCTTTTGACTTTCCGCTAGCCTCGTCCATGACGAGGGTACAGCCCTTGATATTGCCATGGGATTTGAACATTTTCGCAAGCTCGTCCTCGCTGAAATCGCGAGGCAGGTTGAGAACAATAAGTTTCATTTTGGGTCCGATCCGTGTGCCGACAAAGGACGATCCTTATTCAATAGCGCTCAACGCCATCTTGCCGATCATGTGGCCTTCTTCGATATGGGCGTGCGCCTTGGCCAGCGACTCTGTTGTCATAGAGCCGAAGCTTTTGGTCATGACGTGGCGTAGCGTTCCATCGGAAACCATTTCGCCGACCTTGGTCAACACATCGCGTTGAATGGACATCTTGTCCGTGCCGAACAGCGAGCGGGTAAACATCAACTCATAATTGATCCGCACACTTTTCGCCATATACAGATCAAGGTTCAACTTGGCCTTGGTGCTAGCGACCAGACAGATCGCACCCTCGGGCGAGACCAGTTCGCTCATGATTTCCCAATAGGGCATATTGTTCGTGCAGTTTAGAATATACGGCACGGTGTCATAACCGATGGCTTTGAGCTGTTCGCCCAGATCACCGGCATGATCGATGACATGATGGGCGCCCAGTTCATGGCACCACGCTTTGGATTCAGGACGCGACGCCGTGGCGATGACCGTACAGTTGGTCAGCTGGCGGGCGAACTGAATGGCCATGGAGCCCAGCCCACCGGCCGCACCGATCATCAACACAGCCGGGCTGTCGACGTCATCGCGGTCGATCTCGAGACGATCAAACAAGGATTCCCACGCAACCAGCGTGGTCAGCGGTAGCGTCGCGGCTTCCTCATTGGACAGACCCGCAGGCTTGGGACCGACGATGCGCTCATCGAGCAGCTGGAATTGCGCATAGCTACCCTGACGCGAGATATCACCGGCAGACATCACCATATCGCCGGGCTTGTAGTGCTCGACACTGTCGCCGACCGAGATCACCTCACCACAGGCATCCCAACCCAGAATGAGCGGTTCATCGCGGCGTTCACTCAACCCGAGACGTTCTTTTGAATCCACCGGATTGATCGAAATCGCATCAATGCGGACCAGAATATCGCGCCCGCTCGGAACCGGCATATCCAGTTCGACATCTTCAAAACAATTGGGGTTATCGGCGGGTAATGCCTCGTATACGGCAATGGCTTTCATGTCGGGTCGTCCTCATCAGGGGTTTTGCAGTCATATACCGCACGATGACCGGAGATGCATGCACATATGGAAATCTTGGCTGAGCGTAGCGGTTGTATTGCCAATCAGTTCAGGAAATCGAATTTCGGTGGGTGCCGCAGCATCAATAAGCCCGCGCCCAGCGGCACCAGAATGATCAGGTACAGGACCGGTATAAAATCAATATTCTTGGCGCTGGCACTTTCCACGCCCAGGATGGTGATTTGCAGGGTTAGGACGATCAACGTAGCAGCAATGACACGCTTGGGCTGGCTGCGCCGGGTGAAGCCGCCCGCGAACAGACAGACCAGCGATAACGCCGCAAACGCCACCCCCTGAAGGGGCAATATCAAACGCTTATGGGCCTCAACGAGATATTTGGCATGATCTCGTTCCGCAATTTCAGGATTATTTCTAACGTCAAACAGCTCCATCAGGCCCATCTCACGACGATCAAGCCGCTTTGAGAGGTTCTCCTCGTGTGATCTTTCCATGGTGTAGGTATAGCGATCAAAATACAGCACGGAATAGTCTTTTGATTCTTTGGAAAAGACCTGTCTGTTGCCATCAAACATGACGATCTGTGCGCCCTGCTCTGTCTTAACCACAGAGCCACGCTTCGCCATGATCGTCACCGGTGCCGCCGTATCACTTTCGTCGTGGAAAAAAATACCCAGAAGTTCATTCTCAGACGTGCGTTCACGAACATAGATCGTGACGGAATCGCTGACCGAGTTGAACTTGCCTTCATCAAATAAAACCTGACTCAGGTTATTACGGATTTGCCATTTCAGCTCGCCGAACATGCGCGACGATTCAGGCAGGAAAAACAGATTGAGTGCATACGTCAAAAGGACCACACACCCGGCCAGCAGCATGACCGGCTTGGCCAACTGTAGCGGGCTTAGCCCGGCGGCACTCATGACCACCAGTTCGCGGTCAGCCGTCATCTTTGAATAGAAAAACGTCACCACGATGAATAGCGCAATAGGCAGAATAACCAGCAGAAATTTCGGGATCAGCAACGCGGTCAACAGGGCAAAATCAGCCACACTCGCGCCATTGTTAAGCACCATGTCGACAAACCGTAGTGATTGCGTCAACCAGATTACCGCGGTCAACGCACCAGCAACGAAAATCAGCCCGATTATCAGTTGGCGCAAAACAGTGCCGGTAAGAATGCGGATCATATGCCGTTCTGTATTTCCAGAGTGTTAGAAAACCACGCGTTAGTAACACAGTTATCACGCAGCGTATAACAAAAGGCCCAAAACGGCACAGCTCAGTCTACCTCATCAAATACAACGATTATGGCGTCGGGCTCCTGGGTAATCGTGTAGCTTTGCTGGCTCAAGTCGACATCATTCAGCGTCACATCCACGTTCTGTGCACCAAACATAATTGTCGTTCCCTGATCATGATTAACCATTTCGGGCTCGCTGCCCGAGAACTCGGGGCCTTCAAAGCGGATCATTTCGCCGGAACGGTAATCCTCGATAAAATCAGACCCACCATCAGCTGCAAATACGAATGCATCCTCGCCGCCACCGCCACGCAACGTATCATCACCCGGGCCACCGGCGAGGATATCCTTGCCGCCCTCACCGCGTAGTTCATCCGCACCCGCGCCACCATGAAGCACATCATCGCCGCCCTGGCCGCGTAGCAGGTCATCTCCACCGCCGCCATACAGCGTATCGTCACCGCCACCACCATACAGTTTGTCGTCACCGGCTTCGCCTCCGCCATAGGTCACATTGATGGTCGCACTGGTGCTGGCTGTGTCACTGACATCCAGTTCGGCACTGGTTTCGGTTTCTACCGCGCTCACCTGCAATTGAAAGTTCTCATGAAAACCTTCGGGCAATTGCACTGTCAAACCCTCCAGATCGACACCATCCAGATTCCAGACGCCTTCCCCGCCGGGCTCACCGGCCGATAGCACCGCACCATCCGGCACGCCGGATATGCTAATTCCCAACACGCTTTCGGTATCAACATCAGCGATCGACGCTTCAATATCGAGCGGCACGTTCAATACATCATATTCACCTTCACCTCCACCGGGCGCGGCCATATCGCCGTAGATAATATCGTCGCCGCCTGCCCCTGTGATGGTGTCACTGCCGCCACCACCGTAAAGCGTTTCATCGTGTCCGCTACCGACGATGACCTCGTCACCGCCCACACCACCTACACTGACATCAGAAACGCCAAGTTCGGGCGCTTCAGCCACCGGGTTAATCACGAGACTGACGGTGGCTGTTGTCTGGCCACCGCGCCCATCAGAAACCTGATAAGTAAACGCGTCCGTGCCGCTAAACTCGGCATCGGGCGTGTAGGTATAGCTCCCATCGGTGTTCACGGTGAGCGAGCCATTAAGCGGCGCACCCGCCTCGGCAATCGTGTAAGTCAAATCCGTGTCGTCGGCATCGCTGGCCTGTAACTGACCCTCAAGCGCCAGCTCTTCATTGGTTGATTGCGTCTCGTCAAAGGCTATGGGATCGTAATTTGGTGCAACGCCCAGAACGTCATCTTCCATGTGGCGCTGTGTGTCCACCGGCAGAGGCTCACCGTCCGGCTCTGTTTCACCGCCCTGTGGAACCTGCGGGATGATGGTGCCGATGCTTTCAAGGGGCGCTATTTCCGGTGATGCCTCGCTTTCTGGAATATTGTCAGACTCGCTCTGTTCCGGCACGGGCTCATCGGGTGCCAGTTCGTCAGGCTCCAGTTCACCGGGCAGAACCTCTGCTCCACCCTGCTGTGCACCATAATCATTACCCACGTCAACCCGGGTCGGCAAGAAGGCCAAAGAGCCGCCGAACCAGTCGGCGATTTCGCCATCATCCAGCCGCGGGATGTGTGCTGGCGCGTCACTACTGGTGCCTACAACAATACCTTGATTGGCCTGGTTCATGACCAGCATTCCCAGAGAATTAGAGACGACCACCTCGCCGACAAAACCGTCAGCTTCGCGCATAAGCACCGCGCTCATGTGCTTGCCATCGCGCAGATCAATACCCAGCTGCGTGCCGCGGATACCAATTGAACCCACTGGGGTGTCAATAATCATGCCGTCGGGTTCAAGTTTGGAGATCATGCCGCTAACGACCGTATAAACACCATTCATGAGAAACATGGACATGTGTCCCGTTTCGCCAACCGGGTCGTATACAAACTCGTCGAGTACCATGCGGCCGCTGCTATCCATGGCGAGTGTTGTTTCGTCGGCCAGCACAATTCCAACAGCACCGTCTTGCCCGGTTTCAATCACGTCGCCGCGATAGAGCGCCATGCCGGGCCCAACTTCGCTTCGTGTACCGTCAAGGCGCTCAACAATAACGAGACCGCTGCTCATATCAATCTCACCAATGGGCTCGCCCAACATGTCACCGGCGACATCACCAGCCAACACCCCCTCGGCCTGCGCCAGCATGGCGGGGGCTTGCGGCCCTGCCAACAGGGCCGCTACGTCACCGGGTATCGTAATACCCTCGGGCGTGATCAGTGCAGGGCGGGAAATATTATTGAAATAGTCGCGTATAATCAGCGTCTTACCTTCGGCATTAACCAACACCAAATCATGACCGTCTCGAGTAAAGTCCATGTCGCTCGGCGCAAAGCCAATCGGCAACCCGACGCCCTCACCACCAGACGCGTCAATAATATCTGCATTTACAAGATCAGGGTTGAGCCGTTCTGTCGTCGCAACCAT
Organism: uncultured Rhodospirillales bacterium; assembly: GCA_965602485.1. Lineage (GTDB taxonomy): Bacteria > Pseudomonadota > Alphaproteobacteria > Rhodospirillales > Casp-alpha2 > JABJOR01. The sequence continues at coordinate 206,524 of CBFCYM010000002.1, read as the reverse complement.
ATCTGATACTCCCACAGCCAACGTCTGCGGCTAATATATATTAATCGCCACTGAGTACAATTATATGACTTCTGCTGCCGCAGCGCCATGATCCATATCATCCTGCAGATACAGAAAGGGCGTCATGGCATTGCCATGACGCCCTGAAACGGTACAGATAACGGCGATATATATCAGTCGTTGGCGCCCGCGATAGCTGCGATCACAGCGTCGGTGACTTCGCGTGTGCTCGCCGTACCGCCCAGATCACGCGCCATGACCTCACCGGCCGCGGTGACGTGCTCAATGGCATTCATCAGGATGCTGGCGGCCTGTGTCTCACCCAAGTGCTCAAGCATCATGGACGCGCTCCAGAACGCGCCGATGGGATTTGCAATGCCTTGGCCCATGATATCAAAGGCCGAACCGTGGATGGGTTCAAACATGCTGGGGAAGTCACCTTCGGGGCGCAGGTTGGCCGTCGGCGCAATACCCATACTGCCCGACAGCGCGGCCGCCAGATCAGACAGCACATCGGCGTGCAGGTTCGAGGCCACGATGGTATCGAGCGAACCCGGGTCCAGCACCATGCGCGCGGTCATGGCATCGACCAGCATCTTATCGGTTGTGACATCGGGGAAATCCAGTTTGACGGTCTCAAATATCGCGTCCCACATCACCATGCCGTGGCGCTGGGCATTGGACTTGGTGACCAGTGTCAGGTGCTTGCGCGGGCGTGTGCGTGCCAACTCCATGGCAAAGCGCTGCACGCGCTCGACCCCGGCGCGGGTAAAGACCGCAACGTCCATACCAACCTCATCGGGCAGACCCTGATGAACACGCCCACCGGCACCGGCGTATTCGCCTTCGGTGTTCTCACGCACGATGACCCAGTCAAAGTCACCCGGCCCGACACCGTCGAGCGGGCACTTCACGCCGGGCAGAACCCGCGTCGGTCGTACGTTGGCGTACTGATCAAAGCTCTGGCAGATTTTCAGGCGAAACTGCCACAGGGTAATGTGATCGGGAATATCGGGGTCGCCAGCAGAACCGAAATAAATGGTATCAAAACCGCGCAGGGTCTCTAACGCATCATCGGGCATCATCTGGCCGTGCGCGCGGTAATAGTCCGCGCCCCACGCAAAGGTCTCGACCTCGGTCTTGAAGGTGCCAAGGCGCTCTGCCAGCGCCGTGACGACCTCAAGACCGGCCTCAATGACTTCGGGACCGATGCCATCACCAGGCACGGCCGCGATCTTGTAATTATTCATAAGATAGCCTGTTCTCTTCGTATTGTGGTGTTAGCCCCAAAGCGCACGCGGCGCGGGGTGCATGGTGCTCAACTCAATGTGAATGCTGGGTTCGTGATCACGCGACAGCAACAACGGCGCGTCAAGATCAACGAACGGTTCGGCCAATGCACCAACCAGCATGGCCGGTGCCATGGCGAGCGACGTGCCGACCATGCAGCCAACCATCAAACCCAGACCTTTCTGCGTGGCCTCTTCGGCCAGCAACAGGGCCTCGGTCAGCCCACCGGTTTTATCGAGCTTGATGTTTATATACTCGTAAAGCCCGATGACATCGGCCAGCGTGGCGCGGTCATGACAGCTCTCATCGGCACACACCGGCACGAGGTGTTCGACATCGCCCAGCGCGCTATCAGCGCCGCGTGGCAACGGCTGCTCGACCAGTTCAACACCAAATTCGGCCATCTTCACCATATAGGGTGCCAGCATCTGCGGCGTCCAGGCCTCGTTGGCATCGACAATCAGGCGTGCATCGGGTGCTTGCGCACGCACTGCCGCGACGCGTTCAATATCGCCTTCACCACCCAGCTTCAGTTTGAGCAGTGGTCTCATGGCATGTTTTGCCGCCGCCGCTGCCATGTCCTCAGGACTGCCGAGAATGAGCGTATAGGCCGTGGTTATGGTTTTGGGTTCGGCCAGCCCGGCCAATTGCCACGCCGGTGTGCCGCTGCGTTTGGCCTCAAGGTCCCACAGCGCACAATCGACCGCGCAGCGCGCCGGTCCGGCGGGCATAACGTCGAGCAAGCCCATCCTGTCGATGCCGCCTTCAACAGCACCACGCGCAGCTTCCAGCACTTCGAGCACATTGGGCAGATGTGGTTCAAGCGCGTCGGCGCGCTCGCATTCCCCGATCCCGGTGACACCGTCCTGCGTAATCTCGACGACCACGACTTCCGAGGTGTACTGGGTCATGCGTGAAATGATGAAAGGCTCAATAAGCGGCCATGACTGCTGATAAAATTTAAACGTTCGCATGGCTGTTCCTTACCAAAGTTGATCAACAATAGCGGCAACACCCGTACGCACCGGATCAGCGCACGGCACGCCAAACTCTGCGGCGGTTTGCGCGATGGCATCAGCGGCTTCATCCTCGCCCAGATTGCGGGTATTCAGCGAAATCCCAACAACCTTGATATCGGGGTTGGTGACGCGCCCGGCGCTCAGATTGGCCTCGATAATTTCCGCGATAGTGGGGCATGGGCGTGGTGCCATGTCATCCATGAATTCGCGCCCGGCTTCGTGGCAAATCACAATCGCATCGGGTTGCGAGCCATGCAGCAGGCCAAGCGTGACCCCGGCATAGGACGGCTGCAGCAACGAGCCCTGTCCTTCGATGATGTCCCAGTGGTCGGGATCGTTTGCCGGCGACAGTAGCTCCGTCGCACCGGAGACAAAATCAGACACCACAGCATCAACGGAAATCCCCCCGCCAGCGATGAAGATACCGGTCTGGCCGGTGGCACGGAAATCTACATTTGCGCCGCGCGCCTTGAGTTCACGCTCAATAGCCAGCGCGCTGTACATTTTACCCACGCAACAGTCTGTACCTACAGCCAAAAGCCGCTTGCCGGGACGGCGTATCCCGCTGCCGATCTGAAAAATCTGGGTCGGGTGACGAATATCATAGACCTGACGGCCATTGCGTTGTGCAGCCGCTGCGATCTCGGGCACGCCAGCCAGACGTGTATGCAACCCGCTGGCGACATCCAGCCCAGCGTCAAGCGCCGCAACGATGCTATCGAGCCACACCGGGGGCATCTGCCCACCTGCGGGTGCGACGCCAATAATCAACGTACCAACACCCTGCTCGACGGCCTGCGCAATGGTCATATCGGCTATGCCGGTATCAGCCTGGCAACCATCCAGCCGCATCTGCCCGGCGCACAGCTCGGGGCGCCACTGGGCGACGCCAATGGCGGTCTTGGCGCTGAGAAAATCAGGTGAATCACCCAAAAACAATAGATATGGCGTACGGATCGCTGGAGGCTGCATGGCTTGATCTCACTCTAATCGAACGGGGAAATCGCGGGATATATCCGCGACACGCCAGAGTGTAAATCCGCCGCACATCAATTGCCACCCGATTTCAGCCCGTAAAGCGGCACGGTTTCTCATATTTTCGGGAATAAAATACCATACCGATGCAGCAACATACCATATTAGTCAATTAAACGTTGCCATGAGCCCTGAGTCCTGAAATTCTATGCGTTATTCAACTGCAAGTTACTTTGGATAGGTTCTTTTCCAAGCATGAGCACATTCCTCACGCTGCATAAATGTGGCATAAAAATAAACCCAGCGGTGAGAAAGCAATAAAAGGTCCCCATGAGCGAACCCAAGAACCCATTGCTAGATGCGAATATCCTGATTGTTGATGACAATCCGACCAACGTTAAGCTGCTCGAGGTCATGCTGACCATGTCGGGCTACACCAACGTCGCCAGCACCACCGATTCCAGAGACGTTGAAGCGCTTTGCCAGGAAACTGACTTCGATATTTTCCTACTCGATATCCGCATGCCGCACCTGGATGGATTTCAGGTCATGGAACAGTTATCCGAGAAGATCATCAGCAAGGAAAACGACTATGTACCTGTGCTGGTATTAACCGCACAGCAGGACGCAGAAACCCGACTGCGCGCGCTGGAATGCGGTGCCAAGGATTTCGTCACCAAGCCGTTTGACCGGGCCGAGGTGTTGAACCGAATTTCCAACATGCTTGAAGTCCGCATGCTCTATAACGAGCGCAAACGTCAGAACGAAATTCTTGAAGAAAAAGTTCGCGAACGTACAGCAGAACTGTCGGAAACCCGACTGGAAATTATCCGCCGTCTGGGCCGCGCCGGTGAATACCGCGATAATGAAACAGGCATGCACGTCATTCGCATGAGCAAAGGTTGCCAGCTACTGGCAATTGCAGCCGGATTGGGCGAAGACATTGCCGAGCAAATTCTCGATGCCTCGCCCATGCATGATGTTGGTAAAATTGGCATTCCCGATCATATCCTGCTCAAACCCGGCAAACTGACGCCGGAAGAGTTTGATATCATGAAGACCCATGTGAATATTGGTGGCGATATCATCGGCACACACAAAGCACCAATCATGCAGATGGCGCACAGTATCGCCATGAGCCATCACGAAAAATGGGACGGCTCAGGATACCCCACCGGCCTGAAGGGCGAAGACATCCCCATAGAGGGTCGCATCGCCGCCATATGTGATGTATTCGACGCCCTGACCTCGGAGCGACCCTACAAAAAAGCGTGGGATATCGAAAAGGCCATAGGGCTGATAAACGAACAGTCCGGCATACACTTTGATCCAAATCTGGTTGATCTGTTCAATAAAATTCTGCCCGATATTCTACAAATAAGAGACACCTATGCCGATACGGATGAGTTCTCATAGCACCATGACGCGAAACCAGACTATCCAACCCCGGGATTAATAACATGTCTGAACTGAAAAAAATCCTCCACGTTGAAGACGAGCCTGACATTCGCGAAGTTACACTGTTGGCGCTTGAATCCTTCGGCGGTTTCGAAGTCGAGTCCTGTGAATCCGGTGAGCAAGCCCTGTTAAAATGCCCGGCGTTCATGCCAGATCTGATTTTGATGGACGTCATGATGCCCGTAATGGATGGTCCCACGACCCTGCGGGAACTTCGTAAAAACGATGCGATTAGCCATATCCCGATCATTTTCATGACAGCAAAAGTCATGTCTGCGGAAATTCAGCGTTTCAAGGATATTGGCGCGATTGACGTCATCCCAAAACCGTTTGATCCCGCAACCCTGTGTGACGACATACAAACGATCTGGAAGACCGTTGATGGCTGAATTCAACGCTGGCCTTAAGGATAAACTCGCAGTTCTGAAGGCCAATTTTGCCACTAAACTTCCTGCCAAAATCAATGCAATAGACGATGCTGTCCAAAACATCACTGATGCTGATGACCCGGACAAGCGCCGTGCCGCGTTCGCAGACCTGCAATCCATGGCTCATAAACTGGCTGGCTCAGCGGGGACGTATGGCCTGATGACCATAGGGCATACGGCGCGAAATCTGGAACTGTTGTGTGTTGCTATCGGCACGCGGGGTGATTTTCCAGACGATGCTGAAATTCGCGAAATTCGTGATCTGGTCGAACTGCTCCGGCACGGCGAAACCCAGGCATCAGGATCGGCACTCGCTCAGGAGGGCGCAGCACCAGACGTGCTTCCCATGCCATCCAAAATCATCCCGGCCGAGCAAAAGAAAAAGCTTATCCTGGTTGATGACGATGAGGATCAAGCCAGCATACTGGCCCAACGGCTTGGTAACTTTGGCTACGCTGTTCACACCCTTGGTGACCCTTCCACATTGGGCCAGTTGATCAAGGACGTTTCTCCAGATGCCGTAATTATGGATATCGTTTTCCCCGACGGGAACGACGAAGGCTTGAGCGTCGTCAATCAATTGCGTGAACACGGCAACCTCACATGCCCAGTGATCTTTATTTCCGCCCGCAATGATTTCTCCACCCGCCTGAAAGCTATCCGATGCGGGGCGGATGGCTTTATCGCAAAACCAATACACATCATTGAACTGGTCGATGCACTCGACAATCTCATAAACGCTGATGATCGCCCACCATTTCGTATTCTGGTCGTGGATGACGATCCCGACATGACAGCCTTTTGTGCCACCGTACTGGAACGTGACGGCCATATCGTGTCGGTCCTTAACGACCCAGCAAGCGCCGCAGAAAGCATCGTAAATTTTGAACCTGATGCCGTGATCCTCGACATTGCCATGCCCTATTGCAGTGGCTTTGAACTGGCCAAGGTTATTCGTCAGATAAATGACCGCATGCTGCAACTCCCCATCATGTTCCTGAGCGCACATTCGGAAATTGAAAACAGACAGAAAGCTGCATGGGCCGGGGCCGAGGACTTCATATCCAAACCCGTTGACGCAGAGCATCTCTCCATTACGGTACGCGCACGGGTCGAACGCGCTCGCATCTTACGTGCCCTGTTTGACCGCTTGCGCGCAGGCGAAGAACGTTTCAATTCCATTACCGAGTCTGCGAACGAAGCTATTGTTTCCGTCAATGAGCACGGCCTAATTGTATCGTGGAACCCCAGTGCAGAACTTATTTTTGGGTATATGGCGACTGAAGTGCTAGGCAGGTCTATCACTATGTTGATACCGGAAGAACTCCGTGAGGCACACATTGCCGGTTTCCAGCGCGCTATCACAAGCGGCCTCACCATGAGCGGCACGACGGAGTTAATAGCGCTGCGCAAAGACGGGTCCAGTTTCCCCATGGACCTTTCACTGTCATCATGGAGAGATCAGGACAGAATGCTTTTCGCGGCTTCAGTACGCGATATCAGCATGCGCAAGGAGCACGAGGCCGCGCTTCACCGAGCCATGTCACAGACAAAAAAAGCCAATATGGCTAAAAGTGAATTTCTGTCATCCATGAGTCATGAATTGCGCACCCCCATGAATGCCATCATGGGTTTTGCGCAATTGTTACAGTTTAATCCCAAGGAGAAACTGACCGCGAGACAGGATGATAGTGTCGCCCAAATTTTGAGTGCGGGGGAACATTTACTTGAACTGATCAGCGATCTTCTTGATCTGTCACGCATCGAAGCTGGCAAGGTCGATTTAAGCCCTGAAACTGTAGAGGTCGTCACGATCCTTGATACCTGCGTGAAACTTCTTACCGAATTGGCGACGGCACGAAATATAGAAATTGCGATATCAGTCGATGCGGATTCGAAATTGACTGTTTTCGCGGATGAACGACGCCTTAAGCAGGTCCTGCTGAACCTGTTATCAAACGCCATTAAATATAACAACGAAGGTGGCAGTGTCGTCATTGATTGCCACAATACGCCACAGCACATGGCACGCTTTAGCATTACCGATACCGGCAACGGTATTTCGCAAGCCAATCAGAAATATCTGTTCCAGCCGTTCAGCAGGCTGGGAGCTGAAATTTCCAAAACGGAAGGCACCGGGATTGGTCTGGTGGTTTGCAAGGATCTGATCGAGCTCATGAATGGCTCAATTGGCTGCACCAGCATAGTTGGTCAGGGCACAACGTTCTGGTTTGAATTACCCGTCGCAGACTCAACCGATGCCGCGTTGTAGCGTTGAATTTCGAGTGCAGCCTGACGCCCCTTAACGTTGCAGCCCTCTATTGGGCCGAAGCCCTCAACCCCGCTATGGGCGAGCGTACCGCAATCACAGACCACTTCGCCCTCAGCGGCAAGCGCGCATAAGCGGGCCGATATATTTACGCTATCACCAATGACCGTGTAATCGCGCCGGTTCTCATCACCGATGCCGCCAGCAATAACCTCACCTGAATAAACACCGATACCAACGCCCGGAGAAATTCCACGCGATGTGAACACCTGCTGGATTTCGATGGCGGCACGCAGCGCTGAACCTGCACTGTCATCCCCGTGGAAATGCGCGAATACGGCGTCACCAATCAATTTATCAACGTCGCCACCATGCAACTCAATGATGCTGATCTGCGCAGTCATTGCGATGTTCAGAAAATCAATGACCTGCGCCGGGGTATGATCCTCGCAATAAGACGTAAAGCCGCGTACGTCCGTATATAACAAGGTGCAGGCGATGCTTTCGGGCGCAAGCACCCCATCCCCGTCAACATGTCGCATGGCCTGTACAGCACGACGAGATACCAGACCTTCCAGACGCTGGCGCAGGCTATTGACCTCGGCCGTGCGGCTATTGATAGAGCGCTGCGCCGATGCCACCAGCATGCCAAGCGAAGCCAGCAAAACGATGAGCATCAACCCGGGTACCAGAACGACTGGCAGAGCCGCCGAACGTAAAATCTGGTTCAGGTACGTTGTGGGTTCGTAAATTTCAAAAACGGCAACCAGCTGTCCGTCAACACGGTACGGAACATACAGCTCATACAAAATATCCTGCTCAGACAAAACGCCGGGCTGGCCCGTTTTCAGAACGCCGTTTATGGCGGGGTTGTCTTCGATCTCACCGATCTTGGTAGCATCGGTCGAGAAAATTGTACGCGCGTGCAAATCATAGACCTTGAGTTTCTCCAGCCCAAATTCCTCACGCTCAACATTAAAGGCTTCAACAAGTGTGTCGAAATCCCTGGTGCCAAGTTCGCGTCCGTTGACCAGCATTTTCCATTCACGTGGGTGTGATCTCGCGACCCCCTGGGCGATGCCTTCGGCACGCCGCGTTGCCAGTTCAAGATAGATATCCTCGACGACCCCTTGCGAGGCATAGAACGTTGTTAAAACCAGCGCTGCAATGAACGTCACCAACGCGGGTGCCACCCACATGAAAAACCGTCGCCTGAGTGGGAAAGACCGTTCTATACGGTCGATCTCTCCATCATGTTTTTTCTGGGTAGGATGTTCAGCAGGCACTGGCGAATTCTGCGAAGCACGCATGATTTACAACGTATCCTTATCCGTTTCGCACAAGTTCACACCGAAAACTGCAAATATCCAGTCACTTTCGCATGCCACTGTATTCATTGGCAAAATTTCGTTCGCCACCACGACATTCTATGCATTACCCTACACACTACATGGAAATTATAACGCCCCGAGCCAAGAGCAAAACCGTGCAATGAGTGTTCGCGTCCTCGTCATTGATGATTCCCCTACGGTCACACGTATCGCCAGTGAAATGCTTGGCGAAGCAGGCTATTCGGTGACCATTACGGAAACCTTTGAGGATGCGCTTGATGAACACGTGCTCGATACCGTTTCCGTTATCCTAACAGACCTTATCCTGCCCGGCATGGGTGGCATTGAAGGCATTGCAAGGATCAAGTCAACACGCCCGAACATCGGCATTATTGCCATGTCGGCGGGTGACGCATCAACGGACCCGCAGCACCTGTTGCGTGCGGCGCGCGGTGTTGGTGCCGATGCCATAGTCAAGAAGCCGTTCGACAAAGACATTCTGGCGAGCGCCGTACAGCAGGCGCTGGATGCCAGTGCGGCAGCCAGCCTCGACAAGCGTAAAATTCTTGTCATTGATGACAGCCGTACCATGTGCAAACTGGTCTCAAACATGCTGCCACGCACAGACTTTTCCGTTCAGACCTCGCAGAGTTTTGAGAATGCTATTACGTCAAATGAAATCATGGCAGTCGATGTTGTTATAACGGATATCTTCATGCCCGGCATTGGTGGAATTGAAGCGATCCGTGGCATCAAGACAAACTGGCCCGACGTAAAGATCGTCGCTATGTCCGGTGGCTTTGATGAGGCAATGATGAGTAGCACAGCTTTACAGGCCGCCGAAAAAGTTGGTGCCGATGCCGCGCTGGCCAAACCCTTCACCGACACAGCCTTGCTCAGCACCATCAATACTATCTGTACGTCAATTTAAACATTCAGCGATGACGCGGTCTGTTCATTGACGCTGTACATAACGGCAATGTGAACAACGCCCCTTACACGGCTGGCTCTACGATCTATATAAGAATAGGTGGAAGTACGATTGAGAGGGCTCTCAGGCCATGAACCTGTTTGAAACCCTGCTGCACCCTGACCGTGAAGAGCTCGAAAACAGTGAACGCCACGCGGTTGGTCAGGCAGCCAATCTATTGCAGATCGGCGAGTTTCAGATTCTGCAACTAGCCTACCATGAATGGTTTGGGCAGGACCTGCCCAACTATCTGGTGGATCGGGTATTTCGCGCCTATATGGTCGAGGACCATGTGCCCTATTGGGCGCGCCACTACGCGCAGCAGGTCATCCGGCTCGACAATGACAATCGGCTGGATTCCAACCGCGCGCATTACCATCGCTATGATCATGAGTATCACAAGAATCGCGTGGGCAGCGTGCGGCGATTTAGTCTGGTGGCAGGGTGCCTGTTGCTGTTTATGGCCATCCTGATTTTTGCGGCAGAGTATTCCACAACACGTGGAACAAGCATATTCCCGCCCTATCTGGACGTTGAGGACATCAGGCCTGCACAGCCATGAAATCGCATAGGCTGTCCCCCTTGCCTGATATTGTGGGCACGGTTACAGTTGTGCCATGCTTGATTTTCTCAACATCGACCCCGCATACGAACAGCTCGTCAATATTATCTTTCTGGCCGTGACTGCCACCGTCGCGTGGCATGGTCTGCGTGCCAGAAATGCCGACGGCAAGGCCGACTTCGTGCACCTGCTATTTGGCTGCATCGCTTCGTTCTTCTTTTTCGCGGTGCTGTTTCAGGACGTGCTCGGGTTGATCCAGCTGTAAAGCAACATCACGGTTTATACATGCGTTGCTGGGCGTCCTCTTCAGGCATCCGCATCAGGCGTTCGGCCTCAGGCAACTTCAATTGCTTGTCCAGATACTCGGCGCGCTTCAACGCACTTGAGGGCGTCTTGTTGTAATACAACAGATGCTCCAGCCAGCTCGGGCCTTCGGACAGGTCGTAATCGATCTTGACCGATTCAATGTAATCAGCCAGTGCCTCTTCATAGCGCGCCTGACGGTCGCGAATGATACCGCGATTGGTATAGGCCGCGCTCAGCGCGCCGACACCGGTCGGATCGTCATCTTCGAGGTTCACGAGCAGATAGTCGATCAAGCCGCTCAGCAGGAACTCTGCCTCGTCATAACGTTCCAGCGCGATCAGCGCGGCGGCCTTGCCATGCACGGCACCGCGGTGGTCGGGCTGTTCGCGCAGCGCCTCATTAAAGCTCTCGATGGCTTTCAGGTAATGACCGTCGCTCAGGAAGATATCACCCTGACGGACCTCGAAGTCGCCGGGCACGCTGGTGTTGTACCAGTACATGCCCATCCAGATGCCTGCCATGACAACAGTCAACGCCAGCATCAACTTGATAAAGCGCTTGAGCACCCGAGGGTTTGAAAACTGGCTCATGGCTTGAACAGTACGCTGATGTAACCGAGGGAAAACAGGAAGCAGATCAATGCTGATGTAAATCCTGCGCGACGTTTCAGACGCTCTTTTTCAGCCTCATCAACGATTTTCTCACCACCCTTGCCGATGGCGCGACGCACACTCAACACCCAGAGCAGGCGGCGCACGGGAAACCATAATGCAAGCGTCAGCATGACAACCCAGATGTATTTGAAGTCTTGGCTAAACAGTTGTTCCACGGAAATTGTCTACCCTGTTTTTTTATGTTGGGCCGCATTCGTTTACGCGGCGTGGCATTGGTTGATGCTAGCAAAGGTGCTGAAATCGGTAAAGGAAACGGCAGCATTCAATACACAAAAAAAGAGGGGGAGAGCCGTGGCCCTCCCCCGTAACGGTTTTCAATCGATGTAGATCGATTAAGCGCCAGCGCCCGGCTCAGGGCCACGTGCGGTAATCGTATCACCGATATCATCGACAAGGGCTTCAACTTCCTTATCGGGCAATGTCGACATCTCCATTTTGTAGGCCAAGAACCACATCATGAAGACACCAAGGATCCACCAGATAATCTGCCAGGCCCAGATGGATGGAATCCCGAAGGTCCATGCATCAATACCGGCATTCGGTGCACCAAAGATATCATTACCAATCACGGCGCCTGGGCCGATACCAAAGATCAGCCAGATTATCGTGATGGCCCATGCAATGGGCTTCAGGCCCTGCTTGGAGGCGCTGAGGGTTGCGTGCTCACGCAGGAAGTTATGATACTTCATGCGGTGGGCAAGATCATTGTCGTTCTGGGTCATGGCCGAAATCAGCATACATGAGCTCAGGTTCAACAACATGCCCCAGCCAGCGGAGTGAATGGTCCAGGGCCAACGACCCCAAGCCAGTTCGATACCGACAGCTCCAGCGATCGAAGCGCCGAAGTTTTCGGTAAAGATCACGCCCAGAAGACCGAGCGCCAGACCCACGGTTGCACCCTGACGGGTGATCCACGGGAACCAGGTCACGGCAGCCAGTGAAGGCCACATCTGGAAACCAAACGCCACAGCCAGACCACCCAACAGAACCAGGGCATCAGCCGAGTACGTCGCCACCATCAATGCCGAGATGACAATGAAGGCAACGCCGAGACGACCAAACAGCTTCTGCGTAGCATGTGAAGCCGCCGGGTTAATGTAACGTTTGTAGAGATCACGAGTCAGCATGCCACCGGCGGTGGACATGTAAGCCGCACCGGTCGACTGCATCGCAGCCAAGGCACACACGGCCAACAGACCGACGAACCAGGGTGACGAGTCACCGACCATGTTGATGTAGTGCGGTACCAGACCGCCCTGCCCGTTCGCCGATAGATCCGGCATGGAACTGGCAACAGCGATACCTGCTTCCGTGACCCCTGGTGTAGCACCCAGGAAGTGAGCGCCCATACCCTGAGCTGCGGTAAAGAAGAACAGGATCAAGCCGATACCGAAGGACGAAGCCCACACCTGCTGTGGTGCGAAAGGTTTCGTGCTCTTGTTACCGAACGCCCACATGGTGAACGCTGGAGCGGACTGAATGCCCATCAGAGCGAACATGTATGTCAGGCACATGATACCGGTCCACAGACCACCGACAGGGGTTTCCTTGCCGAGGCCGGCGGTAAACTGGATCACACCCGGAATAGCGAGATAGGCATTATACCCATCCGGCGTGGTGCCCCATTTACCAATATCCGTCTGACCCAGCGCCGCCATGCTTTCATTGAAAGCACCGAAGCCACCGAGTTCACCATAAGCAATGAAGCCGATTGCGACGATACCAAATGCCAGCAACAGGCATTGCAGTGTATCCACATACGCCACGGCGCGTAGACCACCTGAGGCCACGTAGACCAGCACGACGAGTGAGAGCACCCACATACCAGCTGTTTTCGGCACCATGTCATCGGTCAGAACCTGGAACAGGAAGCCCGAAGCACCGAGCTGCACGCCGAGATACGGAATGGAGAACAGCAGCGCAACCGCAACCACCAACAGGCGGATACCGTCACCCTGGAAATAGTCGGAAAGCATTTCGCCCGGCGTTACATAGCCGAACCGCTTACCAAGCATCCATTGCCGCTTCAGGAACATCACGCCCGTGAAGGGAATAGTAATGGTGTAAAATGACGCGTAGGCATACTGAAAGCCATCGCGATAAATGAGCCCCGGATGACCCATAAAGGTCCACCCAGAGAATGATGTTGCGGTGGCCGCAAGAACGAACACCCACAATGATAGTTGACGGCCAGAGAGGAAATAATCACTGGCGGTCTTCGCCATGCGCGCACTCTTAATGCCCCAAAAGATACAATAGGACCAATAAAGCGCAACAAAGACGAATAACCATACGACTTTGGCTGACAAGATAGTGTCTCCCCTATCTACTTGGCTCCTGAGCCATCCTGTGTCACCGCCCCTGGGGAGCAGTTCCAAAGCATGAAGCAGGTTTCCAAATCCAGACCGCCACACATGAGCCGGTCCTTAAATCCCTATTCTGGGCAGCAGACGCCACCCGGTTAATCGAGATACAACAAGCGTGGGGATGATATAAAAACAGCGCCGGGCTTCGTTACAGCAGCACCGGCACAGCATGGCGATAATCAAGGTCTTCTATGAGCCTTTTATACATATCGCCGGTCTCCCCACATCTTGGTCTCCCGATATCTGACGTCGCCGCACCACTGGTACATAGTCGCCAAGATGATTCGTTAATATCATTTTGGCCTAAAACAAACAACAGGGCATACAATTTGTTTATCCAGAAGAAACATTGTTGACCAAAATGGCATTGGGAGCCCCAAGAGTCAGTAAAAAATTTTTATTACTGCAATTCTTGGCAATATTGATATATGACAAGTTACATAAATAATAAACATGTCAAAATCACATCTTCTATAAAACAACCATGCAAGTAAAAGGCTGCCGCATCACCGAGTGTATTTCTAACCTATATCACACCTTTGGCGGACAAGCCTGAGCCCTGAAACGGTGATAGTGGCACAATTTGCGAATCGAGGTAGACTCGCCACCATGTCAAATGTGTCCGAAAAATCACGCACAGCCATCTTTACCCGCACCGTACGCGACGTCATGCAGCGCGCACCTTTTACGGTGCAGCCCGACACCCCCATCGCCGAACTGACCGGCCGCATGGCGGCGGCGCGTGTGTCCAGTGCCGTGGTCATCGACGCTTCGCACAAGCCGCTTGGCATCGTCACCGAGCGCGATATCGTGCGGCGTGCGGCGTTTCGCGTGGACGGATCAACCCCCGTTGAGTCCATCATGACCAGCCCGCTGGAATGCGTTGATCAGAGCGACCATCTGTTTCAGGCCATAGCGCGCATGCGGCGACGCACACGCCGCCATATGCCGGTGACCGGGTCCGGTGGCGTGCTTTGCGGCATGCTCAACCTTGATGATGCCATGGCCGGGGCGCTAACCCGCCTGATGGATCAGATCGACAACCTGACCTGGGAAGGAACCGTTGACGGGCTGACCCAAAGCAAGGCCTTTCAGGTCGAGCTGGCGCGTGAACTGCTCGACGAAGACCTGCCGGTCGCCGATATCCAAAACGTGTTGAGCCACATCAACAACGACATTTATCGCCGGGTTGTCGATATCAACATTGCAGCCATGCGCGCCGATGGGTTGGGTGAGCCACCCGTTGCGTTCAGTGTCATCGTCATGGGTTCGGGTGGGCGCGGTGAGAACTATATCTACCCCGATCAGGATAACGGTTTCATCCTCAGCGATTATCCCGACGAACGACACACGGAGATTGATGGCTGGTTCATCGAACTGGCCAAGCGCATGACCCGCGACCTCGATACCGTCGGGCTGCCGCTGTGCAAGGGGTTCGTGATGGCAACCAACCCGTTGTGGCGCAAGACACTGTCACAATGGAAGGAACAGGTCCGTCTGTGGGGCAGGCGACGCAGCACCACAGCGCTGCGGCTTTGCGATATATTCTTTGATTTCCGCACGGTCTGGGGCGACACAGCCATGGGCGACGAATTGCGCGAGCACGTCACCCAACTGGCCGCACACAACCCCACGCTGTTGCAACAGCTTCAACGTGACACCCATGATCAGGGTGTCGGGCTCACCCTGTTCGGGCGCTTCATCGTTGAAAAGAAGGCCCCCGAACACAAGGGCAAGGTCAACATGAAGCAAAGCGGCACGCTGCCGCTGGTCGAAGGCATTCGCCTGCTCGCCCTGCGCGAACAAATTTCTGATACCGCGACACTCAAACGCATCGCCGCGCTGCATGAACGTGGCGTGCTTGATGATGACGAGTGTGAGGACCTGCGCGGCGCGTTCAGGATTGTCTGCCGCCTGCTGCTACGCCAGCAAATCAAGGACTTTGAAGCTACCGGCAAGGCGACGAGCTATGTTCACCCTAAAACCCTGAGTGCGCGTGAAACCCGCCTGCTGAAGGACTCACTGGAAGCCATCGACCGCCTGCGCAAACGCATTCACACAGAATTCACCGCTGAGATTTTCTAGACCACGGCCATCAAGGCACAGCCCCAAATTCATTGAAGATGGCTAATTTCCTTGACTTTCCAGCCAACAAAGTTCTTTTTGTGCGCAATTAAGCGGGGTCTTCCTGATCCCTTGATCCCGTAAAGATGGAGGCCAGACAATGGCTCGCAGCAAACCCAAAGGCAAAAGCGCCTCATTTATGATGTTCAACGTGACATATGAAGACGGCATGGTGACATCGAACAGACGGGTCTCACTTGAGCTGCTTGATCAGTCCTACGGCGCATCCATCGATGATCTGGCGCAAACCGCCATTCAGGATCAGGACAACGAAATCGCCAGCCGCTCCAACCAGCGTCGCGCCAAAATCAAGTCCATCGCCAAGGCCTAACCCGGCAGGCCCTCTTTCACCACCGATACATACGGCAGCGTCGCGCGTGCCTTGGCAACGCCGTTATGACGCACGCGCGCGGTGACCAGCTCTTCGCCGTGGCCAGCGCGCGCAAGGTCCGCACCATCGGGGCCAAGAATGACGCTGCGTCCCAGATAGTCACAATCGCCCTCGGCCCCCGCGTGGTTGGCGTAAAGCACATAGAGCCCATTTTCGAACGCACGGGTCGGCAGCATCGTGTCCGCCACGAAGCGCCATTTGGAACGCAACGCCGTGGGCGCAATGACCATGTCCGCGCCGTCCATGGCGGCCTGACGCACGTATTCAGGAAATTCCACGTCGTAGCAGATCAGCGCCGAAAGCTTCCAACCGTCGATCTCGAAGTCTGCGCGTGTATCACCCGGCGTGAAATACTCTCCTTCGAACCCCGGCGGGATCATGCGCTTGCGATAATTAACCAGCCGCGCACCATCGCGCCCGAAACCCATAAGCGCATTGTACAGCACCGTGCCATCGCGTTCCGGATAACCCAAAAAAATAGCCGTGCCGAACCGCGCCGCCATATCGGCAACGCGCGCGGCACTTGGCCCGTCAGCAAGCTCGGCGCGGACGTGCACGCTCGCACCAATATCGTAACCCGACAGAAACAGCTCGGGACAGACCACCAGATCGAGCGCGCCATGGTGTTCAATGCCGCGTGAAAGAGCCTGCTCCAACCGGTCAAGACGCACGCCCGCGACCTGTGCATCGCTCAGGTCGTCATCATGTCCGGCTTCGTGTTGATAGATCGCGACATGCAGATCACGCATGGTTCGCCCCGCCCGTTTTTACCTAATCTGGAATGTCCACGAATTCCAGTTCCGCGTCCAGCATGGAGGTGCCGGTGCTGAGCGCGCCGGCGTTGCGGATGTCGGCGTCGCGCTTCTGACGGTACAGCGAGCGGATGGCGGCATAGTAATCAAGCGAGGTCTCGCGCAGAGTGTCGAGCTCTTCAACAATATCGGCATATTCCACCAATCCGGTCATGCCGACGCGCGCCCAGTACAGTTCGTCTTCGCCTTCATCATCAAGCCACATGTTGACCGGGTCAAGATAGCTATCCACGCCGAACTTGCCGATGGCGTCGCGCGGATTGGATGGCCCCAGCACCGGCAGCACCAGATAGAAACCCTCGCCCACGCCCCACACTGCCAGCGTTTGGCCGAAGTCTTCGCGGTGCTCTTCAATACCCATCCACGCTGCCGCGTCCCACAGACCACCGATGCCAATGGTGGTGTTGATCAGCATGCGTTGGGTGGTGTCAAACGCGCGGCCAAATTCACCCTGCAACAGGTCATTGAGCAGAACGATGGGGCTCGAAAGGTTATCAAGGAAATTACTGATCGCCGTGCGACCCGGATCGGGCACAACGGCGTTATAGGTATAGGCAACAGGGCGGAAGATGAAATCTTCAAGGATCAGGTTGAAGCCAAAGATAAAGCGGTTCATGGGCTCCAGCGGATCGTTGGCCTCTCCGCCTGAGGTGTCCTCGGCCAGCAGATCATCGAGATCATCCATGCCGCCAAAATCATCGCCGCCACCGTCCATGCCAGTCGGCACGGCTGCGGGCGCAAAAACCGGCGCAGGTGCGGCAGCGGTGTCAAACGGATGGGGCTGATTGAGGAATATGTCCATGTCATAGGCGGTGGCGTAGGACGTGGCATGGGACGTTGAACTGGCCGCGCTCAAGGCGAGCGCAAACAGCGACGACACAGTCGCAATCCTGATGACCTTAGGCACGGAAAACCCGACACCGCGCCCAACCGACATGAAACCCATTATGTATTGACCCTTCTGGTCCCTGATGCTGTTGGCGAGAACATTGCCCGCTGTTTCGTAACATACCGTAAATATCACGCCGTACGTGTGATTTTGCGCACAGGTGTGTGCAATACGCTCAGAAATGCTCGTCCTGCATTTTGCGTACGTGGACCATGGTGTTGCCTGCGCTGATGGCCTGATACAGCGTTTTGATGCCGCGGGACTCCATGACCGCGAGCATGCGGTGGAAGATATGCGCCGTGACCATGGCATCGCCCAGTGCCGTGTGACGGCCCTCAATGGTGACGCCAAAGCGCTCGGCGATGGCGTCGAGCGTGTGGTTGGGAGTCTCGGTTTCCAGAAAGACCGACAGCAACAGCGTATCAAGCACGATGTTATCCCACGCCACGCCGGTTGCGTCCTGTTTCAGGCGCAGGAATTTCATGTCGAACGCGGCGTTGTGCGCCACCAGCACGGCGTCGCCGACGAAGGCCTTGAACGCAGGGACGACCTCGGTAATGGGCGCTTCATCCGCCACCATGTCATCGGTGATGCCGTGAAAGCGGATGGATGCGCGCGGGATCGTGCGACCCGGATTGACCAGCCGCGAAAAGACCGCGCCCTCTTGCACCGCGCCGCCCGTGATCCGGACCCCGGCGATGGAGATAATCTCGTCGCCTTCGGATGGTTTCAGCCCCGTTGTTTCAGTGTCGAACACCACAAAGCTTAGATCGCGCAGTGCCGTGCCGCCCATTTCCTCGATATGCATGGGCTGGTTGAGGGCCTCAAAATCATAGAATTCAGGCCGGTCGGGCAGCTTGGTCATGTATTTTTTGCGCGCAATCAACACCCGGTCGAGCGCGAACCAGAGCGCCAGCGTGAGCAGCGCCACCGCCACCGCCATGCGCCAACCGCTGAATTCCAGCGCGATGAGCCCCTGCGCCACACACAGCAACGCAAAGCAGCCCGCCACCAGACGGCGGATGCCCATACTGCGTAAATCAATATTACCGAGCCGCACGCGCGACCTCCTCTGCCTCTGCTCTGGCTTTATATTTGCGCTGATCCTAGCACGCCGCGCCCGGTGGGTGAATTGATCCGTGGCAAGCCATGATCGCGCCACAGGGCACCATCACACCATACGTTGCGAATCGCGCCATATTCCGATACAAACCCGCAACCGTGTCCGCGACCCGTACCGGGGGCACCACCGTATTCGAAATACCCAGCGAAAGATGAAGGGCAGACCATGGCCGCTTACCAATACGCCTATGTGATGAAAGACCTGAGCAAGACCTATCCCGGAGGCCGTGAAGTCCTGAAAGGGGTCACGCTACAGTTTCTGCCCGATGCCAAGATCGGCATTCTGGGCCACAACGGCGCGGGTAAATCCACCCTGCTCAAGATCATGGCCGGTATCGATACCGATTTTGGCGGCGAAGCATGGGCGGCCGAGGGCATCCGCGTTGGCTACCTGCATCAGGAGCCAGAGCTTGACCCCGCCAAAGATGTTGAAGGCAACGTGGTTGAGGGCATGGGCGAGACCAAAGACCTGCTCGACCGCTTCAACGTGATCAGCAACAAGTTCGCTGAACCCATGGAAGACGACGAGATGAACGCCCTGCTCGCCGAACAGGGCGACCTGCAGGAAAAGATCGACGCCGTTGAAGGCTGGGACCTGGAGCGCACCATCGAGATTGCCATGGACGCGCTGCGCTGCCCACCGGGTGACGCCGACGTAACCAAGCTGTCGGGTGGTGAACGCCGCCGCGTCGCGCTGTGCCGTTTGCTGTTGCAGAAGCCTGAAATTCTGCTGCTCGATGAACCGACCAACCATCTCGACGCGGAATCCGTGGCGTGGCTCGAACATCACCTGCGCGAATATGCCGGCATGGTCATGATCGTTACCCATGATCGCTACTTCCTCGACAACGTGACGGGCTGGATTTTGGAAATTGACCGTGGCCGCGGCATTCCATACGAAGGCAATTATACCTCGTGGCTGGAACAGCAGGAAAAGCGTCTGTCCCAGGAATCACGCGAAGAAGATGCCCGCCAGCGCACGCTTAAACATGAGTTGGAATGGATCCGGACCTCGCCAAAGGGTCGCCATGCGAAATCCAAGGCGCGTATCACGGCCTATGACGACCTGCTCGCCAAGGCTCAGGAATCACGCGTCGGCACGGCCCAGATTATGATCCCGCCGGGACCGCGTCTGGGTGATCTGGTGATTGAGGCCAAGGAACTGAACAAGGCCTACGGCGAAAAACTGCTGATCGAAAACCTGTCCTTCAAGCTGCCACCGGGCGGCATTGTCGGTGTTATCGGGCCGAACGGCGCGGGCAAGACCACGCTGTTCCGTATGATCACCGAGCAGGACACACCCGATGGCGGCGAGCTTCGTCTCGGCGACACGGTGAAGCTTGGCTACGTCGATCAGTCGCGTGACTCTCTGGATGATAAAAAGACCGTGTGGCAGGAAATTTCCGGCGAGCACGAGCTGATCATGCTGGGCAAACGCGAAATGCAGAGCCGCGCCTATGTCTCGTGGTTCAACTTCAAGGGCGCCGACCAGCAAAAGAAACTCGGTCAGCTATCGGGTGGTGAACGCAACCGCGTACACCTCGCCAAGATGCTACTGACCGAAGCCAACGTGCTGTTGCTCGATGAGCCGACAAACGATCTCGACGTGGAAACCCTGCGCGCGCTCGAAGACGCACTGGCCGATTACGCCGGTTGCGCGGTGGTCATCAGCCATGATCGCTGGTTCCTCGATCGTCTGGCAACACACATTCTGGCGTTTGAAGGCGACAGTCAGGTTGTGTGGTTTGAAGGCAACTACGAAGAATACGAAGCCGACAAACACCGCCGCCTCGGCACCGACGCCGACCAACCGCACCGCATCAAGTACAAGCCGCTGACGCGGTAACGGCCGGACGTTTCAGGTTCTACGAATCAAAAAGCAGGCGCATCGAGCGCCTGCTTTTTGATTTGCGTATCGAACCGTTTAAACGGAACGGATAAATTCGGCGATGCTCGGTTTGATTTCGTTGCGCCAATGGCGGCCGTTGAACACGCCGTAGTGGCCGACTTCGGGTTGCACGTATTGCCGTTTCTTGCTGTCGGCCAGATTGCTGCACAGGTCCATGGCGGCACTGGTCTGACCCAGACCGCAGATATCATCCTTGCCGCCTTCGATGGTCATCAGGGCGGTTTTTTTGATCGCGCCCGGATCGACCGGCGTGCCACGGTGGGTCATGACGCCGCGCGGCAGGTCGTGGTCCTTGAACACCGTTTTGATGGTCTGCAACAGGAACTCCGCCGGCAGGTCCATCACCGAGAGGTATTCATCGTAGAACGTGCGGTGCTGCTCGGCTGAATCGCCGTCACCTTCGATCAGATGATCATAAAGATCGAGGTGGGCCTCGACATGACGGTCAAGATTCATGGCCAGGAAACCGGACAATTGTGCGAAGCCCGGATAGACCTTTCGCATGGCACCCGACATGGGGAACGGCACACGCGAAACGGCGCTGTTTTCGAACCACGACATATCCTTGCTTTCAGCGTGCGCATTGACCTTGGTCGGATTGATGCGGGTATCAACAGGACCGCCCATTAAAATCATGGCGCGCGGCTGCGCGGGATCGTCATCGCCAGCCATCAATGAGACGGCAGCGAGAACCGGAACAACCGGCTGGCAGACGGCAAGCACCGAAACATCGCTGCCCAGAAAATGCATGAAGTCGATCATCAGGTCGATATTATCGTCCAGATCGAACGAACCCATGGAGAGCGGAATATCGCGCGCATCGCACCAATCGGTGACATAGACCTCGTGATCGGGCAGCAGGGCCAGGACCGTGCCGCGCAACAGCGTCGCGTAATGACCCGATAGCGGCGCAACAACCAGAATTTTTGGATCGGCTTTGCGTTTGGCCTTGAGCCCGGCAAGATCGCGTTTGAAATGCAGCAGATTACAGAACGGGGTGCCCGTCACCGTTTCGATGGAAACCGGGATATCCATGCCATCAATCGTCGTGGCCTCAATGCCCCACTCCGGCTTGCCATAGCGCGCGGTGACCCGGTTGAGGACTTCGCAGGTTGCCGCGATCGAGCGCCCCATGGGTGTATGGGAAAACGGGTTCAATGGAGAGGAATTGATCTGCTGTGTGAACTCGGAAATGGTCCTGAACGGCGCAATCGCGGCATGGGCCAATTCATAGGCATGATAGAGCATACATTAACGTCCCAGGTTTCATGGCGCTCGCATCGTGAGCACCCTTGGCCTTTTAACCCCCCAAGACTCTGCCAATTCGGCCATGGATGCAAGCATGCTGACGCTGTATCGCGCGAGGACTTCTGGTTTTATGAATCAAAAAAGGCAGACACATCACGCGCCTGCCTTTTGATTTATCGAACGGGTCTTTACCTAGGCTGGCTCGTTATAGCTGACCAGTGTTATGTCCGCGCCCGCGTCACGCAGCGGGATGATCGCCTGATACTCGGGTGAGTTATACCAACCGTTCAATGCGTCCATGTCAGGAAAGCGGATAATCGCCGCGTTCTCGTGATTGAGTTCCCCCGCAAGGGCGCTCTCCGCCTTACCCTTCATGACCAGTTCGCCGCCAAAGGGTGCAAATGTCGCACCGGATTTAGTGGCATATTCACCGAATTTTTCCGGGTCTTTTATCCGTAGCGTTGCAATAAAGAATGCCCCCATTTCGTTCTCCTGCTTTCAAATTTGCTTTATATATGAATGTGAGAATGCCCGGATCAGACCGGGAGCATTTCACCCGCCTGCTTTTCCACGGCCTTCGGATCGCCAAGCAGACCGGCATGCATTTCGTTTGACAGAGGGTCGGGGTAAATATCCTCAGTCCCGGCCTCAAGACCTTCGAGAACCGATTTCACCACGGCGGCAGGCGCTGTCTTGTCCATGGGGAAATTGGCCGCCATGTCCGTATCCACTGGACCCGGATAGACACCAACGACCAACGTTCCCTGTGCCGCAAGCTCGGCGCGCACGCCCTGTGTCAGCGAATGCACAGCTGCTTTTGACGCACTGTAGGAGCCGAGAACCGGAAAGTTCACATGCGACGCAATGGAGGCAAGATTAATGATGGCACCACCGCCATTGGCCGCCAGCACTGGCGAAAAGGCACGGATCATATTGAAGGTTCCAAAGTAATTTGTCTCCATCTCATCTCGCGCCGGGTCGCTGCTGCGGGCATCAATAATGCCTTCAAAGGCTGTGATCCCTGCATTGTTGATCAGCAACGCAACATCGCTGAGCTTTTGTGCCGCCGCCTCAATCATGTCCGGTTTGGTGACGTCAAGCGCAAGCGGTTCGACCCGGCCAGCCCCCTTGGCGACCAGTTCAGACAGGGTCGCGGTGTTGCGCGCGGTGGCATAGACCTTGTGTGCACCAGCGCGCAGCAGCTCTTCAACAAAGGCCCGACCAATACCGCGATTGGCACCGGTGACCAGAGCCGTAGTTCCTTCAATTCTACTCATTTTCAATACCTCGTGATGTGGGTGTATCGTGAGATCATCTATTAAATACCGTTCGGTATTAAAATAGGAGCTTGCACCGCCCTGTCAAGATATTAAAATACCGATCGGTAATTTTTGCATTCGGCTCAAAGGCACAATTGAAAATGGTACGCGGCAGACCCCGCAAGACAGACCCCGACACCGTCCTGGAAACATCCATGGAAATGTTTTGGGAGAACGGTTACGAAGGCACATCCATGAATGATCTGGCAGCCGTCACGGGCATGGCAAAGCCGGGACTGTACGCCACCTTTGGCGATAAAGAGGCGATCTATACAAAGGCACTATCGCACTATTTCCAGAAGCTCGGCGCGCCGTTGTTTGATGACATGCGCCAATCTGACGACCCGTTTCGGGTTGTCATCCGTCGCCATCTCGCCAATGTCGCGGCGGCCTCTATTGATAAATCGAGCCCCGGGGGCTGTTTCCTCGTCAACAGTGTCGTCGAATGCGCCAGCCGCCCACAGTCGCTCGATACACTGACCAGAACCTTTGATACGGAACGCCGCTCAGCCTTCATCGAGCGCTTCCGCGCGGCAAAGAAACAGGGTGAACTGCCGCCCGATTGCGATGACAAAGCGCTGGCCGAATTTTTTGCCGGCCAGTCTCAGGCATTGGCCGTCATGGGGCGTGCCGGAGCAGATCGTAAAACGCTGGACCGCTTCATTGATGTGGCGATGACGGTTTTACCGCCCGAGAGGGCTTAACACCACGTCGCCCCTACAGCCCCATCGCTGCGAGGTCGAGCGTGCCGTCCTTAATGGGCGGGCACCAGTAATAGCCACCCGTCAGCGGGCGGGTGAAGCGGAACAGGCCATCGAGGATACCGTCTTCGTGCCCGGCCATACGCTTGAGCTGTGCCTTAAAGGCATCAAATGATGCACCGAACGCCGTGAACATCAGCCCCTCGCCACCCGCATCGGCCCACGCCATGGAGCGCCGCAGGATAAAGGCCTCGGGATCGAAGCTTTCCTGCGCGGTGCGTTTGACGTGCGCCGAGATCGGCGCGTCATCGAGCTCTTCATTATCGCGCAAGCGTCGCCCGATGATGTTGTCGCGATCATCCTGTTGCAGCGTCTCAAAATGCTCCAGATCATGGGCCCACTGCTGGACAGCAACGAAGCTGGAGCCGTCCAGCCCGCCATCCAGCCCTTGGGCAATAGCGGCATTTACGGCGTCTGCGCCCGCAGGGTTTTCGGTGCCGTCTTCATATCCGCTCAGATCACGCCCACCATCATGCACGAAGCCATCGACGATGTGACTCAGGCTAAACGCCGAGGATAACGTTTCCTCAATTGCGCGCCCCATATGCATGATCGTGCCGCGATCCTCACCGCGCACCCAGCACCAGATATCGGATTGCGTCGAAGGAATTTCGCAACCTGGGCCGCTCATGGCGGGAAACGTGCGCAACGGCGCAACGCCAGCGCCCATGCGCGCCACCAGCCCCGCGCCAAAGCCCACGACCACGCCGCCGTCAGACCCGCGCGCCGCCAGCGCACGCAAGGCTGGCGCGGGATCACAATCGGGGTGCAGAGAAAATTCAAGGTAACGCGAATGCGGAGGCAGGTCGTCGAGAATACCGGGCTGCGGTGCGCTCATGATAAAATCCTCTCGTTTTTCACCACGTGAATTTCTATCATCATGATGAACCTGCCCGACAGCATCAAGCACAAGCCACTGGCACGTTACAATCACATATCCGAAGGGTAAAAATGCCATACATTGATGGCGTATGATTACGTGTAAACGGGTACTGTCATGAGCATGGACACAGACACCAACGAAAATCGTCTTTTCTCTGATCCCGAACTGGCGCAATTCTACGACCTCGACAACAGTTGGAGCACTGCCGATCTGGATTATTGCTTCGGCCTTGCACAGGGCGCGCGCAATGTGCTTGATCTCGGTTGTGGCACTGGCTTGCTGATGTCGCGCCTGGCCAACCAGTGCATGGCCGTCGGTGTCGATCCGGCTAGTGCCATGCTTGAAATCGCAGGCCAACAGCCCAATGGTGATCGGGTCCGATGGATTGAAGCCGATGCACGTGCGCTGCAACTTGATCAGCGGTTTGACCTCATCGTTCTTACGGGCCACGCCTTTCAAGTCTTCCTGAGCGAACAGGATCAGCGCGCCGTACTCCAGACAATTGCGCAACACTTAACCCCGCAAGGCCAATTCATTTTCGATACGCGAAACCCTCCCGCACAGGCATGGGCCACATGGACCCCCGAATTGACGAAACGCACCCTTGCGCACCCGCAACTCGGCAACATCGAAGCATGGGAGGATGCAAGCTGCGATCAAGCGAGCGGCATCGTGACCTATCACACCCATTATCTCTCTACATCCGAGCAACGACACGTCTCAGCCGTATCGAAAATCAGGTTCACGCCGAAAGACCAGATCGCCACACTGCTGGGCGAAGCGGGCCTTGTGGTTGAGACATGGCTCGGAGACTGGTCCGGAAATGATTACACCACGGCATCGCCCGATATTATCCCTGTCGGGGCATTGCATCGGTCATGACATACGACGAATACAACGCTTTTTGCGGTGAGCTACCCGCTACCAGCCATGTGGTGCAGTGGGATGGCATGGGCTGTGGTTAACACTATGAGGGGTCGAAATTATCTGACGCTAAACTGCAAGATCGAATTCAAGAAAACCTACCCCAACCCCTTGCTATGGCACAAAAAAACCGATTAGTATCCCATGCCAAATACGGCATTTAAGTCATCATGGGAAGAGCGTGACACGTGACACAGGGACAGCCCACTGAATTATATCGGCTCGGCACGCAAGCGCTTCAGGTGGGGAATTTTGAACAGGCTCTGTCATTCCTGCAAAAAGCCGTTGCCGCCAACCCGGACTATGCCGATGCCCACGCCACTATTGGCAATGCATTGTTCAGCCTCAACCGGTTTGCTGACTCAATTGAGGCTTATCGGCGCTATATCGCACTGAGTACGCCGTCATCCAATACCGATCACACGGCGCAGGCCCACTTCAATATTGGCAATGCGCAACTCAATATGGGCGATACGCAGGATGCCGTTTTCAGTTATCAAACTGCGCTTTCCCTGACGCCTGATTACAGCGATGCGCTGAACAATCTGAGTGTGGCGTATATGCAATTGGACAACAAGGAAGACGCCCTGAGTTGTCTCAAAAAGGCTGTCGTAATTTCACCGCGCCACACCCAGGGACACAATAACCTGGGCGATATCCATCTCTCCCTCGGGCATTATGAAGATGCCATTGCATGCTATCAAAACGTCATCAGGTTGGAACCCGGGCTTATCCACGCCTACGTCAATCTGGGTATCGCCTATGATAACATGGAGCGCCTGAATGAAGCCGTTGCCAGCTTTAAAACCGCCATCGAACTTAAACCTGATTATGCGTTGACGTATTTTAACCTTGCGAATGTTTACAGAAAACTCAATGAGCCAGATCAGGCTATCACATGCTATGAAACCGCCATTGAACTCGATCCCAATGATGCAAATTCCTATACCAATCTGGGCACCCTGCAGCGCAAGCTTTGGCGATTGCCCGATGCTGTCACGAACCTTGAAACTGCTGTGCGGATCCGCCCGGACCTTAATTTGGCACACGGTCACCTGGCGCTCGCCCTACACCTTTCTGGCAGGGTTGAAGAGGCTATTGAGTCCCATAAAAAGGCTGTTGCCTTATCGCCAACTGGCGCTGATGAACACAACAATCTGATCTATACAATGCAGTTCCTGCCCGAAATAACCGGGGAAGCCATACTCAAGGAATCTGTCAAATGGGATTCTCTCTACAGCGCAGCGATCCCTACAACTGGTTATTCAAACACCCCCGATCCAGAGCGCCGATTGAGGGTTGGATATATCTCACCTGACTTCAAAGAGCATGCCGCTGCGTATTTTCTGGAGCCTTTGCTAGCCGCACATGACCGTGATGACGTAGAGGTGTTTTGTTATGCAGAACTTGGAACGCCTGACAGCGTAACAGAACGCTTTATGGAACATGCTGATCAATGGCGCCTGACCTTGGGCAGGACTGACGATGAATTGTGCAACATGATTCGTCATGACCAGATTGATATCCTTGTCGAATGTGCCGGGCGTTCAACGCAAAACCGTTTACGCGCCATATCGCAAAAACCCGCCCCGCTTCAGCTTAACTATCTCGCCATGCATGGTGAAACCACCGGCATGGCCTGCATGGATTATGCCCTAACCGACACGCACCAAGCGCCTTCGAGATTTCAGCATCAATTTTCTGAAAAATTACTACA
Source organism: uncultured Rhodospirillales bacterium (assembly GCA_965602485.1). GTDB lineage: Bacteria > Pseudomonadota > Alphaproteobacteria > Rhodospirillales > Casp-alpha2 > JABJOR01. Next base: position 178,777 of record CBFCYM010000002.1, on the reverse strand, counting down.
TGTGGAAAATGGCAGCCTCATCTTCCAGCCAAGCGCAGGCTGGCCTGACGTGGCACCACCGCGCAACCCGACTGAGGCACCGGTTTTTGCCTGCGTCGGGGCACCCGACAGAATTGACGACACGGCCATTGAATTGTGGGCGCAACTGCTCGATATGGTTCCCGGCGCAAGCATGCTGTTCAAGCACAATCAATATACCGACCGAAAGACATGTGACGCATGGCAGCGCAGGTTTGCGCGCCTGAACAAATGGGCAAGCTTTGAAGGCGTTGAAGGTGGCTGGAAGCAACATATGGATGTGTACGGAAGGGTCGACATTGTTCTCGATACATATCCAATGACCGGCGGCACATCATCTCTGATTCCATTGTGGATGGGCGTGCCTGTTTTGATCCTTGCCCCGTCATTTTATAGCCATCGCACGAGCGTATCCCTGCTGGCGAATGCCGGCATGTCAGAATTCATTTCAGAGGACACAGGCACGTACCTGAAAATGGCTGCGGAACTGGTACAGGATCGTGATCGCCTGACCACGCTGCGCCATACACTGCGCGATCAGCTCGCAGCTTCACCCATTTGCGACGCACAAAACCAGACAAAAGAAATTGAAGGCGTTTACCGTCGCATCTGGAAAACATGGTGTCACGAGCAGGGTTAAGCTCAAATCGCTGATACACGTTCGTGACAGGGATCACCCATACAGGGCAAGATGGCTCGTAATGACATACGACGAGTACAACGCCTTTTGCAGTAAGCTACCCGCCACCACTCATGTGGTGCAGTGGGGTGGCGCGCATGTCTGGAAGGTCGGGGCTAAGGTGTTCGCCATTGGCGGCTGGGGCGAGGACGGCGCGGTCGGTATTACCTTCAAAGTATCCGACATTGCGTTTGAGGTGCTGCGCGAACAACCCGGTCTGCGCGGCGCGCCCTATCTGGCATCGCGCGGCATGAAGTGGATCCAGCACTATGACACGCCGGGGTTATCCGACGCCGATCTGAAAGACCACATTGCGGAATCCCATCGCATCGTCTCGCTCGGTCTGACCAAAAAGCTACAAAAAGAGCTAAAGCTCAATGGGTGTTAGGACGCGTCACACCACCATGTCGCTCAGTGCATTGGGGTGGCGGGTGATCTGTTCATAGCCATCCTCGGTGACGATAAAGCTGTCGCCGACCTGGGCGCGAAATGTTTTCGCGATACTGACCGATCCGTCCACTGCCAGAACCATACCGGGCTGCAGGATCGTGCTATCGCCAAACACCAGTTGCGGTTTTTCCAAAAAGCTGTAGCCCGTTGCGCGGCCACAGCGAAACGGATAGTCATAGCCTGCACCGGCAATAACCTCGGCATAGGCCGCGTGTACGTCCTGCGCGGCAACACCGGGGCGCACCACGGCAAGGGCCGCCGCCTGACTGCGCAAGGCCACGTCATAGACGGCTTCCTGCGTCTTGTCGGCGATTTCGCCAATCCAGAACGTGCGATCGAAACCCAACTTGAAACGGTGGAAGTTCGTCATGCCGCAAAAGCACAGAAACACCGGCTCGCCGCGCTGCATCAATCGCGTGCTGGCGCGATGGTGCGGCATGGTGATCTCTTTACCCGACGCCATGATTTGCAGGAAATGCGTGTTCGGTGACATGCGTGCATCGGCGTAATGCGCATCGAGTAGTTCGGCGGCCTTGCGCGTGCCCGCCGATGCGGTCGCCAGCGCGACCTCGTATTCCGCCACACCGTGGCCCAGTGCATCGCGCCCTGCACCCATCATCGCCATGGCAACCTGACCGGCATGGCGCGCCAGCTGCAGCTCCTCGACCGACTTGATCATGCGCATGTCCGCCACAATGGGGACCACATCGCCAAGCCGTGACGATTCAACCAGCGTGTCAATATAGCCGCGTACCTGTGGCGGCATGTTATCGGGTTCAATCGCCACCCGCCCAGCGCCAGCCAGCAAGCCAGGCAGCGCGGGGCGCCATTCATCACCCGCGCCGTCGTTCCATGGCTCAATCCGGTCGACCACGGCGGCGGCCTGCGCCATATCCATCTCCATGGCCGGTGTGATCAACACACTGTTGCCATCGGCACGCACCACAAGGATCGTCGGTCGCCCGAAATCCATGTGCAGATAGTCATAAAAACCCGTGTAGTAATAAACGCTGTCATCATCGGTGATCAACGCCGCACCAAAGCCGGCGTCCGCCAGGCGTGCGCGAAGATCGTCCATTCTGCGTGCGAACATCATGCCCTCATACTGGTTTTCAATTCGCTGCGGCGCGCCAAATTATGTTTCGCTTGGTTCGCCAACCGCGCGGTCACGTTCCCAACCATCGTGCTGCAACACAATCGTCTCAACCGCGATAGCGTCACACATTGAATCCAGTTCCGGCAACGCCTGATATTCTGCGACCCAGCAGCGATACACCATATAGGTTAAAACCGGGGTACCCTGCTGGTTAAATAATTTGATCAACATGTTTTTACGAAAATTCTTCAACGACATTGCCTGATCACCCTGTTGACTGAACGACATGTCTGCCCAATTCTCGAACGTCGTATCGTGTGTAATGCCCCGCTGCAACGTAATAGGCTCAAACGTTGTCAGGCCTGGCGACGTAATCATATGGCTGGGGAAACTATCTTCGCGATGCAGAATTGTTTCCGTGTGACGGCTCAGACCACTGACACCGGTGATGCCCGGTATGGCGTTACCATCAACAACAACGTGAAATTTTGCGATCTTGTACGGATCCATTCGACTTGGATTAACGGTAAACTTTCCCATTTCCATTCTCCCCATAACCAATTAGACGATGAAGCCCTAATCCTAGAGTTCCAGGCTGATCTCCAAAATTATAAATTCGGCAGGCTTCAATGGTGCAAATCCGACGATTAAATTTACAATGCCGATATCTATATCCTGTTGAGTGGTTGTCTCTCTGTCACAGCGAACAAAGTAAGCTTCATGCGACTGCGATCCCGCGAAAGCTCCAGCACGCCACAGAGTGTACATAAATGAAGACACATTCAGCCGATGCTGTGCCCACAAAACCTCGTCATTGGGCTCAAACACCGCCCACTGGATGCCTTGGTCGATACTATCTTTGATATACATCGCCATTCGGTGGACCGGCACATACTTCCATTCCGGGTCGCTCTGTCCACGCTCGGCAGTACGCGCGCCCCAAACACATATCTGCTCATCAGCAATGCGCTTGATCGGATTGACCGAATGGCGAATGAGCTGATCCATATGCCGTGTTGTCAGGTCATGTTCAACGTCCTCAACGCCATGCAATTGAGCATCCAGACCGGCCGGCGCTTTCCAGACCCCGCGGGCGGTATCAACCCGTGCGTAGACACCGGCAACAGATCCGCTGGGTGCCACTAAAATCGTATCATTCGGGTTTGCCGGATTGGCTATTTCGAGGCGCGGGAAATATAGCGCTGCATTGCGGTGCCGCAGTGCGGGGTTATCCTTCACCCATTGAGTTACAGCTTTGGCCGTACCGCGTGGGGCATCCCCCTGTGGAACATCCATGATGTAAATCGCGCGCCAATTCTCACAGAAAGATAAAGCAGCAGTGGCAACTGTGTTTGCCGCTTTCTCCGTCATCCGGGCGGCATCTGCAATGACCAGCAGATTCACCGAAGCAATGCCTTCCAATGCGTGGAGACCTGATTTCAGACCCCGTTTTCCGATCAGGTCGCTTGCGTTGGGCAATCCATCACGGCGACGGCTGGCCGTCTTGACCCTGACGACAACTGCGTCCTGACCACCATTTTCAAAGAACTGATAGACCGCCAGCGAAGTTTCGCTGCGCACTGATGGGCGCCCGAAAACGCGCTGATACGCAGCAAAACTGTTCAGGTGCCTGGGTGTATCAAGCGGGCCTTTGCTCGTCACCCCAACGAAAGCAGCAACGGACGTCGGCACGCCCACAATCGTGCGCTGCCTGATAGGCACCTCTTCGATATACACGCCCGGTGTATGATATTGCGGTGACATCCCCCTGCCCCCTGTTACGGTAGAAATTGTAGCAATGATTTACACGTCACGGTATCTGTATTTTTCAAGCCGGTGCTCTGTATCAATGCGATTGAGTTTTTAATAGCGGCATACCGCATTAAAACTTCTGCTAGATTGTACGCGTCACAAAAAAAACGCAGGGAAGCAAACATGAGCCACGCCGAAATATCCGCCCAGCTGCAAACCATCATTGATCAATGTGTCGCGGGTGATGACACCATTCCCGGCGTGATTATGGAGGTCGATGCCCCACGCAGCGATTTCACGTTCAGCGGGGCCAGCGGCGTGGCCGATTTCAACACCGACACGCCATTAACCTGCGCGCACCCGGTGCGCATCGCCAGCAACACCAAGACCTATGTCTCTGCCGCGATCCTGCGCTTGTGGGAAGACGGGCGGCTTGATCTGGACGCACCGGTTTCGGCCTACCTGCCCGATGACCATCTGGCGATCTTGGCCTCGGGCGGATATGACGCGGACGCCATAACGGTGCGCCACATGCTGACTCACACCAGCGGCCTGTTCGATTATTCTGATTGTCAGGCATACGAAGACCTTGTTGCGCCCGGCACCCATTGCTGGACGCGTATCGAGCAATTGCAGGGCACGGTGGATTGGGGCAAGCCATACGGCGCACCCGGCGAGGTCTTTCGCTACACTGATACCGGCTTTAACGAACTGGCTGAAATCATTGAACAGCTCACCGGCGCGCCGTCATACGGTGCGGCCCTGCGTGACCTGATCGGGTTTGAACGGCTTGGCATTCACGAGACATGGCTGGAAGATTTCGAACCGCACCCGGCGGGTACCCTGCCGCGTGCGCATCAATATATCGACGGCGTGACAAACTTTGATCACGATGCATCCGAAGACCTGCACGGCGGCGGCGGGTTGGTCGCGACCATTGCCGATCTGTTGCGTTTCCACCGTGGCGTGTTCGCAGGTGGCGTCTTTAAAAACCCCGAGACCGTACAAACCATGCTGAGCACCATCATGGCCCAGCGCGGCGGTCCCATTGCATACGGCCACGAACAGAAACCCGGCCAGTACCGCATGGGCATCTTTGTGTTCGATATTGATGGTCTGGCGGCATACCAGCACGGCGGATACTTCGGTACCGAGGCGGTCTATTTCCCCGAACTGGACGCCACCATGGCACTGACGGTGAACCGCACGGATTCGCGCGCAGGCGCAGCGCTGATCAAACAGGTCGCTGCGGTATTGCGCGCTATTTGATGATGGCCTGAAGTTCTTTGAACTCGGGCGTTCCGGCGCGGCTGAGCCATTCAAACACCACCATTTCGGTGGTCACGATCCCGGCACCCGCCGCGCTCAACCGATCAAGACAGGCTTTTTCGCTTTCCAGCGTGCGCGACGACGTGGCGTCGGTGACAACGAAAATCTCGACGCCCTCTTCCATCAGGTTGACGCCGGTCTGCATGACACAGATGTGGGCTTCCATGCCGACGATAACGGCCTGCGGTCGGCCAAGGGCCTTGAACGCAGCGGCGAAGGTCGGCTCGTTCATGCAGGAAAAATGCGTTTTCTCAAACACTTCGCCATCTTTCGCCAGCTCGCTCAACTCCGGCACGATAGGGCCAAGCCCCTTGGGGTACTGCTCGGTCAGCAACATGGGAATGCCAAGCCGTGACGCTGCCGTCATCAATGTCTTGGTGTTGCGAATAACCCGCGCGGGGGCCTGCATAGCGGGCACCAGCCGCTCCTGTACATCAATAACAATCAGACAGGATTGATCAGCCTTGATCAGCATGGCGGGTACTCCTTGGGTGTGTGGGGACGCTAATTTAGTGGATTGGGGTGGGTAGGCCAAGGCGGTGCAATATTCAATTTCCTTGACATTTCCACATAAATATGCTTATTTTCCTATATTGGTTTTGCTCTTTTATATTGTGAATATGATAGCCGATTACATGCATGCAATCGTGCGAGTATGCGGCTCCTGCAAGCCATTGATCTGTATGATTTTGTAGACGTTTGTAGGCACCGTGGCCTGAAATCGCCGATTTCTGGATATTTTGGTATCATAAGTGAACAAATGTCTACATTTTTTAGGCACTTGGACGGCTCCAAGTCATTGAAAATAAACAAAACTCATAACTGCTCGCGGGCCTGATGTCTGCAAAAGTGAATAAATATCTACATTTTGTTTTAAATCAATGGGTTAGAAAACCGTTCTGGGGCCTGTTGGCGGCAGCCTGAATTGCGCCTATGGTCGCTGTGAATTTGGCTCTTTACCCTTCACCTTCGTAAGCGAAAACACCTATGAGCACCGGCGGCAATCTTCGCGCTTATGCGCTGCTGAGTTTCACGGCCCTGTGCTGGGGCGCGAACGCGATTTTTGCGCGTCTTGCGGTGGGCGAGATTTCACCCATGGCGATCGTGTCCATGCGCTGGATTGCCGTGCTTGTTTTGCTGTGTGTGATTGCGCACACCAAGCTAAAACGCGACTGGCCCGCCATGCGCACGCGGCTGCCCTATCTCTTCATCATGGGCATGTTGGGCTTCACGGTCTTTAACGCGATGTTTTATCTGTCAGCCTATTACACCTCGGCGCTGAACATCGGCATCATCCAGGGGGCCGTTCCGGGGTTTGTTCTGGTCGGTGTGTTCTTCGCTTACGGCACACGCTTTACCGCGCTACAGGCTCTCGGCGTACTGATCACCATCGTTGGCGTGATTATCGTCGGTGTAGGTGGCGAGTTCGCCCAGCTTGTCGCGTTTACCATCAACCACGGCGATATCCTGATGGTCATAGCCTGTGCGTTATACGCCGCCTATGCCGTGGCCCTGCGCAATCGCCCTGATGTGTCATCGCTCAGCATGTTAACGGTGTTGGCCGGTGCCGCGTTTATCAGTTCGCTACCGTTGCTCGGTATTGAGATCGCCATGGGACAGTTCGCGTGGCCGACACCGACGGGCTGGATCGTGCTGACACTGATCACGCTGTTCCCGTCGCTGCTGGCGCAGATTTTCTTTATTCAGGGTGTTGGCCTGATCGGCCCGGGGCGCGCGGGCGTGTTCGTCAATCTGGTACCGGTGTTTGCATCGTTGCTGGCCGTGCTCGTGCTGCACGAACCATTCGAGGTCTTTCACGGCGTCGCGCTTGGGCTGGTGCTTGGCGGTATCTGGCTATCGGAACACGGCAAGCCGAAAACCGAAGTTCCAGAGCAAAATTCAGTACAGGACCCAAACAAATTGGTTTAATTCGCAATCACGTTTTTTGTAGCCTGTACCTTGTCGCGCATGGTGATGGTGCGGTCCTCGGGGCGTAGTTTCTCAACCACGGCGTCCACATCGCATGCCATAACCAGCGCACGTTGCTCGAACAGTTTTTCCGCTGCACGCAGCCAGTTAATGTAATAAGGCTGGCAGGTGCCGCTTTTTTCGCTGCTGCTGATTTGTTCGATCAGAGCGGACTGGAAATCGCTCCACGTGAACGCGCCGCGTTCGTGCAGGTTGACCACCATGGCAAAGGCGCGGGCCTCCCACGGTTCGGCAAAGACCGGCTCGCCGTCCTGTTTGGGAATATCGAGATCAGCGGGGATGTTCGCGGCGCTCATGGCGCGGTGACCGGATCAAGATAGCCGTCCCACAAATCCAGCGTCACCGTGTCGTTTGGATTTTCGGCCTCAGCGCCCCACAGATCGCGTGCGCTGAAACTGACGGTATAGAGCTGCTGCGGGTTTTCATTGTCCGATGCGGCGTGGCTGTCGGCAAAGATAAAGCTGCCGAGTTCGACCTCGATCATGCCGATTTTGGCGCGCGCATATCGCGGCAGGCGGTTATGGCCCACGGGCATGATGTCGCGAGTGCGCACCCGATCCCCGGCGTGGAAGCGGTGCGGCGTATGGCTGACATCGGCGCGCTGCTGGGACGCACCGGCAAAAATCGCGGGCACGATGTCTTGCGGCGCGGCGCATTGCGCGGGATCAATATCGGCGGGCAACGGGGACAGATCGGCACCGTTCAGTTCGCCATCGCTGATCACGCCGCGTTCGCGCAACAACGAGACAATGGAACAGAACCATTTTTCGTAGTAGCTGGAATTCAGGTAATGGGCGGGTGCCATACGTTCAATTTCACGGCGGAAGTGATCGTCGGAAAACGGCACGCTGAACGGAATGGCCCCGGCAATGGCGAACATGCGGGCTTCCCATGCGGCGTGAAACACCGGCTCGTCGGCTTCACATTCAACAGCGCCGAAGCCCTGCATGCCGCCCAGATCGTGTATGCCGTCCATGGCGTCGTCCTAAATTAATGCCGTGCCGATCATGGCGTCGCGGCTGACCAGTGCAGCCAGTGCGGCTTCGTCGAGATCAGCGGTTCCCGCAGGGCGTTGTGGCAAGACCATATAGCGGATATCGGCGCTTGAATCCCACACCCGCACGGCCACATCGTCGCCCAGGGTTACACCGAATTCAGCCAGAACCTTGCGAGGTTCACGCACGATGCGGCCACGATATTGCGGGCTTTTATACCATGTCGGAGGCAGGCCCAGCACGGGCCACGGGTAACATGAACACAGCGTGCAGACGATGACGTTGTGGGTGCTCGGGGTATTTTCGACGACGCGCAGGTGTTCGCCCTGCAGGCCGCTGAAACCCAGTTCGGCCACGGTGCTCGCACCGTCGCTGAGCAGGCGAGCCTTGAAGTCCGGGTCGCACCAGGCGCGCGCGACAACACGCGCACCGTTTTGCGGGCCGATTTTGGTCTGGTAGGTATCGACAATGACATCCAGCGCGGCGGGATCGATCAGGCCCTTGGCGGCAAGCACCTGCTCCAGTGCCTTGACGCGCAGGGCGATACCGCGCTCTTCATGATCGTGGTCATGTGTGTGATGGTGATGATTATCTAGTTCGGACATAGAGACTGCGCCCACTCAGAACCGGTCAGGCATCCTTGCCATGTTCCTTGTCGTCGAGAATGCGCAGCACATGCGGCCAGGTAATGGCGGGGCGGGCATAATCAACGGCAATGCCGCGCTCATCATTGCGGATGACGAAACCATCCACATCAAGCGGTACGATATGGTCCATCAGCGGCACGGTCAGATTGATGGTAACGACATCGCCACGCTCAAGCAGTTCGCCACTGCATTCGAGCAGCAACCCGGTCGGTGAAACATTGACGATCGCACACGGCTTGCCCTCAAGCTTGGCCGTGATGCTTTCCAGATTATAACGCGGACTGCGTTGCGCGGTGTCGTGGCCTTGCACAGTATTATCTCCACCCATGTTCTATCTCCACCGTTCAGCCGGTCATTCTACGCCATGCTGTTATAGTCTGATTCATAAACCAACATACTGAATGATAGCATTGTTCCACAACATGATGTGCACGCCAACACTCTTTACGTGCGCGCTCTCAATAATTTTAAGTATTTAGCGAATATGCTATTGTATGCGCCCGACATGGCAGACAGATTATTCCCAACAATGGCTATACGCATGGAGCGATCACAATGAGCAAAACACCCCACTGGATTTTGGCTATCGCGATGACTGCTCTGGCGCTGTTCGTGTCACTCGGTATCTCTGACAAGGCGCAGGCCCAGACCTATCAAAGCTGGGAAAACCCCGATGCCACGGGCATGCCGGCACCACAGGGTGCGGTGCAACCAGCCAGTGATGAACGCCTGGCGGACCTGATCAAGCGCCTCAACGCGCTGGTTGACCGGGCAGAAAAGGACAAGGCCGCCGATCCTGTATTCCTGCAGGACCTGCGCGCCCTGAGCCATGGATTCGACCGCCCATGGTCGACGCGCGTGCTGTTTGATGATTTTGCCGATGGTGACTTTACACGCGGCACGCCGTGGACCGTGGCCAGCGGGCGTTACTGGATAGAAAAAGGCTGGGGCCTGCGCAATGCGCTTGATCCTGCCAAGAACACCACCACCTCGAAAGACCCGGCTGCGGTATTGCTCGGCAACATCCTGAACAAGGCGCTTGGCAAAGAAACGACAACCAATAGCAAGGCAAAGTACCAACCCACCACGATCTACACCCCGGCGCCCATTGCAAATGCCTTTTCCATTGAGCTTGGTTTCACCTCATGGCTTGGCGAGGGCACGTTCCTGATGGGCCCTTATCAGGGCGAAAAACGCGACGCCGCCTATTTGCTGATCTATAGCGTGGGTGGCGGGCTGGAACTGCAGGTTCGCTCCACGCGTGGTGTCCGCACCATTGGTAGCGCGCCCGGCCCGTTCAAGCTGGAAGACAAGAAAGTCCACACCGTGTTGTGGACCCGCACGGCAGACGGAACCATGGCGATTACGCTGGATGGCAAAGCCGTTATCAATGTGCGTGACAACAGCTTCCGCGATGCCTTTTCGGGCTTTGGTGTCTCAACACGCGGCGGTGACTTTATCGTCAAACAGGTGGTCGTCGACGCGGGCCCCTGAGCGGCGTGGGCCAGCGGACATCGGGGCGTTTCTATGGTATAATGCCGCGATGGTCCCGGGGAAGCCCCGGCCTTCTCGGGTCGCGCCTGATGGTCGATGTATTTCATCAGGCCTGAAACCAGAGAGGTGCGTCATGGCTGTAGCATTAACCGTCCGTGAGTTCCTGGAAGACCGCCATATCGCGTTTGAGGAATTCCCCCACGCCAAGACTGATACATCAATGTCTTTGGCACAATCCGTACACCTGCCCGGTGACTTTGTTGCCAAGGCGGTGGTTCTTAAAGATCGCACCGGTGCGTATGTGATGGCGATATTGCCAGCCACCCATCACATTGAAATGGACGCTGCGATCGAACTGTTCGGCGACAAGCTTGAAATGGCCGAAGAAGATGAACTCGGCGCTGTGTTTGAGGACTGTGCCGTCGGCGCCATTCCCCCTGCGGGGCGTGCCTATGGCCTGCCCATGATCTGGGATGACCGGGTTACCCGCGGCCAGGACGTCTATTTCGAAGGTGGCGACCACACGACCATTGTGCATGTCGAACGCGATGGTTTCGTCAGGATGATGGGTGAGGCCCAACACGGACTTATCAGTCATCATATGTGATGTCGGGTTCAGACCTCGCCGGCGAAATGGCAGGCTACATCACGCCCGTCAATCGTGCGGGGCTCGGGGCGTTCGTTTGCGCATTGCGCTTGGACGAACGGGCAGCGTTTGTGGAATGCGCATCCCGAAGGCGGGTCCAGCGGTGATGGCAGTTCGCCATTCAACACGACCTGCTCAACGCGCTCGTCTGGGTTTACGTGTGGTGTCGATGCCAGCAGTGCGCGTGTGTACGGATGCAGCGGTTTTGAAAATATAGCCTCTTTTGGCCCCTGCTCGACAGGTCTGCCCAGATACATGACAAGCACGTCATTTGCGAGATGTCGCACGACGCTGAGGTCATGCGAAACAAACAAATAAGCGAGATCAAACTCTTCCTGCAAGTCCATCAACAGGTTCAGGACTTGCGCCTGGATCGAGACATCAAGCGCGGAGACCGGCTCATCTGCGATCACCACCTTGGGATGCAGCATCAAGGCCCGCGCAATGGCGATGCGCTGACGCTGACCGCCGGAGAACATATGTGGATACCGATTGTAGTGTTCCGGGCGCAACCCGACCCTTGCCATCATGGCACGCGCTGCCTCTTCGCGCTGCGTTCTAGTCAAATTTGTATTGATGACCAGCGGCTCTTCCAGAATTGAGCCGACCTTTTTGCGTGGGTTCAAAGATCCATACGGGTCCTGGAAAATCATCTGCACCATGCGGCGCATTCGCTTGACCAGCCCACGATCATTAAAGGCCGCTTCCTCACCATCCAGATTGAACACGCCACCTGTCGGCGGTTCGATCAACGTCAACATGCGGGCCAACGTTGACTTGCCACAACCGGATTCACCAACCACCGCCAGCGTGCGGCCCGGCACCAGTGAAAACGATACACCGTCCACAGCCTTCAAGGTCTTAGGCTTGGAAAACATGCCTTCCTTGACCTCGTAATGCCGTGTCAGGTCATGGGCTTGCAAGACTGGCGCGATCATGTCTCGCCCCCCACGCGTCGCGCATCCGGGCCAGCGGGTTGCTGCTCAATTGGCGTATGGCAGCGCACGGCATATCCATCATGCTCGACATAGGTCGGTGCATGAGCCCGGCAATGATCTGTTGCCAACGCACAACGTGGATTGAACAGGCAACCATCGGGCCTGTCATACTGCCCCGGCACCACACCCGGGATGGTCGGCAAGCGGCGCTTGCCAACGCCGCGTTCCGGTAATGCATCAAGCAATGCTGCCGTATAGGGGTGGCGCGGCGCAGCAAATAACGCGTCGGCTTCCTGCACCTCGACCATCTGCCCCGCATACATTACCACGACACGTTGCGCCGTTTCGGCGACCACAGCCATATCATGGGTAATCAACACCAACGCCATACCGCGTTCGTCCTGAAGGCGCAGCAACAAATCCAGTATCTGTTTCTGGATCGTCACATCCAAGGCTGTCGTCGGCTCATCAGCAATCAACAGCTTTGGTTTACACGCTATTGCCATGGCGATCATAACCCGCTGGTTCATGCCGCCTGAGAGTTGATGCGGAAAACTCGAAAGCCGCGCCACGGCATCAGGGATGCCTACCTGATCAAGCAGTTCCACCGCGCGTTCATGGCGTTCCTTGCGCGTGCCACCTTCATGAACTTTCAGGGTCTCCATGATCTGGAAGCCAACCGTAAAGCACGGATTAAGGCTAGTCATGGGCTCCTGAAAAACCATGGCAATGTCATTACCTGTGATCTTTCGGCGCTCTGAATCCGACAGGCTCAGCATATCTGTGCCACCGAATGTCAGTTTGTCAGCGCTGACCTGCCCTGGGTAGGCAACCAGCCCCATCAGCGCGAGCATGGAAACGCTCTTGCCTGAACCGGACTCGCCGACCACACCGACGATCTCGCCCTCTCCAATTTCAAGACTCACCCCATCAACAGCACGAAGCACACCCCCGGCCGTGGGGAAATCAACGCTTAGGTTCTGAATTTCAATCAGGCTCATGAGCGTTTCAACCTTGGGTCCAGTGCATCACGCAAACCGTCACCCAGCAGATTAATCGCGAGCACCGCCAGCAGAATTGCCAAGCCCGGGAACGTCACCGTCCATGGCGCGCTGAGCATGAGATCACGGTTTTCAGCGATTAATGTGCCCCACTCAGGCTGTGGTGGTTGCGCGCCCATTCCCAGAAAACCAAGTGCTGCGGTATCAAGGATAGCCGTCGAGAAGCTCAATGTGGCTTGCACGATCAAAGGCGCCATGCAGTTTGGCAGGATGGTGATAAACATGATCCGCAACCGCCCTGCGCCGGCAACCCGGCTGGCCACGACATATTCGCGCGAGGCTTCTGAAATGGCAGAAGCCCTAGTCAGGCGGACGAAATAGGGCATGTAGGTAATCGAAATGGCGATCATCGCGTTGATCAGGCCGGGGCCAAGAATTGCGACCAGCACCAATGCCATCAACAAACCGGGAATAGATAGAATTGTATCCATCACCCGCATGATCAGGGTTTCAATAATGCCCCGGAAGTAAGCTGCAATTAATCCAACGACTATACCAAAACTGAGACATATCAGCACGACGATGCCACCCGCGACCAATGATAACTGAGAGCCATGGATGATGCGTGACAGCATATCGCGCCCGGCATAATCCGTACCTAGCAAAAACTGGCTGGTACCGCCCTCAACCCAGGCGGGTGGCACTTCGAGAAAATCACGAAACTGTTCACTGGGATCATGTGGCGCGACCACATCGGCGAAGATCGCCATCACAATAACGCCTGTCAGGAATACAAGGCCGACAACTGCCGTTTTACTTTCAGAAAAGTAGAACCAGAACTCAGCCAGTTGCTGGCGCATTGCGCCATGGTGGTTGGTACCGGAAACAACATTATTGCTCATCGTACCGACCCGTTCCCTATCGCGTATGCAAAATGCGTGGATTGATCAGACCATATGTAAGATCGACGATCAGGTTTACGGACATGACACACAGCGCGATCAGAACCAGCCCACCCTGAACGGCGAAATAATCGCGGCTAAAGACCGAAAAAATGATCCACTTGCCAATACCCGGCCAACTGAAAATTGTTTCGGTCAGAATGGCCCCGGCCAGCAATACGCCAACCTGTAGACCGATGACAGTAATCACCGTGATCATGGCATTGCGCAGGGCATGCAATCCATAAACGCGGATCGGTGACAGGCCTTTGGCACGGGCTGTTCTGACATAATCTTCGCTCAAGACCTCAAGCATGGCGGAACGGGTCTGGCGCGCAATAATAGCCAACGGGATAGTCCCCAGCACAATGCTCGGTAAAACCAGATGATGAAGCGCTGACGTAAAGGCACCCTCTTCATCACTCAACAGACTATCGATGAGCAGAAACCCCGTAACGGGTTCGACGTCAAACAGGAACGATATGCGGCCTGACACCGGGGTGAGGCCCAAAATATTGGAAAACAGGATAATCAGCAGCAATCCCCACCAGAATATCGGCATGGAATAACCAATCAGACTGATCCCCATAATACCCTGATCATAAAACGTGCGGCGCTTTACAGCGGCAAAGATGCCCGCAGGCAATCCGATGACAACAGCAAATATCATCGCACAGGTAGCCAGTTCGATCGTCGCTGGGAAAAGTTCCAGAAACTCATCAAGAACGGGACGATTTGTCAGTACAGACGTGCCGAAATTGCCATGAAGAATATCTACAATATAATTGAGATATTGCTCCCACAGCGGCTTGTCGAGGCCAAGTTTGCTCAGCAACGTAGCATGCTGTTCGGGCGTCATGCTGCGTTCTCCCGAAAGGGCGAGAACCGGATCACCGGGCAATATTCGAATGAAGCCAAATGACAGCAACGTTACGCCGAAAAAAACCGGTGCAAGTATCGCCATGCGGTTCAGCAAAAAGGAAAACACTATTCAAGTACTCGCTGAAAAGAGAGTTGGCGGGAGGTTGCCCTCCCGCCAGTCAGTTTCGCTTCAGACCCTTATTTCAGATCCACATACTTGAAGATATGGCTGCCAAGTGGATGGATTTTGAACCCAACCACCTCTTTGCGTACCGGCCGGAACTGGACGGAGTGCGCAACAGTGAGCCAGGGAGCTTCGCGTTTGAAGACAAGCTGTGCTTCTTTGTAGAGAGCAGTGCGTTCAGCCTGATCAGAGGTCTTCTTTGCAGCACGAAGAAGGCCATCAAAGCGTGTGTTACACCAACGCGCAACATTGGCTTTGGCGGCTTCACAACCGAGCAACACAAACATGAAGTTATCGGGATCACCGTTATCACCGGTCCAGCCCAACAGAGCCGTATCATGCTCACCCGCACGGATACGTTCCCGGTACTCGCCCCACTCGTAGGAAACGATTTCCGCATCAACGCCGATTTTTGCCCAGTCAGCCTGAATAAGTTCGGCCATACGGCGCGCATTCGGGTTATAGGGGCGCTGTACCGGCATGGCCCAAATGTTTGTTTTCAGGCCATTGACGCCAGCTTCGGAAAGCAGTGCCTTCGCAGCAGCCGGATCGTACGGATAATCTTTCACATCGTCATTGTACGACCACATGGTCGGCGGAATTGGGTTCTTTGCAGCAGAGCCCGCGCCCTTGAACACAACGTCCAGAATGGCCTGTTTGTTGATCGCCATGCTCAGAGCCTGACGTACGCGCACGTCATCAAAAGGTGCCTTTTCCGCATTGAACCCCAGATAACCGACGTTCAGACCTTCCTGACTCAACAAGTTAATATCCGGATCCTTCGACATGGCCTCAAGATCAGCCGGGTTCGGATAAGGCATAATATGACATTCGCCAGCTTTCAGCTTCTGGTAGCGAACAGATGCATCAACCGTGATTGCAAATACCAGCTTGTCGATCTTCGGGCGGCCTTCCCAGTACTGGTCGAAGGCCTTGTAGCGAATAAAGGCGTCTTTCTTGTAAGACACGAATTCAAACGGTCCGGTCCCGATCGGATCGGTATCCACCACTTCCTTGGTACCCGCAGCAGCCATCACGTCAGCATATTCAGCCGACATGATCGATGCGAAATCCATCGCCAGATTGGAAACAAACGGAGCGTCTGGTGAATTCAGCGTCATTTTCACCGTGTAATCATCGATTTTTTCAATCGAGCTAAGCGCCGTCCCCATATCCATCCAGCCGAAGTACAGGTACTTGCCGCCAGAAACTGCGTTATAGGGATGGTCCTCTTTCCATTGCCGGTTAAAGCTGAAAAGAACATCATCGGCGTTAAAGTCACGCGTCGGAGTAAAGTGCTTGTTGCTATGCCACTTGACGCCTTTGCGAAGATTGAAGGTATAGGTCAACCCATCTTTCGATGCCGACCATGATTCCGCCAATCCGGGGACAACTTTGGTCGTGCCGGGCTCGAACTCGCCCAAGCGGTTGTAAATGGTCTGCGCCGAGGCATCAAAGTCTGTGCCCGCAGAATGAAGGCTTGGATTGAAGCCACCGGGGCTACCTTCCGAGCAAAACACGAACGTCTTTGCCGCCGCTGCTGGCGTAGAAATAGCCATAAGCGCAGCAGTCGTAGCTCCCACCACGACTCCGAATATCCTGGATTTCATTAATTCTCTCCCTGAAGTTATACCGCCCTGACAAGGCTGTCCGTTTATACGGATCCCCATTAGTTGACCATTAGGTCGATTTTTGGTCAACAGGAAACGAAAAATGGTCCGTCACCACGCAGTGACAGGTTCGCTTCTACTAAGGGAGAGGGGTAGCTAAAGGTTAGTCGACGCGCCGGTAATAGTCGCGATCAAGCAGCGTCTGTTCCGACAGGGTGCGGCACCGCGTCGGACGATGCTCCTGAACCACCTGAAAATGCGGAATGGGCGTTACACCACTGCCTTCGCCGGTTACGACCCAAACTGTATTCGGTTCATCCGTTTTGACAAAACGATCGCCAATCTGGATTTGCGTACCTGGCTTTACTTTACGAAACACGGATACCTTGCCCCTGATTCTCATGAACGCTTTATATTATTAGCGTGTTACGCGCCGCGTGCTTTTCTTCTCGCAGTCGATACTTGTTAATTTCAGATGGATCAAGCATTACAGGCCTTACCATGCAAATTAAATTCTCAAGCGTCATGCAACGATATAATAACCATACGATACGATGCAATCATGCAAAATTGACATCTCCGTGAAGACTTCAATTCGTTATGATTGGGGTGACGTTGAACGATTGACGGTATACCAATAGCCCCATCATGTCCGAACCCGCAAATACCAAAAAATTAACGCCAAAAAGCTCTAAAAAGGCAATGGAACCCGCACCGCTGCAACTGCCTGCCGCGCCGTCGGTTGTGGCAACCCCCAGGGGTGCTGTCTGGTTGAGCGAAGACGGCGAGATTGAACTGCTGAACCGTGATGGCCTCACCAAACGGCTTGAACCGGGGGTGCGGCCATATGTCTGCCATGCGCGTGCGTTGGCCCGACGGGCTGGAATGCGCCCGTTTGAAGCGCTCGACGTGTTAGAGCTTTACGCCTTTGTGCATCCGGCCCAATTCTGTCTACCCACGGCTCGGGGACTAGCGCAGGCGCTGGACCTGCCCCTGCCTGCCGATCATGAAGACGAGGCAGCAATGCTGCCACGCGCCGCGGCAACGCTGCTGGAAGAAATTTCACGCGCCGCCAGCCAGCCCGATGAGGCCATATCTGCGCTGGCGTGGGCCATGGCGCGTGGAGGCTGGGCCTGGGGACAGGCCGTGCTGGCCGCTATGGGCCGCACCCACAGCAACGGAGAAATTCCTGCGCCGCCCGACCTCAGCAGCGGACTGAGAATTTGGCGGAAGCTACCCGACTGGGATGAAGGTGCGCCAGAAACACCCCCGGAGAACCGCCCGGTAGAACCCATTGAAGCACGTGCCCGGCTGGTCCAGTTGCTGGGCAGCACAGCAGAAAAACGCAGCGAACAGGCCGACTATGCCTCACGCGCAGCCGCCGCGTTCCTGCCGCGTGAAACGATTGGCGAGCCCCACGTGGTGGTGGCAGAGGCTGGCACCGGGATCGGGAAGACCCTTGGTTACATTGCCCCGGCCAGTGTGTGGGCAGAGAAAAACGAGGGCACGGTATGGATCAGCACCTATACCCGTAATCTACAACGCCAACTCGATGGCGAACTTGACCGGCTTTATCCTTTCGCAGAAGAGAAAGCCGCCCGCGTGGTGGTGCGCAAGGGTCGAGAAAATTATCTGTGCCTGTTGAATTTCGAAGAGTCCGTCAATCGCATTGCGGCCAACAACGGCGCGGGCGTCGTGCCGCTGGGCCTCATGGCGCGCTGGGCCATGGCGAGCCGCGACGGCGATATGATCGGCGGGGACTTCCCGGCGTGGCTTGCCGACCTGTTGGGCCGTGCCCAGACCATCGACCTGACCGACACACGCGGCGAATGCACCTATTCAGCCTGCCCGCACTATCGCAAGTGCTTCATCGAGCATTCCCAACGCCGTGCGCGGCGCGCCGATATTGTCGTCGCCAACCATGCGCTGGTCATGATCCATGCGGCACTGGGCGGCGGAGAAAACGGTGCGGACGGTGCCTTGCCGACACGCTATGTATTTGACGAAGGCCACCACCTGTTCGACGCCGCCGACAGTGCCTTTGCTGCCCATCTGACCGGTTACGAGGCCGGAGACCTACGGCGCTGGCTGGTCGGGGCCGAGGCTGGCTCACGCTCACGATCACGCGGTCTGAAAACCCGCATCGGTGACCTGATCGCAGGCAATGACGAAGCCGGAACCGCGCTCGAAGAAGCGCTGCGTGCGGCCCATACCCTGCCCGGTGCAGGCTGGTTGCAACGCATTGCCGGTGGCACGGCAAACGGCGCGACCGAAAAATTCCTCGCCCTGGTGCGCCAGCAAGTCTATGCCCGTGATGGCGATGGCGGCGGTCCCTACAGCATGGATACAGATACCACGCCGCCCGTAGAAGGCCTGCTTGATGCCGCCGGCGAACTCGAAACCGCATTGCAGCGCTTATCAAAGCCACTAACCGATATCATCCGCGCGCTCTTCGGCATTATGGACCGCGAGGCCGATACGCTGGACACCGCCACGCGCAACCGTATCGAGGCCGCCGCGCGCGGGATTGAACGCCGTGCGCTGATGCCGCTGCGGGCGTGGATTGCCATGCTGCGCGCACTGCACGACGAAACCCCTGCGGCCTTTGTCGACTGGTTCAGCGTTGAGCGACGCGGCGGCAACGATCAGGATGTTGGCCTGCACCGCCATTGGGTCGATCCCACCGAGCCCTTCATCGAGACCGTGGTTGAGCCTGCCCACGGCGTGCTGATGACCTCGGCAACCCTGTGTGATCGCGAGCATACCCTGCCGGATGCCGAGATCGACGAGCAGGCGCTGGAACGTGAATGGACCGCTGCGCGTACGCGGACTGGGGTTAATCACCTCTCAGCTCCGGCGATTATAGAAAGCTTCCCCTCGCCGTTCGATTACGCTGCCAACACACGTGTTCTGGTGGTTGGCGATGTGCGCCGTGACGCACCCGATCAGGTCGCTGCGGCTTATCGCAGCCTGTTCATGGCCGCCGGTGGTGGCGGGCTCGGGCTCTTTACCGCCATCAACCGACTGCGCGCCGTACAGCAACGCATCGCCGGAGACCTTGACGACGCTGGCATGCAACTGCTTGCCCAGCATGTTGATCCACTTGATACCGGCACGCTGGTCGATATCTTTCGTGCCGAAGAAAATGCCTGCCTGCTTGGCACCGATGCCGTCAGGGACGGCGTGGACGTTCCGGGGCGTTCGTTGCGCCTGATCGTATTTGACCGCGTGCCGTGGCCGCGCCCTGATATCTTGCACCGCGCCCGACGTGCGCGGTTTGGCGGCAAGGCCTACGACGAAATGCTGACCCGCTCAAAGCTGAAACAGGCCTATGGGCGGTTGATCCGGCGTAGCGATGATCACGGCGTGTTCGTCATGCTCGACCGCGCCATGCCAAGCCGTCTGCTCAACGCCTTCCCACAAGGCGTCGAGGTCATCCGCACGGGGTTGGCCGAGGCCTGCGACATCACGCGTGACTTCCTGAACGTCGATGACGATGCCGATTAAGCGCCATCCGGTTTCGGCACATTGATCACCGCTTCATTGTTGTAACGGCCACGGCATTCCTCGGGCGACTGCTTGACCAGTGCGCGCTTCATATTGCCATCGACGTTCAACCATACGTCATGCAAGTGTTGCGGTACGCCTGCCTCGATTAGCGACTGTGCGAGCATCTCATGGCGCAGGGCAAAAATCTCTTCCGTTATATAAAGATGCATGTGTGCGCTCATGGGTGTACGCCCACCATAGACCTTTGGTCCGCCGAGGATCCCCGTCATGAAATCCGTCTGCTGCGATTCCAGATGCCAGCGTTCGCGATCTCCGAAAAACTGTTTCAGCCACGCATGACTCAGCAGCTTGTCGTATAGAATATGGTGCACGCGCTCGAGGCACCTGGTGCCGCCGATCTCCGCAAAATAGGCCGCCGTGGTCATGGATGCTTTCTCATTTAAGTCTCGTAGCGGTTCGACAGCATTTCCCATGCCAGCCGGGCGCGCACGCCCAGACCAAGCATGGGTTGCGGCGGCAGGCGGTCGGGCGTGCCCAGACTTTGCATGTCGGCGATCATCGGATTGTCCACACCGCACGCCATGTCGGCTGCCAGCACACCGGAAATCGTACCCTTGGTCACGCCCACGCCGTTCTGGCACACCGCGCTATAGACACCGGGCGCGACCTGCCCAAATCCCGGCGCGCCATTGCGCGCCAAACACAGGTACCCCGTCCATGTGTGCTCCATAGTGACGTTCGGCAGCATGGGGAAGCGTTCGTGAAACAGTTTCTGGTGATGGCACCGCACGGCCCTACGGTGGGCATCGGTGCGGTCCATCGTTGGACAGTAGTGAATATTCTGGCGGATCAACAGGCGATGATCGTTGGTCAACCGCATGGTGATCGAGGCAAATGCATTGACCGGTGTCACGCCCCAGTTATCAACCCCGCCCAATGCTTCGCGCTCGCTTGCCGTCAGGCGGCGGCTCAGGCTGGCATGGGCAGCAAAGCTGAGCAGCCGCCCCCGGTAAAAGCCAAACTCACCAGCCAGCGCGTTGACGCTCAAGATCATCTTTGGCGCGCGCACGCTACCGCGCGATGTGCGCAGGGTTACGCCGTTGGCATAGTCCACATGGCTGACCGCAGAACGCTCAAAGTGCGTCACGTTTTGGGGCAGTGTATCGGCCAGACCGCGACACAATGCCGCCGGGTTCATCAACACACCACCCGGCGTATAGACTGCGGCATGAAACGACGGTGTGCCAATTTCACGCGCCAGATCCTCACCTTCGACCCAGCGATGCGGCTGGCCAAGGGCTTCAAGCTCACGCGCAAAGGGCACCAGTGACTCATAGCTGCCACGCGGGCTCAACGCCGCGTGATACTTGCCGCGCCGCGCCCAGTCACACTCAATAGCGTTCGCCTTCACAATGGCTTCGTTGTAATCGATGGCGGCGCGCGCCAGGGTCATATAGCGTTGCGCATTATCAAGCTCGTCATGCGCAGTGCCCACATTGTGCGGCAGATCAATGGCAAAGCCCGAATTGCGGCCCGAGGCATTTTCCCCCGCCGCACTGGCATCAAGCAGCACCACCTTGTCGTTGGGTCGGTTCTCGGCCAGACGCCGCGCCGCGCTCAACCCGGCATAGCCACCCCCGACCACAACCCAGTCGGCAACCACGTCACCACGTAATGCTGGCTTGGGCGTGCGCAGCGGCAGGATCGCGCTCCACCCGTTGCACGTATCGTCATTGGGAAACTTTGCAATCTCACCCATGAACGTTCCTCAGCCTGTTGGCCTAATGTTTGTCGCCCGCCGACCCACTGACCAGCAATACAATCCCGGCAATGGCCAGTCCGGCAGCCAACCATAGCACCTGTGGGTCGTAAACCGCGATATCGCCCATCACCGTAACCACAAGATTTCCAACCGCGCAGTCCTGCGTCGTGGTGTAAAAACATTCGCTGGCGCGTTTGACGTCCTGATCCAGCAACTGGGCATAAAACAGGTACCACCACACCACAGCAAACATGAAGACCGCAAAACCAGCCAGAACCAGCCCCTTGCCAAACCGTTGAACCACACCTTGCTCCTGTCAAATAACCACACATAAAATCACATAAAACACGATGCCACACGCTTGACCGCGCGCCAAGCCACGGCGAGGATACGACATGCAAAACACATCACAGAACCAGACCCTTGCGGGCACCAAAATCGGCTTCATCGGTCTTGGCCTGATGGGCAAGCCCATGGCGCGCAACCTGCAGGCTGCAGGGGCCGAGATGATCATCCACAGCCGATCACAAGGCCCGGTCGATGAACTGGTCGCCGAGGGCATGAGCCCCGCGCTCAGCCCCGCTGCGGTGGCCGAGCAATGCGACATCATCATCATGATGCTAAGCGACACGCCCGCCGTACAGGCCGTGATGAACGCCGAGCGCGGCATCATGGGGTCCTTACGCCCCGGCACGCTGGTCATCGACATGGGCACCACGCTGGCACTGGTCGCGCGTGAACTGGCAACGGATGTCGAAGCCAAGGGCGCGGATTGGCTCGACGCGCCAGTCTCGGGTGGCACGGTGGGCGCGGAGGCTGGCGAACTGGTTATCATGACCGGCGGCAGTGCGCAGGCCATGGCGCGCGCAGACGCTATTTTCGCCACGCTGGGCAAGCAGACCACCCACGTCGGCGACGCCGGTGCGGGGCAGGTCGCCAAGGCCGCCAATCAGGTCATCGTCGGGCTGAACATCGGTGCGGTGGCCGAGGCATTGGCGCTGGCGCAACGCTGCGGTGTCGATCCGGCGCGCGTGCGTGAAGCCCTGAAGGGCGGCTTTGCGGACTCGCGCATTCTCGAACTGCACGGCCAGCGCATGGTCGATCATACGTTCGCACCGGGCGGCAAATGCACCACCCAGCGCAAGGACATGGATCAGGCCGTCACGCTGGCCGCTGCCATGGACCTTGAAATGCCCGCCACGGCATTAAGCCGTGATCTGTATGATACGGTCATCGAAGCGGGCCACGGCGAACTGGATCATTCCGCGCTGATCAAGGCTATCGACCCCGACTGGGATTAACCCCAAACGAGAAGGTATGACGCACATGCGGTTACTGGTCTTTCAACACATTGATTGCGAGCACCCCGGCCAACTGCGTCAGTACCTGCGCGACGACAACATTGACTGGCACGCCGTCGAACTTGACGAAGGCGAACCCATTCCGCCGCTGGAAGATTACGACGCGCTGTGGGTCATGGGCGGCCCCATGAATGTGTGGGACGAGGCCGAGCACCCTTGGCTGGTGGCGGAAAAACAGGCCATCGCACGCTGGGTGCGTGATCTCAAAAAACCATACCTTGGCCTGTGTCTGGGCCATCAACTCTTGGCCGAGGCACTGGGCGGAAGCTGTGGCCATCAGACGCCACCGGAAATCGGCGTGCTTGAGGTCGAACTAACCGAAGCGGGGCTAAACGATCCGATCTTCAAGGACATGCCCAAACGCCAGACCTGTCTGCAATGGCATTCGGTATGTGTAGATCAAACACCGCAAGACACCGTCATCCTCGCCAGCTCAGACGTCTGCGCGGTCCAGGCCATGCGCGTGGGTGATAATGCGTGGTCCATGCAGTACCACGTGGAATGCGAGCCCGACACGGTGGACAATTGGGGCGCGATCCCGGCCTACCGCGAGGCGCTGGAAAGCACCCTCGGCCCCGGCGCGCTGGCCCCCATTAAGGCGGATGCCGACGCCGCCATGGACGGCTTTATCGATAACGCGGCGCTGCTGTACCGCAATTTCAGGGCAGCGTGCGGCTAGGCCACATCATGCTATGGCGTGTCATTCCAGCCCTGCGTAACCCGCTGATCTACAACAAAATGTAGACTTTCGTACACTTTTATAGACTTTTTCGTCTGCACAGCGCACTTGCCCGCGATGTTTTCCATGATTTCAATATGTTAGGAGCAAACGGCCCGCGCCAAAATGTAGACTTTTGTACACTTTCAGCCTCACATCGCTCGATTTCAGGGTGTGTGGTCTACAAAGGTCTACAAAATTATGCAGATCAATGGCTTAGCTACATCGATAACGCATGCCGATCCTGCTCAAAATCCGTGGTTCATATTCACAATATCAAAGAGCGCGATAAAGGAATATATTCCATATATAGGAATTTGTCAATGATTAAGCTTGTCGCCCGCACAAAAGAAAAAGGCCGCATCTTTCGATGCGGCCTTTCCCGTAGCTTGTCGGACAGATGTCCGGCTGGTTGGTTGGTGGCTTAGAAGCCGCCCATACCGCCCATGCCGCCCATGCCACCCATGCCGCCGGACGGATCGCCCATTGGCATTGGCTCATCACTCTTTGGCGCATCAGCCACCATAGCTTCGGTGGTGATCAGCAGAGCCGCAACGGAAGCGGCGTCCTGCAACGCGGTACGAACGACTTTGGTCGGATCAATGATGCCGGCCTTGAACATGTCGACATATTCGCCAGTCTGAGCGTTGAAGCCGATCTTGTCGTTCTTCTGCTCAAGCAGCTTGCCAACGATAACCGAACCATCAACACCGGCGTTTTCGGTGATCTGACGAACCGGAGCCTGCAGGGCGCGTTTGACGATATCAACGCCAACCTGCTGGTCGTGGTTTGCGACTTTGACTTTGTCGAGGGACTTCGTTGCGTTCAGCAGCGCAGAGCCACCGCCAACAACGACGCCTTCTTCAACAGCAGCACGCGTAGCATGCAGTGCATCGTCGACGCGATCTTTGCGTTCCTTAACTTCAACTTCGGTAGCGCCGCCAACGTTGATGACAGCAACACCGCCTGCGAGTTTAGCCAGACGTTCCTGGAGCTTTTCGCGGTCGTAGTCAGAGGAGGTCTCGTCGATCTGCTTGCGGATCTGCTTGCAGCGAGCCTGGATGTCGGTCTTTTTGCCGGCACCTTCGACGATGGTGGTTTCTTCTTTGGTGATAACCACTTTCTTGGCGGTACCGAGCATGTCGAGCGTAACGCTTTCCAGCTTGATGCCGATATCTTCACTGATGACCGTACCCTTGGTCAGGATAGCGATATCTTCCAGCATGGCTTTACGACGATCACCGAAGCCAGGAGCCTTAACAGCAGCAATCTTGAGGCCACCGCGCAGCTTGTTGACCACGAGGGTCGCAAGAGCTTCACCTTCGATGTCTTCAGCAATGATGATCAGCGGACGCGAGGACTGCACCACGGCCTCGAGAATTGGCAGCATAGCCTGAAGGCTGGACAGCTTTTTCTCGTGGATCAGGATGAAGGGATTTTCCATATCGCAGATCATTTTGTCGGAATTGGTCACGAAGTACGGCGAGGTATAACCACGATCGAACTGCATGCCTTCAACAACGGTCAAATCGGTGCTCAGGCCTTTGGCCTCTTCAACCGTGATGACGCCTTCGTTGCCGACGCGTTCCATGGCGGAAGCGATCATCTGACCAACTTCTTCGTCGCCATTGGCGGAAATGGTACCGACCTGTGCGACTTCAGCGCTGGTCGAAACCTTTTTCGAAGTTTTGCGGATAGCAGCGATAGCGGTCTCAACAGCGAGATCAACGCCGCGCTTCAGATCCATCGGGTTCATGCCAGCAGCAACAGCCTTGCCGCCTTCGCGAACGATGGCCTGACCGAGAACAGTCGCCGTGGTGGTGCCGTCGCCAGCTTCGTCGTTGGTGCGTGAAGCGACTTCACGGAGCATCTGTGCGCCCATGTTTTCGAACTTGTCGGACAGTTCGATTTCTTTGGCAACAGTAACACCGTCTTTGGTGATGCGCGGAGCGCCGAACGACTTGTCGATGACAACGTTGCGACCCTTGGGACCAAGCGTAACCTTTACGGCGTTCGCCAGAATATCAACACCGGCAAGCATGCGCGTGCGGGCATCTGATCCAAACTTGACTTCCTTAGCAGCCATGTTTCTCTAACCTTTCTAAAATCTCAGAAGAAGCTTATTTCTTCTTTTTCTTACCGGTTTCAATGATGCCGAGAATATCGGACTCTTTCATGATGAGCAGATCATCGCCGTCAATTTTGACTTCGGTGCCCGACCATTTGCCGAACAGCACGTGATCGCCAGCTTTGACGTCCAATGCTGTAACCGCGCCGTCTTCGGCTTTGTAACCGGTACCAACAGCAACGATCTTGCCCTCCATGGGCTTTTCCTGTGCGGAATCAGGGATAATGATTCCACCTGCAGTTTTAACATCCTGCTCCACGCGCTGAACCAGCACACGGTCATGAAGCGGCCTAAAGTTCATGGCTTAACCTCCGAAAGGGATTGATATTCATATGATTAATTCGATTTGTTAGCACTCACACTAAGTGAGTGCCACGGATTTAGTCCGCGCTTGGCAAGGAGTCAAGGGAACCGGGGATAATTTGTCAGGAATCTGGTGATTCAGGCCCCATCAGCATTGCGGGGTATTCAGCAATGGTATCGCTGGGCCAGAACACCAGGTAACCGTTGGCGTGCTTGAAGATCGCGCTCGGCTTGCCGCCACTGACCAGTTCCCGGGCATAAACAGCGATTTCCGCGCCGGGGTTGGCGCTCGCCCAGGCTGTCGCGCCAATCGGGTCATCGCGATCAATCACGTCCACGGGACGCTCGAGCCGGGCCAGAAAATCAAATTCGCCGCCATAACGACCGACAAATGCCAGCGCGATGCCTTGCTGGCGCAGGGCCTGCACATGCGCGGCGGCGGGGCGCAGATCAAAATGCTCGGCCACCAACGGGCGCGCAGCCAGATGGCCGACGGCGATCAGCGCACATGACATCACCGTCGTAACAATAACGCGCAGCACCATGGGGCGTGGTGTGTCATACAGCGTGATCGCACCAATCGCGACCAGCACCGCACCCCAGCCACCGGCCAGTCGCAGCGCCCACCACGGCGCATCATACAGTGCGCCTGATAACGGCACGACAATCAGCAGGAAACCGATCAGCGCGACCAGTACGGCCGGTGCGGCCTCGGCGCGCGCCAGCAGACCTGTATCGTCTTTCGGCGTAGCGGCCTTGCTGGCATAGCGATAGAGCAGAAAGCCGATCAGCATGGCGAGCGCAGGTGCAAGCGGCACAAACACCGCCAGATCACGGCTCGGAAACAACACGAGCAGCACCAGTACGGGCACAATCGCGCTCAGACAGAACCGCGCACCGCCGTCGCGCAGCAAATCCCATGTCCCGGCTAGCGAGCGCCACGCCGGGGCCCAAATAATCCACGGCACAAGCAAGCCGCCGAACAAGATAAAGCCACTCCACCATGTCCAACCGTCTTGCGCGGGACCAAATGCCGTCAGCGCACGGTTGAGCGTACCGTCCCACAACAGGGCGCGGGCATAGGCGGGTCCGGCCTCAAGGCTGGCAGGGATCGCCCATGCGGCGAATATGCCAAGCGCCAACAGCAACCCGGCCAGAACCTGTAGGTACCAGAAGCGCCAGCCACCGGGGATGGTGTCGTCGCTTGCTGCTTTGCCAGCGCTGGCGCTATCGCCCCCATCATCGAGCGCACGCCCCCACACCGGCGCGAGAAGCACGACCGGCGCGATGTAGACCAGCGCCACCGGGCCAACGCCCAACATGGCGGCACCACCGGCAAGGCCATAGATTGCAACGCCGCTCCAGCGTCCGGTGTACCACGTCAGCACCGCGCCATAGAGTGCAAGCAGTACCAAAACCCCCAGGACGATTGCGCTGCCCGCCATCATGGCGAACGCGCTCCAGCCTATGGTGCCGAGCAGGACAGTGGCCGATAGCGCACCGAGCCCGCTCCAGCCCGGCCACAGCGCGCGGCACAGCGCGGCGCTCAGAAACAGGCTTGCGAGGCCGAACGCGGGCGAGATCAGCGCAGGCCACCATTCATTGACGCCAAACAGCGCCCAGCCTGCGTTGATGATCCACGCCAATAACGGATAGGTGTCCCCCAACGGCGCACCGTTGAGGTGCGGCACGAGCATCGAGCCGCCGCGCCACATGTCCCATGCCACGGCTAAAATCTGTAAGTCTTCGCCCGGTAATGGCGCACGGCCCCACAGGGCAGCCATGCTCAATACGACCCAGCATCCGATCCAGAAGATCGGCAGCACAATCATATTGAGGGTGCGCGGATTCAGCATGGCGTTTTAAGGCCTGAGTTCGGGTTCAGGTTCGGCCTCGCCCTCAATGGCGCGGTCAAGCTCTGCATCAAGACTGCGCCCATGGCGGAACCGACGATAGAGAAATACACCAAGTGCGGCACTGAGCATAAACAGGACAGCACTGAGCCCGATGCGCACGGCAGGATCAACGGAGACCCCCGTGCCGGTCAGGGCAAAGATAAAGGTCTGCGGTATAAAACCGAGCGCTGATCCGGCCAGAAAGGCACTGGCGCGCGCGCTGCTCACACCGGCCGCCAGATTGGTCAGAAGGTTGCTGCCAGCCGGCAACAGTCGGATCAACAGGGCCATGGAGAAAGGGTTTGCGCCAAGGAACCGATCGACCGACTTGACCCGGCCAGTCAGGCGCTGCGCAATGAAACGCCGTCCGAACAGACGGGCAAAACAAAACGTAACAATACAGCCCAGCACGGTTGCCAGCAGAGCCAGCGCCACACCGTTCAGCAAGCCAAACGCATAACCACCAAGGAACGAGATGATCTGGCGCGGAAAGCCGAGCGCGGCACACAACGCGGCAAGGCCGACGAACAGCGCCTGACCGCTGGCTCCCTGGCCACGGATATGCGCATCAATCCAGTGCTCATTGAGCATCTCGCCAAGCGGGGTCTGTTGTATGAGCAAACCAAACCCGGCAAGGATCGCGATCATGAGCAGCCCTTTGAGGAACAGCCTGGGGCTCATTCTTCGTGCCCTTCACGTACGGGATCAAGCTCACGCACCACGGGCAGGCTTGCACGGCGCAACAGCCAGACCATGCCCATCAGGTCCCAGATACTGGCCCAGGCGCGGTCCAGCGTGCCGTAGTTCGACTGACCGCGTTCGCGGTGGCGATGATTGACCGGCACCGATACGACCTGTCCGCCGCGCCGGATCATCAGCGCGGGCAAGAAGCGGTGCATATGATTAAAGCGTGGCATATCGAGAAACGCAGCGCGTGAGAAAACCTTGATGCCGCAACCGGTGTCGGGTGTGGCGTCAGCCAACAACCAGCCACGAAATCCATTGGCAAAGCGCGACGAGAACCGCTTAATGGTGCTGTCACGGCGCTTGGTGCGCCAGCCCGCAACCATAAAGGCGTCAGGGTCAGCGGCTTCGTGAAAGTGCGCCAGCATCATGGGCAGGTCAGCCGGGTCGTTCTGTCCGTCGCCATCGAGCGTGGCGATGATCGCACCGCGCGCCGCGCGTACACCGCTGGCGACCGCAGCACTTTGGCCGCAGCTCGCGGCGTGCGTTAAAATACGCAACGGTGCACCGGCCCTGGACTGCGCAATCAATGCGTCCCGCGTGCCATCCGTGCTGCCGTCGTCGATATAGATAATTTCATAGGCTTCGCTGCCGTCAAACGCCGTGCGGATTTCACTCACCAGTGGCGCGATGTTTTCGGCTTCGTTGCGGACCGGCACGACAACCGAAATTGTGGGCTGCGTGGTGTTGGAAGCATCGGTATTTTGCGCGTCGTTCATGTCGGGCCGTTCAAACCTGATTAACTATTGCTCGTTCATACATGGCGACCCGTGTGACCGCAATTTTCTTATGGCGATTATGGCCTTGAATTGGTTGAAATTCGATCAAGACGCAAGCGGTGGCGATCATCGCGCAACAAGCGTGCACCGCCCAGAACCGCCGCACAAAGCCCCAACCCGGTGCCCCCGGCGATCAGAAAGATGATCAGCAACTGATATTTCACCGCATCGATGGGATCAACACCGGCAAGGATTTGCCCCGTCATCATACCGGGCAGCGACACCAGACCGGCCGCCGCCATCATATTGACGGTCGGGATCATGCCGGCGCGCATGGCCTCGCGGACACAATCATGCAGCGCTTCACCCGCCGTGGCACCGTTCAGCAACCGGGCCTCGATGCCCGCGCGCTGTCGACTGACCGCGCTCAACAGGCGCTCAAGCCCCAGACTAACGCCGGTCAGTGTGTTGCCGAGCAGCATACCAAGCATCGGAATGGCGTATTGCGGATGATACCAGGGATCAGGCTGCACCGCCGTGCCCAGCGCCAGAACTGTCACCAGCAAAGCCGCGATCGCCATGCTGAAGGTCCCCAGCCCCCACGACCAGATGCCCTTGAAGTGCTTGTCCTGACGGGCATACGCCTCATACCCGGCAAAACCGATCATGCACACCACGACCAGCCCCGTCAGCCACGGCGAAACGGTCGCAAACAGGGCCTTGAGCACCAGCCCCATGATGCCGAGCTGTACGACCATGCGCGTGGCGGCAACGAGCAAGCGGCGCTCCAGCCCCAGACGCAGGGCAATGGACAGCACGGCATTGACGCCCAGCAACAGGGCTGCGATAGCGATATCGCCGTAACCCAATACGATATAGTCGTTCATGGCGCGCCCTCGCTCTGCGTTTCACGCGATAACAGACCATCGTGCAGGGTGTAGGCATCCTGTGACAGACGGCGCGCGAAATCGACGTCATGACTGACCAGAACGATCATCATGCCGGCGTCCAGAAGGCGGCGCAACTCGGCCTCCACCAGATCAAGCGACTGCGCATCCAGTGCGGAGGTTGGCTCGTCGAGTAACAGCGCAGCGGGCTCGTTTTCCAATGCGCGGACCAGCGCCAGACGCAAACGCTCACCGGTTGATAGTATTTCGATGGGTCGGACAAGAACCTCGGCTGCAATGCCCAGCCGCGCAGCGATCGCGGCAGCACGCGGCGCATCATGAAAATGCTCCTCGGCTGTGTCAGCCCACCACCCCGGTTCGGCGGGCACATAGGCAACCTGCCTGCGCCACTGCGGTGCAGGCATGGCATTACGCGCGACATCACCCAGAAAGCACGCACCCGCCACCACATCGAGTTCAGCAATGGCGCGCAGCAATAATGTTTTACCTGCGCCAGACGCACCGCGGACCGAAGCACAGCTGCCGGAGGGCACGTCCAGATCAATTGGGCCCAGACCACGGCGCTGTATTTGCACGATTTTTAGCACGTTGGATTTCTCGCTGATGACGATATGGGATCGCAAAAGTGTTCTATCACATATTGCACCTGACATCGTGCCCTGAAATTGAGTACTAGCTTGTGAGTTGTCGGTGGATTAATTAAATGTCGCACTTTCGGGTCAGACCTGAAAATGGGGAAAGAAACGACAATGATGCACCACGACGCGGATATACCGACACCGCTGGAGTCCTATCGCGGACAGGTTCTGCCCGAATGGATCGACTTCAACGGCCACATGAACGTGGCTTATTACGTTCTGGCATTTGATCAGGCGACGGAAGCCGCCTGTGATTATTTCAGGCTCGACGAAACATACCGCAAGACCAGCCAGTGCTCGACCTTCACGCTGGAATTACACGTCAATTACCACCGTGAAATTCTTGAAGGTGAAACATTTCAGGTCAAAAGCTATCTATTGGGTGCCGACGCGAAACGCATCCACCTGTTCCATGAAATGTATCACGCAGGTAGCGATGAGCTGGTCGCGACCAACGAAAACATGATGATTCACATCGACATGCAGGCGCGGCGCTCGACGCC
This sequence comes from uncultured Rhodospirillales bacterium, assembly GCA_965602485.1. GTDB lineage: Bacteria > Pseudomonadota > Alphaproteobacteria > Rhodospirillales > Casp-alpha2 > JABJOR01. The sequence continues at coordinate 146,958 of CBFCYM010000002.1, read as the reverse complement.
TTTCCCGGCGGAACTGCGCGTGTGGCTTGAAACTGTCGCCGCTGCCCATGCAAAAATCCCGCGCCCTGCAAATGCCGGGCGCTCCATTGGATTACCGGGCTGAGTCATATTGCATTTTCATCGGTGAATTTTCGAAGTACCCTGCCATCGCAGGCATGACTATAGCGCGCAGGGAATAATTGGGGCCCTTGCGCCTATGCAAAAAAAATATGGGGAACGACGGCGTGACTGATAGTGTTTCATACGAAAAAGCAGCCAGCATTGCAGACGATGCCATACGGTTGATGCGTGAACATCATATTATTCCGCATGAGAAGAACTTCGCAATCTGGTACACCTACGTCACCGAACGCGATGCCAGCCTGAACCGTGAGATCGAAATTTTGCTCTCAAGCGAAGACGGTTTCACGCCCAAGGTAAGCGCTGATTTATACCAACGTTTTATCAGCCACATAGATAATGACGATGGCGTCAACAACATCACCAGCAAGCTTGAAGAAGAACTGTCTGCGCTGCTCGGCACGCTATCGAGCGCTGGCAAGGGCGCCGACCAGTACGGCGAGACACTAAAGGCCGCAGGTCAAGCCCTGCACTCGCATTCGCTGACCACCGACAACATCAAAACCATTCTCGATGGTGTCGTGAGCGCGACCCAAAAAATGCAGGATGAAAACTCACAACTTCATTCTCGCCTGCAAGAGACCACACAAGAAATCAATACCCTGCACGAAGATCTCGACGCTATGCGCGAGCAGGCTTCGACCGATGCGCTGACCGGCATCGCGAACCGTCGTTTGCTGGAAGAAGAATTACAGCTCGCGACATCTGTCGCCATGGCAGAAAAAACACCGCTGAGCCTGGTGATGCTCGACATCGATAAGTTCAAGGTCTTTAACGACACCCATGGTCACTTGGTGGGGGACCGCGTGCTCAAGTTGCTGGCCGCGACCATTACCTCGCAAGTCAAAGGACGCGATACCGCCGCACGTTATGGCGGTGAGGAATTCGCGGTCCTTTTGCCGGAAACAAGCATGGATGGTGCCATGGTGGTAGGCGACGCCATTCGCGAATCCATCAGCTCCAAACGCCTGAAGAATATTCAAAGCGGCCTGTCGCTCGGCACCATCACAATTTCCGCCGGTGTGACCGCTTATAATCCCGGCGAGAGCATAGAAGACTTCATCGCACGCGCCGATAAAGCGCTCTACGCTGCCAAGGATGCCGGTCGCAATCGGGTTATCAGCGCGCCGCCCCCCGGCAAGACCGAGACCTGAAACGAATAAATCTACGGCAACCCCGGAACCACGAAACCGTGGGACGCCCGGCGTTGAGCGCCATGAGGAAATAATGCAGCATTTTCCAAAGGCCGTGCTCGACCACCTGCCAGACCCCGTCATTCTGATCGGTGCGCAACGTCAGGTTCTGGATATGAACCGCGCCGCACACGATATGCTGGGCAGCGGGCAACCCGGGCAAGACCTTGCCATTGCACTGCGCCATCCCGACATTTTACGCGCCGTCGATAGCGTTATTGCTGGTGGCGAGCACGTATCGGTGGAAACAACCTTACCCGGCAGCCCGCCACGCACCGTGGCGGCACGCGTAGAGGGCCTGAACGCAGAAGAGACCACCGAGGGTATTGCTGCCGTTCTCGTCATCACGGATTTAACGGCGCTGAAACAAACCGAACGCATGCGGGCAGATTTTGTCGCCAACGCATCACACGAGCTGCGCTCCCCCCTGTCATCCATCATCGGCTTTCTGGAAACCCTGTCCGGTCCGGCCAAGGATGACGCACAGGCGCGCGAACGTTTTATCGGCATCATGTTGCGTGAAGCGCGCCGCATGACCGGATTAATCGATGACCTGTTGTCACTCTCGCGCGTGGAGATAAACGAGCATGTCCGCCCAACAGACATAACCGACATTGCCGGAATCATAGAGAATGTCACCGAAACGTTGGCCTATAAAGCCGCTGAACGCGGCATGACCATCACCGTGGACGTGGCCAACGATATTGCTGCCGTTCGCGGTGACAGCGAACAGTTGGTGCAGGTATTTCAAAACCTGAGCGATAACGCCATCAAGTACGGCCATGAAAATTCGCAGATACACATCGCGCTCACGTCTGTTGAACGTATTCCCGGCAGCCGCGAGGGCGGGGTGGCTGTTGCTGTCATCGATCAAGGCGACGGTATCCCCACAGAATCCCTGCCACGGCTGACAGAGCGGTTTTACCGCGCCGATAAGGCACGCTCGCGCGAAATGGGTTCGACCGGGCTGGGGTTGGCGATTTGCAAGCACATCATCAGCCGACACCGAGGGCACTTGGTGATTGAAAGCATCCTTGGCAAAGGCAGCACGTTCACCGTCTATCTGCCTGTTGCCGAGCCGCGCTAACGCACCGTGTGGATTGTCACAAAACTGTCATCAAACCATCACAAATACGCAGCCGTACGTATCTAGTCTCTGCCGTGGATGATGCGGGAACGTTTGTTGTTTCCGCGCACGGTCATCCAGACCATGCAACGCCGGGCATAGGGTTCGGCAAGGAGACTGATGATGATGAAAGTTTTAGCAGTGAGCGCCCTGGCTATTGTTGCCTTTGCAGGTGCCGCCGAAGCGCGCGACCAGATCCGTATCGTCGGATCGTCAACTGTCTATCCATTTTCCACCACGGTTGCCGAACAATTCGGCAAAACATCTTCCTTTAAGACCCCGGTTGTCGAAAGCACCGGCTCAGGCGGCGGACTGAAATTGTTCTGCGCTGGCGTCGGCACTGAACACCCGGATATCACCAACGCCTCGCGCGCCATCAAAGCCTCCGAGATTGAGCGCTGCAATAAAAACGGCGTCACAAGCATCACCGAAGTCAAAATTGGCTATGACGGCATCGTGCTGGCCAATTCCAAAGACGCCCCACAGATGAAGATTACCCGAGAACAGCTGTTCCTGGCTCTGGCGAAAGACGTTCCAGCCTCTGAAGGCACATTGCAGCCCAATCCATATAAAAAGTGGAGCGACATTGATGCTTCACTGCCAGACCTGAAGATCGAAGTTCTCGGCCCACCGCCGACCTCTGGCACACGTGACGCATTCGCCGAGCTGGCGCTTGAAGGCGGTTGCAAAAAGATTGCCTGGATCAAGGCAATGAAGAAAACCGACAAGAGCAAATACAAGGCAATCTGCCACGGTATTCGCGAAGATGGCGGTTATGTTGAAGCCGGTGAAAACGACGTGCTGATCATCCGCAAACTCGAAGAAAACCCCAAAGCATTCGGCGTTTTCGGCTATAGCTTCCTCGACCAGAACGCTGACAAGGTCCAGGGCAGCATGATCGAAGGCATCGAGCCGACGTTCGAGGATATTGCAGAAAGCAACTACCCCATCTCACGCCCGCTATTCTTCTATGTCAAAAGCGCCCACGTCGGCACAATCCCCGGTATCGCTGAATTTGTCGCTGAATTTACCAGCGACAAAGCCTGGGGCGAAGACGGTTATCTGACCGACAAGGGCCTGATCCCCATGCCGGAAGAAGAGCGCGCCAGATACAGCGCTCAAGCCCGCAGCTTCACTGCCAATGTTGGCATGTAATAAATAATAACGACGAGTACGACACATCATGCCCCATGGCATTCTCATAGCCATTTTGCTCGTTATGACAGCGGCCGGGTACTACCTCGGTCGCTGTCGCGCGCTTGCGCAGGCGGGCGGCAACCAACGCAATCTTCATTCACGCCCGAATTACTACGGGTACTACGTCGCGCTTTATACAGGCATTCCTGCGTTTGCTCTTTATGCACTGTGGAGCGCAACTCAGGAGCCAACCAGTTTCTGGTTGCTTGCAGCCACGTGCGTACTCACCGCAATCACTGGATTGGGTTTTGCACGTCATACGGTGCGGCCGGATATGCGGGCACGCAATGCCGTTGAACGTGTGGTCATGGCATTTCTGGTGATCTGCTCAACACTCGCGGTATTGGTTACCGTGGGTATTGTGCTGTCGCTGATTTTCGAATCCATTCGCTTCTTCGGTCTGGTTTCGGTGACGGATTTTCTGTTCGGCGTTGAATGGAGCCCGCAAACGGCGCTGCGTGCAGATCAGGTTGCCTCGTCGGGTTCCTTTGGGGCCCTGCCACTGCTCGCAGGCACCATGCTGATCTCGCTGATCGCCATGAGTGTGGCCGCGCCCATTGGCCTGTTATCGGCCATCTATTTATCGGAATACGCATCACGGCGCGTGCGGGCGCTGGCCAAACCATTGCTCGAAATCCTCGCCGGAATCCCGACAGTGGTCTATGGCTTTTTTGCCGCGCTGACCCTAGCCCCATTCATACGTGATCTGGGCGCAGATACAGGGTTGGCGGTTTCATCGGAAAGTGCGCTGGCCGCCGGTCTGGTCATGGGCGTGATGATTATTCCGTTTGTCTCATCACTGTCTGATGACGTGATCAATGCTGTGCCTCAGTCCCTGCGTGACGGGGCCTATGCGCTGGGCGCGACACACTCTGAAACCGTGCGGCAAGTCGTATTGCCCGCAGCCTTACCCGGCATTGTCGGATCGCTGTTGTTGGGTGTTTCACGCGCCATCGGCGAAACCATGATCGTTGTCATGGCCGCCGGACTGGCCGCTAACCTGACGATTAATCCGCTGGAAGCCGTGACCACCGTTACGGTGCAGATTGTGACACTGTTGGTCGGCGATCAGGAATTCGACAGCGCAAAAACCCTTGCCGCATTTGCACTCGGCCTGCTGCTGTTCTGCATCACACTGGTGCTGAACGTGATCGCGCTCGCCGTCGTCAACCGTTACCGCGAACGATATGAGTAAGCCCATGAACGAAGCACCCCAAATGCACCGAAAAACCCCAGACAGCCGCGCCGCCATGGCAGCAGTTGAGGCCAGTCTGCCAAAGCGTTACCGCGCGGAACGGCGCTTCCGGATGTACGGTATCCTTTCCATGGCGCTGGCGCTGGTGTTTCTCGGCATCCTGTTCACGACAATTATTCGTGGTGCATGGCCGGCCTTTACCCAAACGGTGATTGATCTGGAAATCGCCATACCGGCATCTGAAGTCGACCCCGACAGAACAGGTGACAATCAGGTCATCGGTGCGGCGAACTATCAAAAACTTGTTAAAATGGCCGTGCGTTCATTGTTCCCCGATGTCAAAAAGCGTGCCGACAAACGCATGCTGGTTGGTCTTATCAGCCCCGGCGCGGCGTTTGAACTGCGCAACCGTGTCATGGCTGAGCACGGGTTGATCGACAGCGCCGTCACATTAAGGGTGCACATGTCAGATGATGTGGACCAGTTCATGAAGGGCCACATCAGCGCTGATAGTCCCGAGAATGAAAGACGTATCAAGGACAAGCAGATCGCGTGGCTGAACGTGTTGAATGAGCGTGGCATGGTGCAGCGCGTATTCAACACCACATTCTTCAGTGACGCAGACAGCCGTGAGCCGGAGCTGGCTGGTATCTGGGGTGCCATGGTCGGATCGTTTTTCACCATGATTGTGACGCTGGTGCTGTCCTTTCCTGTCGCCGTGGCGAGCGCGGTATACCTTGAGGAATTTGCCCCGGTAAACCGCTGGACCCAGCTGATTGAAGTCAACATCAACAACCTCGCCGCTGTGCCATCCATCGTCTATGGCCTGCTCGGGCTGGCGGTGTTTCTCAGCTTCTTTGGATTGCCGCGATCCGCGCCGCTGGTTGGCGGCATGGTGCTCGCCCTTATGACATTGCCGACAATCATTATTGCTTCACGCGCCGCGCTCAAGGCCGTGCCGCCATCCATTCGTGAAGCCGCGCTTGGCATTGGCGCATCGAAGGTTCAGATGGTGACGCACCATGTCGTGCCGCTCGCCCTGCCGGGCATGTTGACAGGTGCAATCATCGGTATGGCCCGCGCACTGGGCGAGACCGCACCTTTGCTGATGATCGGCATGGTCGCGTTTATCGTTGATGTACCGGGTGGCTTTACCGACCCGGCAACCGTCCTGCCGGTGCAGATTTATCTGTGGGCAGACGCGCCGGAACGCGCCTTTATGGAGCTTTCCTCAGCCGCAACCCTGGTCCTGCTGGGGTTCCTGATTTTAATGAATGCAATTGCCGTCGTTCTGCGCAAACGCTTTGAACGACGCTGGTAGGATACCAAGTGAAGATGACAAACCAGACTATGGCTACAAACATTGCCCCAGATACCGCAGCGACCACAGATTGCGTGCCAACCTTTACGGCGCGTGATGTGGATGTCTTCTATGGCGACAAGCAGGCCCTGTTCGCCATCAATCTCGACATACGCGAGAACGAGGTTACAGCGCTCATCGGGCCGTCGGGTTGTGGAAAATCGACATTTCTGCGCTGCATGAACCGCATGAACGACACCATAGACAGCTGCCGGGTCAGCGGCGAAATCCTGCTGCACGGCGAAGATATCTATGATGGCGCGGTGGACCCGGTTCATCTGCGCGCTCGGGTCGGCATGGTGTTTCAGAAGCCCAACCCGTTCCCCAAGTCGATCTACGACAATGTGGCTTATGGCCCACGCATTCATGGCATTGCCACGGGCAAGGATGAACTGGACGCCATGGTACAACTCAGTCTGGAGAAAGCCGGTCTGTGGAAAGAGGTCGCCGACCGTCTGGATCAGCCGGGCACCGGCCTGTCGGGCGGGCAGCAACAACGCCTGTGCATTGCGCGCACCATCGCGGTTCAGCCAGAAGTAATCCTGATGGATGAGCCATGCTCGGCGCTCGACCCCATTGCCACCGCGCGCATAGAAGAGCTGATCGATGAACTGCGCGAACAGTTTACCATCGTCATCGTCACCCATTCCATGCAGCAAGCTGCGCGCGTATCGCAACGCACCGCATTCTTTCACATGGGCGAACTGGTCGAGGTCGGAGATACCAAACAAATCTTCAATCACCCCGACGACCAGAGAACACAGGATTACATCACTGGTCGTTTCGGGTAGCCTCAGTCATTGGAGACAAGAAAATGGAACGCGAACACATTGTAAAACAGTTCGATGCCGAGCTTCAGCAGCTCGACAACCTGATCGCCGAGCTTGGTGGTCTGGCCGAACAACAAATTGCTGACGCCGTTGACGCGCTTGTTAAACGCGACGCCGTGCGAGCGCGCGAAGTCGCGGCGGCCGATGCAAGGCTCGATCAAATTGAGCGTGATATTGATAATCTGGGCATTGAAATCCTGCTGCGCCGCCAGCCCATGGCGCAGGACCTGCGCGTTATTATTTCGGCGCTGAAAACCGCCAGCATTCTGGAACGTACCGGGGATTACGCCAAGAACATCGCCAAGCGCACCGTCGCACTGGCCGAGATGACGCCCATTGAATCCGTGCACAGCGTTGCGCGCATGGCCGCACGAACCCAAACGCAGCTCAAGACGGCGCTCGATGCCTATCTGAACCGCGACCCGGATATAGCCGAGGATGTGCGCACCAGCGATCAGGAAATCGATTCCATGCACACCAGCCTCTACCGCGAGCTACTGACCTACATGATCGAGGACCCGCGCAATATCACCGCGTGCTCACATTTGCTGTTCGTCGCCAAAAACCTTGAGCGTATTGGCGATCACGCTACATCGGTGGCTGAAAACCTGTTGTTTCTGATCCACGGCGAAGTCCCACAAGATGACCGCCCCAAGCGCGACGCGGCTCACTATACGATAACAGACGAAGATGATCAGGTCAGTCTGGTCAAACGCCCGGGCAAAGCCAGCGCTGATGAAACGGACAGTGAAAAATGAGCGAAAACGCCCTTGTTCTGATTGTTGAGGACGACCCGTCCCTGATCGAACTGCTGCGCTACAACCTCGAAGACGCCGGGTTTTCCACGCTGATTGAATCCGACGGTGAAGACGCGATTTCCGCCATCAAGGAACGCAGCCCGGACATCATCGTGCTCGACTGGATGATTCCCAACCTGTCCGGCATTGATGTATGCCGCCGCGTTCGCGCCATGCCTGAGCACGGCAAACTGCCCATCATCATGTTGACCGCACGCAGCGAGGAAACCGATAAAATCCTTGGCCTCGACGCTGGCGCGGACGATTACATGGTCAAGCCCTTCTCGCCCAAGGAACTCGTCGCGCGGATCAACGCGCTGCTTCGGCGCACCCGGCCGGACCATAACAAGGCCACGCTGGAATTTTCCGATGTGATTATGGACACGACCGCGCACCGCGTTTCGCGTGGCGGTTCAACCGTTCATCTTGGTCCTACGGAATACCGCCTGCTGCGGATTTTTCTGGAAAGCCCCAGCCGGGTTTTTTCACGTGATCAGTTGCTGGACCGCGCGTGGGATCAGAACATCCACGTTGAATTACGCACCGTTGACGTGCATATCCGCCGCCTGCGCAAGGCCCTGAATGAGGGCGACAGGCCCGACCTGATCCGCACTGTGCGCTCAGCCGGATACGCGCTAGATCCCGAGCAGGGTTGAACATACCCATCACTCCGCGCTACATCGGTCATAAGGTGTAGCAAAGGAGGTCCCATGGGGCGGCCCGGAAGCTTGCTGACGTTTCAGCATATTCGCCGCAACCTCAAGCGCGCGATCCGCCACGACCATCTGGTTCTGGCGGCGCTGGCGCTTGTCATTGGCCTGACTGCCGGAGGCGCAATCATTATTTTTCGCGAAGGCATAGACTGGATTCAGTGGGCCTACTACGCCACCCGTTCATCGCGGTTCTATCTTGATGCCCAGGACCTGCCATGGTGGATGCTGCTGGTCATGCCGACGTTGGGCGGGCTTATCGTCGGCGTATTTATATACAAAACCCTACCCGAGCGACGCTCGCACGGCGTCGCAGATGTGATCGAAGCCTATGCACGGCGTAGCGGCCACATGTCGTCGCGTGTCGGGATATCTGCTGCCATTGCAAGTGCGGCTTCTATTGGTTGCGGCGCATCGGTTGGCCGTGAAGGCCCCGCCGTGCATCTCGGCGCGTCGCTGGCCGGATGGCTGACCCGCCGCCTGCACCTTTCACGCGGATTATCGCGCACCGTGCTTGGTTGCGGCGTTTCAGCCGCCGTAGCGGCCTCGTTCAACGCACCGATCGCAGGTGCGCTATTCGCCAGCGAAGTCATCGTCGGGCATTATGCCCTGCGCTCATTCGCACCCATCGTCATCGCCAGCGTGGCAGGCACCGTGCTGACCCGGTCATGGTTTGGTGATTTCCCCGCCTTCTTTGTGTCCGAAACACTGTTTGCCTCGTTCTGGGAGTTTCCCGCGTTCGTGCTGCTCGGTGTGGTCTCCGCCGTGGCGGCGTTGACCATGATGCACGGCATTACATTTGCGGGAAATGTTGCCGAACGCCTGCCCGGTCCAACGTGGTACCGCCCGGCAATCGCGGGGTTCTGCGTCGGGGCAATCGCACTGGTGTTCCCCCAGGTGCTCGGCGTCGGGTACGGTGCGACAGAGTCCGCCATGGTCATGCAGTTCGGTTTCTGGATGCTGGTCGGCATCGGGGCAGCCAAGATCATCGCCACCGCGCTATGCATCGGTTTTGGCTTTGCCGGTGGCGTGTTCAGCCCGGCGCTGGTTATCGGTGCCATGGTGGGCAGTTCCTACGGTATTGTGGCGACCACCGTATTTCCCGATTTCTCATCGGGGCCTGATGCCTACGCGCTGGTCGGCATGGGTGCCGTGGCCGCTGCCGTGCTTGGCGCACCGATCTCGACCACGCTGATGGTGTTCGAGCTAACCGGCGATTACGCCCTGACACTGGGCGTTATGGTCGCCGTGGTGATCGCCAGCGAAATCACCCAGGTATTTTATGGCCGTTCGTTTTTCACCATGCAGTTACAGGGTCGCGGCATTGATTTAAAGGGCGAGTTCGAAACCGAAGCCCTGCGCGCCCACACCATATCCGAGATCATGGAAACCAGAACCAAGGGTATTGCGAGCAATACATCGCTCAACGACATCCGCATGAATTTACAAGGATCACCCAGCGGCGAGCTGTTCGTGGTTGATGAAAACGGCAGTTTGTTCGGCACCATAACCCTGGCCGATCTGCATGAAATGGCGTTTGATCACAGCAAGGACGATACGGTCACCGCGCAGGACGTTACCCGCCACCACGCCCCGGTCCTGTCTGCTGCTGACGATCTCGGCGCAGCACTGGAACTGATGCAGGAAACCGGTGAGGACCACATCGCCGTGATTGAAAACACGCAGAGCATGCGGTTTATAGGCTGCGTGCATCACCGTGACGTGATGAGTGCCTATAACCGCACACTGGCCCAGTTCCGCCACGCTGAACATGATGATTAACCAGCATTATAATGGCGCAATATTGATCGCGAGCATGGCCTATATGGCCGTGATATAAACACAGCCATGTCTGATTCGCCTGATATCGATCCCATGATGCTTGATCCCGTAGAGCCAACCTCGGTGGCCGCTGCCGCGCGCGCACCCGGCACTGCCGTTGCAGCCGCGACGTACCTCGAAAAGCTCAACGAATCCCAACGCGACGCCGTCGAAAAGCTCGACGGTCCCGTTCTGGTGCTGGCTGGTGCAGGTACGGGCAAGACTCGCGTACTGACCACCCGACTGGCGCACCTGCTGCTACAGGGCAAGGCGCGGCCATGGGAAGTTCTCGCCGTGACGTTCACCAACAAGGCTGCGCGTGAAATGCGTGAGCGTGTCGCCATGCTCATGGGCCATGACACAGAGGGCTGGTGGGTTGGTACCTTTCACGCCATCGCCGCACGCATCCTGCGCGCCCACGCCGAAGTTGTTGGCCTGCGCTCGACCTTTTCCATCATCGACACCGACGACCAGATCAGGCTACTCAAACAGTTGCTCGCGGTTCACGAGGTCGACGAGAAACGCTGGCCCGCGCGTACCCTGTCCAACATCATCCAACGCTGGAAAGATCGCGGCCTGACACCGGACAAAGTCAGCGGCGTAGAGGGCGAAGATGCCGCCGATGGCAAAATGCCCGAGATTTACACCGACTACCAAAACCGCCTGAAGACCCTGAATGCCGCCGATTTTGGTGATCTGCTGCTGCACAACCTGACGATTTTTCAAGCCCACCCTGACGTGCTGGCAAAGTATCAGGACAAGTTCCGCTACATTCTGGTCGACGAATATCAAGACACCAATGTCTCGCAATATCTATGGCTGCGCCTATTGGCCCAGACCCATCGCAATATCTGCTGCGTTGGCGATGATGATCAGTCGATCTATTCATGGCGCGGCGCCGAGGTCGGCAACATCCTGCGCTTTGATAGTGATTTCCCAAACGCGCATGTGGTGCGGCTGGAACGCAACTATCGATCAACACCACATATTCTGGCCGCTGCGTCAGGGTTGATCGCCCATAACGAGGGGCGGCTCGGCAAGACCCTGTGGACCGACATCAATGGCGGCGAAAAAGTTCGCGTCCATGGTGTGTGGGACGGCGTAGAGGAAGCCCGCTTTGCCGGTGAAGAAATGGAGCGCATGCATGGTCAGGGCCATGCCCTGAACAGCATGGCCGTACTGGTGCGCGCGGGCTTTCAGACCCGCGAATTTGAAGACCGGCTGGTCACGCTTGCCATCCCCTACCGCGTCATTGGCGGATTGCGCTTTTATGAGCGCGCGGAAATCCGCGACGCCGTGGCGTATCTGCGCGTTATCGTCCAACCTGATGATGATCTGGCACTTGAACGCATCATCAACGTGCCCAAGCGCGGCATCGGCCAGACCACCATGCAAACCGTGCATCACTACGCGCGCGCGCAGGATATCTCGCTCAGCGTGGCAATTGCCCGCTTGATCGAAACCGATGAGCTGAAGCCCAAGGCACGCACAACCTTGCGCGCGATCATGGAAGAGTTCGCACGCTGGCGCTCCATGCTCGATGAGATACATCACCCAGAGCTGGCCAAGGTGGTGCTCGATGAATCCGGTTACACTGACATGTGGCAGGAAAGAACACGCAGCGACCGCTCGCCCGACGCCGCCGGACGGCTCGACAACCTGAAAGAACTGGTTGCCGCGCTCGAAGATTATGAGAACCTGGTCGGCTTCCTCGAACACGTTTCGCTGGTTATGGATAACGAGGATAAAGGCGACGAGGACAAAATTACCCTGATGACCCTGCATGGTGCCAAGGGGCTTGAGTTCGACACGGTGTTCCTGCCCGGTTGGGAGGAAGGCCTGTTCCCCCACCAGCGTGCGCTCGATGAAGGCGGCACCGGCGGGCTGGAAGAAGAACGCCGCCTTGCCTATGTCGGCCTGACACGCGCACGTAAACGCGCCATCGTCAGCTTTGCCGCCAACCGCCGCATTTACAATCAGTGGCAGAGCGCCATCCCGTCACGGTTTATTGACGAGCTGCCGCCCGAAAACGTCGAAGTTGAAGCCAAGCCCGGCCTCTATGGTGGTCACCGTGGGGCTGGCGTCATGAGCTACGACCCCGATGAAAATTTCACACCGGGATCGCGTAACCGCCGTCATGCAGCGCAACGCGATAAAATGCTCGACGCTACACCCTGGCAAACAGAAACACGTGCGGGATCGGGTGAGACGTTCAAGCTTGGCGAGCGGGTCTTTCACCAGAAATTTGGCTACGGCAAAATTTTGCGTATTGATGGCAACAAGCTTGAAGTATCCTTTGAAAAAGCTGGCACGAAGAAGGTCATGGACAGTTTCGTGGAGGGTGCCTGATATGATGGCGAGCGAACCCGGTTTTTTGTGGCAAGTCTCATGCAGCCTGCCGCCCGAAGCCGCTGACCTGTTCGAGGAGTACCTGCGCCAGCATTGCAGCTCGGTTTCATCCATGGCGGGGGTGAAAGATACGCTCTGGCGCATTGAGGGCCTGCTTGAATCAGAACCCGACCGTGATGTTATCGAACGTGGCGCACGCGCACTGGCGCGCGACACAGGCTTTGAAGCCCCGACGTTCGTCTATGACATGCGCCCGCCGGTGAACTGGCTGGCGGAAAACCTGCTGGCTTTCCCGCCGGTACGCTGGAAACAGTATTTCATCCACGGCTCGCACTATGACGAACCACTGCCGTGCGGCGCGACGGCCCTGAAACTTGATGCCGGTACAGCGTTTGGCTCTGGCGAGCACGCCACGACCGGCGGCTGCCTGCTGGCACTTGATAAACTGGCGCGCAAGCACCGCTTTGAGCGCATGCTCGATGTTGGGTGTGGTTCTGGCATCCTGAGCATTGCCATGGCAAAGACCTGGAACGGATCGGTATTAGCCGTCGATATTGATCCGGAATCCGTGATCGTCACGGCACGCAACGCACGCAACAATCAGGTTGGCGCACAGCTTCGCGCGCTGGAAAGCGATGGCTACAAAAACCGCGAGATCGCCCTGAGCGGGCCTTATGACCTGATAACAGCCAATATTCTGGCGCGGCCTTTGGCGCGCATGGCGAACGATCTTCACAACGCCCTTGTACCGGGCGGCATCGCCGTGATCTCCGGCATCATCATTCGTGATGCGCCGTGGATGATCAACGTGCACCGCATGGTGGGCATGCATCTGGTTGAACAAGTCAACGTCAAGGGCTGGGCCGCGCTGGTCTTCACGCGGCGCTAGAGATACCTCTAACCCGCCAGTGCGTTGGCACGGCGCGCACGTCGTTCCCGGTGCGCACGACGCATCCCGATCAGCGCAGGCAGCGCCACACACGACAACACGATCAAACCACCCAGCAACGCCATAGGTGTGGGCACCTCGGCGATGAACAACCATGCCCATATGGGTGCCAAAACGGATTCCGAAAGCCCCAGCAAGGCAACCTCGGCAGCAGGTACATAGCGCGCCCCGAGTGTAATGAGCATAAAGCCCATGCCCAGCTGGCCGACCCCGAGCATTGCCAGCAACCGCAGATCATAGGATGAAACCACCAGACTATCGCTCATGACCAATCCGATGGTCGCCGCGATAACGCCGGCCAGACAGGTGGCCGGCAGCATATCCACACCGTTCGAACGGCGGATCAGGACCACCATAACGGCGAATGTCAGCGGTGCACCCAACGCGATAATATCGCCCAGCATACCGCCGCCGCCCATGCTGTCTGCAAACATCAGGCCCATACCGAACATGACGCCAGCGATGGCGATCACGTTTGCCATGGCAACCCGCTCGCGCAGCACAAACCACCCCAGAATGGCGGCGCATAACGGTCCGACACTGATGATAAACGATACATTTGCCACCGTGGTGAGCAACATGCCGAAGAGGTAACAGGTGAAACCAAGGCCCAGACTGAACGCAGCGCCCAGCCCATTCCAGCCAATGGCACGAAAGGCCTGAAACGTACGGGAGCGATACCGCACGGCAATGACGCTAAACAGCAAGACAACCAGTCCCATGGACCGATAGAACAGAATCGCCCACGGGTCCTGGGTTTCGATCATGCGGATCAGAACGCCGCTAAAACTTAGAAACACGCCGCTCAGAAGGATCAACACCACGCCACGCGTTGCCGCACGGCTTGCCGCCTGCGCTGCGGAGGTCCGTTCATCCACCATGGTGTTATCTTCCCATCATTAGAACTGTTTGATTCCGGCTCGCTTCGTCTATCTTCGTGTACTATAGTCTCATTGCAAGGGGAAGCCGTATCCGGGCCGCAGCTATGGGGTAGTATTTGCGGCATGAAACCGCGCCTTACTTCTTAATGGCGTGGGAAATATAGACTTTTACGCGAGCGTCACAGGTTGAAACAGCAAGCAGACATGGATATGGACGCATTGGCAGTGTCTCAGGACACAGAGGTCATGCCCTATGTGCTGTTTGTTCATGCCGACAAAGAAAAAACTGAAATCATCCGCGAATTGCTCGATACATCGGGTGCCGGAATCATGCTCTGCGCACCTGATATCGCAACGGCCAATGGAATTTTGGGCACAAAACAGGTCGATTTAATATTGGTCGGTGAACACATCGGCGAAGATCTGGGCATTGAGTTCATATGGGCGCTATCGAGCAAGTTGAACCCACCGCCGGCCGTGTTGATTGCAGATGAATTCAGCAAAAAAGGCGAGCAGGAAGCGCGCAACCTGTCGGCTGTCGATTATATCAGCTGGGATCAATTGAGCGTCCGCTCCATTGCTCGCATTGTGAAACTTTCCATTCTTGAGCGCTCGAGTGATGAAGCCAGCCGCAATAATACAGAGAGCCTGATCCAACAAATTTTCGAGCTTGAGCAATCCTATTCTTCACTGGAAGGGCAAGCCGGAGAGAATGCCCAACTCGCCGAAGAACTCGATATGGTTCGCAGTGAACTTGAAGATGCACTTTCAGAAGTGGTGCGCACCAAGGAAAAGCTGGAACAGCTCAATGATGAGAAGAACAAGCTGTTTTCCATCATCGCACATGACCTGCGCAGCCCGCTGACCTCGGTTCTGGCATCGCAGGAGCTATTGGAATTCCTTGGCGACGATGTCTCCAAGGAAGACCTGATGGAGCAGCTTGCAGGCGTCCATGGCAATGTGCAAATCGTTTATTCGCTGCTGGAAAACCTGCTCGAATGGGCGCGCATCCAGATGGATCAAGTGGCTTTCGAACCCGCACCGTGCGATCTGGGCCGTCTGGCCGAACAGACAACCATGCTACTCGGCCCGGTGGGCGCGCAGAAATCTGTCACCGTCATTAATAACGTACCGGCAGAAACGATTGCCTATGGCGACACCAACATGGTCGACACGATCATCCGTAATTTGACCAACAATTCAGTCAAGTTCACACCGGAAGGTGGATCGGTCACAATCTCGGCACAACCACGTGACAACGATATGGTGATCAGCATCCGCGATACCGGGGTTGGCATTCCAAAAGACCGCCTGCCCACGCTGTTCGTGCTGGAAAAAGGTTCGACCACACGTGGCACCAAGGGCGAAAAAGGCACGGGTCTGGGGTTGATCCTGTGCCGCGATATGGTCGAAAAAAACCATGGAGAAATCTGGGCAGAAAGCGAAGAAGGCAAGGGCTCAAACTTCTTCTTTTCGTTACCACGGGAAGCTTTCACTGACGGAACCTAGGGATAAGCACCTTGCTAAAGCTCGCTCTCTTTCATGTATTTTTCGTTGGCCTCCTGTTTGCAGGATCCAGTTCCGTCAATGCCGGACAGATCGATCCGGCATCGGTCAAACAACCCGACATGACCCCGGCCATGAACCTTGGCAAAATGTCCTTTAATGCGAAGTGCGCAAGCTGTCACGGCATCAGCGCGACAGGTTCCGATAAGGGCCCGCCCTTGCTGCATAAATTCTACCAGCCGGGCCATCATAGTGACACTGCGTTTTACCGCGCATCACAGATGGGCGTGAAGGCGCACCACTGGAGTTTTGGCGACATGCCCCCGGTGGAAGGCATTACGCAACAAATGGTGGGGAAAATCCTGATCTACGTGCGCGCATTGCAGCAGGCCAACGGATTATTCTAATAGCCTGAATCCAGCACCTATTCGCGGGCTAGGTACTCAGCGCGGATCGGGATAATTGCGCTTGTTCCAGCGCCGTACCAGTACACCGACAAGCGCGGCACCGAACGCCAGCGCGGTTAACCACTGCACCATCTCAACTAGAGATGCCGTCATAAGTTTCATGTGGCCCACCATGTCGTCGTAGGTAATAACCGTCTGCTTGTCTTCGGTCTTATATGAATTGTGTTCCTCAAGCGCCCAGATCAGCACCGGTTCGTCATCGCCCGCCGCAGCGCGTTCAAGCGCCTCGCGCTCAACCCAGATATCGGCGTTCACGCCCGTATGGTCATGCACGTAGTAATACTTGGCGTGCGTCCACGGGTAGCGGAATTCACCATCAATCCCTTCAAAGTGAAAATAGACCGAGGTCAGCACCGGGAGCATCCAGCCCGCGCCCGTGCCGGAAATATCGTCATAAATATGGATGGTTTCGATATCACCACCGATCTTGACCAGTGCGCTTTCAGGCGGATAGTCCCACGGCCAGATCGTCAGGATCGCCAGCAACGCGCCAGCTATTGAAGCGCCGCTCACGAAAAAATACGGCCAGATCGCCTTGGGCCCAACCTGCGGAGCCGTAGCCTTGGTACTGAACAACATGACGGACCCTCATTTAATTCAACAGATCGCACGCGTAGATGACACCATACACTATTCTGTGGGCTTAATGCCCCTGCACGCAATGCTAAAACAATGTTATATATATCAAAATACGGACTTAAAGATGTCTGACCTCAGCAAGAAAACGGTGCACCGAAGGAGTAAGAACCTGTGACGGCTTGTCGAATTTGCAGTTCTGAGATTGAAGCGTTCATGAGCTTTGGCCTTCAGCCAATTGCAAATGGCTTTTTGATGCCAGAGCAATTTGCAGACGAATACTTCTTCGAGATGAAACCGGCGTATTGCTCGACCTGCCATATGTTCCAGATCACAGAACAGCCCGCGCCAGAACAGATGTTCCACGAGGAATATGCCTTCTTTTCAGGCACATCGCGCTATATGGCCACACATTTTCAGGCCTTCGCCGAGTCGCTTCTGGGTGGGCACCTCAAGGGCCGTGCGGACCCTTTCGTCGTCGAACTTGGCAGCAACGATGGCATCACCCTGCGCCATTTTGCAGCACGCAATATTCGCCACGTTGGTATTGAGCCCTCGCTTAATGTGGCAAACGTTGCACGCAAGGCCGGGGTCAACACCATAACCGCGTTCTTCAATGCAGAACTGGCTGAACGCATACGTGCTGAGTCAGGCCCGGCCGATGTGATTATGGCCGCCAATGTGTTGAGCCATATCCCGGACCTGCATTCAGTTGCCAAGGGCGCAAGCGCCCTGCTGCGCCACGATGGCATTCTAGTGATTGAGAGCCCCTATTTGGGGGATGTGCTGGCAAAGACATCATATGATCTTATTTACGACGAACACGTATTTGTCTTTTCGGCGCACTCTATGCGCACAGCGTTCAAATCTCATGGGTTGGATCTGGTCGATGTAGAACCACAGATAACCCACGGAGGGTCCATGCGCTACACGTTGGCACCGGCAGGTAGCCGCCCGATTTCTGAACGGGTAGAGTCCATGATCGCTGCTGAGAAGGCTCATGGTCTCGATACTATGGCGGCTTATGACAAATTCCACAGCAATTGTGAAGCAAGTCGGTCAAATCTGAAGGAATTGCTTAATCACCTGGCTAATGAGGGCAAGCGTGTTATCGGATATGGTGCGACAGCAAAGAGCACGACGGTCATAAATTACTGTGGCATCACGCCGCGCCATGTGGAATTTATTTCAGATACCACGCCGACCAAGCAAAATAAATTCAGCCCCGGCGCTCATATCCCAATCAAGCCATACGATGACTTTATGCAGGCCTATCCGGATTATGCCCTGCTGTTTGCTTGGAACCACAAAGCAGAAATCATGGAAAACGAAGTGGCCTATTGCGATGCCGGAGGTCGTTGGATCGTCTATGTTCCAAAGGTCGAGGTTTTCTGATGACCCTGTGCAGGTCGCTTACGAGGACCGCGGCAGAGGGCCATCTTGACCTTAACAATCTAACCAGAGCTTAATGAGACCTCGATGAATTCTGTTATCAAGGCCGTTTATGCAAGCGCAGTAAAACCAACTGATCGACTGTAGAAAGACGCAACAACGTGAAATCCTGGCTTATAACAGGGGCAAGTGGCTACGTAGCCTCCGCTATCGTAAACCAGCTTGAGGGCAAAGCGAAGATCATTCGCCGACTGAGCCGTATGCCTCTGTCACCGAAGTTCGCTCAAGGAACTATGATCGAGGATATGCAGGGGGATTACTCTGATCAACCCTGCTTACGCAAGGCCGTTGAAGGCATCGACGTCGTTATTCACCTTGCTGCGGGAACCAGCGTGTATACCGCAGAGAAAGATCCCGCATCCAGCATGGAAAACACGGTGGGAATCACCCTGCGTCTTCTCGAGGCCTGTGCGCGATGCGCCCCACCACCCATGTTTTTATTGGCGGGAACGGCAACCCAGTTCGGCTTGCCAAAGGTACTTCCCGTGGATGAAAGTCACCCCGACGATCCGGTAACGTTCTATGATCTGCATAAGCTAATGGCTGAATGGAACGTAAAACTGTTCGCCGGTCGGGAACAAGTGCCCGGATGCACCCTCCGCCTTGCCAATGTATATGGCCCGGGACCTGTATCAAGCTCGCCCGACCGAGGCATCCTGAACCGCATAATTAGCAATGCCTTGAAGGGGGAGGTCATTACCGTTTACGGGGACGGCTCACAGCTTCGCGATTATGTTTTTATTGACGACGTGGCACACGCCTTCATTGCCGCAGCCGATCCGAACCGTACCTCAGGCAAGCATTTCATTATTGGCAGCGGGGAGGGGTATTCATTGGCCAAGGCCTTTTCCCTAGTCGCTGATCGAGTGGCTATGGTGACAGGGAGTCGGCCTAATGTCGAAAATGTTCTTTGGCCGGAGGGCGTGTCACCTATTGAATATCGTAATTTTGTGGCTAAAACCAATGCATTCCAGAATGCAACCGGGTGGACTTCCGAAGTCAGTCTGGTTGAGGGAATTGACCGTACAATAACCGCTTTTCTGGAACAGACTCACGGTGTGGAGAAAGAGAGTGTTTGATCGTAAAGGTTTGGAAGACACTAAGCGTAAGAATGCCGATGCTCAGGCAGGCGACAAAGACATGCAACACAAGGCGATGGAGTTTCTTGTTGCTTCGGACCGTTACGATTATGCCTACCAGTGGACGTGGCTGGGCTTGCCCATCATCCAGATGCCACCAGACATGATTGCCTGTCAGGAGATTATTTGGAACACAAAGCCTGACGTCATCATAGAAACCGGCATAGCCTGGGGAGGGTCTCTCGTCTATTACGCATCACTCCTGGAGCTTATCGGCAAGGGCAAGGTTGTCGGCATTGACCGGGTTCTCCCCGAAGACAACCGCGCCAAACTAGCCCAATACCGATTCTCTGAACGGATCGTCGCTTTGGAAGGTTCATCCACTGATTCTGTGGTATTCGAACAGGCCTCTTCACATATAAAGCCGGGCGCAACGGTCATGATTATTCTGGATTCCAACCATGCCCACCAGCATGTCCTTGATGAACTGCGCCTCTATGCACCATTGGTGACCAAAGGTCAGTACATGGTGGTTACCGACACCATAATCGAGGATTTTCCCGAACAACCCCACCGACCCCGACCTTGGGGAAAGGGCGACAACCCAAAAACGGCCATTCGGCAATATCTGACAGAAAGTGATCGCTTTGAACTTGATACCTATATCGAAAACAAGCTGCTAACGACATTCTATCCCGAGGGCTATTATCATTGTATCAAGGATTGATCCTCATGGCTGGTAAGTTCCGGGAAAATCAGATGTGGGCCAGAATCAACGACGATGTCATCGGACGTGATGGGGCGTTCGACCTTGGTAAATTCAAGAGCGGCCGGGAAAATTCCCGTATTGCAACCTGGAACTTAACCGAAGGCGGCCCCCGTTACTTCAAAACGCTTCTGTTCAACGTAGCTTCCGCTCTGTCCGACAGACACATGGAGTATCTTGACCTAATTCGCAACCGTCATGTCGGCAAGCCTATCGAGATTTCCACCCGTGGGCGGAAATTGTGCATGGACTATCTTAATGCCGTACTTGAGTTAGAGCACATGGCGCCGGTTTTGTGCGATTGTGCCAGCGTGATTGAAATCGGCAGCGGTTACGGTCGCTCCTGTCATTCGATTCTCAGTGCCTTTGACACAATTCAAAATTATACGATTATTGATCTAAATCCGTGTCTGGAGTTATCGCGCCAGTATCTCCGTGAGGTCTTGGATTCAGAACAGTTTGCTAAGATCACCTTCGTTTCGAATACGGCTCTTGAGGCAGATGGCGACCTGTTCTGCGGCGATCTAGCGATAAACATTAATTCGATGGCAGAGATGGATGCCGAGGTGGCCCAGAACTATCTGGCTTTGATTGATGCTAAGTGTGAGCATTTCTACTGCAAGAACCCGGTGGGCAAATATACGCCAGATATGGTGGGGATCAATGCGCCAAATTCTGAAGCCGTTACTTTGGCTCTGAAGTCAGGCCTGTTGACCACGGTCGTGGACATTTTTAACGATGAGGCTATTGCCGCACAGGCTCCTGCCTTCCTTAACGCCTATCGACCGTCAGCTCACTGGCAGGTTCGGTCAGAGGCCTGCGCACTGCCGTGGTCTTATTATCACCAAGCATTATATTCGAAACATAAGCATGAGGCGTAGCATGCGAATTTTGGTTACTGGCGGCGCAGGGTTCATTGGTTCAACACTTGTTCGTCAGTTGATCAGCGAGAGCGACGCGCACGTACTGACCCTCGACAAACTGACGTATGCCGGTCATGTCGCCAATCTGGGTGTGGCATCTGACAGTGAACGCCACCAACTGGTGGTCGCCGACGTAACAGACCGTCAAGCCGTGCATGATGCCTTTGCATTTTTCCAACCCACAGCCGTGATGCATCTTGCTGCCGAATCCCACGTCGACCGCTCAATCGCAAGCCCGGATGATTTCATTCAGACCAATGTGGTGGGCACGTATACGCTACTCGATGAAGCGCTGGCGTACTGGCAAGAGCTTCACCCGGAACAGGCGCAGGCCTTTAGATTTCTCCATGTCTCTACCGATGAAGTGTTCGGCAGTCTGGGTGCTGAAGGGACGTTCGATGAAACGTCCCAATATCAGCCGAACTCACCCTACTCAGCCAGCAAAGCCAGTGCTGATCACTTGGCGCGGGCATGGTTTAATACTTACGGGTTGCCAGTTCTCATCACCAATTGCAGCAACAATTATGGCCCATACCAATACCCGGAAAAACTTATTCCGGTGATCATAAACAACGCTCTGAGTGGAATGCCGCTGCCCGTTTACGGAGCTGGCGATCAGGTTCGCGACTGGCTGCACGTGGATGACCATGCGCGTGCCCTGCGGCGGGTTCTGGATGCTGGCCAACCGGGAGAAACATATTGTATCGGCAGCGGCGATGAGATCGACAACCTGAGCCTTGTTCACATGATCTGTGACATTCTCGATGAGCAGGCACCCGAATCCGTTCACATTCCACACGCAGGTCTGATCAGCCATGTGACAGATCGTCTTGGTCACGATAAACGCTACGCTATGGATTGGCGAAAGATCGAGCACGACCTGAACTGGAGCCCTGCTGTATCATTGAGCGATGGTCTACGCGAGACCGTTTCCTGGTACCGCGACAATCAGGACTGGAGCGCAACGGTGCTGTCTGATGCAAAGATATCTATGGAGGTGTCGGCATGACGACCAAGGGAATTATTCTTGCCGGTGGATCGGGCACGCGTCTTCACCCCCTGACATTGGTCACCAACAAGCATCTGCTGCCAATTTTTGACAAGCCGATGATTTACTACCCGTTGACGACACTCATGCTTGGTGGGATCGATGATATTTTGATCATTTCCACACTCGAAGACCTGCCACGGTTTGAAACACTTTTGGATGATGGCAGCCAGTGGGGGATATCTCTGTCTTACGCTGCACAACCCGAACCGGGGGGCATCCCACAGGCCTTTACCATCGGGCGGGATTTTCTGGATGGCGCTCAGGTTGCGCTTATTCTTGGCGATAACTTCTTCTTCGGGCACGGCTTACCGGAGCAAGTCAGGAACGCCATTAAGAACAATACAGGGGCGACTATTTTCAGCCACTATGTGAATGACCCGCAGCGATTTGGTGTCATTAACTTTGGCCCTGACGGAGCGTTGCTGGACATTGAGGAAAAACCAACGCAACCCAAATCGAACCACGCCGTAACGGGCCTCTACATCTACGATTGCGATGTCGTTGAGCGCGTTAGCGCCTTAAAACCATCGGCGCGCGGTGAGCTTGAAATTACCGATCTTAACAGTGCCTATCTGAGCGAGAGCCGCCTGAACGTGGAATTGCTGGGGCGCGGCATTACCTGGCTCGATGTCGGTACATCCGATGCTCTTGCCAAGGCAACCAACTACGTCCATTCCATTGAGAATTTGCAATATTTACGGATTGCCTGCCCTGAAGAGGTTGCC
This sequence comes from uncultured Rhodospirillales bacterium, assembly GCA_965602485.1. Classification (GTDB taxonomy): domain Bacteria; phylum Pseudomonadota; class Alphaproteobacteria; order Rhodospirillales; family Casp-alpha2; genus JABJOR01. The sequence continues at coordinate 123,885 of CBFCYM010000002.1, read as the reverse complement.
TACCAGCGTGGTTATATCGACCACCACCAGTTGAGGAGTCTGGCTGAATCCATCAAATCGTCACCTTATGGCGCGTACCTTCTTTCACTTCTGGAACAGGAACCCTGATGCACGTTGAAGACCTTGCCCTGTCTGGTTTGAAACTGATCACACCGCGCATCTTTGAAGATGAGCGCGGGTTCTTTCTCGAGACGTGGCAGGCCCGTCGATATAAAGAGGCCGGGTTACCGGACTTTGTTCAGGACAATCATTCCCGCTCAATACAAGGTACGCTGCGGGGTTTGCATTTCACGATTAGCCGGCCCCAGGCCAAACTTGTCTATGTCACAACCGGTGAGATTTTTGATGTTGTTGTTGATCTGCGTGCTGGATCACCAACATTTGGCCATTGGTGCGCGAATATCTTATCCGGCGACAATCACAAACAGCTCTTTATGCCGGCCGGGTTTGCGCATGGGTTTTTGGTGACCCACGGACCAGCCGACGTGCACTACAAAGTTACAGAACTCTATGACCATGATAACGAGGGCGGCCTGAACCGGGCCGATCCAGACGTAGCCATAAAATGGCCGCAGGATGACTGCCTGATATCTCCTCGTGACGCTGCATTTCCGTTTTTAGCAGACCTGAACGCCGAACATTTACCGCAAGTCAGATTTGGCAATCAATAGGATCGTTATTCTTGCGCGAATAGATCATCCAATGACCAGTTTGAAATTCTGAAAATTTCAAATAAATCTGACAGCGCAACACCCGTTACGTGCGAACCATCTGCACCTGTAGCCAGCAGCTCCAACGCAGCATAGTCGCGCACCAGGATATATTTTTTTGACACGTCCTCCATGCCCATGATCTCGGATAGCTCATGGAAAAATATGCCTGTTTCGCCGATATGCTCTTTAAGCGTTTCGGCAAATTTCCGTAAATCAGGATGATCTTCAAAAATGACCCCATTAATTTGATTGTAGATTGAGACTGAATCACGGATTTTTTCTGCAATGAAATTCTGCATATGAAGCTTTTCGGCCTTCTCAATCTCAGGCTCCGTGATAGCGCCATAGGCGCGCGCCCTTAAAAGAAAGTTCCGGGCCTTCAGGTATTCTCTTTTATTAATAGAAAACCGCACGGCATGTTTATAGGAATGAGCGATGGACTGCGCGATAAACACGGCATTATCCATGACCCCTGGGAACTGAGCCCCAATGTAATATTCGTACCCGGCCCGGTACGCATCATGAAACCAGCCTTCTGTGAGTTGGCCTTCCATGGTCGGAACGGACTGATTGGTTGCATGTTTGAAAAAAACATCCGTGACAACGCCCACATCACCATGCTTGAGCATTTGATCGACCAGCGGCCAGAACCCAAACATGTGATGGCCAAACTGACAGTGGCGCTGGAAAAATTCACGCCGCATCACCGGGTTCCAGATCAGGTTGAAGCGCTGCAAAACTTCCAGTTGGCTGCCTTTTGAAAAAACTGCATCTTCATGAAATGTGCTAATGACGGCTGTGCCGCCTGACTCTCTGAGCCATTCCTCATAATTGCCAAAAACACCCATCATGGACGGATTCTTTTCCAGCAAATCAAGAGCGCGCTTAATACCGCCAGAGACCATCTGATCATCATCAGAAAGTGTGTAAATATATTTAGATTTCGCCTGTCGATTTACGAAATCCGTATTGCGAATACCGCCGATATTTTCTTTCAGAATAATGCCGTGAAATCGCTCAGAACGGCTGCAGAACGCCTCAATAACGTCTTTCGAATGATCCGGTGAGCAATCATCCGAAATAATAATTTCCCAGGAAGGATCGATTTCGCTTTCGAGCGTCGTCAACGTTTCATGGAGAATATCAGCCCTGTTGTAAGCTGGGATGCAGATCGTCAACAGCGGTTCATCAACCATAAAACACCAAAATCATCGCATGAAAGGGATTGTAGACGTTGCGAATCTCATTCTTGTGGAACGCGCTGCATATTAGCCAGAAAAGTATTAAAGGCACGATACCGCTAGCGATAAACAAATTACATTTTTATCAGACATCGCCCACTTATCGAACCATCCCGTACGCCTGCTATGGCTTCATTGATCTGACTTAAGGGATAAGTCTCCGTGATCAATTGCCTCAGTTGTAACCTGCCATGTTCGAACATACGCTGATAACGCGGAATGTCTTCGTGCGGGATTGCCTCACCGCCGTATGATCCCGTAATCGTCTTGCCAAAGTGCAACGCCAGGGAATGAATTGAAATGTTCTTTCCGCTGTGCGGCACGCCGACAAGGACGACACGGCCCTGTGCCCCGGTTAGCTGATAGCCAGTCTGAATGATGTCCGGATTGCCGGTGTTATCGATAAAGACATCCAGAGCACCCGAGCCCAGGATTTCGGTAATTCTTGCCTCGGCATTTTCAACAGCGGCATTAATAGTATGTGTAGCGCCAAGATCGCGTGCAAGATCAAGCTTGTTATCATGCAGATCGACCGCAATGACGGGGTGGGCCGATGACAATGCGGCTGCCTGCACAATATTCAAGCCGATGCCGCCAGCGCCGAACACCACAACTGACTCACCAATTTTCACTCCGGCGTTATTCATAACAACGCCGAACCCGGTGGTAACAGCGCATCCAAACAGCGCGGCGACTTCCATGTCACTGTCTTTTGGTATGCTTGTAAGGCGGTTCTCAGAGATAACCGCATACTCATTAAACGTTGTCACCCATCCGGCATTAAGCGCCTTGCCCTGCCAGCGGTAACACGGTGGCTCGGACTCAATGCCCAATCCCTTGCGCCAATGAAGAACGACCCTGTCTCCCGGCTGGACATGACGCACGCCTGCCCCGATAGCAACGACCTCACCAGAGCCTTCATGACCAAGCAGATGTGGCAAGAAACGATCCTCACCCTTAACGCCATCAATCTCGCCCAACTGTGACCCGCAAATACCGCTATAATCCACGCGAACCATGACCTGACCAACGCCCAGCTCAGCGGGCAGTTCGATCTCGCCTACAATAAGAGGCTTCTGCTGCTCAGCAAGGATCGCTGCCATACCTGTTCTTGGAAAATTCATCACGATGCCCTACTCAAAATAAATAAATGAGTGATCGCCGGTATAGCCCGTTTTTTCAAACCACCATTCCCACTCCTGCGGTGTATTGAAGGCTTCGCACGTGACTTGCCAGTAAAGTAAATTACTCTTCTCTTCCTCAGTCCGGTACGATTCCACACAGACATACTTATCTTTTTTGCCGACCCGCTCTATTTCGCACAACGCCTTGTCCAGATCATAGCAGTGAAGATTGTGCAGGGTATTAATGGAATAAACAAAATCAAAACTATTGTCTTCATATGGCAATTCGGCGGCGCTACCTTCGGTCATATGACTGGCAATTTCCGGCTTTGCTTCCTGAATGGCGTAAGCTGAAATATCGAGGCCGCTCACATGAATTCCGGGAACGACTTTGGTGAAGTCGTACATCAGGAATCCCTTGCCACAGCCAACATCCAGAATTCTGTCGCCGGGTTTCAGGCCGTAGTGATCAGCCATGGCAGAAGCGACTCTTTCCCACCAGCCCTCAATATAATTGTATCCGCCATAGTTGATGCGGCGGTCTCCGTCCCAATAATCATAATCCCACTGCTTGGCCAACGCAGCAGCACGCGCCTTGGGAAATTCCGGGTCATTGACCCTGCCCAGATAGTCACGCGGCGTACTTTTGTGAACAATAGACAGAAAATCGATATAACTCATTTTGTGTGTTCCGGTGCTCGTTACCTTGGGGACAATATGGTGAATTACTCAACGATGCTGTGCAGATTATTAAGAGCCTGAACGGCCTTGTTCAATTGACGATATCTGATGGTCTCGAGATTTTCCGTCGATGTCATCATTGGCCTCTTATCAATCCACTGGGGGATAAACACGTTCAGCATGATGCAAACCCATTTGAGGCCAAATAAAGGGCACAGGATATCGGCTCTCTTTCTGGCAGCTTCCACATTGGGAACGATCGCCAGAACCTTGTCGGCAAACCGTTCATAGTATTGCGCAGGCACGGGGACCGCTGGCTGGAAGAAGAAATCACCAACAACCTTGGCCGGGTCATCCCAGCCCGCATATTCAAAATCAATGAACGCGTAATCCCCGTTATCTGACAGCAGGGCATTATGGAACCCAAAGTCTGAAGGCGATATGCATCTCTCTTCAGGTGACAGCTCTTCTGTTAATGACACCCCGATGCCGTCGAGACTGTCGCAAATTTTCTGGCGTATTTCGTCCCAATCGCGTTTGAGATCCACCACCAGCCGTCTGGCGGCTATTGTGGCTTCATCTGTTTCGTTAATATGCTCCAGCCGGGCGATGCGCCCATCAAGTATTGTAAAATGCGCCGCAACACTGAAAGCGGCCTCAGATGCTACGGGCAATTCAGGTTTCATCAGGTGCACCGGCTGACCTGCTTCATCGCGGTTCAGAGCGCATAGAAACTCAGCTGCCTGATCAACGCCATCGTCACCGATATCTCCCGGCGTGAGCCTCTTGCCCTCTACAACGCTGTGCAACGCAACATTATGGGCCGGGTCGCATGCCAGTGGCCGGGGCACACATCCGATGTTCCTTGCTTTGGCATATTGCAGAAAAGCCCATTCCGCACCCATACGGTCACGACTGCCCTCCAGCCCCGGAACATACCATTTCACAACGTACCTGTTTCCCGCCGCCGCAATAATCCAGACCCTGTTATTGCCGCCGCTCTCAGCAGAGGAGACTTCAAACGCTCCATTGTTGAGTCCGGCCTGCAAGAGCAGCCGGGAGATGGTGTCCTTTTGATGCTCTGCCTGAGTCATCACGGCGCCACACGCTCAACGAACTGGTCCCAATTACTGATCACGACCACATCATCAAGATGACGGTGGATGTTATCGGGATCGAACAGAAACCGCTGCGTTTGCTGTGGGAAATCAGGATTACTCAGGATTTCGGGCAGGTCATCAACAAACACATCACAGGAAAGCTCTCTTATGCGGGATATCTTCTGCTTCACGGTTGCAAGAAATTTCACGTTTCCAGACCCGAACAAAGGGCCATCGTCGTTGGTGAGATTCGCCGATATCCAGTTTCGGGCGGCCTTGTGCAGATCATACCTCGGTCCAGCAAAGGGATACTGCGTCTTGTGACTGATAATATGCACCTCAGCACCCATGCCCTTGATTTTCCCGATAGCATCCGCCACGCCAACCGATATCTCGGCCTGTTCCATGCAAGCGCCATATACGTAGCCCTGCAACTCGGTCCACAACGCTTCCTCACCTCGAGCGCGCAAATGATCACGAACGGCAACCTTGGAGCTCTCTACGGCTTCATCGATATACCCTTTTTCAAGTGCAGCTTTATGAAAAACCGTTTCGTAACTGACAATTGTATTATCGAAATCCAGGCCAACGATCATCGCTCACAATCCCGAAGCAGGACCAGAGCGCCGGGATGCAAGTTTTTCGCCCAACGTATCGGCAATATTTTCTTCGGTCAGGCCAAATCTCTGGCGGGCAAAATTTTGCGTTCCCACCTCATGCAGGAATACGTCATCCACGGCAAAGCTGACCAACTGATTGGCGCGCATGCCCTGCATCGAAAGCCATTCTGATACGGCGCTAAAAAGGCCGCCGATCCTGCTGTGCTCTTCGACGACTGCAATCACATCAAATTTACCAGACAGCGCGCCAAGGCGCTCTTCATCGATTGGTTTTACAGTATGAAAATTTTCGACGCGCGCCGATATTCCCTGCGCCGCAAGCCGTTCAGCCGCAGCCAGAACCACCGGCATAATTGTACCTGTCGTAATCAGGCAGACATCCTGACCCGGTCGCATTGTTATAGCGCGGCCTAATTCCAGATCATCAGCACCTTGCGTTATTTCAGGCTCGCCCTTTTTACCCAACCGAATATAAACCGGGCTGTCCTGCTCCAACGCAGCACGCAAGCCCCGGCGCATCTCCAATGGATCACAGGGGCAGAAAATCTTCATGCCCGGCAGCGTCCTGAGAATGGCAATATCTTCACAGGAATGGTGGGTCGGCCCCAGCGAAGCATAGGACAGTCCGGAACCCGTGCCGACGATGATCACCGGGGCATTATGATAACAGACATCCACTCTGATCTGCTCGAAACACCGCGTCGTCACAAAAGGGGTGATCGTATAGACAACAGGACGGTGCCCGGACAAGGCCATCCCGGCAGCCACCCCCATCATATTAGCCTCGGCCACGCCGCAGTTAAAAAACCGCTCGCCGCTGGTTTCCTTGAATTTGTCAAAAAGTCGATTTCCGATATCACCTGACAGCAACGCAACTCTGCTATCGCGGCGGGATAGTTCGGTGATTTCATCGGCAAAGGCATTTCTCATTCGGCGACCTGCAATTCTCGCTTGGCAGCCTCAACCTCTTCCCTGTTCGGAATACGGTAATGCCAGTTGTTATCGTCCTCCATAAAGGAGATTCCCTTACCCTTTATTGTATGGGCAACGATGGCAACCGGTCGGCCGCTTCCGTCAGGAACGTTTCGTAGAGCATCAACCACCTGCCCCATGTCATTGCCGTCGATTTCACAGCTGTTCCAGCCAAAGGCCCGCCATTTGTCGACCAGCGGATCAAGCGCCATGACGTCATTGCTGCGGCCTGTAGCCTGCCATTTGTTATAATCGACAATGACAGCTAGGTTCTCCAACTTCTGAGCGGCGGCAAACATGGCGGCCTCCCAGATCGTGCCCTCATTGCATTCCCCGTCGCCGAGCACCACAAATGCCTTGCTGTCCTGCCCATTGAGGCGACAGGCAAGCATCATGCCAACAGCAATCGGCAAGCCGTGGCCCAGTGACCCGGTTGCAGCCTCTATCCCCGGAAGGTGATCGGGCGTTGGCGGATGCTCTCCAAAAAACCCACCCCCCTCGTGATTGCTGTCTCTCAGATCTTCGTAAGGGAAATAACCACGTCGGGCCAGGGCCTGGAATAGCGCTGGCGCACCATGGCCTTTTCCCAATATGAAGCGGTCGCGCTGCGGATCACGGGGGCATTCCGGGTCTATGTTCATAATGCTGAAATACAGGGCCGTCAGGATATCAACGCACGACAGGCACGATCCAAGATGGGGGGCTCCTACGTTGTGAGAGCGCTCAACAATCCGGCCCCTGATCTGTCGGGCAATTGTTTCCAATTCCCGGATATTACTGTCCATGGCTTCCATCTAATTCCACGTTGCCTCGATACTGCCAAATTATTTCAGTAGCGCAGTCACAAACTTAATCAGAGGGGCTTTCTCTACGGAAGCGCGGTGCCCAACGATGCCCACTTTCATGGCCCCCACCGCATTGCCCAGAAACCCGACCTGATCCATCGGCATCCCGCTTGCCACCAATGGCGCCGTTACGGAAAAGAACGCATCACCGGCACCGACAGTATCAATAATGGTGTTGGTTAAGGCTGGCACCTTACGTATTTCAGACTCAGCCCCCATTGATAAACACCCCTGCTTACCCTGGGTGATGACAATGTTCGGGCAATCGATAACCGTCCCGATACGATCCTTTATAATCGTCTCCAACGAAGAGAACTTATCGTGCACCGCCAGACGGACTTCGGGCTCGTCTATACAGATATAGTCTGCGCGGGCGTATTTACCGATCAGGTTATAGCCATGGTTTGCACTATTGGATTGTGTATTAACCGCTAAAAATGGTGCCTTTTGCATCAACAAATCGATCGTCGTGCCATGTATCAACCCATGGCCGAAATCTGTTGCAACAACCACATCAACGCCGCTCATGCGATCTTCAATTAATGCATTGAGCTTTTTCTGACTGTCGCCGGGCAGCGGGCAATCATCCATGAAATAGACTTCAAACAGCTTGCGCATGGAATAACCTGTGTCGATAAACCGGCTCTTGCGTGTCGTCGGAGCATCCTCACGATACAGCGCGTGAAGTTTAACATTGGGCTTCAGACTTTCGCGCACAAGATCTTCATGGGTATCGTAAGCGCCAAATATGGTGATGATTTCAACATGGTCGCAAAAATCAGCAACATGATTGGCTGCGGCAAAAACGCCCCCGGCAAATAACTCGCGCTCCTGGAACAGGGTTGCGATCATATTTTCCTTGGCTGATTTACCGATGGGCTCGACATACTGATACTCATCAATAATGGCATCGCCAACAAACAGGACCTTGGTGTCTTTAAGCTTGTTCAGTGACCCAATAATATCTTCGAGCTTGTTTTCCGCGCGCATCCTTTCCAGATATTGCTGCAACGTCGGTTCATAAATACCCATATGCTGGCTGAGCAGCGTGGATGAAGAGAAGCTGACCTCATCCGTGAAAATAATTTTACCGCCATACTTCTCAACGGTCTGCTGTTCTGAAATTATCCTGCCCGTCACATCATCGGCGGCATCCTTATAATCGCCACCCTTGACATAAACATCCGGCTTTATGGTTTTTAAAACGGATTCAGCACTCGGCTTTTCACTAATACCGACCCAATCAACATACTCCAGTGACCCCAGCATCTCGGCGCGCAATTGTTCCGTAAAGACCGGTCGGTCCGGTCCCTTGTTCACATGCTGGTCTGCCGTGATCGTAACGATCAGCAGGCCACCTTCACGGCGGGCGGCTTCGAGATGACGCACATGTCCCATGTGCAGCAAATCAAAAACGCCATGGCACAAGACAACCTTGCTACCGGCCACTCTGGCAGATGCCGCAAGTTCACCAAGATCGTGAATACTGCAGATCTTGTTTCGAGCCTGCCGTGGATGGCTTCGTTCAAATTGTTCTTTAGAGGTGCTCATGGCTTGTGAATATAATCCATTTGCTGGGTTTTGAGTACATCAAGATTACGATCGACCCACGCTATACAGTCATCAAGGCCTTGATCGAGGCTTGTCTTGTCTGTCCACGCTAGCGCATCACGAATCCTGGAGCTATCGAGCATATAGGTAGAATCCTTACCCAAACGCTCACCGACACTTTCAGCAACATCATCCACCGCAACGTTCATGCGCTGGCATATGCGCTCGACCAACCGACGGATGGTTATGATTTCATTGGTTGAGATATGATAGCACTCGCCAATCGCGCCCTTGGTCATCACTTTCCATGTGGCATCACAGACGTCATTGATGTGAATGAATGATCGATCGGAATGGCCGCCGCCGTGAAGTTGAAGCTTTTTTCCCAACCTGATGAACAGGATGGTGCGCGGAATGATACGGTAAAGCTGTTGACCGGGGCCGTATACGTTAGCAGCCCGGGTGGATACCGCAGGAAACCCATAGGCGTCGACAAAGGTTTTCAGGCTCATGTCGCCAGCGGCGCGCGAGACCGCATAAGGCGTGCTGGGGCTGAAACAGGTGTTTTCCCTGACCCAGCTTTCCGTACTGCCGTAGACTTCCGGTGTCGTGATATGGACATAGCGTTTCAGGTAATCACATTCCTGGCGCATCCGGTTAAACAGCGATGTCAGCGATAGCACATTGGTGCGATACCAGTCTTCAGGTGTATCCCAGCTTTGCCCGACCATGCTTTGCGCTGCAAAATTGACGAAATAGTCAGGCCTTTCACGCGCAAGCAATTCCATGATGCCGTCCAGGTCATGGTTCAGGTCGCAAGCATGGAAAGAAAAGTTTTCCTCGTTGCCGCACCAACGATACGGCAGAAAGGCTTCATGCAACTGGGCAGACCGGCTGAGACCATAAACGCGCGCGCCCTTTGCCAAGGCATGTGCGGCAAAGCTCGCACCGGAAAACGAATTGGACCCCATGACCATGACCTTCATTTGCAGCTTTACCCCTGCCTGACTTCATCACGGCGGTCATAAAGCCACTGCATGATCATATGGCAAACAATCAGTTGCATATCTTCGCTAATTTGCATGTCCGTAACAGGAAAATGAATAGCCGTTTCGGCCATCTCTCTGGCCTTTCCACCGCTGAAGCCAAGGATACCATATGACTTCAGGCCCATTTCGGCTGCTGTCTCGAGCGCCTTCAGAATATTTGGCGATTCGCCACTTCCTGACAACACGATCAGGATATCATTTTTGTTCGCCTGAACGGCCAGTTGATAGGAAAAAACCTCGTCGTATCCCTTATCGTTCGCCAGACAGGTGAGCACGGAAGAATTCGCCGAGAGCGCATGGACCCGCAAGCCTGATCCGAGTGCCTTCGATATGCCATACAAGAAATCATTCGCAATATGAGCAGCATTACCGGCACTGCCGCCGTTTCCGCAGATAAAAACCTGCCGACGCTCCTTCCAGCAACTCAACAGTTCTTCAGCAAGTATCTCAACGTTGCGCCAATCGGCGTCGGAGAGCACTTTCTGGAGTCGCTCTGCGTAATTTACAAAGGAAGTCATACGAGGATTTTTTCCTGCATCCATTTCAAATTATGAAAATGCGGTTCTTCTTTCAATATCCCCGCATTATAGGCTTCTTTGATTTCCTGAATAGCGAGCCTTACCGTTTTCCCCGGCTTGAACCCGGTTGCCAGGAATTTATCCGAGTTCACCCGGTAGGATCGCGGATCATCGGACGGTGTCACCGTTATCTTGGCTGGAATATAGTCCGTGACCATTTTCGCCAAATCAAGAATGGAAATATTTTCAAATCCAACATTGTAAATTCCGACAATATCCGGCTTGGCAACAAGATGCAGATAGGCATCGGCAATATCATCAATATGAACATTGGGGCGCACCTGGTTACCGCCGAATACCGTAATTTCACCTTTGGTCAGAGCTGCCATTGTCAACAGGTTGACAGATACATCCAGCCGCATTCTTGGCGATAAGCCGCACACCGTGGCCGGGCGCACGATCTGCACGGCCATGTCTTTCATGTAACTCAACAAAACGCGCTCAGACACCATCTTGGTCTTGTTGTATTCCGTGATTGGCGTGAGTTCCAATTCTTCCGTAACCTGCTCCTCTTCCTTGACGCCGTAGACACTGCCTGATGACGCATAAATAAACTGTCGAACGCCAGCGCGGGCCGCCTTGTCAGCCAGCTGCATGGTGGCCAATGCGCTGGTTTCCCAGGTCAGGGCAGGATTGAGATCACCGCAGGGATCATTGGCAATAGAGGCGAGATGAATAATGATCCCGACACCATCCAGATCAGCCGTGGTCACGTTCAGAACGCCACTCTTGGAGACCTTCAAGCGGGCATGGGGTGTCAGAAAATTACCGAACCACATGGTATCGACAACGTCCACGTCGTAGCCGCAATCCAGCAATTTGGGCACCAGAATATGCCCTTTATACCCACACCCGCCTGTCACTAAAATTTTCATCGTTTACCTGATACTCAGCTAATGGTTAGGCTGCCGCATAAATGCAGTCTTGCATGAATTTGTTAAGGGAACACAAAGGTTCTTCGGACGAAGGCAACAGACGATAAAGGCAGGATAATTTCTAATACTGTGCGTTGCCGACCAGCAAATCTATCCTGGCGGCGTTAAGCCTGATTACACACATTTATGCCAGCTTGGTAGCCTCTCAGGCCACCGTTTATGGGCATTCCGCCATGCCATCACGGCGGACATACCATTCAAAGCTGCTTATATGAATTTGGCGACTACACTGCGAAACATGGCAAGGCCATCGGGGCGACGCCGTTATCAACGGCTTTGAATTACCGCTTCTGACTGGCAAGGTATTCACGGATCAGCAATTTTAATCGTAAACCAATAAAAGAAGTGGTGGGCGCGACAGGGATTGAACCTGTGCCCCCTGCCGTGTGAAAGCAACAATTCGGTTACTATAGAGTATGACCCTGTACTATTTTCGCCAAATTTCCCCTACGACACACTTACTATCCCTTACGGTGCTGCACTGTTGCCAATCTGTAGCTGCAAATTCTCAGCAACAAGTTTGGCGAATGATCAATGGGATTCTCATCACGCATACGAGTAACGAAACGGGCCATTAACCAGCTCTCCCCCGGAAACACGATCTGGGATTCCGAAGTGCGTGGATTCGGCGTCCGCTGTCAAACGCGGGATAAGATTTATGTGTTAGCGCCAAGGTAGCAATAAGGTATCAATTAAAAGCCTCAGCCCGTTCCATCAGTTCTTCCAGGTTAGGCTCGCTCATATCTCTTGGTTTACCCGGGTGGATAATTGAAACTTGGCAATTCTCGGCTGCTTCGATCAATTGCCGGTATGTTCCAGCTGCAGGATCGGCAATATAGGCCTGTTTATTGTCGTTGTAGGCGAACATTTGCGAACTAATATCGGTGCACTCATTACATGTTGTGCAACGGGGCGTTTCGATGAAAGGATCGTCAGAGATAACCTCCGGGATCTCCTCGAACTCATTATTCGATCCCGGTTTAATATCTGTTGGTTTTTCTGCGTCGACCATCTGGATCGCATCTGGTTCCGGGCGACTTCGGAGCTCCGCCAATTCACTGTCTCTCTCATCTTGCCACTGCTCGCGTTCGCGCTTCACAAGATTCAGAGCATGAGAGTTATGAACGCCACCCATTTCCTGAAGACTGTGCCACATATCGCGGCAGCGGTGTGCCGCGCGGATTAATCTATCGTCGACAATGGACTTATGCAGCATATGGTTTTCATCAACCATCAGGACATACGGAACGGTTTTCGTTTTATCGTCTGATGCCGCCTCCAGATATCTACCGGCTGGCACCATGGCATCTGTCCATTCAGTCCGTGGAACACACGCAAAATATTTAGAAAATCTTTTATCGCTGGCGGCAAACTCGATAAACGTAAAGACGATTTCCTCGGAAAGCCTTTGCAGGCCCTCATCCTCATAGAAAAAATCATGAACCGGCCAATCTCTTTCCAATTGCGGATTACCGCCTATGGATAGCCGTGAAGCCCAGTCAGTTCCCATGGATGGATTGTAGGAGAATGTTGGAAATGCTCTCGATTCCGTTGCTGCCGCTGACACCAGATATGGCGACAATTCCGAACTGCCGCCACCTGAGTACACGCTAAACAGCGCCGCCCCCGAATAGCTCAAGCCATCCCATACCTTATCGCGAACCTGATAAAGGTTTGCACTGCTTGATTGCAGGACAAACACGTTGTTCAGGCCAACGGCTATATTTGCAAGTTGCCAAGTTGCCCCGCCAAAGGGAAAATGCCCTTCGGATCCTGTCAGGCCCTCCAAAATATCGTCAGCTTGCGCCAAAATTTTAACCGACATCCCGGATGAAAGAAGCTCCAAAATTCTGGCCTTTTCCGCCGTGTCATGGTGTCCCCCATCAAGCGCGACCAGATAACTGGGGAAAAAATCCATATCTTCTGGCAACAAAGACATTTCATCGAACACTGCAAAAAAGCCATCGTGCTTTGCCGGCTCGTAGCGGTTGGCTATTTCCAGTTCGGCGATTGAGATTGCCTTGGTCAGTTCGACCATGTCCGGCATGCGGCTTCGAACTGCCCGTAGCGCCGTGGCAGCATTTCTAAATAGAAAAGAATAGGGATAGACGCGGCGACCTTTCTTATTGCTCCATTTTGCGGATTTGAAGAACCTTTGTGATTGCAAAACGGAAAGAACCGAAAGGATACGATTGCGGCGATCTTCTGGAAGCGGATCGCGGGGGGTGGCCGGTGTCAGGACCCGTGACATGGCATCAAAATCGAACGCGTCCTCGAAACTGGATCCTACCGAGCTTTTCAAATTATCGGGCAACAGTGTTTCTTCAGATTTTTTGATCTCGGCCCCCAGGATATGTCCCAGCCTGAGGATCAGTTCATCTACTCTTTTTCGGGAAATGCGCGCTTTTGCCCTTTGATTAATCGACCACGCTTGCCGAACCATGGCCATGGGCAACGCTGCATTACAGTCAACGACTTGGCCATCGAACCAAAACGCGTCCTGTACCTGTTTTAAGCATTCGTCGAGTGGCTCAAGCGTCCCGTTTCCAGCACGAGCTCGCATTCTTCGAACGGCTATTCCCCATGCCTTTGCCAAGGAAATGCCATTGCCGTCGGCGGCCAACATGCGAATTTCCCGCTCAAGGCTTAGCACTTGGCTTCTTGTAAATTCGCCTTCAACACCCTGCGGAGCCGTTTTCTCAAGGGCCTCGTTAACAATATCTGAAAGGGAGCGAGCAAAACTGCCCGCGTTATCATAGTTGCCCAGCACCAAGGGAAAATCATGGCGAACCCTGTTTAGGTCCTTGAACCCGGCATACAGTGCTGGCTTGAGTTCCGAGCAACTAGCATCATCGAGCCCGCTCTCTGCGGCCCGACCTATTAGATGGAATGCCGTCACGTTGATTGCTTTATCAGTCATTGCATCACAGGTCTTTTTCCTCACTGCGGAAAGCATGATCACTCTCCAGTCTTCGTCACTCGGCAGGCCAGATTGTAAATTTATCGAATTCTTCGTTCAGTGCCGTCTTGATCATTTCTGGTGTACCTAACTTATCGGGATCCTCTATCTCCTCATGGCGCGGCGCATGCACGTTTTGATAAAGAATGCCAATGGGGATACATTCGGTCATCGCTGCAATCTCTCGCGCCCTGTTAGCGTCAGCAGGATCATGGTTCTCCTGATTGCGGTATACCTTCGAGAGATCCGTGCTTACCTGCAGGCCGTCTTCATGGCTAAGCAGAAGAATTTTCGAGGGGTCATTGACTGCCTGTTCGAATAGCTCAGGCACATATTCCGGGCATCTCTGTAATATTCGCACGAAGGAAAAACCCTTATGATGGAAGGCACGAGAAATCGTCTGATACAAAATATCCGGAATCCAATCGACGGCTTGGGCAACGAACGATGCATTTGCCACCCCGAGGGTGACGCTGAGGGGATTGATTGGCTGTAATTGTGTGCCACGCGGGCTCGTATTGCTTTTCAACCCTGTTGGCGATGTTGGCGAGGCCTGCATCTTTGTCAGTCCATAAATATTGTTGTCATGCATCAAAACAGTCATGTCCATGTTGTACCTGATGGCATGAATCCAGTGTGCTGTTCCGATTGAGCAGCAGTCACCATCACCTGTGTTAACGAAAACATGAAGGTCCGGGCGACGCATCTTGATGCCTTCAGCGATGGGTAGCGCGCGGCCATGAAGGCCATGGAAGCCGTATGTGTTCATGTAATGAGGGAAGCGGCTCGAACAACCAATACCCGATACGAAAACTGTTTTCTCACGTGGTAGACCTTCGTCGCGGCATAGGCGCTGCATGGCTGTCAGTATGGCGTTGTTCCCGCACCCCGTGCACCAGCGCGGCGCGCAACGTTGATAGTCCTCGAGAGGGTGCCGCCTGGCATCTGATCTCAACAAACGTTCAGTCGTTTCGGATGACATCGTCAGCTCCCTTCTACTCCAAGTTTTTTCTGGATCACCCGGAGAATGGCGCCGGGTTTCAGGGGTTGCCCCTTAACCTCTCCCCAGCAATCAATATCAATGAGATATCGACTCCTGAGAAGCAGAGCCAAGTCGGAATACCGCCGGTTATCCTCATCGATCAGCTCACTTTCCATACTGTCGTTCCAGTTGCTCTCTATCGTCATCACCTTATCGAAGCGCTGGAATATCTCCTTTAAACCAGACGGCAGCGGCTGAATGAATTTTAAATGCAACGCTGATACCTTCAGGCCATCTGCACAGGCACATTCGACCGCTTCTTCGATCGCCCCTCTGGTACTCCCCCATCCGACAATCATCAGATCACCGTCAACATCGCCAAATATGGGGGGTGTTTTTAATGTCTTCTGGAATGCCGCCAGTTTCAGGCTGCGATGTCGCATACCCTCCTGGTTGATCTCGGGGTCGTAGGCGACACGGCTGTTTCGATCATGCGCCAAACCGGTTAGACAATGCATGCCATGCGGTTGACCAGGAACCAGTCTCCGCGCAAGGCCGGTCGCGCCATCCCAATCATAGGGTGCCGTACCATCTGGCAGACTGCTCTGATCAACGGGTTCTGCGACCCAGCCTTCGGAGAACTGTGGACGCGCGAAAGGTTGCTGTGCGGTCGCTAAATTCGCATCCGTCAAAACGACAACGACCATGTGAAACGTTTCAGCAATGCGGCGCGCCGTTATCATCGAATAGAAACAATCCTCGACGCCGGACACGGCCATAACGACTTTCGGGGCATCGCCGTGATTTCCAAAACATGCCGACAATAGATCACTCTGCTCGCCCTTCGTTGGCTGGCCAGTACTTGGTCCGCCGCGCTGAACATTGATGACGACCAGTGGAATTTCACCCATCACCGCCAGACCAATGGCCTCTTGCTTCAGGGAATAACCTGGCCCCGACGTAATGGTCAGCGCACACTTGCCTGCGTAGGAAGCGCCTATGGCAAAGGCGCAGGCTGCGATTTCATCTTCTGCCTGATGGACAACGCCGCCCACTTTTTGGAAAACTTCGCTAAGATAGTGTGACGTAGATGTTGCAGGTGTAATCGGATACATGGCACAGACCCGCATACCCGACGCCATCACGCCGAGCGCCAGAGATGTATTTCCGTTTACGACAATTTGGGCAACTTCAGACTTCGTCGCCGGAATTTCATATTTAAAATCGAGGTTGTCTTCCGCCCATTCATAGCCCGCCCCTAACAGGGTATGGTTGGCTTCGATTACGGCGTCACTCTTCTTGCGGAATATAAAGGCAACCTGATCGCGTGCCATCTTCATGTCCATGCTGTACAGGCTGCACAACATGCCCAGAACGAACATGTTCTTGCCCTTTTTGGCATCACTCACATGTCGCAGACACTCTTTCTCCATGGGGATATCATGAATATTGAAACCTTGATCAATAAGATCATTTCGAGTCCTCGTATACGATGCGACGACTTCCGGGTTGCGGTCGTGTTTCCATTTGTCTTCCAATAAAATAATACAACCGGGTCTCAGTTCACTGGCCCGCAGGCGGCCAAGCAGCACCTGCTCGTTGAAAGCAACGACCAGATCAGCTTCATCACCGCCATTAGTGACCTGTTTGGAACCTACGCGTATACGGTTTCCACTAGCGCCCTCAATGCTGCGAGCCGGCGGCTGAATTTCGGCAGGGATGATCTCTACCGTCCAAATTCCGTTGCCCATTCTAGCGGCAATGGCAGCGAAGGATTGGCCACATTTTTGAGCCCCTTCACCGGAATCGCTGATAATTTCGACGATGTTCTCCTGAAGGACCCGCACGGTCTTTACCATGGGTGTCGGCACCGTTCTTGATTTCCCGGCGTGGGCTAAATCCGGATTGGACACCTGATCCATTATCATTTCCATTTATCCATCCTGCACTCTTGTGCTCGCACTCACCTAGGCGAGGCGGATGCGAACGAAATTTTTTTCCTTAACGTCAATACCGAAAAGCGTGTCTGCCATGTCATGTGGTTTGGCAGCATAAACGGAGCTATTATCGCGAATGCCCAGATAGGCCTTCATACTGCGCGCTGCCTTGCGACCGGCTCCCATGGCCAGAATGACTGTGGCTGCACCGGTAACAATGTCCCCGCCCGCGTATACACCCGCCATGGATGTCGCGAGGGTTTCATCGGTCTCGATATAGTTCCATTTGTTCAGTTTGAGTCTGGATGTCTGGCCAATAATGGGATTGGGGTTCGTTCCGATGGCATAAACAACCATATCGGCCTCGAATTCATATTCGCTATCAGCAACAGGAACCGGCCGACGTCGACCCGATTCATCCGGCTCGCCAAGTTCCATGCGAATGCACCGCATAGCACAGGCATTTCCTTCACCATCATCCAGTATTTCCACCGGTGCTGTAAGCCAATGGAACTCGATGCCCTCTTCCTGGGCATGCTCCAATTCTTCGAGACGCGCCGGGCTTTCAGCTTCTGTACGCCGATATACACAATAGACATTTTCGGCCCCCAGTCGCTTGGCAACACGTAAGGCGTCCATGGCTGTGTTACCGGAACCAATTACCGCAACGTGTTTGCCGAGTCCCAAAGGGGTGTCGCTTGCTGGAGAATTTCCAGCCCCCATCAGATTGCAACGGGTCAGTAGTTCATTCGCGGACAGCACACCGTTCAACGTCTCGCCGGGAATTCCCATGAATTTAGGTGAACCGGCACCAGTACCGACGAACACCCCATCGAACCCCATCTCATCGCGCATTTGTTCGATTGTAAAAAGACGTCCAACCAGGGTATTACACTCGATCTTGACGCCAAGTTTGACCAAATTCGAGAGTTCCGCATCAATGACATGATTTGGTAGTCGAAATTCTGGAATGCCGTATCTGAGGACGCCACCCGGTGCGTGCAGGGCCTCATAGACGATAACCTCGCACCCGGCTTTGGCCATATCCGCGGCACATGCCATGCCAGCAGGACCAGATCCGATGATGCCGATTTTAAACTCAGATGGTTCTTTGTAGGGGTTAGCTGCCCAACCTTCACGGATAGCAAGATCGCCAAGCCAGCGTTCAATTCGTCCAATGGCCACTGGTTCGAGAGTATCCCCTACCGGGCACACACCCTCGCATTGATCTTCCTGCGGACACACACGCCCACACACGGCAGGCAGCAAGTTTGCGTCACTCAGTATGTTATATGCAGCCTGAAAATTGCGGTTTGATATCTCTTCAATAAATCCCGGAATATCGATAGAAACCGGACAAGCCTTAACACAAGCCGGTTCGGGGCACAGCAGACACCGCTCGCACTCATTCAGAACGTTCTCCTGACTGTAACCTAGCGCCACCTCACTAAAATTTTCAATCCGAGCAGAGGCATCCTGAATCGGGATCGGGGTTCTTTCCTGTGGAATTGTCCGGATCGTTTTCTTTGCCACGTCCGTATCCTCGTTTTATGGCTCGCCTTACAATTGCGTTTTCAATTCAAGTTGATGGCAATGCTCCGACCATTTTCGAACGGCCAGTTTTTCTTCATCAGAAAATCGGCCCAGACGATTTATCAAGTCGTCGAAGTCAACCTTATGACCATCAAAATCTGGCCCGTCGACGCATGCGAACTTTTGCTTACCGTCAACGAGCACCCGACACCCGCCACACATCCCGGTTCCATCAACCATGATGGGATTCAGGCTAACCATGGTTTTGATTTTATGTGAGCGTGTCGCCTCGGCTGAAAACTTCATCATTATGGGCGGCCCGATCGCGACAACTTCATCAATGTCATCATGGTTCTCGATGGCCTTATGAATCCCATCTGTAACCAAACCTTTGATGCCCAGTGAGCCATCATCGGTGCAAATGATGAGCTCATCGCAGACGTTCTCGAATTTATCGCGCCAGAAAATCAAGTCCCTAGAGCGAAAGCCGACAACACCAATGACGTAAGCACCATTTTCCTTGAAAGCGCGTGCTTGGGGGAAAATCGGTGCCACGCCAAGGCCCCCACCAACGCAAATTACTTTCCCGACATTGCCGATATGTGACGGAAGCCCCATGGGGCCGACGACAGCAAATAATTTTGTTCCGGGCAGGCAGGTTGCCTGCATTTCCTTCGTTGTTTTGCCGACGGCCTGGATCACCAAAGTGACGGTACCCCTGTTGCGATCAAAATCTGCAATTGTCAGGGGAATGCGTTCGCTGTGTTCATGCGGAAGGACGATCACGAACTGGCCTGGCTTGGCGGCTCTGGCCATTTGTGGGTGTGAGAACTCAATGAGAAACGTTACATCGGAGAAATCCTCACGTGTAATAATCTCGAAGTCCGACTCTTTCCCCGTGCTGTCTATAGGTGCGGAAAGGTCCCCTTGGCATTTTGTCGCGGCGGTTGTTATTTGACTCATTCTAGTCAACTCCCACCAGCTAAGAATTTAAAGTAGAATAATAACTTATGCTGACTGATCGTGCGTTGACCTCGGTCAAGTGTTTCAAGAACTTAAACATCACGCTTTTCAGCACACCTTCCGCTGTGCACTAAAGGCAAAGCCATCAGCCGCCCACACTCAGAGCCCCCATGAACAGGTGTTTGAGAGACACCATTTTATTGGGCGGCTATATTTGATCCACCTTCAGCAGATAAAATAGCCTGACGCAGAGAATCATAGTGTTTATCCACCTTTTCATCGAATAACGGGTGGTCTACACCAAAGACCTGAAGGTCAACATACGTCCAGTCATCGTCTGTCAGAACCCGCTCTGCAGCCGGGAAAAAGACCACTTCTTCCATCTGCATATGGCGACGCATAAGACGCAGATAGTCTTCCGCAACCTCGGAGAACCAATCACGAGGTAACTCGTGATCTGTCAGAATATTTTCCACAGCTACGGCAAATCGAACTACATAGGCATGAAGCTCTTCATGTTCCTGAGCCAGATCACCAATGGCCTTTGCTGCTTCAGCATCACGCTTACACAACTGCTGGAATATCACATCTTCCTTGGGGTGGTGACAGCTGTCCGGGAAGCTGAGGCTGTATTCCAGAATACTTTGAACCAGTTCGAAATCCATTGTCTTACCGTCACTAAATGCCTGAACCTCCCGACTCAGAAGGGACATCAGCTTTTCCATCTCCCGGTGCTCTTCCAACAATTTGTCAATTGTCGCGCTCATCAGTCATCTCCTTTCAATTCCTGACGTCTTCCAGCCCTCCTGCGTGCTACGGCACATACACCAAGCATTCCTGGCGGCGCTTTGGCTCAATGCAGCTTGCGTCGACTGATTGGCACAAAATCACGCTGCCGATGACCGGTGAATAACTGCCGTGGTCGGCCGATTTTCTGTACCGGCTCCTGGATCATTTCGTTCCACTGGGCGATCCATCCGGTAACGCGCGCGACGGCGAAAATCACGGTAAACATCGACACGGGAATACCCATTGCCCGGTAGATAATCCCTGAATAGAAGTCGACATTGGGATAGAGGTGTTTTTCGACAAAATATTCGTCCTCAAGGGCGATACGCTCCAATTCCATAGCCAGATCCAACAGCGGGTCATTTCCGATGCCAAGCTCGTCGAGAACCTCGTGGCAGCTCTCGCGCAAGATGGTGGCCCGGGGGTCATAGTTCTTGTAAACCCGGTGACCGAACCCCATCAGGCGGAACGGATCATCCTTGTCTTTAGCCCGCTTAATGAACTCAGGGACACGGTCCTTGTTATCGATCTCTGTCAGCATACTGAGAACGGCCTCGTTCGCCCCGCCATGCGCCGGCCCCCAAAGCGATGCAATACCAGCTGCGATACAGGCGAACGGATTGGCTTGGGATGACCCAGCCAGCCGCACAGTCGAAGTCGAGGCGTTCTGCTCATGGTCGGCATGTAGAATGAGTACCCGTTCCATGGCCCGCGCCACCTTTGGCTGCACCTTGTAGTCTTCGCACGGCGTCGAAAACATCATGTGCAGGAAGTTCTCGGCGAAACCGAGCTCGTTCCGAGGCAAGACGAACGGTTGTCCGAGCGCGTACTTGTAGGCATAGGCCGCGATGGTCGGCATTTTGGCAATCAACCTGTAGATCGCCAACTGGCGGTGCTCCGGATCGTGGATGTCGAGGCTATCGTGATAGAACGCTGATAGCGCTCCAACGACACCGCACATGATGGCCATGGGATGGGAATCCCGGCGGAAGCCCTGATAGAAGTGAATGAGTTTCTCATGAAGCATCGTGTGGTAGGTGATGCCGTTCAGGAACGTCTGCTCTTGTGCTTTGGTCGGAAGCTCGCCTTCCAGGAGGAGATAGCAGACTTCCAGAAAATTTGACTTCGCTGCCAATTGTTCGATTGCATAGCCGCGATGAAGCAGCACGCCTTTGTCGCCATCTATGAAGGTGATATTGGACTCACAACTTGCCGTAGACGTATATCCGGGATCATACGTAAACATCCCGGTTTCTGCGTACAACCGTCGAATATCAATAACATCCGGCCCCATACTTCCTGACAGGATGGGGAAGTTCCAGTTTTGGCCGGTTCGGGTGTCTGTCAACGTAATGACCGGCTCTTCAACAATAACTTGCTTGAGGCTCATGACTGCACTCCTCCTTTGCACAGGCCTCACCCACACCGATCACACTACGTCAACGGCGGGTGAACCCAGAGGTTGCGAGCCCTTCATTCGAGAGAATAGCTTCTGTTCGTCGGGCTCTCCAAACCGCTCAACTCAGTGAGGAACATTGTACACCCCAAGAGACAAACCGTATTTGATCTGAGACAATTTGGGTTTTACCAACATCGCCTGGCAAAGAGTTACGTGCCCCAAAAAGCCTGCAATACACGTAGAGCCAGCCGACAACAGGGTGTAGCTGAGACTGAGGGTCATCAACTACCTTCGTCAAGATTTCGTACGTTTGATTGGGGTGCGTAGTTCAGCAGGATAGCTTTGCGAGCCGTAAGGCTCTAGCGATTGTCTACACACGTTCACAATCAGGAGTGTGAACCACGCTTAATATTGTGAACGGAGCGCCCTTGCCTGACCCCATAGAATCTACGTGGAAACAAGGACTTAGAAGTGGTGGGCGCGACAGGGATTGAACCTGTGACCCCTGCCGTGTGAAGGCAGTGCTCTCCCGCTGAGCTACGCGCCCTGATCCGGTTAATTGCCCGGAAGGCCGCGCCATATAAGGGGTCGGACGGGGGACTGTCAAGGCGCGAGGGCGGGCTGTGGCGTTACCATATGCGCGCCCTGCAAGGGTCACTTTGCAGAGCCTCAGACGGGGGCCCGTATGCTTGCAGGAATCAGAAACAATCTTTGACTTGGCCCGAGTCGCCCTATGTGGCACCTTCCGCCTTGAATTCGCACGCCTACGCACGCACGACACCACTCCCATCAATCGCCGGTCCGTTGAGCATGACACGACACACCACCGCCATTATTCTTGCAGCCGGTCTGGGTACGCGCATGAAGTCTGCCCTGCCCAAGGTCATGCACCCCATCGCCGGGCGGCCCATGATTGCTCACCTGCTGGCAACACTGGGGAGCATGGGTATTGATAATGTCTGCGCAGTGATCAGCGAAAACATGGACGTAGTAGCTGATTGCGTTGCGCCACACGCCGCGGCCATCCAGCACGAAGCGCTTGGCACCGGGCACGCCGTACTGGCTGCACGTGACGTTCTTGGCGATCTGGACGGTGATGTTCTGGTGCTGTTCGGTGCCGACCCATTGGTCACGCCGCAGACCCTGAACCGCATGCTGGAACGCCGCCGCAGCGCTGATAATCCGGCCGTGGTTGTGCTCGGCTTTCGTCCTGCCGACCCCAGGTTATATGGTCGCCTTGTTACCAATAGCGACGGTGCACTGGAAGCCATTGTCGAAGCCAAGGATGCCAGCCCCGAACAATTGGCGATCCCGCTATGTAATTCCGGCGTTATGGCAATCGATGGCGCGCGCCTGTGGTCGTTGCTGGAACGGGTCGGCAATGACAATGCCAAGGGTGAATACTACCTGACCGACATCATCGCGCTGGCACGCGCTGACGGCCATGTCTGCGCCCTTGTTGAGGGTGACGCGTTTGAGCTGACCGGTGTGGATTCACGCGCTGATCTGGCCCAGGCCGAACAGATTGCCCAGCAACGCCTGCGCGCTGCCGCCATGGCGGGTGGTGCCAGCCTGCGCGATCCCGATACAGTCTATTTCAGCCATGACACGGCTCTTGGGCGCGACGTTACGATTGAACCAAACGTCGTGTTCGGCACGGGCGTCACCATCGGCGACAACGTCACCATCAAGGCCTTTTCACATCTCGAAAACAGCACAATCGCGCCCAATGTTTCCATTGGCCCGTTTGTCCGCCTGCGCGGCGGCACGCAAATTGCCGATGGTGCCTATATTGGCAACTTCGTCGAGATGAAGAACGCAGATTTCGGCTCCGGCGCGAAAGCCGCACACCTGAGCTACGTGGGTGACAGCACCGTCGGCACAAAGGCCAACATTGGTGCGGGCACCATCACGTGTAATTACGACGGGTTTAACAAGCACCGCACGGAAATCGGCGCAGGCGCATTCATTGGATCGAACGCAGCGCTGGTTGCGCCAGTCCGTATTGGTGACGGCGCTATCATTGGTGCGGGCAGCGCGATCACCAAGGACGTCGATGCCGGCGCATTGGCCGTGACCCGCGCTGAACAGCGCAGCGTTGGTGGCTGGGCGGAAAAGCTGCGCAAACGCATGAAAAAGACTTAAGCGAGGGAGAACTGCGGTGTGTGGAATTATTGGCATCGTTGGAGAGAAACAGGCCAGCCCCCTGCTGGTCGAGGGCCTGCAAAGACTGGAATACCGTGGCTACGATTCCGCCGGAATTGCGACGCTGGTCGACGGTGCCATTGAGCGACGCCGCGCCGAAGGCAAGCTGATTAATTTGAAGTCTCGCCTCGACGTAGAACCACTGGCGGGTACCATCGGCATCGGCCATACCCGCTGGGCCACCCACGGCGTACCAAACGAAGAAAATGCACACCCCCACGCCACCACGGCGGTCGCGCTGGTCCATAACGGCATTATTGAGAACTACCAGGACATCAAGGCCGAAATGGTAGCCGAGGGACGCGTGCTAGCCTCTGATACCGATACCGAGGTCGTCGCCCATCTTATCCATTCCAATATGGACAAGGGCATGGACCCGGTCGCTGCAACAGGCAGCGCCTTGAAACGGCTGGTTGGTGCCTTTGCGCTCGGTGTTATCTTTGCCGGGCACCACGATCTGATGATTGCCGCACGTCAGGGCAGCCCGCTGGCTGTGGGTTACGGTGATGGCGAGATGTATCTCGGCTCCGACGCCATGGCCATGGCCCACCTGACCAAGCGCATCCAGTATCTTGAAGACGGTGACTGGGCCGTTATCACGCCCAATGGTGCCGCCGTCTATGACGAAGACGACAACGAAGTCAGCCGCGAGATCAAACTGTCTGAACTCTCGGGCGCGAGCGTCGGTAAAGAGGGCTATCGCCACTTCATGCTCAAGGAAATCTACGAGCAGCCACAGGTCATCGGCGACACCCTGCATTCCTTCATCAACCCGGCGACACAGCAAGTCACCCTGCCCCTGTCGTTTGATGCTACCAAGGTCAGCCGCATCACCATCATCGCCTGCGGCACCGCCTATCTGGCTGGTATGGTCGCAAAGTACTGGTTCGAAACCGTGGCGCGCGTTCCCGTTGAGCTCGATGTCGCGTCCGAGTTCCGCTACCGCGCCGCCGACATGCCCGAAAACGGCGTGGCGCTGTTTATCTCACAATCGGGCGAGACCATGGATACGCTGGCCTCGCTGCGCTATGCACGCACGCAGGGCCAGCACATCGTGTCGGTGGTCAATGCCCCCGAAAGCACCATTGCGCGTGAATCCGATGCCGTGTGGCAGACCTATGCAGGCCCAGAGATCGGCGTCGCTTCGACCAAGGCCTTCACCACCCAGCTAACGGTTTTGGCGTGCCTGACCATCGCCATGGCACGTGAGCGTGGCGTGCTCGACGCCGAGGGCGAAGCCCGCCTGATGAAGGCGCTTACCGAAGTTCCGGCGCGCGCCGCAGAGGTGCTGAACCATGACGAAGCTATCCAGGGCATTGCACATAAGGTGGCAGAGGCCCGTGATGTGCTTTATCTGGGGCGCGGCACCAGCTACCCCATCGCGCTCGAAGGCGCGCTGAAGCTCAAGGAAATTTCCTATATCCACGCCGAAGGCTACGCGGCGGGTGAAATGAAACACGGCCCCATCGCATTGATCGACGATCTGGTGCCGGTCATTGTCATTGCGCCCAGCGACGATCTTTTTGAAAAAACTGCCTCAAACCTGCAAGAGGTCGTGGCGCGTGGCGGCAAGGTGGTGTTCTTCACAGATGAAAAAGGTGCTGATGCGCTGGGCGACATCGCCGCGGCGACCATCGCGCTACCCGCAGTTGATGCCTTTGTCGCACCGATCCTGCATTCCATCCCGGTACAGTTGCTAGCCTATCACGTCGCCGTCATTAAAGGCACAGACGTCGATCAGCCGCGTAATCTGGCAAAAAGCGTGACGGTGGAGTAACGCAGACTACTGCTGGCCCAGCAGTTGATGACGCAGCTGCCGCGCGCGGGTCAAAATGGCGTCTTCGATCTTTATCGCAGTATCAGACGATATCTCGGCATCGCGCCATATCTGATTTTGTAGAACCTGACGGAACACCGAAACCCGCACACCATCGGCACGAAGCTGACGGCCGAGGATGTAGACGTTCAGTTTAAAACGTTCATTTAGCGATTCGGCAGAAGAATGCCAGTCCGTAATAATGACCCCGCCAAAAGGATCAACGGACGTTACGGGCATAAACGATATGGTATCGAGCGAGGCACGCCACAGATAGCTGTTAACGCCAACACCGCCGCTACCGCCGGTATTGCTTTCATCTCCACCAAAGACGCCCCCCTCGCCCAGCAATGAGCCGATACCGTCGCCTGTCGTTGCGCGCTCCATCCCTTTTTTGGTCTTCGGAATTTCGCCACGCTCCATAACCACCGGACCGCCGCAAGCACTGAGTGCGAACACCAGCGCGCAAACGGCATAGCGCCAACGATTCAGTGGATTTGGTAGGGACATATATTTAACTCGCTTCTAAACCAAATGGGGCCATCAAGAATGTGCCGTAACACTACCCTCTTGCTCCAGTTCGCTCAACAACACAGAGAGGTGTTTCTCGTAAGGTTTTGAGCGTTTTACCGACGTTTTGTAAAGAGGCTTTCGCACTTGGGTCGTGCTGGCCGTGGCAATCGTTCGTTTCGTATCATCCGTATCCAAGTGCCTGTCATCCCATTCCAGTCCACAAAATGCAACGAGATTGCGTATCTGCTTGTGTGGATCAGCCACCATATCTTCATATTGAAGCTCAAAAATCGTCATTGGCAATACATCTTGCCAATGACGCATTAAATCGCTGTACGTATTAAAAAATACGCCAAGGGCCTTCAAATCGTATGAAAACTTGATGGAATTCCAAGCGAAATAATTAAAATAACACGAAAGACACGTATCGGCTGGGTCACGCATGCAATGGATGATTTTTGCCCGCGGAAACAACAGGGCGATCAATCCCAAATTCATGAAGTTTCGCGGTGTCTTGTCGGTAAAGATCAAGTGGCTCTTTGCATGAGTATCAACAAGGCGGTGATGTTCCGCAGATATCGCCCGAACCGCATCCATCGATAACGTGCGCAGGTCCTCTAGCTTGGCCAGCGTTGCTTCATCAGCTGTTGCCGCCTTTAAGCGCAGTTCATCTATATCACCACGCTCACCACCCGGCATAACGACACCACTGCGTATCAAGATATCCTCTGCCAATGTTGTGCCAGAGCGCGGCATGCCAACGATAAATACCAAGCCCTCTCCGAGGCGGTCATCACCCTGCGGTTCACGCATCAAAATGTCGCGCTTTTCTTCAAAGAACGTACCGTCAAACGTTGCCTTCAGGCTACGTGAAAAGGCCGTATAGTCTTCATGTGCAATATTTTGCCGCTTCCACACCCTTTTGTTTGCCGCGTCATAATGGGCAAAAGCCTCGTCATACCGCCCAAGTGAATCCGCCAGGCACCCGGCAGCAAAACCAAGATTGTTTGCATCATCAAAAGGCAGGCGCTCTTTCGCCATTGCACCGATCACACGGTCATACATGGCTTCAGCATCAGCTTTCCTGTCTTTTTCACGGCCAAGCGAATGTGCCCACGCAAAGACTGTTGATGGATGGCAGGGATTAAGGGCAAATACCGCCTCCATATCTGCTTCTGCACCGGCGCTGTTACCCGTTGAAATCCGGAACGTTGCCCGATGGGCATAGGGTTCAGGATTACCCTCGCTTAAACGGATGGCCTGCTCCCAAACGCGTTCGGCTTCAGCCATTTCATCATTCAACGCCAAAGCATACGCATGACGCGATAAAATAATGGAACTGTTCGGAAACCGTGGCAGTAGAGCCTGAATTGCTGCTTCAGCTTGCGAAAATAAATTCAGACGGACAAGAGCATTTATGCAACCTTCCGCAACCCGCATGCTCGCATTCTGTTGCCTTGCTGCAATGCTCAGAAATTTTATCGATTCATCATGCTTACCGTTGCACTGCAGGGTCAGTCCAATATTTGCAATAGCGTCCGCATAATTGGGCGCAAGGGATATTGCCTGACGCAGGTTTTCTTCACTGGTAGTGAAATCACCTACAGAAGAATACGCAACACCAAGTGTATTGAGGATTGCTGGCTTGTTGGGTGTCAGCGTGTTCGCGCGCTGTAAATATTCAATACCCTTTTCAGGCTCTCCCAACTGCAGGCAACAGCACCCTAACAGATATACGGCCTCGTCATGCCTGGGGGTCTTTTGGACAATTTCAAACAGATCGCGCTTGGCAGTACCGAAGTCTCCGCGCGATAATTTCTCACGCGCAGCATCAAGCGATCGTGCTTGTGGGTGATTGCCCTGTGATGGTCGCGAAGGCACTGATCAGACTCCCTCAAGCGCCTGACGCAAAGGATCTAGGTGCTGCTCGTAATTTTTCCATCGTGCAAGGGACGCATCATAAATCGGCTGGCGCACCTGCCAGTCACTAGGCGTAGAGACATGCCGTTTGTTTTCATGAAATGACAGACAGCGATCACTCCAAGTCAGTTCACAGAATGAAATCATTTCCCGGCTGATGGCTTCCTGTTCCCTGATCAGATCTTCGTAATCCACGTCAAGTATCGGCAATACATTGACCGCATGCCAATGGTCCATCAAACATTGGTAGCCCCGTGTGTATTCGCCGATGGTCGTCAAATCAGTGGTAAACGGCTGGTTTTTTGCAAAATCCGTAAAATAGATTGAAAGACCCGTATCCAGCGGATCGCGCCGACAATGGATGACCCGCGCATCGGGCATAGCCATGGCGATCAAGCCCAGATAGAGAAAATTGAACGGCGTCTTGTCGGCAACCACCAACGGCGATTTGCCAGCAGCACGACGCGTCTGTTTAAAATGCGCAAAAAACCCATCACGTATGCGCTGCAAATCCTTCCTGGTCATATTCATAATGTCAGTGGAAAAAGATGTCGCGCCGCCCCCCGACGCATTCACCTTCTGCACCACATCCGTAAAATAATTCAATTCGCCGCCCCACTGCGCATTGGGGTGCGTCGCCAAAATCTGTTCGACCAGCGTGGTACCTGAACGTGGCATACCGACAATAAAGACCGGGACTGGATTACTCTCTTTTGGTTCAATGCGCGGAAGCGTTTCTATAGCCCGCCCTGTAAACACGGATGCTACAGCATGCATCTGTGCACACGCCTTTTGAGCATCAGCGGGGACCAGACGGTTTTGATTTGCGTTCCGATAGCATTCAAACGCTTCGTCAAACTGCTTCAGATCGTCATATATTTTTCCGAGCGCAAACCATGCATGTTTTTTTGCCAGGCCACTCATGCGTGATGAACGCGCGGTTTCCTTCAACGCATCAAGCTTGCTCGGTTCTTCTTTAAATTTCTTTGTCCGCGCCAACCCATTCCAGGCCTCGGCGATGGAGGGGTCCAGTTCTATCGCGCGCGAGAAACAATCAGCTGCTTTGTCAAAATAGCCTGATTCTCGATAGGCGATACCCATATTGTTATAGGCGCCGGCAAAATTCGGATCGACTTTCAGTGCTTGCTCATAGGCCTTAATGGCATCATCGAGCATATCCAGGTTCTTATATGCCGTGCCCAAACCATTGAACGCCTCTGTCTGGTTCGGAGCGATCTTTATGGCTTTCTTTAATACACGCACGGCTTCTTTATAACGCTCACGCCGATTATGCAGAATTCCGTAGAGCGTCAATGCTCTGGCGTGATTGGGGTTCTTTTTGAGGATGTCACGATAACCGGTCTCTGCAACGTCAAAATAGCCACTTTTATGTGCACTTTCAGCGGCAGCCAATGCAGGATCGGCGCTCGCTGTAGCAGGTTGCCCCTGATTGGCGTTGGCCATCAGAAAACCCGATACGCCGCCAGATGCCGCCGTATTCACATGCCCACCAGCCAAGCCATGCGTGCTCTGGTTTTTACGCTTTTTCATAAACTGACTTTATCCGTTCTGGCTGGGCGCAGACTACGCATTAGAATACTGGAGAACCCTGCTCATTCAAATATCCCAATTTCGTCATCACCTTGCCATGCTGTTTTATGACCAAGGCAACCTGCTTCTTGCTCAGTGTATTACGCCACTTACCGAACGCACCGGATCGGAAAAACTTGTCACTATTTTGAGATTTTTCGGTAAACCCTTCAGAAGCTTCCATGGCCTGAAGTGTCTTGAATGAAGACCGCTCTACGGCTCTTTTCAAACGCGCCTCATCAACATCCATTTTCATAAACTTTACGACCTGGCGGAACGCACGCACCGGGTCGCGCACCAAATCTTCATAGCGCAGTATCAATCGTGGCAAATCGCCGGAATTGACCCACCCAGTGACATGGCTGCTCCAGTTGCCGAGATGCTGAGCAATACGGCCCGGCATAGGTGGAATATAATGCGACGACGCTGCCGCTGCTTCGATAGCACCATCAAGCCCACAACCGTAATGATCGCCGAACGAGATCACCATATCGAGCGGGTTGCGCACGAGATAAATCGCGCTGCGTGTCACCGCACGATTGATAGCAATACTGCCATCCGGCATATGATAGTTGGAGTGCGTCTTGACCAGCGGGCTGCCTTCGGCCTCCTTTGCGATCAAAGCATGGACCGCGTATCGGTGCGGCAGCATCTCCGCCAAACTCATTGTTGAAACGGGCCGACCAAGCAATTTCTCATAAAACTGGGCATCCATGTCTCCGAGAGCAAAACCATGCAAATCATCAAGAGATTGCGTGCCTTCGGCGTCCTTTAAGTAATTCAACAACAAGGCTCGCAGCCATGTATTTCCCGACTTGGGGTAGGATGCCAACCAGAAAATTTTAGCCATCAAAGAACCCGTGCATCTATTGCGGTATCAGCCAGATAGCATTCGCCAGAACGCTGGTCAAAAATTTGTTGCCCGCGCAAAAGAAAAAGGGGAGCAGTAAACTGCTCCCCTTTCCCGAAAAACCCGAAAACCGGGTTAATTCGTCATCAGCTATTAGAAGCTGACGCCTACACCAGTTTCGAAGATGGTCGCATCGGTATCGGTCGAAGCCGTACCGGTGTTTTCGTCGAGAACTGCGATGCGAGCATCCCAGTAAACGCCGCCACCAACGGAGTAGTTGTAGCCGACGAGGAACGAATCGCCATCAGTGGTCGTGCCACCAACAGTCGAAGTGCTTTCGTGGCCAGCATATTCAACACCAACAGTGTGTGCGCCGGTCGAGTAGGACACGGTTGCAGCAACGGTGTTGATGTCAACGATAGCAGTCGAGGAGGTCTTGTAGTCAGCTGCAGCATAACCGACGCCAACAGAGAAACCACCTGTGCTGAGTTCGCCACCGATGTGGAACTTGGAAGCGTCGTCATCACCACCAGCATCTTCGTAGGTGGTTCCAGCAGCGTGATCTACACCAGCGCCGAGGCCGTAGGAAACGCCGTCTGCTTCGCCGTTGTACTCAACGCCAACCGACCAGATGTTGGACAGAGTATCTGCACCAAGACCACTACCTTCGGTCGAATCGTTGCTGTCATAGGATACGGCAAAACGCAGACCGTTCATGACAGGCGAGAAGTAGGTGATACCAGCTTCGTCACCAACGAGGGAGGAGGCAGTTGCGCCGCCGGAGAAGTTGGATGCATAAGAAGACCAAGTGCCGGAATCAACGCCGTTAGCGGTAACCCAGTGGTTGGCGTGGTTCAGCAGATCAGCAGCGGTGTCGTTGCCGCCCAGTTCAACTGTGCCCCAGTCGTCGGTCAGCGAGAAACGCATTTCATCGACGTTGCCGCCGTTTGCGTTCACGGTGTTCAGATCGACGGTCATGCCAACGGTCATGCCGTTGTCGAGCGTGGAGCTGCCAACGAAGTCAACGTTGGAGTTCTGGTAAGAAACCAGGCCAGCGTTTTCGCTGGTGTCTTTGTCGGATTCAATAGCAAAGCCGAAGCCCTGGTATGCCCACATGTCCAAAGCGATATCGGCTTTGGCGGCGCCAGCGGAAATCGCGGTGGCGGCGACGATAGCCGTCGTACCCAAAAGAATCTTTTTCATGATTACCCTCACATTTTTTCAAAAAGCCCCGATAGGGCCGGGAAGTAAATTCCCCGACCAATCGGGGTTCCGTCAGACGTTTATGCCTTGCGGTGAATGAATAGGGCCATAAATCCCTGTTTCGGGTCAAGTGAAGGGAAGCCATGAAACATATAAAACTCACGAGGTGTGGCTAATATGCAACACACCCAAATCCCTTGGTTCACAAGAGATTATACTGAAAATATGGTTAACGCACCGCGTCCTGATCGTATGACTGTAACATTCTGGTTACAGTCGAACACCGACGACGCAGCACCCGAACCTGCACATACCCTCATTGTGGCATTGATTCGCCGCGCAAGAACGGCTACCACCCGGTTAGCCATAACAAAGAATAGTGTGTCCCGCTGAACAACGGCATATGTGGGCACAATCAGACGGAGGATGTTCAGTCATGCAGCTCAAGGATCAGAGCCTTTTTCGCCAGCAGTGCTATATCGACGGCGCGTGGGTCGATGCCGATTCTGGTGAAATCCAGCCCGTAAGCAATCCGGCCACCGGCGAGCAGATCGGCACCGTACCCAAGATGGGTGCCGCCGAAACCCGCCGCGCCATTGATGCCGCCAATGCAGCTTGGGCAGGCTGGCGTGGGCTGTTGGCCAAGGAGCGCGCTGCAATTCTGCGCAAATGGTACAATCTGATGCTAGAAAACGCCGATGATCTGGCTGTACTGATGACAGCCGAACAGGGTAAGCCACTGGCCGAGTCCAAAGGTGAGATCGGATATGCCGCTTCGTTCATTGAGTGGTTCGCCGAAGAAGGCAAGCGCACCTACGGTGACGTCGTGCCCCAGCCAATGGCTGACAAACGCATTGTCGTAATCAAAGAGCCGATCGGTGTCGTTGCTGCCATCACGCCGTGGAACTTCCCCTCGGCCATGATCACACGCAAGGCCGGACCGGCGCTGGCCGCTGGCTGCCCGTTTGTCATCAAACCGGCAAGCGACACTCCCTATTCCGCCATTGCCCTGGCCGTACTGGCCGAGCGCGCTGGCATTCCCAAGGGTATTTTCAGTGTCGTCACAGGCTCATCGGGGGCCATCGGTGGCGAGATGACGTCAAACCCCACCGTGCGCAAGCTGACATTTACCGGCTCGACCGAAATCGGCAAAATTCTGATGAAGCAGTGCGCTGACACGGTCAAGAAGACCTCCATGGAGCTGGGCGGCAACGCACCGTTCATCGTCTTCGACGATGCCGATATCGATTCAGCTGTACTCGGTGCCATGGCATCGAAGTACCGTAATACCGGCCAGACCTGCGTATGTGCCAACCGCATCTACGTTCACGACAGTATCTATGACGAATTTGCCACAAAGCTGGCCGCCGCGGCCGAAGCCATGGTTGTGGGTGACGGCCTGAAGGGTGAAACCCAGCAAGGCCCGATGATCAATATGGCCGCTGTCGAAAAGGTCGAAGAGCACATCGAAGACGCGCTCGCCAAAGGTGCCAAGATCATGACCGGCGGCAAGCGTCACGAACTGGGCGGAACGTTCTTCCAGCCAACGCTCCTTTCCGACGTGACCAAAGACATGAAAGTCGCACGCGAAGAAACCTTCGGTCCGCTGGCCCCGCTGTTCCGTTTCAGCGATGATGCTGACGTCATCGCCCAGGCCAACGATACCGAGTTCGGTCTGGCGGCTTACTTCTACAGCCGTGATATCGGTCGTGTCTGGCGCACAGCCGAGGCCCTGGAGTATGGTATTGTTGGCATCAACGCTGGCATTATCTCCAACGAAGTTGCACCATTTGGCGGTGTTAAAGAATCCGGTACCGGGCGCGAAGGCTCCAAATACGGTATCGAGGAATATTGCGAGATCAAATACCTCTGCATGGGTGACATCTAACCACGTCCATGGCCGGGTTCGCCCGGCACCTGCAGACAAGTTTGTATAAAAGCGGCGGGGTTTCGGCTCTGCCGCTTTTTTCATGCCTGTCACGTCATCACGGTAATTTTAGTCGAGTTGACAGCGCGGGCATGCTACCCCATCTCCTCAATCACAAGGCAACTGCCCACACTTGATTCAGGAGACCGCATCCGTGTCCCAGTATGACTACGACCTATTTGTTATCGGTGCCGGCTCGGGTGGTGTGCGCGCAGCGCGCATATCCGCAAGCTTTGGTGCTCGCGTGGGCATTTGCGAGGACATGCGCGTCGGCGGCACCTGCGTCATGCGCGGCTGTGTGCCCAAGAAGCTGCTGGTTTACGGCGCACACTTCCATGAAGACATCGAAGACGCCCAAGCCTATGGCTGGAGTGTTGATCCAAGTTCCGTATCCATCGACTGGCCACGTCTGATCGCCAAAAAGGACGCCGAGCTACAGCGGCTTGAAGGTGTCTACCACAACATCCTCAAGACCGCCGGGGTCGATATGATCGATGGCCGTGGCGTGCTGGTTGATGCACACACTATTGACGTCAATGGTCGCGCCATCACCGCCGAGCGAATCCTGATCGCCACGGGCGGCTGGCCATCCATGCCTGATATTCCCGGCATCGAACACGTCATCACCTCAAACGAGGCACTCGATCTGGCGGACCTGCCCAAGCGCATGGTCGTTGTCGGCGGCGGCTATATCGCCGTTGAATTCGCCGGTGTGTTCAACGCCGTTGGCGTCGAGGTCACCGAGATCATCCGCGCACCCAAGATCCTGCGCGGCTTTGATGAAGACGTGCGCGATCACCTAAGCGAGGAGATGACCAAAAAAGGCATCACCATCCGCAGCGAAACGGTGATCGAAGCCATCGAGAAAACCGACAACGGCTACACCCTGAAGCTGGGCGGCGGCGAAACACTTGAGACCGATCTGGTAATGTACGCCACCGGGCGCAGCCCCAAGACCGCCAATCTTGGGCTGGAAGCGCTGGGCATTGAAACCGACCGCAACGCTGCCATTGTCGTCAACGATCAGTTCCAGACGTCGGTAGACAACATCTATGCGCTGGGCGACGTCACCAACCGGGTCAACCTGACCCCCGTGGCTCTGGCCGAGGGCATGGCGCTGGCGCGTGCGCTCTATAACAACCAGCCAACGGCCGTGGATTACACCAATATCGCCTCCGCCGTTTTCAGCCACCCGCCCATCGGCAGCATCGGCATGACCGAGGACCAGGCACGCGAACGCGGCGACATTGACGTCTATGTGTCCAGCTTCAAGCCCATGAAGCACACCCTGTCAGGGCGTGATGAACGCGGATTGATGAAGCTGATCGTCGAGCAAAAAACAGACAAGGTCGTCGGTCTGCACATGGTCGGCCCGGACTCACCGGAAATCGCTCAAGGCTTCGCCGTGGCCATAAAGGCCGGTGCGACCAAGGCACAGTTCGACACCACCATCGGCATCCACCCCACAGCCGCCGAAGAACTGGTCACCATGCGCGACAAGACGCGTTAGGGATCGCCACGTGTATACGCTGTATTGGGACATCCGCACACGCGCTGCCGCACCGCACATGGTGCTGGCGGAAAGCGGCCTGCCCTACAAACTGAACCGGGTCGACATTCCCGCTGGCGAACTCCGTTCATCTGAGTTTTTAACCATTAATCCAAAGGGCTTCTTACCTGTCCTGACAAGTGATTATGGCCTGAAGCTGAGCGAGACCAGCGCAATCATGATGTATCTTGCCGATCATCACGGCTTATGCGATCTCGCACCGTTGCCCGGCGAGCCTGCACGCGCTGCATTTCTTGAATGGTTCTCCTACCACACTGACGTGCTGCAAGAACCCTATAAGCGCTTTCATTTCCCCCATCGCTATTGCATGGACGAGGCTCATATCCCGAGTATTAAGGCGCGTGCGGCAGAAGCACTTGATACGTGCTGGCGCACCGTAGATGCACACCTCGCGCAGAGCGGCCCCTATCATCTGGGGGAGCGTTTCAGCATGATTGATATCTACATGGCGACCTTCGCGGTCTTTCAAAGCTGGAACACGAATTTCGCCACCGCCTACCCTGCCGTGGTGCGGTGTTATGAGCGCCTCAAAGAACGGCCAGCGCTACATGACATCTTGTGCGAGCACGAAATCTCCACAGCTGCACAGGGTGGCGTATAGGCAATCGCCACTTTCATATAGGTCTGATCACGACTCGCTATCGTAACCAAACTCTTCAATCCATGGCACCAGTGTCGGCTGGATAGGGGCGAGTTCGTTTTCGTAGCGCCGCCAGCGATAGCGTGCGCGGGTGTAAATAGCCTCGGTGACCTGATGGTAGCTTGGTGTATCGATGCGCCCGCGCGAGCGCGCCCGTTCGGCGTAATCACGCACCGCGTCCTGCCAATCCAGCTGCAGGAATTTCAGGACGTCACTGACCGCGCTATCAAAATCAGCCACCACGTCTTCATAGCGCACGGTGCGGACCGGCAGATCGAACACCGTTTGGTAATGCTGCCACAACTGCATGACCAGATCATAGGTCCGCGCGCCGCGCTGCGTGGTGAAGAAATTCGCCATGGCCGGGTTGGGCCGGAAGCTCTGCATGAAGCAACTGAGCACCACATCGCAAGGGTGACGCATGGCGAACAGAAAACGTGCGTCGGGAAAGATCGTGCGGATCAGGCCGACATGAACCAGATGCAACGGAAACTTATCGACCACACGCTGACCCGGCGCACGTTCGCACTCTGCGTCAACGCTATCGAAGTAAAGCTTGCGTAACGCGGCAATGTCATCGGTTGAGAGTTCTGCCAGTCCCTCTGGATAACCGCCGTGCTCTGTGCGCAACCGGGCAACGACCTGATCAAGCATGGGGCGTTCTTCAACCATCACCAGCCCGGAATGGGAATCCAGCACCTGACCAAGCAGCGTGGTGCCCGAGCGCGGAAAGCCGACCAGAAAGACGGGATCGGGATTACCATCATCAGATGTGAATTGCGGCAGCGTGGCAATGCGCTGCGGCGTAAACCATTCGCGTAAACGCTGCAGTGTATCGAGAAACGAGTCACCCAGCGTTTCATCTACGCCATCGGCGGTCAACGCCTGCGCATTGCCTTCGGCCATGGCGGCAAACGCACCCGGCGCATCGTCCAGCCGATCAAGCGAACGTGACAGCTCGAACGCGATGTCACGGCGCAACGCAGCGGGTAACTTGCCGCTCGATATCGCTTTCAGGCGATCAGCGCCGTCGCGGGGTTTATCATCACGCCGGTCACACTTCGCCAGTATAAGCACAAGATGCGGATCGCTCGGCGCAATAGAGGTTGTCGCAAAGGCACGTTCAACGGTGGCACGCGCATCACTGGTACGATTGTTGTTCTCATATAGACCCGCCAGATTGCCATAGGCCTCGGCATATGCGCCGTCAGCCGCAATCGCAGCTTCATAGGCCTCAATGGCAGCTTCAACCTGTCCGCCTTCGTTGAGCGCATTGCCAAGCCCGCTATGGGCCGCCGCCAGATTGGGCACCAGTTTTATGGCCTGCTTATAGGCTTCAACGGCATCGTCCGCACGTCCTTGACGTAACAGGACCACACCCAAATTCACGTGCGCCTTGGCATCACGCGGTGCAATGCTGAGCGCGCGGCGGTATGAACCTTCCGCATCACCCATGCGACCCAGTTCCAAAAGCGTATTGCCGCGATCATTCCATGCCCCGGCGACATTCATGTCCAAAGAGACCGCCTTGTCATAAGCGCTTAGCGCCTGCTCGAAGCGCCCGAGCGTTTTGAGCGCCAGCCCCAGGTTAGCAAAGTGTGCAGGATTGGACGAGCCAGCAGCGACGGCCTTGGAGATAAGGTCCGCCGACTGTTTCACCTTGCCCTGCTGAAAGACGATCAGGCCAAGCAGGTGCAGACCATCGGGATGCGTTGGATTGCTTTTTACAAACTTGCGGGCAAGCTTCTCGGCCTGCGCAATACGCCCGCCCTGAAGAGCACGCACGGCATCATTGATAAGTGCTACGGATGCAGATGGATGCTGTGGGTTGCGGCTCATTATTTCGACAGTCCGGGTTTCAAGACGGGATCACATGATTCCGTATACCCCAGCCACTCGATGTTTCCAACAACCGCTAGACATACGGCACGCCTAGAGACACAGCGCGAGGGCCTCTTCCAGCGTAAAGGAGCCCTCAAACAGAGCTCGCCCAATCACAGCACCCGATATATTGGGCAGATACTTCAAGGTCGACAAATCATCGAGAGCCTTCACCGTACCGCTTGAAATCACCGGCACAGATAACTGCCGAGCCATTTCGGTGGTGTCGGCCAGTGAGCTTTCAGGCAGATCATCATTGCGATCAATGTCGGTATAGATAATCGCGCTGACGCCCGTGTCCTGTAATTGCTTGGCCAGACCGAGCGGCGAGGATGTCGTGGCTTCCGTCCAGCCCTCAATCATCACGGCGCCGCCGCGGCCATCGATACTGACGGCAATCCGGCCGGGGAACTGAGAACAGGCTTCCATCACCAAGCGGCGATCCCTGATGGCAGCGGTGCCCATAACCACGCGCGTCGCACCATGCTTGATCCACCATTCAATGGACGACATGGTGCGAATACCGCCAGCGACCTGCACCGGGGCATCGACAGCATCGATAATGGCTGTGATTACGTCGGCATTGTGGCGGCCGCCCTGCATCACGCCATCCAGATCCACGGCATAGATCCATTGCGCCCCCGCATTGGCAAATTCCACAGCCTTTTTAACGGGATCAACATCGTAAATATGCGGCGCTTCAAGGCATCCACGCTTTAAACTCACGCACTTGCCGCCCATCAATTCGATGGTGGGAAAGATCATCATGATCGCATCTCCCCTATTGTCCTGTTCATCCTGTGCTCTGCGTGCAATCAGCAGGTAGGCCATACAGATAAACGCGCATTGTCCTTAAATATGAACATTGGGAGCCTTGGTGGGCTCTACAATCCCCACTTGCCAGTAAAGCGGAATAGTTGAATCAATGGTAAAGGACTGGAAAAAGCCGTCACGGCGGCGTATATCCGTGGTCTCGAAAGGCCTTACGATACAATCAAGAGGCTTGAAAACCTGGGTTAGAGCGAATTTATGAGGGATAAAATTATGGCGGACAAATGGTCGCCGGATAGCTGGCGTTCGATGCCAGCCGCGCAATTACCGAACTACCCTGATCAGGGTGCCGTTGATGCAGTCGAGCAGCAACTGAGCAAATCGCCGCCGTTGGTGTTCGCCGGTGAAGCGCGCAAGCTGAAACGCTCGCTCGCGCAGGTCGCCGAGGGCAATGCCTTCCTGCTACAGGGCGGCGATTGCGCCGAGAGCTTTGCTGAGTTCCATCCTGATAATATTCGCGACACATTCCGTGTGCTGTTGCAAATGGCCGTCGTGTTGACCTTTGGTGCAGCCTGCCCTGTGGTCAAGGTCGGTCGTATGGCCGGCCAATTCGCCAAACCGCGTTCCGCCGACACCGAGACAATCGATGGCGTCGAACTGCCAAGTTACCGCGGCGACATGGTCAATGGTATGGACTTCACGCCCGAAGAGCGCATTCCCGATCCTGAGCGTCTGTTGCGTGTCTACAACCAGTCTGCTTCAACGCTGAACCTGCTGCGTGCTTTTGCGCAGGGCGGATACGCTGATTTGCAGAAGGTCCACCAGTGGAACCTCGGCTTCGTTGCTGACAGTGCGCTGGCCGAACGTTACCGCGATCTGGCCGACCGGCTGGATGAAACGCTGGCGTTCATGTCGGCTTGCGGCCTGAACTCGGAAACCACACCACAAATTCGCGAGACCGAATTCTATACGGCGCACGAAAGCCTGCTGCTGAACTATGAACAGGCCATGACCCGTATCGATTCCACCTCGGGCGACTGGTACGATACCTCGGCCCACATGGTGTGGATCGGCGACCGTACACGTCAGCTTGATCACGGCCATGTTGAATTCATGCGTGGAATCGCCAACCCCATCGCCTTCAAGGCTGGTCCAAGCCTCGATCCCGATGATCTGATGCGTTTGATTGATACGCTGAACCCGCACGACGAGGCCGGTCGCCTGACGATCATTTCGCGTATGGGCGCGGACAACGTCGAAGACATGCTGCCCAAGCTGGTTCGGCGGGTGAAAAGCGAAGGCCGTAAAGTCGTTTGGGTGTGTGATCCCATGCACGGCAATACCATCAAGAGCGGCTCTGGCTACAAGACCCGCCCGTTCGACTCGATCCTCACCGAGGTGCGTGGCTTCTTCAATGTGCACAAGGCCGAAGGTACCTACGCTGGTGGCGTGCATTTCGAGATGACCGGTCAGGACGTCACAGAATGCACCGGTGGCGCGCAGGCGATCACCGATGCGAACCTGCAGGATCGCTATCATACGCACTGTGATCCACGCCTGAACGCCAAGCAATCACTTGAACTGGCGTTTCTATTGGCCGAAATCCTGAAGGAAAAGCGTGACGTCGAACCGCAACGCGCGGTAGCACAGTCATAAATCAGCACGGCAACGAAGTCGTGAGCTGAGTCATATCGGCGGGGTTCGCCCCGCCGATGCCCAGCGGGGACTG
The DNA here is from genome assembly GCA_965602485.1 of uncultured Rhodospirillales bacterium. Classification (GTDB taxonomy): domain Bacteria; phylum Pseudomonadota; class Alphaproteobacteria; order Rhodospirillales; family Casp-alpha2; genus JABJOR01. Next base: position 83,299 of record CBFCYM010000002.1, on the reverse strand, counting down.
ACCATGAACGAACCCAAGCAATCAAACGGTGCGAATGGTATGGATAGCGAACGCTATATCCACGACTGGTCCGACAACTATTTCCTAAAAACGCGTAAAATCGTCCAGCAGTTTGGCGACATGCGCGTAACGTACGCCGTATTCATGCGCCGCCCGGTCATCTTCACGCCCCGACTGGTGGTCGAATGGCTCGAAAAAATTGCACGCGACCGAGATACTGCGTTCAAGGTTGACCTAAATTACGCAGAGGGCGATTGGGTCGGCGCTGGTGAACCGTTGATGTACATCAGTGGCCCATTTGCCCAGTTGGTCGACCTTGAGACGCTCTATCTGCAAAAACTCGGCGCGGGCTGTGTCGCCGCCTACAACGCCTACACCATGTGCATGGACTTACCGGGCGTGGCCTTTCTGGCAATGGATGCACGACACTGTGCCGGCACCGAAATGGCCGAGATGATGGCCTATGCTGCTTCTGTGGGCTCAGCGTCCGCCCACAAGCGCGCCAACGTCAAAGGCTTCATTGCAAACGCAACCAACGCAACGGCGCACTACTTTGGTCAGGATGAAGGACGCGGCACCATGCCGCATGCCCTGATCGGTTATGCTGGGTCCACCGTGCGCGCAACCGAGATGTACGCCGAGACCTATCCCGGTTCTCCGATTACCGTGCTGGTGGATTATTTTGGCCGGGAAATTGAAGACTCTCTCGATGTCTGTCGCCGCTTCCATGATCTGGCTATCAATGGCGAGATCAGCATCCGGCTCGACACCCATGGCGGGCGGTTCATCGAAGGTCTTGATCCCCAACGGTCCTATGCCGTGCTGGAACGCCATATCCCCGATGCCATTCGGCGCTACCGTAACGAGACCGAATTGCGTTACCTGACCGGCACCGGCGTCTCGGCAGCAGCGATCTATCACCTGCGCGATCATCTTGACCGGGCTGGCTACGATGCGGTCAAAATCGTTGCATCGTCGGGTTTCGGACCTGAAAAATGCAAGGTCATGGCTGACGTTAACGCACCCATCGATGTTATCGGTACGGGCTCATTCCTGCCAGATCGCTGGTCAGAAACCTACGCCACGGCCGATATCGTTAGCTACGATGAACGCCTGTCGGTCAAAATAGGGCGGGAATTCCTACAGCGACGCAACGGCAAGTAAATCACCGTTCCATCGCAATACGTTCAGGCGGCACCCTTCATCTCATGGGCCTCTTGCTCAAAGCTCTCCATGACCTCGAGCAGCGTCTCCAGCAATTCGACACCATAACGCTTGGTGACGCGCAAACGCCCCATATCATCGTCCAGTACTGCGCGAAGTTCAGCAAAGAGTGTCTGAACAATCAGAAACACTGTGCGTTCACTCAATTGCCACTCTGCAATGGGCTCGCTGGTATTAACCGGCGCAAGGTGCGTATTGATGATACTGCACAACCACGCCAGCCTGTGGTGAACCTCAACAAAATGCGGCGCAATGGCGATCAGCAGATCATGCAGAATATCCTTGGCATGCGGATCGGCATACACGGCATCCCAGTCAGTCTCTTCGCTTGCATTGTCATACGCGCGCTGTAACACCAGATGCATGTTTTGTTGATAGGTTTCAACGTTTTCGCCACCTGCCATCAGGCGAACGGCGAGGAAAATACCCGGCAACGCGCGACGCGAAACCAAATCCGGGTTCTTCGCAGCCTCGGCGTCGCTGGCCAATAGATGGGCGAACTGCTTAACCAGCAACCGCTCAAAACCGTGCGTGCGTTCTGCCGACCACCGGGCGTGGCTTTGTGTTTCTTCCATTGCATGGACCTGTACGCTGGTACAGGTGTTGATGGCGTGCGTAAAAGCCGCCGCCAGCTTGCCTGATTGGCGTTCGAACGATGTACACAATGCATTCACATCATCAGGGAACAGGTGGCCCTCATGTAGAGAAGCCTGCGCCTTCAACGAGCCAACAAACCCACCAATGATGGACTCTGCCAATGCCATACCGATCCGTTTCGGATCAGGTAAGGTTGATTTTATTGCGGTCTTAGCGGGAACCTTAGCCTTGGACGGAGTTTTTTTCTGTGCCGTCGGCGCAGCCTCAGGGGCAGCCCTGACAGACGACTCAGGCTTTGCGGGTTCATTTAATTCAGCGGAGGCACGTTCATAAACACCATTCTTTGAGCGTTTATAAACTTCTACGGGTTGCTTCTTATCGGTAGGCATTTTCTTAATTTACGCCATTTGGCGACCTTACAATTCGAAGGTAAATACAGACAATCCGTCTTGTTATGTTCTTTTTGGACACCTGAATCGCTGCATCGCCAAATTGGCAATTACATCAACGATGCTTGTAAATTGTAAGTATATTTCAAAGTTCACGATGTGACGTACGTCACATTCCGAGAAAATTAGTTTCCAGCAATTGTGCGAACGCTTGGCGTCAGTGCGCACCAGCTATTGCGTTCTTGTGCTGATCAAAACCTTCAAGGACGGCAATCAGGGTTTCCAGCGTTTCGACGCCATAGTCCTTGGTTAACCGCAAGCGCCCCATATCATCGTCAAGCAATTCACGGGCATGATCGAACAGGGCATCAATAATTCTCAGCAACCCGGGTTCAGACAACAGCCAATCAGCAACCAGACTATGCGAGTCCACTGGCGCAAGGTGACCATTAATAACAGCAGACAGCCATTCAAGCCGCCGCGGCAGGTCCACGAAATGCGGCGCTATATTCACCACCAATTCACGCACCATGTTTTTAATACGTGGATCTGCGTAAACCGTTTCCCAACGGAACTCATCCTGATTGTCATCGCGCACGCGCTGCATCACCAAATAGGCATTCTGTTCAAACTGCTCGATTACCTCGTGCCCAGCCATCATTTGCACGGCAGCAAATACGCCAGGCAAAACGCGCCGTGGAATGGCGTTGATATCCTTGGCCACAGATGCATCGTCGCTTAGCAAGTGAGAAAACTGTTTCACTAGCACACGTTCAAAAGCATTTGTGCGCTCGGGGTCCCAGTGTGATTCCGCATGGGATTCAGCGTATGAGCTGATGCAGCGTGAAAAAGTCGCCGCAAGCTTTTGAGTCTGACGCTTGAACGACTCACTTAATGCATGGATATCTTCGGGTAACAGATGCCCGCCGCGCTCATTTGCCTTCGCCGTCAACGCGCCGACAAAACTGCCGACCACGGACTCGGCAAGTACCTTGCCCTGACCTTCGGGATCGGGCGGCATTTTAGGTTTGGGTTTGCTGGCTTCCGCTGCCTTTGCTGCGCTGGCAGGGGGCGAGGGTGCCGCCTGCGGTTTTACAGCACGTGGCGGAGCAGGTGGCGGTGGCGCAGGTTGAGCAGGTGCCGCTTCTGCTGGCTTTGCTGGCGGCGGCGCAGGGGTTGGCGGCGGCGCATCAACCTCCACCGTTTCCGTCACGGAGCGCTTATAGCCGCCCTTGCTGGGCGTATACACCTCGACCTCTACGGAACGATGTTCTGCGTTATCGGGTTTCTCAGCCATAGCCCTTTTAGCCTACGTCCAAAATATTGCGCCTGAAAGCTGAATCACGTACGTCTCTGTATAGGCGCGCCGTCTTAAAAGGCCGTTAAAGCCATATCACGGCCCTGCGTTGACACATCTTGAGCAGCTGCCTAGTGTCCGCCGAAACACGACAACACTCAGATTCCCAGGACGAGTATACACATGACGCCCACCCTACGGTTTGCCCCCAGCCCAACCGGCCTGCTGCATATCGGTAATGCCCGCATGGCATTGGTGAACTGGCTGTTTGCCAAAAAACATGGCGGGCGCATGATTTTGCGCCTTGATGACACGGACCTTGAGCGCTCCACCACCGAATTTGCAGACGCCATCGAAGAAGACCTGCGGTGGCTGGGTCTGAACTGCGACGCTATGGAACGCCAGTCCGCCAGATTGGCGTCATATGACACGGCGTTTGATAAACTGAAGGCAGCAGGACGCATTTATCCCTGTTATGAAACGCCCGAAGAACTGGAGTACACACGCAAGCGCCTGATGCGCGAGCGCAAACCGCCAATCTATGATCGTGCGGCGCTCTCGATGAGCGATGAGCAATTCCAGGCCTATGAAGCCGAAGGCCGCACGCCCCATTGGCGCTTCAAGCTGAACCATGCCGAAATCGCCTTTGATGATCTGGTGCGTGGCCCCGTGCGGTTTGACGGTGCCAATCTATCTGATCCGGTTCTGGTGCGCGGTGATGGTACGTACCTGTACATGATGCCGTCCGCCGTTGATGATATCGATATGGGCATCAGCCACGTCATTCGTGGCGAGGACCACGTCACCAATTCCGCCATTCAAATTCAATTGTTTGAAGCTCTCGACGCTCAAGCACCGGTGTTCGCGCACCTTTCCCTGCTGACAGATGCCAGCGGCGCAGGGCTATCCAAGCGTCATGGCTCACTCAGCTTGCGTGACCTGCGCGAAGACGGTGCCGAGGCCATGGCCATCAACAGCCTGCTGGCGCACTTGGGAACGTCCGATGATATCGAGCCATGCGATGATCTTGCCGCATTGGCCGATAGCTTTGAAATCAGTCATTTCGGGCGTGCTGCACCTAAGTTCGACCCTGAGCGCTTGTGGGCAATCAATGCACGATTGCTGCACATCATGGACTTTGACGCCGTCGCGCAGCGTCTGGCTGATTTAAATCTCGTGCAGGCGGACACCGTATTTTGGGATGCCGTACGCGCCAATCTAGAGCGCCTGTCCGACACGGCCATATGGCACGAAGTCTGTTTCGGAACGATTACGCCCGTTATTGCAGACGACGACACAGATTTTATGTCCGCTGCCTGTGACCTGCTGCCACCTGAGCCATGGGACGTGAGCACATGGTCAACCTGGACCGGGGCCATCAAGGAAGCGAGCGGACGCAAGGGCAAGCCGCTCTTTATGCCGTTACGTCTGGCACTTAGCGGGCTTGATCATGGACCGGAACTGAAGAACCTGTTACCCCTCATCGGGCGCGAACGTGCGCTCTCGCGCATATTACAGAGCTCAAGCTGAAACTGACGACCATGACGCTATACGTTCACAACACCCTGAGCCGTGATAAGCAGGCTTTCGAACCCCTCGACCCCAATCATGTTCGCATGTACGTCTGTGGACCCACGGTCTACGACTATGCCCATATCGGCAACGCACGCCCGGTGGTGGTGTTTGATACCTTTGCGCGTCTGCTGCGTCGGCTCTATCCAAAGCTGACCTATGTGCGCAACATCACCGACGTTGATGACAAGATCAATGCAGCCAGCAAGGAAAGCGGCGAGGATATCCGCGACATTACCGAACGCACGGCACAGGCCTTTCATGCCGACATGGCTGCCCTTGGTGCCCTGCCGCCAGATGTCGAGCCCCGCGCGACCGATCACATCGCTGAAATGATCACCATGATCGAAACCCTGATCGCGCACGGCAACGCCTATGAGAACGACGGTCATGTGCTGTTTAACGTGCCGAGCATGGAAGACTACGGCCAACTATCACGCCATAGCCGCGATGAATTGATTGCCGGCGCGCGCATTGACGTTGCCCCCTACAAAAAAGACCCCTCAGACTTCGTTCTGTGGAAGCCTTCAACACCTGACATTCCCGGCTGGGACAGCCCCTGGGGACGCGGACGTCCGGGTTGGCATATCGAATGCTCGGCCATGTCAGGCGTCTATCTTGGTCAGGAATTCGATGTTCACGGCGGTGGGCAAGATCTGATCTTTCCGCACCATGAAAACGAACTGGCCCAGAGCCGCTGCGCCAATCACACCGCGACCATGGCAACGTACTGGATGCATAACGGCTATCTGATGGCCGAGGGCGAAAAGATGTCCAAGAGTCTGGGCAACTTCTATACGGTCCATGACCTGCTCGAAGAATTCCCCGGTGATGCCATTCGTTTGGTGCTGCTACAGACCCACTACCGGCAACCACTGGATTTCACCAAGGGTGGCATTGCCGAGGCCAAGCGTGTGCTTGATCGCTGGCAACGTGTCGCAGGCGATACCCCGGGTGACGAAGCAGACATACCCGATGGCGTCATCGATGCACTGTGCGATGACCTCAACACACCAAAGGCCATTGCCGAACTGCACCGCCTGGCTGGTGAAGGCACCGATGAAGCACGTCGCGCGCTTAAGGCCGGTGCGAATTTCATGGGACTAATGGACCAAAGCGGACAAGATTGGTCTAGGTGGGTACCGGCTGCGGCACAGGATGTCGATGCAACCGTCATAGATGCCCTGATCGCTGAGCGCACACAGGCACGTCTGGACAAGAACTTCGCGCGTTCTGATGAAATCCGCGACGAATTGGCTGCACAAGGTATCGTGCTCGCCGATGGCCCGGACGGCACGACCTGGAAGCATGCCTGACGCGATTCCACATTTGCGCCCCATCAATGAATTAAATTTGCCCGTTAAAATTCAAATGTCGTTTTAGGCACCGCCGATTGCAAGCTAGCGTTGCGGTGTTGCGAAAACGACGAACGGACAAACAGGCATGCGTACCACACTGATTTCCATCGCGGCCCTGCTGGGCGGGGCATTCTTCATGTTGGTCGGCAATGGCCTGACCAATACATTGATACCGGTGCGTGCACACGTTGCTGATTTTTCCGCCTATTCCATTGGCGCTATCGGTGCGGCGCAGTTTTTCGGTTTCGTGATCGGCTGCCTGATCTGCCCGTTTGCGGTGCGTCGCGCGGGCCATATCCGCGCTTTTGCAGCGTTTGCCGCTATTGCTGCCTGTTCAGTTCTGCTGTTGCCGATGGCCTTACACCCGGTTCCATGGGCAATACTACGCGCTATTACCGGATTATGTTTCGCCGGTCTTTTCATGGTTATCGAAAGTTGGCTCAATGAGCGCGCCAGCAATGAATACCGTGGCCGGGTCTTCTCCGTTTATCAGGCGGTCGTCCTGATCGGCGCCCTGGGTGGCCAGCAATTACTGGCGTTGGGTGCTGTTGAGAGTTTTGAGCTATTTTCTATCGCGGCCATAATGATCGCCCTTGCTCTTATCCCCATCTCCATGACCGCCACGCTTGCTCCCACACCGCTACAGAATGTTAAGCCCCGCATACGATGGCTTATTTCTACCTCGCCCATCGGGGCCATCGGTTGCAGTTTGGTCGGCATAGCAAACGGTGCGCTGTGGGGACTGGCACCGATTTTTGCGCAACAGCGTGGGCTGGACGTGACCCATATCGGTTGGTTCATGAGTGCCATCATCGGCGGCGGCGCTCTTACGCAGTGGCCAATCGGTAAAATTTCCGATCACTTTGATCGGCGCGCGGTGATTCTAACCGTTGCCGCGCTCTCATCGCTGGCAGGTGTATCCTTTGTGATGATTGGCGATAGCACGCTCATCATATTGTTGCTGCAGGCAGCATGCTATGGCGGCCTTGCAATGACGCTTTACTCACTGTGCATCGCGCACGTAAACGACCTGGTCGAACCGGAAGACTTTATCCACGTCAGCAGCGGTATGTTGCTGCTGTTTGGTCTGGGGGCCGTAATCGGACCAATGATTGCGTCAGCCCTGATGGAAGCCGTGGGATTCGAGGGCCTGTTTCTGTTCACGGCAGTTGCACACGCAGCCATAGCCGTGCTCTGCATTGTCCGCCTTGTTATGCGCCCACGCAGTATCATCGATGAACGCGAGCCGTTTGTTGTCAGTATGCCCCGCACCGCGCCTGTGGTGTCGAGTCTGGATCCTCGCGCCGAGATCGATGAAAGCGATATCTCTTAATTTATCCATCACGCAACGTTCAAATTACAAGGTGCTGGATATTCTGTATTTTTTAATGCATACAAAGATATGTTTTCCGGCCTAAAATTCATGATTACACTGTTTTGATGTATACTCACCTATGATTTAGGTTCCCCCTGCCGCATTGATAGCGGCTTTCGATTTGATTGACTGGTGATGCCACAACGCCACGCAAAAACGTCAAAGCGGCCCGAATCCCATGCCAAGGGCAAAAAACAGAGTCTTGGGGTAACGGCGAAAAACGACGACCTCGCCGTTCGCGCAGCGTTGGATGTGCTTACGTGCGCAGCACTCATCACCGAACCGATTTCTGACAACGATGGCGTCTTCAGCGACTGCAGGGCATTTGCCCTCAATCAAACCGCCAGAGACTGGTTCCCGGAATTAGCCAATGCCAACGGCATGGTTTCACTCGGGACCGTTTTCAAACATTCAACAGCTTCAGAACTCATCAAACTGCTGGCTCGTATTATGGACAGCGGCCAGTCCGTTCAGGATGTCCTTGCCATTGATACAGGCGATGGCACCAAGACCTATCGTATCGATGGCGCACCTTTGAATGAACAGCAGATTGTTATAGCGATTATCGATGCGCCAATTGAAGCGCAGCGTCAGGCCATCGAAGACACAGCTAATGAACGCATCGATAAAATCCGTAAAACGAACAAAGAACTGCTCGCCACCATCAATCATGACTTGCGCACACCGCTAAATACCATCATCGGCTTTGCCCAGATGATGGAAGAAGAATTGCTCGGCCCCATTGGCACACCGCAATACCGTGAATATGCCACCATGATTGGCCGTTCCGGCCGCGGCATGCTGGAACGTTTTGACGAACAGGTAGCCCAGGAACGGTTCTCCGGTATAAGCGCATCGGAAGACTACGAGCATATCATTGAGCTGGCACCCGATATGATCTGCATCTGCCGTGACGGCTTGATTGACCGAATGAACGCAGCAGGTGCCGCCATGCTTGGCGTATGGAATACCGATACGCTGATCGATCGGCCCTTTGGTGATTATGTTCACGAGGACTACAAGGTTCTGGCATCTGACAACATGGCAGCCTTGATGGATGAAAAGGCCCTGGTGCCTATGAAACTTCTGCGCGGTGATGAGCAGATCGTAGACGTCGAAATCAGCGCCATGCCCTACGACCCCGATGATGAAGGCGATCATAATGCCGTTATCCTGATGGCGCGTGACGTTACCGAACGTCACCGCAACTTATCCAAGGCTCTCGACCGTGAAGAGCAACTCCGCAAAACAATGGATACCGTTGCGGATGGTATCGTAATGACCGATACGCTGGGTAATATAGAATCCGTCAACGCGGCAGGGGAACGCATTTTTGGATATTTACCAAGCGAGCTCATCGGGAAAAATTTTTCCACCATGCTAAGCCACGATACAGGCGGGAGCGCAAACACAGACGTCAAAAATATGCTTCTAATTGGCGAAGACCCCCAGGCAATGGGCGTCATGCGCGAGTTTGAAGGCGTGCGCAAGGACGGCCAGAAATTCCCGTTGGAAATTGCCATAAACGAAATGACCGTTGGTGGGCGCAAGCTCTTCATCAGTTCTATCCACGACATATCCGAGCGTAAACAACACGAGCGCCAGCTACGCAAACTGGCGACATGTGATCCTCTAACAGGATTGCCCAATCGTTACCTGTTCGAACAAAACCTTGATGAAGCCATCGCTCAGGTGGATTCAACTGGCGAAAGCTTTGCTATTCTTAGTGTTGATTTAAATAGTTTTGCCAATATCAATGAGGCCTTTGGTCATGTTTTTGGCGATTCCGTTATCCGCGCCGTAGGGCAACGCCTTGAAGACTGCCTGGGTGGCGCGGGCATGGTGGCGCATTTTGGTGGGGACGATTTCTATATTCTGATTTCCAGCAATGCCGACATGGATACGCTTGAATCCATTGCCGCATTCATTTGTTCAGAAGTAGCAAAACCACTTCAGATCGACCATGTGGAAATCTTCACCTCTTGCACCATCGGCATCTGCCTATACCCGGACAATGCCAAGGATCGCGTTGAATTGATGCAGCATGCAGACACCGTCACACACTTCGCAAAATCAGCCGATCCGGGAAGTTTTGTATTTTACGCTGAACACCAGAGCGAACAGGCACAGCGACGTCTCGATATTGATCGCAACCTGCGACGTGCCATTGAGCGCAATGAACTGCACCTGCTTTACCAACCAAAAGTCGATTTACGCACCCGTGCAGTGGTTGCCTGTGAGGCCTTGTTACGTTGGGAAAACGCCGAGCTCGGCTTTGTTTCACCCGATGAGTTTATCGGCGTGGCCGAACGTTCCGGCCTGATTATCGATATCGGGCAATGGGTCATGGAAGAGGCCTGCCGTCAGGGTCGACAATGGCTGGATGAGGACCTGCCGCCAGTTCACATCGCGATCAACCTGTCAGCGGTTCAATTCTTACAGGGTGATCTGGAAGACAGAATAAAAGGTGCTCTGGAGCAGCATAATTTTAATGCGGCATCACTGGACCTGGAATTGACGGAAAGCATGCTGGTTGAGAACCCGGAAAAAACCATAGAAATGCTTGAAAGCATGAAGAAACTCGGCGCGACGGTCTCTATGGACGACTTTGGAACCGGGTATTCATCCCTGAGCTTTCTGGCCCGTCTGCCATTGGATAACCTCAAGGTCGACCGTGCCTTTGTCATGAACCTGCCTGAGGACCGCGATGCCATGGCATTGGTACGTGCGATCATCACCATGGCGCAGCAACTAGGGCTGTCGGTTATAGCCGAAGGCATCGAAACCCAGAGCCAGGAAACATTCCTCAGTGCACTGGGCTGCGAAATGGGGCAGGGCTACTACTATGGCAAGCCAATGCCACCAAGTGATTTTGCTGATCTGGTTCGAAAAGGCCTCTAAGAGTCAGAAATCTTGACCGGAACCGCGCTACCGCACACGCCCTAATCAAACATGGAATCAATATCGGACTGGTCCATAGCGGCCGGGTTTGTTGTGGCCTGCGTAGCCCCGTCCTGATCAGGCGTGCCAAGCAGGATATCGATTTCAGACTGGTCCATGACACTCTGACTACCGTGAATAATGCCGCCAGCCATGTCGATAAGGCGTTGTAGTGTAAGCGACAAAGCTTTCGAGTTCTCCCGCGCCAAATCCATGTTTCCGGTAGCAAGATCATACTCAAGCCGCTCAATGCTCGTTAAGACCAGCCGATCTAATTGGTCAACAGTCTTCTCAAAGGGCTGTTTGTAGTCCGTTGGCACAAAGTCATAGGCATCAACAGCCAGATCTTTGTCAGCAATGGAACTATCGCGGAAATGATCCTTGTAGCCCTTGGGCTTCCACGCCTGAACCTCTTCCAGCATATCAGGCATATCAGGCACCATTTCGAGCAGCATGACCACTTCGTTGAAATGGTTCAGATAGTCAGTCGCCAGCAGAGTATGCTCGTTCACGTTTGTGCCCACGGCACGTTCGTGTAAAGCCAGATAATCTGGATCATCCAGTGCTATCACCCGGTCTTCGCCGTTAGTATTCTGGCTACTCATTACGTGGCGTCTGCCTGTTATTGTTATGCACTTGGCACGATAGAAATATCACGCGCATGAACAAGGGCGTTTCTCGCCCTTTCCTAAACATGAGAATACCGTCATATTCCCGTGTGCTGCAAGAAACCTCAACACCAAAATCCCCTATCTTCTTGAGCCTTAGGGGTAAATAAGGCAATCTCGCGCGCTCAAACCAGAACAGGCACCCAAATTCCAATGAGTGACAGCCGCGTATATATCTATGACGTCACCCTGCGTGACGGCGCACAGACCCAAGGCGTTGATTTCAGCGCTCTGGACAAGGTCGCCATTGCGCGCGAGCTTGATGCTGTCGGCGTGGATTACATCGAAGGTGGCTGGCCCGGCGCCAATCCAACGGATGATTCCTTCTTTGCTGATCCACCAGCACTATCACATGCGGCCCTGAGCGCCTTTGGCATGACGCGCCGCGCGGGTCGCAGCGTGGAAAATGATCCGGGCCTCAATGCCCTGCTCAATATATCCGTTGATCATATCTGCATGGTCGGCAAGACATGGGACTTCCATGTCAATGTTGCCTTGGGCATCGATCCGGAAGAAAACGTCGCCATGATCGCCGATAGCGTCCGGGCAGTTGCCGCACGCAAGGCCGAAGCAATGTTCGATGCTGAGCATTTCTTCGATGGCTACAAGGAAAATCCGCTGTACGCCCTGAAATGCATCAAAGCCGCCTACGACGCTGGGGCACGCTGGGTCATCCTGTGCGATACCAATGGCGGCACCCTGCCCCATGAAATCGAGCAAATTATCACCGAGGTATGCGACCATGTACCGGGCACGCATCTTGGTATTCACTGCCACGATGACACCGGCAATGCGGTCGCGAATTCGCTGGCCGCCGTACGCGCCGGTGCGCGACAGGTTCAGGGCGCACTCAACGGTCTGGGCGAACGCTGCGGCAATGCCAATTTGGTCACCGTCATCCCGACGCTGATGCTCAAGATGGGGTATGAGACCGGCCTGACGTCTGACAGCCTCAAGCGTCTGGTCCATGCCTCGCACATCGTCGACGAGCGCCTTAATCGCACACCGAACAGGTCTGCGCCCTACGTTGGCGAATCTGCATTTGCCCACAAAGGCGGGCTACATGTTTCTGCAGTCGAAAAAGATCCACGCACCTACGAACACATCGATCCGGAAATCGTCGGCAACCACCGACATATCGTTGTGTCCGATCAGGCTGGTCGCTCTAATATTCTGGCGCGCTTCCGTGAAATCGGCCTCGAGGTCGACGCCGATGATCCCAAGGTCGCTCGGCTGGTCGATATGGTCAAACAGCGTGAATTTGATGGTTACGCCTATGATGGCGCGGAAGCGAGCTTTGAACTTATGGCGCGCGGCGAACTGGGTGGTGTGCCTGAATATTTTCGCTGTGCAAGTTTCCGGGTTATCGATGAACGCCGCTGGAACGCCAAGGGCGATCTGATAACGCTATCAGAAGCCACTGTAAAACTGATCGTCAATGGCGACATGCACATGACCGTCGCAGAAGGTAACGGCCCAGTGAACGCACTCGACGCCGCCATGCGTAAGGTTCTGATACCGACCTACCCCGAACTCGAAGGCCTGCGCCTGATGGATTACAAGGTGCGCATCCTGACACCGGGCGACGGTACCGGTGCGATCACCCGCGTGATGATCGAAACCGCCGATGCCGATGGCCTTCACTGGAATACCATCGGGGTATCACCCAATATCATCGACGCATCCTACAATGCGCTTCGTGATAGCCTGTGTTTTAAACTTTTCCGTGATCGCGACCGAGACAATATGTCCGGAAACGCCGATACCGACGCAGCATAACGGAGCACGCCAGCGTGGCCGGAACCGATTCCACCATCCCCGATCCCAATAGGGGCGTGAGAGCGCCTGCTGTTATTCTCGTGCGCCCTCAGCTTGGCGAAAACATCGGCATGTGTTGTCGTGCCATGATGAACAGTGGCCTCAGCGACCTGCGCTTGGTTGTGCCACGTGAGCCTTGGCCCAGCGTAAAAGGTCGAGCCGCTGCTTCGGGCGCGGATGCACTGGTCGATAGTGCGCGCGTATTTGCATCAACGGCAGAGGCCGTCGCTGACTTACAAAAGGTCTATGCCGCCACGGCGCGGCCACGTGATTCCGTGCAACCGGTCGTCGTGCCACGACAGGCCGCCGCTGAACTGCGCGCCTGCGCCAACGATAACATGACAACGGGTATTCTCTTTGGCCCCGAAGCCAAGGGGTTGGCCAATGACGATGTGGTTCAGGCCGACACCATTGTCGCCGTGCCGCTAAACCCGGCATTTAAATCCTTGAATTTGGCTCAGGCTGTTTTCTGCATTGGCTATGAATGGTATCAGGCTGGCGTTGATGTCGACGCCTTCCTTGAAACATCCTCAAGTCGCGAAACGCGCCCGGCGACAAAAAAAGAGCTCACCGGCATGTTCGAACACCTCGAACAGGAACTTGATGACTGTGGCTTCCTGCTGCCGCCCGAAAAACGGCCAACCATGGTGCGAAATATCCGCACCATGTTCCAACGTGCGGACTTGACCGAACAGGAGGTTCGCACCATGCGCGGCGTAATCTCGGGCCTGACCCGCCGCCACGAGCGTAATCGAAAGACCTAAGAAACAGCCCTGTCAGGCCGCTGCAATTGCCTCGATCTCGACCAGCCAGTCCGGATCAGCCAAGCCTGAAACAACCAACAACGTGGACGCAGCGACGTGTCCCTCCAGATTACGATCCCGTACATCGCGGTACAGGATGACGTCCTCTGCGCGTGTCAGAAAAACCGTAACCTTGACGATGTTTGATTTTGACATGCCCGCATCATCAAGTACGGCGAAGATACGATTCCAGCATTCTTCCATCTGGGCTCCACTGTCACCTGCCAGCGTACCATCAAGTTCCGAGCCGACCTGACCGGAAATGGTCAACCAACGCGTCGCCCCCTCAACGCAGAGCCCTTGCGCATAGGCCGATGCCGGTGCGGCAATCGTTTTTGGATTGTGCGTGGTAAACATACAATTCCTCCCCGAGATTTTATGATTGGCCATGGCGACATGCGCCAAAGCCTATAGAAGCGATGTCAGACCCGCTCTGACAGCCAGATAGCAAGACGAGAACCGGTCTTGATAAGTCCGGTCAACGCCTCGTAGCCGGGCGTTTTTTCGGCTTCATGCTCAAGCCCCGTGTTGCGATGCTCGACCTCTTCCTGACGAAAACGCTCGAATGTTTCGCGCAGTTCGCCTTCGTCATCGCCTAACGTCGAAACCTGGCTGGCATAGTGTTCGTCGATAACCTCTTCGACAGCCACCGTGCAAGCCATGGCTGCCCGCTCACCCAGCAGCGCCGTACCGGCGCCCAGTGCAAACCCGGCAACATGCCAGAATGGCAACAATGCGGTTGGCCGAACACGGCGTTCACCGACCAGTTTATCAAAAGTGCTCAGGTGCTCACGTTCCTGCTCGACCATATGCTCAATGATCGCGGCTTTGGGGCCTTTGCCGAGCACGGCCAGTTGCCCCTCATAAATACGCACCGCGCCATATTCACCCGCGTGATCAACCCGGATCATGCGTTCGATCAATTGTCTGGCATCGGGCTCACCCGGCGGTCCGGGTTGCGTAACCGTGGTATTGGTTTTCTTTTGTTTGGGCTTCGCGGTCATGTGATATCGCTTTCCAGCAGGCTCAGTGGCCCCGCAAACGCATACGACGTAAACCATAAAGCGTTGCCACGCCAAGGCCAAGACCGGCCAGCGTATTGTACACGGTGATGGACAGGCCAAACATAGTCCAGCTGATGTCATCACAGGCTTTTTGCGGGGGTGCCATCAGGCTGGCCTGCAAGTCTGCCGCTGACATATTGCCCGCCAGCGCACCACCACACCCGGCAACCGAAACCCACCAATGCTGCTCTACGCCGACGTGATAAAAGGCAATGCCCGCACCAGCCAGAAAAACCGGAATACACAGCGCGACAAGCATGATACGACCCTCGCCGCGCGGCATCATGATGGCCGCCAGAGCAAGGGCGCCAGCAACAGCGTACGGCACGCGCTGGTAAAGGCACAGAACGCAGGGCTCCAACCCAAATACATGTTGAGCAGTATAAGCGACCCCTAATGCGCCGATACAGGCTGCAATAATGGAAAACGGCACCACACGCGGCCAGTCAGGATCGCCATCAGGATGAAATAGTAAACTGCTCATGTGACCTCTGATTACCAACTCTACGTATCAAGGTATGGCCCGTTCGCGTAATCCGCAACGGGCGTCACAAAATATATCGCGCCAGAACAAACCCACCGACCAGCACAATACAAAAAATTACAGTCAGTACCTGTAGACGGCGCTCGATAAAATCGCGGATCGGTTCGCCAAAATACCATAGCAGCGCGGCTTCCAGATAGAACCGCATCGCACGCGCCAGCACCGACGCGACCACAAACGTCACCGGATCTAATGCGACAACACCGCTTGCAATGGTGATGACTTTGTAGGGGAACGGCGTAACACCCGCAATAAACACGGCCCATGCGCCCCATTCCTGGAACTTGGCCTGAAATACGGTGAACTTTCCCTCATACCCATAAAGAGCAAGCAACGGCTGTCCAAGTTGTTCGTAGAGGAGAAACCCGATGGCATAACCGAGCACACCACCGAGCACGGAAGCCACGGTGCAGATCAGCGCGAAACGCCATGCACGCTTGCGCTCAGCCAGCACCATGGGTAACAGCAGAACGTCCGGTGGCACCGGGAATACCGAGCTTTCGATAAACGAAACCGCCGCCAGCGCCCACGCTGCACGGGGCCGCGCAGCAAGTCTCATCGTCCAGTCATAGAGGCGTTTAATCATGACGTTGCATGCCCTTGATCTTGTCGCTCAGAAGCCATAATGGAGCCAACCGTTTAGCAGTCCCAACGCAAGGGCGCAACGGCACCGGAAAAAATGCACGGACGGTTCCAGCAGTGGTTGACCCGGGGATGCCCATGGGTATCATGCCCCGTGGATTTAAGGGGCCCCTGTGGCGGAATTGGTAGACGCGGCAGACTCAAAATCTGTTGTTCGCAAGGACGTGCCGGTTCGAGTCCGGCTGGGGGCACCACACCAGGGTTTTACCGACCCAAAATAAAAATGCGGCGCACGCTTCAGGTTATGTCTTAAGATAGCCCTGGGGTAAGCGCGCAGCCACACCGAACAATGACCGCGAACGGCCGCATAACATTGCGCCCATCAGGAGCATACGATGTCGAAGCTACAGTTTTCTGTTTACGAGTTCATGAGCATCATGGGCCGCATTGATGAAGACCTGAATGGCGCACCGGCCGATCCGAATTCCGTATACAATGAATGGCTCGACCAATGGAAGCAGCTCGACGAGCGCTCCGAGGCAATGGCCCCGATGGACCGTGCCGACCTGCTGTTTGACGGCAAGGTTACCATTAATGCCATCACAGAAGATCACCTGCGCGAAATTGTCGAAGTCGTAACCAAACAGGTAAAAATTCACGAAACCATGTTTGAAGAAGACGATCCCGACGCAGACGAAGAAGATCTCGCCATGTGGCGAACACGTCTACGCGAACTCAGCGGTATGCTGGCATCCTTTGTCGCAGGCGGCGCGGGAAGTTAACCCGCTTTCAGGCTGAAAGTACCTGCATGGCGCGCCGGAAATTTGACAAGCATTGGCGAGACTTTGAGGATTGGTGCCTCAAGCGTCACTTGCGGGCTCTTCCGGCTCATGTCTGGACCATCGCAGCCTACCTGCGCTGGCGCGGCGCACAAAGCGACGGCACGGTCGCCGAGATGGCGCTCAAAAGTATCTGTCGCGTTCATCTGTTGCATGGCCGTCGATCACCACACAACCACGCGATTATCCTGCGCACGATCGAATCCCTGCATCGCCAGCATCAGGCATCGCCAGATCGCTCAAATCTCTTTGACGACGCCGATTTTCGTGTCGCCCCAAAACATTCCAGCGTAGCCCCTGAGCCCGATGAAGACATCGAACACGATGAAGGCGATGCAGAGATTGAAAACGACCCGCGCCCGCCCGCGCTTCGCCGTAGCTTTTCCATGCGATCCAGTCCACGATTGGTCAGCCGACGCCGCTAGGTATTAAAAGCAGACAGGGAAAGCCGCCCGTGAGTGAACTCTATCGCCTAAGCGCACGCGCAATGGTCGCTCGCCTCAAGAACGGCGATATTACACCACAACAAGCCCTCGACGACGCCTATGCCCGCATTGAAGCGGTTGAGCCTGATATCTTCGCCATGCCAACGCTATGCCGCGAGCGCGCCTATGCAGCCGCCGCACGTATAGCCGATGACAGCGCCAGCCGTGCAGCGCGGCGCGGTGACCCGACGTGGCTGGCTGGATTGCCCATCGCCGTAAAGGATTTGGTCGACGTCGCGGGGGTGCGTACCACGTATGGTTCGCCAATTTACGCCAACCATATCCCTGAAAAATCCGACATCATGGTCGAACACCTGGAGGCCAACGGTGCGGTGGTCCTCGGCAAATCCAATACCCCGGAATTCGGCGCGGGCGGCAACAGCTTCAACGAGGTCTTTCCTGCAACACGCACGCCGTGGGATACCCGGTGCACCGCAGGTGGATCGTCCGGCGGAGCCGCTGCAGCACTGGCCAGCGGCGAAATCTGGCTGGCAACAGGCTCTGACCTTGGCGGCTCACTGCGCACCCCGGCAAGTTTTTGCGGCATCGTCGGCCTGCGCCCCTCGCCCGGACGTATTGCCAACGGCCCCAACCCCTTGCCCTTTGGCACCATGTCGGTGGAAGGCCCCATGGCACGTGACGTGGCCGATACCGCACTGTTTCTCGACGCCATGGCAGGGCATCACCCGCAGGACCCGCTGTCACTGGACGCACCGCAAATACCGTTCCAAAGCGCGATTGAGCAACCACCACGAGCGCGCCGCGCAGCATTCAGTCGCGACCTCGGCACCCCGGTCGACCCTGACGTTATCGATGCGTGCGAACGTGCCGTACAAAAACTGACCGACGCCGGTTGGGAGATTACCGAAGATGCACCTGATTTTAGCACCGCCATGGAAACCTTTCAGATATTGCGCGCGGCCAGCTTCGCCGCTGGTATGCATGAGCTTTATGAGAATCACCGCGACCAGCTAAAGCCTGAGATCATCTGGAATATCGAAAAGGGCCTGAACCAGAGCGCTGAAACCGTTGGTTGGGCAACGCGTGAACGCGGCATCATCTATCACCGCATGGTTGCCTTTTTCGAAAGCCACGACCTGCTGCTTAGCCCGTCGGCCTGCACGGCGCCTTTTCCCGTCGAGCAGCGTTTCCTCGAATCTCTGGGCGACCATAGCTTCGAGACCTATATGGACTGGCTGGCCCTGCCCAGCATGATAACCGTCACGTCCTGCCCGGCGCTGTCTTTGCCGTGCGCCACCACATCAGCGGGTCTGCCCGTGGGCTTGCAAATGGTTGGACCTCCACGCGGTGAGGATGCCCTGCTCAGTGCAGCACATGCAGCTGAACAGGTTCTCAACATGGCCGAAACGGTGCCCCGTGACCCTGAGACAAGTTGGTTTTTATGATTTCGCGCCTGCGGAATAATACTACATATATGCGTTTCAATGTTGCTGTTCCCAATACATAGACTTACTATGTGCACCGCAATATAATTTGTGCGCTGCACATAAATTCAGTGTTTGGAGCAATACAATGGACGCCAAGAGCGATCCCTTTCTGGAAATCCATGGTTACTTTTTTGAGGATCTTGAAATCGGCATGTCCAATGTCTTTGCCAAGACCATCACGGACGCCGATATAGTATCCTTCGCTGGTATTTCCGGCGATACAAACCCCGTGCACCTGAACCACGAATTTGCCGCCGAAACCATGTTCGAGGGCCGCATCGCCCACGGCATGCTCAGCGCAGGTTTCATCTCTACCGTGATCGGCACAAAATTACCTGGCCCGGGTTGCATCTATGTCAGCCAGAACCTGCGCTTCAAGGCACCGGTTCGCGTCGGCGATACGGTGACGGCGAAATGCACGGTAACCAAGCTAATCCCCGAAAAGCGTTTTATCGAGATGTCGACGGTGTGCACTGTTGGCGGTAAACCGGTGATTTCCGGTGAAGCCACCGTCATGGTGCCGACGCGCGGCTAAACATATCCCCGAGAGTACGCATGTGGTGTTTTTCTTGACCACCGCGCGCGGCATTGACACTGTGCGGTCATGCGGATTTTTCGACACTACGAGGACTTGCCGGACGTGCTCAAGGGCGCGGCCATTGCCGTGGGAAATTTTGATGGCGTACATCTCGGCCACCGCGGCGTCATTGATGAGGCCGGCCGTGTTGCACGCACCGCTGACATGCCGTGGGGTGTGCTGACATTCGAGCCCCATCCGCGCGCCTTTTTTGCACCTGACCAGCCGTCTTTTCGGATCACCCCCATGCGCGCAAAATGCCACGCCGTGGCTGAGTTGGGCGCTGATTTCACTGTGGTGCTGCGGTTCGACGAAGCACTGGCCGCCATGAGCGCAGAAGATTTTGTGAAAACCGTACTGGTGGGTAATCTGGCCGTGCGTCATGTGGTCTGCGGTTATGATTTCACGTTTGGACAGGGCCGCAGCGGCAATTGCGAATTGCTGCTGCATATGGGCCAGGAGCTGGGCTTTGATCTGACTGCCGTGAGCGCCATCAACGATAATGGCGGCGACGTCTTTTCCTCTACCCGTGTTCGCCAATACCTGCGCGCGGGTGAGCCCGTCAGCGCGGCGCAGTTGCTGGAGCGTCCGTTTGAGATCGTTGGCCGGGTCTGCCGCGGCGATGAGCGCGGGCGCACCATTGGTTTCCCAACCGCCAATATCCAGCTAGAGGACTATCTGGAGCCTGCGCACGGTGTCTATGCCATACGCGCGGCACTCGACACCACAGACGAGCCCGTATGGCGTGCCGGTGTCGCCAACCTTGGCATGCGCCCGACCTTTGAGAAGACCGAGCCAATTCTGGAGGTCTTCCTGTTTGATTTCGATGGCGACCTCTATGATCAGCACCTGCGTGTGCAACTGATCGAGTTCCTGCGCCCAGAGCAAAAGTTCGATGGTCTGGACGCACTGAAAAACCAGATTGCGCTCGATTGCGCACATGCAAGAGAGATTCTCGCAGATAACGGCGAGAAATAACCCTCCAACGCCGCCTTGCCTTACCAAACGGTCTTGCCCAACAGTGGGTGCAGGGGATAGTATCCGCCCCCATGAACACCAGCCATTACGCCATTGCTCATAGCACGCCATCTATTGGCGGCATCGCACGAATTATATGACCCGCGCCGATGGGGCCGCGATGCGGTCTTGCGCGGGTTTCGAAATTTCAAATCACAGCCAAATACATCCACCAATTCCTGACGGATTGCGATCAAATCATGAGCGTTGACTACAAGACCACGGTGTTCCTGCCAAAAACAGATTTTCCCATGAAGGCTGGCCTGCCCCAGCGCGAGCCGCAGACGCTTGCACGCTGGGAAAACGACGAGCTCTATCATCGCCAGCGCGAAGCCAGCGCCGGGCGCACACCTTTCGTGCTGCATGACGGACCGCCGTATGCCAACGGCCATCTGCACATCGGTCATGCGCTGAACAAGATTTTGAAGGACGTCATCAGCCGCTCACAGCAGATGATGGGAAAGAACTCAGCCTATGTTCCCGGTTGGGACTGCCACGGTTTGCCCATTGAGTGGAAGATCGAAGAGCAGTACCGCAAGAAGGGCAAGAACAAGGACGACGTTCCGATTGCTGAATTCCGTCAGGAATGCCGCGATTTCGCTGAAAAGTGGATCGATATCCAGCGTGAAGAATTCAAGCGCCTGGGCATTCTGGGTGACTGGGACAATCCTTACACCACGATGACCTACGCCGCCGAAGCACAAATCGTGCGCGAGCTGGGCAAATTCCTGATGAGCGGATCGCTCTACAAGGGTGCCAAGCCGGTCATGTGGTCGCCCGTGGAAAAAACCGCCCTGGCCGAGGCCGAGGTCGAATACCACGACCATACCTCTACCACCATTCACGTACGTTTCCCCGTCGCAAAATCAACAACGCCCGAGCTTGATGGCGCGGCCATCGTGATCTGGACCACCACGCCGTGGACCATGCCGGGTAACCGCGCCGTGGCTGTCGGCCCCGATATCGACTACAGCGTCATCGAAGTCGGCGAAACCGCCGAGGGCAGTCTGGCCGTGAGCGGAGAAAAACTGATCATTGCCACCCTGCGACTGGATGATTTCTGCGCCACCACGGGGATCGAGGCCTACACCACGTCAGCCAACCTGCGCGGCAGCGCCATCACCGGCACCATCTGCCAGCATCCGCTGAATGCACAGGGCTTCGATTATGACGTTCCGGTTTTGGCGGCTGATTTCGCAACCACCGAAGACGGTACCGGCATCGTGCATATTGCACCCGGGCACGGCGCAGACGATTGGGTCCTGGGCCGTGAAAACGGTATCGAAGCACCCCAGACTGTCGGTGAAGGCGGTTGTTTCTATGAGCATGTACCATTGTTTGCTGGCAAGCACGTCTACAAGGTCAACGATGAAGTCGCCGAGACTCTGCAAGCCGCTGGCGGATTGCTCGCCAAAGGCAAGCTTGTGCACCGCTATCCCCATAGCTGGCGTTCCAAAGCACCGCTGATCTTTCGCAATACTTCGCAGTGGTTTATCTCTATGGAGAATAACGACCTGCGCAAGACGGCACTGGAAGCCATCGAGAACACCCGCTTTGTGCCCGCAGGCGGCCGCAACCGTTTGCACGGCATGATCGCTGATCGGCCCGACTGGTGTGTCTCACGCCAGCGTGCATGGGGTGTGCCGATTGCCGTCTTCACCTATAAGGAAACAGGCGAGCCGCTGAAAGATCAGGCGGTCATGGACCGTATTATCGAAGCGGTCGAGCTTGAAGGTGCCGATGCATGGTTCGCATCTGATCCTGCGCGTTTCCTTGGCGATGACCATAATCCTGATGATTTTGAACAGGTCACCGACATTCTTGATGTGTGGTTTGATTCCGGCTGCACCCATAGCTTTGTGCTGGAAGCCCGCGAGGACCTCAAGTGGCCTGCTGATCTGTACCTTGAAGGCACCGATCAGCACCGTGGCTGGTTCCATTCCTCGTTGCTTGAATCGTGCGGAACACGTGGTCGTGCACCCTATGACGCGGTGCTCACCCATGGCTTCGTGATGGCCGAAGACGGTCAGAAGATGTCAAAATCACTGGGCAACATCATCTCACCACAAGACGTTATAGACCAACACGGCGCGGACATTCTGCGCCTGTGGGTTGTTGGTTCGGATTATTCGGATGACCTGCGCATCGGCAAGGAAATCCTGAAGCATCACGCGGATATCTATCGCCGTCTGCGCAACACCCTGCGTTACCTGCTGGGCAATCTGAATGGCTTCAGCGAAGACGAGCGCGTCGAAGCCAAAGACATGCCCGAGCTTGACCGTTGGGCGCTGCACCGTATCTGGGAAATGGATGCGATGATGCGCAAGGACTGTAACGACTTTGAATTCCACGCACTGTTCACCGAGCTGCACACCTTCTGCACGGTGGACCTGTCGGCGTTCTATTTCGATATCCGCAAAGACAGTCTGTATTGCAACGCACACGACTCGCTCGAACGACGCGCCGTGCGCACGGTGCTTGATACGCTGTTTAATTGCCTCAGCGCATGGCTTGCACCTGTCATCTGCTTTACCGCTGAGGAAATCTGGCGTGCCCGCCATGGCGAGGATGCCGAGAGCGTGCATATGCGCACCTTCCCCGATATCCCGGCTGAGTGGCGCGATGATGCATTGAACGAAAAGTGGCAAACGATCCGCCAGCTACGCCGCGCCGTTACAGGTGCGCTTGAGGTCGAGCGCGCTGAAAAACGCATCGGCTCAAGCTTACAGGCCGTGCCGGAAATTTACGCCGAAGCCCGCTACCGCGAAGCACTGGAAGGCTTAAGCGAAAGCGAAATCGCTGACCTGTTCATCACGTCCGGTGCCGTCTTCGCCGAAGGTGAGGCCCCGGCGGATGCCTTCCGAGTTGATGATGTCAGTGGTGTCTCGGTGGTGCCGCACAAGGCTGAGGGCAAAAAATGCATCCGTTGCTGGAAATTTGTACCCGACATCGGCACTGAGCCAGCACACCCTGAAATTTGTGGTCGCTGCACAAACGTCGTGAACAACAGCGAATCGCAGCCTTCAGATTTGGCTTAACCGGGGAGCAGGAGCAATCGTGGCTAATCACCCACTTCGTCAAGGATTGCTTATGGCGCTGGTCATACTGGTGCTGGATCAGGCCAGCAAGTGGTGGGTCCTTGCGGTTGTCATGCAACCACCACAGCGCATTGCCGTGACACCGTTTTTCAATCTGGTGACCGGCTGGAACCGCGGCGTCAGCTTCGGCATGTTCGATTCTGACTCACCGATTTCGGGCTGGATACTATCGGCGCTTGCTCTTGTTATCGTTGGCTTTTTGCTCAACTGGCTGCGCAAGGAAAACAAACGTCATATCTCGCTGGCGATCGGCATGATCGTTGGTGGCGCCATCGGCAATGTGGCTGATCGCATCATGCACGGCGCGGTTTTTGACTTTCTTGACGTCCACGTGGCGAACTATCACTGGCCGGCCTTTAATATTGCTGATTCCGGGATTACAGTTGGTGCAGCTATACTGATCCTTGATTCCCTGTTCGCGAAGCCGGACAATAGTAAAAAGAACGATTCGTTGGAGAAATCATGAGCGTGTCTCGCCTCATAACCCTTAGCGTCGCTATTACAGCCCTCGCAACCCTGAGCGCATGCAGCAACGCGCGCGAAGCATTGATCCCGGGTAAATCAGCCCCCGACGAGTTCGCTGTTTATACACGTGCGCCGCTTAGCTTGCCGCCGGAATACAATCTGCGCGTCCCCGAGCCCGGCACGGAACGGACAGAAGGTGCCACCCCAACGGATACGGCCATGCAGGCTGTGCTGGGCACCACCACCCGCACACAGACGCACGATATCGCCGCAACACCCGGCATTGATGCCCTGCTGCGAAATACGGGTGCCTATGACACGGACCCATCCATTCGTCAGGTGATAAATCAGGAAACCTCGATTCTGGCCGAAGAAGACAAGACCATTACCGACGCCATCATGTTTTGGGATGTCGCGACCGAGTACGGCTCTTCGGTAAACCCCGACGAAGAACTCAAGCGACTACAGGAAAACCAGGCCCTCGGGCAACCGCTGAACGCTGGTGACGTACCGACGATTGAAAAGAAACGCAAAGGCCTGCTTGAAGGCGTTTTTGACTAACGCCATATTCTCGCCCCATACACTTGCCAGCATCATCCGCCATATCAATGTTGCCGTTTAACAACATCAACACATAACCCAGCGGAGACCTGCTGCATGCACCCCGGACTTGCGATAAAAACCTTTATACGGCTATGCGTAGCCGCAGCGTTTTTACTGACGCTGTCATCACCCTCTCGTGCTGCGGTATTTAATCCAGAGACCTTCACGCTTGATAACGGCATGCAGGTGGTGGTGATTTCAAACCACCGGGTTCCGGTGGTCACGCATATGGTCTGGTATCGCACCGGTGCAGCCGACGAAGGCCCCAAGGAATCAGGCATCGCACACCTGCTTGAACACTTGATGTTCAAGGGCACCCCCAGCCATCCAAATGGCGAATTTTCTGATGTCGTGGCGCGCAATGGCGGTCAGGAGAACGCCTTCACCTCATACGACTACACCAGCTATCACCAGACCGTGGCACGTGACCGCCTGGAATTGCTCATGGAGCTTGAGGCTGACCGGATGACCAACCTCGTCCTGTCTGATGAAAACATTGAGACCGAACGGCTTGTGGTACTCGAAGAACGCCGCTCACGTACCGACAACAATCCCGCTGCAATACTGCGCGAACAAGCCAATGCGGCGCTCTTTATCAATCATCCCTATCGCCGCCCGGTCATTGGCTGGGAACATGAAATCCGCACGCTTGACCGCGATGCCATCCTGAATTTCTACCGCCGCTGGTACGCGCCCAACAACGCCATTCTGGTCGTGGCAGGCGATATCACCGCAGCCGAACTAAAGCCGCTGGCAGAAAAATATTACGGCCCTGTGCCGCGCGCCGATACGCCAGCGCGCGCACGGCCCGCAGAGCCGCCGCAACGCGCAGAGCGCCGCATCACATACCGCGATGCCCGTGTTCGCCAGCCTTCATGGCAGCGAAACTATATCGCGCCCAGCTACCAAAATGGTGAGACGCAACATGCCTATGGACTAGAGGTCCTCGCCGACATTCTGGGCGGTGGCGCGACCAGTCGGCTTTACCGCACACTGGTCATCGAAAATAAACTTGCGGTCAGGGCCGGGGCTTATTACAGCCCGGATAATCTGGGGCCGGGCCGTTTTGGTATATACGCCAGCCCACGCCCCGGTATCAGCATGGAGCAAATTGAAGAGGCGATAGAGGCTGAGCTCAGCAAGTTGCAAACTGAAGGCGTCAGCGATCGTGAAGTCGCACGTTCGATCCGAGGTATGCGCGCCAGTGCGATATATGCACGCGACTCACTTTCAACCGGCGCACGGGTTCTCGGCGCGGCATTGAGCACGGGACAAAGCGTGGCAGATGTCGAGGCATGGCCTGATCGCATAGCGGCGCTTGATGTAAGTGATATTAATGCAGCCGCCAACGTTGTGTTTGATCGACAGAAGTCCGTTACGGCACTGTTGTTACCGGAGGCGGAGTAGTCGTCATGCATATACGTCTCAAAACGTTTTTCGCTGCAACCATTATAGCTTTTGCCATATTGGGGTCTGCGTCTGCCCACGCCGTAGTCGTGCAACAGGTTGAGAGCAACGGCGGTGTCAGTGCGCTGCTTGTTGAAGACCACACCAACCCCATTATCGCCCTGCATTTCGCCTTTCGCGGCGGCAGCTCGCTTGATCCAGAGGGCATGGAAGGGCTTGCCGACATGACCTCAAGCCTGATCGACGAGGGTGCGGGCGACCTCGACAGTCAGGCCTTTCAAGGTAAGCTGGAAGATCTTTCCATCGGGCTGGGCTTCAATGCCGGACGCGATAATTTCGGTGGCACCCTGACCACGCTGAGCGAAAATCGCGACGAAGCCTTTGAACTGCTGCGTCTCGCATTAAGTACGCCACGCTTCGATGGCGAGCCCGTGGAACGTATACGCAGTCAAATTCTTGCCGGTCTGCGTCAGCAATCCGAAGACCCCGATTCCATTGCAGGCAAAGCCCTCGCGCGAGCCATGTTTGAAGGGCACCCCTATGCCCGGCCCCGTGACGGAACCCCCAAAAGCATTGCGCGCATTGACAGGGAGGCCATGGCGCGTTTCGTGCGCGAGCGTCTGGCACGCAACAATCTTGTGATCGGCGTAACGGGCGATATTACACCAGACGAACTGCGCGGCGTGCTTGATGATATTTTTGGCGACCTGCCCGTCCAAGCTACGCCTTGGGATATTGAAATCGCAAAAGTGCCCGCAACCGGCGCGCTGAAGGTTATCAACAAGCCCATACCACAAAGCGCAATCCTGTTTGCTCAACCCGGACTGTTACGTGATGACCCGGATTTCTATAATGCCTATGTGCTGAATTATATTCTGGGCGGCGGTGGCTTCACCTCCCGGCTATACAAGGAAATTCGCGAAAAACGCGGGTTGGCCTATTCCGTCTACAGCTATCTGTCGCCGCGTGATTACGCCGCACTGTTGCTCGGCGGTGCGGGCACAGCCAATGCGGGCGTACGCGAAACGCTCGACGTTATCCGTAAACAATGGGGCCTGATTGCACAAAACGGCGTTACCCAGAGCGAACTGAATGACGCCAAAACCTATATGACGGGATCTTACCCCCTGCGGTTTTCCGCCAGCGGTAAGATTTCGGACATGCTTGTCGGTATTCAGCTCAGCGAGCTTGGTATTGATTATTTTGATAAGCGAAACAGCTATATCGAAGCCGTCACGTTGGATGACGTTAACCGTGTTGCGCGCGAGCTGCTTGACCCGGGTGCCCTGACGTTTGTTGTCGTCGGCGAGCCGGAAGGCATGAGCGAGACACCATGAACATATCTATTTTGTCTTTTACCATCTTCCCTTTGCGCGCCGCTCGTGGCATGTCATGTAGGGTAGCTGTGGCTTTGGACCTCTGGTAGATTCGACTTCAATGATAAACCGTTTTTCCGCAAACTGTCCGATCCGGCAAGCGCTCATTGAGCATACTGAGCGCCTGTCCGATGTGCGCATCAGCGCGCTGTTCGACGACAACCCGGATCGCTTCAAACAGTTCTCGCGCTCGTTGGGCGGTTTGCTGGTGGATTTTTCCAAAAACCGTGTCGATGCCGCCGTCATGGAATCACTACTCGATCTCGCCCGTAGCGCTGATCTTGAGTTATGGCGTGATGATATGTTCACAGGTCAGCCGGTCAACTCGTCAGAAGAACGCCCGGCGCTTCACGTCGCATTGCGTGACCCCGAGGGACCGCCCCTGAACGTTGAAGGCATTGATGTACGCGCCGAAGTCCAACAGGGTCTCGATACGATGTCTGCCATTGTCGATCGGCTGCGCTCCGGCGCTTGGCTGGGCGCAACAGACAAACCCATTACCGATGTGGTTCACATTGGCATCGGCGGCTCAATTCTCGGGCCCGAGGCTGTTGTGCGCGCACTGGCACCCGATGACAGAGGCTCTATACGGGTACACTTTGTATCGAACGTGGATGCCGCAGACCTGATCCCGGTCCTACGCCGCCTGAACCCACAGACCACACTGGTCATTACCGTATCGAAAAGCTTTACCACGCTGGAAACCCTGACCAATGCTACGACGGCCAGACAATGGCTAAGCAATGCACTGCCTGCTGAGGGTCTCGGAAAACACCTGATGGCAATAACAGCCGATCACCGCGCTGCACAGGCTTTCGGTGTTCCAGAGGAAAACACCCTCGGATTCTGGCCGTGGGTTGGTGGGCGGTTCTCCCTGTGGTCCACCGTTGGCCTGCCCATTGCCCTGATCGCTGGCATGGATGCTTTTCACCGTCTTTTGAGCGGTGCCCGGGCACTTGATGAGCATTTTGCCACGGCCCCACTGAGCGATAACTTGCCCGTTCTGATGGCCGTGATCGGTATCTGGAATGCCAACTTTCAAGGCGTGCCAGCACATGCTGTACTGCCCTATGATGACCGACTGTCTGGCCTTCCCGCCCACCTGCAACAGCTTGAAATGGAAAGCACCGGCAAGAGCATGGACCGCGAAGGCGGCAGTGTTGACTGGGAAACCGCACCGATCATCTTTGGCATGTCGGGTACAGATGCCCAGCACACCTTTTTTCAGGCGATCCATCAGGGAACGCGCGTTGTATCGGCGGATTTTATCGGCAGCATGCGCGATGATCACGGTTACGGTGAACATGGCGACGGCCATCACGAACAGCTTCTCGCCAATCTGTTTGCACAGAGCGAGGCATTGATGCTTGGCAGGCTCGAAAACGGTGGCGGTGCTGATGCCCAGCGGGTGTGTCTGGGCAACCGGCCAAGCAACACCATCTTGCTTAATGCGCTGGAGCCTGAAACGCTGGGTATGCTGCTTGCGCTTTATGAGCATAAGGTTTTCGTACAAGGCGTCATCTGGGGCATTAACCCATTTGATCAATGGGGTGTCGAGCTTGGCAAACAACTTGGCAAGACCATCCTCAGCGAATTGCGGACCAGCGAGCCCGTCAGCAGCCATGACTCCTCAACCAATGCCCTGATCAATCACTATCTGGATAAGCGCCGGGACCGGACATGACCATTCGCCTGCTCCCCGAGACCCTTGTGAACCGCATTGCTGCGGGTGAGGTTGTCGAGCGGCCCGCCTCGGTTGTTAAGGAACTGGTCGAAAACAGCATCGACGCTGGCGCGCGCCACATTGATGTGGTTCTGCGTGACGGCGGCCAGACCCTGATATCGGTGGAAGACGATGGTTGCGGCATGACGCCCGAAGGTATGACGCTGTGCATTGAGCGTCATGCGACCTCGAAATTGCCCGATGAAGACCTGACGCACATCGCCACGCTGGGGTTTCGCGGCGAAGCCTTGCCGTCCATCGGCGCGGTGGCACGGCTCAGCATCACCTCGCGCCCTGTTGGCGCAAGCGAAGCGTGGAAGCTCACCGTTGAGGGCGGCACAAAATCCAGCCCCGAGCCAGCGGCGCATTCGGGCGGCACCCGTATTGAGGTCCGCGATCTGTTTTACGCCACACCGGCGCGGCTCAAATTCCTCAAGACGGCACGCACCGAACAAACCCACGCCGTTGAGATCATCAATCGCCTGGCTATGGCCCACCCCCATATCGGCTTTTCCCTGTCCGATGGCACCCGTCATGTGATCAAGCTATCTCCTGCGCAGGGTGAATTGTTTTCCGCACGGCTCGATCGCCTGACCGCTATCATGGGGCGTGATTTTGCCGATAACGCCATGCCGATTGATGCCGAGCGCGACAATGTTCAGCTCACAGGATATGCCTCGCTGCCCACGCTGAACCGTGGCAATGCCGCCATGCAGTTCCTGTTCGTCAACGGTCGCCCGGTGCGTGACAAACTATTGGTCGGCGCGCTACGCGGTGCATACCGTGACTTTCTGGCTGGTGACCGGTACCCATTGGTTGCGCTGTTTCTCGAATTACCGGCGGCCTACGTCGACGTCAACGTCCACCCGGCCAAAACAGAAGTACGCTTCCGCGATGCCGCGCTGGTGCGTGGCTTGATCGTCGGCGCGCTGAAACACGCTCTTGCCGAAGCCGGTCACCGTGCGTCCACGACGACCTCGTTTGCGGCTCTCGGTGCCATGCGGCCAATGCAAAACACGACAGGCGGTGGTGGACCGTCAAATTATCCTCAGTATAACAGCGCGCCGCCGAGCAACGGCGGCTTCCTGTCTGAACCCGCCAATGAATTCTACCAACCACTGCCGAATTTGAACGCCGCGCCTGACGCGCGCCCGTTTGACCCCACGGCAGAGCAGCCCCCCGGACAGGCACCTGCAATCGAGGCTGAGTATCCGCTCGGTGTCGCACGAGGCCAGCTTCACGCGACCTACGTTGTGGCACAAACGTCTGACGGCATTGTCATTGTTGACCAGCACGCCGCCCACGAACGTCTGGTGCATGAACGCATCAAAAATGCACTGAATGAAGGCGGCGTCGCGCGCCAGGGCTTACTCATCCCCGAGGTTGTTGAACTCGATGAACCATCGGCCCAACGTCTGTTGGCACGCAGCGCTGAGCTGGCGGAACTGGGCTTGGTGATCGAAGGTTTTGGCGAGGCCACCGTCGTGGTGCGCGAAACACCAGCCCTGCTGGGCGAAACCGATATCAAGGGCCTGATCCGTGATTTGGCCGATGATATGGTTGAAGCAGACGAGGCCATAAGCCTGCAAAACAGGTTAGGTGACGTCTGCGCCACCATGGCCTGTCACGGCAGTGTACGCGCCGGGCGGCAGTTAAACACTGCCGAGATGAACGCCCTGCTGCGAGAAATGGAAGCCACACCGCATTCCGGCCAGTGCAGCCATGGCCGCCCCACCTATGTGGAACTGAAATTACACGATATTGAAAAGCTGTTCGGGCGACGCT
This sequence comes from uncultured Rhodospirillales bacterium, assembly GCA_965602485.1. GTDB lineage: Bacteria > Pseudomonadota > Alphaproteobacteria > Rhodospirillales > Casp-alpha2 > JABJOR01. The sequence continues at coordinate 52,245 of CBFCYM010000002.1, read as the reverse complement.
GATCTAATCCAGACGCAGGAACGTTACCAGCGCGGCACCATATTTTCGGCTATCGATCAGGCTAAATCCCTGTGGAGCCTCAAACGGTTCTTTCGCCGTAGTTTCCACAACGATGACCGCGTCTGGTGCCAGCCAGCCATGCTTTGCAAGCGCCGCCAGTGCGGGGCCTTCCAGCTCTTGTCCATATGGTGGATCGAGAAATACCAGCGAAGCCGGTTCTTCCACAGCAAATGGCCGTCGCGCGATGTGCGCGCTGTCGATCTTGAGCGTCAGACAGCGTGCTTCCATCTTCAAGGCTTTGACGTTTTCCTTCAAAGCCGCCAGCGACGCCACGTTGCTGTCGATAAAGACAGCGCGTGCCGCTCCTCGTGACAGGGCCTCAAGCCCCAGAGCGCCGGTCCCGGCGAATACGTCGAGCACGGTAATGCCTTCGAAATTCACACTAGGCTTGCCGTTGAGCAGGATGTTAAAGACGGCCTCACGCGCACGGTCCGATGTCGGTCGCACGTCACCGCCCTTGGGCGCATGAATTGCGCGTCCTTTTAACTCACCACCGACAATTCGCATCGTTATTACCGCCCACCAAATCGTTACTTAAGGTCAAATTCCTTGGGCACGCTATCAACCAGCATGCGGCGACCGACTTCTTCCACTGCGCCACGTGGCATGTTGCCAAGCTGAAATGGCCCATAGGTGATCCGGATCAGGCGCGTAACCTGATAGCCCAGATGCTCCATGATAACGCGGACTTCGCGATTTTTGCCCTCGGTCAGCGATACGCTCAACCACGCATTTGCGCCCTGCTGCTTTTCGAGCACGGCGCGAATGGCGTTATAGCGGATACCCGATATGGTCACGCCCTCGCTTAATTTCGCCAGCGCCGCTTCATCGACACGGCCATTGACCCGGACACGGTAACGCCGGATCCAGCCGGTTTGTGGGTGCTCCATAAAACGGGCGACTTCACCGTTATTGGTCAGCAACAGCAGGCCTTCGGAATTAAAATCGAGCCGCCCGACGGAAATCACGCGCGGCAGCTCCGGCGGCAGGCGTTCAAACACCGTGGGCCTGTTCTCAGGATCATTATGACTGACGATCAACCCGGGCGGCTTGTGATAGCGCCACAGCTTGGTTTCCATCCGATCGCCGATAGGATTGCCATCAACACTGATGATGTTGTCCTTGGTCACGGTAAACGCCGGTGTATCAAGCACCTTACCATCCACGCTGACACGGCCATCAGTAATCCAGCGCTCGGCCTCGCGCCGGGAACACAGTCCGGCACGCGCCATGACCTTGGCGATGCGTTCGGCTGTCTTTTCAGCACCTTGATCTTTGGGATCGGGCCGTTTGCTCATGGTATTCTCCTTGATAAGGGGGCGGACCATAGCAGCGTGTGCGCGCCGTGTCATGACACCATACACGCTGCGGTGCGCATTATTCTTGACCCGCGCCATAGCGAACGGCACGGTGCGCGCCATGAGCACCGATAAGCACAACGACAACAGCTACATGGCCATGGCTATGGACGAAGCACGCGCCGCAGCCGAGCGTGGTGAAGTGCCCGTGGGTGCGGTTCTGGTCGATACGCGCAGCGGAGACGTTGTGGCTCGCGGCGGAAACCGGGTCGAGATCGATAACGATCCCACGGCCCATGCTGAAATGCTGGTTATCCGTGCCGTCACGGCCAAGACAGGATCACCCAGGCTCGATGCATGCGACCTGTATGTCACACTGGAACCCTGCCCCATGTGCGCCACGGCGATTTCATTTGCACGCGTGCGCCGGGTCTATTTTGGCGCGTATGACCCAAAAGGCGGCGGCGTCGATCACGGGCCACGCATCTTCACCCAGCCCACCTGCCACCATGCACCAGAGGTCTATGGCGGTATCTGCGAGCGCGAAAACAGCGAACTGTTAAAGGCGTTTTTCCGCGAGCGCCGCTAAACGCGCTTCAGGCTGCTAATTGTGGCCGCTGATCTCGGCATGCTGCGGTTTGGTCTCCTCAAAGACACGCTTCTGCTCATCACTGGCCGGTCCCTGATGGTTGGATTTCCATTCATCATAGGACATGCCGTAAACGATTTCGCGTGCGAGGTCATAATCCATCTCTACGTCGCGCTCATTCGCCGCAGCGAGATACCACTTCGACAGACAATTACGGCAAAATCCCGCCAGATTCATCAGATCAATGTTTTGCACATCCTTGCGCTTTTGCAGGTGTGCCACCAAACCGCGAAATGCAGCGGCTTCCAGTTCTGTGCGGGTCTTGTCATCCATAATTCGTCCTTTGCATCAAAGCTCAGCGGTCAACCGCGCGCCAGCCGATATCACTACGGTAAAATCCTTCGGGCCATTCGATCAGGTCGATAGCCTCATAAGCACGTTTGCGCGCAGCAGCAACATCGGATGCCAACGCAGCAATGCCCAGAACCCGACCACCCGATGCGGTCAGGTGCCCGTTCTCACGCTTGGTGCCAGCATGGAACACCATAACACCGTCAAGCGCTTCGGCCTTATCGATGTTCTGGATGATGCTGCCCTTGCCATAGTTTCCCGGATAGCCCTCGGCAGCCATAACCACCAGCAAGGCAGCATCCTTGTGCCATTTCAATTTTAATTTATCGAGACGCCCCTCCGCACTCGCCAGCAGGGCTTCCAGCACGTCGGACTTCAAACGCATCATCAGCGCCTGACACTCAGGATCGCCGAATCGCACGTTGTATTCGATCAACTTGGGCCCTTCGTCGGTGATCATCAGACCGGCGTAAAGAACGCCCTTATAAGGTCGCCCTTCCGCAGCCATGCCTTTAACCGTCGGCATGATGATCTTTTCCATGACAGTCTTCGCCATGGTTTCATCGACAACAGGCGCGGGGGTGTATGCGCCCATACCGCCTGTGTTTGGGCCTTCATCGCCATCAAAGGCGGCCTTGTGGTCCTGCGCGGCAACCAGTGGAACGGCGTGCTCGCCGTCAACCAGCGCAAAGAAGCTGGCTTCTTCGCCCTCCATGAACTCTTCAACCACGACTTCGCTGCCGGCCTCTTCACCAAACGCCAGCTCCGTCATAATGTGATCAATGGCAGCGTGGGCCTCGTTCTCGTTGCGGCAGATGATAACGCCCTTACCGGCGGCCAGACCGTCGGCCTTGATAACCAACGGCGCGCCGTGCAGATAAATATGTTCCTTGGCCGCATCGGGCTCGTCAAAACGTCGGTAACTGGCGGTCGGAATATCGAAACGCGCGCAGAGGTCTTTCATGAACCCCTTTGAGCCTTCCAACGCGGCAGCACGCGCTGTGGGACCAAACGATTTGATCCCGGCTTCATCGAGCCTGTCGACAAGCCCGTTCACCAAAGGACCTTCGGGGCCAACCACAACGAAATCGATACCTTCTTCCTTGGCGAACTCCACAATGGCATCAATGTCATCGGCATTGATTGAAACGCACTCGGCCAGCTGGGCCATGCCGGGGTTACCCGGGGCCGCATATAACCGCTTACACTTTGGCGATTTTGCGATAGACCAGCACAAAGCGTGCTCCCTACCACCCGAACCGACCACGAGAACTTTCATTCAGTGCGCTCCCTCGTATATGCTTCACCACACACAACTCAACTGGAGGCATGCGGCATACTGATAATGCTGCATCATACATATGTAAGGCCATGGCGGACAATTCCCAGAACGAACTAAATACGCATAATGTGCCGATTTTTTCGGTTGGTGAGATATCTTCAGCCGTTAAACAGACCGTTGAGGATGCATTTCATCGTATACGAGTGCGCGGAGAGCTTTCAGGCTTTAAACGTGCAGCGTCCGGACACCTGTATTTTGCATTGAAAGACGAGGATGCCCTGCTCGATGGCGTGTGCTGGCGTGGCACGGCGGCACGTCTTGGCCTGTCGCCGGAAGACGGCATGGAAGTTATCGTCACCGGACGGATCACTACCTACCCCGGGCGCTCAAAATACCAAATGGTTGTCGAAAGCATGGAACTGGCGGGCGAAGGGGCGCTGCTCAAGCTGCTCGAAGACCGCAAACGCCGCTTGGCCGAAGAGGGCCTGTTCGATCCGGAGCGTAAACAGGACCTGCCTTACTTGCCCGAGATCATCGGCGTGGTGACATCGCCCACCGGGGCCGTGATTCGCGATATCCTGCACCGCATTGAAGATCGCTTTCCCCGCCGCGTCCTGCTATGGCCCGTGGTCGTGCAGGGCGAGAGTGCCGCCGAACAAATTGCCGCAGCCATCCGTGGTTTTAATGCCCTGCCCGAGGATGGCCCGGTTACGCGACCTGATTTGCTGATTATTGCGCGTGGCGGCGGCTCGCTTGAAGACCTGTGGAGCTTTAACGAGGAAATCGTGGTTCGCGCTGCCGCCGAGTGCGATATTCCGCTGATTTCCGCCGTGGGCCACGAAACCGATACCACGCTGATCGATTTTGTCTCGGATGTACGTGCCCCGACCCCAACGGCGGCTGCCGAAATGGCTGTTCCGGTCCGCATGGAACTGGCCGCGCAGGTCAGCGATGACGCACGGCGCATGACGGGCGCGCTGACTCGCGCCCTGAACGATGCCCGCACACGTCTCGAAGGTTTAGCGCGTGGCCTGCCCAACCTGCGACGCCTGAGTGAGGAAGCCACACAGCGGCTTGATGATTGGGTCGAGCGCCTCGATAACTCACTGCACGTCGGATTGGAGCGGCGCGAAGCCCGCCTCAGCCACCTATCGGCGGCACTTCGCCCACCAAAAACCATGATTGAGCGTGCACAATCGCAACTCGATGCGGAAATCCGCACCCTGAAAAGCGCCACACGACACAATATTGACGCGCGGACGACACGTTTGACCCATGCTGGCGCACTGCTTGAAAGCTATTCCCACAAGCGCACGCTTGAACGTGGTTTTGCCCTGATTACCGATAACGATGGCAGTGCCGTAAAAAATGCTACTGATGTGGCTGCTGGCATGGCGCTCAGTATTGAATTCCGAGATGGCCGGGTTGGTGCCGTCGCTACCGACAGCGACACGCCGCCATCGGACACACCGTCAAAACCGAAACCACAGGCACAGAATAAAAAGCCTGCTCAAAAGAAATCATCCCCGGACGACCGACAGGGCTCTCTTTTATGATCTTCAAACATCTATTGAATATGCTGCTCGTGGCCGCCATGGCCGTCTTGGTTACGCCAAGTGCCCATGCGGACTCTGATCTAAATCTAAACGGCGCGTTCATGCCCGGTGCACTGATCATTGGACAGATCGAGCCCGGCGAGACCATCGCTATGAATGGCAAATCGGTACGAGTTTCGTCGGATGGACGCTTCCTGCTCGGACTAGCTCGCAATGCCACGGGTGAGGTTACGTTAGCCCTGACCCGCCGTGACGGCATCGTGCAGGAACATCGCTACGCCATTGCCAAGCGCGACTATAAAATCCAGCGCATTGACGGTCTGCCCAAAAAACAGGTCACGCCCGACCCCGTGGCCCAGAAACGCATTCAGCAGGACAACGCCCTGATCAAGGCGGCGCGAAAACATGACGGCATGCAAATGGACTTTGCCAATGGCTTCGCATGGCCCGTGCTGGGCCCCATTTCTGGCGTATTTGGCAGCCAGCGCATTTTAAACGGCAAGCCGCGGAGCCCGCATAACGGCACCGACATCGCCGCCCCGACAGGTACGGTGATCGGCGCCATGGGTGATGGCACGGTGGTGCTGGTGCACGACGATATGTTTTATACCGGCAAAACGGTGATGATTGATCACGGCCATGGCCTGACCTCAGTCTATGCGCACATGAGCGAGCTTTCCGTCACCGAGGGTCAACGGGTCAACAAAACGACACCTATTGGGAAAATCGGCAAAACAGGCCGCGTCACCGGGCCACACCTGCACTGGGGCGTGACGCTCTTTTCCACGCACCTTGACCCTGCGTTAATCGTCGGGCCGATGCCAAAAGGCTCTTAATCAGAACGCGGCCAGCGGTGGTGCAGCCATAGCCACTGCTCGGGGCGATCACGGATCCAGTCTTCCAGCAATTCGTTAATCTTGATCGTAAAGGTACGAATATCGGCGTGCTTGTCACCCGTGTCCTCAACCATCATCGGCGGCAGGCAGGTCACACGAAAATGCGCGCCATTCATCCGCTCCACCCGGATCGGCGCAACAGGGCATTCGAACCGCAGGGCAAGCTGTCCCATGGCGGTTGCTGTCATGGCATCGCGCCCGAAGAATGGCACAGCAATGCCATCATTGAGTTTCTGATCAGCCATAATGCCGAGATGCTGGCCTTGTTTCAGCAATTGCAGCATGCGTTTCGCGCCGCGCGCGCCCTTGGGGATCATTTCCCCCTGACCGGGGTTACGATGCATGAGCAGATCAATCGTTAGCGGGTTATTGGGCAGGCGATAGATCAGGTTAAGCGGAACGCCGCACGTGATAACGCTGCGACCGGCCAGTTCCCAGTTTGCAAAATGGCCCGAAACAAAAATACCCGGTTTGCCATCATCACGCAGTTGTTCGATATGCTCGGAACCAACAATCTCGACACGCGCGCCAGGCCCGTCAAAACTCATGCGATGAAGCAACGGGAACTCAAAGGCCACACGACCGAAGTTATCCCACATCGCACGCACAATGATTTCAATCTCACCGGATGTTTTTTCCGGCAAAGCATGGCGCAGGTTATCGCGCGCCACGTCCGTAACCCGCAGATGCGGCCCAACCGTACGCCCCAACCAACCGCCAATGGCCGAGGCCATATCAAGCGGCATCAAGCGCACCAAAGCGAACACCACATAAGCCGCAACGGCCTGCAACAGGTGGTTCAGGCGGGTCGCAAAAGAACGGGTATGGGTTTTAGCTGGCATCACTGACAATCGGTTCAAGCAGGGCATTGATCTCATCTTCATCGCCCCAAATCAGGTTGATCGTCAAGACGTCAATGCCATCACGCATCTCGGGTGGAATGCGCACCCAGTCTTTTGCCGTGGTTACGAGTCCGGCGTCCACACGCTCGGCCTCTTCCTTCAGGGCAACAAGCTCGGCGCGCGAATAGTTATGGTGATCGGCAAAAGCGCGCGCGCTCACAACCTCACAACCAATCTCACGCAAGGTATCAAAAAATTTCTCCGGGCGACCAATGCCGGCAAAGGCCAGCATACGGCGATCACGCAATGTCTCGGCTTCCGGACCCGGCTTGATGGCTGCGCGAATGACAGGGCAATGCCCACGCACCTGATCCTCGACCCCGGTGGTATCTTCACCGATCAGGATCACGGCATCGGCGCGCGCTATTCCTTGCGCGACAGATTCACGAAGCGGTCCGGCAGGTATCTGGTATCCATTGCCAAACCCGTAGCCGCCATCAACAACAATCAACGAGATATCCTTTTCCACCGATGGATCCTGAAAACCGTCATCCATAACGATGCACCCCGCGCGCTCGACCATAGCTGCGCGGCTTGCAGCCATACGGTCCCGCGCGACCCATGTGGGTGCATACTCGGAAATCATCAGAGGTTCATCACCCACCAATCTGGCGTCATAGAGATCGCTCGATACCAACAAGGGTCCCGTTTCCTGACCGCCATAGCCACGCGTCAATACATGGGGTTTTACCCCGCGTGCACTTAATCGCTGCACCAGATCGATCGTGACCGGGGTCTTGCCTGCGCCACCAGCAATCAGATTTCCCACGCAGATCACCGGCAACGGCGATTTCCACGATGACTTGAACACACGCCGTAGCCGCGTGCCGATGCCGTAGAGTGCACCCAATGGTGACAGGATACCGGCAATCGGATTGGCTTTTCCATGCGACCAGAAATCAGGTGCCTTCATGATGCGGCCCCCTGTTGCCCGTCAGATATATCAGCCGGCGCAATTGGCGGGTGTCCCATCAAGCCATCGGCTTCATCACACACGGCGTTCAGCCCGGACTCAATGCGCAGCCTTGCTGCTTCCTGCGCCGCATCATCGGCGTCACGCGCAACCTCGATTGGTTCTCCCCACACGAACACACCACGCCCAAATGGCAAGGCCAACAAAAAGCGGTCCCATGAACCCATGATCTTGCGGCGGCTAACGCTATAGGTCGCCGGAATGACGGGCACACCAGACAAACGCGCCATGGCAACAACGCCTTCGCTGGCGCGCATGCGGGGGCCGCGCGGGCCATCCGGTGTAATGCTGACATACTCACCGGCCTTCAGCGCGCCCATCATACGTTTGAGCGCCACAGCACCACCACGTGAGCTGGAGCCCTCGATCGTCGTGATGCCAAAATGGCCAATGGTTCTGGAAATCAACTGTCCGTCACGGTGGGCGGAAATCAGCATGTGTACCGGCTTGTCGCGCCGCCAGACATAGGGCATGAGCAGAAAACGGCCATGCCAGATACAGATGATAAAGGGTTTGCCGCTATCCCAGAACTGCACAGGAATATCACCGCGCACAACCTGCCAGCTTGTCGTGAGGTGCACAAAGCGGATGTATAACGAGCCGAGCCAGCACAGCAGACCGCGTAAAACACCGCTCATCAATATGCGCTTGGACAGCTTCATGCCCACCCTCTTCGTAATGCTCGCAATGCCCTGTACCCTATGCCCTCAAGCGTCCGCAGCGACGTTCATATCTGTGTCTCGAAACTGCAACTCATAAAGTCGGGCATAGTGCCCACCCTGTGCCATCAACTGATCATGAGTACCCTGTTCGGCGACCCGGCCACCAACGATGACGTAAATCAGATCAGCATGCACCACGGTTGAGAGCCGGTGTGCAATAACCAATGCCGTACGCCCTGTCATCAGGTGTTCAAGCGCGCTCTGGACCTGGCGTTCGGACTCGGTATCAAGCGCTGACGTTGCCTCGTCGAGCAATAGAATGGGTGCGTCCTTCAGGATGGCGCGCGCAATGGCCAGACGCTGGCGTTGGCCGCCCGATAGCTTCATGCCGTGCTCACCGACAACGGTGTCGTAACCGTCAGATAGCTCGCCAATAAAGTCATGCGCAGCAGCAGCGCGCGCGGCGGCCTCAATCTCGGCATCACTGGCCCCGGCACGCCCATAGGCGATATTGGCACGCACGGTGTCATCAAACAGCGTGACCTCCTGACTGACGAGCCCAATTGCGCCATACAGCGAAGAAAGCATCACATCGCGTACATCGGTGCCATCAATGGAAACCTGTCCGCGCTCGACGTCGTAAAATCGCGGGATGATATTCAGGATAGTTGACTTACCCGCACCCGACGGCCCAACAAGGGCCACGGTCTTGCCCGCAGGAACGTCGATGGACAGATCGTTCAATGCTGCCTGACCTTCCTCGTAACGGAACGTCACGTTATCGAGGCGGATCGCACCGCCCTCGACCTTGAGGGCGCCCGCACCGGGGCGTTCGGTAATACCGGGCTCGGTATCGAGCATGGCAAACATGCGCTCTGCCCCGGCAAGACCGGCCTGAATATTGGCGTTCAAATTCGCCAACCGCTTCATGGGCTCGTACGCCATGAGCAACGCGGTTATGAACGAGAAGAACGAACCCGGATCCGTCTGATTCTCGATAACGCGGAAGCCGCCATAGACGATCACCATACCAACCGCAACGCCGCCAAGAGTTTCCATGATCGGGCTGGATAGTGCGCGTGTGCTTTCAGCCTTCAGGTTCAATTTAAAAATTCTGTCCACCACGCCGCCAATCCGGGTCGCCTCATAGGCCTGCATGCCATAGGCCTTGACCACGCGGATACCCTGAAAACTTTGGCTTAGCAGCGCCGTCATAAGCCCCATCTCGGATTGCGTATTGGCAACGGCCTTGCGTAGGCGTTTGCCCAACCGGGCAATGGGATAGATGGCAATGGGAAAGACAACAAAGGCAATCATCGCCAGTTCCACGTCCTGCATGAACATGACCCCAACGAGGCCAATGAGCGACAACACGTCCTTACCCAGACTGGTCAACGCATTGGAAACCGCGCCGCGCATGGAATTGATATCAACGGTAAAGCGCGAGATCAGCGAACCCGTGGTGTTCGAATGGAAAAAGTTGAGGTCCATGTGCGCCATATGGGCATAGAGCCGGTTCTGGCAATCAACAACGATCTTCAGGCCGACGAAGCTCATAAGCACAACCTGAAGGTAATTTGCAGCACCCTTGAGCGCAAAGGTGACAACGATGGCCCCGCCGACCAACCACAACATGTCGCGCTTCTGGCCGATAAACAGCTCGTTGACCACGGGCTCCATGAGCCAGGCACTCAGCCCTGTCGTGGCTGCAACGATAGCCATGAAAAACACAGCCAGCATTAACCAGCCAATATATGGGCGCAAGTGTTCGCGCCCCAACCGAGCAATCAGGCTGCGGGTCGAGGTATAACTGCTCCGGCTTTTTTCCGGCTTTGTGTTCAAAGACTTACTTCCAAGCTGAAATACTGCGCGACATTAGCATGTCGCGGTGACTCGAACCAGATGGCGTCAATATCGGTGAATTATTTACCCGCGATTGTCATGCCGTCGATCCGCAACGTCGGCGCGTCGCTACCACGGCAGAATTCCAGATCATTGGCAGCGCGTACATTGGCGAACATATCGCTCAGGTTTCCGGCAATGGTAATCTCGCTGACCGCATAGGCCGGCTTGCCATTTTCAATCCAGAAGCCCGTCGCGCCGCGTGAATAATCACCCGTTACGTAGTTGATCCCGGAACCGATCATTTCGGTGATCAGCAGACCTTCCTTGATATCGGCCATAAGCTCTTCGGGCGTGCAAACACCAGCTTCCATATACAGGTTGGTAACACCCGGGCCCGGAGGGCTCGAGGTGCCGCGTGATGCATGTCCGGTGGATTCCAGGCCCAACTGGCGTGCCGAGCGCAGGTCAAGAATCCAGGTCTGCAACGCCCCGTTTTCAATAATGTTACGCCGTGTCGTGGCAAGGCCCTCGCCATCGAACGGCTTGGAGCGCAGGCCGCGCACACGCAGCGGATCATCGATCACATTGATGGCCTCGGGAAAGATCGTCTCGCCCATGCGTTCTTTCAGAAAACTGGTGCCACGCGTGATGGACGAGCCGTTGATAGCGGCTGACAGGTGCCCCAGAATTGATCCGGAAACACGTGGTTCATAAATCACCGGCACCTGTGAGGATCCCACCTTACGCGGGTTCATGCGTGCCAGTGTACGCTGCGCTGCGCGACGCCCCAATTCGGCGGGGTCCGTCAGGTCGGAGGCGAAAATGGCGCTTTCGTATTCGTAATCGCGCTCCATATCCGTGCCTTCACCGGCAATGACAGCAACACTGCCGCCTGAGCGCGTGCCCTCGCGAATACCGCTAAAGCCGTTGGTGGCGGCCATGGCAACGCTACTACGCCCCCAACTGGCCTCTGCCCCTTCGGAATTGGTGATACCGGCAACCGCGCGTGCTGCATCTTCGGTTTCCAGCGCGCGCGCTTTCAAGTCATCAGCGCTCGGCTCACCCGGCTCGCTCATATCGAGATCAGGTAATTCTCCCGTGGGAATCTGATCAGGATCGGCGATACCGCAATAAGGGTCTTCCGGTACGGTTTGCGCCATGGCGATAGCACGTTCAACCAGATCCCCGAGAATACCGGGCGAGACGTCTGATGACGAAACAATGGCCTGACGCTTGCCCTTGAATACGCGCAGACCAAGATCAGCACCTTCGGCCCGTTCGAGATGTTCCGTTTCACCCAGACGACACGCCAGCGACATGGAGACACCCTCCACATACACCGCATCGGCAGCGTCCGCACCGGCGGCACGCGCCTTGTTGAGCAAATCATTCAGTAGAGTCAGCCGCTCGTCACCATTCGTCACAAGTCTGTTCCCATCAAATATCGTGGAAAAGGCCCCGCACACGATAGCAACGGGGTGCCTTGGATTTCCAAATCAGGTGTTATTAATTACGGGTATGGTTATGGGTCATTCAGCGCCAGGCTTCAAGTGCTCCAGACACCGCACGATCCATTGCGTGCTCAACTTTTCCTGAACCGCGTTTTGCGACAATCGCCCGCGCAAGCTATCGAAGTCCACGGCATCAAGTGGCTGATCCTGATTAAAGCACGAAAACACCACGCTCTCCTCGCCCGTTTTGGGGTCTACGTGACGTTGCAGGCACTGTGCGCAAATTTCCTTCATCATGCATTGCATGGGTGAATTGATCGAGCCAATGGCAATATGACCTGCCTTCATATGATCCTTTAGCGCGTTGTGGCGGGCGCGGCCTACCGCATTCATCATACCGTCTGAGCCAATAACAATAATGCGATCGGCCTCTTCCAGCGCGATACCCACCGGGCCGAGGTCTTCGTTGGCATAAGCCAGCATGGCCTCAACGATATTACCGACAAAAGTCCGATCCTGTGGTCGGGCGGGCTCAAACCCCGGCGCGCTATCACAGCACCACACGACCATATCGGCGGCGGCTTCGATATTGTCTTCGTGGTAACGGTCACCGGGTTTTTTATAGCCAGCGAAGTACAGCACGCGCGAGCCACGCGCACGTAGAGCCTGCCCGATAGAAAACAACACCGCATTACCCAGCCCCCCACCGACCAGCACCACGGTTTCATCGGTTGGAATTTCGGTTGGTGTGCCTGTCGGGCCCATGAGCACCACCGGCTCGCCGGGCTTGAGGTGCGCACACAGATTGGACGAACCGCCCATTTCAAGCGCAATGACAGACACCAGTCCCTGTTCACGGTCGACCCATGCGCCGGTCATCGCCAACCCTTCCATAGCCAGCGTGGTGCCGTCCACACGCGGGGCCAGCGTTTCGAAATTCTGCAAGCGGTAAAACTGGCCGGGCTGGAACGTGCGTGCTGCACGCGGGGCATGCAGAATGACCTCGACAATTTCAGGTGCCAGACGCCTAACCTTGTGCACCGTGGGGCGCAGGCTATGGCGCAGATGTTCAAATAACTGATCAACCGACACGCCGGAATCACGCCTGCGGGTCAACGAGCGACTGATCACCGGGTAACCCTGCTTGGCGCTCGCCATGGCGCTAACCACGTTGCCCTTAAAGGACGGATGCAGATCGCCAAAGAAACTGAAATCCACGCCATGTTCGTTCAACGCCATGAGCACATGCGGCTGTGATGGCTTGGCGATAGGGTCTGGCGTTACAGGCTGGCCCTGTTCGTCAACGGCATGAAAGTATTTACCGTCAAGCTGATACACGCCGCCACGCTCGCGCGCCAACACCGTATTGGGCTGGGTTCCTGCGGCAACCAGCACCGTTTTGGCTGGTAGGCTGACGCCTTCACCGGTGCTCGATAACTTGCCATCCTCATCAACGCTTTGACGTTCCAGACGTATACTACACGCCGCCCCATCGCTATCGATGTCAATCGCGACAGGCGATAATAATTCAGCAAACCACACGCCCTCTTCCATGGCCTTGCCGACTTCCTCATGGTTCAAGGTATAGCTCGGCGCATCAATCAGACGGCGGCGATAAGCCACCGTGGCCCCGCCCCAACCCTGCAACATTTCCAGAATGCGTGGCGTGCGTTCGTCCCTTGCCGCTGCCCTGCGTTCATCCCGCAGGGCACGCGCATGGTCCAGAAATTCATCGGCGATAGAGGCTTCGCTTTCAGACCAATTCGCACGAACAGCCTGCTCACTGTTTTCCGCAGACAGAATCTCATAACGCGACAGGAATTTCTCAACCTGCACGACATAATAGGCCAGCGATTCCGTGGCCGTATCAATTGCGGTCAGACCACCGCCAATAACCACCACAGGCAGGCGGACTTGCAGGTTGGCAATGGAATCGGCTTTTGCCGCACCGGTTAATTGCAGCGCCATCAGAAAATCCGAGGCCTGTCGCACGCCGGGCGCCAGACCGTTTGGAATGCCCAGCACTGTGGGTTTTCCCGCGCCTGCGCACAGCGCGATGTGGTCAAAGCCCATGGCATAGGCAGAATCCTCAGCCAACGCGCCGCCGAACCGGGTGCCGCCAAACATGGCGAATTCACGGCGGCGCTCCAGCAGCAGGCGAATGATTTTCAGAAAGTTCTTATCCCACCGCACGGTGATACCGTATTCCGCCACACCACCAAACCCGGCCATGACCCGGTCATCCAGATCTTCGCGAATTTCAGCAATGTCATGAATAGGCTTGAAGGGCACGTGCTCACCGGTTGCCGTAACGCCGGAATATGCCGGGTCCAGCGGCTCGATCTTTGCCCCGTCAATGGCCGCAACCGCGTGACCGTCATTCAGCAGATGGTGCGATAGCGTGAAACCCGACGGGCCAAGGCCGACCACCAGCACCTTGCGACCACTGGCCTCTTTCGGCACGGGGCGAGCAAGATTAAGTGGATTCCAGCGTGTTAGCAGCCCGTAAATCTCGAACCCCCATGGCAGATCCAAAACGTCGTGCAGCGTGCGCGTCTCACCCATGGGGATATTGACGGGTTCCTGTTTCTGATAAATGCAGGCCTTCATGCAGTCATTGCAGATGCGGTGGCCCGTTCCGGCAATCATCGGGTTATCGATCACGGCCACGGCCAAGGCAGCGATGAAATGTCCATCGGCCTTGAGCACATGCATTTCGGAAATTTTTTCTTCCAGCGGGCAACCCGTCAGCGGCACGCCAAAGGTGCTGCTGCGAAAGTCTCCGGTCTTTTTGTCGCGCAGGCCCTTTGAGCACGAATCCTTGCCCTGATTGTGGCAGAAAATACAGTAGGTCGCTTCACTCAGACAATCGGCCAAATCCCCGCCCTGATCGGTTAGCTTGAAACCTGGCCGGGCATGCAAGTGGTCCGCGTCCATGGCCTTCATATCCACGTCCGCGACCTGAATTTCGTGTAGCTCAGGCACCAGGTTGAGCGGGTCAATGCGTGTGGGTTCCTTGAACAGGACACTGCCGGCGTGCCGCCCGTTATGGACCTGCCATGCAGCAAACCGTGCCGCGATATCGAGGTCTTCGGCGTGTGCGTCCTCGTCCTCCATCCATGCCAGCACGGCATTGGCGTAGGCGATTTCGTCAAATGCTCCGCCCAGTCGCATACTTAGATCGGCTTGCAATGCGGCGCCGTTAAATGTGGCGGCCTCATCGGCCTTGAACTTTTTCAATGCCACACGTTGAACGAAAAGGCGCCGACACATAAACATCGGTGCCAGGCCGTGATGCTCGGTCGCACGCACGCGCACGCTCGGCGTGATGGCAAACAGGTGTGCAATGAAATCATCGACATGCGGCGCAACCTCGACCAGAACGTCGGACTCCGCTTTCTGGTCGAGCGTTGCATGATGTTCACGTGCCTGCGCCAGACGATCAGTGATATCCGCGTCCACACCACGCAGGTGCGCCATGAAAAGCTCATCAATCCGGCATAGCCCGGCGCGGCTATAAAGGTCCTCAAAGGCGAGACCGTGGGCCAGTTCCAATATGAGCGTTGATGGTGTCATCGTGTCACCCGAACAGTGCATGATAAAAATGCGTTATGCCGAAAATACCCAGCGCTCGGTACAATGCCTTGATTGTAGTCAAAGTACCATGTCTGCCGCACAACGTGTAATGTGTCTATTGCACGGTCTGATTATTTTTCTATGATGTCGCCTGATTAAAATTTAAATGAGCAGAGCCCCACATGAACCCGTTTCCCTATGCTGGCAACAAAACACCCACCGAAACAATGGCGATTTTACAAGAAGACCCCAACAGTGTGTTGGTCGATGTGCGCACGACCGCAGAATGGGCCTTTGTCGGATTTCCTGATTTGAGCGGCATTGGCAAACAGATGGCATTTGTCGCCTGGCTCGAATTTCCAGAGATGGCCGTGAACGAGGATTTTGTAGAACAGGTTCGTGCCCATGCACCGAACCCTGATGCGCCGGTTCTTTTTCTGTGTCGTTCAGGCCAGCGCTCACAATCTGCGGCGGCGGCCTTGACGGCAGCCGGATACACCGCCTGCTTCAACGTGCTTGAAGGCTTTGAAGGCGACAAGAATGAAACCGGCCATCGCGGCACGAGCGGTGGCTGGAAAGTTGCCGGGCTGCCTTGGGCACAGCGCTAACCCGGCATTTCTAAAACCTTGATCAGTTCAAAGCGTTCAAGGCCTGCGACATATCATCAATAATATCGTTTACGTCTTCCAGCCCCACCGACAAGCGTACCAGTCCTTCGGTAATTCCCAATTCAGCCCGCTGTTCTTCTGACAAATTCTGATGGGTCGTTGTCGCCGGGTGCGTAGTCAGTGATTTCGTATCACCCAAATTGTTCGACAGATCAATCATCTGAAGATTATTGAGGTACTTGAACGCGCCCTGCTTGGCGTCCTTGACCTCAAACGAGATCATTGTTCCACCCGCTGCCATCTGTTTCTGTGCAAGGGTATACTGCGGATGGCTGTCGAGGCCGGGATAGAGCACGCGTGATATATTCGGGTGATCATCCAGAAATGATGCGATCTGCGCCGCGCTGGCACACTGCTGGCGCACGCGAAGATCAAGTGTCTCAAGCCCCTTTAGAAGCGTCCATGCATTAAACGGGCTGATACACGGCCCGGTGTGCTTCATGAAAGGCTTCAACTGATCTTCAAGAAAGTCGGTGTTGTTGAACAACAAGGCACCGCCAAGCACACGCCCTTGACCGTCAATGTGCTTCGTCGCGGAATACATCACAATATCCGCGCCCAGACTCAGCGGTTTTTGCAGGACCGGCGAGGCAAATACATTATCGACAATGACCATGGCACCGACCTTGTGCGCCAGTTCCGAAACTGCCGCGATATCGACAAGGTCCAGCGTTGGGTTCGATGGGGTTTCCATGAATACGGCCTTGGTTGGCTTGGAAAGCGCAGCCTCCCACGCCGACAGATCCGTACCATCAACCAACACGGTCTCAACACCGTATCTAGGCAGCAACTCATTCAGGATATGAAGGCATGAACCGAACAGCGCGCGCGACGCCACAACCCGGTCACCGGCCTGCACCTGGCAGGCGAGCGCAGAGAACATGGCCGACATGCCGCTGGCCGTGGCAACGCAATGTTTGGCGTCTTCCATCAGCGCCATGCGCTCTTCAAACATGCTTACGGTCGGATTGGCGTAGCGCGAATAGATGTATCGCTGCTTGTCGCCTTTGAAAGCCATCTCGGCTTCTTCCGGTGACTCGTAAACATATCCTGACGTTAGGAACAGCCCCTCACTGGTCTCGGCATTGGGCGAACGGTGTGTTCCGCCGCGCACCAGCTTTGTCTGCGAACGCCACGTATCCTGTACGGCTTTATTAATCGGCATTGTCTCAAACCCTTCTGCGAGCGACCGGCAGCACAAATTATTTAGGGCAAAAAAAGACCCTGACTCAAAAATGGCCAGGGTTTCGCGAACCAAGGACCATTTTAGCGAGTTTTTTTAACGTGGTCGCAAGCCGGTCGACCAAATCACCACGTGTGGGATGATATACGCCCAAAACACCCCGTATGACAAGGTTACATTGCGGCGCGTTAGTCGTCAGGTTTAGAGATGCTTTTGGCCTGAAAGAATATTTTCGCGCAGTTTAACGGATTAGGCACCGATGGCTGCTCAATAGGTTTGGCTGGACTGAGGATCTCGCCACGCATAAAAACGGTGCGTTTAACCAGTTTGCCGCCGGTTGCCGCATTAATACGCTTGTGCAATGCCGCCGAGGCTTTTTTCATATAAGGGTTTTCCACCCCCATCTTATGAAGGTCTCTGCGCCCTAAAAGCAGACTATTAACGGCCTCACGGATGCGCGGCTCCATCTTGCAGAGCGAAAGCAGGTCCGTCCACTTGACGGGATCAAGGAACAGCGTGAAATAAACGTAGTCTTCCGGCCCCGGGCTCCCATACTCAAAGGGGAAGAAATGAACCTGAGCAAGCGGTGGCAACGGTGGCGTATCTTCCTCTGCATGGGATACACCAGCACTCATACCCAGCACAAAAAACAATACACAGAGCGTTTTCAGCAATTCATGACCCTTTACGATTTCCCGGTATCAAATTAGCGACCGCATACAATAACACACGCCTAGATCACCACAAACAACATGCATAATGCGTCCCCGTGTGCAGATAAGTTGAAAATCCCTGACGATGCCCTCTCGTCATCACGCAGTCGGTACACTATATAAGAGGTTCAATTTCACCAATACAATTTCAGGGAACGCGCTATGACAGGCCTCGCAACCACCGATGAGATTTTTTATGGTAAGGCCGGTCTGGACAAGACGCGCACCCAACGCATTGTTGACGACACCATGTCGGGTAGCGATGACGGCGAGATGTTTCTGGAATACCGCCAAAGCGAAAGCCTGACCTTCGACGACGGCAAGCTGAAAAGTGCAAGCTACGATACCGCACAGGGTTTTGGTCTGCGCAGTGTCGCGGGCGAGGCCACCGGCTATGCCCATGCATCAGACCTCAGCGAAGACGCCATGAAGCGTGCAGCAGCGAGTGTTGCTGCTGTCTCGGCAGGCCATTCCGGTACGGTTGCGGGTAACCCGCAAGGCACCAATCAGGGGCTCTATGTCGAGGACAATCCCCTCTCGGACATGCCGTTTGATGCCAAGGTCAAGCTGTTACAGGATATCGATGCCTATGCGCGGGGTAGCGATGAGCGCGTGCGACAGGTTAGTGCCTCGATATCGGGGCAGTGGCAGGCTGTGCAGATCATCCGTGCCGGTGGTTTTCGCGTTGGCGATATTCGTCCGCTGGTTCGCGTCAGTGTCTCGGTTGTGGTCGAACAGGATGGCCGCATGGAATCCGGCTCATATGGTGGTGGCGGACGCTGCGCCTATGACACCTACGTCTCGCCCGAAAGCTGGAAGCACGCCGCAGATGAAGCGTTGCGGCAAGCCATTGTAAACCTTGAAGCCGTGCCAGCCCCGGCAGGTGCTGTTCCCGTCGTGCTCGGCGCTGGCTGGCCGGGTATCTTGCTGCACGAAGCCATTGGTCACGGGCTCGAAGGTGACTTTAACCGCAAACAGACATCTGCCTTTGCCGGTCTGATGGGCCAGCGCATCGCAGCGCCGGGCGTCACCGTGGTTGATGACGGCACCATGCCCGACAGACGCGGCTCCATCACGGTTGATGACGAAGGCACACCAAGCCAGCGCACCACCCTGATCGAAGACGGCATTTTGACAGGTTACCTGCACGACAGGTTGAACGGGCGTTTGATGGGCACAGGGTCTACTGGTAACGGCCGTCGCCAGAGCTACGCCCATTCGCCGATCCCGCGCATGACGAACACTATTATGCTGGCTGGCGAGCACGCGCCCGATGACATTATATCGGGCGTCAACAAGGGCATCTACGCTGTAACCTTTGGCGGTGGCCAAGTCGATATTACCTCGGGTAAATTTGTCTTTAACTGCACAGAAGCCTACGAAATTGAAGATGGTAAAGTTGGCCGCCCCCTCAAGGGCGCGACGCTGATCGGCAATGGTCCGGATGTGCTGACCAAGGTTTCAAAGATCGGTAACGATCTGGAGCTTGATCCCGGTATCGGTACCTGTGGAAAAGACGGCCAGGGTGTACCAGTCGGTGTTGGTCAGCCCACTATCCTGATCGACGAACTGACCGTCGGCGGCACGGCCGTTTAGGCAGCATTACCGGTTTTCGACGCACGGATATAACCGCCGTTCCAGTCCAGCACGGGTTTCGGACTGCTGATTTTTTCCGTAGGTTGGACGTCATTAATCGAAAACTTCGGCTCTTTGGGCAGAGGTTGCTGCATCGTTGCGCTAGCTTTGATTTTATCTGCCGCCGTGCTCTGCGCGGCAACACCAAACACCATGGATAATTGCGTCAGGACCCGCAGGCACGTTTGCAGGTCATCATGGTCCATGCCGTTAATCGCCACATCCAGCATTTGGCCTTCGCGATCATTGGCGCGGCCAAGGGCGTCACGTCCACGTGCGCTCAGATCACAAAGCCATGATCGCTGATGCGCCGGATTGGGGAAGCGTGAAACCAGAGCGCCCTCAAGCAAATCATTGACCACACGCTGGATGAACTGACGTCCAACACCGAGACGCCGTGCCATCTCCGGCACCGTCTGCGCGCCTTGCTCCCACAAACACCCCATAACCGAGCGCATGGACGCCGACATGCCGGTATCATTGTGTCGACCACCCGATTTCATGGCGTTTTTATAGAGTGGCTGCAGGTTGGCTATAATGTCTGCGGCAATTTGCTGTGAACTTTGCCGGGTATCATTCGCTGCATTGACTTCGATACGGTTCGCATGCGTCATGCTGTCACCTTACACGTCATGTTGACGCCCAAGGTGTCACAATGAAGCGCGCGGCGTCGTTATGACATCTAAGGCGTCAAATCCTAATATAACGTTTAACAGGTGACGATTTACCTAGTAGGCGTATTCCTGAAACACCGGCTTTATGCACTGATCCCAACGGTGCTCATAGGCTGCCAGCAGTTCATCAGCCGGGGTCAGACCGGATTCAGCCGTCTGAAACAACGGACGCAGGTAGTGTGTTTCATCAAGCCCCAGACTATCAGTGCGATTGCGTCGGCATAGACCGCCGCGCGCGATTTTCAGAACATCAAGGGCCAGTTCACGCACGCTGGCATCACGGAACGCTGTTTTAAGCGCCGTGCGCGGCACTTCGGCACGCAAGTGTTCGTGTTCGGCCAGCGTCCAGTCTGCAATCAGGGCAGAGGCCTCGGCGCGCGCTTCGCTGTCATACAGCAGTCCGGTCCAGAATGCGGGCAAGGCACACAGCCGCGCCCACGGGCCACCATCGGCGCCGCGCATCTCGATAAATTTCTTCAGGCGAACCTCAGGGAATACCGTGCTCAGGTGATCTTCCCAATCCTTGATGGTGGGGTATTCACCGGGATAACCGGGCAGTTTACCGGCCATGAAGTCGCGGAAAGACTGACCTGATACGTCAATGTATTCACCGTTGCGATAGACGAAGTACATCGGCACATCGAGCATATAATCAACATAGCGCTCGAACCCGAAGCCATCTTCGAACACGAAAGGCAGAATACCGCAACGATCAGCATCCGTATCGGTCCAGATATGGCTGCGATAGCTCAGGAAACCGTTTGGCTTACCGTGGCTGAACGGCGAGTTCGCCCACAATGCCGTGGCGACAGGCTGTAGCGCCATACCGATACGGAACATCTCGACCATGGTAGCCTCGGTATCGAAGTCCAGATTGACCTGCACCGTGCAGGTGTTCTGCATCATTTCCAGCCCCAGCGTTCCCTGCTTGGGCATGTATTCTCGCATGATTTTGTAGCGGCCCTTGGGCATCCACGGGATATTGCCGTCGTGAGCCTCGGGGCGGTAACCGAGCCCAACGAACACAATGCCCAGTTCCTTGGCAATGGCCTTGGCCTGTTGCAGGTGCTCATGCACCTCGCCGCATGTCTGATGAATGTTTTCCAACGGTGCGCCGGAAAGCTCCAGCTGCCCTGCGGGTTCCAGCGAAATTGCCGCGCCGCCATCATTTTTCAGAGCAATGACGTTGCCCTTTTCAAGGATTGGCTCCCAACCAAACTGCATAAAGCCATCAAGCAATGCGCGCACACCGCGATCACCCTCATAGGTGAGCAACGACATGTCATCGCGATGGTAGGCAAATTTCTCGTGCTCGGTGCCGATGCGCCACCGCTCGGTCGGCTTGCAACCCTGCGCGATATAATCCACCAGATCGCGTTTATCGAGAACAGGTTCAGCATTTTGCGGGGTCGGGGAATTCGCCATGTATCTATCCAATCGGGTTCATAGAAAGTCAGAGCCACCTCATAAGGTGGTCAGCGCAACCGTACCTCGCAACCGTCACCGGCAATGGACTGCCAGCAGGCCAGTGCGCTCAGTGCCGCCGTCTCGGCGCGCAGCACGCGCGGCCCAAGAACGACGGCGCTAACAAACGGCAGTTCGCGTAAATCGTCAAGCTCTGACGCACTGAAGCCGCCCTCTGGGCCGACCAGCAGAGCAGCCTCGCCACCCGCCGCCGCATGTGCAGCGAACGCTTTGGAAACCGGGGTTCCACGGCCTGTTTCATCCAGCACAAACAGTGTGTGATCGACTGGCCATGCCGTGATCAATTTTTCGAGAGCAACCGCTTCGCAGACCTCGGGCACGCTTAAACGTTCGCATTGCTCGGCGGCCTCAATGACCGACGCGCGCAGGCGCTCAATATTCACACGGCTCACATCCGTGTGGCGTGTCATCACTGGTAACAGGCGTGTCACGCCCAGTTCAGTCGCTTTTTCCACCAGAAAATCGAGGCGTGATTTTTTGATCGGAGCAAACACCAACCAAAGATCGGATTCACGCGTTTGCGGGCGCAACTGCGTTTCAAGCGAGAGCTGGCAGGCAGATTTTCCGGCCTCGACAATGCGGGCCAGCCACTCACCATCACGGCCATTGAACACAACGCAGGCGTCACCCACGCCCTGACGCATAACCCGCACAGCGTAATGGGACTGATCCTTTGACAGGGTCACGCCGCCGCCATTGCTCAGGTCAGCCGTAACGAACAGACGAATTTTGGGTCTTGGCTGGTCCATATGTATATTCATAGGCAAAGTTTTCGTAACACGCTCGAACTTTGTAAAAGATGGGCATTGCAAGAGGTGTTTCCCCATACGCTTTGCAGTGCCATATTGGCGCTGTTTATAGCCCTAATCATGACATTGTCACGAAGCCCGCTCTCATGGTGCAACCAGAACACGCCGCCAGCGATATTCCGGCCCGCAGTTGGGTTGATCGTTTCGCTCCTGCCGTCATTCGCCCCTATCTGGTTCTGGCGCGCATGGACCGGCCCATCGGTACGTGGCTGCTGCTGTTGCCATGCTGGTGGAGCGTTGCGCTGGCCGTTGATCCCGCGACAGCCGGTTGGCCCGATGTGCGCCTGATGGCGTTATTCGCTATTGGCGCACTGGTCATGCGCGGGGCTGGCTGCACCATCAATGACATTGTTGATCGTGATATCGACGCCAAGGTGGCGCGCACCGCCCTGCGCCCCATTCCCAGCGGCGCTGTCAGTGTACCCCAGGCCGTTGCGTTCCTCGCCCTGCAACTGCTGTGTGGTCTAGCCGTAATGGTACAGTTCAACACATACACCATGGTACTCGGCATTTCCTCGCTCGGGCTGGTGGTGCTTTATCCATTTGCCAAGCGGTTCACGTATTGGCCGCAACTCATTCTCGGCCTGACGTTCAACTGGGGTGCTTTGCTCGGATGGAGCGCGGTGCGCGGCCAACTGGACTGGCCCGCCATAGCACTTTACGCCGCCGGGGTTGCATGGACACTGGGCTACGACACGATCTACGCCCATCAGGATAAAGAAGACGACATCCAGATCGGCGTGAAATCCACGGCGCTTAAATTCGGCGACAACACCGTCCCCTGGCTTATGGGGTTTTACACGCTGGCGATTTTGCTTATTGGCACGGCAGGGTATCTCGGCGCTATACCCTGGCCGTTTTACGTTGGGCTGGGACTATGCGCCGCGCATCTGGCGTGGCAGATCGTGCGAGTCGACGTCAACAACGCCGCCGATTGTATGAAAAAATTCAAATCCAACCGTGATTTCGGGTTGCTGCTGTTTGCCGCAATCGTGGCAGGTCACGTTATCCCGCTTTAACCTTCTATCGCCGTCATCTGTGCATAGTGAAACGGTAATGCCGTGGCATGTAATGCATCTGTGCGTTCGCCGCGTCGTTTAGGATCATCAATGTTTTGCGCGATAAAATCATGCGTATCCATATGTGATGCCAGAGTGCGACGGGCATGGTCCTGAATTTCGTCCTGATGCAGCGCGCCCCAGCGCCGGTTATCGGCCGCCGCCGCCGCCATGGGTACAGGCGCGCCATCGATATTGAACGCGCCGCGACACGACAGGTAGACATAAACATGATCGAGCGGTTCGGCGTTATCGGCCTGTATCTCCAAACCATCGAGACGAAAGAACCCGTAGCCCCCACCAGCGATCTCGGTTTCATGCATGCGGGCTTCCTGCTCGGGGTCGAGCCAGTTGATAAACAACGTGACCTCCGTACCCGGCGACGGAAACAATGTAGCCGGTATGGCACCGTAAGAACTGAAATGGGTGGAATACACTGTATCGAAATGGCGTAGCCGCGCGCGCGTCACAGGCATCGAACCATCTTCGGGTTTTGGGAATTTGCGCGCCAGTTGCTGCGGCGACATGTTTGATCCGACGGCTAGCACCGGGCGACGGCCATCGAGCTCCGCCAGAACATCATCATGGTCGACAAGAGTGTGCTCGCCGCTCGCCATAACATAAGAACACGCCGGGATCGCATAAGGATAACCACGCGCACGGTAATGGGGATCGTTCAACATCGCAGCGCCCTAACCATCTGCGCCGCCACCGAGATAAGCACTGATGTTCACCTCGTCGAGCTGTTCGGGTTGCAGGAATCGCTCAGCATATTTCAGATATACGCCCGATGACAAAAACAGTTCAAACAGCTCGCCATCAATATGAGCGTCCTTTTTCATGAACGACATAATTTTGATGCAATCGCTCAGCTTTTTAGGTGCCTTATAGGGCCGGTCTGCTGCCGTCAGGGCCTCAAAAATATCGGCAATCGCCATGATGCGCGCAGGTATGGTCATGTCATTGTGATTCAGCTTTTTAGGATATCCCGTACCATCCATCTTTTCATGGTGCCCACCGGCGTATTCCGGTACGCGTTTCAGATGCTTGGGAAACGGCAAGCGCTCCAGCATGATAATGGTCTGCACGATATGGTCGTTGATCTTGAAGCGCTCTTCCTCGGTCAGCGTGCCACGCCCGACACACAGGTTATAGACCTCACCCATATTGTAGCGGTGCTGGGGAACGTCGAGTTTGAAACCGTACTCATTATCTTCGCTATAGGTATCGCCCTCATTACCATCGCGATAAACGATGTGGTCTTCGCGATCGCCTAGCAAGTTTTCTTCACAGGGCAGGCTTGGGGCCTGTGTGCGCGCCTTGCGCGTGGCTTCCTCATAGGACAGGCCAATCCGGTCGTCGAGTGTCCGCATCCACGTTTGTCCGGCGATCTGCTGCACGCGTTCAACACGCTCCGGAGCCATAAATTCACCGCCAACGTTGCTTTGCGCAATAAAAGCGAAATCATCATCGAGCTTGGCGCGTTTCTCGTCGAATTGCTGCTTGAGCACATCAGCATCGCCGCCATCCATGACGGCTTTGAGATATTCGATCTCGGCGTCGCGCTTAACCACCTCAAAGCGCATGCGGACTTCATGCAGACGGTCATAAATGGTTTCCAGCTTGGTCGCCTTGTCAACGACGTACTCGGGCGTGGTGACTTTGCCACAGTCATGCAGTGCGGCGGCAATTTCCAGTTCTTCACGTTCCTCGGCGTTGAGGGTGAATTCGCTAAACGGTCCAGCGGCATCTGCGACTGCGGCGTCGGCGAGCATCATGGTCAGTTCGGGAACACGCTGGCAGTGACCACCGGTATAGGGCGACTTTGCATCAATGGCCGATGCAATCAGGTCGATAAACGAACGAAACAGCTTCTTTTGAGCATCAATCAGTATGGCATTATCAAGCGCCACGGCAGCCTGAGAAGACAGCGCCTCGACCAATGGTTGAATAGCAGAATCAAATTCAATGACCTCGCCGGTATCGCTATCCTGCGCATTGAGCAGCTGCAAAACGCCGATAATGTCACCTTCGTGGTTCTTCAGCGGCACGGTAAGGAATGACTTGGAACGGTATCCCGTGCCCTCGTCAAACTTCTTGGTGCCGGAAAAATCGAACTCATCGGAAACATATGCATCGGGCACGTTGGTGGATTCACCGGAAATTGCCACATGAGTGGCAACGTTCTTGTGATTGGCCTTGCCCGTCTCGGAATCATACATCGGCAATGGCGGAAAGGTGATGTCTTTGCCCGTTGTGCCACCCAGCGCGATACCGAGCGAATCGGTACGCATGATCGTGAAACGCAAGGAATTCTCCTCAGTACGCAAGTAAAGCGTACCACCATCGGCATTGCATATGCCCTTGGCTTCGAGAAGAATGCTTTCCATCAGCTGGTCACGATTACGCTCGGCTGAGAGCGCAATGCCGATCTCGATCAGACGCTGGAAATTGGCGCCGCCCGCCTCGCTGCGGCCTTGTGTTTCAGAGGTCACGTTGTTCATATCCGCATTGTCCAGCACACGATTGTGCCAAGTTACACCCCCATGCATACCCCAGTATAACCGGCATGCATATGACGAGGATCACACGAGCGCACTGTGCCCCTCAGAAACCATAGTAACCGACCTTTTGTATATGGTATCCCACAACACTCAACATGGGTATACACGAATTGGTTGCTGGCGCATGCGATGTCCGTAAACATCTAATGTTCTTGACCTTGTTGGCTGTCATGGTGTCAATGTGACGACAACCCAAGGATGGCTGTATCGATGGCTTACGCTTCTCTACGTGATTTTCTAACGCGGCTCGAACGCGACGGCGATCTGGTGCGCGTCAGCGAGCCCGTATCCACGGTTCTCGAGATGACCGAAATCCAGACCCGCATCATTGCCGAGGGCGGTCCGGCTGTGTTGTTTGAAAATGTTATCGGTGATGACGGCAAGCCGCATGACATGCCTGTATTGGTCAACCTGTTCGGCACCGTGCGACGCGTGGCCTGGGGCATGGGGCGTGAGCCGGGTGACTTGCGTGAAATCGGCGAGACCATTGCCTTCTTGCGTCAGCCCGAACCACCGGGCGGCTGGCGTGAGGCGCTTGAGATGCTGCCGCTCGTCAAAAAGCTCATGGCCATGAAGCCCAAAACCGTCAGTTCCGCACCCTGTCAGGATGTTGTGCTGAGCGGTGATGATATCGATCTTGCCGCATTGCCCATCCAAACCTGTTGGCCGGGTGAACCCGCACCGTTAATCACCTGGCCGCTGGTTGTTACCAAAGGCCCCGGCGCGGATGACAAGGATGGCGATAAGCGCGACGATTTCAATCTCGGCATTTACCGCATGCAGGTAACTGGCCCCAACACGACACTGATGCGTTGGTTAAAGCATCGTGGCGGCGCGCAGCATCACGCACGCTGGAAAGAAAAACGCAGTGATCCGATCCCCTGTGCCGTGGTTATCGGCGCAGACCCCGGCACCATTCTGGCCGCCGTCACACCGGTGCCCGATACCTTGTCGGAGTATCAATTTGCAGGGCTCTTGCGCGGCGAAAAGGTTGAATTGGTCGACTGCAAAACCGTTCCGCTGAAGGTCCCGGCGCAAGCCGAGATCATTCTCGAAGGTCATGTCTCGCTTGAAGAATACGGCGAAGAAGGCCCCTACGGCGATCATACCGGATATTACAATTCGGTTGAGTCCTTCCCGGTCTTCACGATCAGCGCCATCACGCACCGCAAAGATCCGATCTATCTATCGACCTATACAGGCCGCCCACCCGACGAGCCCTCTGTGCTGGGTGAAGCCCTGAACGATGTGTTTGTGCCCATGTTCATACAGCAGTTTCCCGAGGTTGTGGATTTCTGGCTGCCGCCCGAGGCTTGCTCATACCGCGTCGCCGTGGTGTCCATGAAAAAGGCCTATCCTGGCCACGCCAAGCGGATCATGCTCGGCGTGTGGTCCTTCCTGCGTCAATTCATGTACACCAAGTTCGTCATCATCGTGGACGACGATATCAATCCGCGTGACTGGAATGATGTGATCTGGGCGATCTCAACCAATGTTGATGCGGCGCGCGATGTCACCATGATTGAGCACACGCCGATTGATTACCTCGACTTCGCCGCGCCTGAGTCCGGTCTGGGCTCAAAAATGGGTATCGATGCAACAGCCAAGATGGAACCCGAAACCAAGCGTGAATGGGGCCGTAAGATCGCCATGAGCAACGACATCATCGACGAGGTCACACGCAAATGGCAAGCCTATGGCTTGCCAGGCAGTGGCAAATCTATCTGGAAATAACCATTCTACGCCATGCCCTGCACTGATCACGATTGACGTGGAATGCTACGCCCCGTAGTTTCCCGGCGTCCCACCGTTTCTGTGGGTGGGCATCCCTGACATTCAAACCAACCGGTGAAACCGATGAGCGATATCCGTAGCCTTTCCCAGCATGCCAATGCGTGGCCCTTTGCCGAAGCGCGTGAGCTGCTCAAACGCATCGGCAACAAGACCCCCGAAAAAGGCTACGTGCTGTTTGAAACCGGCTATGGCCCGTCCGGTCTACCGCATATCGGTACCTTTGGTGAGGTCGCGCGCACATCCATGGTACGCCACGCGTTCCAACAACTCAGCGATATCCCGACCAAGCTGTTCGCGTTTTCTGATGACATGGACGGTCTGCGCAAGGTGCCAGATAACGTGCCCAACAAGGACATGCTTGAAGGCCACCTGAACAAGCCACTAACGGAAGTACCCGACCCCTTTGGCACGCACGATAGCTTTGGTGCGCACAATAACGCACGACTACAGGCGTTCCTCGATTCCTTTGGCTTCGAGTATGAATTCAAGAGCGCCACGGATATGTACACCTCGGGCATGTTTGATGAAGCCCTGCTGGGACTATTGCGCCATTACGATCAGGTCATGAACGTCATGCTGCCGAGCCTGCGTGAAGAACGCAGCAGCACCTATAGCCCGTTCCTGCCGATCTGCCCGGAAACCCGTCATGTGTTGCAGGTGCCAATCATCGAGCGCCACCCCGACACCGGCACCATTGTTTATGAGAACGCGCGCGGCGAAAAGGTCGAAACCCCGGTCACCGGTGGTCATTGCAAGCTGCAATGGAAGCCTGACTGGGCCATGCGCTGGCACGCGCTCGGCGTGGATTATGAAATGTCCGGCAAGGATCTGATCGATTCCGTCAAACTATCGGCCAAGATCTGCCGCATTCTGGGCAGTGCGCCGCCATCGGGCTTCTCTTACGAGCTGTTCCTAGACGACAATGGTGAAAAGATTTCCAAGTCTCGCGGCAATGGTCTGGCGGTTGAGGAATGGCTGCGTTATGCACCGCCCGAAAGCCTCTCCCTGTTCATGTTCCAAAAGCCCAAGACGGCAAAACGGCTGTATTTCGACGTCATCCCAAAGAACGTCGATGAGTACCTCAGCCATCTCGAAAAATACCCCGAACAGGAACTCGACAAGCAAATTGCCAATCCGGCGTGGCACATCCATCGCGGCCAACCGCCCCATGAGGCCGCTCACCTGAGCTATAATATCCTGCTCAATCTGGCCAGTGTCTGCCATACCGAGGACAAGGCCGTGCTGTGGCACTTCATCAGCCGTTACCGACCCGAAGCCACGCCCGAAAACGCGCCAATCCTCGATAAGCTGGTTGAATACGCCATCAACTATTATCAGGACTTCATCCGCCCGGCGAAGCAATACCGCGCGCCGAGCGATGTTGAAGCCGAAGCGTTGCGTGATCTAGCGACTGAACTTGAAGCCCTGCCTGCTGATAGCAGTGCAGAAGATATCATGAGCGTCGTCTATGATATCGGTAAGCGCGAGGCCTTTGCCGATCTGAAAACGTGGTTTCAGGCGCTCTATGAAATTCTGTTGGGACAGTCACAGGGGCCGCGCATGGGTTCGTTCTTCGCGCTTTATGGCCTGAGTGAGTCGCTTGACCTTATCCGCCGCGCTCTGGCCGGTGAAGACCTCAGCGCCTGATCGAACCGATCAACCGAATTCATCAGACCGGCTGGGTCTTGGCCCACTCGAAGTAGAGTTTGCGCGCGCGTGCGTATAACGGACCCGTGTTCAAATCACGCTCTTCCAGACGCGTGCAGGCCGTGACCTTTGAATAGTTCGCGGTGCTGAACAGTTCATCGGCCTCTGCCAGTTCGGTGTAATCAATGGCGCGCTCTTCAACCTGTACACCGTCTTCGCGTAACAAATTGATGACACGCTGGCGCGTAATGCCGTTGAGGAACGTACCGTTGATGGCAGGCGTGTGGACCACGCCATCCTTGGCCATGAACAGGTTTGTGTAGGAAAACTCCGCCACGTTACCATTGGGATCGAGCATCACCGAAGTGTCGAAACCGCGTTCTTTGGCCGCGCGGACACTGCGCGAAACATTCGGGTACAGGCTTGAGGCCTTGGCATCGGTTGGCGCAGAGTCCCTTGATGGACGGCGGTAGCGTGTCAGGCAAGCCGTGAACCCTTCTTCTCCGGGCATGGGTGCTTCACAGATTGTCATAACAAACTGTGTGGCATCCGGGTCATGCCCGAAGAAGCTCTCACGCATGTAAAACAATGGACACACATAGAGAGCGCTTTCAGGGGAAAACAGCTTGAAGCCATCACGCGCAATGGCCTCAATCTCAGCCGCTGTGATCTTGGGTGACATGCCAAGAATTTCAGCCGAGCGGATTGAGCGTGCACAATGACGATCAAGGTCCGGCACCACGCCATTAAATACCCGCGCACCATCAAACACCGTGGCACCAAGCCATGCGCCATCATCAAGTGGCGCCATGACATTGACGTTACCTTCACGCCATTCGCCATCGACGTACGTCATCTTCTGACCCGATAGTGCGACTTTGCCCATGTGGCATCCCCTTCGCTATGGACTGATGTTCAACTGAAACAGAATTGGATGTTTACTGGCTGGCCCAGACGATGCGGGCAATCCACTCAAGCTCATCCACATTAAACGCACGATCATCGTGATCGTGGTTCAGGGACTGCAACTCGACCTTGCGTGCCGTGCGGCGGCGTAATTGTTTCGCCAGAATTTCGCCATTACGCGATTTGACCACCACGCGGTCGCCGCGCCGGATACTGGCACCAGGCGAAACAATAATGGTGTCACCATCGCGGAATACCGGCTCCATGCTATCGCCACTGATTTCCAGTGCATAGGCATGCGGATCACCGACGCTGGGGAACGGGATTTCATCCCATGACCCGCCGATGGGGTAGCCGGCATCATCGAAATAACCTTCAGAGCCGGCCTGCGCCATGCCAAGCAATGGTACGTTGCGAAACACGCCGCCGGATTCCGCGTCGCCGATATAGGACACGAATTCACCCAGCGCGGCACCTGTTGCCTCAAGCACTTTCGACACACTCTCGGTGCTCGGCCAACGCAGCTTACCGTCGCGCGTCACCCGCTTGCTTTTGTTAAACGTCGTGGGGTCAAGGCCCGACTTGCGCGCCAACCCCGAGGCCGAAAGGCCATACTCGCGCGCCAATCGGTCTATGGCGGCCCAGACATCTGAATGTTTCAACATGGGAACATTGTCATATATGGACAGGCATGCGTCATTAGGAAGATATTCTGATTATTCATTTACATTTCAATTTAACTAGTGTTATAGGATTATTTACCCTAAAAGGAGCCTTCTATGCGCCGCAACACCCGCCTTCTGACCCGCCCACATGCATCACACGTAACATCACATAGCGTGGTTCTCTTTGATAATGCCGAACAGGCCTGGCTGTGGTTTGCGCGTTGTCAGGCGCTGCGCCGCGACGGCGTTCGCCCGCAACCCGGACTCCTCGGACAGGCCCGCCCGTGCGACCCCGATGATCTTTATCATAGCGCCATGACGCTACACCGCCGTCGTGACCTGAATACGGATCACCTTCGTGTACTGTCGCGTTTTGCCCTGATTGAGCGTTCACCCGATGTACGCTGTCACGAGGAGCAGCGCGCCGCACGCATTTGGCGCGAAGCCCTCGATCGCCTGTCATCTGTCTGGCGCAGCAAAGGGTTCCTTGTTCAAAATGCCCAATAGCCCAGACACACCGCACACCCTGAGCACCGGCCTTGTGGTCGTCGTGTTCAGTGATCAGAGCAACATCGGTTGGCTGCGTATCCTGCGCCGCGGCTTTCGCCATTGCTTTGCCATAGCTGCCAATGACGCCGGTTGGGTGATCATGGATCCGCTGTCACACCGCACCACATTGCACACATTACCACCCTTGGCCGCCAATGAACTGGCAGACTGGTACCGCGCACGCGGCTACCGCGCGATCATTGTCCAGCTTCACGAACCACCACGCAAGCCGGCACCATTTGCGCTCTTTACCTGCGTTGAAGCCATCAAACGCCTGCTTGGAATTCATCGCCGCGCCATCATCACACCATATCAATTATGGTTATTTTTAAGGAACGGAAAAAAATCCTTGACTTAGGCTTTAATTCTGTTTATACATAACTTCAGCGAACAGGACACGTGCGTCCAAAGCCCGCCGCCAACCAGCGGCGGGCTTTTTTGTTCACACCCACCGTACACAGACATGTAAGGAGAACTGCCCATGGGTGGATTATTCAGCGCGCCTAGCCCCCCGCCACCACCACCACTGCCCACCGCCGATGACAGTGCCGCACAAGAAGACGAGCGACGCCGCGAAGCCATTGCGCGCAAGCGTCGTGGCCGTCGCGGCACGATTGCCACCTCGCCGCGCGGTTTGTTGTCACTCAACGATGTAAGCGCCCAGCGCCTTTCACTGCTTGGAGAATAGCCATGCACTCGGAACCTTCGAAAAGCAGTCCAACCACAAGCGCCGCAAACTACCGTCGTGCACGTGAACGCCGCGAGCGCTGGGAACCACTGTGGCGTGAATGCTACGCTTACGCTCTGCCACAGCAAGATGGCATTTCTGCGCAGACAACACCGGGCACATCCAAGACCGTTAATCTGTTCGACGGCACCGCACCCGATGCCGTGGATCAATTGGCAGCCAGCCTGCTCGGCGAACTGACGCCACCGTGGGGACAGTGGTTTGCTCTGAGCGCTGGCAGTGAAGCCTCGCCACAAGCTGCGGCCCAGGCACAGCCCGCCCTTGATCAAGCCAACGCAGCAATCCGGGGCCACTTTGAACGCTCCAACTTCGCCATTGAAATGCACCAGTGCTTCCTTGATCTCGTGACCGTGGGCACGGCTTGCCTGCTCTTTGAGGAAGCCCCGCTTGATCAACCCAGTGCTTTCAAGTTCACCGCCGTGCCGCTCGCCCAGGTAGCGTTCGAAGAAAGTGCCGATGGCCGTCTCGACGTCACCTACCGGCGCACGGAGTTGAGCCCGGAGGCCTTTGCAAAACGCTTCCCCCATGCCGCGCAACAGGACACGGACAAACAAGACATCAACACAAGCACGAGCGGAGCCGCAAACGAGCGCCGCATTGCTGTGATCGAAAGTGTCAGCCCGCTCACGGATGGGGCAGGCCATACCTATAACGCCATCCTTGAGCGTGATGATGCGACACGCGGCACGGCACAGGATAACGATACTCCCCTTGCAGAGGGGCGCTTTAATGTGTCGCCGTTTATCAATTTCCGTTGGCTAAAAGCACCGGGAGAAATCTATGGGCGCTCACCCGTCATGAAGGCCCTTCCCGATATCAAAACGGCCAACAAGGTGGTTGAGCTTATCCTGAAAAATGCCTCAATCGCGGTAACCGGTATCTGGCAGGCCGATGATGATGGCGTGTTGAACCCTGCCATGGTGCAACTCGTACCGGGAACCATCATTCCCAAAGCCGTGGGCTCGCAGGGCCTGACGCCGCTCGCAGCACCCGGACGGTTCGACGTATCGGAATTGGTGCTTGAGGACTTGCGCACGCGTATTCGCAAGGCCCTGTTGGCCGACAGCCTCGGTCAGATTGATGCGCCGCGCATGACGGCGACCGAGGTTCTCGAGCGCTCGTCAGAAATGACCCGTCTGCTCGGCGCGACCTATGGCCGCCTGCAATCTGAGTTGCTCGCACCGCTGATGCAGCGTGCGCTCGATATCCTGTCACGGCGCGGCACCATTCCGCACATTGATGTGGACGGTCGGGCTGTATCCCTGCAATGGCGCTCACCGCTTGCGCGCGCCTATACCCGCCATGAAGCGCGTGACGCCATGCACTGGATCGAAGCCCTCAGTGCGCTAGGCCCGCAAGCCCAGGCTGAAGTTGACAGCGCCGCCATGGCGCGTTGGTTGGCCAAGGCCTTTGACGTGCCATCCGAATTGATACGACCGCCCGCAGACGCCATGGCAGAGACCATAGCGGACGAACCGGTTGAAGAGGTCTTGTCATGAACGGAAACGATGATGTCTGGGCCTGGCTCGACAGTTCAAACGCCCAACCAATCCACACACAAGCCCACGACCAGAACATAGAAAAATGTTTTGCGCGGTTATTCGCCCACCCCGACGGCGCTGCGGTACTTGCCCATCTTCATGCGATCACGCGGGCACGCACATTCGGCCCCGACGTCAGCGACACAACCTTGCGTTACGTAGAGGGGCAACGCGCATTGGTCGCTTACATGGAACGCATGAGCGCCCACACAAATATCGGATGAACCGAAATAACGAAAGGACCGACACCATGGAAACAGATGCAACCGTGCAACCAGAGGCACTTGCAGGCCCTGACACTGGCGCACAGCCGATGAACGACACGCCACAGCGCCCAGATCACGTGCCCGAGAAATTTTGGGATGAAGACAGTGGCGCAGTGCGTACCGAGGCACTGGCGAAATCCTATAGCGAACTGGAAAAGCGTCTCGGCTCTCAAGATACACGTATTCCAGACACACCCGATGATTACGAACTCAATATTGGAAATTCATCCCTGGCACCCGACCCGGCCGTTAATGCACGACTGCATGCAGCCGGATTTTCTCACGATCAGGCCAAGCTGGCTTACGAACTGGCCGACGAATACCTGACGCCGCTGGCCCAACAGATGACACAAAAAATGGAGCACGAAGCCCACGCTGC
Organism: uncultured Rhodospirillales bacterium; assembly: GCA_965602485.1. GTDB lineage: Bacteria > Pseudomonadota > Alphaproteobacteria > Rhodospirillales > Casp-alpha2 > JABJOR01. Next base: position 17,520 of record CBFCYM010000002.1, on the reverse strand, counting down.
AAAGCTGAGCGCACATTTTGGTGGCGAGCGTCAGTGGGGTGAGGTTTCCCGGCAACTGCGAACCTGGGGTACGGCCAACCTGCCCGGCGAAGCCTTCAAGGCCCTGTCACTCAGCAGCGAAGGCGTCATCGCCATGCACCGCATGATGAATTCCGGTGAGCCCACGATGGTACGCAATCATGACAGTGCTGGCGTGGCCATGGGCGAAAACGAGCTGCGCGCCATGATGCAAAACCCACGCTACTGGCGTGATCAGGACCCAACCTATGTAACCCGCGTCCGGCGCGGATTTGAAGCCCTGTACCCGTCATAACTGTCGGCGGTGAGCGCGTCCCTTTCCGCCGCTCCCGCCCCATGAGGGGGCCGTGTCCGGACATGGCCCCCGATTTTTATTCACACCACCAACAGGAGAAAAATCATGAATGACAACATCAACGCTCAGTCAGGCGAAACACAGGGTAAGCGCGATCCGTTTGGCCGCATGCTACCTGACGATGGCAGCCAGTCGAGATTTCGCGATATGAATGATGCTCTGAAGCTGGAAGCCCCGATCGGCCCTAACGGCAAAAACAGTCCCGATGATGTGGCACGCATTGAAATCGTAATGGACCAGCTCGGCGAACTTGATCTTGCCGCGACCGATGGGCCGACTGGATTTTATGGAGAGCGCTTGCGTCAGGCCATTATTGCCGTTCAACAGCGCTACAATCTGCCAGAAACCGGCAGGGTCGCACCCAATGATGCAACCATGGCCGCCATCCGCCGCACGCTTAATGGTGGCAGCACCGGCGATACGTCACACAGCCCCTTGCTGGACGGCAATATTTAATCTCTGGGCAAGAGCCTAGCGATTGAGAATATCATCACGAACCGATTCAACGATGTTCATGACTTCGGTGACATATTCCGTATCAACCTGGAAATCTTCCAGCACGCCGCGCAGATGAGCGGCCACAATATCGAAATGACTGTCGTTAATACCTTGCTCAACAAGAGCCGAATGTGCCGCACGCAGATCACGCCCGCTATATCCATCAGGGCCGCCAAAAGCTACGCCCATAAAGGATTTTTGCATACGCTTCAACGCGTCGATATCGGCGTTCTCAAAGAATGCCGATAGCCGTGGATCGGATGTGATGCGTGTGTAGAAGGCATCGACAACGATATCAACCGCAGGAGCACCGCCCAATTTCGCAAACAACGGCGCATCATCCTTGATAACGAACGTACCATCATCGTTAACCGGCTTGGAGGGCTGGCTCTCGATTTCAACAACAGGTTCCTCAGTGGCGACGCGCGCAACGACACGTGGCGCATCCTTGCGTTCGTCATCGCTCAGCATAGAGGAAACACCCGCGCCAATTTCAAGCGCACCGAACCAATCAAGGAATTTGTCTACATCGTCACGCCTAAAACACAGACCATGCTGTGGAACCAGCATACCCGGAGACAAGCGGCGAACCTGGGATATCCAGGCATCGCGTGCCGCCGTAGAGCCCATCCAGCGTTTATGGAAGGCTTCCATGTACTGGGTATGTTGCTCGAATTTTTCGACGTGAAAACTGCCCTGCGGCCCGGGCGGCAGTAATGCCGCACCAATATCGCCGGTAAACAACAGCTGGCTATAAGCGTCAAATAAATTGAGATTGCCCGGTGAGTGCAGGAAGTGCGCCGGCACCAAATCCAGTGACCGGCCATTCTTCAGACGAATAACCATGCCCTCATCTGGCACCGAGGTCACATTGGCCTCGGCATCAAAGTGAGCAATAAACCCGGCCCACATCCATGGCAGGTAAATATTGACATCATCGCCGCAAACGCGCCGCCACAGGCTCAGGGATGAACCGATATCCGGGTCCTGATGGGATAGAAATATGTGTTTGATGGAATCGATATTGACCTTCTCGGTCAGGGCCGCGAGAAAGCTTGGGAAAATTTCCATGCCACCGGGGTCGAGCAATACGGTCTCGTCCCCGGAACAGATTACAATCTGGTTTGAATCAATGATGTTTTCCGGTTTAGCCGGATCCTGACCAAACATGTACCAGACGTGATCATCTTGTTTAAATAAAACCTGACTACGCATGTTTCATTCCCATATCGTTATCGTGCTTTACGTTACTCTGCTTACCTTACACTTAGCGTCACACTTGCTCGCTGCTGCAAATTTTGACCAATAGAGATCGCATCCCGAATGGATCGACCACCCGTATCTGCCATATCGCGTAATTGATCGACGTATTCCTGCATAGCGTCGGCCACCTGCCGAAACTCCTCTTCGAACTGTCCGGACAGGGCGGCTTCGATCGCAATGTTTGTTGAAATGCTGGCAGCCTGCGTACCCACACCAGAAACATTTTTACTGGTATCGAATAACTGATTAACACAATTGACCATATTGCCCACCTCATCGAGGGTGGTATCGAGAAACTCTTGTTGGGTATCGCCAATATGACGTTGCGTATCCATTGAGCGTTCAGCATCGGCGTGCGCCTCTTGAACCGCGAGGCTGGCACGTTCCATCATGCCATTCTGACGCAAAACCCGAAGCGCACCAGCACTGTGACGGTACATTTGACTCTTTAGCGACAGGATTTCTTTGCAGATACCGTTCAGGCGGTACACCAGCTCGCGCGTATACTGCGTTAACGCCCGCACGGCGACACCCTTTTCGCCACCTCGGCCCGCTGCCAGTTCGGCGTTTAGCGACAGCACTCGCATGTCTTCGGATAATTCCGGAAGCCCGCTAAAGGCCTGAAAGGCCTGCAGACACATACCGAACAGCTCGCCGGTTTCATGTTCAACCGCATTGCTGTTTACCGATTGGCTTTTCGAAACCACGCGCACGCTGCTCCCTTGGCTTGGGTTTAATTTAAAGTCTGTCTTTCCAGCGCGCAATAGTTACGCCTGCATAGGAACATAACCGCTCTTTTTTCTATTTTCCAGCACGCACATTGCGCGCAGGACCGACCGTGGCCTGCACGCAAATACCAATAACCGGAACGGACAACCGCCTGCTCGGTGGCCCGAACCCTGCAATATGCCGCCGCCCCTGGCGATAACGGCTCAACGTACACCCGAAATCACAAAGGAGATTGCGATGTCGACATCCGTCGAACAATCGTTCGTGAAGCACTTCCAAGCGGACGTCCACCTGCAATATCAGCAGATGGGCTCCAAATTGCGCAATACCGTGCGCGTCAAAGACAGCATCGTTGGTGCGTCTACCACCTTTCAGAAGGTCGGCAAAGGCACCGCCAGCACCAAGGCACGCCACGGCAAAGTGCCTGTCATGAATGTCGACCACACCCCCATCGAATGCCAGCTTACCGATTACTATGCCGGTGACTGGGTGGACTCACTCGACGAACTGAAAAGTAACACCAGCGAACGCACCATCACCGCGCGCGCCGGGGCCTATGCATTGGGTCGCAAGACCGATGAAATGGTCATTACCCAGTTCGATACCTCGACCAATTACGCCGGTGACGGAACCGATGGCCTGACCAAAGCCAAGGTGCTCACCGCGTTTGAGATGCTGGGCGAAGCCGATGTTCCGGACGATGGCGAACGCTACGCCGTGGTCGGCTGGAAGCAATGGTCTGATCTGTTGGGCATTCAGGAATTTGCCAACGCCGATTATGTCGGTGAGGGCGAATTGCCGTGGCGCGGCACCCAGGCCAAACGCTGGCTTGGTGCGCTGTGGATTCCTCACTCTGGCCTGAGCAAACCTGCCAACGTTCGCTATTGCTATTGGTACCACCGTACAGCCATTGGCCATGCCATCGGCGCAGAGGTCAAAACCGACGTCACCTGGCATGGCGACCGCGCCGCGCATTTCGTCAACAATCTGATGAGCCAGGGTGCCTGTCTCATCGATGCTGCCGGCGTGGTGTCCATGCGCTGCCTTGAAGCCTGAGTAAAACTGGAGAACACAATGGCCTATCTGTCAAAAAACCTAAGCGTACTTGCCTACGCCAATGGCTTCACCCTGTGGCACTATGCGACAACCGACACTACAGCAATCATCGAAACCGCCGACTACTTCAACGACGCCGCCGATATCCTGCGCGCCAATGATCTGATCTTGATCAATGTCGACTCTGATGGCACGCCGGCAACCAGCGTTGTCGGTGTTGATGCCATCACCGCCGGTGTGGTCAGTCTTGGTCGCCAGCCGAACAAGGCTGCCTTTGTTGCTGACCCCAGCGGCGGTGCAACCGTGGATACGGAATGCCGTACACAGCTTGCAGCACTGATTGATGCATTGAGCGCATCAGGACTTATGGCAGCAGCCTAACGACCGCGCCATTGATGGGCCGGGGCATCTGTTAACCGACGCTCCGGCCCACTTTATTTCAAAACACCTCATGCTCTTTAGGAGAACCCCATGGCGATTAGCTCTATCGCGTTGTGTTCGCGCGCGCTGCTCAAAATCGGCGCGGCGAGCATCACCTCGTTCGACGAAGGCACCGCCGAGGCCGAGGTCGCAGTTAATCTTTATCCCTCGGTACGCGATGGCCTGCTGTCGGCCCATCCGTGGAATTTTGCCACCGCGCAAACCACTCTGGCACGGCTAAGTGCCACACCTGTGGCTGATTACGCCTATGCCTATCAACTGCCTGTTGATTTCCTGCGTGCCATGTCTGCGGGGCCAACTCATCGCGGGCGCGGCCTGACCTACCGCATTGCCGAACAACGCCTGCACACCAACGCCGAAGATGTTGTGCTGACCTATATATTCAGGCCCGATGAAACATCGTTCCCGCCATTTTTTGATCAAGCCCTGATTGCGCGATTGGCCGCCGAGTTCTGCATCCCGCTAACCGAAAGCACCAGTCGTGCCGAGGTCTTGTTCAAACTGGCCGGCAATCTGTACCGCGACACCAAGAACACGGATTCCCAGCAGGCAACACCGGGCCGGATCGAAGACTTCAACCTGATTTCCGTGAGGTCGTGATGGCACGTTTACGAACCTACAAAACCAATTTCACCGCCGGTGAGATATCGCCCAAACTACTCGGGCGCGGCGACCTGCGCGCCCATGAAAATGGCGCGGGTGCATTGCGCAATGTTTTTATCCATCCCACGGGCGGCCTCAACCGACGTCCGGGCTTACGCTATATCGATACATTACCCGGTAAAGGCCGACTGATTGCCTTTGAGTTCAACACGCAGCAAGTCTATCTGTTGGCCCTGAGCGAAGGGCAGCTCCACGTTTACCGTGATGACGTCAAACTTGTCTCTATCGCCACGCCGTGGACTGCGGCACAGCTCGATCAAATCAACTGGGTTCAAAGCGCCGATACACTGTTGCTTACACACCCTGACGTTGCGCCAAAAAAGATCACGCGCAGCTCAGACACAGCATGGACAATCAGCGACTGGGCCTTTGTCGCAAAAGATGGGCGGATATATCAACCCCACCATAAGTTCACTGACGATGCCCATACCCTGACACCAAGCGGCACCACAGGCACAATTACGCTAACGGCGTCGGGTAACATATTTGACGCGGCCCACGTCGGCACGCGCATGCGTCTGGGCAATAAAGAACTCGAAATCACCGCAGCGACGTCGGCAACGCAGGCCCAGGCACTGGTCAAGGAAACACTGGGCAGCACCGCCGCCACAACAGACTGGGAAGAACAGGCTTTCTCAGTCGTGCGGGGATGGCCCACCTCAATATGCTTTCATCAGGACCGTCTGGTCATCGGCGGCGCACGCGATCTACCCAACCGATTGTGGTTATCGAAATCAGCCGATCTATATAATTTTGATCTGGGTAGCGGGCTGGATGACGAAGCCATTGAGTTCGCAATTTTGTCCGATCAAGTCAACGCCATCCGGGCCGTTTTTTCCGGCCGCCACCTGCAGGTCTTTACCTCTGGTGCGGAATGGATGGTTAGCGGCGATCCACTGACCCCGGCGAACGTACAGCTTAACAGACAAACCCGCATCGGTTCGCACATTGGACGTACGGTGCCGCCCTGCGACGTTGACGGCGCGACACTGTTTGTGCCGCGTGACGGATCTGGTCTGCGCGAGTTTCTGTTCGCTGACGTTGAGCAAGCCTATCAATCCAATGATCTGGCAATGCTCGCCGAGCACCTGATCGTAGAGCCCGTGGATCAGGACTACGACAGCGCGCAGCGTTTATTACACCTCGTCATGAACGATGGCAGCATCGCAACGCTAACGGTGTTTCGCGCCGAGCAGGTAACCGCATGGTCACGTCTGGAAACCCAGGGCGGCTTTCGTGCCATAGCCGTAAGTGATGGCACAAGTTACGTGCTCGTTGAACGCAACGGGGCCTGGAGCCTCGAACGTTTTGATGAGACATGCCACGCTGACGGCGCATTAAGCGGTGCATCCGGCACACCACAAAGCACATGGAGCGGTCTGGATCATCTTGAAGGTGAGAGCGTCAAAATTCTGGCCGACGGCGCTGTTCACAGCGAACAGATTGTCAGCGGTGGCACAATCACCATGCAATCGGCCGTCAGTGTGATCGACGTTGGCTTGCCCTATACCCACCGCATCGAGCCCATGCCGCCTGCGGTTGAGGGTCGCGGCACACAGGGCGCGCGTTTGCGCCCCATCGCCTTTACGTTCCGGCTACACAATACATTGGCCTTGCGTGTTGATGTTGGGCGCGGCTTTGCCGAAATGCCCTTCAAACGTCTCGGCAACGCGGTTCTCGATGCTGCGCCACAACCGTTCAGCGGCGACCGCACCATTCGCGCCTTTGGTTGGCGCAAAGGTGGCATCGAACCTCTGTGGCGTATCGAGCACGACGCGCCTCTGGCGTTCACCCTTTTATCGGTTTCCACCGAGCTGGCCGTAAACGGCTAAGGAAGCCTTCACCAATATCAACAGGAGTTACCGAGCATGACAGGCATGGAACCCGCCGTGGCCATGGCCATGGCTAGCGCTGCGACGACAGGCGTTTCTATGGTCCAGGCCCAGCAACAAGCCAAGGCGCAATCGCGCGCCGCTGGGGCACAGGCACGCCAACAATTGCAGGCCATTGAGCAATCCAGACAGATCGAAGAGCGAAAAGCACGCGATGCATTACGCCGCAAGAGCGCAGCCCAACGTGCCCGATTTGGCGCGTCGGGGTTGGTTTCAAGCCGCTCTGCCGACGCCATTCTGGCAGGGCTCCAACGTGAAACCGAACAAAGGCTGGCAGATTCACGTGCCATGGATGATTTACAGATTTCAGGCCTCACACGCCAAACATCACAGGCGCAAAGCCAAATTCGCAGCAACAACCGTTTTGCCATGCTTGACGGACTGGGCTCAATCACAAGTGGATTTGCCCGCACGTCATTGATTAAGGACTGACGCAAGGAGAACCATCATGGAAGAGCATATCAAGATTGCGGACATCGCACCGCGCATCCAATACACAGGGGACGGCACGCAGAGCGCCTTTGCCTATCCGTTCCCCGTGTTCAATGACGCCGATCTAAAAATCTATGTGGACGGCGTTCTGCAGACTCTGAGCACCGATTATGCCGTTACGGGTAGCGGTAACAGCAGCGGTGGTATTGTCACCTTCACCACCCCACCGGCCACCGCATTAACGGTAACGCTGGTGCGCGAACTCAGCGTCGCACGCACCACGGACTTTCAGGAATCAGGCGAATTCCGCGCCAAGGTCATCAACGATGAACTCGACCGCCTGATTGCCATGATCCAGGAAACCGGATCGCGATTAACGCGCACGCTACGGCTTGCCGAAACCGACGGCGACGCCACGCTTGCACTGCCTGACAAGACAGCCCGTGCGAATACGTATCTTGGCTTCAACGCATCCGGCGACATTATTGCAGCACCGGGAACCGACAACGCCGTACCGGTATCGGCCTTTGGCGCAACACTCATCGATGATGCAGATGCCGTTTCAGCGCACGCAACACTGGGGCTTGTTATCGGTACTGACGTGTTGGCCCCAACAGGTGACGCTTCGCAGTTGGTCAATTTGCCCGCATCGGGCGGGGGTTACTTCAAGGGCGAAAACGGAACCACCGGGACATCCGCTGGGGATATCTTCCGTGTCAACGAGCAGGAACTCAACACAGATGTGAGCATCGCTGCGACGGAGAATGCTCAGGCAACAGGCCCGCTGTCCATCGCCACTGGCATAACTCTTAGCGTCGCCTCTGGCGGCACATTGGTGATCTCATGAGTGAACTTCGAACAAGCGCCGTCAGTAACCTTGCTGGTACTGGTCCTGTTGATCTAACAGGGCAGAGTGCATCAAAAGCTTTCGTCAGTTTTACGTCGAACACAACGACAGCGGTTTACGACAGCTTTAACGTAGCCAGCGTGACGGACCAAGGGACGGGGCAAACCAATATGAATTTAACAAATGCTATGACGCTCACTGAGTTTGCATTCGCCATGACCTCACAATCAGTTCACACACACCGAGGTTCGACGGGAAACAGCGCAAGCAGCATTAACATCCAAACTCGTGATACTGCACATAGCAATCAAGACAATGCGCCTGTTTCCGCAGCTTTATTCGGAGATTTGGCATGAGTACCGTAGCAACACAGAACATCAAAAACCCAACCACGCTCAAGAGCATTGACGCGGCCTATGTCACAGACGGCACGGCTAAGGCTCGTAATTATTGGAATACGCCAAGCGGCGTTCCGGCCTCAATTGATAGTCTCAACATATCGTCTGTTACGGATAACGGCACCGGCGATATAACGCATACCTTTACGAATGCCTTTGCGGACGCAAACCTGACTGCGGCTGGTATGTCAGTTACCACAGCAACGGGAACCCATGCATATGTAATGCACTATAAATCAGGTGCTATAGCTTCGGGATCGCTTGGAATGATAAATCGTCAATCTGATGGAGCATCGACTGAATATGATGGTGCAGCCAATAGCGTTGTAATTCTAGGAGACTTGGCATGACCGAAGTTATGACCAGGGGCGAGGCCATGTCCATGAAGCTATGGGACCGTGAGACAACCCTTCACGCCCGTGGTTTCTTCAAGACCAAACCGACACCCGACTACTGCATCGTATATGAAGATGACCTCGACGCCCCGGCGAAGATCGTCACGCCGTCTGGCGAGTGGCTGGCGATGGCGATGCATGGCAATATCTTGCCACCCGTGGAGACTTATCTGCGTGACGCTATGGTCCGCGATGGCGAGCCTAAAGAACACCCATACGCCGAACCCATCCCGGCCATGAGCGAAGAAGGAGCCATGGAATACCTCGCAACGTGGATGATCCCACAACATGTTTTAAACGCACCAGCCGGCAACCGCCGCCGCTTTGTGATTTGTCGGCGTGACATGGTGCCGCCTGATCGACACTTCAGAAACGCTTTTAAACTGGCCGCATAAGGCCGCACCCATTCCACCCCACCTCGCCCCGGCGGGGTTTTTTATTGGAGAAACAGATATGCCCGACACCCTGATTAAAATCGGCGTCGATACCGTCAACGCCACGGATGTTACCATGCCAGCCAACCGTGACTTTCGTGATGCATGGCAGCTAAGCGGAACGGTGATAGACGTTGATATGAACGCCGCGCGCGATATTCAACGCGAACGTATCCGCACTGAGCGCATTATTGCTTTTGAAGCAAACGACATTGCCTTGCGCGATGCTGTGCTGAGCGCCGACGCAACGGCGCAGATAACATACACCGCACGGCGCGATGCATTGCGCGATGCCCCGGCAAGCGCCCTGATCACCAGTGCCGCGACGCCCGATGCATTGGCCACCATTAATCTGGCCGCCATTGCCCCGTGAGCGAACCCAACGTCACACTGATTTCGTTCATTGACACATGGAATACCGTGCAGGGGCAAAGCACCCCGCCCCTGCACGCAGAGATCGCACAGTGGCTGGAGGACAACTGGCGCAACGAGCAGCACGAGTTGCTGCTCATGGCATTTCGTAACGCCGGCAAATCGACGCTGGTCGGGTTATTCGCGGCATGGCTGCTGCACGCTGACCCGACGCGGCGCATCATCGTGCTATCGGCTGATCATGGCCTGGCACGCCGCATGGTGCGCAACACCAAACGTATTATTGAGCGCCACCCATGGACCGGTCACCTGAAACCGGCACACGCTGACGAGTGGGCATCAGACCGCTTCACTGTCGTGCGCGAGCGTGAACTGCGCGACCCGTCGGTCATGGCCAAAGGCATCGGCGCCAACATCACCGGTAGCCGCGCCGACGTTGTTATCTGTGACGATGTGGAGGTGCCAAACACCTGTGACACGCCGGGCAAACGTGAAGACCTGCGCGAGCGCCTCGATGAAATCGGCTACGTGCTGACACCCGGCGGGACGTCTCTGTTTGTTGGCACACCGCACACGCGTGATTCCGTTTACGGCGCCGCCGAAACAAGCCCGGATGGCACGCCACCCTATCTGAACGGTTATCAACGCCTCGAACTGCCAATACTTGATGACGCGGGCTACTCGCGCTGGCCCGAACGTTTTCCGCTTGAACGCATCGACGCCATACGCACACGCACAGGTCCTGCCAAGTTCGACAGCCAGATGATGTTGCGCCCGACCATGCTGGCCGAAGGACGGCTCGATCCTGACCGGTTGGTACCTTACGGCGCCGAACTGGATTACCGCGAAGCCGGTGGCGAGGCCGTGCTCAAACTTGGTGAACGCAGATTGGTATCAGCCTCGTGCTGGTGGGACCCGGCCTATGGTGCGCCGGGGCGTGGTGACGCCAGCGTCATCGCCGCACTGTTCACCGACGAAGACGGCAACCACCGTTTACACGCCATCGAATACCTGTGCCATGACCCGGCACAACTTCACATCGAAGACGAAGCCACCCAACAGTGCCGCGCCGTCGCGGCATTCCTCAAACGTCTGCACCTGCCAGCCGTGACCATCGAGACCAACGGTATCGGGCGCTTCCTGCCCGGCCTGCTGCGCACTGTACTGGATGCAGAACGCCTGAGCGCTGCCATCAAGCCGCACCACAGTTCACGCGCCAAAGACCTGCGCATCGTCGGTGAGATCGACGCGCCGCTGGCGGCGGGCAGGCTGTATGCGCACGAAAGCGTATTGGCCTCACCATTGATTGCAGAAATGCGTGACTGGCGGCCCGGCGGCGGGGCCAACAGCGCCATGCGTGATGACGGGCTGGACGCGCTGGCCGGGTGTCTGTCGAGCGAACCCATGCGCCTGCCGCGTAACGTCGATGGACCACCACCGGACCGACCGCCAGACTGGCGACGCGGTGCCAGGGCCTATACGGCCAACACCGATTTCAAACTGTAACCCGGCTCGCTTTCGCGGGCCTTTTTTTATGCCCAACACAATCAATAGGAGTTGCCCATGCACACCGCCTTGCCATCCCCGTGGACACTGGATCTGATCTGGTGGATTTCCGTCGTCGAACTGCCTGCATTGGCGGGCTTGTTTTTGTTCATCTGGCGCACCCGGCGCGACCTCGAGACCGCCGTTGATGACGCCCAGCACGAATCTGAAACCGGGTTGGCCTTCGTGCGCGAAAGCCTCGCGGCCTATAAGCTCGAAGTCGCCAAGTCCTATGCCTCGATCACCTATCTCAAAGAGGTCGAGCGCCGCCTGACCAGTCATCTGGTGCGTATCGAAGACAAGCTCGATGCCACCCGCCAGGGTCCGCATGCAGGGGGCGGCGCATGAGCCCCACATCAGCAAACAGCGCCATTGATACACTGGCGCGCACCATTTATGGCGAGGCCCGCAGCGAACTGGTGCGCGGCAAGGAAGCCGTCGCCGCCGTGATCATCAACCGGGTGCGCCGTGCGCGTGATCGCGGCGGGCATTACTGGTGGGGCGCAGACGTCGAGGCCGTGTGCCGACGCGCCTATCAATTCTCGTGCTGGAACCCGAGCGACCCAAACCGCGCAAAGATCGAAGCCGTGCGCAGCGATAGCCACGCATTTCGCAATTGCCTGCGCGTGGCACGGCGCGCCGTGCGCGGCACGCTGAAGGACCCCACGGCGGGCGCGACGCATTACCACACGGCACATGTCGCGCCGCCGTGGGCACGTGGCCGCGCACCGTGCGCCGAAATCGGTGCGCACCTTTTTTATAACGATATTGAATAGAACAGAGAGGACACCATGCTGAACCTTATCGGCGCGATCGCCGGACCGTTGCTCGGCGGATTGTTTTCCGTGGTTGATCAGGCTGTGGAAGACAAGGACGAGGCCGCGCGCATCAAGGCGCGTCTGCAAGAAATGGTGCTGAGCGGCCAGATGAAGGAAATCGAGGAAGCCGCCGCGGTGATCCGCGCCGAGGCCAACGGCGATAGCTGGCTGCAACGCAACTGGCGGCCCATGCTGATGTGCCTGTTCGGTGTCATCATCGGCAACAACTACATCATCGTGCCGCTGTTCGGCACACCCGCCGCCGACATCCCGCCCGACATGTGGGAACTGCTCAAACTCGGCGTCGGTGGCTACGTGGTCGGCCGCAGCGTTGAAAAGGGCGTGAAGGTGTGGCGAGGAAATTAGTGCACATACACACCGCCCCCCATTCAATACAAAACTCAGGAGAACACGATGTTTGATAAACCGCCGCGCCATACGCGCGGACTTCGCGAGCCGTTTGGCCGCATTATGCCGTCTCCATCAGTTGATACGGACATTAGCGAACTGAAAAACCTGTTCACACTCGCGCGCCCCGTCGGCGGTGCTGTATCAACCAACCGGCGCGATATTGCCAAGGTTGAAACTCTTATGGATCAGACCGGGTATCTCGATCTGGCCCAGACGGATGGGCCAACCGGATATTATGGAGAACGCCTGAAACAGGCTGTTGAGGGATTCCAGAAAGACAACGCCCTGCGTCGTGATGGCCGGATCAACCCGCGCGGCGAAACCATTCGCGCGCTCAGAAGTTCGTTTAAGGCAAACCACCCCGCGCAAGAAGCTGCTTTCGACAATTATATGGAGGCCCTTGAATCACAACTTAAATCAAAAGGCGCTAATCAGTATAATAGGGCAAACGATTGAAGGCCTGAAATCCACCATATCTATCACACCCGCAGGACTAGCTGCAGCGGCTCATCGGCAAGGTGCTGAAAAGGTAAGTTTATACCTACGAAAATTGCGTAACCTAGGATGGCAATCGAGACAATACTTGGGTACGGATGAAGAAGCCGTATTCAAGTCCATTGAAACCCGGTTGCGCAAGTTTCAGAATACTCCATACAGAACACCGTAGAGACTTAACACTCTGGGAGATTCAATATGCGCTGGTTGATCATTTATTTGTGTTTTATCGCTACTGGATTTCCCTTGAGCACGGCAAAAGCTGAAAAAAATTATCTTACAAACCGATACGAAACCCTATCTAGCGAGCACCGGGGCCTAATAGATGAACTATGGCAATCCCTGCGTGAAAAACACGGAAAAGGTATAATTGAGTGGGTTCACTCCCTTAACGTTGGAACGGCCGATCTCAACAATGATGGGGTCGTAGAAGTTCTGGTAACCCCGTCATCCACTTTTTTCTGTGGGAATAGCCCAGGATGCAATGTGAGCATCTATCAGCACACAGATGGGCAATGGCATTATATCGGTAGAACCTATTCAACCAATATAGCCGGAAATTTAGGTTTAGATGACTTTTCCATAATTGAGAATGAGTACATCAATGGCTGGCGGGTCTTAACAGCCGGAGAAAATTACGACTGGAAAGGTCGGCATTTTTGCTGGGTTGATTCAACCTCAGTTGACCCTGAGTTCCGTGAAACGATTGCAGATCCACTTGGCCTGCCCCTGGCACCCGGTCAGGCTGGCTTTTTTGGTTCATCCCCATTGGGCGAACCCTGCCCCAAAAACTGGTGATCTAACCATACCAGCAACATCATCGTACCGCTGCACACCCGCCGCCGACATCCCGCCCGACATGTGGGAACTGCTCAAACTCGGCGTCGGTGGCTACGTGGTCGGTCGCAGCGTGGAAAAAGGCGTGAAGGTGTGGCGCGGGAAATAGCGCACGCTTGTCGTTTCACTTTCCGCTGCCATCCCGGTACTCTCCACATCCAATTTCAGCTTGCCGGAGAGTTTCCATGCCCAACCCCACTACACTTCCTACCATCGGCATTGCCGGGACCGGTTTGATCGGGGCCAGTTGGGCGGCGAACTTTTTGGCCTTTGGTCATGATGTGCGGGCCTGGGATATTGCCGATGGTGCCGAGGTTGTGTTGCGTGATTTTGTGGCGCATGCGGTTGGCGACGTGCCCGGTGCGCTACCCGCCGATCAACATGGCACGCTAAGCTTTCACACCGATCCCGCCGACATGGTGGCGGGCTGTGCGCTGATCCTTGAAAACGGGCCGGAACGCGAAGACGTCAAGGCGGCATTGCTCGCCACGCTGGACGCCGTGGCCGAACCGCAAACCATTATCGCGTCATCGACCTCGTCACTGTTGCTCAGCGCCATTGCGCACGACTGCATAAACAAGGACCGCGTTATTATCGCGCACCCGTTCAACCCGCCGCACTTGCTGGCGCTGGTCGAGATGTTCGGCACCGATGAGAACGTGGTCGAGCGTGCGCGCGTGATGTTTGAAGGTGTGGGTAAGCGAGCCGTGGTGATGAAAAAGGAAATGGCCGGGCACATCGCCAACCGGCTGACCTCGGCCTTGTTCCGCGAGGCGCTCTATGTACTGGAACAGGGCGTTGCCTCGGCTGAGGACATCGACGCCTGCATCACCGAAGGCCCCGGCCCGCGCTGGGCCATGATGGGGCCATTCCTCGGGTACCACATGGGCGGCGGCCCGGGCGGCATCGAACACTACATGCGTCACCTCGGCCCCAGTCAGGCCAAACGCTGGGCCGATCACGGCACACCGGACATGAGCGCCGAATTCATCGAGCACGTCATCGACGAGGTCAAGCATGCCACATCACAACGCACCATGGATCAATGGACCGCGTGGCGTGACGAGAAGCTGAAAGACGTGCTGGCGATCAAGCGCCGCGAAGACTGATCGTGAAGCCCTTTATTGCGCAGCCTGCGCCTTGCGGCTTTCGATGACGCCGAGGATTTCGCGTGCCGCTGTCGGGATGTGCGTGCCGGGACCAAAGATACCGACCACGCCCTTGTCGCGCAGGAAGTCGTAGTCCTGTTGCGGGATGACACCGCCAACCACCACCAGAATATCATCCGCATCCTGTGCGGCCAGCGCGTCAATCAGCAGCGGCACCAGTGTCTTGTGACCCGCCGCCTGTGACGACACGCCAATCACGTGCACATCGTTTTCAATGGCTTCGCGTGCGGTTTCTTCCGGTGTCTGAAACAGCGCGCCAATGTCCACGTCAAAACCGATATCGGCGAACGCCGTGGCGATGATCTTGGCACCGCGATCGTGGCCGTCCTGTCCCATCTTGGCGACCAGCATGCGCGGGCGGCGGCCCTGGGTTTCACCAAAGGCTGCGACCTCACCCCGGATCGCTTCGAAATCTCCATCGCCTTCATAAGCTGCCGCGTAAACACCCGAGATTGACGTTGTGATGGGTGCGTGGCGACCAAAGACCTTTTCCAGCGCCGCCGTGATCTCGCCGCCGGTGGCGCGCGCGCGCGTCGCGACGATGGAGAGTTCCAGCAGATTGCCCTCACCCGTTTCAGCCGATTTGGTCAGCGCGTCGAGCGCAGCCTGACAGGCGACATCATCGCGCGTGGCACGGATATGTTTGAGGCGCGCAATCTGGCTTTCGCGCACAGCGGTGTTGTCGATGTCGAGAATGTCGAGTTCGTCTTCCTGCTCAAGCGTGTACTTGTTGACGCCGACCACCACGTCCTCGCCCCGGTCAACGCGGGCCTGTCGGCGCGCGGCGGATTCCTCAATAGCGCGTTTGGGCATGCCCATTTCAACGGCCTTGGTCATGCCGCCCAGTGCTTCGACGTCAGCAATCAGCTTGCGGGCTTCCTCGGCGATGGACGCGGTCAGGCTTTCCACGTAATAGCTGCCGCCCAACGGGTCGACCACGTTGGTGATGCCGGTTTCCTCAGCAATGACCAACTGGGTGTTGCGTGCAATGCGCGCCGAAAACGGTGTGGGCAAAGCAACGGCTTCATCCAGCGCATTGGTGTGCAGGCTCTGGGTGCCACCGAGCACGGCGGCCATGGCCTCGATGGTGGTGCGGATGACATTGTTGTAGGGATCTTTTTCGGTCAGCGAGACGCCCGAGGTCTGACAGTGTGTGCGCAGCATGGATGAGCGCGGGTCCTTGGGTTCGAACGGCGCCATGAGCTCGGCCCACAACAGACGCGCAGCGCGCATCTTGGCGACCTCCATGAAAAAGTTCATGCCGATGGCCCAGAAGAACGACAGGCGCGGTGCAAAGGCGTCGACTTCGAGGCCCTTTGATAACGCGGCGCGCACGTACTCAACCCCGTCGGCCAGCGTAAAGGCCAGCTCCTGCACAGCCGTCGCACCGGCTTCCTGCATGTGATAGCCCGAGATCGATATAGAGTTGTAGCGCGGCATGTTCTTGGCGGTGTATTCGATGACATCGGCCACGGCGCGCATGCTGGGTTCCGGCGGAAAGATGAAGGTGTTGCGCACCATGAACTCTTTCAGGATGTCGTTCTGGATGGTGCCGGTCAGCTTGTCGGGCGAAACACCCTGTTCCTCGGCGGCCACGATATAACCCGCCAACACCGGCAGCACGGAACCGTTCATGGTCATCGAGACGCTCATTTCATCGAGCGGGATGCCGTCGAACAGGATTTTCATGTCCTCGACACTGTCGATGGCGACACCGGCTTTGCCCACATCGCCAACCACGCGCGGATGATCGGAATCATAACCCCGGTGGGTTGCCAGATCGAAGGCCACGGACAATCCCTTTTGACCGGCGGCCAGATTGTCGCGGTAAAACTTGTTAGAGGCTTCCGCCGTCGAGAACCCGGCGTACTGGCGGATGGTCCATGGCCGACCAGTATACATGGTGGCGCGGGGGCCGCGCAGATAGGGCGCAAAACCGGGCAGGGTATCGGCAGATTCAAGGGTTTCCAGATCGGCCGCGGTATACAACGGTTTGACCGCGATACCTTCGGGCGTCATCCACGCGTGATCGTCCGGCGCGGTGCCTTTGTATTCTTTGGTGGCGGCTTCACGCCAGGTATCCATGCCCGGTGTTTTTATATTTTTCGTGTCCGCGGCCATGCAAGCCCCCTGAAAATCGGTTCCATATCAAAGCCCCGGCACAACGCGCAGGCATGCCTACACGGTACCGGGTTGCGGAGTATAGCGCGCTGCAACACAGCTTCGGAATGATTTTTTTGCATGTGCGAAGAGAATACCCCCATACGGCCTTTCCGGGGCTGCAATTCTGCCCGGCAAGATGCGAATCGGCGCGTTTATTGGGGTTTACGACCCTTATCCACAACAAAATGTAGAGTGCAGATTGTCAAAAACCACGAAATAGGGTATGAGTATCTACATCTTGCGGTAGCGCAGGAAGTAACAACCAGAAGGAGGCCAAAGCATATCGCGG